>NZ_JBDZYI010000004.1:0-667706 GCF_040329435.1 Roseibium sp. SCP15 | reverse complement strand
CAAGCCTGCCGCGTTCACTTCGAATGTGCCGTAGGTTCCGACGGTACTTTCTTGAGGTGTGAAGCTCGGGTTGTCGACAGCATCGGCGTCAGAGACCGACAGATTGCCCGTAGCGCTTGCTGTGCCATCCTCTTCTGTTGAACCGGTCGCAGAACCACTGATCACAGGAACATCTTCTTGCCCGGTGACGGCAACGATCACGGTTTGCGTAACGCTTTCTCCATCTTCAGTGGTCGCTTCGACAATGAAGGTTTCCTCGTAGACCTCACCGCCCGAAAGTGACTGAGCCGCGGCATTGTTCAGCACGTAGGTCCAATCGCCAGATGTGGCGAGATTAAAGGTGCCATACACTCCAGCGACACCAGCTTGCGGTGTGAATGTCGGTGTATCGACCAAGTCGGCATCTGTCGCCGTCAAGGTGCCGGACGCATTCAAAACGCCGTCTTCCGCCACATCGCCTGCAAGTTCACCTGAAATGACCGGGGCATCCTCCGCACCGGTGATGACAAAGTTCACCTGGTCGGTATCAGTGCCTCCGAACTCGTCTGCAGCCGTTATCGTGTAAGAGAATGTTATCGTCTCATCCGCCGACAGAAAGTCGAGATCGGCGATTGCATCATAGTTCCAGAGGAACCCGCCTTCTCCTTCGACTACGGCAAAGCCTGCAAGAAGTATCGCTGCAAGGTCGGGGGAAATGTCATCAAGGTTTCCACCGCTCCAGACAGGTGCGCCATTGGATGCGAAGGTCACGGAAACACTGTCACCCTGATCGACATCGCTGGCGTCAATGATCCCGCTGTCCAACAGGCGCTGCGCCGAAGCGTTGACAGCTTCGGCAAAGCCGGCCGGTCCTTCGGCTTCCACTTCCGGGTCGTCGTTCACGCCGGTGACAGTGATTGTCACAAGTCCGGAACTGGTCGAAACCCGCCCTGTGCTGTCGACCGCGGTGTACTCGAAGGTAACCTGCTGCGTGCTGTTTGCCGAAAGCGTCTCGAAATCGCCCGCTGTATCAAAGGTGAATGTGCCGTCGTCGTGAACCGTGAGCGTCCCCAGTTCAGGATCAGTCAGCGAGTAAAGAGTGATCGTGTCGCCTTCATCCGGATCCGATCCGATAAAAGGCGCCGTCACACTACCATCTTCGTTCACCTCCAGCGAAATATCGAAAACCACCGGCGGGTCCTCAACGGGCTCAATGGTGATCGGTACATCCGCTTCGACGGTGGAACTTCCGTCATCGACCGTAATGTTCAGCCCACCGTCAACACTGTCGGGCGACGGCGTGTACTGCATCCCGGACAAGGCGGCATTGATGTCTTCCTCGCTACCGGAAAAGGTCATCTCCTCGTCGTCGAAACCATCGCCGTTGGTGAATGTGAGACCATCTACCTGGGCAAGCGTCACGGTGGAGCGAGCAACAATCGTGACAGTACCGTCGCCGTCGCCAGGAATTTCGACGGTGAACCCGGTCAGACTGATCGCTTCGTCTTCAAAGGTGACAATGTTCGCTGGGAAGAGCACTGACAGATTGTCATCCACTGGCTGCTCTTCGTCTTCGACAAGTTGCGTTTGCGTGGAAGAACGTCCTGCATATTGGGTAGACCCGGAACTGCCCGGATCGCTTGGATCAAGAAGCTCCAGACCGCTTTCGTCCTGACTGTCCAGCCCGTTGTTGTTCTCCCCCTCCGGCTCGAGAGGAGCGAGTTCCGGATTCTCGATCCCCTCTGGCGGTCCGGCATCGGTTTGCCCTGGGTCACCATTGCCATCATTGCCGTCATTGCCCGGCGATTGACCGAGGCCCGCAGCCCTGTAAGCGTCGAAGGCCTGTTGCAGTTCGCCCTGCTCTGCGTCCAGGTCGGTCTGCGTCTTGGGCGTCACGATCGGCGTGGCGCCGACCGAGGCGACAAGAAACGTTGCATCCGTGGTGTCGACTGTTCCAAGAAGCTGACCCGTAATGCGGTCAAACAACTGGTAAAGCCCTTGTTGGCCGTCCGGGTCCAGGGAAAGCGAGAACCTGGTCGATCCGTCCAACGCATTGATCTGGACAATTGGCGTCGTACCGCGAATGCCCATCGTCGCAGTGGGTGTTTCAACACGCATGTTGCCTGTGGGCGCAACCTGACCGGTAACAAAGACAAAACTTCCTTGCACCAGGTTCATCACCATGGAGTTGTCCGGCCCATTGGGTGAATAGATCAACTCATCCAGAACCATCCGGGCGTCAGCGGATAGCGAGAACAACGTTTCATCGACAAACACGATAACCAGAGAAGACCCTGCAGCCGTTTGAACCACGTCCCCCTGGAACACAGGGTCGCCAACAGAAAGCGTGACAGAGGTCCCGTCGGTTCTTTGAGCTGTTGCAGTTCCAACAGAGGTCTGGACCGTGCCGATGGGCGTGGCAACCAATCCGGTGCCGACTTGCGCGTATTGTCCTGCGGCCTGGGGTCCTGCTAGTTGTGTTGCCGTCCTGCCATCAACCAGACCGCCATCGATCGAGAACAGATTTGGCGGATCAGGTTGTGCAAAGAAATTCTGGATCCTGAGTGACCCGAAATCATCATGACTGATAACCAGATCGGCACCTGATCTGGCGTAATTTCCCTGGAACAAAAGAGATGAGTTGTCGATAGGTGGAAGCCCGACTGCAGCGTCAATTACCACAATCTCGGAAGTATCGAACGTAACTATTCCGGAATTTGGAATATTAGACACGACGCATACTCTTTACGACAGTTGCATCATTGCAAAAATTACGGATCTTAAAGGATTTCGAGAAATGTTAGCACTTTTTTAATAAAAAGTCTTTGCCGCTTACAAATAAGTTGAGATAAGATTATTACGCGAACCAAACAAAACACCATCCCATTGGAAATTTTAACAAAACTGACGCTAGGTCACTAAAAAGCAATTTGTAAAGATTATTGCCGATAAAATGACCTACAGGTTTTTGGGCAGGGTACGATGTTACGCAAGTTGGTTGTTGCTAAGAGCTTTTCGGGATTTCGGCATAGCTTCGCGTATTGGTCGAGGCCGGGTTGTTTTTTTCGCCCCGCTTGTCTGGTTCTGCTCCTCTATTCCGGCACCACCACAACACAGGCGCAGACAATGTCGCTGCAGGAGGCCGTGTCGCGTGCCGTCAACACCAACCCTCAAGTTCTGGCAGCAGCAGCCAACCGCCGTTCGGTGGATTACGAGTTCGAACAGGCTCGCGGAGCTTATCTGCCCAAACTCGATCTGGAGGCCTCATATGGCGCCCAGTATGTCGACCGCCCCAACTCCCTTACCGTGACCAACAACCGTGAGTGGCGGAATGCCCGCGACGCGACGCTTATCGCCCGGCAGGTCTTTTTTGACGGTTTTGCCCGCGCAAACGAAATCTACCGCCAGTCAGCACGTATTGATGGATCTGCAGCGCGCGTCATGGAGCGAGCCGAGCTGATCGGCCTTGATGCAACGGAAACATTCCTGGATGTGGTGCGTCATCACCGCATCCTCAGGGCCGCAGATGTAAACATTCAGGAACATGTACGGCTCTTGAAGGTCGTTCGAACGAAGGTGCAAGGCGGTTCGGCAACCGAAAGCGAGTTGCGCCAGGCGGAAGAGCGGGTTGCCGCGGTTCATGCGGTGCGTGCCGATGTGCTGCGCGAACTCGGAGCGGCAAAGGCCCGGTTTGAAAATGTCATAGGTGTTGCACCACCTGCCCTCAAAGCGCCCGGCTCGCCGAGAAACGTTCCCAAATCCGAGGCAACCGCCATTGCAATGGCGCGGAAAAACCACCCTTCCCTGAAGGCCGGGACAGCTGATGTCGACGCTGCAACAGCTGACTATGACAAGACGCAATCGCTGTTCATGCCGAGCGTTGGCCTGGAGGGAGTCGCCTCCGTCGGCGAGGATCTGGATGGAACGCCCGGCCGGAACAATGAATTTGCCGTACGCATGACCATGTCATGGAACCTTTTCAACGGGACAATCGACTCCAATCGCCGTCGGCAACTTGGTGAAAAAGTCACCGAAAGCAAGATGGAGCTCGACCAGCTGCGCCGTACCGTTGACGAAAGCGTGCGCAGGTCCTGGAGCGATATCACAAGCAATGACATTCGCCTCAAGGCCTTGAAGGAACAGACGGTCGCGGCGGATGCGGTGATTGTCAGCTACGAAAAGGAATACGAAGCGGGTCTTCGTGACCTTCTTGACCTGCTGATTGCGCAAAACTCAGCATTCACATCTCGGGTCCAGCTCATCAGCTCAGAGACCATCGCTGTCTTTTCCCGCTACCGACTGCTCGCCTCGACCGGTGACCTGTTGGCCTCCTTTGGCGTGTCGGCGCCCCCCGAAAGTCAAACCGGAACAACAGAAATTCCGTGGTTTGTCGGGTCACAGGGTCTCATAGAACCGCTGCGCAAGTGGTGAAGGTGCCGGTATGGACGGGAATGCGACAATCCAGATGGATGAACATGCTTCCGGTCCAGACAACAACGAAAGCGTCGAAAATCCGTTTCCTGCTGGCGGAAACACCCAAAACGGACTTCTGGAAGCGCTGATACGTATCTCCCGTCATCATGGCCGGATGGCAAACAAGGCTGAGCTTGTTCGTGGACTGCCTCTGACCATGACGGGCCTTTCGCTCAAGAGTCTGGAAGAAGCCGCAGGACGCCTCGGGCTTGTCGTTCGCATTGAACAGCGTGACCTATCGAAAGTTCCTGTTGTGACGCTGCCGGTCATTGTCATGCTGGAGGGTGAACAGGCCGTCGTCGTTGAAAAGATCAATCGCCGCGAAGGAACGGCAAAAATCTTCGCAGCAGATATTCCAGGTGAACTCAAGACAGTGAAGCTCGACGACTTTACCGGGCCCAAATTGCCGGTGGTCGTTTTTGTCAACCTGGAGGCGAAAGAACAGCCGGAGCAGAGCTCTCCCGAAACACCCAGGGACTGGTTCTGGTCGGCTGTGCGGCGATTCTGGCCCAACTATCTGCAGGTCATTACGGCGGCGTTCATAGGAAACATGTTGGGACTGGCAAGCCCACTCTTCATCATGAATGTCTATGATCGTGTCATTCCGAACCTTGCCATTCCGACACTTTGGGTTCTGACGATCGGTGTCCTGATCGCCTTTCTCTTCGATTTCGTGCTCAAGTTGCTGCGCATGCGCATTGTTGACGAGACCGGGCGGCGGGTAGACATGGCGGTTGCCGGGCGCCTGTTCGACCATTTTCTTCGTATCAAGCTTGCAGGCAGACCGGCATCGACCGGTGCGGTCGCAAATCAGGTTCGCGATCTCGATTCCATTCGCGACGCTCTGACATCCTCCACCGTCATCGCAGCCACAGATCTGCTTTTCATCGGTATTTTCGTCTGGGTCATGTGGTTCCTCGTCGGCCCGCTGGCCTGGGTTCCCGCAATCGCGGTCCCCATCGTTATTGCCATCACCGCAATGGTGCAGTTTCCCTTGTCCCGAGCCCTCTCCGAGAGCCAGACTGATGCCGCGCGCCGACAGGCGGTTCTGGTCGAAACCATTTCTTCCCTGGAAACGATCAAGGTCAGCGGCAGTGAAAGCTGGTTCCGCAAAGCCTGGGACCGTTCGGTCGCTGCCGCCAGCCGCTCAACGACCCGGGCCCGATACTGGGCCAACACGGCGGCATCCTTCACGGGCGTCGTGTTCCAGCTTGTCTCCATCGTCATCGTCGTTTGGGGTGTCTTTCTGGTCCTGGAAGGACAGATCTCCGTTGGCGCGCTGATTGCTGCCAATATCCTGGCAGGCAGAGTGCTGGCTCCCTTGAACAACATCAGCCAGACACTCTCGCGCCTTCTGCATGCCAGGAGTGCCCTGCGCGGCCTGAACGCGCTCATGGGAACCGAGGCGGAAAGAGGTGTTGTCGCACGCAGCATTGCATCACCGGAAGATGGCGGCATCACTTTCCAGGACGTGACCCTCACTTATCCGGGCAATACCATCCCTGCCCTTGAGAACGTCAGCTTCTCAGTTCGAAACGGTGAAAGGGTCGGCATTATCGGTCGTGTCGGTTCCGGAAAAAGTTCCCTCGTCCGGGTTCTTTCCGGCCTCTACGAGCCTCAGTCCGGCACTTACCTGCTTGGTGGGATCGACACGCGGCAGTTTTCGCCAGCTGACCTGCGCACTACCGTCGGACTGTGTCTGCAGGATGCCGAGCTGTTTAACGGCACATTGCGCGACAACATTCTTGTCGGCGCACCTTTTGCAACCGCTGAAGAACTCGAAAGAGTGGTGCACCTGGCTGGTGTCGACTTCTTCTCTTCACGCCATCCGGACGGGCTGGACATGCACATTGAAGAACGTGGACGCAGTCTCTCCGGCGGACAACGCCAGGCGGTTGCGCTTGCCCGTTGCCTGATCCGCACCCCGAAAATCGTTTGTCTGGACGAACCGACCGCATATCTCGACATCATGTCGGAACGCCAACTCTGCGACCGGCTGAAGCAGATCGCAACCACAGGCATTACTCTTTTCATTGCGACACATAGGGACGGCCCGCTGGATCTCGTCGATCGCATCCTGTTGCTGGAGAAGGGCAAATTGCTGATGGACGGCCCGAAGGACGAAGTTGTTTCCCGGCTGAAGGCCGGAGCTCAATCTTCTCCTCACAAACACTCACCCGTTCCCGGAGGCCGCGATGGCAAGGGTGGATGAGGATTTTGCAAATGATGTCCGCGCCGCGCTGGAAAAGCGGCGGAATTCCGGCGTCTGGGGCCTTCTGTTTGCCCTTCTCCTTCTCCTCACAGCAATCGCTGTCTGGGCCTATTTTGCCGAAATCGAGGAGGTGACAACGGGTGATGGCCGTGTCATTCCCTCCAGCCAGATTCAGATCGTGGAATCTCTTGAAGGCGGCCTGATTGCGGAGATCTTCGTTCAGGAAGGCGACGTTGTTGACGCCAACCAGCCGCTTGTTCGCATAGACGACACCGGCTTTGCCTCGGATCTTGGAGAACTGGCCCAACAGCAGGCGGCGCTGCTGATCAAGGCCAAGCGGCTGGAAGCCGAAGCACGCGGGCAACCTCTGACACTTGAGCCGGGCGAAATCGACCAGCCGGTGGCCGAACGGGAACTCGCCTTGTTCGAAGCAAGGAAAACCGCACTTTCCCAGGAACTGTCGGTCATTGAACAACAACTATCCCAGCGTGGGCTGGAGAAAGTTGAGCTGGAAACACGCCTGAAGAGCACCCAACAATCCGCGAAGTTGCTTGATGAAGAGCTGCGCCGCGCACGAGAGCTTGCCGAATCCGGAGCCTTTCCCAAGATGGATCTGCTGCGACTGGAGCGCGAGGCTCAGGGCGGCATCCTTGAGGTTGAGGTGCTCAAGGCGTCTATTCCGCGTGCCACCGCCGCCATAACCGAAGCATCCGCGCGCCTGGAAAGCGCCATCCTCGGATTTCGTGCAAAGGCACATGAGGAGCTCATCCTGACGCTGAATGAACTGACAATCCTGGAAGAGACGATCAAGTCAGCAAAGGACAAGGTGCGCCGCACGGTTCTCAGGGCCCCGGTCCGCGGCATAATCAACGACTTTTCCATCGCAACAATCGGTGCCGTGGTCTCCCCGGGAGAGAGCATTTCGGAAATTGTTCCTCTGGACGACACGCTCCTGATCGAAGCGCAGATCAGGCCACAGGACGTTGCCTTTCTTTTTCCCGGTCAATTCGCCCGCGTGAGGGTGACCGCCTATGACTACACCGTCTATGGCGACCTGACCGGTGTCGTTGAACGTATCGGCGCGGACACGATCACCAACGATGAGGGAGACACCTTCTATAGAGTGATCGTCAGAACTGACAGGAATTTCCTCGGCACAGAAGCAAGTCCGCTGCCAATAATGCCGGGAATGGTCGTAAACGCCTCGATATTAACCGGAAATAAAACGGTCCTCGATTATCTGTTGAAGCCAATTGTCAAGGCGCGATCAGAAGCTTTACGCGAAAAGTAGAAAGTATCGACGCGCCTGAAAATGGCGGATGTCGATGCAAATTCTCGGTGCTTGTCTCAAGAAACTAACGATCCTCGGGCTTGCCGCTCTGATTTTTGGTGCAGTGCTGCCGTCTTCTCTTCACGCATCCGAGCAAGTTCGCTCCATCAATCCAGACAATGCGAAACAGATTTCCTTCCCCTCGCCCTACCCGGAAGTGGTTCCTATCCTTGTCAGCCCTGACACAAATCCGTTGGAACTGACAGCTCGATCCGACACAGTCCTCGCGCGGCGATGGGCCATGACCAGAGCCCGTCTGGAGGCGGAGAAAAACTGGCTGAACTCCTGTCAGAGAGGAGCCTGTCGCGACATTCGGGCAAATATCTGGCACAAGGTCGTTTCACTGGTCAGGGAATCTCCTTCACAAGCGCGTCCTGCTCGCGTCCAACAACTGATTTCCCGAGGCATCCGGTATGTCCGGGATGCGGCCAGAGACGATCATTGGGCAACTCCCCTGTCCACCCTGCTTCGAAAAGCCGGAGATTGCGAAGATCATGTCTTGCTGAAACGGGCCGTTCTGGAAGCCGCCGGATCAGAACCGACAGCATCCAGGCTTCTCATCCTGAAAACGGCACGGGGAGAAGGTCACATGGTGTTGCAAATCCTGGGTGATCGACCAGTCATTCTCGACAATCGGTTCCGCTACCCGATTGATGCAAGGCGTCTCGGGCAGGATCGCGTGGCCGCGGTTGTCACCGACGACGGGTATTTTGTTGCCGATGAACACGTCAACCAGAACACGTCCGGCTTGTAATTAAAACAGCCCGAATCGTACGCCCCGATAGGGCCTCTTCGTCACTATCCTGCAAACAACCAGCCCCTCTCATTCTATCAAAATACGATATCGAAGGAGCTATTCCCGTCTCTAACCGGCAAAGCAAGTTGCATAGACAGCACAACCCGCTTAAGCAATTTGCAGCGGCCTGTGATGCAAATTCTCAAGTGGAGACCTCGATGAACCGGAACCCCGTGCTTTATGACTATTGGCGGTCTTCTGCTAGCTACAGGGTCCGCATCGCGCTCAATCTTCTGGGCCTTGAAACCGAGCTCCGCGCTGTGAACCTGCTCACCCGAGCCAATCAGACAGAGGATTACCTGTCGATGAACCCGCAAGGCTTGCTGCCGACGCTCGTCATCGACGGCAAACACCTGACCCAGTCACTTGCTATCATCGAGTACTTGCACGCAACGACCAAGGGGTCGAAGCTTCTGCCTGAGGAGATCGACGGGCAGTATCAGGTCCGGCAACTGGCTTATGCAATTGCCATGGAAATACATCCGGTCTGCAATCTCAGCGTTGCAAAGCACGTATCCGAGTTGACCGGCGGCGGTGACGAAACCAAGGTGAACTGGATGCGCCACTTCATCAGCAAGGGACTGACGGCCTTTGAAGGGTTGCTACAGGAAACGGACGGCCCCTTCTGCTTCGGTGACCAACCGACAATGGCTGACTGCTGCCTGATACCCCAGCTCTACAATGCTGACCGCTGGGGCGTGGATACGACCGGCTTTGCCAGGATCGAAACCGTCAGAAAAACAACTGACGGTCTGGAGCCTTTCAGAGCGGCCCATCCTGATGCGGTAGGCGCGCCGCCTGCCGAATAGGCGCAAAGAGCGAAAAGCGGGCGATCTGCGCCGGAAGGTCTCCAGCGCAGGTTCTTGTCAGATACAGCGTCCGCCATCCACTTCCATCGCAACACCTGTAATCATGCTGGCTTCGTCCGAGCAAAGGAAACAGGCCGCGTTCCCCATGTCTTCGGGGGTCGAAAAGCGGCCGAGAGGAATGGTGGAAAGGAATTTCGCACGGATCTCCGGTGTGTCTTCACCCATGAAGCTTTTCAAGAGCGGAGTTTCGCCGGCAACCGGACAAATCGCGTTGACGCGCACCCCTTCGGGAGCCAACTCCACGGCCATCGTTTTTGTTGCGGTGATCATCCATCCCTTTGAAGCGTTGTACCAGTTGAGCCGCGGCCGCGGACTGAGACCCGCTGTCGAGGCGACGTTCAAAATGGCACCTTCTCCCTTTGCCACCATGAGCGGTACAAGATGACGGGCGGTCAGGTAAACCGACTTGCAATTGACCGCCATCACCCGGTCGAACTCGTCTTCCGTCACCTCCTGCATTGGTTTCGGCAGATGTGTAATACCCGCGTTGTTCACCAGGATATCGACTGAGCCGAGCGAGGATACAGCTGTTTCTGCCAGTGACTTGACGCTGTCATTGTCAGCAACATCCACCTTGATCGCGATACCGTTCACTTCACTGGCGACATTTTCCGCAAGATCCATATTGAGATCGGCGATGAGCACCTTCGCACCTTCAGCAGCAAACTTGCGAACGATCCCCGCGCCGAAACCGGAAGCTCCTCCGGTTACGATGGCCGTCTTTCCCTGCAATCTCATAAAGTCCTCCAAATGCCTTGGCTCTCGATTGGCGCATTTCCGTTGCCATCCCGGTCAATCGCAGTGAAAGCCGGCATCGGAGAGCCTCATAAAGTCAGATCGAGCCTCTGCGGCTCACCGTCCCGGACCTCCGCTTTGTCGCGTCCGGGCCGGGTTGGTTTCAACCGTGATAGGCAGCAACGGTCTTCAGCGTTGTGAAACCGTAGAGCGCCTCGAAGCCCTTCTCGCGGCCATGGCCCGATTTGCCCATGCCGCCAAAGGGAAGCTCGACACCGCCTCCGGCACCGTAATTGTTGATGAAAACCTGACCGCTGCGGATTTTCCGGGCAAGTCGCATCTGACGTGCGCCGTCGCGGCTCCAGACACTTGCCACGAGGCCGTAATCTGTTCCGTTGGCAATGGCCACCGCCTCGTCCTCGTCATCGAATGGAATAATTACCTGCACCGGTCCGAAAATCTCGTCCCTGGCAAGGACGTGCTTGGGATCGACGCCGGCGAAGAGTGTCGGCTTGACGTAATTTCCACCTTCCGGAGCGTCGTTCAGGACACCTTCGGCCACTCTTTCCAGATCGGCACCACGGTCAAGAAAACTGGAGACAATGGCCTGCTGCTTGGCCGAGATCAGCGGACCTACATCAAGATCAGACAGGGCCGGACCGACTTGCAGCACGGCATATCGCTCAGACATCTTTTCAACCACCTGATCATGAATGAATCGGTGCACGAGAATGCGTGAGGAAGCCGAACAGGTTTGTCCGGCGTTCTGGATGCCGGCATTCACGAGGAACGGCAGGGCAGCATCCAGATCCGCGTCATCGAAAACAAGCTGCGGCGACTTCCCGCCGAGCTCCAGCGTCACCGGCACGACATTGCGTGCCGCCGCCATCTGGACTTGTACTCCGGTCGCAACCGAACCGGTGAAGCTGACATGGTGGACGCCCGGATGCGCCGACAAGGCTGCTCCTGCCTCAGAGCCCAATCCTGGAACGACGTTGAGAACACCATCGGGAAGCCCGGCCTCCCGAGCAAGATCTGCAAAGGCGAGTGCAGTCAAACAGGCATCTTCCGCGGGTTTCAGAACGCAGGCGTTTCCTGTCGCCAGAGCAGCTCCGACCGACCGGCCGATGATCTGCATAGGATAGTTCCACGGAACGATATGTCCGGTTACACCGTGAGGCTCACGTAGAGTATAAACCGTGTAGCCATCGAGATAGGGAATGGTTTCCCCATGCAGCTTGTCGGCCGCTCCACCATAAAACTCCAGGTAACGGGCGAGCGCGATCGCATCCGCCCGCGCCTGTTTCAATGGCTTGCCGACATCCCGTGCTTCTATGTGTGCCAGATCTTCCAAACGCTCTTCGACCAGCCGGCGCAGTCTGAAGAGGAACCGCCCGCGCTCAACCGCCGTTGTCCTGCCCCATTCACCGCGCCAGGCAGCATCTGCCGCGGCAACCGCCGCATCAATATCATCTGCGGTCCCGCGCGCAATCGAACCGATGCGCTCTCCGGTCGACGGATCCTGTAGCGGCAATTGCTCACCGCTCGAAGGCGCTACCCAGCGACCATTGATCAGGCATTTAGCCGGATCAAACCAGAGATCCAGAGAGTGGGTCATGCGCTTTTCCTTCTGCAATATCGCCCGGCAGGACCGGAGCGGCTGCGACCAGTTGCCTGGTATATTCGTGTTGGGGATTGTCGAAGACGTCCTCAGTTGGACCCTGTTCAACGATTTGGCCTGCTTTCATGACAAGCACCCGTTCGGTGATCGACCGGACCACGCTCAGGTCATGGCTGATGAAGAGATAGGTCAGACCAAGCCTGTCGCTCAGGTCCGCCAGGAGGTCCAGCACCTGGGCCCTGACTGACACGTCCAGCGCCGAGACAGCTTCATCCAGAATAATCAGGTCAGGCTTGATGATCAGCGCCCGTGCGATCGCTATCCGCTGCCGTTGCCCACCGCTGAACTCGTGGATGTATTTGTACCGGTCAGCGTCCTTCAGGCCTACGCTGTTCAGTGCTTCGGCAATCGCCCGGTCGCGATCCTCCCCCTTCGGAGGATGGTCCAACAGGTGATACGGCTCGGTGATCAGACGCTCTACCTTCCAGCGCGGATTGAAGCTTCCATAGGGATCCTGAAAGACGACCTGCATGCGGCGGCGTACCGCCTTGTTGGCATGATGATTGGTAAAGACCGGTTGCCCGTCGAACAGGATCTCACCGCCCTGCACCTCCTCCAGTCCGAGAATGGCACGGGTCAGCGTGGACTTGCCGCAGCCCGATTCTCCGACAAGGCCCAGACTTTCACCGCGCATGATCTGGAAACTGACATCGTTTACCGCCCGGAATTGCGAAGTTGATCCCCACAGACCATAAGAATGACTGACATATTCACGCACCACACCGCGAACCTGCAGCAATGCGTCAGGTCTGGAATGACCGGCTCTTTCGGGTACATGGCCGGATGCCTCGAGCAAAGCTCGCGAATACGGATGCTGCATGTTTCGGAAGAGGGTGTCGGCCGGTCCGCTCTCGACCACTTCCCCCTGTCGCATGATCACCAGATCATCGGCCAGATCCGCGACCACCGCGAGGTCGTGGCTGATCAGCATCAACCCGATACCCTCCTCGGCGACAAGCTTCTTCAGCAGCTTCAGGATCTGTGCCTGCGTGGTGACATCCAGGGCCGTTGTCGGCTCGTCGGCGATCAGAAGCTTTGGGCGAAGTGCAATCGCCATTGCGATCACGACCCGTTGGCGCTGTCCCCCCGAAAGCTCATGGGGATAGCGTGACAGGGGGAACCGGTCCTGAGGCAGCTCGGCCCGTCTGAGGGCCTCGGCAGCCCGTCTCCTGGCTTCGGCCTTTGAAACCTTCTCATGGATCAAAATGGTTTCAGCGACCTGTGCCCCGATCGTCTTGAGTGGATTGAGCGCGGTCATGGGCTCCTGAAACACCATGCCAACGTCCTTGCCCCGGATGTCGCACATCTGTGCTTCGTTCAGGGACAGGACGCTCCTGCCGGAAAGCAGGATTTCTCCCTTGCAGTCTGTACCGTTTGGAAGCAACTGCATGACGCTGAAAGCTGTTATCGACTTGCCGGATCCACTTTCTCCGATGACACCCAGAACCCGGCCAGGCTCCAGCTTCATGGACACGTCTTTCAGGATGGGCTGACCATGAATGGAAAGGCTCAGTCCATTTATCTTCAGAAGGCTCACGCGCGCGCCCTCCTCAGCTTTGGATCGAGAACATCACGCAGGCCATCCCCCAACAGGTTCAAACCGAGCACGGTCAACAGGATGGCAAGGCCGGGAAAGAGCGCCAGATGCGGGGCGAACGATATCATCGTCTGACTGTCTGCCAGCATCCGCCCCCAGCTGGCGACCGGAGGTTGGGCGCCCAGACCGACATAGCTCAGACCCGCTTCGGCCAGAATGCCGAGTGAGAACTGGATCGTTCCTTGTACGATGAGCAGGTTGGCGACATTCGGCAGGATGTGTTCCAGCGAAATACGCGCAGGTCCCTTGCCCGCGACCCGAGCGGCCATGATGTAGTCCCTGCTCCAGAGAGACAGTGCCGCCCCGCGCGTCAGGCGAGCGAAAACCGGAATGTTGAAGATCCCGATGGCAATGATTGCATTGAGCGCCGATGCACCAAAAACAGCGGTGATCATCACCGCGATCAGGAGGCTCGGAAAGGCGAACACCAGATCGTTCATCCGCATGATGACTTCATCCAGAAGACCGCCTTTGCGTGCCGCCGCTGCAAGTCCGAGCGGCACTCCCGCCAGCATGCCGATCCCGACGGCAACGAGCGCAACCGCAATCGAAGTCCTGGCACCAACCATGATCATGCTGAGGATGTCGCGCCCGAATTGATCCGTACCGAACGGATGCGCCCAGCTCGGAGATTTGATTTTGTTGGCAATGTCCAGAACGGTTGTGTCGTAGGGAACCCAGAAAAGACTGACGATCGCCGCTCCGGAAAAAATGACGGTCAGGATTGCGCCGGGCAGCAGGGTTCGACTGTGAAGCAGCAAACTCATTTATCGCCGCCCCCGCAGACGCGGATCAACCCACGCATAAGCCAGATCGACCGCAAAATTGACCACGATGACAGCGAAGACAAGCAACATCACCACGCTTTCGACCACGATGAGGTCCCGGGCGCTGATTGCCTGAAACACCAGGCGCCCAAGGCCCGGAAGGTAGAAGACATTTTCGATGATGATGGCACCTGCCAGCAGAAACGAGAATTGAAGCCCCATGATCGTCAGGACGGGAATAAGGGCGTTTCGCAAGGCATGGCGCCACATCGCCTGCCCCTTGTTCAGGCCCTTTGCCCGCGCCGTGCGAATGAAATCCTCGTTCAATGTGTCGAGAAGACTGGACCGCATCACGCGGGTAAGGATGCTGGCCTGAGGCAGGGCCAGTGCGATGGCAGGAAGAGTAAGCGACTTCATTCCGGCAAAGAACCCTGCGTCCCAGCCGGCAAAACCGCCCGCCGAAAACCAGCGAAGGTTGATGGCGAAGACCAGCACCATCAGCATTGCGAACCAGAAGTTCGGGATCGCTACACCCAGCTGGGTTATCCCCATGACGCCTGCATCAACATAGGTGCCGCGCCTCGATGCCGCCCAGATCCCGGCAGGAAACGCAATCAGGGAGCTCAGGGTCAGGGCATAGAGTGCCAACGGCAGGGAGACCCACAGGCGGTCACCTATCATTTCTGAAACGGGTGTCCTGTAGGTATAGGAAATCCCGAAATCGCCGGTCAGAAGACCTCCTGCCCAGGAGACGTATCGCTCCACAATTGAACCGTTGAGGCCCAACTGCTCCCGCAGCGCATTGAGCGTGTCCTCCTGCGCATTGAGGCCAAGCATGTAGGCGGCAGGATCTCCCGGCACGACTTCCAGAGCCAGAAAGATCACCACGGACGCGGCAACGAGGCTCAACGCCAGAGACAGCAAACGTTTCAAGAAGTACCGCAGCATGAACCTGTCACACGCCCACCGGCTGTTAGTTCCCGATGGAAGAAGAGAGAAAAGGAAAGCGGAAGAAAGGCACCCGCGAGACCGCGGATGCCTGATCGATTGATGGTTCAGTCTTCCCAGTAGACCCCAGTGAGATCAGTCGCCTGTGTGGGTTGATTTTCCCAAAGTCCCTTGACCTTCGCATTGGCAACCGTCGGGAAAGCCAGCTGGAACAGGTAGCCATTGACATAATCATTGGAGATCATTTCCTGGGCCTGCTTCAGGAGGTCAGATCTTTTTTCCGGATCATTTTCCTTGGTCAGATCTTCAAAAAGCTTCTGAAAGTCGGCGCTGTCATACTGGAAGTAGTAATCCGGCCGGGCATAGATGCCGATGTCCATGGGCTCGGTATGACTGACGATCGTCAGGCCGAAATCCTTGCCTTTGAACACCTGTTCCAGCCACTGCGCCCACTCAAGATTGGAGATCTCGGTTTCAATGCCGACGGCCCGAAGTTGAGCGGCAATGATTTCTCCGCCCCGGCGCGCGTAAGACGGCGGCGGCAGCTTCAAGGTGGTCTTGAACCCATCCGCGTATCCTGCCTCGGCAAGAAGCTTCTTCGACAGCTCCGGATCATAGGCGCTGTTGGCAGTCAGATCGACATAGTCTGGATTATGCGGAGCAAAATGCGTTCCGATAGGCGTCCCGTACCCGAACATTGCACCGTCGATGATTGCCTGCCGATCGATTGCATGGGCAATCGCCTTGCGCACATTCAGATTGTCAAGCGGCGGCAGCTTGTTGTTGGTGGAGAGTATGGTTTCTCCTTCCGTCGACCCCACAAGCACCTGGAAACGAGGATCGGCCTCGAACTGCGGCAGGTTTTCCGGCGCGGGGAAACCGACAAAGGCATTCACGTCTTCCGCCATGACAGCCGCAAAGGCCGCCGTCGGATCGGAAATGAACTTGAACGTCGCCTTGTCGAGCTTGGCCGGCTCGCCCCAGTAATCGGCATTCCTTTCCAGTTCGATCCGGTCACCCTGTACCCAGTTGGAGAACTTGAACGCCCCTGTACCAATTGGCCTGCTCTTGATATCGGTGATGGTTTCCGGTGCTACGATGACCGCATCACCCCAGGCCATGTTGAACAGGAAACTACCATTTGGAGCCGACAGGGTGACCTTGACTGTAAGCGGGTCGACAACCTCAACGCTTTCGATCCCGGAAAACAGGGCCTTCTGCGCATTGGCACTGTCGTCTGCACGCGCCCGGTCGAGACTGAATTTCACGTCATCCGACGTCAGGTCCGTGCCATCATGGAATTTGACATCGGGACGCAGCTTGAACGTATAGGTCTTGCCGTCTTCAGAAATGGTCCAGCTTTCCGCCAGTCCGGGATTAACAGAGCCGTCCGGGCCGAAGCGGGTCAGCCCCTCGAAAACATTGGAATAAAGCACGGAGTCGATCGCACCGGCAGCCGCGCTCGTCGGGTCCAGATGCGGCGGCTCCAACTGCATCGCAACCACAATATCGCTCTTGGCATGTGCCAGACCGATGCTTGCGGTCAGCGCCAGAATGCTGATCAGTCCACTCCCAAACTTTCTCAAACGCATAGCTCTCCCCATCTGTCGATGCCGCTTGTTTACGGCTTTACCAATAACTCGATCAAAGAACGGCCCATTACCTTGGCAGAATCGAGCATATCTTCCACGCCCACATATTCATCAGGTTTGTGCGCCAGATCCAGAATACCCGGACCATAAGCGATACAATTCTTCAATTTGCCGATCCGGTCGATATGTTTTTGGTCATAAGTTCCTGGGCTGACAACATATTCTGCCTGCTTGCCCATGGTTTCCTCAATGGCCTTGGCAACGGTCTTCACCACCGGAGCCTTCTTGTCGGTCATTGTCGGCAACACCCGGTGAAGTTCACGCACATCGTAGCGGAAATCCTCCCGTCGTTCCTCCACGGTCTTCAGAACCTGAAATACCTCTTCCTGGACCTCATCAATATCTTCCTCAAGCAGGAAGCGCCTGTCGATCACCATCCGGCAGCTGTCGGGAACGCAAGGGCTGGGCAGACCGGTAAAGTCGGCATCGCCTTCAGCCTGCCCACCGTGGATCGAGTTGATATTGAGCGTCGATTGGCGCGCGCCTTCAGGAACGACCGGCATGTCCGTTCGTTTTTCTGCCAGAGCCGGAAAAAGGCTCTTTTCCATTTCCTCGACAACAGCCCCCATGTGCCGGACCGCACAGTCCCCCAGGAACGGCATGGAGCCGTGCGCGATTTCTCCGAAAGTTTCAACTTCGGCCCACCACACACCGCGATGACCCAGACAGATGCGGTCCTTGTTAAGTGGCTCCGGGATAATGACATGATGAACGCGCTCAGGATCGAAATAACCTTTCTGCGCCAGATAGGCGACGCCGCCGTAGCCACCGGATTCTTCATCGGCCGTGCCGCTGATCTCGATTGCTCCGGTAAAATCCGGATGAACCGCCAAAAAGGCTTCGGCTGCAATGATGCTGGCGGCAAGTCCGCCTTTCATGTCGCACGCACCGCGACCGTAGATCTTGCCGTCGACAAGCTCGCCGCCGAACGGGTCCTTCGTCCAGCCGTGTCCCACATCGACCACATCGATATGACTGTTGAAATGAACGCACTCGCCGGCGTGCTTGCCGTCTCTGCGAGCCACAATGTTCCAGCGGGGATATTTCTCGCAGTCACCAGGAGTTCCATGGGCACGGATCAACTCGATTTCAAACCCGCTCCGCCTAAGTCGCTTGTCCAGATATTCGCAGATTTCCCGGTAATTCTCGCCTGGAGGATTGAGCGTTGGAATACGCAAGAGCTCCTGCGTCAATACAATCAGATCGTCGCGCCTGGCGTCGATCTCCCGGATCATCTTGTCTGTCTGCGGCATTCTGCTTGTTCCCTGGAGCGTTCCGCATTCTTTCGGTGCGGATTGAAGGCCTTTGGTCCAACGAGGCCGGAAGTACTGAGCGCGCACCTTTGCCAGCTAATCACCATGGCAAATTTGTCGATAACTATGCTACCGTCTTTCTACGGTGCCAACACCGTAGGAACACGGTGACAAATGAACGACCTTGAGCAACTTGCTTTCGACAATGCCCCCATGGGTCTCGCCCTGACGGAAAACCGCATCATCAGAACTTGCAATGAAACCTTTGCGCAGATGTTTGACTACAGGAAAGAAGAGCTTATCGGTCAGAGCTTCAGGCTGCTTTATGGATCCGACCAGGAGTTTCACGACATCAGGGACATCGGCCTGGAGCCCTTGCGCAAGTCCCTGCCCTACACAGACGAGCGCCTGATGCGCCGGTCGGACGGGTCAATGATCTGGTGCAGGTTTCGCGCTCGCACCCTCACGCCCGAAGCACCGCTGTCCCGCATCGTTTTGAGCTTCGCCCTGATCGAAAACACCGTCAGCGGTCCCCAACTCACCCCGCGCGAACGCGAGGTTCTGCTCTACCTCTCGAAAGGGCAAACCAGCAAGGAAATCGCCCGCGCCCTCGCCCTGTCTCCCAGAACCATCGAAGACGTCAGGGCCCGGCTACTCAAAAAATTCCAGGTCAAGAACGTCGCCGTCCTTCTGGCTCGCCTTTCCGGTCACCAAACCGGAAAGGCGCAGCGCTGACGCCTCGATGGGCGTAGTCCTAGATCGACCTGCCCGGCGTCAGCCCATTCACCTTTTCAATGATCGACTCAGCATCAATGCCGAAATGGCTGTAGAGGTCGCCAATAGTGCCTGTCTGCCCGAAATGCTCTACACCAAGCGGGATGGTCTGGTGTCCGCCGACACTGCCGAGCCAGGCAAGGGTGGCCGGGTGCCCGTCAATGACGGTGACCAATTTGCAATGTGTCGGCAGATCCGTCATCAGGCGTTCGATATGTGAAACCGCGCCCCTGTTGCCACGCGAACGGGCGCGCTGGGCCGCAGTCCAGCCAGCATTGAGACGGTCTGCGGATGTGACCGCCAGAACACCTACATCGCGCCGGTTTCCGGCCAGCCGACCTGCAGCCTTGATTGCCCCCGGCGCCACAACCCCCTGATATGCAATGACAATTTCACAATTCGGACCGGGTTTACGCAACCAGTAAGCACCATCGATGGCTCCCTGGCGAAAGTCTTCGTCCGCTCGCTTGACCGGCTGTTCTATCGGGTTTGTGGACAGGCGCAGGTAAACGGAACCTCCAGTTTCATCACGCAGCCAGGTTCGCTCATCCGGGTCTCCTTCACCATCGCGCTGCAGATAGTCGAACGCCCATTCCATGATCACCGCAAGTTCGTCAGCGAAGGCCGGTTCGAAGGCAGCAAGTCCGTCCTGGCTCATGCCGATCAGCGGCGTTCCGATGGACTGGTGTGCGCCACCCTCTGGTGCCAGCGTTGTGCCTGACGGTGTTCCGACGATCATGAACCGCGCATCCTGATAACAGGCATAGTTCAACGCATCGAGACCGCGGCAGACAAACGGATCATAGACGGTTCCGATTGGAATAAGCCGTTCCCCTAAGAGGGAATGCGACAGTCCCGCGGCGGCAAGCAACAGAAACAGGTTCATTTCAGCGATGCCGAGCTCGATATGCTGTCCTTCCGGTGTGAACTCCCATTTCGCGGTCGACGGAATGCGATGTTCGATAAAGGCATCAGCCATGGCCGTGCGCGCGAACAGTTTGCGGCGATTGACCCACGGGCCGAGATTGGTGGTGCCTGTCACATCCGGAGACGTCGTGACGATGCGCTCCGCCAGTTTACTCTCTCCCTTGGACAGATCGTCAAGAACCTTGCCAAACGCCATCTGGGTCGAGATATCCCGATCGGACTGCACCTCAATCGATGGCACATCGATGCGGGCATCCGAGCAACGGCGCGCGCCCTTGGAAAAGAAGGGCACCTCATTCAGAAATACCTTCAGAGCTTCGACATCTTCGACCGTCGCAAAAGGCTCCCATTCCTCTCCGTCTCTTACGCCCATATGCTTTTGCCATTCGGCCATCTGGGTCTTGTTCATCAATCCGCCGTGGTTGTCCTTGTGACCAGCAATTGGCGTGCCCCAGCCCTTGATCGTATAGGCAAGGAAACAGGTCGGGCGGTCGTGATCGATCGCGGCAAAGGCTTCAGCCATCGTCTCGGTACAGTTGCCGCCGAGATTCTCCATCAATTCGGCCAGTTCCTCGTCACTGCGCCTGTCGATCAGTGCTGTCACGTCACCCTGGTCACCAAGGTCATCCATCAGGCGTTTGCGCCAGACAGCTCCGCCCATGAATGTGAGCGCCGAGTACTCCTGGTTGGAACAATCATCGATCCACTGACGCAGTCGCTCACCGCCCGGCTCCTCGAAGGCCGCCCGCTGAATAGCTCCATATTTGACGCGCACAACGTCCCAGCCGAAGGCGTCAAAGATCTTCTCGACCCGGTCGAACAGACCTTCCCGGACAATGCCATCAAGGGACTGCCGATTATAATCAATGATCCACCAGCAATTTCTCAGGTCGTTTTTCCAGCCTTCCTGAAGAGCTTCGTAGACGTTGCCTTCATCCAGCTCCGCATCGCCCACAAGAGCGATCATGCGCCCCAGCGGGCGGTCCGATGACCAGCGCTTGGCATCGATATAATCCTGGACTAGCGAGGCAAAGGACGTGATCGCGACGCCAAGCCCGACTGACCCGGTGGAAAAATCGACGTCGTCGATATCCTTTGTCCGGGACGGATAGGATTGAACCCCGCCGAAACCACGGAAATTTTCCATCTTCTCACGGGTCTGATTTCCCATCAGATACTGGATTGCGTGAAAGACCGGTGACGCATGCGGCTTCACCGCAACCCGGTCTTCCGGCCGCAGCACCGAAAAATAGAGCGCAGTCATGATTGACACCATTGAAGCCGAACTCGCCTGGTGTCCGCCGATCTTGATGTCATCCACTTTCGGTCGAACATGATTGGCGTGATGGATCATCCAATGCGACAGCCAAAGCAGTCTTTTTTCAATTGTCTTGAGATGTTCGACGCTCATCGTGAAGCCCCTGTAGATCCAACGCTTTCGCTCAATTTAACGACCGCAAGGAATGGATTCCTTGCTATTTCGTACTCTCTTTGGCTAAATTTTAGTGATTTCCGCCAAGAGAAAGAAAAATTATGGCCAATTCCACCAACATGGACGCATTCGATATTCAGATCCTGCGAGAATTGAGGATTGATGGCCGCATCTCTCTTCAGGAACTGTCCGAGCGCGTCGGCCTCAGCCCGACCCCGGTTTCCCGCCGTCTTAGGCATTTGGAAGATCGCGGCATCATAACCGGCTACAGCGCGTTGATTGACGAGGTGGCACTTGGATACGAAGTTTCGGTCTTTGTTTCCGTTCAGCTCGACAAGCAGATCGATATCACACTGGATCAGTTTGAAGATGCCATTCAGGCGTTTCCGGAAGTCGTGGATTGCTGGCTCATGACCGGCAACCGCGACTATCTTCTGCGCGTGGCAACCACCGGGCTGGCGGCCTTCGAAACATTCCTGACCGGAAAGCTGACCAAGGTGCCCGGCGTTGCCAATATCGAGAGCTCAATTCCCCTGAGACGGGTCAAATCCGGTGTCGCGCGAACACCTTAGGCTGCTGCGGCAACCGGCTTTTGTGGCATTGCCCGCGCAAGGTCCTCAAGAATGTCGTCCACATCCTCAAGGCCAACCGAGAGCCTGACCAGGCCGTCACTGATACCGTGCGCGGCGCGTTCCTCAGGTGTATAGGTAGAGTGCGTCATGGAAGCGGGATGCTGAATCAGCGTTTCCGCATCCCCCAGTGAAACCGCCCGCTGGATCATCTGCAAGGCGTTCATCATGTCGATGCCAGCCTGAAGTCCGCCCTCGAGCTCAAACGCGATCATTCCGCCCGGCTGCGCCATCTGACGCTTTGCCAGATCATGTTGTTCGTAACTTTGAAGGCCCGGGTAATAGACCTTTGAAACGGCAGCATGTGCTTCCAGCCATTCAGCAACCTTCTGCCCCGAAGAACAGTGCCGGTCCATGCGCAGTGCCAGTGTTTTCAGCCCCCGCAGGATCAAAAGCGCGTTGAAGGGAGCCATCACCGCACCGGTCATGTCCTTCATTCCGACAAGTCGGATTTCGGCAATCTGTTCCGCACGACCGACAACCAGACCTGCCACCACGTCGCCGTGACCTCCAAGATACTTGGTTGCCGAATGCAGAACGATATCGGCGCCCAACTCGATTGGCCGGGTCAGGTACGGCGTCGCGTAGGTGTTGTCGACAACGACAGTCGCTCCGCTTTCGTGTGCAATCTCGGAGATCCGGGCAATATCGACCAGACGCATATTCGGGTTGGCCGGCGTCTCGAAATAAACCACCCGGGTCTTGTCCGAGATTGCCGAGCGCAGGTTCTCGGGATTGGTCATGTCCACATGGGATATCGTGACGCCGAACTTCGCCAATCCGTGGCGCATGTAGGCAAATGTGCAGCCATAGAGCGTTTCATCAACGATGATTTCATCGCCGGGGCTGACCAGCGTCCAGAATGTCGACGTGATCGCTCCCATGCCTGAGGACAAGGCAAGACCGGCTTCCGCGCCTTCCAGCTCTGCGATCCGGCGCTCCAGAAGGTCGAGGGTCGGGTTGGAGATCCGGCTGTAGATGTGGCCTTCCCGCTCACCGGCAAACATCTCGCCACCGGCTTCCGCCGTGTCGAAAACGAAGGTCGAAGTCAGATGCATCGGTGGCGTCAGCGCCCCTTCGTTCTTCATCGGTTCATAAGCGTGGTGAATGGCGCGGCTGGCAAAACCCTTGACCTGACTCATGGCTGTCTCCTTCAGTTCCATTTGAAGCAATATGCCCGAAATCAGAAGGGGATAGATTTCAAATTCTATCATGTTTATGCTCGAAATTAGCAGTATCTGCCAATGAGCAAGAAAATGGATGCAAAAGACCGCCAGATCATTCGGGCCCTGCAGCAGGACGGACGGATGACCAATCAGGACCTCGCAGACAGCGTGAACCTGTCCCCGTCTCCCTGCCTCAGGCGATTGCGCAATCTGGAAGCCTCAGGCGCTATTCGGGGGTTTGCAGTTGATGTCGACCCGGAGGCCTATGGGCTTCCGATCACGGTTTTCGTGCGCATCCGGCTGGAACGGCACAACGAGGAAGATGTCCGCAACTTCGAGAGCAGGGTACAGACCATTGACGAGGTACTGGAATGTCACGTGCTGACCGGCGCGATGGACTACCAGCTTCGTGTCGTCGTTTCCGGATTGGATGCCTACGAGGATTTCATTCGAAATCGCATCCATCCGATTGGCGGAATTGCATCCATCGACACAAGCTTTGTCTATGGAACCGTCAAGAAGACAGCTGTCTTCCCAGCGCTGGACTGACATTGCCAGCGCTGGAACCATGTCTTGAAAATTGTCACGGTCAGGCCGCGAGCCGAACACCGTCCGATGAGAAAAGATGAGCCTTTTCAAGGTCCAGCGCAATGTTTACAGGGTCGCCGACATTCAAGGGAAAGTGCCCGTGCTGGCGAACCAGAACCTGGCCCACACCAGGAACGTTGGCATGAACGTTCGTGTCCGATCCGAGATGTTCAACCAGCTCGGCAAAACCACTCATATGGGCATTTTCTTCCGGTACAATATCGAGGTGCTCCGGACGGACGCCCAGTTCGTGAGCCTGCTTCTGTCCTGATGCCGTCCCGGTCTTCAGAACAGTGCCGTCCTTCAAGCGAACTCCACCCTCGGCCTGATCGACGCTCAGGATGTTCATGGTGGGCGAGCCGATGAACTGTGCAACGAACTTGTTGGAAGGGCGCTCGTAAAGATCCAGTGGCGTACCCACTTGCTGAATATCCCCGGCGTTGAGAACAACGATCCGGTCTGCGAGGGTCAGCGCCTCCACCTGATCGTGGGTCACGTAGATCATTGTTGCATTAAGCCTCTGGTGCAGGCGGGCAATTTCCAGACGCATTTCCACTCTGAGCGCAGCATCCAGATTGGATAGCGGCTCATCGAACAGGAAGGCGCTCGGGTCACGGACAATGGCCCGCCCCATGGCAACCCGTTGTCTCTGCCCACCGGAAAGGGCCCGCGGCAGCCGCTCCGTCAACGACTTAAGTCCGAGCGTCCTGGCAGCCTCGGCAACCTTGGACACCCTTTCTTCCTTGTGAGCTTTGCGGATCTCCAGCGAGAAACCCATATTTCGCGCGACATCCATATGCGGATAGAGCGCATACGACTGGAACACCATCGCCATGTCCCGGTCGCGCGGCGGGATTTCGTTCATGCGCGTGCCATCGATCATGAAATCACCGCCGGTGATCGGCTCCAATCCCGCAATCATCCGCAACAAGGTGGACTTGCCGCAGCCGGACGGTCCGACCAGAACGATGAACTCGCCGTCTTCGATGGTGAGGTTGATGTCACGCATGACTTCGACGGAGCCGTAAGCCTTTGCAATATTGCTCAGTTCGATCCGTGCCATTGAACTAGCCTTTCACGGCACCAGAGGTGAGCCCCTGGACCAGATACCGTTGAATGAAGATGAAGAAGAGACAGGAGGGCACGAGCGCAAGCACGCCGGCCGCCATCATCTGTCCCCAGTCGACGGAAAATTTCGAAACGAATGTGAGCAACCCGACGGGGAATGTCATCGTGTCGTTCGAGTTGATCAGCATCAGCGCAAACAGAAGCTCGCTCCACGCAGCGGTGAATATGAAGCCCAGCGTCGCCCCAAGTCCGGGAAGGGTCAGCGGAAGAATGATCTTGCGCAGGGCTTCAAACCGGGTGCAGCCATCGATCATGCCGGCCTCTTCAAGGTCCTTGGGAATGCCGTCGAAAAAGGACTGCATCAGGAAGGTCGCGAACGGAATGTTGAAGGCGGTGTAGACGATGATCAGGCTGGTCAGTGAATTCAAGAGGCCCAGCGCCGCAACGATCTTGTAGATCGGCGCAATGATCATCAGCAAAGGGAACATCTGGGTGATCAGCATGATCGCGATCACAAGACGCTTGCCGTAGAAATCGAAGCGCGAGAAGGCATAGCCTGCCGCCGCCGCGATGCAGGTGGTGATAGCGGCCGTTCCTATCGACACGACGAGACTGTTGCGGAAATAGGCGAGAAAGTCCGTCTGCAGAAGCACGGTCTGAAAGTTCTCAAACGTGAACCTGCTGGGAAACAATGCAGTGCCTTCGGAAAAGATAAGCTTGTCCGGTGTGATCGCAATCTTGGCCAACCAATAGAGGGGAAACAGTGCGAACAGCACATAGAAGCCCAGCGCCAGATATTTTCCGGTCACCATCCAGGGCGAACTTTGTCGAAGAGTTCTCATGATAGCCCTCAGATCTTGACGAGCTTGCGTCGCAGTACGAGCAGGATTGCCGCGTAGATCAGCAACAGTCCAAGCAGGGCGACCGCAATGGCCGATGCGTAGCCGAAGTCCAGCTTCCGGAAGGCCGTCGTGAAGATGTAGGTGGACAGGATCTGTGTCGAATTGGCGGGCCCTCCACCGGTCATGACAAAGATCAGGTCCGCGAAGTTGGCAATCCAGATTGTGCGCAACATCACGGTGATGGCGATCATCGGCGCCAGAAACGGCAGGGTTATCTTTGTGAACATCTGCCAGGGACTCGCGCCATCGATTTCGGCAGCTTCATAAAGCTCACCCGGAATGGACTGCAGCGCGGCAAGAAGAGTGATCGCAAAAAACGGAATTCCGAACCAGACATTGGCCGTGATCGGTCCCCACATTGCGAGGTTCGGATCACCCAGAATGTTGAACGGCTCGGAGAGAATGCCAAGTGCGGCAAGCCAGTGTGGCAAGGGGCCGATGGTCGGATTGAAGAGCCAAGCCCAGGTCAGCGCCGACAGGAATGTCGGAACCGCCCACGGTAGGAAAACGAGGGCCTGGACCAGCCGCTTGCCATAAAAGTGGGTGTTCAGCAACAGTGCCAGACCGAGTCCCAGAAAGAACTGGAAGGTAATGGACCCGACAGTCCACCAGAAGGTATTGGTCAGCGCGAGCCAGAATTTCCTGTCGCTCCACAGCGCCTGGAAATTCTCAAGCCCGACCCAGCCCGACTGGAAAGGCCGCAACAGGTTAACGGACTGAAAGGCATAGGAAATCCCGATGGCAAGCGGCACAAGCATCACAAGTGCAATCAGGATGATCGCCGGGGACAGGTAGAGATAAGGCTCCACCATGTAGCGGAAGTAAAAGGAGCCGCGCGCCCGGGTTTCCCCGGACGCGCTGTCAGCTATTGCTGTCATTGTGACTTTTTCCAGCGTGCATATTCTTCGGTCAGGAACTCTGCCCACTGATCGGCGACTTCCTGAGCGCTAACCTGACCCAGAAGAGCTTCCTGGCTGGATTCCAGAGCAATGGAATCTGCAAAGTAACCGAACTGTTCCAGATAGGTCGGCATGACCGTCGGGATGTACTGGTCGCCATTGAGGGTTTCGAACCAACCGGCAAACTGATCGGTTTTGAAATGCGGATCCTGTTCTGCACCTTCGTGGATCGGAATGACCCCAACGCGCTTCGCCCAGGTCTTGTTGGCTTCTGGGTTCGAAAGATGCGCAATCAGCTTCCAGGAAAGGTCCTCGTCCTTGGTGCTGTCGAACATTGCCCATCCGGCAAATCCGATGGTTGGGAAGGCTTTTCCACCAGGTCCGACCGGCATCGGCACGACGGCAAAGTCATCTGCGTCCATGCGCTCAGCAACGGCAATCAGCGCATCCGGATCCTGATCCAGGAACGCACAGGTACCGGAATAGAAACCGGCCACGATTTCGTTGAAGCCCCAGCTGACGGAGTCCTTCGGAGCATAGCCCTTTTGGTAAAGATCGATCAGGAACTGAATACCTTCAACGGACCCTGGCTGATTGAGCGTGCTCTTGCCATTTTCATCGAAGAACGTGTTGTCGCCATTCATGGTCGCGGCCATCATGATCCACCCGTTCAGGCCGCCCGGACCACCACGCAGGCAATAACCGTACTTTCCGTCGAGTTCGGAAACCGCCTTGGAAGCCGCCATGAACTCTTCCATGGTTTTCGGAGGTGCTTCCACGCCCGCTTCTTCAAGCAGTTTCTTGTTGTAGAACAACGCACGCAGATAGAAGCCGTACGGGATCATCCGCGCGGTTTCGCCATCCGTCTGACGCCCCATGTCGAGCGTCTTCTGGGTCAGCGTTTTGCCGTGTTCCCAGTTGGCAATCTTGTCGTTCAGATCGACAAGCTTGTCCTTGTAGATCCCTGCCCAACGGTCAGGCATTTCCACGACATCCGGTATATCGCCACCGGCGACCATGGTTGCGAACTTTTCGAACGCCTGTCCCCACGGAAGCGAGACGATCTCGACTTCCGTTCCCGGATTTGCAGCTTCGAACTCGTCAACCAGCCCCTGCAGGACCTGGGTGCGCTCCGGGCTGGTGATCACTTCAACCAGCTTCAGAGTTTCAGCATGTGCTGCAGTTGTTGCCATTACGGCGATTGCGCTAATTGCGCCAAGTAACTTCCTCATAATCTCCTCCACTTTCCCTGATGTGTTTTTCGGTACGCCTTATTTTCAAATGACGCTTTGAGTGAGGGCCTGCTCAAAATCGGCCCAAAGATCGTTTGGATCCTCCAATCCAAGACTGAGACGCACGATCCGCCCCGAAACCCCGAAGCGCTGCAGAGAGTTCTGCTCGCCAGACTGGTTGAGAGCGATCTGTGTCGGCAGCAACAGGCTTTCAAAGCCTCCCCAGCTGACACCGAGCCGGAAAAGCTTCAGGGCGTCTGCAAAACGGGGAATGTCGACGGTCTCATCGAATTCAATCGACAGAAGGCCGGAGCGCCCGGTGAGACCCGGCACGGTATTGGGCCCGGGTGACATCACTTTCCGAACCAGCTCATTCTGCGAGAGCCTGTCGATGAATGTGTTTGCTGTCTCCTGGTGCTGTCGCATGCGCACCCCAAGGGTTCGCAGTCCTCTGGTCAGCAAGAATGCTTCGAACGGCGCAAGCTTTCCGCCGAGAAGGGAGAGCGACAGATCCCGGATCCGATCGATCAACTCTGATCTTGAGATCACGATGCCTGCGACTGTGTCCGAATGTCCTGACAGGTACTTCGACGCTGAATGAAGAACGATGTCGATCCCCAGCGACAGCGGGCGTTGAAAGACCGGCGTCGCCCAGGAATTGTCGATCACCGTCAAGGTTCCGTGCCTCTTGGCGTGAGCGGCAACCTTCGGCAAATCCATGGCCTGGAAAACGACCGTGTTCGGGCTCTCCAGGTAGGCCAGCTTCACACCTTCGAGCAGGTCCGGATTGTCTTCGAATTGCTCAATCGAGTGATAGCTGATGTCAACGCCAAACGGCCGCAGCAAACGCTCAAACAGACGATAGGCATCCGGATAAACATGCTCGACACAGGCGATCCGGTCACCCGGTCGGACAAGCGCAAGCACCGTCGAAGAAATTGCCGCCATGCCGGAGGCAAACCCGACAGCGGCTTCACCCTCTTCGGCTTCGGCCACCATTTTCTCCAGCACGGCAACGGTCGGGTTCTGTACGCGTGTGTAGAGAGGGTCACCTGATCGACCGGCCATCCGGTCTTCAAACGCCTGATAATTGTCAAAGGAAAACAAAGATGTCTGCACGATCGGCGGCACAACAGCCCCGCCGAAACCGGTTGCCGCGGCCGCCAGCAAAGTGTCCATCGAAAATCCGTCCGAGAAATGATCAGCCATTGTGTTCCTCGGCAATTTCCTGTGTTTCGGCACACACCATGTCGATGATCTTGGTTACAAGCTCGGCTGCCTTGTCTTCATCTCCAGCGATGATGGCGTCTGCCAACGGGCGGTGGAGCGGAATTGTTTGCTGGCCGAGATGGGGTTTGCCGAACGGCGTTTCATATATGTCGTGAAAGCACTTCAGAATCTGATCGATGAACTGCTGGAACAATGCGTTGCCGGTGGCTTCGTGAATGGAGTCGTGAAACCGGCGATCGGCCTCTCGCCAGTCCTCACCGGCTTCATAGACCGCAATCAGTTCAGCCGCGCGGGCGTTGATGATCCTGCGTTGCTCGTCAGTCGCAAGACGTGTCGCATACCGAACCGCCTCAACTTCCAGCGGGCGCCTGACCTGCTGCATGCGCAACAGGCTTTCAGCCTCATGCTTGATCGTGAGCGCAACTCTCAGCGTGTTTCTGGAGACCTCCGCGGTCAGTCTGGTTCCCGCCCCTTTGTTGCGGCTGACCACCCCCATGCTTTCCCAGGTCTTCAAAGTCTCGCGAATTGTCGAACGCCCGAAACCCAGACGACGTACGAGCTCCAACTCCGGCGGCAGTCGGTCACCGACCTTTAGCCCCTCCTCCTCGATCAACTTGATGAGGGCATGCGGGACGTCACGAGGCTCTTCGATCACCTCCGCGTCAGGAGCGAGACTTTTCTGCTGTGATTTTTCCGGCATGGACCGAGTTCGACCTTTCCTGTAGCTGCGAAAACCTTATCACTTTGTCAGACAATGTAAACATTATGTCTGACATAATTTTCTGAATGCAAAATCCTCTCGTTAGCTATTGTTTTTATTTATCTTTTTGAAATGCCGGCATGACATCAGAACCAAGAGACTGACAAAAACATGGAGATACGAACTCACAACGGCATGACCTGAAGGAGTTAAATTCGGCGCGTAAACATGTAAAAACGGGAATGATTTCTGGGCCTGATTCCGGAACGACAGCAAGGTTGGCACTCCCTCCCAGCGATCGCCTGCGAATCGTCTGATGAACTGGGAAGAAGCCGACGGCAACATTGCAAATCGAGACCAGAAAGCAGGCAAGCGCCGTACCAGGAAAAGGCATCGATTTCGGCTGAATTTGGTAGAAAATTGAAGAAAAAAGAGTGCCTTCAATATCCTCTTTTGGCGCCGAAAATGGTATTCTGATTTCAGATTGCTGGATGTTGCTTGATTTCCTTATCCCATACTTTACGGGACTTTAGAGAAATGCAGCCGGCGAGGTGAGGAAAGCGCCATGCTGGAGCTTTGGAAAAGCTGGCGAGCCAGACGAGCCGCCGTTACCACTATAAGACCGCTGGTGGAGCGTACGCGTTTCGTCAACGGACACATAACCGATGATCGCTGGATGGACGCGTATATGGTTGGATTCCTGACCATGCTGATTACGCTCATCGCCCAGCGGCGTGTCCATTCAATCGGATCGGACGCACTGGGCAATGTTCAGGCAGATGCCTGGCAGGACATTACAGGTCTTCCCGGTGAGCTTGTCGGCGAAGAAGCCTGCCTGTTGAGCGCAAATGGCCATCGGGATTTCATGCGAGGCTGCGAAAACGCTGGGAAACTGGAAACAGCGCTGACGACCCAGGGAGGGTTTCAGTGGTTCAGCTCCGGACATTCTGATTTCGACGTCACCGCAACCAGCAGTGAGCCTCGTCAAATGATCGATGACAACGATATTCGTGCCCTCTGGTCGGAATACTTCGAACGCCCCCTCCTCAGCATTACACATCCGGAAGTGCGCCAGGAAAGCTGGTATCACTAGAGTAACGGAACAATGCACCACGCAGGTCGCCGGGCTTCCATCCGCAGTCAGCGGTGACTAAACGTGTTGGCATGAAGCGCCAGCCAATCGCCTGCCATATCAATCTTGGTTTGGAACTGTATTTCCAAGATCTCGACAGGTGAGAGCGGCTCCTCGCCCCAAACCGTCCTGAAGAGCCATTGCGCTTCGTGAAAGCTCTGAAACAAAGTTTATGACTTGTCGCGTTGAAACCTGTGTTTTCAGGCAGCGACAGGTGAATCAGTTTCTTCTCGAAGAGCTGTGATTGATATGACCGCCCTGTCTTCCCGCAAGCCCTCACGCCACCAAACACGCCCACGAATGCCGGAGGCAGGCACCTCCGGCATTCCTCTTCGACTTAGATTTCACGGAACGCCCGTGACATGGAATCCTGAATTGGCTTGGTCAGGTATTCAAAGAAGGTACGATCGGAGGTCGTGATAAAGACTTCCGCGGGCATACCCGGCGTCGGAGTGAAGTTCTGAACAATTTCTCGCGCTGACGGATCGAGACGGATACGGGCGACATAGGCATCCTCGGATCCGGTCTGCTTTGTCGATGAAATGTCATTCGGCAACGCATCAGCGGAAATGTAAATAACCGTCCCCTCAACCATCGGGGTAACGCGCTGGCTCAATGCGGTCAGGCGAATGGTTGCCCGCTGGCCACTGCGCACATTGTCAATATCCTGCGGGCGGACTGGAACCTCGATCAGCAGCTCTTCTTGAAGCGGCACGATTTCAAGGATATTCTTGCCCGCCTCAATAACACCACCGGAAGTGTGGTAACCCAGCTTCACGACAATGCCCTTTACCGGCGCGGTAATGTTGACGCGGTTCACGACGGCGCGTGCGGAACGAACGCGTTCACGCACATCGTCGAGCTCGGAATGAACTTCGTGCATCTGATCGACGGCCTGCTTGATTGCCGTATTCCGGGCAACCTGGATCTGCTCGCGAATGCGCGAAATCCGCTCCCGGGCATCGCCGATTTCACCCGTCAAACGGCCGATTTCTCCGTGCAGGTTTGCCTTTGCCCGGCGCAAGGCGAGAAGTTCCGGCTTGCGGATCAGTCCGCTCTTCAGCAGCGCCGACTTGTCGACCAGCTCTTCGTCGATCAGTGCCAACTGGTCCTTGACCGCCTGAAGCTGCACTGTGCTGCCGGTAATCCGCTCCTGCAGTGCGTTGATGCCGTCTTCCAGGGTTGCAATTTCGCTGACCAACGTGTTCCGCCGGGCCTGGAAAGTCAGGCTCTGCGCGTCAATGATCGCAGCCACTTCACTATCGTTCTCGCGCTGACCGACAATCGCCTCGGGCATACCGATTTCCGTTTCCCAGTTCATTTCAGCCTGGAAACGTGCCTCCATTGCTTTCAGTCGCGTGAAGCGCAATTCAAGGCGCCGCAACTCGGCGCGAGGCGCAACATCGTCCAGGACGATCAGGGTCTGACCCGGCTCGACACGGTCCCCCTCCCGCACTTTGATGTCCTTGATCACCCCGCCTTCGAAATGCTGGACGATCTTGTTTTCGCCTGTCGCCACGAACACACCGGAGGCAACGACCGCACCGGTTATGGGAGCGGCATTGGCCCAGATTCCGAAACCGAAGACGCATGCTCCAAGCAGACTGTATCCAAACAACTTCACACGGCCGTTTGTCTTAGCAATCTGACGGTCCCAATCTTCGCACATAGCCAGATAGGACATGACTTCAACACTCCTGCATCTGCAAACCACATAGTCGGACTATGTGAAATTCAACCGTGCTTACTGCGGCGGTAAGCTGTTGTTGTTGTTTTCAATCGCGCCGCTGTTATTTCCCTTACGCAATACTTTCAGCATCTCGTCGCGCGGACCGAAGGCATGAACAGTGCCTTCCTTCAACATCATGATCCGGTCGACATTCTTGAGCAGGCTGGGACGTTGCGTGATCGCAATCACGGTGATCTCTTTCGACTTGGCGCGTGTCAGCGCCCGGGCGAGAGCACGTTCACCGGGAACGTCGAGATTGGAATTGGGCTCATCCAGAACAACCATTCGTGGATTGCCGAAAAACGCCCTGGCAAGCCCGATGCGCTGTTTCTGGCCACCGGACAACGGCGCACCATCGACACCAATCTGCGTTTCGTAACCAGCAGCGAATTGGGAAATCATCTCATGGACATCCGCAGTTTCCGCTGCTTCGAAGATCTGGTCGTCATCGGCATCTTCGCGCATGCGCGCGATATTGGCCTTGATGGTCGCCGGGAACAGTTGAACGTCCTGCGGCAGATAGCCAACGCTTTCGCCGAACTGACGCGGATCCCAATTGCGAAGATCCATATGGTCCAGCCGGACGCTGCCCGCTGTTGGAACGATCGATCCGACCAGCATGCGACCAAGCGTGGATTTGCCCGATCCTGAAGCACCGACGATTGCGAGCGACTCGCCCGGCTCAAGGTGGAAGGAAATACCGTTCAGGATAACTTTTTTGGTGGGCGGCGGCACATAGAGAATGCGCTCGACGGTCACCCGCCCCTTGGCGCGCGGTAACCGCAAGCGCTCCAGGTTCAAAGGTGAATTGAGCAGCAATGTGCGAATGCGCGCATACGCAGAACGCGCCTGGATGAACCCGCGCCACCCTTCGATGGCACCTTCTATCGGTGCAAGGGCACGGCTACCGACGATGGAGGCCGCGATGAGCATCCCGCCAGTCAGTTCATTGTTCAGTGCCAGCCACGCACCCCAACCAAGCAGAGCAATCTGGGTGCACAACCTGACAAACTTCGAGATGGCGGACATCATCACGTTGCGGTCCTGGGCAAGAACCTGAGCCCTCAGAGACTCCAGTGTTTCCTTGCCCCAGATCTGCACACCTTCAGGGATCATGCCCATGGCGTTGATCACCTGGGCGTTGCGCGACATTGCATCCGCCTGCAAGTTGGCCCTCATGCCGTAAGCATTTGCCTGACCGAAGGGAACGGCGGTCACCTTCTGGTTGATAAGTGCGATGATCAGCAGCGTGAGACCTGTGCAGGTGACGATGTAGCCCAGCTGCGGGTGAATGAGGTAAACCGCGAGCATATAGAGCGGAATCACCGGGATATCGAACATGTTCAACAGCACCGGCCCGGTAATGAAACTGCGCATCTGCTGCAGATCACCGAGCGTCTGATACTCGCGGTTCGAACCGTTCTGAGAGGCCTTGGCTGCAGCACTGAGCACCGACGGCCCAAGCCTGGTTTCCGTTTCAACTGCGATACGCATCAAAATGAGACGGCGCGCCATATCCAGCAGAACATGAACCAGCAGGAAACCGGCCACCAACACCGACAACATCACCAGCGTATCCAGGCTGCGGCTGGTCAGGACCCGGTCCGAAATCTGGAACAGATAGATCGGGATAGCCAGAAGCAGAGCGTTCACGAAGAAGGAGAAGATACCGACAGTAATCAGGCTGCGCCGGCACCGAGAAAGACCTTTGGTAAGAACTTCGCGGAAGTTCTGGTCGTAGTGGCGTTTTCCCAAATTGGAGTCCGACGAGGAGCCGCCACCACCGGATCCGCCACCACCGCCACCGCCGCCGCCGCGGCCTTTGTCGCCACCGGTACCGTTTCCTCCGCCGGCATCAGCCTTTCGCGCAGATGGCAAACGTTTCTTGGTGCTCTCATCCGGCATTACGGGAGGGACATTCGGGGCCGGCCGGTCCTTGGCAGGTTTCGGTTCAATGCGGGCTTCGGGCTCAACCTCCGGGGCCTTTGCTTCCACTTCGATCTGCGGCGCCGCTTTTGTTCCATCGATAGCTTCGCCTTCGACCAGGCGAAGCTTCGGAGCAGGTTCCTCGCGCTCACCTTCCGGGGTAATCGTTATCTCCTTTGGAGAAGAAGCGGCAACCGAAGCAAAGGAAGAGGAACTGCCAGGCACTGCAAATGCAAGATTGCTGAAATTGGCAGGCCCAGCGGAGGCAGCCAAGCCGGCTGCGGAAACCTGTTCCTGCTCGACCGTATTGAGATTGGCCGCAGTCGTGGACGCTGGAACAGTCTCGGAGGGGGCCGTCTCAACGGTTTGCTTGGAGCTGATTTGCCCGATCGTCGATCGGATCGAAGGATACTGGTCAACAAATGAAGACGGATCGGTGACTTCGGGCGGCAGAAACTCGGAAGATGTTTCTTCGCTGACAGATTCGTCGTCCTGTTCTGCCTTGTCCGAAGAGCTCACCTCGATTTCAACAACCTCTTCCCGTTCAGCGTCTGTCTCTGCTTCGTCATCTGACTCCAATGGCTTTTCAACGGCAGCAGAGATCTCACTATTCGCTTCGGCAACCTCATCTTGCTCCGGTTCAACATGTTTTTTGATGTCGTCATCGGATTTCAAGGTTTCTTCTGCAGCTGAAGAATTGTCGGATGCGTCGTCTGCGACTTCCTGATCGGCAGCGACTGTTTCTTCGGTTTCGGATTTTTCAACGCTTTGCGGGTCAGTCTGGTTCTGTTCACGCATGCGTTTGACGAGCGACTGGATGATCGCATCCCCCTCAGTGGGGGCAGAGTCCACCTCTGTTGCGGTTCCGTCATTTTCTCCGGTCCTGAAGCCGGAAGCTTCGTCATCGAACCTCATCAATAGTCTCCCAAATCCCTACCGGTGTTTTTGTCTTTTGTTCTGGCAGGTTCACGAAAAGTGCTGTTTCAAAAAAATATGGGCTGACGGAACTTGTATCCGCCAACCCGACTTGCTTCAGGCCATCAACTGCCCGAGTTCATCACCTCCGCTCGACGAAGCAGGAGCGATTCCTGTTTCGGTCTGTTCAGTTTCCTCTTCAGGAGCGTAGGCAAAGGCGACAACCTCGTTGGCCAACTGCTCGGCATCGCCGTAAACAACCTCATCGTCTTCTGCTCCGATGACGTTGGTCTGGACCAGTGTCCATTCCTCATAAACCTCGCCACCGACATACTGGTCGCCATAAGCATCCACATCGATGATGGTCGCAAAGTTGGTCATGGTGTTGCCACCGGTCGAAAGGAACTGATGCGATCCACCACCTCCGATCTGCATGGCCGCATCAGCATCCGCAATCACGTTGAGCTGCTTGATGAAGTTGATGTCGTAGTAATCTCCGGTTACGAAGAGGACGTTCATTTTCCCTGAACCGGAGCCCGAATGTGACCACCAGTCTTCAGGGTCAATGCGGTTGTTTGTTTCCAGACCACGCAGGAACGCTTCAAATCCCGCTGAAATGCTTCCGAAGCTATCGAGCCCGTAGGACGTGATGGCTGCCTCGTTCGAGAGCTCGTTTTGGCCGCCGTAATAGGTTTGCGACCCGCCCTCACCGGGAGACGCCATCACCACCCAGTCGTTGTCGAGCAGTACATTGGTCTGGTGAATGAAATTGCCGGAAAAGTAGCTGCCCAGCACCACGATCAAATCGTAGCTGTTTCCCCAGTCCTCAACGAATGCGGCATTGTACTGGCCATTGGCATCCATCATGACGCGCTGATGCGCCGAAGTCGAAGTCTGGTGAAAGATGTCGTTCGAATAGAGAACGTTTTCCTGATACAGGCTCTTTACGTCGTAATAGTCTCCGTAGGAGATATCGATGTCCCAGAAGAAACCGGTAAAGCCGCGGAAATCAATCGCTTCATCAAGAAGTGCTTCCTTGGTGAAACTGGCGGAGTTGGTCGCCACGTTGCCATCAAGCGACAAGGAAAGCGAGAAATCTCCTCCTGGATTACCGATCTGAATGTGATCGCTGTCTGAATAGACGTTGACCTGGGCGATGGTGTTCGTCCGGAAATAGTCTCCCAGAACAACGAACGTACCAACGCCTTCATCGGCATCAACTATCACGGCCGCATTGTAAACCGTGTTGCTACCGGTTTCGGCGCCAACCAGACCTGGATCGCCTGGCGCCCAACCATCTGGCTGCTCCGGAATGGGCGGAGGAGCCCCTTCTCTGCGGTCGTCTGAATCGGATCCCGCCGTTTCGGTTTCCTCTGCTTCCTCTTCGTCCTGCAGAACACCGTTGACGTAAATTCCCAGCTCTAGCGTCGAAGGCTCTTCTCCGGAATCCAGCTTTGCAAGCTGGGCTTCGGCAAGGTTGGAACCGACAACATGAATGTTTCCGCCACCTTTGGGAAAGAGATATTCGGGTATCGATTCCTTTGCGATCTCACGCATCGTCGCCATTTCGTAATTCACACTGATGCCGGTGACCGCATAAAGGCTCAGTCCTTCCCGAACCCCGAAGCTGTCATTGTCGTTCAGCATGTTCAGCTGATCGAGATCGACATTTGTTTCGTGACCCCATTCCTGGCGTATGACGTTGGGGCCTTCGACAAAGTTGAAGGAGAAGGGAACGCTGAATGGGAAAAATGGTTTGAAGTAAGGATCTGATCCAAGATCGAATTCAATACGCTGGGGGTCGGTCGACAGGAACCGGTACCAGGCCGGATCGACAATCTGGGAAATCTGGTCAAGGCCTGGCCAGTAGACATCGGCCCTGCCTGCCCCGAGTTCTTCCAATTCACCGGGATCTGCCTCGTGACTCGTTTCATCGAACTGGAGCTCCAGTTCGTTACGCATCGCAGTCAGATCTTCGTACTGCGATCGGGCGCGAGCCAATTCGTCTGTTAAATGAAGATATCCGGCGAAATGCCAGATCAGTTCGGTAACACCACTTTGTAACATAACACTTCTCCCGACTGCATGGTTCCCTGCAGCGAGAACGGGACCTGTTCAACGACTGGCGCTAAAGGTCACTTGGGCCTTATACCGCGTGCACAATAAGAACCGGTCCGCGCGGGGATGCGCGAACCGGCATTTTTTTATGAATTAGCCCATATCGCCATCGTCAGATGTTGTGGAATCTCCACCTACGATATTTGCGCTGTTGTACTGCAGGTTTGCACCCTGAACGATTTCCTGGGTGAATGCTTCCTGGTTAACGACGCCGTCTGCCGATGCAGCGCCAACGCCTTCGTTGTTGCCGTCATCGCCGACGCGAGCCGTTGCACCGTTCGCATAGGCTTTGCCGCCATCAGCGTATGCAGCCTGAACGAAGCCACCACCGAGATCGTCGTTGCCGATACCGATATCGCCAACAAAGCCGAATCCAGCTGCGCCACCGTCAAATCCTACGCCGGCATAGCCCTGGAAGTCGTTGTCGGCCATGTTGTTGATCTGATCGAGGTTGAAGTTGTTACCGCCGTTTCCGGCTTCCTGAACAACCGCGTCAACCTGCGCGACGGAATCGTAAATGTGCTCGATTTCCATGGATTCCACGTCGATGACATCATCATCGTCGGGGAGCGTGGAAAGATCGAGATCGATTTTGATGTCAACTTCGATTTCGGTTTCAACTTTGGTATCGACTTCGGTCTCAACCTTGTTTTCAACCTTGTTGTCCACATCGTTATCGATGTAGTTGATGTTGCCGTTGGCATTCAGGTTGCCGTTTGCGTTGCCATTGGCATTACCGTTCAGGTTGCCGTTTCCGTTGGCATTGCCGTTACCGTTGGCATTTCCGTTACCGTTCAGGTTACCGTTGCCATTCAAGTTGCCATTAGCGTTAAACGACGTTGAATGCATGCCCTGGGACTGATGCTGGCCTTGACCTTGACCTTGTCCTTGGCCCTGACCTTGTCCCTGACCCTGGCCCTGCAATTGACCTTGAAGCTGCTTCTGAAGTTCAGCTTGTGCCTGGCCCTGCAATTGACCCTGTGCTTCGCCTTGGATCTGGCCTTGTCTACCGCGTGACATCGTAGTTCTCCTAAATTGGGCGCACCTCTCCCGTCATCGGGCGCCGCATCTTCAGGCCCAATGCCGCAATCTAAGGTGCTGATTTAGGACAGCCCGGCAAATCGTCTTCTATCGAATTGCATTGAGCTGTCTGCCTCGAGAAGGAACGTTTCCGTTCCGGCCTCAAATGGAGGAAAGCCAACAGCCTCCCGTTCACACCAATCGACATAACGTCGTTTGCTGCGCCATTTACTTTCAGCGGGGGAGATTAGATCAAATATAGGTGCTATCTAAGCATCGAAATTATTTCTTATCTATATCCAAACCGCCAGCTACGACAATGGCAGACTTGCCGCCACGAAATAAGCTGGAAATGTTTACTAAACATTAACCAACTCAGTTCCCGAGAGCTTCGCGTAGGCAAATATATCAAACGATAGCGAAAAAACGGGAGAAATCCTCAAGCTACCCTACGTAAGAAACATGTATATACCGAATTATTAATATAACCATTGAGCGATTTAATATATATCCTCAGAATTGAAATTCGAACTAATTCCCTGATCTCTGAAAGGACGCTATTTTTTCGGGAAATTTCATCCAAACAAAGACAAAGAAACAATAAAATTAACTTAAATAATTGATTTTAAATACGTTCACATTTCAACAAAAAGAAAACCGCTAACACTTGGAATCTCACAAATCCATACTTATTTAAAAGGAACGTAGAGGAATAAAACCATCATTCAGAATACAAAATCTATTCGTACGTATTCTGCAAATTTTTGCTTTGTAATTTTTTGAAATACTTTGTTTTAACCTGCTCACTGGAGGTGCTTTCGAAATGAGCAGCATCGATTATGACAAAAAAAATTCCATATATTACATTGGCGCTAAAGACAAATTCCCAAAAGAACTTGAAGACTGCATTGATCGAGAAATCAAAGAAGGCAGCTTCATTCGCATTGGCGACAAAAGCGATCTCTATCGTTCTGAAAAGCAGACCCGGTTTGCAAAGCGCCTCTTTTTGATCGACGACAGCTTCGGGGCGGAACGCAAAGACGTTATCGCATGCTTGAGGAGAAACTTTCCCGATGCAAATGTGTGCCTTCTGATCAACGACGATCTCGCATTCCCCAAGATCATCCGTGACTACTTTCAGAACGGCCTGATCAAGAGCGTACTGCCGATGAACTTGAGAGTGGACCTGTGGCTCGGCGCAATCAGGCTCATGCTGAATGGCGGCCATTACCTGCCGGCAGACGCAATCAAGTTCATGCACTCTGCCAATTCGAACACCCAGCCTGAACAACCGGTCAGGCAAAAAAGTTTCGAACATCAGGCCGGCCTCTTCAGGAAGCTCACCAAACGTGAGTCGGAAGTGCTTCACCTGATTTCCGAAGGTTATCAGAACAAGAACATCGCCAACCGGCTTTCCCTATCGGAGCATACGATCAAGTTGCACATTCATCACATTATCTCCAAACTCGGTGTATCGAACCGGACTGAAGCTGCGGCGATCTACCTTCAGTCGGACCAAAGGGCAACGATCATCGAGATGTAGATAATGAGTTCGAAGGGAACTGGCGAATTCAGTGATGACTTTCAGGAGTTCCTGACCCTGGTCGGGCGTCTGAACTACACCTGGACCAATACGGAAAGTCTGCTGATCCACATGATCGCGGGACTGACAGGCGTCAGGAAAGACATGGCAACCGTCATATTCCTGACGCTGAACACCTCTCGTGCGAGAATTGATCTGGTGGAGCGACTGGTCAAAATGGAAGGTCAGGACCCCGACTTGCGCGCAGAGGTGCTTGAGCTGACACAATCGATGCACAAAACCCTGAAGCTCAAGAACAAGTACAATCACTGCATTTATTCCTTCGACAACGAAGGGCGCAACGCATCCACGATCCTCATGCGTATCAGTGATCATAAGGATGCGATCAAGTTTGGAAAAACCAGCCCGATCAACAAACGCGAAATCTCGCTGGTGAAAGAAACGATCCTGAAAACCGAAACCGTAAACAAGGGTTTGTGGAATTTTTTCCGCCGCCGCAAGTTTCCCGTCTGAGACCGGTCGAAAAATGGGCCGGCTCGGGGAACTTGAGCCGACCCTTCAAGCGGACAATCCCTTGTCCGTCGCGAGTTACGCGATCCTGGCAGCTATGCTTTTGGTCTTGCAGTAGCTTAAGAGCCCTTCAAGCCCCTTCTCTCGCCCGAAACCGGATTTCTTGTTGCCGCCGAACGGCACCTCGATCCCTCCGGCGAAATACTCGTTGATATAGATCTGCCCGGCATCGATCTTGCGGGCAAGTTGGTGAGCCTTTGCAAAGTCTGACGTGTAAATGCCGGCAACCAGTCCATACTGGCAATCGTTGGCAATCCGAAGCGCATCATCGGCGTCATCGGCAATTTGAATCGTCAGGACCGGACCGAAAATTTCTTCCTGCGCCAGCTCGTCTTTCACCGGCACAGCGTCGACGATAGTCGGCTCGAAGAACCACCCGTTGCCGGTTGCCGGGTCAGATGTGACAGACCCGCCGGTCAGGATATTGGCGCCACGAGCCTTCGCCCGTTCAAGAAAACCCTCGATCTTTGCAAGATGTTCGGCGGAGTTGACCGGTCCAACGTCCGGCTTCGCAAGGCCATGTCCGAGTTGAAGCGCTCTGGTTCTGGAAACGAGCTCCCCAACGAATTCGTCGTGAATACTTCTTTCAATTACCAACCGCGATCCGGCTGAACAGATCTGCCCGGCGTTTTCGAAGATCGCACCCAGAACTCCGTTGAGCGCCTGCTCCTTGTCACAGTCCTTCAGAACAACAACTGGGGATTTGCCGCCCAGCTCCAACACCACACGGGTCACATCATCCGCTGCCGTCTTCATCACCGTGCGGCCGGTCTGCACAGAGCCGGTGAACGTGATGTGGTCGATATCACTATGACGTGTCAGCGGAGCCCCGACAGCAGTTCCGGTTCCGGTAACGACATTGCAGACACCAGCCGGCAGCCCGGCATCATGCAGCAAACGGGCAAGCAAGAGCGCTGTGAACGGCGTTTGCTCTGCCGGCTTGGCCACTACGGTGCAACCGGCTGCAAGGGCAGGAGCGAATCCGCGCGCCGCCGTCGAGATGGGGAAATTCCAGGGAATGATGTGAGCCGTAACACCGACAGGCTCATGGATCGTGTATCCGATATAGTCCGGACCAAGAGGGAAACTGTCGCCCTGCAGTTTGTCACAGGCGCCTGCGTAGTATTCGAAAGTTCGCGCCGCGCCTCTAACGTCCCCATAAGCTTCCTGCAAAGGCTTGCCGCTGTCCAACGTCTCGACCACCGCCAGGAGGTCCTGATTGTCGAGGATAAGCGCAGAGGCACGTTGGAGAATACGTGCGCGTTCCACCGGCGCCACGTCCCGCCAGGATGCCTCGAAAGCACTTTTTGACGACCGGACAGCCTCGTCGACGTCTTCTTCCGTACCCGCGGTGAAACGCGCAAAGGCCTTGCCCCTGCCCGGATCATAGCTTTCCATCGTCCCGTTGTGGGCGGGCTGAGTGAAGCTCCCGTCGATGAAATGACCGATAGGCAATGCTTCCAGTGTGCCGGTCTTCTCATATTCGGCAATAAGATCGCTTGCGTTCAACATCTCAACGCTCCAGGGAACTGATCTTGTAGGTCGATTTGGCCAACCATTCCGGGTTGATCTCAACGCCCCAGCCGGGTGCGTCCGTCACGCTCGCATGGCCATCAACAATGGTGAACGGTGAAGACGAGAACAAGCCGATTTGCCAAGGATAGTAATCCTCCTGCTCGATTGCGAACTCCAGATACTTCCCGGGGTTCGGAATCGCCCTCAGCAAATGCATTGTGAACAAGGTGACCAGCGACAGGTTTGCTGCATGCGGAGTGCAGGGCAATCCCGCTTCATGCGCCATCTGCGCCACCTTCATGCTGCGCACCATGCCACCAAGATAACAGACGTCCGGCTGGATGATGTCGACAACCCGTTGATCAATCATGCGCTGCCAATCGACCAGCGAACAGTCCTGCTCTCCTCCGGTCACATCGATCTCAAGTGCGTCGGTAACCTGTTTGGTCTGGTCGTAGTGCCAGTAGGGGCACGGCTCCTCGTAATGCGAAATGCCATTGTCCTGGAGAAACTTTCCAACCTCGATCGCCTTGGCCGGCGAGTAACAGGAATTGGCGTCCACAAGCAAAGCCGTTTCATCACCGAATGACTTGCGCATGGTGGGGACGATTTCTTCGGTGCGGCCCGGCCATTCATCCTGGTCACGGCCGCATTCGGCTCCGATCCTGAACTTGAAGGCCGTGAACCCGAATTCATCCTGCTGTTTCTTGAGCCGATCAGCTTCGTCTTGCGCAGTGATGTCCCGCTTCATGGAAGAACCATAGGCCCTCACCTTGCCCGGCGTTCCCCCCAGCAGTTCACAAACGGGTTTTCCTTCCACCTTGCCGCGAAGATCGAACAATGCCGTGTCGAGCCCTCCCATCGCGCGGCGCAGATAGGACCCCGGGAACTTGTGCTCCCGGTCCGGAATGATGTCCATCAGGTGAGCGATGTCGAACGCATCTTCCCCGAGTGCATAGGGAGCAACCTGCCTGTGCACCACTTCTGCGGTGATGTCCGCGTAGTAGGGCGCAACCTGACCCCACCCGGAAGCCCCACTGTCCGACGTCACACGGACGAAACAGACGAATTCATTGGTAAACGTTTCTATGGATTGAATTTTCATATCAGTTTCAGGTCCTTGAGCGGCAACACCGCCAGGCGATTTCATGGTTCGGGCGCCCAATCTATCTGAAATTGGACTTGAATTAAGGTCCTTTTTGCGGAAAATCTCATACCAATTTGGAGAACACAATGAAACGGCATGCCGGCGCTGTTCTGTCATCGATCAAGATCGACAAGACCGCGGAAAAGAAAATCTCGATCCAGCTCTATATGGCGCTGAGGGACCTGCTTCTAACCGGGGCTTTGACACCGGGCGATCGATTGCCGGCAACAAGAACCCTGGCACAGGAAATCGGCGTCTCCCGGACAACCGTCATCGATGCAGTCGACCGCCTCATTTCCGAGGGTCTCCTGGAAGCAAGGGTGGGTGCCGGAACGTTTGTCAGCGAAGCCTTGAATGCCCGTCTTGCACCCAAGCCCTCCATCGAAACAAGCGACATTGTGATGGTCGAGCCAAGACTTTCGCACGCAACGCGCCACGCCATTTCGGATTTCGCCCCCCGGTCGCGCCTGCCCCACAAATCCCGGGCCTTCGTGACCGCCCTGCCCGCACTGGACGCCTTTCCGATGGCGCAATGGGCCAAGCTTTCTGCGAGGCACTGGCGCAAGGATCGGGATCACATCGCAGGTTATGGCGAACCCTTCGGGTACATGCCGCTGAGACGTGCCATTGCCCGTCAGCTCAATGCCTCGAGAGGCATCAAATGCGCACCAGAGCAGATCTTCATCACGAATGGCGCACAGAGATCCTTCTCGCTGGTCGGCGGCATGCTGGTGAACCCAGGAGAACCGATATGGTTTGAAAACCCCGGGGCCATCGGTGCGCGCAACGCATTTGTCGCAATCGGAGCTTCTCCGGTTCCGGTCAAGGTCGATCACGAGGGGTTGTGTATTGATGACGGCCTGGCAAAAGCACCTCATTTCCGCCTGGCATTCGTGACCCCCTCCCACCAACAACCTCTCGGCCACGTCATGAGTCTTTCCCGCAGGCTGGCGCTCCTGAAAGCTGCCAATGATGCCGATGCGATGGTGGTGGAGGACGATTATGACGGCGAGTTCTACTATGGCGACCAACCGCCACCAACTCTCAAGAGCATCGACACCCATGGCCGGGTGATTTATGTCGGCACCTTTTCCAAGTCCCTGTTTCCTGCACTCAGGCTTGGGTTTGCGCTTGTTCCGGAGGGTCTGGTGGAAAGCTTCGAGCGGGTCTGCCTGACCTGGCTCAGCGGCGTTCCAACGGTCACACAGGCAATCGTCGCCGACTTCATGGATGAAGGCATGTTTGCAACGCACATCCGCACCATGCGCCAGCTTTACAGGGAGCGTCACGACACGCTGATGTCGGAAGCCGAATGCCTTGCGGGCCGTATCGACCTGCAACCGACACGCAGCGGCTTTCACGCCGTGGGCCTCACATCTCCTGAGCTGGACGACGATGTCATTGTGGCAAAAGCGGCGGATCGCGGTGTCACAACGGCACCACTATCCCGCTACGCACTGACGAACCTTTCACAGCGCGGCATCGTGCTAGGCTTTGGCAGTTCGGCGCCGGATGAAATCCGAAAAGGCATCCAGGTCCTGAACGACATTCTGCCCGAATGCTGCACCAGCTAACAACGACATCTTCAGAATTGGACTGTTAAATTATCTGCAATGGATATATTTGCCAGACCAATTCAACCCTAGGCTTTCTTCCCGTTCGTATGCTGCGTTCGTTCAGGGAGGAATAAATGCATTTCAAGACAACGATGACCGGCCTGCTGGCCGCAACAATGCTTGCCGGAGCAGGAACCGCACAGGCGGAAACCTTGCGCCTTTTGACCTGGGGTTCATATGCCCCTGAAGAACTCATTCAGAAATTTGAAGCTGAAAATCCCGACATTGATGTTGAAGTCACCTTCTCCAACAACGAAGAGATGATCGCAAAGCTGCGTGCCACCGGCGGGGCGGGTTTCGATCTTGCACAGCCAAGCCATGACCGCATCTATGCCGCCCAGCTGGAATACGACATCTACAAACCCCTCGATCTGTCGAAGATCGACACGGATGTGATGGAAGCAAAGCTTCTTGATGGGGTGAAGGAAAACACCACGATCGACGGCGAAGTCTATGCGGTGCCGCATCAGTGGGGCACGTCCGGATTGATGGCCGACAAAACCAAGGCGCCAGACTTCAAAGGCTGGGGTGACTTGTGCGATCCGGCTTACAAGGGCAAGACCTCGATGCGCCTCAAACGCACGATCCTGCTCGGGACGGCATTCTCCATGGGTGAAGACCCGTTTGCCGCCTATTCCGATCTGGACAAGTACCAGGGCATTCTGGACAAGGTCGCCGACAAGCTCATCACTTGCAAAGACAACATCAAGGCGTACTGGAAGGGCGGCGACGACCTCTCTGCGATGATGCTTTCCGGAGAAATCGTTGCTTCAGAGACCTGGGACTCGACCGCCTACAAGCTCTACGACCAGAACCAGAACATTGTTTTCGTGCCGCCTGAAACAGGAGCGCTTGCATGGATCGATACGTTTGCACTGCCGCGAAAAGGCAAGGCTGACGACGCGGCCTACAAGTGGATCAACTTTGTTCTGCGCCCCGAGAACGTCACGCTGATGTCTGCAAGCACCGGAGCGATTGCGGCCGTCAAAGGCGGCAAGGATCTGTTGCCGGAAGACAAGAAGGCAGCCGTCAATGCGGCCTTTACCGATGCTGACATCGACAATCTGAAGTTCTTTGCCAACATTCCTCCGGGCGTGGAAGACATGGAAGGCAAGACACTTGAAAAGATCAAGGCGGCAACCGGCGGCTGATTGAAACGACCATCAGCGGCGTTCCGCCCCTGATGGAAAGAGCAACACAGCTCAAAACAACCTGCGCAAGGGGATGCCGATGAAACCGGCATCCCCTACCTATCTGTCCTCATCAGTTGGCAATCATTCATGACACACAGCCCGGATTTCGACCTTGAATGCCTGGACATTTCCAAGAATTTTGGAGCGTTTCGCGCGGTAAAGGATGTCTCGTTCAACATTCCCAGCGGTTCGTTCTTCTCCATTCTCGGCCCTTCCGGATGTGGCAAGACCACTTTGATGCGTATGATCGCAGGTTTTGAGGACCCCTCGGGCGGAGACATCAGGATCAAGGGTAAGTCCGTGCTGGGCACCCCGCCGAACCGGCGAAATGTGAAAATGGTGTTCCAGCATCTGGCCCTGTTCCCGATGATGAACGTCTATGAAAACATAGCCTATGGCCTCAGGTGCAATGGTGTCAGCAATGATCATATCAAGCGCAAGGTCCATGACGTTCTGGAGCGCATTGCGCTTCCTGATGTAGCCGAACGGGAGATCCACCAGCTTTCGGGCGGTCAAAAGCAGCGCATCGCCATCGCCCGCTGCATGGTTCTGGACCCGGACGTGCTGCTGCTCGATGAGCCTTTGGGTGCGTTGGATCTCAAACTGCGTGAAGCGATGAAGATCGAGCTGAAACTTCTGCAGCACCAGTTCAACACCACATTCGTCTACATCACCCATGACCAGTCCGAAGCCCTAGTGATGTCCGACAATGTCGCCATCATGAACCAGGGCGAGTTCGAACAGATCGGCACGCCGCAGGACCTTTACCATCACCCGAAAACCGCATTTGTTGCCGGGTTTGTCGGGGACAGCAACCGGTGGACGGGCACGGTCAGGGCAAGCGACGGCAGTGGCGGCAGGGTGGAAACCGCTCAAGGGCTGCCGATGAGCTTCAGTTCTGCCGGGCAATCCTCCATCCGGGAAGGCGACAAGGTGGAGATTTTCGTCCGCCCTGAATTCATCAGGACACTCCGAACCGCTGATGCAGCCCCGAAGGACACTGAGGGTGACAACGCGATGGAAGGTGTTGTCGACAGTCTTCTCTTTAATGGCGCCAACAGCCGTGTCCTGGTGCGCACCGGCAGCGGAGAGCTGGTTGAATCCGACGTGACACTGACCGGTGACAACGACCTCAAACCCGGAGAAGACGTGCGCCTCGTCTGGTCGTCGAGGCAGGCCATGTGCTTCGCTCATCAGGAGCAGGCGTGATGCAGAACAAGGATATCAAAAGGCTCTCTCTGATATTGCTGTTCGCGCCGTTCACACTCTGGATTGCGCTGCTGATCCTCTTGCCTCATATCGGCATGGTGATCCTGTCCTTCCGCGAAAAAGTCGCCCCACGGGTCTACGAGTACAGCTTCGCCAACTACCTCGAGTTCATAAACGAACCAATCTACTGGAACACATTGCTGCGCACAGGTTCCATGTCGCTTCTTGTGACGGCGCTCGCGCTGTTGATCGGTTTTCCGATCGCCTATTACATCGCCAAAATTGCCGGTCCGCGTTCACGCGGCGGCCTGTTCCTGCTCTGCCTGATCCCGCTTTGGGTCAGCGACCTGATCCGGGCCTTCGGCTGGATCCTGCTCTTGCGCGAAACCGGCGTGATCTCCAGTTTTCTGCTCTGGACCGGAGTGATCTCGACACCAATCGAATTTCTTTACAATGACGTCGCGGTGATCATCGGCCTTGTTTATACCGTGATCCTGTTCATGATCGTTCCGCTGGTCTCCACCCTGGACGGGATGGACAATTCCATGATCGAGGCCGGATACAATCTTGGCGGCAACGGTTTCACGGTTCTGCGCAGGATCATCATTCCCTACGCCATGCCCGGCATTGTCGCCGGCTGTATCGTGACCTTCATGCTGACCGCCGGATCCTACCTGACACCGATCCTTCTTGGAGGCAAAAATTCCAGCTGGTTCACAGAGCAGATCTACAATCAGTTCATCACCCGGTTCAACTGGGAAGGTGGCGCCGCCTTCGGCATGCTGCTGCTTGTCTTCACTTCGTTTGTCATCTGGCTCGGCCTGAAGCTGAGCGGCCAGACACTGGCAAATACGGTTGCCAAGAGCTGAGGAGGAGGTCGACAGTGATTACAAAAAACAAGACGACGCCGTTTCTCTTCGGTTACCGCCTTTATGTTTTTGCGTTTTTCATCTTTCTGGCGGCGCCGCTGATTTCCGCGGGAGCCTTCGCCTTTAACGACAGCCTGTTCCCGGCCCTTCCCTGGCAGGGGTTTACCCTCGACTGGTTCTTCGGGGATACCGAGCCGAAGCTGGGCATGTTCCACGACAGGCGATTGTTGCAGGGACTCTACTACTCCTTCGTCATCGCCATATTCGTGTCACTTCTGTCGGTCTTGGTGGGCACGACGAATGCTTTTCTGTTTGTGCGCGGCGAGTTCCCGGGCAAGAATTTCTTCTACATCCTGATGGTCATCCCGCTGGTCATCCCCGGAGTAATCCTCGGTATTTCCATCCTGGTACTGGCAAGTGACACGGCAAACTATGTCGAGAAGAGCTTTGATCTGGAGCTGGAGTTGCTGCGACCCGGCATCCTGCTGGTGGTCTTGGGTCAGTTTTCCTTCATCGCCACGATCACTTCACTGGTGATCACCGCACGTCTGAAGAAGTTTGATGCGACAATGGAAGAGGCAGCTTTCAACCTGGGAGCAACACGTGCCCGCGTGTTGAGAACCATAACCCTGCCCTTCCTCCGTCCGGCCATGATCGCAGCGGGCATCGTGGCATTCCTCGTCTCCTTTGAGAACTTCAACACAACTTTGTTCCTGGTCGGATCCGAAGCACCGCTGACAATCACCATGTACGACCGCATGGCCAAGGTTGGGTCCACCCCGGTTCTGAACGCCGTTTCCTTCTTTCTGATGGTCGGCTCCGGATTGCTTGCACTTTTGTCGATCGCCATTCAACGCGATAAATCGGCTTGAGTTGAGTTGGAAAAATGATGTCTGAATTTGACTTTGTGATCGTCGGTGCCGGTTCTGCCGGATCCGTTCTTGCCGATCGCCTTTCGGAAGATGGAAAATACACGGTCTGCCTTCTGGAAGCCGGTGGCTCCGACCTGAATTTCTGGATCTGGATGCCGATCGGATACGGCAAGGCGTTTTACAACCGTCACATCAATTGGATGTATCAGACCGAACCGGATCCCGGGCTCAACAACCGGGCCGGTTACTGGCCCCGAGGCAAGGTGCTCGGCGGCTCCAGCTCGATTAATGCCATGGTCTACATTCGCGGCCAGCATGCGGATTTTGAAGACTGGAAGGCCATGGGCAACTCCGGCTGGGGCTGGGCCGACGTGCTGCCCTATTTCCGGCGCTCCGAAACCAACGATGCCGGCGGCAACGAATTCCGGGGCGACAACGGACCCTTGCACGTCACCAGCGTCGAAGATGACGTCCATCCGCTTTGCGACAATTATCTGCAGGCGGCTGAACAAGCCGGTTTTCACCGGAACCCGGACTTCAATGGCGCTGATCAGGAAGGGGTTGGCATCTACCAGATCACAACGCGAAACGGGTTTCGTATGTCCGCTGCTCGCGCTTACCTGTCACGCGCAAAAAAACGCAGGAACGTCAACGTCATCACCAAGGCTCATACGACCAGGTTGATCCTGGACGGTCACCGCGCAACAGGTGTGGTCTACAAACGGGACGGCAGTGAAAAAACGGTCACCGCCCGCAGAGAAGTCATCTTGAGCGCCGGTGCGGTAAACACTCCGCAGATCATGATGTTGTCGGGCATTGGAGACGGCGAAAAACTGCAGGCTAAAGGTGTCGCTCCGGTCCATCATTTGCCTGCAGTGGGCCAAAACCTTCAGGATCACCTGGGGTTGGACTATCTCTACCGGTCCAAAGTCCCGACCCTGAACCAGCAACTCTATCCATGGTGGGGCAAGCTCGCACAGGGCATCCGCTATGTCCTGACGCGCAGCGGCCCGCTGTCGCTTGGCGTCAATCAAGGCGGTGGCTTCGTGAAGAGCAATCCGGACTGCAGCCGACCGAACATGCAGCTGTTCTTCTCCCCGGTGAGTTACACCAAGGCGCCCCAGGGCAAACGGCCACTGATGAACCCCGATCCCTTCCCGGGTTTTCTGCTCGGCATGCAGCCCACCCGGCCGACCAGCCGGGGTCATATTGGCCTGAGATCAGCCGATCCGCTGGACACACCGGAAATCCACCCCAATTCACTCAGCACCAATCATGACCTCAACGAGATGATCGAGGGTTGCAAGTTGCTGCGCAAGATCGCACAGAGCCCAGCACTGCAATCCGTCATAGACGAGGAGATCGCACCCGGCCCGCAAATCCAGTCCGACGAAGACATGCTGGAAGATGTCCGCAACCGCTGCTCAACGGTCTTTCACCCGGTTAGCACATGCAGGATGGGAACGGACGCGCGCGAGAACGTCGTCGACAATCGCCTGAAGGTCTACGGTATCGATGGCCTGCGCGTGATCGACGCATCAATCTTTCCGACTGTCACGTCCGGCAACACCAACGCTCCAACCATCATGGTCGGAGAAAAGGGTGCGGACATGATCCTGGAAGATACCAGAGCCGCTTGAGGAAGACATGCACTCGCAGCTGTTCACCGAAGACTTCAGGACATCGCCTTACTGGCAGGACAATGCACCCGATATCCAGCTTCCCAGTTCGGAGTTGCCGAAAGAAGTTGATGTTCTGGTTGTTGGGGCCGGCTACACCGGACTGAATGCGTCCTTGCAGACGGCACGGGAGGGACTCGGAACGCTCGTTCTGGATGCCAGGGAGCCGGGCTGGGGTTGCAGTATGCGCAATGGCGGCCAGGTCTCTACAAGTTTGAAGCCGTCCTTTGCAAAGCTCACCAGCCGATACGGCAGGGAAACAGCAACGGAGCTATGCCGGGAGGGACAAGCCTCCCTCGACTACATGCACCACCTCTCGAAGGTGGAGGGACTGGATATCGGTCTGCGCGAAGTCGGCAGATTTCACGGCGCTCACAAATCCCATCTCTATGATCGCCTCGCCAGGGATTGCGCTGCGGGACATCCGGTCTGGCAAACGGACGCGCACATGGTTTCCAGGATAGACATGGCATCAGAGCTTGGAACCGATCAGTACTTCGGTGGCATTGTCTATCCGCATCACTGCAGCATCGACGTCTCCAAGTATCACCCGCACCTCATGGAAAAAACGCTCAAGGCGGGTGCACTGATCCGAGGTCACTGCCCTGTTCTTTCAATCGAGCGCCAACAGGTAGGTTTCAAGGTTCAGACCGCCGATGGCTTGGTCATTGCCGGGAAGGTCATTCTGGCCACCAACGGATACTCGGGTGCTCTTTCCCCCTGGCATCAACGGCGGATCATACCGATCGGGTCCTATGTCATCGCTACAGAAGAGATTTCTGAGGATGTCATTGACAGGCTGTTTCCAACTGACCGGATACTCTCTGATACCCGCAAACTGGTTTACTACTATCGCCTGTCACCAGACCGAAAACGGCTTCTGTTCGGTGGCCGCGTGTCGCTCAGCGAAACCGATCCCCGCGAAAGCGCCTTGAAGCTGCACCGGGACATGGTTTCGCTTTTTCCGGAGCTGGCAACCGTCAGGATCAGTCACGCCTGGATGGGTTTTGTCGGCTACACCTTCGACACCCTCGCCCACTGTGGTGAAGACAAGGGACTTTTCCACGCAATGGGTTATTGCGGTGCAGGCGTCGGCATGGCCAGCTACCTGGGCATGCGCATTGGCCGTAAAGCCGCAGGCACCGAAAAATCCGCGTCTGCCTTCGAACGGATATCCTATCCCACCCGCCCGCTCTACGCTGGCACCCCTTGGTTTCTGGCGCCATCAGTCCTCGTTTACCGGTTGCGTGACCGTATTGGCGTCTAGGCCCCTTCCGGGGGCGACACACCGTCTGCAACAGATCAGGCAAAAGCATGCGGGGCGTCAATTTTCACGATGCCAAACGAGCTATGCCGTTAGAACGCCAGATCATGCAGCACCGGTTTGCGGAGCAACCGTCTGATTGGAGCCACGCAACGTGCATCGAGAAGCTCCGGCACGACTGTGAACACTCCGCCACTACGCTTGCCGGAACAACGTTATCTGCCGAATGAGAGAATTTCGTCGTATTTCAGTGTCGACTGCTCGCTGCTTTGCATGCCTTAAATTGAACAGAGAGGAAAGAAACAACTCTAAACAAAGCGTTGTATTAAGTGAAATCCACCACTAAGAAATCGACATGCTACGAACGACGTTCGCAATTTTTACATTATCATTCCCAGAATAGATAACTCATACGATCGTCATTATAATTCTATATTTTGATATACCTACACAACACCTTACTCTACGCTATAATTGCGCGATTATGAGTTGAGGAATTACAATTTTTACCAAGATTACAAATACTAACCCTAGGAGAGAAACAACCTTCCCAACTCTAAGTGAAATGACTTTTCAAGACCGGACGTCATCCTGAAAGAGCAGGTCAAAGACACAGAATGCCCCGGAAGACTTCGATAGACCTCGATATTGAAAAAGGCGAGCGTCGCCAGATTACTGCGCTTTTCTACGACATGGTTGGCTCCACGACGCTGGTCAACAACATGGACCTGGAAGATTTTCGCGAAATCCAGCACGCAATTCACGCTGCTGCTCATGGTGCGATCACATCACATGGCGGTCATCTGGACCTGCTCATGGGCGATGGAGGGTCGGCCTATTTCGGCTATCCGGTGGCTGACGAAGATGCACCGCAACGTGCTGTCGACGCAGGCCTGTCCATTTTGAAGGAGTGCAAACTCGTTCAAAGGGAACTGGACAACGACGTTCAGGTGAGAGTTGGCATTGCTACGGGTTCGGCAATCTCTGGCCAGGCCGGAAGCGGTGCTCTTGCTGAGCGCGACGAGATAATCGGCATTGCCCCGACTTTGGCGGCTCGCATCCAGGGAGCCGCCAAGATCGGAACCGTTGTCGTTTCCAATGCGACATACAGGGCAACGCGCCGTCTCTATTACTATGAGAGCCTTGGCGCCATCGAATTGAAAGGTTTCCCGCAACATCAGGCGCTTTGGCAACCATTGAGCAGGCGCAAGACCGGTGACCGGTTCGAAATGCTGCGCGACAGCGCCCAGCCTTTTCTCGCCCGAAAAGCGGAACTGAAAACCGCAAAGGCCAAGTGGCAGGATGCCCGCGATGGCCGCGGACAGGTCTTCTATATCCACGGTGAGCCGGGTATCGGAAAGTCGCGCCTGTGTCACCAGATCATGGAACAGGCCCGCAAGGAAGGCGCGCACGTGCTTGATTTCCAATGCGAGCCTTCATGTCAGGAAACGCCCTACTATCCGATTGTCAAAAGCCTGCGAAACGAAATCAGGAGAAGAGAACCCGATTTCGATTTCCACACCCCCTCCGCCGAGGTTCTGAAAAACGTCCTGAAACTTCCCGGTGTCCATCCGATCCGCATTTATGAAGCCCTCGCCTTCCTGCTTTCCCCACTGCAACAAGCCTCCTCGTCACAGGAAGTCGAAGCACCGGACATTGCAGACTCGGCCGTATCCCTGATGGTCGACGCGGTCATGGCGGTCGCAAGCCAGAAGTCTTGCGTTATCAAGCTGGAAGACTTGCACTGGGCGGACAGCCAGACCATCGAATTCCTCAGGCAACTGCTCGACAAAGTGAGTTCCGCTCCGATTTTCGTCATCGTTTCCTCTCGCGAAGCACCGGGGGAGAACTGGCACGGAACAGCAAATTTCACGACACTCTCGCTATCGCGCTTTGACGAAAACAGCATCCTCGAGCTGATCCAAAACTTTGCGGGTGCCACGCCACTCCCCCCGAAGCTGGCTGAAGCCATAGCAACACGATGTGAAGGTGTTCCCCTTTTCGCAGAAGAGCTCACACGCTTTGTTCTCGATCGTGGAGCCGAGGCCGATTTTGAAGAAACCGCCTGGGAAATGCTGTTCGAATCCGATGAAACCGCAAACCTGCAGGATTTGCTTGCAGCACGACTTGGAACCCTGGGACCTGCAAAATTCGTCGCCCAGGCGGCAAGCGTGATCGGCAGAAGCTTCAACATTCTGACACTCGCTGCCCTTCTCTCTTCCACGGGTGCGCAAGCGTCCACTGATGAGGCACTTGACCGCCTCCTTGCCGGCGGCTTTATCGAAGAGCAATCGAGCGAACTGGAAACGTCCTATCGCTTCCGACACTCGCTCCTTCAGCAAGCCGCCTACTCCGGTCTGCTCCGATCCAACAGGCGCACACTCCATACCGCGCTTTATCATCTGGCTGTTGAGAATGGCAAACTCGGCCAGCCTTTTACCAGCGCGGAACTGGCAGGACACGCGGAAGAAGCGCAACTGCCTCTGGAAGCTGTAAACCACTACATTGACGCGGCAAGGAAGGCGTCGATTCAATCGGCGTTGAAAGAATCCAGAACTCTGCTGAACCGCGCCCGCCTGCTCACCGGCAAGCTCAAGGACGAAGCTGTTTCGGCCGAACTGGAACTGGAGATCGTCAAATTGCTTGGTCCTGTCGTCGCGACCCTGGACGGCACAGGATCGGAGGAAGCTTCCTCGCTTTACAGCCGCGGTGTAGAGCTGCTGCGCCAGGTTCCATACGCGGACCGCGCAACCGGCTTTCCTCTTTACTGGGGCTATTGGTTCACCGCAGGCAACTTCAAGATACAACGCGAGCGGGCAGAATTGCTTCTCAGGGACCTGGCTGGTTCAAATGACCGGGAAGTCGAGCTGCAGGCCCATCATTGCAGATGGGCAACTGCGTTCAACACCGGCAATCACGAGGACTGCCTGAACGCCATCGCCAAAGGTCTGGAGCTTTACAGCGAAGGCGAAGCCCTCGATCATCGAACCCGATATGGCGGTCATGACGCGCGCGTGTGCGGCCTCGGCGAAAAGGCCCTGTCGTCTTGGTTTGTCGGCCAGACGGAAACCGCTGTGACCTACATGGAAGAAGCTGAGGACTGGGCCCGCAATATCGATCACATCGGAAGCAATTGTCACGCCCTGGACATCGGCATCATGCTCTACCGATACCGCAGCGATATAGATCAGGTGGCCAATCTGGCGCGCCGCATGCACAACGTCGCCTCGGAACACGAACTCAAGTCTCTGGAGGCAAAAAGCCTAATTTTTGCCGGATGGGCCGACGGCATGGCCGGAGACCCTGCGCGCGGCCGGGCAAAGCTCTCCCAAGGCCTGACCATCCAGCGGGAAATCGGCACTGAAGAAGATTTTCCGGTTTATCTGGAAATGGCAGGAGAGCTCGACGGACAACTCGGTCAGTGGGAAGACGGCGCAAGATTGCTTGGTTCGGCGATTGAACGCGCAGAAGAAGCGGGGCACGCCTTCTGGCTTGCAGAACTCTATCGCCGCCGCGCACGGCTCTATAATTCAATTGGTCATCGAGACATGGAAGTCTCGGCAGACCTGTCGCGCGCAGATGAAATCGCGGCGCAACAGAATGCCAGCGTTCTTGTCCTGAGAGCATTGACGGACAGGATGATCCTGCTTTCCGAGAAGGTGACGCCCGGGTTGATAGAGCGGACAAAGAATGTTCTGGAAGACCTGGAACCCGGACCGGAACAGGATCGTGCAACAAGCCTCCTGTCCAGCTTCCTGGGTTAGCGGGCCTGTTCGTACCAGTGCACAATGCCAGGTTGATGGCAGAACGTTGCGAGGAAGAGGAAACCCGGCTCGCCGGTTTGTAGCACGCTTGTGTCAAGTGCGAAAAAGATCAGACCTGAGCCGAGAACCTACCAGCAAGTTTATTCTGCGCTACTGGCCGGAACAGCAACCGGCTTCGCATCACGCCCATGATCCTTTTGATCCAGGATCCAATCCCTGACCTTCGCGCAATTCTCGTTGAGCGGTTTCTGCTTCGGTGTAATGACATAATAAGCATTACCCGTTCTGAAAGTGTGGTCGGTCACCTTGCGCAAGCGATCGTTTTTCAGGAAACCACCAACGAGATGCCGCCACCCCAGGGCAATTGCGTCGCCATCCAGCGCCATCTGCAGCACTGCCACATATTCATTTGCCCGCATTCCGCGCACCTTGTTTGCTCCGCTGACACCTGCCGACCTCAACCAGTCACGCCAGGTCGCCGCATATCGATACGGTTCGTCCAGATGCGCGAGATGGTGGTCAAGCAGTTGATGCGGAAGCTTGGGCACGCCATTGGTTTCCAGATAGGCTGGCGACGCCACCGCAATCAGCTCTTCAACCGCGAACCGGTCACAGTGATATCCCGGCCAGTTTTTTGGTCGTCCACCCCGAATGCCGAGCGGAATGTCTTCAGCTGCAATATCCAGATCCCGGTCGGCCGTGTGCAGCCTCAATTCGACATCTGGCAGGTCGGTGCGCATTTGTTGCAGTCGGGGTGCGATCCAGAGCGTTGCGAAGGCTGTCGAAACCGAAAGCGTGACAACATCGTCGGGTGGTTTCGTTCGAACTGCGCTGATGCCCTGCGCCAACTGATAAAGACTGCTGGTCACCTCTACATGAAGACGGCTTCCTGCCGACGTCAGGGTGACATCCCTGTGACCGCGCTCGAACAGAGGCTGCCCGATCTCATCTTCAAGCGTTTTGATCGAATAAGAGACCGCAGACTGGGTCATGCCCAGTTCCTGGCCAGCACGCGTGAAGGACCCAAGCCGGCCAGCCGCTTCGAAAGCGACCAGTCCGCGAAATGACGGGAGAAGTCTGCGCAAGTTTGTCATGAAAAAATCTTATGCCAAGCATGATAATTTTCAAGCGTCACAAGGACTCTCAAACGACTTAGCATCGATTTCGGTGCTACCAGTGGAGGGCGTGATGACCGAGACCCATGCAGCGCAGACTCAAGAAGGGCCTGTCGAGACAAGGACGCAGTCGCGATCGGGAGGACGTGCAGGGAGACGAGCCAAGCGATCCACCGCGCCCACTTCCATTTCTCGTCCCTATATCGCTCGTAATCTTCCTCCCCATGACATTCTTTCCGAAGAGAGCCTTTTACGCATCGAAGATACCGCAGATGCGATCCTGGCCGAGATCGGCATCGAATTCCGTGATGACCCGGCTGCCTTGGACCTTTGGAAAAAGGCCGGGGCGGAAGTGGAAGGCGTTCTCGTCCGTTTTCCCAAAGGACTGATCCAGGAGCTTCTGAAGACCGCTCCAGCCGAGTTCACCCAGCATGCACGCAATCCGGCCAACAACGTGGTTATCGGTGGCTCGAATGTCGTTTTCGCTCCTGCCTATGGCAGTCCATTCGTGATGGATCTGGATGAGGGTCGTCGATACGGCACCATCGAGGATTTTCGCAATTTCATCAAACTCGCCCAATCCTCTCCATGGCTGCATCATTCGGGCGGTACGATTTGCGAACCGGTGGACGTGCCGGTCAACAAGCGACACCTGGATATGGTCAAGGCGCATGTCACGCTGTCCGATCGCCCGTTCCTCGGATCCGTGACCGCAGAAGAGCGGGCGGAAGACTCCATCGACATGGCAAGACTTGTCTTCGGCCGGGAATTCGTCGAACAGAACTGCGTGATCATGGGCAATGTAAACGTGAACTCCCCGCTGGTTTGGGACGGTACCATGACCAGGGTGTTGCGGGCCTATGCGCGGGCCAATCAGGGCTCCGTCCTGGTGCCGTTCATACTCGGCGGTGCAATGGGCCCGGTAACCGTTGCAGGCGCGATTGCCCAGGCCCATGCCGAAACCCTGGCCGGATGTGCCCTCGCCCAGCTCGAGCGTCCGGGTGCACCCGTCGTCTACGGCAATTTCCTGTCGTCCATGAGCCTGAGATCTGGCTCGCCCACATTCGGCACACCTGAACCCGCATCCGGATCGCTGGTTGTCGGTCAGCTGGCGCGAAGACGGAAGCTGCCGCTCAGATGTTCCGGCAATTTCACCACTTCGAAACTGCCGGACGCCCACGCCATGAACGAAGGCACGATGTCGATGCTGTCGGCAATCAACTGCGGGGCCAACTTCGTTCTTCATTCCGCTGGTTTCCTTGATGGACTGCTGTCGATGTCCTACGAGAAATTCATGATGGATGCCGACTTCTGCGGGTCCCTGCATACCTTTCTCGACAGTGTCCGTGTCGATGACAATGCACTCGCTCTCGATGCATTCCGCGAGGTTGGCCCTGGCAACCATTTCTTCGGCTGCGACCACACAATGCGGAACTACGAGACCGCCTTTTTCGACTCTGCCCTTGCCGACAACGATCCGTTCGAAAAGTGGCAGGAAGGCGGATCAATCGACGCCGCTACGCGGGCGAACACTGCCTGGAAGAAGACGCTTGCCGACTATCAGGCCCCTCCCCTTGATCCGGCAATCGAAGGCGCCTTGAACGACTTCATCGCCCGCAAGAAAGCTGCATCCGAAGATCTATGGTACTGAGGCCTGCCCATGAAAATCACAAACATTCGCGTGACCCATGTCAACGTTCCCTTCGATGCGCCTTTCTGGTGGACCGGCGGTCTTTATCCGGGCGCTTCCAAATCGATCATCGAAGTTGAAACAGATGGAGGTGTTGTCGGATTGGGCGAAGCGCCCTGGTATCATTTCGGCGAAGTGATCAAGAGCGAGATTGCACCGGCCCTTATCGGTGCTGATCCGCTTGACATCGCCGATTGCGAAAGCCGATGCGTCCCTCCTTGGCAGATAACCGCCAACACCGGTGAAGGAGCGGCCTCGGTCGCCTTCGGTGCAGTGGAGATCGCGCTCTGGGACATCCGGGGCAAGGTCTTCGGACTGCCACTTTACAAGCTGCTTGGCGGGGCCGTTCGCAAGCAAATCAAGTTCTCCGAGTACTTCTCCTTCCGTCCCGAGCATCATGGCGCCGGGGGAGAAATGACCGCTGAAGCCATTGTCGACTACTGCCAGAGAATGCAGGAAGAACACGGATCAACGATCTTCGAAGGCAAACTGATCCTGGGCGATCCGGAGCTCGAAATCAGAACCGTAAGACTGTTGCGCGAAAGACTTGGCGAAAAAGCCCAGGTCAAGCTTGATTCCAACATGCAGTATTCGCTGACGACAGCGCGCTGGCTTCTGCGGGAACTCGAGCCTTTCAATATCCGAAATTACGAAGACCCCGTCGCCACCTTTGAAGAAATGGCTGCGCTCAGGCAGCACAGCATCATTCCGTTTTCCACCCATGTCCCCGACCTGAAGCGCGCCGTTGCGCTTGGAGCACCCGACAATTTCGTCTGTAATTTCGCAGCCCTGGGCGGCATCTCGAAAACACTGAAATTCATCGCGGCCTGCGAGGCTATGGGCAAGGGTTTCTGGTGTTACTCTAATGACCTCGGCATCATGACCGCCGCCTATCTTCATGTGTCGGCGGCGACACCATTGATTACGGAAAGCTCTCAATCCCTGTTCCGCTGGCAGGTCGGCGACGTGATCAAGAATGGCCCCTTCCGGCAGACGAACGACGTCGTCACCGTTCCAGAAGGACCCGGGCTCGGTGTTGAACTCGACCCCGATGCCATGAGGCACTGGGCAGCTGAATTTGAGAAGAACGGCCCCATGAGCCATTTTCATGATCCGGCCAATCCGAAACATCACAGAACCCTGCCCCTGAACTGACTTCAGTTTGGACCGGACATTTCGATTGGACCAGGTATTTGCGGGACCGCTCAGTCGATCTGGGCGGTCGCCTCAATTTCGATCAATGCATCGTCTTCGATCAATCCTGCAACCACGACAACGGACATGGCAGGGAAATGGCGCCCGAAAACCCGGCGATACGCTGCCCCGACGTCCTTCTGGCGCGCAAGATATTCACGCTTGTCGGTAATGAACCAGGTCAGACGAACGATGTCGGTGACTGAACCACCTGCTTCCTCGACAATGGCGGCGATGTTCGCAAGCGTCTGCTCCATCTGTCCGACAAAATCGTGGGTTTCGAACACCTGATCCTTGTTCCAGCCGATCTGACCGCCGACATGCAGTGTCTGCCCTTTGGTCAACATGCCGTTGGCATAGCCTTTCGCGGGCGCCCAGCCTTCCGGTTGAATGGTTTTGCTCGTCATGGCTCCTGACTTTCCTTGTGTTGTTCCAGTCGCGCTTTGACCTCTTCAGGCCAGGGGGCCGGTCTTCCTTCAGCCGACACGTGCACGAGTGTCAGCCCGGTTTCAAAACGCAATTCATCTTCACAGCTAGCAGTAATGATCAGCGCGCAACTCGTCCGCCCGACCTTTGCAACACCAAGCGACAGAATCAGCTGGTCCCCGTGTCGGCTCGGTGCGGCAAAGCGGGTTCTGATTTCTGCCGTCGGCACAGCCGCTTCCCGGTGGATCTCCTGAAATGGCCAGTTCAGGACCTGCGCAAAAAACGTCTCGACACAATCGTTCATCATCTCGAAATAGCGGGGATAGAAAACGATCCCCGCCGGATCGCAATGCTTGAACAGAACTGGTTGATCGAGGCGAAACATCAGATCAAACCCCGATATAGCTTGCAGCGACGTCGTCGTTGAGCTCGTCAAGCGTACCGAACCAGACCGATTTGCCGCGTTCCAGGATCGTCGCGCGGTCACAAACGCCCTTCAGCTCGCTAAGCGATTTGTCGATCACCAGAATGGACAGGCCGGTTTCCGCCTTGAGGCGCCGGATGACGGCCCAGATCTCCTGGCGGATGATCGGGGCAAGTCCCTCGGTCGCTTCGTCCAGGATGAGCAGCTTCGGATTGGTCATGAGCGCACGCCCGATCGCCAGCATCTGCTGTTCACCGCCTGACAGTGAATAGGCCTGCTGGTCACGGCGCTCTCCCAGTCTCGGGAAGAGGTCGATCACCCGCTCAAACGTCCAGGCACCGCTTCGGGCCGCCGCAATCAGGTTTTCATGGACCGTCAGCGTGCCGAAGCACCGGCGGCCTTCCGGCACAAGACCCAATCCGAGGCGCGCAGCACGGTGGCTGGGCAGACGGGTCAGGTCGTGACCATCGAATTCAATCCTGCCTTCCGCCTGCAGCATCCGGCAGATGCATTTGACCGTCGTGCTCTTTCCCATGCCGTTGCGGCCGAGAAGTGCAAGGACTTCTCCTTCGCTGATCTCTAGATCGACCCCAAAGAGCGCCTGACTGGCACCGTAGGATGCCGTGACATTTTCAAGTGTCAAAAAGCTCATGCATCCTCTCCGAGATAAGCTTCGCGCACCGCGGCGTCAGCCCGGATTTCTTCGACTGTTCCGGTTGCAATCACTTCGCCGTAGACAAGCACGCTGATCCGGTCCGCAAGTGCAAAGACCGCGTCCATGTCATGCTCGACCAGAAGAATTGGAGCCTCGTGACGCAGCTCGTCCAGGAATCCTGTCAGGCGCTTCGAGCCTTCCGAGCCCATACCCGCCATCGGTTCGTCCATCACCAGTGCTTTCGGGCGCAGCGTCAGGGCAACGGCAACTTCCAGCTGACGGCGTTGACCATGGCTGAGCTCGGCCGTTCTCACACGCGCATGATCTTCCAGTCCGACACGGACCAGAGCTTCTTCAGCCGTCGCACGCAGGTCCTGGTCCTTCAGCACGTCTTTCCAGAAGCGCCACGGATTACCGCTTGCACCAAGAGCACCCAGCAGCGCGTTCTGCAGGACAGTATCTTCCATTGCCAGAGACGAGATCTGGAAAGTTCGTCCCAATCCCGCCCGGGCGCGCGCACGGGCCGTCTGGTGTGTCACGTCTTGACCCAGGAGTTCAACACTTCCCGCATCCGGCTTCAGCGTTCCGCAAATCTGACCGATCAGCGTCGACTTGCCGGCACCATTGGGGCCGATGATCGCATGGATTTCACCGGGAAACAGATCAATTGAGATGTTCCGGCTGGCTCTCAGGGCACCGAAACTTTTGCAGATGCCCTTTGTCTGCAGAACGGGATCAGTCATGCGCAGCCTCCCGTCCCGAAAGCATTCCGATCAATCCACCACGACCGAACAGGACAACAACCAGCAACAGCAGACCAAGATAGATATGCCAGTAGTCGCTCAAGCCCCCCAGCCAATGCTCCAGGGCCACGAAGGCGAGTGCCCCGATCACCGGACCGAACAGACGCCCGACACCACCAAGGATGATGAAGATGATGATCTCTCCGCTCAGTTGCCAGCTGAACATGGTCGGGCTGACAAACCGGTTGAGATCGGCGAACAGAGCCCCGGCCAGTCCGGTGATGACACCTGAAATAACAAATGCGATCAGCTTGAGCCGCGTCGGGTCCAATCCAACCGTCTCTACCCGCATCGGAGCCTGGCGCGCTGCGTTGAGTGCCAGGCCGAATGGCGACTTCGAGAGTTTCCAGGCGAAAATCAGCACGACGCAGAGCAGTGCAAAACAGAGACCGTAGAACTGGATCGGCGCGAGCGTGTTGAGGCCGGGAAAACCGTTCCTGACATAGATCGACAGACCATCTTCACCGCCATATTCAGCCCAGGAGATGGCGAAGAAGAAGAACATCTGACCGAAGGCCAGGGTGATCATGATGAAATAGACACCTGTGGTTCGCAGCGACAACGCACCGATGACCAATGCGGCTAGGGCTGACAGACAGACGGCCACCAGCCAGATCACGGGCATTGATTTCGTTCCCTCGATCAGGAACGGCCATTCGGCAAGCGCCGTGTAAGTCTGCGCGTGATGCGCCAGAATACCCATCGCATAGCCACCAATCCCGAAAAACACAGCATGGCCCAGACTGACAAGCCCGCCGATACCGAGTGCGATATTGAGCCCGATGGCGGCAATCGCGAAGATAGCGGCGCGAGTCATCAAGGTGATGGTGAAAGGTTCGTCGGCGTAAAGTGCCCATGCAGGTATCGCGACAAGGGCCAGTAGCGTCAGAGCGTTTACGTAAGTTTCCCTGATCATGCGCGCGCTCCAAACAGACCCGCCGGACGCAGAACCAGGACCGCTGCCATCAGGATGTAGATGGCCATTGAGGCCAGCGAAGATCCGATCGACGTCGCCGTTGATGGATCAAAGAAGAGTTTCAGCAGCTCGGGCAGGAAGATGCCGCCGAGCGTGTCGGTGAGCCCAACGAGGATGGCTCCGATCAAGGCCCCCTTGATGGATCCGATGCCGCCAATGACGATCACAACGAATGCCAGGATGAGAACGGGCTCTCCCATGCCCACCTGCACCGACTGGATGGCTCCGACAAGCGCGCCCGACAGACCTGCCAGCGCTGCACCCAGTGCAAACACGATCGTATAGAGCTTGGCAATGTCGATCCCGAGCGCCGCGATCATCTCGCGATCGTTCTCTCCGGCGCGGATCTGAACGCCCAGACGCGTCTTGGAGATCAACAGGTAAAGCCCCAGAGCAACCAGAAGGCCAACCACGATCAGCGTGAGCCGATAAAGCGGATACTCGATCCCGCCCGGCAGCGTGACCGGTCCGGACAGGAAGTCCGGAACATCGAGGAACAGCGGAAAGGAGCCGAAGATCCAGCGCGTTCCTTCCGAAAAGATCAGGATCAGCGCAAAGGTCGCCAGAACCTGATCCAGATGATCCTTGTCATACAGTCGCCGGATGACGACGAGTTCGACAAGGGCTCCGGCAATAGCGGCTCCTGCCAGCGCGGCAATCAGACCCAGAACGAAGGACCCGGTTGCGGCAGCAACGGCGGCGGCACAGAAGGCGCCGATCATGTAGAGCGAACCATGGGCAAGGTTGATCAGACCCATGACGCCGAAGATCAGTGTCAGACCGGCGGCCATCAGGAACAGCATGATGCCGAATTGCAGGCCGTTCAGGACCTGCTCAATGAGCAATATCAGAGACATTGATTTCCCGTTGAGAGCACCGGCGCGAGAAACCGCGCCGGTTTTCGGTCAAGACTTACATGTTGCAATCGGACCAGTACGCGTCGGCATGACTGGTCAACGCCGTCCCGATGATCTTGTTGGTATAAACGTCACCTTCCTTCACGACTTCACGAACGTAAATGTCCTGGATCGGATGATGGTTCGGACCGAACTTGAACTCACCGCGGGTCGATTGGAATTCGGCAGCTTCCAGTGCAGCGCGGAACGCATCCGCATCCTTGACGTCGGCCTTCTCCATTGCAGACAGAAGCAGGTTCGCGGTGTCAAAACCCTGAGAGGCATAAAGCGACGGCAACCGGCCATATTCGGCCTGGAACGCTTCCACGAACGCCTTGTTGGCCGGATTATCGATGTCCTTGTTCCACTGGCTGGTGTTGACGATACCGAGCGCTGCATCCCCTACTGCCTGCAGGATACCCTGGTCGAAGGAGAATGCAGGGCCAACAACCGGAAGATCGACACCGGAGTCCTTGTACTGCTTCAGGAAGGAAATCCCCATGCCACCCGGCAGGAAGAAGAAGACGCTATCAGCGCCTGAGGCCCGGATCTGAGCGATTTCTGCCGCATAGTCAGTCTGTCCCAGCTTGGTGTAGAGCTCACCGGCCAGATCGCCCTTGTAGAAACGCTTGAACCCGGTCAGAGCATCCTTGCCCGCCGGATAGTTCGGCGCGAGGATGAAAGCATTCTTGTGACCGGCGAAATTCGTGTAGGCCCCGGCAGCTTCATGAAGATTATCGTTCTGCCAGGCGACGTTGAAGTAATTCGGATGACAGCCCTTGCCTGCCAGCACGGACGGGCCGGCATTCGGCGACAGATAGAACTTGCCCTGGGCAGTCGCTGCGGGAACAACCGCCATTGCAAGGTTTGACCAGATGATGCCGGTCAGCACATCCACCTTTTCCGACTGGATCATCTTGTCGGCCAGTTGAACGGCGATATCCGGCTTGCGCTGATCGTCTTCAATGACGACTTCGAGGTCTTCATTTCCGGCCTGCTTGACGGCGAGCATGAAGCCGTCCCGTACATCGATCCCCAGACCGGCACCACCACCCGACAGGGTCGTGATCATGCCAACCTTCACCGGTTCGGCCATCGCGCCGGAAAGTCCGACCGCCAATGCGGCGGCTGCCGCCATTGTCACCAACTTCATTTCTTGCTCCTATTGGTCTTTACGCCTGCAGTTCCCACTCAATTTTTTTTCAGGCCAGTGGCACTTGAATTAACAAGTTGCCAAAAGCATAGGGCAATCAATTATTTATTGATCTCCTGCGTGCCCCTTTCCGCAGAAGTTGATGGTGTTGTCCCTCACGCGTCCGGTCGGAGCCGGAATCGCTGGATCTTGCCTGTTTCGGTCTTTGGCAATGTATCGGCGAACACGATCGAGCGCGGGTATTTATACGGCGCGATCGTTGCTTTGACATGATCCTGAAGCGCTTTACACAGCTCATCAGAAGGTTCGGCATCTTCTGCCAGGACCACATGCGCCTGAACGATGGCTCCGCGCGCTTCGTCCGGCATGCCTATGACGGCGCATTCCAGCACGGCAGGATGCGCCAGAAGCGCAGCTTCGACCTCCGGTCCGGCGATGTTGTACCCGGCGGAAATGATCATGTCGTCGTTGCGGGCGGCGAAATGGAGATGCCCGTCCTCGCTCATCGAGAAGCTGTCTCCGGTGATGTTCCAGCCATCCACGACGTACTGAAGTTGACGGTCATCAGCCAGATAGCGGCACCCGGTGGGACCACGCACCGCCAGTTTGCCAACCTCTCCATCGGCAACCGGCTTGCCGTCCTGACCAAGGATCTTCACCTCGTATCCGGTCACCGGTTTGCCGGTGCAGGCGGGTTTGTGGTCCTCGAACCTGTTGGAAACGAAGATGTGCAGCATCTCGGTTGCACCGATGCCGTCCAACATCGGTTTACCGGTCTTTTCCATCCAAGCTTCGTAAACAGGAGCCGGCAGGGTCTCACCCGCCGAAACGGCAGCCCGAAGAGACGACAGGTCGGCCCCTTCTTCCATGGCGCGCAACATCACCCTGTAAGCTGTTGGCGCGGTGAAACAGACCGTGGCTTTGTATTTCTGGATGATGTCGATCATGTTCGGCGGCGATGCGTTTTCCAGCAACGTTGCGGCGGCTCCGAAACGCAGCGGAAAGATAGCCAGACCGCCGAGGCCGAAGGTGAAGGCAAGCGGCGGAGATCCGACAAAGATATCGTCAGGAGTAACCCCGAGAACTTCCTTGGCATATCCATCGGCGATGATCAGCAGATCGCGATGAAAATGCATGGTCGCCTTCGGCGTCCCGGTCGATCCGGACGTAAAGCCGAGCAGCGCCACATCGTCCCGTCCGGTCGGCACCGCATCGTAGAGAACGGGCTTTTCAAGGGCCAGGCGGTCCAGTTCGGCATCGTGATTGGAGGTTCCGTCGAACCCGACAACCTTTTTCAGGAAAGACGATCCCTTTGCACAGCTCACCAGTTCCGTCATCAGGCGCGTGTCACACAGGGCGAATTCGATCTCCGCCTTGTCGACGATCTTGGCCAGTTCTCCTGCGCGCAGCATCGGCATCGTGTTGACGACAACCGCACCGGCCTTCGTTGCAGCCAGCCAGCAGGCAACCATGGCCGGATTGTTCGCAGAGCGGATCAGCACCCGGTTCCCCGGCTTGACACCCAGGTCTTCGGTCAGAGCATGAGCCAGACGATTGGTCCAGTCGGCAAGTTCCTTGTAGGTGCGCCGCCTGCCGTTTCCGATCAGCGCCGTGTGATCGCCAAAACCTTGCTCGACCATCCTGTCGGTAAGCTCGACGCCGGCATTGAGACGCTCGGGATAATCGAAACCGTCGAGCAGAAATTCAGGCCATTGGTCTTCTGGCGGCAGATTGTCCCGCGTGAAAGTATCGGTATGTGCGGAAGGACCAAGCATGGTTCAGTCTCCCTGGAAAGCGCCAAGTGTCTGGCGCGCAATGATGATTTTCTGAACGTCCGATGCACCTTCATAGATGCGCAGGGCTCGGATTTCACGATAGAGTTTTTCAACCGCCGTGCCGGACCGGACACCATCGCCGCCATGAAGCTGAACCGCCTTGTCGATCACCTGCTGTGCCTGGTCGGTGGCAAAAAGCTTGGCCATGGCAGCTTCGCGCGTCACACGAGGCGCACCGCTGTCCTTTGTCCAGGCAGCCCGGTAGATCAACAAGGCCGCGGCATCGACATCCATCGCCATGTCGGCAATATGCCCCTGAACCAATTGTAGATCAAAAAGGGGCGCTCCTTGAATTTCGCGCGCTGTAACGCGCTGCAACGCTTCATCCAAGGCCCGGCGGGCGAAGCCGAGCGCTGCCGCGGCGACTGTCGAGCGGAAGATATCCAGTACAGACATGGCAACCTTGAAGCCGTTGCCCGGAGCACCGATGAGATTTGCCTTCGGCACACGGCAATCGGTGAAGCGTAGCGTTGCCAGGGGATGCGGTGCAATCGTCTCCAGCCGCTCCACCACTTCAAAACCACTCAGGTCCGGCGTCACGATGAACGCGGAAAGCCCCTTGGCGCCGGGAGCCTCTCCAGTGCGGGCAAAGAGCGTATAGAGATCGGCGATACCACCATTGGATATCCAGGTCTTCTCGCCGTTCAGAACATAGTCGTTGCCGTCTTCGGTGGCGGTCATTGTCGAGTTGGCGACATCCGAACCGGATTGCGGCTCGGTCAGCGCAAAGGCTGATACCGCTGACCCCGAACGTGTACGAGGCAGCCATTCGGACTTCTGTGCGTCTGTCCCGAACAGGGAAATCGCTCCGGTTCCAAGGCCCTGCATGGCAAAGGAAAAGTCGGCCAGCCCGTCATGGCGCGCCAGAGTTTCCCGTATCAGGCACAGGCTTCTGACATCGAGGTTTCCATCCGGGTTGCCCGAATGCCGCAGGAACCCTGCGGACCCAAGGTCCTTGACCAGTTTGAGGCACGCGGCGTCGGTATCCTCGTGACCCACATGCGCAAGATTGGATTTAGCCCAGCTCTCAAGCTCGACAGCCAGATCTCTGTGCCGGTCTTCGAAAAACGGCCACTGAAGGAAAGTCTTGTCCGCCATCAGTCGCCCTCAAACACCGGTTTTTCCTTGGCAACAAACGCCTCGTAAGCGCGGCGGAAGTCATTCCCCTGCATGCAGATCGCCTGAGCCTGTGCTTCGGCCTCAATTGCCTGCTCCAGGCTCATCGACCATTCCTGCGCCAGCATGGTCTTCGTCATGGAGTTGGCGAATGTAGGTCCTGCGACGATCCGGTTCGCCATCTGCATGGCCGCTCCGTCCAACTCATCGGCATCAACAAGCGAGTTGAAGAACCCCCAGGAGTATCCCTCTTCGGCCTTCATGGACCGACCGAGGTAAAGCAGTTCCGCGGCGCGTCCCTGGCCGATAATCCGAGGCAGGATCGCACAGGCTCCCATGTCGCAACCTGCAAGCCCGACCCGGTTGAACAGGAAGGCAACCTTTGCATCCGGCGTGGCGATCCGAAGATCCGACGCCATCGCCATGATTGCGCCGGCACCTGCACATATGCCGTCAACCGCGGAAATGATCGGCTTGCCGCACCCCAGCATGGCCTTGACCAGATCACCTGTCATGCGGGTGAAAGCGAGCAGCTCCTTCATGTTCATGCGCGTCAGCGGGCCGATGATGTCATGCACATCCCCACCGGAGCTGAAGTTGCCGCCGTTCGGCAGGATCACAACTGTGTGGACCTCATCTGAATAATGCAGGTCCCGAAACCAATCCCGCAGTTCCGCGTAGCTTTCGAATGTCAGCGGGTTCTTCCGTTCAGGTCTGTCCAGAGCAATCCGGGCAATCCCGTCTGCAATGTCACAGCGAAAATGTGAAACGTCACTGCGCATGATCGCTCTCCTTGTCTGAATGATGGCTCAGGACCACGTCGAGCGCCGCTGAAACAGCGTCGATATCCTCAACTGCCCAACCGTCCAGCAGCTTGTTGATCCAGTTTTCATGATGATGGGCCAGCTCTTCAAAGGCTAGCAGACCTTTCGGCGTCAACTGTGCGAGCTGTGCCCGCTTGTCACCCGGCACTGCAACGCGAAGGGCAAGCCCTTCTTCCGTCAGCTTGTCGACAATGCCGGTCACGTTGCCGTTCGAGACCTTCAGAAAATTCGAAAGGTCGCTCATCTTGAGACCATCAGGAAACCGGGCCAACGCCGACATGACGTCGAAGCGCGGCAATGTGGTGCCATGCTGGTCGCGCAGGTTCCGGCGAATTTCCGCTTCAATCCCGTTGGCGGCCTTCAAGAGCTTCAGCCAGATGCGCAAGCGTGCCTTGGAAAGGGGCTCCTGCTTCGATGTCGTTTCAAGCGTCAAAGCTCGCCTCCCGAAAGGCTCAATGCCTGACCATTGATGGAAGCTGCACTGTCCGAGCAAAGCCAAAGCGCTGTCTCGGCAACTTCGGAAGGTTGAATGAACCTGCCTTGCGGGTTGTCTGCCTTCAGGGTGTTGGCGGCTTCTTCCCGGCTCATTCCGGTCTTTGCAACGATATTGTCGATCGACCGCTCCAACATCGGCGTCTCGACAAACCCGGGGCAGATGGCATTGACGGTGATGCCGGTTCTCGCCAACTCTTTTCCAAGCGCCCGCGTCAATCCGACGACTGCGTGTTTGGCGGCACAATAGGCACTGACATAAGGATAACCTCTGAGCCCGGCGGTCGAGGCAACGGCGATCATCCGCCCCCAGCCATTCCCCTTCATGTCCGGCAACGCGGCCTGCCACACATTGGAAACACCAATCAGGTTGACCGACAACATCGACTGCAGCACGTCAGCCTTCATTTTGGCAAAGGGAACGCTTTCAGCCGCTCCGGCATTGGCGACGACCACATCAATTGGTCCCTGCTCAGCTCGTGCGGCATCGCAAGCCGCGGCGACAGCCCCTGGATCGGTAACGTCACACAGCTGGTAGGGAAGCGACTGCGCCGCCAGCGTTTCTTCCGTGCGCCCGAAAATCGTGACTTTGGCCCCTGAGTTCGCAAAGGCCCGGGCGCAGGCAGCACCGACGCCGCTGCCGCCACCTGTAACAAGAATATGCCGGCCCTTCACACTCATGCCCGCAGCATCTCCGCTTCCCGGTCCGCAAGCCGCCACGTCTGATCGCGTCCCGCCAGATACGGCATCGGCCAATCGGTGGCATTCCGATCACCGATCTTGCTGGCCTCATGCAGCGTCCAATAGGGATCTGCCAGATGAGGGCGGCCAACGGCCACGAGATCCGCACGCCCTGCCATCAGAATGGAGTTGGCATGGTCGGCTTCATAGATATTTCCGACCGCCATGGTCGTCAGTCCACCGTCATTACGGATGCGATCAGAGAACGGCGTCTGGAACATGCGGCCATAGACGGGTTGCGCATCAACGGACGTCTGCCCGGCCGAAACATCGATCAGATCGACCCCGGCCTCATTGAACATACGTGCAATTTCAACAGCGTCATCCGGCGTGATACCGGCATCGCCGACCCAGTCATTGGCGGAGATGCGCACCGACATCGGCTTGTGTTCCGGCCAGACGGCCCGCATGGCCCGGAAGACTTCCAACGGCCAGCGCATCCGGTTTTCAAGCGAACCGCCATAATCGTCCGTGCGGACATTCGAGACTGGAGAAATGAAGGACGACAGCAGATATCCATGCGCCGCGTGCAGCTCGATCATGTCAAAGCCTGCCCGGTCGGCCATTTCAGCAGCGGACACGAACTGAGCCTTGATTTCATTCATTTCATCAAGGGTGATTTCGCGCGGTACGGCATTGTTCTCAGACCATGGGATCGCCGATGCGGACACAAGCTCCCAGTTGCCGCCAGCCAGGGGTTCATCCATGCCTTCCCAGCCGATATTGGTCGATCCCTTGCGGCCCGAATGGCCGATCTGGCAACAGATTTTTGCATCGGTCTCGGAATGCACGAAATCCGTCAAGCGCTTCCAGGCGGCTTCGTGTTCCGGGGCATAGAGACCCGGGCAGCCCGGCGTGATCCGTCCTTCGGCACTGACACAGGTCATCTCGACAAAAACCAACCCGGCTCCACCCTTGGCACGCTCACTGTAGTGAACGAAATGCCAGTCGGTCGGCGCGCCGTCGACTGCCTTGTACTGGGCCATCGGCGACACGACCATGCGGTTCTTGAGCTCCATCTCCCGCAGCTTGAACGGCGTGAACATTGGCGCACGCACCGGCGCATCAGAGGGGACGCCCGACTGGTCCATGAACCAGCGCTCGGCCGATTCCAGCCATTTCGGATCACGCAGGCGCAGGTTCTCGTGACTGATCCGCTGAGACCGCGTGAGCATGGAATAGTTGAGCTGCACCGGATCGAGATGCAAATAGCGCTCGACATGCTCAAACCATTCCAGCGAGTTTCGCGCCGCGGACTGCAGACGCAACACTTCCAACCGGCGATCCTGCTCGTATTTGTCGAAAGCGGACTGCATGTCCGGCTCGCTGTGCAACAGATCGGCCAGCGCAATTGCCGATTCAAAGGCAAGCTTGGATCCTGAGCCGATGGAAAAGTGCGCCGTCGCAGCCGCATCACCCAGGAGAACCACATTTTCGTGACTCCACTTTTCACAAAGCACCCGGGGAAACCTGATCCAGGCAGAGCCGCGAATATGGTTCGCATTGGTCATGAGAGCGTGACCACCCAGATGATCCTTGAAGATTTCCTCGCAGGTCCTGATGCTTTCCTGCTGGCTCATCTGACCGAAGCCGAAGCCGTCAAATGTGTCTTGAGCACATTCGACAATAAACGTCGCCGTGTCGTCATCGAACTGGTAGGCGTGCGCCCAGACCCAGCCATGCTCGGTTTCCTCAAAGATGAAGGTGAAGGCATCAGAGAATTTCTGGTGCGTTCCCAGCCAGACGAACTGGCACAGCCGCTGGTCGATGTCAGGCTTGAACGTATCGGCGTAAAGCGTCCGCGTTTTGGAGTTCAAACCGTCGCTGGCCACCACCAGGTCATACTCCTGGCGATAGTCTTCGGCGCTTTCGACTTCGGTCTCGAATTTCAGATTGACGCCAAGTTCACGTGCGCGCTCCTGCAGCAGGAGCAGCAGCTTCATCCGGCCGATGCCGCAGAACCCGTGTCCGGAAGAGACAAGACGCTCCCCCTTGAAGTGAAGCGCAATGTCATCCCAATAGGCGAAGTTTTCGCCAATGGACTTGGCACTGACCGGATCGTTTGCCGCAAGGTTCTCCAAAGACTCGTCGGAGAGCACCACGCCCCAACCGAACGTGTCGTCAGGGCGATTGCGCTCGATCACGTCGATCTCGTGAGACGGATCACGCAGCTTCATGGAAATGGCAAAATATAGCCCGGCAGGCCCACCGCCCAAGCAAGCAATCCGCATGGTTTCCTCCCGTTGCTGCGAACAGGAGTAGCGAAACACAGATCCGAATTTCCTTCAAGCCTAAAATTTCAAACTTAAAATATATTCATGAATTCAAATCACAGTCGACTTTCTGAACGGGGTCTCCAAGGCAAATTCTGGGACGTAAGACACTGACTTTAAAAGGATTGTCGTTCCTGCGAAGGCAGGATTCCAGGTAATATCAGCAAGCGTTACTTCGTGACACAGGAGTAGAGCCCCCGGGTCTCCCGAAGATTGCCCGGGATGACAACGGTGCTAGAAGTTCCTCAAACTCGGATTAGGCTCACCCTTCATTCGGGGCATAGTCCGCAGGATCTATACTGTCGGGGCGGCCTTCAAGCGCAAGCTGCGTCTGACGGGGTTGAGTTGTCGCGATGACATTGCCACCCTTTACAACAGCAAGCCGCGTCGCCTTGAGCCGGATTGCCTCGATCGTGTCGCGCGCCTGGAGCAGGACGAAGTCTGCCTTGCAGCCTTTTTCAACACCATATCCTTCCAGGCCCAGAGCTTTTGCCGGATGGGTGGTAACGCATTCATAGCAATATCGGATTGCTTCCCGGCTGGTCATCTGTGCAACGTGAAGACCCATGCTGGCAACCTCCAGCATGTCTCCGGATCCCATGGAATACCAGGGGTCCATTACGCAATCATGGCCGAAGGCGACATTGATGCCGTAGGAACGCAGTTCCGGAACACGCGTCTGGCCGCGCCTTTTGGGATAGGTGTCGTGCCTGCCCTGGAGCGTGATGTTGATCAGCGGATTGGCGATCGCATGTACCTCAGCCTCCGCCATGAGAGGCAGAAGTTTGGAAACATAATAGTTATCCATCGAATGCATGGAAGTCAGATGCGATCCCGCGACCCGGCCCTGCAGACCGAGACGCTGGGTCTCATAGCCCAAGGTTTCGATGTGCCGTGACATCGGGTCATCGGTTTCATCGCAATGCATATCAACCATCAGACCGCGATCTGCAGCAATCTCGCACAGACGCTGAACGGATCTGGCACCGTCCTCCATCGTCCGCTCGAAATGCGGAATACCGCCGACGATATCGACCCCCATATCCAGCGCCTTCAAAAGGTTCTGTTCCGCGGTCGGCGAGCGATAGAGGCCGTCTTGCGGAAAGGCGACCAGCTGAAGATCGATATAGGGTTTGACCTTTTCACGAACCTCCAGAAGCCCTTCAACCCCCGTCATCCGATCATCGCAAACATCGACATGGCTGCGGATCGCAAGAAGGCCTTGAGAGACCGCAAGATCGCAGTACTTCAGTGCACGCTCGACGACAGCATCGACTGTGAGAATTTCCTTGAGCTCACCCCAAAGCGCAATGCCTTCCAGCAAGGTTCCGCTCTGGTTCATGCGCGGCAGACCAAGAGAAAGCGTCGCATCCATGTGGAAATGACTGTCGACGAATGGCGGTGACACCAGCTTGCCACCCGCGTCCAGCACATTGCCTGCATCTGCCTCTATTGCCGGCTCCACAGCTTCGACAAGGCCACCCCTGCAGGCGATGTCGACACCGGTGCGGCCATCGGGAAGGTTTGCATTCTTGACGAGAAGATCAAAACTCATGGGGCAATCCTGTCAGCGTTGACCACGGAAATAGGGAACGAGCAACGCGCGCGGATAATCCGCCTTGCGCGCAACGATTATCAGCGCCGCAATGGACAACAGGTAGGGCATCATCAGGAACACCTGCCCCGGAATGAACGTGCCGACTTCGGTCTGCAGGCGAACCTGAAAGGCATCGAACGCTCCGAACAACAGAGCTCCCAGCAACGCCTTGCCCGGTCGCCAGGAGGCAAAGACCGTCAGGGCGATACAGATCCAGCCGCGGCCATTGACCATGCCGAAGAAGAAGGCGTCAAAGGCTGACATCGTCAGAAACGCTCCACCCAGCGCCATGATTGCCGAGCCGACGACAACAACGCCGATCCGAAGGCCGTAAACGGAGAGCCCCTGCGACTCCACCGCCGAAGGGTTGTCACCAACAGCCTGAATGGCAAGACCAAGCGGCGTGCGATAAAGCACATAGGCCGTCACGACGACCAGCAGCAAGGCCAGAAAGGTCAGCGAGGTCTGCTGGAAAAGGGCTGGTCCGATAAACGGCAGATCCGACAATACCGGAATGTTCAAGGGCTCGAATTCATCGATACGCGGCGGCGACGAAACATCCGGCAGCGCCGTGCGATAGATGAAATAACTGAGCGATGTCGCAAACAGCGTCACCCCGACCCCGGACACATGCTGCGAGAGCCCCAGCGGCACGGTCAGGATGGCATGGATCAGGCCGAAGAACGCCCCCGCAAGAGCCGCCACCAGAACGCCACCCCAAAGGCCCGCTCCTAGCCAGACCGCCATCCAGCCCGCCATGGCGCCAGCGGTAAAGATGCCCTCAATACCAAGGTTCAGAACCCCTGCCCGCTCACAGACAAGGGCACCGATGACACCGAAGATGAGCGGCGTCGCAATCCTCAAGGAAGCTGCCCAGAAGTTCGCCGATATCAGGATCTCCAGAATATCACTCATTCTGCTGCCTCCTTCGTGCTGGCGGCGCCGACAAAGCGGATCTTGAACCTGAGAAACAGGCCCGAAACCAGAACGCATAACAGCGCCATGGCAACGATCAGGTCTGCCAGGTAGTTGGAAACGCCGGTTGCACGCGACATGGAATCCGCGCCGACAAAAATACTCGCGATGAACAGCGCTGCGAAGACAACACCGATCGGCGACAATCCGGCCAGCATGGCAACCACGATGCCCGAATATCCGAAACCGGGAGACAGATCCGCGGTGAGATATCCTTTCAATCCGGCAACCTCGCCAACACCTGCCAGTCCGGCAAGCGCGCCGGAAAGAAGTCCCACGCGAATGAAGGTTGCGGTGACCGGAATACCGGCATGGCGGGCGGCGGCGGCATTTTCCCCGACAGCGCGGATCTCAAAGCCCCAGACTGTTCGTTTCAACAGGAAGTAGACGCCCAGTGAGGCGACGAGCGCCACGATAAGTCCCCAATGAATGCGCATGCGCGCCATCAACTTGGGCAAGGCCGCTTCGTCAAGGATTGGCTCTGACTGCGGCCAGCCCATGCCCATCGGGTCCTTCATCGGTCCTTCCAGCATCATTTGAACAAACAGCAGGATGATGAAATTCAGAAGCAGCGTCGTGACGACTTCATCGACGCCAAGTTTGGTCTTCAGAAGTGTCGGCCCGAGCATGACAAGCCCACCGGCAAGCGCGCCTGCCAGGACCACAGCAGGGATGAGAATGTAGGACGGACCGGACAGGAAACCCGTGCCAACGGCGACAGCTGCCAGCGCACCGGCGTAAAGCTGCCCCTCCGCCCCGATGTTCCAGAGCTTGGCTCGGAAGGCGACAGCGGCCGCAAGACCGGTCAGGATCAACGGCGTTGCCCGCGTCAGCATTTCGGTAAAGGCAAACATCGACCCGAAGGCGCCCTTGGCCATGAGACCATAAGCTTCGAAGATGGAAAGACCCGCAAACAGCATCGGGATCGCCGCAAGGATCAGTGCGGCGACAGCCGCGATAATCGGCACGGCAACCATTCTGGAAACGGCGACCGGGCCTCTCGGTTCAAAGCGGATCATGCAGCGTCCTTTCCAGAGTGCCCGGCCATGCGAAGACCGAGCGTCCCGCGATCGAGTGTTTCCGTCGGCTCCGCACCTGACAGGTGACCACGGTGGATCACGGCGATCCGGTCGGACAACCGCATCAACTCGTCAAGGTCTTCCGAAATCAGGATGACCCCGGCGCCACGGGCGCGGGCGGCAAGCAGGCGCTTGTGAACATCTGACGTCGCACCGACATCCAGCCCTCTGGACGGCTGCGCCGCCAGAACCACCTTGGGTTCGGTTTCCAGAGTGCGGGCAAGAACGATTTTCTGGATGTTGCCGCCCGACAGCAACCGCGCCGGGCTGTCCTCACTCTGACAACGAATGTCGTAGGCCTTGATCAACCGTCTTGCACGTTCGCGCATGGCGGCAAATCTGAGCAGACCGTAGCGCTGGTTCTCAGGCTTGCGAATGGTTTCAATGGCAAGGTTTTCAGAAACACTCATGGCTCCGACAATGCCATCGTGGTGCCGGTCTTCGGGAATGCGGGCCAGACCGATATCGATCATTGTGCGTGCACTGGCATGATCCAGGTTGACATTTTCTAACGTCATCGTGCCCTTGGCCGGTGTTTCGAGGCCTGAAATCACCCGGGCAAGCATCGCTTGCCCGTTGCCGGAAACGCCGGCAATTCCCAGAATTTCGCCGAATTTCAGATCAAGGTAGATGTCATGCAGCGCTTCCCGGCCCTGTCCGGCCGATATGCCACTCATGACAAACAAGTGCTCACCGGCCTGTCCCGGCTCCCGCACTGTTTCGGTAATCTCATGCCCGACCATCAGTTCCGCAAGCTGCCGTTGATCACACCCTTCCGTCGGCAGATCGGCAACCTTGCGGCCGCCTCGCAGCACGGCGACGCGATGGGAGGACGCGATAACCTCTGCCAGCTTGTGCGAAATAAAGATGATGCCGAGCCCTTCCGCTGAAAGTTTCTTCAGCGTGGCAAACAGCGTCTCGGATTCCTGAGGTGTGAGAACCGCAGTGGGCTCGTCAAGAACCAGCACTCGCGCATCCCGGTACAGAGCTTTCAGGATCTCGATCCGCTGTTTCTCTCCCACCGAAAGCTGGGAGACCCTCGTGTCCAGGTTTACCGTCAGACCGGAACGCTCCATCAGGTCGGTCAGTTTCGCGCGCGCAGGTGCTCTCGCCGACTTTAGTGCGGACAAGGGCTCGGTACCCAGAAGGATATTGTCGAGCGCACTCAGGTTTTCCGCCAGTGTGAAGTGCTGATGAACCATGCCGATACCGGCTTCCAGGGCCGCGTGCGGAGAACCGGGTTCAAGGTCCGACAAACCTTGTCCTTCCCGCGCAACAAGTACTTTGCCCTCATCGGCCACATAGTGACCGAACAGAATATTCATCAGCGTGGTTTTGCCAGCGCCGTTCTCACCCAGAAGCGCAAGGATTTCACCCCGCCTCAACTCGAGGGTCACATCACCATTTGCTGTCAGCGCACCAAAACGTTTGGTGATGCCATCCAGCTTGAGAACGAGCGGGGCGTCGCCTGGCGGAAGCGCCATACCGACCTCCGGAAATCGTTTGAAGCAAATTTGACCGGCCGCGGCGTCGCACACCACGGCTAAAGAGGTCCGGCGGCCTTTCAGCCGCCGGCCGTTGACTGCAATGCCAGATTACATCGTCGACTTCGGTTCGCTGTCGTTGACGTTGACCCGGAAGAGACCGTCCATGATCTCCTGTTCCTTTTCCTTGGCAGCGCTCACGGCATCTGCCGAGGCCAGACCTTCGTCAACAACGAAGCTGCCACCGCCATAAGCCATGAAGCTGTAGGGGCCGTAATCCGCAGGCTCGAAATTGTCGGCAGCCACTGCATCGACTGCGCGGTCGATGGTCGGTTCCATGTGCCAGAGTGCGGAAGACAGGATGGTTCCCGGATAGTCACCCGCCGTGTCGATGACGTTGCCGATGGCCAGAATGCCCTTGTCCTTCGCCGCATCGGAAACACCGAAACGCTCAGCGTAGAGAATGTCCGCGCCATTATCGATCATCGCATAGGCAGCTTCCTTGGCCTTGGGCGGGTCGTACCAGGAGTTGATGAAGGTCACGAGGAACTTGACATCCGGGTTTACGGAAGTCGCCCCTTCCATGAAGGCATTCATCAGCCGGTTCACTTCCGGAATGGCGTAGCCGCCAACCATGCCGATCACGTTGGATTTGGTGGTCGCACCGGCAATCATGCCGGACAGGTAGCTCGGCTCGTGGATCCAGTTATCGAAAACCGCAAAGTTGGGCTGCGCCGGGCCGAAGGAGGAACCCATCAGGAATGCGGTGTCCGGATATTCGGCGGCAACCTTGCGCGCCGCCCGCTCAACGGCAAATGCTTCTCCGACGACCAGATCCATGCCCTGCTCGGCATATTCGCGCATGACGCGCTCGTAGTCGGTATTGGCCACGTTTTCGGAGAATGTGTAGGTGATTTCGCCGCGATCCTGGGCGGCTTTCAGAGCCTTGTCGATCCGGCTGACCCACTGCTGCTCCACAGGAACGGTATAGATGGCCGCTACCTTGATCGGGTCGGCAGCCTCAGCTGAAGGAAGTGAAACACCGGCGGCAACTGTGACGGCCAGAGCAGCCGAAAGCATGGCCCTCCGGGCCCGTGAAAACGGTCTTGAAGTGAACATCTGAAAACCCCTGGAAGTATTTTTTACAATGAAAGATGACCACAGATTTTGCGTGCTCACAAGTTGAGCAGGGCCGTAAAATCGAAATTTTTTGAACAAATGGGAAAATTTCAGCAGTGTTTCGCTCATTTGCCGACGAATTAATCAACCGGGAAAAATCGCGTCGGAAAGACAGCCCGACCGCAAGGGCACCGGGTATACGGCACTGGAATCACAATCTTCACATGACGAGCGAAAAGGCCCGCCAGAAGGCGGGCCCTGAAACTCAGATATCGAACTTGACGCCTTGGGCAAGCGGCAATTCGGCCGAGTAGTTCACGGTAGAGGTCTGTCGGCGCATATAGCCTTTCCACGCATCAGAACCCGATTCGCGCCCGCCGCCGGTCTCCTTCTCACCGCCGAATGCACCACCGATTTCAGCACCGGATGGACCAATATTGACGTTGGCAATACCGCAGTCGGATCCGGTTGCCGAGAGGAAGGTTTCCGCTTCACGCATGTTCAGCGTGAATATGCAGGAAGACAGGCCCTGCGGAACATCGTTCTGCAGGCCGATGGCTTCTTCAAGGTCTTCATATGCCATGACATAGAGAATGGGCGCGAAGGTTTCGGTTTTGACCGTTTCCGTCTGCCCAGGCATTTCGACGAGCGCCGGTCCGGCATATGCCCCACCCGGCACGCCTTCGCTCACCGGCTCGCCGCCATGAACCTTGCCGCCCTCAGCCTTCGCCTTGGCGATGGCAGACTGCATAGCGTCCAGAGAGGCAGCATCAATCAACGGTCCGATCAGCGTTCCCTCCTTGCGCGGATCGCCGATCGGCAGGCTGCCATAGGCTTTTGCCAGCTTGGCAACGAGATCGTCCTTGATGGATTTGTGCACGATCAGGCGGCGCAAGGATGTGCAGCGCTGACCTGCTGTGCCCACAGCGGAAAATACGATGGCGCGGACGGCCATCTCCAGATCGGCAGACGGCGCCACGATCATGGCGTTGTTGCCGCCAAGCTCCAGGATCGGACGGCCCCAGCGTGCTGCAACCTTTGGCCCGACGACCCCGCCCATCCGGGTCGACCCGGTTGCGGAAAGGATCGGAACGTCGCGGGACGTCACCAGTGCCTCACCGATATCCGCGCCACCGATAACGACCTGCATCAGGTTCGCCGGTGCATCATCTCCAAAACGCGCAATGGCCTTTTCAAAGATCTTCTTGCACGCAAGCGCGGTCAGCGGGGTCTTTTCGGACGGCTTCCAGATGACCGGATTGCCGCACACAAGCGCCAACGCCGCGTTCCAGGACCAGACCGCAACCGGAAAATTGAAGGCGGTGATGACACCACATGGCCCCATCGGATGCCAGCTTTCCGACATTTTGTGACCTGGCCGTTCCGAGGCGATTGTCAGACCATAGAGCTGACGGGACAGACCGACGGCAAAGTCGCAGATGTCGATCATCTCCTGGACTTCACCCAGCCCTTCGGATGTGATCTTGCCGGCTTCCAGAGTAACCAGAGCACCCAGCTCATCCTTGGCTGCGCGCAGTTCTTCACCGAGCAGGCGAACCAGTTCACCGCGGCGCGGAGCCGGAACGCTACGCCACGCCTTGAATGCGTCTTTGGATCTGGCAATCACCGGACCGATTTCGCTGGCGGGTGTTTCCTTGATCCTGGCGACTTCCGCTCCGTCAATCGGTGAGCGCACTTCCAGCGTTCCACCGGACAATTCTTCACTGCTGAAACCGAGCGCACTCAATACCTGTGCATGTTCCATCTTCATCTCCTGTCACAATCGGTGTTCGCTCACCGGTCTGTTTCTTCAATTTCTGTCAGCTTGGCGACGGCAGCCTCGATCCTGTCCAATCCCTTTTCCAGGTCGGATCTGGCATAGGCGAACGAGATCCGGGCGTGCCCGGGCAGGCCAAATGCACGACCCGGAACGATCGCGACATGCGCTTCGTTCAGGAACCAGTCGCAAACTTCAGCATCGCTCGAAAACCTCCCGGTCTCGATCAGTCCTTCGATGTTGGGAAAGACATAAAAAGCCCCATCGGGAATGGGACACTCGATCCCCGGGACAGCGTTCAGCCGATCAACGATCAGGTTACGCCGGGCTTCGAACTCATTCCGGCGGTCGCCGAGAAGACTTTCCTCGCCCTCAAGAGCAGCAAGAGCCGCGGCCTGCGAGATCGAACAGGCGCCTGAAGTCACCTGCCCCTGAACCACAATCATGGCCTTGATCAATTCCGCCGGCCCTATTCCCCACCCGATGCGCCAGCCTGTCATCGCCCAGGCCTTGGACACTCCGTTGACGATCAGCAAGCGGTCTCTGAGCGCGGGAGCTGCCGCTGCAAAACTGACGAAAGGCTGGTAGCTCAGATGCTCGTAAATTTCATCGGACAGGACCCAGACATGGGGATACTGCTGCAGCACTTCCGCCAGGGCTTCAATTTCTCCGGCCGAGTAAATCGCACCCGAAGGGTTAGAGGGTGAGTTGAGCATGATCCAGCGGGTCCGTGGCGTGATTGCAGCCGCCAACTTGTCCGCCGTGAGTTTGAACCCTTCAGCCATGGAGCAGGGAACGGTAACCACCTTGCCCCCGGCCATCGCGACGATATCGGAATAGGAAGTCCAGTACGGCGTCGGGATGATGACCTCGTCCCCTGGGTTGAGCGTGGCCAGCATCGCGTTCGCCAGAACCTGCTTGGCTCCGGTCGACACGACCACGCTCTCCCGTTCGACACCGGCACGTTCGGCGATTGCATCTCTTAAGGTGACCGTTCCGGCGGTTGGCGGATATTTGGTCTCGCCTCTGGATGCTGCTTCATGCGCCGCGGCGATCACGTGCTCCGGGGTCGGAAAATCCGGTTCCCCGGTGCTGAGTGCTGTCACATCATGGCCTTCGCCACGCAGCATTCTCGCTCGTTCAGAGATTTGTACGATCTCAGAAAGAGCAATGCCGCTGATACGATCGGCTCGCTGAAATCGAACGATCTCAGCCATTATAGCGTGCACCGTTTCTGGTCTTCAAAAACGCCTCGAGAGACACATCTTCCTGCTTCAGGAAGCCCTGGGCCGGAAGTGTGCCTTCTCTGACCATTTCAATCACGGCAACAACTGACGACGCAGTCGTCCAGGCAATGGCGGTCCGTTCCTTGCCGGCGATTTCAATCGGCTTCAGGCCGCGAACGAATTCCTTGCGCTGGGTTCGTCCGTTCAACTCACCTTCAGCAGCCACGTGAATGTAGACGATGTCATCACTCACCGGAGGCTTTGCATTGACAAGAATCTCGCCTGCTTCCTTGCGGCGGTCGCGCATCAAGAGCTCGTGGAAGAAAAAGTTCATCAGTTGCACGTGACCGGGATAACGCATGGTCTTGTAGTCCATGTTCGGCACCCGATCCTTGTAGGTGTCACACATGGTGCCAAGTCCGCCGGACGTCGTGAACGCTTCCAGTTCAATGCCGCCGATGACGATCTTTTCGATCCATTCCATCGGCGAAACCCATTTGATTTCTCCGTCTTCAAGAACTTCGCAGTCATTGAGATATTCGTTCACCACGCCTTCGGGTGACCAGTTGAACGAATACCCCATCAGACCGGTCGGGTTCTGCGGCAGGGCACCGACACGCATGCGGCAGGAGCGGCAATTGTCGAGCTCCTCGATCAGGCTGGCCCCGACGATGCCGACGAAGCCCGGAGCCAGGCCGCATTGCGGTGCCATCAGTCCCTTGGACGTTTTCGCCAGCTCCATGATTGCCTTGGTCGTCGGCACATCTTCAGTCAGATCGAAATAATGAAGACCGAGCTCATGAGCGACATTGGCAACACCGATATTGAGAAAATACGGCAGGCAGGAAAGGACCGCGTCGAACCCCGTCAGCGCAGCCGTCAATGCCGCAGCATCACTGACATCGATCGTCCGTGTCTCAAAGGGCAGATTTGCACCGGCCTGGGCATCAAAGCCGGTTACCGAAAAGCCGCTCTCATGTAACAGCTCGCTTGCAAGCGTGCCGACCTTACCAAGCCCGAGGACCGCTATCTTTTGCATGTTCGATTTTTCCCTGAACGCGTTTAGAGCTCAGATTACTCCCACTTGACCAGCACAAAAACACCTGAAAAATAGTTATTTCCATGACTAAAACTCATACATAAGCAGATCTCACCAATGGAACGAGACATTCCGATCCCCAGCATCTCCGTGCTCCGCTGCTTTGAAGCAGCTGCCAGACATCAGAGTTTCACAGCTGCGGCAGAAGAACTGGGCCTGACACAGAGCGGTGTCAGCCGTCAGGTCAAGGAACTCGAAGACCAGATCGGAGCATCGCTGTTTCGCCGGGAGGGCCGCGGAATTCGGCTGACCCATGCCGGAAGATCACTTGCCGACAGTCTGTTCTCGGATCTGACCAGACTGCGCCGGACGATCTCGCAAGCTGTTGCAGCCGGAGAAACCCAGGAGCTTTTGTCCATTGCCGCCTTGCCAACTTTTGCGACACGCTGGCTTGTACCGCGGCTCAATGGCTTCAAGGCGAGGCGGCCGAATCTGGACCTCATGATCTACAGCCGATCCGACCCCTTTGACCTGGTGGAACAGGGCATCGATGTCGCCATTCATTTCGGCTCCAACGACTGGCCTGGCGCCAAGCTGACGCCGCTTTGTCCGGAAGATCTCGTGGTGGTGGCAGCGCCCTCCCTGATCGAGGCAAATCCGATATCCGAAAATGCCGATATCCTGAACCTGCCTCTGCTTCACATGACGTCCCGCCCGCATCTCTGGAAAGCATTTCAGAAAACCGTGCCGGAAACGACCACGCATGTTCAAAAGGGAAGTTATTTCGATCAGTTTTCCCTGATCATTGCCGCTGCGGCCGGCGGCATGGGCGCAGCAATCCTGCCGACCTACCTGATTGAGGTCGAGCTGGCATCAGGAGCACTTGTCGAGCTGGGGACCGTGAAGGATGGGTCCGGACACAACTATTACATTGCCACACCGCCAGGTGAGTTGACCCCGCCTGCCGCCGAGTTCGTTTCCTGGATCCGAAAGCAGGTCAGCCGCCGGGTCTGATCGCCAGAGACCAACCGCTGCATTCAGATCTTCGTGATGGTTTGGAAGATCTTCTCCGTCGATGCCCGCATGGGCGGTATGACAGATTTCAGGATTTCGATGCGATCGAACAGGCGCGGGTTCTCATCCAGCGTTTCGCGAAGCGCGCTTCCAAAGGTTTGCCTCAGTTCCGTACCGAGATTGAATTTGCAGACCCGGCTTTCCTTCGCAAGCCGTTGGCGCACTTCCGGTGGAATACCGCTGCCGCCATGCAGAACCAGGGGTTTGCTCGTGACCGCCTCAATGGCTTTCAGCGCATCGAAATCGATGCCGTCGGTCTTTTCGGTCTGGAGGTGCACGTTGCCGACTGAAACCGCGATCGCGTCCGCCCCACTTTCCCGGTCGAACCGGCTTGCTTCTGCAGGATCCGTAAACGCTGAGCTCGCGCCATCGGCGTAGCCGACAAATCCGACCTCGCCTTCGACCGAGACATCGGCCCTGTGCGCCTTTTCGGCCAGACGCGCGGTCAGTTCTATATTTTCCGATATCGGCAGTCTGGAACCATCAAACATCACCGAAGAGAAGCCGTGATCGATCCCTGCCACGCAATCTTCCAGCGTGTAGCCATGATCGAGATGGCAAACCACAGGGACACTTGCCTGATCGGCCAGGTAGCGCAGCATCTTGCCGATGACCGGGATCGGCGTATGCGCACGGCACCCCGGCCCGGCCTGCAGAATAACCGGGCATCCGGTATTCTCGGCAGCCTCGACAAAGGCAACGGCATCTTCCCAGCCAAGAACCACAAGGCCAGCCAACGCATAGCCTTCTGTCATGGCGGGTTCCAGGACCTCGTTCAGAGTGACAGCGGTCATTTGAACTTGGCGATCATGTCTTTGATGCCGGGAATGGTCTCGATCTGCCAGGCGTGATCCGGTTGGAAGTACTGAACGAGAGAGCGCTGCGACAGCCCTCCGAGGATCGTGAAATAATACATTTCATAACCCGGAGCGACCACGCACGGATGGTATCCCTTGTCCAGAACGATCGTGGATCCATCGACAATGTGATAGGCATCGCCAACCTTGCAGTCTTCGCGCTGGACGAGCTGCATTCCGAAACCCTTGTTCGGGCGGAAACGGAAATTGTAGGTCTCGTCGTGACGCGATTCTTCCGGCAACCGATCCGTATCATGTTTGTGCGGCGGAAATCCCGACCAGCCCCCCTGCCCGACTGTAAACAGTTCGGAGACCAGCAACCGGCCAACCTTGTCATGGTATTTGGTGCCGAGAATATGCTTGATCTTGCGGTGGGTCTTGGTGTCATCCGACCCGTATTGAACGAGATCGATATCTTTTGCGCGCACGTCGAACGGGTCCAGCACCTTGTCGTATTTGGCACCGGCAATGAAGACTTCCGCTTCATCGCTGGCGCAGACCAGCTGCGCTTTTGCACCCGACGGCACATAGACGCCTTCCGGTTCACCGTCCCATACATCGACCCCACGCAGACCAACGGCCGGATAGGCCTCTCCCTCGACGTTGATGTCGACGCTGCCTGTTGCCGGAACAACCGCCGTTTCGTACCCCGGAACGGCGTATTCGAACGCCTGACCGCGTGTCAGTTTGACGATGTTGAAGTAGTTCAGCGGGACCCTGCTGTCCTCGACATTGATGATAGGCTCGTTCTTGTTGTCATAAGGGGGGAAATGCATGGCAGCCTCCTCAGGTTTGTGGGGCGGAGTTTTGAGATACGAATGTGTCGAGTTCAGCGGAAGTCGGCATCGCCGGAGCACAGCCGAACCGGGAAACGACCATTGCCGCGGCGGCCGAACCGCGCAAAACCGCATCTCTCAAGGAGTGACCGGTCGCCATCGAAGCCATGAGGGAAGCCATGAAAGCGTCGCCCGCCCCCATCGGCTTGATGGCAGTTACCGGAAAAATTCCGGTCTCGAATGTCTCGTCCTTCGAGTAAACAATCGATCCCTTCTCACCCATCTTGTAGATAATTGTCTTGTCGTCTTGACCAAGTTCCTCGGCCAGTTGACGGCCGTCTTCGTGCAGACCATTGGCCACAACCGCAAACTCGTCGTCATTCCCGACAACCACGTCCGATGCCTCTATGGCAGCTCGATAGGTTTCGGCGGCTTCATGCGCGCTCGGCCAGGAATAAGGCCGATAGTCCAGATCGATGACGACCAGTGCATCTGCATTGCGGGCATGCTCCATGGCCCGGAGCGTTGCCGTACGGGACGGGTTTGACGCAAGCGCCGTACCCGTGACGATCAGCGCGTCGAAGTCTTCGAATGTCACTTCCGCAATCTGATCCTCGCTCAGCAAGAGGTCGGAGGCGTTGTTGCGGTAGAGCGTATTCTGCGTGTTTTCGATACGCGTTTCGGTCACGGCCAGGGAAGTTCGCGACTCGCCTGGCAGAACGCTCACGTGGGTCGCATCGATGCCGTATCTTTCAAGCTCGTTCAGGACGAACCGGCCAACGGCGTCATCCGAGACACCGGTCAGAAGACTGGTCGACAGCCTGTGGCGGGCAAGACCCGCAGCAATGTTGCCCGAAGATCCGCCGAGAGCTGTCGAGAACTTCGTTGCCACCTCCACCTCGGTACCGGGTGGATCTGCATAAAGATCCATACCGGCACGGCCGAGAACAAGAAACTTCGATTGCGGGGATAGAAGTGCCGGCATCGTCAGACGCCCTTTCGCTGTGCGGAACGGCCTGCTTCCCAGTCCTCGTGAGCCTTGCGAACACGCTCGCTGCTGGAGACTTCCGGCGTACCGACCTCCCACCAGGTGTGCCCTTCCTGGGTCCAGCCTTCAAAGGCATCAACCTGCATGGAAATCACATATGTCCTGTCGGATTGCTTGGCTCTGCCGAAAGCTTCCTTGAGCTCGGCAATGGAATGAACGGTTTCGCCGTTTGCCCCCATGCTGCGCGCATGCGCCTCGAAATCGACGGCAAATGGTTCAACTGCCAGCTTGCAGTCGGATATCAGGTTGTTGAAGGACTCATTGCCTGAATTGTTCTGCAGCTTGTTGATCACCGCAAACCCACCATTATCGCAAACAACGATGATCATCTTCGAACCGGCGAGCACGGAAGAATAGATATCTGAGTTCATCAGCAGGTAGGACCCGTCTCCGACAAAGACGATCGTGTCCTGGTCAGGGTTCCTTTCCTGATGCCCAAGCCGTGCGCCCCAACCGCCAGCGATTTCATAGCCCATGCAGGAAAAGCCGAATTCAACATCGACACTGCCGATGGATTTCGTCCGCCAGTTGGCGGTCACTTCAGCCGGCAATCCTCCGGCAGCAGCAACGACACGGTCATCCTTGTGGCAGACTTCGTTTATCGCACCGATAACCTGCGCATAGGACATCGGACGATTGCTGCCGTCGCTGGTGGTCGGTGACATGTTCTCATTCAGATAAGCATCCCATTCGGACCGTTCACTCGCAGCCTTTTCAACCCAGACGGACGGCGCCTGATAAGAGCCCAGGGCTTCGGAAAGCACGGGCAACGTCAGCTTTGCGTCGCCGACGACCGGTTGTGACATGTGCTTGCCTGCATCGGCTCGCCCGACATTGATCGAAACGATCTCGGCGTCTTGCGCAAAGGCCGTCCACGAACCGGTCGTGAAGTCCTGAAGGCGTGTGCCGACGGCCAGGATGACATCCGCGTCCTTGGCCAAGTTGTTGGCTGAGTTCGATCCGGTGACCCCAAGCGGACCACAGTTAAGGTCATCGGAATAAACAAGATTTGCCCGGCCGGCGATGGTTTCGACAACCGGAATCTTGTGACGATGAGCAAAGTCCTGCAGCTCCTGCGTCGCCAGGGAATACTGAATGCCACCGCCTGCGATGATCACCGGACGCTCGGCAGCCTTGAGGCTTTCAGCCGCAGCAGCCAGCTCACGTGCATCGGGCGTCTGGCGCCGCAAATGGTGCGTCCTGGGTTCAAAGAATTTTGCCGGGTAGTCATACGCCCAACCCTGAACATCCTGCGGCAGGCCCAGGAATACCGGGCCACAATCAGCCGGATCGATCAGGGTATTGATCGCTGCCGGAAGCGACTGAAGAAGCTGCGCGGGATGGGTGATACGGTCCCAGTAACGGGTGACGCTCTTGAAGGCATCATTAACCGACAGGCTCGGATTGCCCGGATGCTCGACCTGCTGCAGAACCGGGTCCGGCAAACGGGTCACGAAGGCGTCGCCGCACAGCATCAGCAGCGGCAGACGATTCGTATGCGCGATACCGGCGGAGGTCAGCATGTTCGTGGTGCCCGGCCCGGCGGAGGAGGTCGCGAACATGAACCTCCGGCGCAGTTGCTGTTTGGCATAGCCAACGGCGGCCATCGCCATGGATTGCTCGTTCTGACCGCGCCAAAGGGGCAACTCTTCCTTGTGGTTGTAGAGCGCCTCTCCGAGGCAGGTCACGTTGCCATGACCGAAAATGCCGAATCCGCCCGCACACAGCCGGACCGTCTGACCATCGATTTCGACGAGTTGCGCAGCAAGATAACGGACAAGAGCCTGAGCCATGGTCAGGCGAAGTGTCTTCTCGGCCATGAGCCTCAATTCCTCCAGGAAAGCAAATTTAGGTGCAGCCCCTCAGGGGGCTCTTGACTGTGAAAGCTAATGGGTGTTTAGCTATTTTGCAAGCGGTTGCAAAAATGGATCAAAAAACAGATGGAAAAGCGTAAGCTTGGCATAGGCATCGTCGGTAGCGGCTACATGGGCAAGGTACATGCCGTGGCAATGCAGTCCGTCGGAGCGGTCTTCAACACGAAATTGCGCCCTGTCCTGGAAATGGTCTGCACGACCACGGAAGAAGGCGCAGCCCGGAAGGCAGTCGAACTCGGATTTGCTCGCTCAACCGCCGACTGGCGTGAGCTGGTAACGGATCCGAAGGTCGAGGCAGTCGTCATTGCATCGCCACAGCACACCCATCTGGAAATCGCAACCGCAGCATTCGAATTGGGAAAACCGGTTTTTTGCGAAAAGCCCCTGGGGCGGAACCTTGAAGACAGCCGCGCCATGGTCGCTGCCGCCCGAATCTCGAACTGCATCAACATGGTCGGGTTCAACTATATCCGCACGCCGGCCTCCCAGCTTGCCCGCGAAATCATTCAATCCGGCGAGATTGGCAACGTCACTTATCTGCGCGGGGAGCACACCGAAGACTTTTTCGCGGATCCCAACATCCCTGGCACCTGGCGGGCGCAAGGTAAATCAAACGGCAATATGGGCGACCTGGCCCCGCACATCATCAACGCCTCTCAGGCTCTCGCCGGCCCGATGGAGCGTGTACTTGCGGAAATCGACACCGTCGTGAAGGAACGCCCGTCCGACAACGGCATGGTGCCGGTGACCAACGACGATCAGGCGCAGCTCATGTGCCGCTTCACCTCGGGTGCGATTGGATCTCTCTATATCAGCCGCACGGCATTTGGCCGCAAGATGGGCTATGCTTACGAGATCTACGGCACAAAGGGATCGATCCGGTTCGACCAGGAAGACCAGAACGCACTCTGGCTCTTTGAAGGCGACCAGCATCCCGCACGCGAGGGGTTCAAGAAAATCCTGACCAGCCCTCATCATCCGGATTACATCAATTTCTGCCTGGGACCAGGGCATGGCACCGGCTACCAGGAGCAGATAACGACAGAGGCACGCGATTTCCTGCAGGCAATCGAAACCGGAACCAATATCTGGCCAACCTTTGAGGACGGCCTTTACGTGAACCAGGTCATTGAAGCGTCCTGGCAATCGAATGAATCCAAAAGCTGGATCAACCTCGACGAAGTCTAGGAAACAATCGAACCTGGACCGTCATATCTGGACAGATCAGATGACAATCAAAATTGGAAACGCCCCTTGCTCGTGGGGTGTCGAATTCGCGGATGACCCGCGCAATCCCGCGTGGCAAATCGTTCTCGACGAATGCCGTGATGCCGGATATCGCGGCATTGAACTTGGCCCCGTTGGCTTCATGCCCGAAGACCCGGCCGAGCTCGGCGATGCTCTTGCTGCACGCAATCTGGAACTGATCGGCGGCGTGGTGTTCCGCCCGTTCCATGACCCGCAGAAATGGGACGACGTCAAAGACGGCGCCGTGCGGACCTGCAAGGCGCTGAAAGCCCATGGCGCACGCCATCTCGTCCTCATCGATTCCATTTCTCCTCGCCGCGCACCCACGGCCGGGCGCCCGGATGAAGCGGAAAAAATGTCGGCATCCGAATGGACCGACTATCGCAACAAGATCCGCGACATCGCCAGAATGGGGACCGAAGAATACGGCCTCATCACTGCCATTCACCCTCACGCGGGTGGCTTCATGGATTTCGAGAATGAAGTCGAACAGCTGCTTGAGGAAGTGGACGCCTCCATCCTGAAAATCTGCCTGGACACCGGTCACAGCGTTTACGCCGGCTTCGACCCGGTTGCCTTCATGGACCGGCACATGGATCGCATTTCCTATATGCATTTCAAGGATATCGATCCGGCGATCCGAAACAAGGTCATCGCCAATCGGACAGACTTCTACGAAGCCTGCGGCGACGGCATCTTCTGCAACCTGGGCAAGGGAGCTGTTGACTTTCCAACAGTGAAGGCGCGTCTTGATCAAGCTGGCTTCGACGGCTGGTGCACGGTGGAACAAGACTGTGACCCGGAAATGGCACAGTCCCCGCTCGACGATGCAAAGGGCAACCGGACATACCTTCAATCCATCGGCTTTGAGGATGCAGCATGACCAGACTCAATTGGGGAATGATTGGCGGCGGCGAAGGATCCCAGATTGGTCCGGCCCACCGCATCAGCGCCGGACTCGACGGACATTTTCACCTCACCGCGGCCGCGCTCGACATCGACCCGGAACGGGGAAAGTCCTATGCACAGCAGTTGGGTGTTGCTGAAGACCGTGCCTATGGCAACTGGCAGGAAATGCTGGATGGTGAAAAGTCCAGACCAGACCGGCTTGACCTGGTGACCATCGCCACGCCAAACGCCACCCACTACGAGATTTCCCGAGCCTTTCTGGAGGCCGGATTCAACGTGCTTTGTGAAAAGCCGCTGACCATGACGGCTGAAGAGGCGGAACACATCGTTGCGATCGCCAGGGAAGCAGGCAAGATCTGCGCTGTGAACTACGGCTATAGCGGTTATCCGCTCGTTCGCCAGATGCGGGCCATGGTGTCGAATGGCGAGCTCGGCAAAATCCGGTTGATCAAGGCGGAATTCGCGCATGGTTTCCATGCCGATGCCGAGGAAGCTGACAACCCGCGCGTTCGCTGGCGCTATGACCCGGCTCAGGCCGGCACTTCGGCCGTCTTTGCCGATGCCGGTATTCACGCGTTCCACATGGCCTGTTTCGTTGCCGGACAATCACCTTCCAAGTTGTCCGCTGACTTTGCCTCTCTGGTGGGCGACAGGCAGCTTGAAGACGATGCAATGATCAACATCCGCATGGATGGCGGCGCATTGTGCAGACTCTGGACGAGTGCCGTTGCGGTCGGCCGCATGCATGGCCTGACCCTTCAGGTATTTGGTGAAAAGGGTGGCCTTTCCTGGCAACAGCAGCATCCGGATCAGCTCTACTGGACCCCGCTCAACGGCAGGACACAGATTCTGGAACGCGGTGACGCGACCTTGTCTGAGCAGGCGGTTCGAGCGTCCCGGATCGCAATCGGACACGCTGAAGGCCTGCCGGTTGCCTTTGCCAACATCTACCATGATCTTGCTGAGGTTCTGAAAGCATCAAACACCGGCAACGCTCCAAGCCCTCTGGCATTGGACTACCCGACAGCTGTCGACGGCCTCTGGTCGATGAAGGCCATCGAAGCCGCAGCAAAATCCGCGAAATCGGACGGCGCCTGGGTGAATGTATGACCTTTGTGGCGGGGTGACATTCACCCCGCGACCAATTCAGGACCCGGGAACCGGCCGCAATGACCCTCTCTCCACAACAGAGCAGGGAAAAAGCCGGATTTCCGGGCTTCTTTCCGGATTCTCCACCATGCCGACAACAAGCTCCACCGAGCTCATGATGATGTCTCGTATCGGTTGGCGAATGGTCGTCAATGCGTAGGCGTCCCATCCTGCCATGGCAATGTCGTTGAACCCCAGAAATCCGATGTCTTCCGGAATCGCCTTGCCAGCGGCACGAGCGGCATCCATGGCGCCCATGCAGATCAGGTCATCGCCGCAGAAGACAGCTTCCACGGATCGATCTTCCATGACTTCTCCCATCGCCACACGGCCCGCCTGATAGGTATAATTCTCTGCAAAACAGGTTTTGGTGACTTCAAGACCAAGCAGCTTCGACGTGCCGACAAAACCGGTCGCCCTGTCCTGTGTCGATGTTGCCGATTCCGGCCCGCCCAACAGCGCGACCCTTTTGTAACCACGTTCGGCAAACGTGCGTGCGGCCATGCTGCCGCAGAACTCATTGTCAATTCCGACGACATGCACATTGGCATTGGCCTGATACTTGCCGAACGTATGAATGACCGGAATTCCGGCTGTCTGGAAGGCGTTGGCGAAGCTGGTCGGAAGTGTCGAGGTGGCAACAATCACGCCGTCAACACTGTATTGCTTGAGCAGTTCGACGAATTTTTTTGGCGACGTATCGCCGGACAAATTGACCAGAAGCGGCCTGAAGCCGCGTTTCTGCAGCTCGCTGGTGAACAGGTCGAAAACGTCCAGAAAGGCCGGATTCTGAAAGTTGTTGGCCACAAGACCGATCAGCTTTGTCCGGCTCGTCGCGAGACTGCGCGCTATCAGCGAAGGCCGGTACCCGAGCGCCTTTGCGGCCTTCTCCACTTTTTCCCGCGTGCGCGCCGAAACACTGGCACCGTCCGTGAAAGTACGCGAGACGGCAGATCGCGACACACCCGCCAGTTCCGCCACTTCCTTCAATGTAACCGCCAAGTCGTCAACCCAACCAATTCATCTACCCGTTTTCCTGGACGAAACTACACGAATGCTCCAATGCGTCAATTTTTTTGCAACCGGTTGCAATTTGATGACGATTGTGTTTGTCTTGGAGCAGGCACGGGCTTCTCTTTGAAGAACCCCGTATCGAAGTGCCTGTTTCAAGGGAGGAACACATGAAGAAAACTCTATTTGCGATGGCTGCCGCTGCCATCGCTTTCACTGGCCTGAACTCTCCGGCCTCAGCTGAAGGGGAACGTTTCGTTCTCGTCAGCCATGCACCGGACAGCGACAGCTGGTGGAACACGATCAAGAACGGCCTGGCCCTGGCCGGCGAACAGGTTGGAGCCGAAGTCGAATACCGCAACCCGCCAACAGGTGATATTGCCGACATGGCTCGCATCATCGAGCAGACGGCTGCATCCAATCCCGACGGCATCATCACAACGCTCGCAGACCCGGACGTCCTTTCCGGCCCGATCCAGAATGCCGTGGCAAAAGGCATCCCTGTCATCATCATCAATTCCGGCACGCCAGAGCAGGCTGCTGAAGTCGGCGCGCTGATGTATGTCGGTCAGCCGGAATATGATGCAGGCCTGGCAGCCGGGCAGCGTGCGAAACGCGATGGCGTCGGCTCATTCCTTTGTGTCAACCACGTCGTATCCAACCCGGTCGTTGGTGAGCGCTGCCGCGGCTTTGCCGATGGGCTGGGCGTTGAACTCGGCGACAGCATGATGGACAGCGGCCAGGATCCTGCTGAAATCAAGAACAAGGTGAAGGCTTACCTGTCCGCAAACCCGGACACGGAAGCGGTTCTGACCCTCGGCCCGACCTCCGCTGACCCGACAATCGGTGCTCTGGAAGAAATGGGCAAAGCAGGCGACATCTATTTCGGAACGTTCGATCTGGGCACCGAAATCGTCAAGGGCATCAAGGACGGCACCATTCAGTGGGGCATCGACCAGCAGCCCTTCCTGCAGGCTTACCTGCCTGTGATCGTTCTGGCCAACTACCAGCGCTTCGGCGTTCTGCCGGGCAACAACATCAACTCCGGTCCGGGTTTCATCACCAAGGATGCACTGGCCAAGGTTGAAGAGTACGCTGGCGAGTATCGCTAAGACAAAAAGTGGCAGCCACGGCTACCCACCTGAGGGGCGGTTCTTCCGCCCCTCCCTTTACCGGCAACAAGAGCGGGCCGGACGAGCCGCTCGCAATGACAACTCAAGACAACTTGTTCTGCGGCCGGGCCGCATTGCCGCGGCCGGCCATTCGGCACGCAGGAGGAAACTATGGCTGAAACCACGCAACCGGCGGCCGCGCCTGACAAGGACGAGCGCATCCGCGAAATGTCACCGCTTCGAAAGGCATTGATCCGCCCGGAACTGGGCGCCATTTGCGGCACTATCCTCGTCTTCATGTTCTTTCTCGGCATTGCTCGCGACAGCGGCATGTTTGCAGCCGAAGGCATCATCAACTGGGGCACTGTTTCCGCTCAGTTCGCGATCATTGCCGTTGGCGCCTGCCTGCTCATGATTGCAGGTGAATTCGATCTTTCCGTGGGGTCCATGATCGGGTTCTCCGGCATCATAATCGCGCTCATGAGCGTGCAATGGGGATTTCCGATCTGGTTCTCCATCCTGGTCGCCTTCGCGCTGGCGCTCTGCATCGGCGCGCTCAACGGATATCTCGTCATCAAGACGGGTCTGCCCTCCTTCATCGTTACCCTGGCATTTCTCTACATCCTGCGCGGTTTGACGATCTTCATCGCCATCGCAACCACCCGCAAGACGATCATTGGCGGGGTCAGGGACGCTGCCGAGGGTGACCCCATCGCATGGCTTTTCGGCGGAAAGGTTTTCCAAGGCCTGTTCGTATGGCTTGCCGATCTGGGTGTTGTCGGCAAGTTCGTCGCCGGTCCCAAGGCCGGTCTGCCTGTGGTCGAAGGCATTCCGATGCTGATGATCTGGGCCATCGTTCTGATTGCCTTCGGACACATTCTCCTGACGCGCACCCGCTTCGGCAACTGGGTCTATGCCTCCGGCGGCGATGCCCAGGCTGCACGCTACGTCGGTGTGCCGGTAAACAACGTCAAGATCCTGATGTTCATGTTCTCCGCTTTCTGCGCCACAGTCTTTGCCACTTGTCAGGTGATGGAATTCGGCTCCGCGGCGGCTGACCGCGGTCTTTTGAAAGAGTTCGAGGCGATCATCTCCGTGGTCATCGGCGGTGCGCTCCTGACCGGCGGTTATGGTTCGGTGATCGGAGCGGCCCTTGGCGCGCTCATCTTCGGCGTTGTGCAGCAAGGCCTGTTCTTTGCCGGCGTGGAAAGCTCGCTCTTCCGCGTTTTCCTAGGTGTGATCCTTCTGCTTGCCGTGATCCTCAACACCTACATTCGCCGCATGATCACGGGAGAACGCTGACATGTCTGATGCTCTGATCGAACTTGTCGACATCGAAAAACACTTTGGACCGGTCATTGCCCTTAATGGTGTGTCTGTCTCCGTCAACGCTGGTGAATGTCACTGCCTTCTTGGCGACAATGGCGCAGGAAAATCCACCTTCATCAAGACCATGTCCGGCGTTCACAAGCCGACCAAGGGAAAAATCCTGGTGGAGGGTCGGGAGGTGAGTTTTGACAGCCCGCGCGATGCCATGACCGCTGGGATTGCGACCGTTTACCAGGACCTGGCCATGATCCCGCTTATGTCGGTGACACGGAATTTCTGGATGGGCCGGGAACCGAGAAAACGTGTGGGTCCTTTCAAGTTCTTCGACTTTTCGGAGGCGAACGAAGTCACGATGAGCGAAATGGCCAAGATGGGTATTCATCTGCGCTCGCCCGACCAGGCTGTCGGTACGCTTTCAGGCGGTGAGCGCCAGACTGTAGCGATCGCCCGCGCGGTTTATTTCGGCGCCAAGGTGTTGATCCTCGACGAGCCGACTTCCGCCCTCGGGGTGCGCCAGACATCCAATGTTCTGGCAACCGTCGACAAGGTGCGCAAGAAAGGCATTGGTGTCGTCTTCATCACCCATAATGTGCGTCACGCCATGGCGGTCGGTGACCGGTTTACGGTGCTGAACCGCGGTAAGACGCTCGGCACCGCAGCTCGGGGTGAAATCCAGGCCGAAGAGCTTCAGGAACTGATGGCCGGTGGCCAGGAGCTTGCAGAACTGGAGGGATCCCTCGGCGGCACGGTCTGAGTTCAACTCCGAAACCAAGCCGCAATGCATGCGTCGCGTGGAAGTCCCAGGTTCCGCGCGGCGCATGTTGTATTGAGAAGTCGGAAATCCTCACCCTTTCAAAACAGGGCATCAACTTTCCTTTGAAGGCCTGTACAAATTTTCATTTCCATCAAGAATTTAAAAAAAAAGCTTATCAACATTTCGCCTACATCGATATACTGATTTTCATGGTAACTATTTCTCGATTTTCTCCAACAACATTGCCATTTTGATATTAAAAACAGCTCTTTCAGCATTGAAATTCTTGATATCTAGACTTATTTCTACTGTTGATTGCAGTTATTGGAGGTATTCAATGCCATTTTTGTCTCCCAGATTTGGTGTTACGACCGGTGTCGCCACCGCAATGGCAAAAGGCATCAAAAAGGGAATGGTGCCGGAAAGTCGTCTACCAACCAGTGAAACGGCAGCATCGGAAAAAGCCCGGGCTGCTGAGCAATTGCATCGTGAAAAGGCCCCTTCATACGATGTGTCATCGAAACGTGGTCTACTGGCGCGCTTGCGAAGCTTGATTTTTCGCAGATAGACCCCGACAGCCAATTGACCACAAAAAAGCCGCCCGATGTTGCGTGGACATCGGACGGCAGTCGTCTTCAGGCAGACTGGGAGGCCCTACCCAAAGGTATTCTTGAAGCTTTCAATGCACTGACGGAAACCGGCTTCGAAGTCACCATTGCCAGGGTGATAGACGCTTTCGAATGAAATGACGCCGTCATAGTTGTCGGCGCGCATGGCGTCGGCCATCGGTTGGAACAGTTCGGCGAGCTGGCCTTCGCCCATCCGGCGCACTTCCAGCGTCGCACGCGGCGTGTCGACCTTGACGTCCTTAATGTGGACATGACCGAGATAGCCGCCGCGCAGCTCCTCGTAGCCGTCCGGATAAGCCAGTTCGTGACACCAGCAGTTGTTTGCCGGATCCCAGAGAACCTTCAGCGTCCCCTTAGCATCGAGATCATCGATCAGCTTTCGGCCGGTATAGCTGGAATTGACCATGGTGCCGTTTCCGGTCTCCACCACCAGCGTCAGACCTTCCTTCTTGGCCAGTTCGACAGCAGGCGCGATCAACGGCAGCGTCGCGTCCCAGGCCCCCTTGGCGACGTTCCACTTCTCGGCACCGCCCTTGCCCCAGAGGATCTGCTCCTTCTTGTTGGTCATGATCCGCACGAGCGGCGATCCGACGATATGCGCCATCTCCATGACGCGCTTCAAAGCGTCCATGTGCTTGGTGTGAAGCTCGTCGCCCGGCTTGTTGGCTGTCGTCATGCCGGCGAAGACGTGACGGGAAAGACAGCTGACCGGCTTGCCGTGCCCATCGAGCAGCGCCTTGATCTCCGCGATCTCGTCCCTGCTGTGATCGCCGACTTCCTTTTCGCCGACAAATTGCAGTTCGGCGTATTCCAGCCCGAACTCGTCCATGACGCCCAGCGTGTGTTTCAGGTCGCGGCTGATGCCGTCGCAAATGACACCCAGTTTCATATTTTTTCTCCAGCCTCAGCGATGCAGTTCGGCGCCGATGATTTCTTCAATCACCCGGGTGCAGACCCAGTTGTCGCCATTCGGATATTTGGATTTGCCAGCGTGGAAGATCTGCATGGCAGTCGAGGCCGTCTGCATCGGCACCTCCAGCTGCTCGGCCAGATCGAGCGCAATGGTCAGATCCTTGTGCATCGTCGCGATATGGCTGCCGGTACCTTCAAACTTCCTGTCGATGATGTTTTCCAGCGCGGTCTTTGAAACCCCACACCCGGCGCCGGATGTTGAAAAGACGTTGTAGATGACTTCGCCCGGAACTCCGGCCTTGGCCGCCAGAGCTGCTGCTTCGAAGGTTGCCGAGAAAATCGAACCAATGAGCGACTGAAGACAGGATTTGACGGTCTGACCGTCCCCGGCCTTGTCACCAACCACATGAATGGTCTGGGAAACGGCTTCCATGACGGGGCGGGCCGTTTCCAGAACGGACGGTGTTGCAGCTGCCATCATCGTCAGCGTTCCGCCCTGGGCTCCGGGGAAACCACCTGACACCGGACTGTCGACCAGTTCGATGCCGGAGCCTACCATTCCCGCTCCGATTTCGCGTGCTTCGGAAGGCTTGATCGTTGCGGTCAGCACCACGATGCCACCCTTGGCCATGTTGGCGACAAGTCCGTCTTCGCCAAGGATCACCTGCTTGGCCTGCCCGCCATTCATGACCATGACGTAAACAACGTTCGTGTTTTGTGCGACTTCGGCAACACTGCCTGCGGCTTTGCCTCCCATCTCGCGGAACGCGTTCAACCGCTGTTCGCTGAGGTCAAATCCGGATGTTTCAAAGCCGTTTTTGATCAGGTTCTTGGCAAGCCCGCTGCCCATATCCCCTAATCCGATGACACCTGCGCGTAACATTTCCACTTCCTATTTCATCCGGCGCGCCGGAGGTTCTTGTCTGGCACCCTTGATCGGGTGTCGGCTCTTGCGGGGGTTTCGGGCGCCTGAAGCGCCGGGCAGGTCCAGAAGACACCCCGCTGCCCAAAGCTCACCTCAGTAGAACAAGCTCGGAATCCAGAGGACCAACTGAGGGAAAATGCACATCAGGATCAGCACCAGAACGTTTGCCATCAGGAACGGAGCCGCTCCAAGAAAGATCTGGCCGATCCCCATTCGCGCGATCGCCGCACACACGTTCAGACAGTTCCCGACAGGCGGCGTACACGCCCCGACCGCCAGCCCCGACACCATCACCACTCCGAAGTGGACGCCGGAGATACCGACCGATTGTGCCGCCGGCAGCAACACCGGTGTCAGCAAGAGAATGGCCGGGCTGACGTCGATGAAAGTTCCCGCGATCAGGATCACGACCGTGATTACCAGCATCAGGGCCACCGGACCGAGATCCAGGCTGATCACATAGGCCGCCAGGGCATCCGGGATGCGCTCCAATGCGAGCACCCAGATGTAAAGCTGGGAGAAGGCAATGATCATCATGATCTTCGCACTGGTCAGGATCGCGGCGCGCATGGCATCCGGCAGCTGCTTGATGGACCCGAAACCCACGATCAGCAGACCGATCAGCAGGCCGTAGGCCACAGCCATTCCGGCGGTTTCGGTCGGTGTCGCAACCCCGAAGACAACCGAGCCAACGATCAGCAGCGGCATGATTGCGACCACGGCCGAGCGACGGATCTGCCGCCAGGCTTCCGCAAGAGTGAAGGGAACCACTTCCGTCGGATAGTCGTTCTTCTTGGACAGATACCAGACGATACCGAGCTGGAAGATCCCCACCATCACGCCCGGAATGACACCACCGAGGAACAGCTGCCCGACAGATTCCTGAGCCGCAATGGCGTAGATCACCATCGCCACGGATGGCGGAATGATCATGCCCATTGTCGAGGAGGCAACGGTGATGCCGGCTGCGAATTGGGCTGGATATCCGCGCTTTTTCATCTCGGGGATCAGGACCGAGCCGATGGATGCCGTGTCGGATGCCGCCGAACCCGAAATCCCGCCGAAAACCATGGAGGCGACCACGTTCACGAGACCGAGACCACCCTTCAGGCGCCCGACGAAGAAATTCGAAACATCCAGCAGACGGCCGGTGATGCCGCCGGAGTTCATGACAAAACCCATCAGGATGAACAGTGGCAGCGAAATCAGGGCATAGCTGTTGATGCCGGCGAAGAATCTCTGCGGCAGCACACCAATGAGCATCGGTTGCTCGACGATAAAATAAGCCAGCGCCGACAGACCGAGCGCATAGGCAATCGGAACCCCGATGAACAGGAGAACGAAAAGGCTAAGGAGAAGGATCAGCATCGTGTCAGTCCTCCGGCATCCAGAGGACTTCGATACTCTCCCGACCCGCGGCGGTCAGGATGATCTTCACCACGCAGTAGAACACTGCCAGGCCGCAGCCAATCGGCACCGAAGCATGCACCAGCCCCTGCGGCCAACCGAAGGGTTGCCAGGGATTGTGACCGGCCAGCGATATCCAGCCGATCGAGTAATACACCATGGCGCCATTGATGACGCCGACGAGGGCAAGGCCGAGTATGTAGGTCCATTTCTTCGCCTGGTAGGGCAGCATGTCGATGAAGAAGGTGATGGCGATATGCTCACGCTTGGTGATGCAGACCGCTCCTCCGATCGCGCTGGTGAACAGAAAGGCAATGGTGATGAATTCGTTGCCGCCGTAAATTGAGGAGGCGAAACCGTATCTCAGGACAACCAACAGGCAGACCAGAACCAGAAAGACCGCGAACAGCGCAATGAGTATCCATTCGAGAATGCGCGTGAGCTGCCGGTCCAGCGCGGCGAGAAAATCCATGCTCCCCCCCAATAACAAGAAAATACCCGGCCACCGATCGGCGGCCGGGCCAGGTGCTCAAGGGTTAGCTGCAGGATGCAGCGGCTGCACGAGCTGCTTCGACGTCAGCGGCCGTAAAGTGTCCGGCTTCGATCATCTGATCATAAACAGGCTTCACCGCTTCCTGGAAACCGGCCAGAGCTTCCGGTGTCAACGTGTTGATCTCCATGAACTTGCCTAGTTCATCGATCACCTTGCCTTCCGCGTCCCGGTAGAGGTCGTCGGACTTCTTCATCGCTTCAATCGCAACTTCATCGAAGGTCTGCTTCAGATCATCCGGCAGGCTGTCGTACCAGGCCTTGTTGACGATCAGGGGATCCGGGCCGGTCATGTGGTTTGACAGGGTCATGTACTTCTGAACTTCGTGGATCTTGAAATCCCAGATGTTCTGCGGCGGATTGTGCTGACCGTCGATCACGCCCTGCTTGAACGCCTGATAGGCTTCGGAGAACGGCATGGCGATCGGGTTCGAACCGATGGCCGTACCAGTTGCGATCATCAGGTCGCTCTGCGGTTCACGGATCTTCAGACCACTCAGGTCTTCAACCTTCGTGATCGGACGAACATTGTTTGTGTAGGCCCTGAAACCCTGGCTGATACCGGTTGCCGGAACATGATAGCCGTTTGCTTCGGCACCCGATTCAATACCATCGGTGAAATCGCTGGCGACCAGGCACTGCATTTCGTCCCAGTTCGCGACCAGAAACGGCAGCTGATAGATATTGAAGGCAGGATTTGCATCGGCAAAGAAGCCGCCACGCGTGCCCTGAAGGATCCCGGTGGTGACCTGGTCCATCATTTCACGCTCGTTTCCGAGCACGCCACCGAAGAAGTTTTCGACTTCGATGCGACCGTCGGAACGCTTCTCCAGCTCTTCTTCGAAGAACTTCATGGACTGCGAACGAATGGCGCTTTCCGGCTGCTCGTTTCCGTATTTGAACGTGAAGTCGGCAGCGCCGGCTCCGGACACCATCAATGCAGTTACAGCAACGCCAGCAAGGTATTTAAAACCCTTCATCATCTGTTCTCCTCCCGATGTAGACGATGATTGTTCGATGCCCTTTTTCTCTGCCCAGCTCGTCCGGGAAGCAAGTCAAAAACACCAATTTGACGTAATTGATGTTTTTTGATGCTTCCTAACATCGCGATTTATGTCATTCTGATTGAAATTGATGGAGTAGCGATGTGTCCAATCCGGATCAACTCAAACGCCGCGCCAAGATTACCGAGATAGCCCGCCTGGCCGGCGTGGGCACCGCAACAGTCGATCGTGTCCTCAACGATCGCCCCAATGTCAGCGCGGCGACCCGGCAACGGGTGGAACAGGCAAAGGCGGCGATTGAATCGGGAGAGCCGATCAAGACCCGGTCACGCCCGTGGAGGCTCAAGGTGTTCCTGCCGGGCGAAGCCGGCCCGTCAACGGAATACCTCGCTGCCTGCTTTCAGGAGTTTGGCGCGAAGGGCAATGCCACGATCGAATGCGTTTTCACCAAGAAGATGGAACCTGCAGTCCTCGCCCGAAAACTGCAGGCCTGTGCCGGTCAAGGCATTGACGCCATTGCGTTCCAGGCACTCGACGACCCGCGCGTTCGTCAGGCAGTCGAAGACCTTGCCCATCTGGACATTCCCTGCCTGACGCTCATCTCCGGTCTGGAAACCCCGGCCCTCGCCGGATTTGTCGGCATGGACAACCGTGCCGCCGGCAAGACCGCCGGGTACATGATGGGACGGTTCGAACGCCAGAAGGGGGCTGTCGCCGTTGTCTCAGGCGGTCAGATCTACAGGGTGCATGAAGATCGGGAAATGGGTTTCAGGGCCTGCCTCAGGCGTGATTTTCCTCATCTTGAAGTCGTGTCGACCTATAGCGGTCATGATGACATCGACGGCAACTACACTGAGGTGAAAAAAATTCTCGAAAGCAAACCGGACCTGATCGGCATCTACAATGTCGGCGGTGGCAATGAAGGCATCGCCAGGGCCCTCAAGGAAGGTGGCCGCGAGCACGAAATCACCTTCTTCGGGCACAATCTGACACCAAAGACCCAGAGCTACCTCATCGACGGAACCATGGATCTGGTCCTGCACCAGAACATGAAACGAGCCGCAGGAAGAGCCGTTGATGCGCTGATTGCACGGCTGGAAAACCGACCCTATCGCATCAAGCTCATTCAAACGGAAATCATCACCAGGGAGAACATGGCCGGCGCGACTTTCGGCTGAGTTTCGGGTCACAGAGCCGTCAGGCGTTTTCCGGTGTAATCAGCCTGAATTCAATGATTTCATTGACAAAACCGGGGCTTCTATCGGTCAGCGTTCTTTCCATCAGCGACAAGGATCTCGTGACCACGCCCTCGACCGGATTCTCGATCAGAAGATCGACTGTGCCATCAAGCAGTCCTTCATCCGCATGCGGGCTCTTCTCATGGCAGATGTAAAAGATCTCCCTGCTGCGACCCGATTCTCTCAGAGCTCTGATGACACCTGTTACGCCTCCCCCACAGTGATACAGGCCTTTCAGATCCGGTGCGGAACTCAAAAGCTCGGACGCCGCCTCATAGGCAACAGCTGAATCGTCGAGATAAACCAGCGAGTCGCGCAACCGAACGTCCGGTGCATATTCACGCAATGCGCTGCGGAACCCTGCCTCCAAAGCTTCATGACCCAGATATCTGTGCGACCCGACCAACATGCCGATTTCGCCTGCTTCCCTTGAAAACCGGGCCATCGCCCAGCCCGCGGTTCTGCCAGCCTTGCGTCCGTCAATACCGACATAACCTGCGACATCTGACGAGCTCAAAGGGCTCAGCATCGAAAAAACGGGAACATTCTTGCGCGCGCACTCCTTGAGTGCCGCATGTATCTTTGGATGATCAATCGACACGAAGGCAATGGCATCAACCTTCTCAGCCATATTGAGCAGAGCCTGCGACAGATCATCGGGAGACAGGCTTTCGACATACTGGATGTCGGCCGTTGCCCGGATTTTGTCGAGCTCCGATACTGACCGCGTCACACCATCTGCAAGCGCCTGGTAAAACCATTTGCTCTTTTTCTGAAGGATGAACCCCAGCCTCTTGTGCGGCACAAGCTGCTCAACCCGCCGCTGCATGATCCCCTGACCGTGATAACCCAGCTCCCTGGCCGCAAGCAGAACCCGATCGGCGGTGGCTTTCGTCACCGGCGCCCTGCCGTTCAGAACCCTGTCGACCGTGGCAACACCCACACCAGCCCTTTCGGCGACGTCCTGAAGGGTAACTCTGCGGCTCATTTGAACTCCTGATAGATCTTATCAAAAAGATTTGATGGCATCATGATGTATTTGATAGATTCTATCAATGTTGCATTGACCCCTCCTCCGTTCTCCTTGATCTTCACGCTACATTTTGACGCGTTACCCAACGGAAATCGGGAGAGGAGAACCATGACGGCAACTGCCGCGGAGAAGCGCGACTACAGCCTGACAGGACCGAATTCAGGTCCGGGCTTTACGCCGGGCGAATGGTACAGCACCAGGATCCCCAGAAAGCGCTTGAAGGAACTGATGAAGCGGTCCGATAGACCGAGCCTGATCAACTACGGCATCTGGTTTGGTGCCGTATTGTTTTTCGGCACGTTGCTGGTTTTGACCTGGGGAACGGCCTGGGCCGTGCCCGTCGCCATCATCTATGGCGTTTTCTACGGGTCGGGCGCTGACAGCCGCTGGCACGAATGCGGACACGGAACTGTCTTCAAGACTCCATGGTTGAACAACTTTTTCTATCAGCTGGCATCCTTCATGTCGCTCAGGAACCCGTATCTCTGGCGTTGGAGCCACACAAGGCATCACACCGACACGGTTATCGTCGGCCGGGATCCGGAAATCGCCTTTCCCCGTCCTCCCAGCATCGGCGCCTGGCTCCTGAACCTCCTCTACATCCCGGCGTTGAGCAAGGAACTCCTCAAGATGGTTCGACTCAGCTTTGGCCTGCTGACCGATGAGCAAAAGGACTATCTGATCGAGGCCGACCGAAACAAAGCGTTCTGGGCCTCCCGCATACAGCTGGCAATCCTGTTCTCCATCGTCGGTCTGTCGGTTTACCTGCAAAGTTTCCTGCCGGTCATGCTCGTCGGCCTGCCGACATTCTACGGCTCCTGGCTGCATCACCTCATGGCGACGACCCAGCATGCCGGACTGGCGGAAGACGTTCCGGACCACCGGATGAACTCGCGCACCGTCTACCTCAACCCATTCTTCCGTTTCATCTATTCCAACATGAACTACCACGTCGAACATCACATGTATCCGATGGTTCCCTTTTACGCGCTGCCTGCGCTTCACGAAGAGATCAAGAAGGACTGTCCGCCAGCCTATCCCTCGCTTTTTGCAGCCTACCGGGAAATGGTGCCGGCAATCGTGAAGCAACAGCGAGACCCGAATTTCTACATCTGGCGGCATCTGCCCGCGACCGCTGAACCAACTCCGGAATACCAGCGTCCCGTCTTGCAGGCAGCGGAATAGGAGAACGAGAACATGCCGAATTGGATCAAGGCTTGCGGTGCAGACGATGTTGAGAACGAGGACCTCATCCGGTTTGACCACGAGGACCGTACTTTCGCGATCTACCGCAGCCCGGAAGACCAGTATTTCTGCACCGCCGGTCTTTGCACCCATGAGGAGGTCCACCTGTCGGATGGCCTGGTCATGGACCACATCATCGAATGCCCAATGCATAACGGCCAGTTTGACTACCGGACCGGTGAACCGAAACGATCCCCGGCCTGCGTCAAGCTCAAGACCTACCCCGTGAAGGTGGAACACAAGACCGTCTTCATAGACATCGGAGATCAGGCATGAAGCGGATTTACGATTGGGATGCGAAGTTCTCCTTGCGCAATTACACCGTCGCGGACCTGCAGGCGCTCAAAGGCAAACGGAAACTCACACAGACGACAGCCAACTCGGCGGAAGAGGCAGCCGCAGCTTCGGACGCCGGCATTGACCTGATCATGGGCAATGCCCAGAACACAAGAACGGTACGGGATGCAGCTCCGAACCTGTTTTTCACTGCAGCCATCGGACTGCCGGATTTTCCGACGGAAGCAGATGTTCTGAAAGCCGCCTTTCAGGCAATGAAGGATGGTGCTGATTCCGTTTACACCGCACGCGGCCCACACATTGTCGAATTGCTCGCAAAAGAGCAGATCCCCGTCATGTGTCATCTCGGTCTGGTTCCAAGGAGGTCCGGCTGGAACGGTGGGCTGCGTGCCGTCGGCCGCACACATGACGAAGCTCTTGAGCTGTGGAACGCCTTCCGCCGGATGGAAGATGCCGGAGCTTTTTCCGTTGAGGCCGAGGTCATCCCGGAGCGTCTCTTCTCGGAAATCAGTCGCAGGACGTCGCTGGTTACGATGTCGCTTGGATCAGGGAACGGAGGTGATGTCATCTACCTGTTCCAGAACGACATCTGCGGTGAACAGGCCTCGAGCCCGAAACATGCCCGGGCTTTCGGCAATCTGCATGCACTCAACGAACAGGTCAGATCGGAGAGGCGTGCGGCACTCAGCGCGTTCAAGGAAGCCGTGCGAGGCGGGAGTTATCCGGCAAAAGCGGAAACGGCAAGAATTCCCGATGAGGAGCTAGCCGACTTTCTGGAGGCGATTTCACCCAAAGAGGCGGCCGAATAATGCGCATTGTCGTCATTGGTGGAGGTCAGGCAGGTGCTTCCGTCGTCTCGAAGCTGCGCGGCCTTGGTTTTGAAGGCGATATCCTGCTCTTTTCAGGTGAGAACGAACCGCCCTATGAACGCCCGCCGCTTTCCAAAAAACACTTGCTGCAGGAAGCCCCTGGTACACCGGTGCCAGTTCTGCCCGCCGAATTCTGGCAGGAAAACCATGTAGACCTGCGGCTGGAGACGATTGTCGATGGGATTGACCCGAAGGGATGCTCGATCCGGGTCGGGCCAGACCGCGTTCAATTTGATCACCTTGTGCTTGCGACCGGTTCTTCCGCGCGCCGGCTGCCTTTCGAAGACACAAGACACTGCAAGAACCTCTTTCATCTGCGCAACCTGACTGACGCCAACAATCTTCATGCTCAGCTGGAACCCGGAAAAGCGATGGTTCTCATCGGTGGCGGGTACATCGGCATGGAACTGGCTGCCACCGCAAGAATGCGCGGATTGAAAACCACCGTCATCGAGCGCGAGGAACGTATCCTGAAACGAGTGGCTTCACCTGAGTTGTCCGGGCACATCGCGGATTGGCATCGCGAGCAAGGCGTTTCGGTCATTGAGGCGGCAGGGCCCTTTCGCCTTTCTGGCAAGACCGTCGTCGACGGTGTGCAACTCGGCAACGGAACCGGTATTCCGGCCGACATTATCGTCGCAGGAATAGGGGCAGTACCCAATACCGAACTTGCCCAGGTTGCCGGACTGTCCCTGGACAACGGAATTGCGGTGGACAGTTTCGGGCGGACGAGCGAGCCGAACATCTGGGCCGCAGGTGACTGTGCTGCCTTCGTCTTTGAAGGCCGGAGAATTCGATTGGAAAGCGTCCAGAATGCAATTGATCAGGCAGAAACCGTTGCCGAGAATATTCTTGGCGCGAACAGGGAATACACTCCTACGCCAACATTCTGGTCGGAACAATTCGACCACCTTGTCCAAATTGCAGGTCTTTACGAACCGGACATGATTTCCGTTTGTCGCAAATCGGCTTCCGGCATCTCCTACTGGCACTATAAAGGAGACATGCTGAAGGCAGTCGAAGTTGTCGATGATCCCAAGACATTCTCCGTCGCCCGGCGCCTTCTGTCAGACGGAAAGTCTCCTTCTCCCGAGCTTGTATCCTCCGCCGAGCGGAACCTGAAAGAGATTCTCAAGGCCACCCGAAAAGCCGCTGCCGCTTGAGCACGCGAATCCTGAAAAGATTGGAACGGGATAAGCATCCGTCCTTCCGTTCCATTGACTGAGATCAAGAGAATTCTGTTCCGAAAACGGTATTCTTCCATTTAATTTGGGGCCGGGCCCGGCCCGGGGTAATTGAACTGGAAGCACGTCAATGGAACAGCTTGCTCAAACCGGTTGCTGCGACCGCGACTCGGAAAAGGGACAGACGCTCTCAAGCATCGAAAAGACGATCGAGCGAGCCTTGGAGCTTTGCCCCAGGATTTCCGAGACCGAAGTCGTTCCGCTCCCCGAGGCAGTTGGACGGGTCAGCGGTGGTGATACGATCTCGCTGTTCTCCTTGCCCATCCATGATCATTCCGCCGTTGACGGCTATGCGCTTGGCGGCAGCGGCAAGAAATCCTTCAAGATCATCGGACGTCTGACTGCGGGAGACACGCCTCAAACAACGCTCAAAGATGACGAAGCCATGCGGATCATGACCGGCGCTCCCGTGCCTGAGGGCACGACCTGCGTTGTCATGCAGGAACATGCAGTGGTCGAGGGTGGCTGTGTCAGCCCCACATTCGAAGTTCCCGAAGGCGACAATGTCCGTCGGACCGGTGAAGACGTGAAGGCATTCGATACGCTGGTGCGTGCCGGTACTCGGCTCGACGCCCGCCACACAGCCATCATGACAGCCAGTGGCCTTCAAAATGCCGGCGTGGTGCGCAAGATTCGTGTCGCCATTCTGTCGACGGGCAACGAACTTCGTGACACTGGCGTCGGAATGGGACCCGGACACATCTTCGATACGAACCGCCCGATGCTGCGCGCCCTGCTGTCTTCCAACCGCACCCAGGTCACCGATCTCGGCATCGAACGCGACAATCTGGACGCCATTACCGAAACGCTCCGCAAAGCGTCGGAAACGCATGACCTCATCATTACATCCGGTGGTGTTTCGGTCGGTGAGGAAGATCATTTGAAACCGGCCGTGATAGCAGCCGGCGGCAGCATCGAAAGCTGGCGCATGGCCATCAAACCCGGCAAACCGGTCGCGCTCGGCACCATAGGAAACGCGGTCTATCTCGGTCTGCCCGGCAACCCGCTTGCCTGCTTTGTCGACTTCCTGCTTCTGGGCCGCCCGATCATCGACGGGCTCAGCGGCGCAACGCGCCGTGATGCCCTCATTCAAAATGCCAAGGCTGCCTTCGAATGGTCGCGCCGTCCCGGCCGCCGTGAGTTCTTTCCCTGCAACATCGTCGGAACATCCGAAGAAGGTCTGCCGCTTCTGGAAAAGACAGGGCGGGCAGGCTCAGCACGCCTGTTGCCACTGATCGAAGCTGACGGACTTGGGGTGGTGGAAGCCGAATGCACGGATGTCCATCCGGGAAGCCGCCTGAAATTCTATCCGTTCCGTGCGGATATGGGGCTCTGATCAGGTCAGAGCTCCGCCAGCCTATTTGCAATATCGGAACAACAGGCATTCAGGCATCTCTCCGAGAGCCTGAGCCTGGCTATTTCTTGCCGGGGCGATGAGACTTGAGAACATTCGGATCCGTATCCAGGAAACCCGCACCGATCAACTCAAGACAATAGGGAACGGCAGCAAAGACCGCGTTGAGGCAAACCTCGATACTTGCCGGAGAACCGGGCAGGTTCAAAACAAAGGTCTTGCCGCGCACACCCGCTTCCTGCCGCGAGAGAATTGCCGTCGGAACATAGTTGAGGCTGGTGCGCCGCATCAATTCGCCGAAGCCTGGAAGCGGCTTCGTGATAACCGCCTGCATGGCTTCCGGTGTCAGGTCTCGCGGCGCGGGGCCTGTGCCCCCCGTTGTCAAAACCATACCGACCTGTTCCTGATCGCACAGTTCAACGAGGGCATCCCGCACCACTTCCACACCGTCCGAAACAATTCGGCGTTCGATCTCGATCGGCGTGGATACGGTCTTCTTCAGCCAGTCCTCGATTGCCGGACCGCTGATGTCTTCATATTCACCGCGGCTCGCCCGGTCGGAGATTGTCAGGATCGTGATGCGCATCTTCGGTTATCCTCCAAGCGTCGACATGGCTCGGGTGATACCGTTCACGTCGTGCTCGCCAATATGGAATTCATGTCCCCGAGGCTTTTCGAAGACTTTCTTGCGGATCAGTTGGGCGACTGTTTCGTTGCCATCGGACTGCCGCAGGGCATCGCGCAGAGAGAGACCGCCCTCCTGCCCCATGCAGGTGTATAACTGCCCCGTACAGCTGAGCCGGATGCGATTGCAGTCCGAGCAGAAGTCGCAGGACATCGGTGTGATGAAGCCTATTTTCCCACCGGTCTCTCGCAACCGGACATATTTCGCAGGGCCACCCGTCGTTTCTCCCAATGTCTCCAGCGTCCATTGGGCTGCCAGCTTCTGACGGAGATCCGCAAGCGACAGGAAACTGTTGCTGCGGCCGGATGCCGAACCGCCGAGCGGCATTTCCTCTATAAGGGTCAGATCCATATTCCGGCCGTGGGCAAAATGGATCAGATCGTCAAGCTCACGCTCGAATTGCCCCTTCTGAGCCACTGCGTTCAGCTTGACCTTCAAACCGGCGTCCTGTGCAGCATCGAGACCGGCAAACACGCGATCGATCTTGCCCCAGCGGGTGATCGTCCGGTACCGCTCGGCATCCAGGGTGTCCAGGGACACATTCACCCGTTTGACACCACATGCCGCGAGGCCTCTGGCATAACGTGACAGCAGCGAACCGTTTGTCGTCAGTGTCAACTCGTCCAGTTCTCCACTTTCCAGATGCCGGGAGAGGCTTTCGAAAAGGCTCATGACATTCTTGCGAACGAGCGGCTCACCGCCTGTCAGCCGGATTTTGCGAACACCGTGATGTATGAAAATGGTCGACAGCCGATACAGCTCTTCCAGCGACAGAACATCCTTGCGCGGCAGGAACGTCATGTTTTCCGCCATGCAATAGGTACAGCGCAAGTCACATCTGTCGGTTACTGAAAGGCGCAGGTAGTTGGCTGTTCGTCCGAACTGGTCCTTGAGTGCGCTGCAGGAATATGTGGCGTCAACCATGGGATTTTTCGCGTTTATCGTCAGTTCGTTTCTGTGGACCGCATCACTTCCACAATACTCTGGGTGACAAGTTGACCGTGGCGCGATCAGCTTGGCTGGTTTTCTTCCAGCTTTTTCAGAAGAAGATCGAGTTTCTGGCCTGCGCGCCCCGGCAGCGACTTTGTCCAGCTGGCAGGAGGGTTTTTCCAGGTGTCAGGTTCACCAACTGCAATCAGCATGACCATGCCGTAGCGCCCGTGGACCTTGCAGGTCAAAACATAGAGCCCCGGAACATCCATGACCCTGGTTTCAGATGATGTGTTGGCAATTGAGATCTTTTCGACACCTTCAGGGATCAGCCCCTTCACACTCTTGACCGTGTGCTGACCACGGGAATTATTGAAAGTCACGCGACCACCGACGGGCAAATTGACGAAGTCGGGTTCAAACCGGAACATGTCGAGGACAAATTCCGCAGTCGGGTCACTGACCTGGTCAATTTCCTGCTCAGGACCGTTGGATTGCGCGGCGGCGGCAGAAGGCAGCAGAAGGATCGGCAGCAAAGCGACCACAGCCGCGCGCAAGGTTGAAAACACGATCTTCGTCATAGGGAAACCTGTTCCTTGCTTGAAATCGAATGATGCTGCGGCAGCTGCGGCATCAACCAGGCCATGAGCTGTTCCAGCTCGGCGGGAAGATCAGCGGCCAGATCCGCACTGAAGGCTTCCCACTCGGGGACATAACGCTGCTTCACGGCGGTCAGGACCGGTATTCCCAACTCAACGGCCCGCTCAATAACGGGTCTGAACCCGCGGCCTTCCGATTCGCCCCGGCCGAAGCGATTCAGGATCAGGACGTCCGGACGTGTTTCCAACTGTCGCGACAGGTTCTCGGCAGCATTAGCAAGGGCGCCCGGATCCAGGCGGCAGCCGGTGGATCCGGAGCCGAGCGGCTGGGTAATGCGGGTACTGTCACCGCTGGCAAGATCCTCGAGGTGGGAGATCGGGCAACAGCTGCCCGGATCCGGCAATTGCCGTTGCAGGCATCCCACCATGGACACTCCCAGGGACCGGAGTTGCTGGACAAACGTGTCCAGCGCCGGATCGACCTCCGGCCCGTATCCGTACTTTATGCCTGCAAGAGGTTTCGCTTCATTCATGAGCTTTGCTCCTCAAACACCGCGTTTGCGCGGTCGGCCGCCATTGGCGATTTGCCTGAGGCGGTGAACATCTTCGATCGTCACCAGATCGGCTTCCGGCAGACTGATGACACCCTCGTGGGTCAAGGTTGTGAAGCCACGGCTGACGGTCTCCGGCTGGAGACCGAGATAGTCGGCAATATCCCGACGCCCGAATGGAATGGCGACAGTATTGAATTGAGAGCTTCTCCTCGGCAGCGTCCGGTTCTTCAATTCGAATATGAAGGCCGCAATTCGTTCAATCGGCGTCTTCTTTGCCAGATCGTTGCTGTGGTCCAGGAGTTGAAACAGAAAGCTGTTCGTCTGATCCAGGAAATGCTCGCGGGTAATGTTGGACATGCGCAGCAACCGATCGAATACCGGCTGCTCCATGACCTGCACCGCACTCGGGGAAAGAGCGATGATCTCGCCATTCAGCTGACGGTGCAAAGAAGCAAGATTGATGTAATCACCGGGAAAGAACAGTCCGGTGATTGTGCGCCTGCCATCACTGAGGTGGGCAACGATGCCGACGGACCCGGTCAGAACACCGATAACGGGAGAATTGGGCAGCGTGACCGGCTCTATCTCCTGGCCGGCATCGAGCGCGAACCGGTGCGCCCCTTTAGGGAGTTCAGCCCCGAAAGCCGATCTCAATTCCGTGCAAATGCAGGCCTGCGCATGAAAGCCGCAGCTCTGCTGCAAACCGCAAGCACTCTCCGCTTCGCGACTTGCTTCGCTATAGCCACAAACCTCCAACCCGCCTAGAGATCGCATACATTGCCCCCTTTAAAGTCGGGCGGAGTATAGGAGCACGCCTACCTGTCTGATTTGACATTGCTCAATCAACACAGATAATTGAAATTTAAGTACTTTCGAATTCATGAAATTAATTAGCAACCTCCTAAAACATACGTAGGAATACACAAAAACCGCGAGCGCTGATTGCAATCAATGCCCCTCTTCCGGAAAGGCGAATACTGGCCGCAGTAGGGGAGAAGCAGGACGCCCCGGCCTTGGGCCGTCTGATTGTTAATGCTCCCCTCCACAACGGAGGGTCCTATGCGCCTAACTGCAAGTATTGCAGCTCTGCTTTTAGCCACCACGGCCGCCTGGTCAGCTGATCAGGGCCCGGTCACGCCGCTGGAGGTGAATGCGGAGCTGGCCGAACTGGGCAAGCGTCTGTTTTACGATACACGCCTGTCTGGAGACACCAATCTTTCCTGCGCGTCCTGCCACCAGCCGGACCTCGCATTCACCGATGGCGAAGCCCTTTCGACGGCCTACAGCGGCTCGGAAGGTTTCCGCAACACCCCGACCCTGGCCAATGTCGGCCAGCGCGCGGCGTGGATGCATGACGGCCGCCTCGGCACCAACCTGAACGACGTGTCCCGTGAAATGATCACGGAAGACTACATCATGAACATGGACATGCGGATGATGCAGGAGCGTCTGAAGCAGGATCCGGTCTATGTCAAAATGTTCAAGGCCGCCGGCAAGGGCGAACCGTCCAACGGTGGCGCGCGTTCCGCGCTTCAGGAATTCCTGAAATCAATCGCCTCATCCGGCGCGCCGTTCGACACCGGTGAAATGAGCGAAGCCGCCAAGCGCGGTTACGTGAACTTCAAGGGCAAAGCCGGTTGTACCGACTGTCACTCCGGTGACCGCTTCACCGATGATCAGCCCTACAACATCGGCGTTCCGAACAATCCGGACATCTGGTCCGATCCGCTGCGCCACCAGACCTTTGTCGGCTATGCGAAGTTCATGGGTGTCGAAAACTACATGAACATCCGCGAAGACCTTGGGGCTTACGTCCGCGATCACAAGGAAGGCTCCAAACGGACCTTCATGACGCCGACCCTGCGCGAGCTGACCTACACCGCGCCTTACATGCACAACGGCATGTTGGCGACCCTGGAAGATGTGGTTGAATTCTACAATCAGGGTGGCGGTGACGACCCGAACAAGGACCCGCGCCTGAAGCCTCTCGGGCTGACCCGTGGCGAAAAGGCCGACCTGGTCGAGTTCCTGAAGTCTCTCTCCGGAACCAGCTACAACCAACCCGCCTATGTCTGGGAACAGGATGACTACGAATACGAAGTCGTTCCCGACTGGAAAAACGCGACAAACTGAGGAGACAGGATCATGTCAAAAGCCATGAAGAAAACCGTCTCCGCATGGGCTCTTGCAGGCGCTTCCGTGCTTGCGATCGCCACCGGAGCCATTGCTGCCGACCGGCCTGCCGAACTGGCACCGCTCGGTGACCCGCCCATCCCGGCTGACAACCCGCAAACACCTGAGAAGATCGAACTCGGCAAGTTGCTGTTCTTCGATCCGCGTCTGTCCGGCAACGGCGCAATGCCTTGCTCGGCCTGTCACCTTCCGGATGCCGGTTGGGACTTCCCGGACAAGATATCCCTTGGATATCCCGGCACAGTTCACTGGCGGAATTCCCAGACCATCGTGAACTCCGCCTATTACGGCAACCTGTTCTGGGCCGGTTCTTCCAAGTCTCTGGAAGCTCAGGCCAAGTCGGCTGCCAAGGGGGCCGTTGCCGGTAACGGTGAAGACGACATGATGGAATCCCGTCTTGCCTTCATCCCGGAATACCGCGAGCGTTTCAAGGATGTCTTCGGCACGGAGTATCCGCGCCTGAGCCACGCATGGATGGCCATTGCCGCTTTTGAACGGACTCTCGTCCAGACGGACACACCGTTCGACAACTACATGCGCGGTGACGACAACGCCCTGGACGACGCCCAGAAGCGTGGCCTGGAACTGTTCGCCGGCAAGGCCGGTTGTTCCGAGTGCCACAACGGCGCGCTTCTCACCAACGAGAAGTACTACAACCTTGGCGTTCCCCCGTATGACGGCTGGGAAACCGACGAACTCGCCCAGATTACTTTCCGTTACGAGCTTTATGCAAAAGGCTCCACGGAAGAAATGTACCGATCCTACAAGGACGATCCGGGCGTCTACTTCCGTGCAAAGGACAAGGAACACCTCGGTAAGTTCCGTGTGCCTTCCCTGCGCTACACCAAGTACACCGCGCCTTACATGCACAACGGCATGATCGCAACATTGGAAGACGTGGTTGAATTCTACAACCAGGGCGGCGGCGAAAACCAGTTTGCCAAGACCAAGAGTGAGCTGATCAAGCCGCTCGGTCTGAACGATCAGGAAAAAGCCGATCTTGTAGCCTTCCTGGAGAGCCTTTCCGGTGAACGCATGGTCATGGAGGAGCCTGAGCTTCCCGAATATGACGTGCTTCCGGCGGCTTCGAATTAAGGAGACGGATTATGACGAAGCACCAAAAACCACTTGATCCGGCTCTGGTCGAAGCCATCAACGGTCCGACCGAAATTGCCAAGACCGGCAAGCGCTGCCTGATGAACCGCCGTCAGTTTCTACTGACGTCGGGCATCACCACCTTTACGGTGATGGTGGCGCTGAAGTCCGGCCCTGCCTCGGCGAAGGTCCCGGCTGTCGTTTCGACCTACGAGCGCAAACACATCGGCAAGCTGTCGGAACTGAAGGAAGACGAGCCGCTCGACTTCACCTACCCGGATGATGGCGCGTATTCGGAATCGATGCTTGTGAAACTCGGCCGCGAGGCCGGTGGCGGCATCGGCCCGGACAAGGACGTGGTTGCCTTCAACTACACCTGTACGCACCAGGGCGGTCCACTGCAGGGCACCTACAAGTCTCAGGACAAGGTTCTGGGTCCGTGCCCGCTGCACCTGACCACATTCGATCTGACCCGTCACGGCATCTTCATTTCCGGACAAGCCTATCAGAGCCTGCCGCAGGTTCTGCTCGAGCTGGATGGAGATGACATCTACGCCGTCGGAATGTTCGGCCTGATCTACGGCCGTTACGACAATCTCAAGGGCTGAGGAGACCGATAATGTCCACACCCTATTATATCCCAGAGACGAATATCCCTCTGCCGCCGGTAGATGCGGATGTGATCTCAACGGCCTGCGACTACTGCATTGTGGCCTGCGGGTACAAGATCTATCGCTGGCCGGTTAAAGGCGGCAAGGTCGGAGGCGAAAAGGCGGAAGAAAACGCATTCGGCGTCGACTTCCCGGTCGACCCGCTCGGCCCCTGGGTCGCTCCGAACCAGTACAACGTTGTCCTGCACAACGGTGAACCGCACCACGTCATCATCATCCCGGACAAGGATGCCGAGTTCGTCAATCCGAACGGCAACTCCTCCATCCGCGGCGGTGCGATCGCGCAGAAGGTCTACAACCCGCAAACCCCGACCCGCGACCGCTTGAAATCTCCGATGGTCCGCATGTTCGGCGTCCTGATGCCGGTCACATGGGACTTCGCCATGGAGATTGCCGCGGAAGTCGGCAAGTACGTGATCAAGAAGCACGGTGAGAACGCCTACTGCGTCAAGACTTTCTCGTATGGCTACATGGAAAACACCTACGCCATCACGAAATATGCCTTGAACAGCGTCAACACGGCGAACTTCACCTTCCACGACACGCCGTCCGACGTGACGTCCACACCGGGCTTCCGCGACGCCGGATTCGACAACTTCGGTCCGTCCTATGAGGACTGGAGAGACGCCGAAACCCTGCTCGTTTGCGGCACCGACCCGTATGAAACCAAAACGATCCTCTTCACCGACTGGATGATGCCAGGCATCCAGAACGGCCAGAAGGCGATCTTCATGGTTCCACGCAAGACCGGCGGCATTGCCTACGCTGAAAAGAACGGTGGCATGTGGCTGGACATTCAGCCGGGCACCGACCTTCTCGTCGTCAACGCGATCGCCCGCGTGATCGTGGAAAATGGCTGGGAAGACAGCGACTGGATCCAGAAGTGGGTCAACAACAAGTGGGAAAGCTCCTCCGGCTTCGGCCAGGGTACGCGTAACACTCCCTGGCAGTGGCGCACCACCTGGGGCAAGTTCCAGACTGCCGGCTTCGATGACTGGAAGAAGTGGCTCCTGTCCCAGGACGAGTTCGCTCCGGAAAAAGCAGCCGAAATCGCCCAGATCGACGTCGAGAAGATCTACACCGCCGCCGAGTGGATGGCGAAGCCCAAGGAAGACGGTTCCCGTCCGAAGACTTCGGTCATGATCGAAAAGGGTTTCTACTGGTCCAACAACACCGGCAACACCCAGGCGATTTCCGCACTCGGCATCATCGTCGGTGCCGGCGGCCGTCCGGGCCAGGTCATCGGCCGTGCCGGCGGTCACCAGCGTGGCGGTCTGCGTGGTGGCAAATATCCTCGCAACAAGTCGCCTGAGAAACTGCCGGGCCGCCGTCGTCGCGCCATGGATACCGACAGGTACCTGATGTCCGGCCACACCCGCTTTGCCCATGTGATCGGCAACACCTGGATCCAGTCCATGTGCGGCTCCCAGTCCCTTGGTGCCAAGTTCGACGAACTGACTGTGCAGAATCCGCACCAGATCAGCTCGTTCGACAAGCAGGAGATCATCGACACGCTCAAACGGCGTGTGGACAGTGGCGGTATGGTCGTCGTCAACCAGGACATCTACCTGGTCGATCCGATCGGTGCCCGATATGCCGACATCGTCTTCCCGGCTGCCGGCTGGGGCGAAGACACCTTCACCCGCGCCAACGGCGAGCGCCGTATCCGGCTCTATCCGAAGTTCTACGACGCACCGGGTGAAGCCAAGCCGGACTGGTGGATCATTGCCAAGCTGGCAACGGCCATGGGCTACAAGGGCTTTGAATGGAAGAACTCCAACGAAGTTCTGGAAGAAGGTTCCCGCTTCTCGCGCGGCAGCCGCAAGGACTTCCATATGGTCAAGGTCGTCGCTCAGCGCGAAGGCAAGACGCTTCACCAGAAGCTGGCAGAATTCGGCACCAACGGCATCCAGGGCCCGGTCCTGCTTCAGGACGACGGCACACTGGTCGGCACCAAGCGTCTGCACGACACGGAACGCAAGCTTCCGGTCGACGGACCATCCGGTGCAAACCGCCTTGGCAAGAAACTGACGCACTTCAACTCGCAAACCGGCAAGTGCAACATCCAGAAGTCCCCATGGAGCCTGTTCTCCGACTACTGGGCATGGCTGAAGCCGAAGGACGACGAGTTGTGGGTCACCTCGGGCCGTATCAACGAGCGCTGGCAGTCCGGCTACGACGATCGCCGCCGTCCGTACATCGTGCAGCGCTGGCCGGAAAACTGGGTGGAAATCCATCCGGATGATGCGGCAGAGCGTGGTATCGAAAACGGCGACTATGTCATGATGTACTCTGACCGAATCCCGGTTCAGAAGGACACCATCCTCGGTGTTGAAGGCGACGACTTCACCTTCACCAAGCTGATGGAGCATGGCCACATCGAACTGACTGAAGGTGCAATCACCGCAGTTGCCATTGTCACGCCGGCCGTGAAGAAGGGGCTCCTATATATGGACTTCCTGCACACCGCACAGCCCGCAAACGCACTGTCGGGTCGCGTCGTCGACTGGATCAGCGGCAACTACAACTACAAGATGGGTGTCGGCCGTATCCGCAAGATCGGTACATCGCCCTACAAGACCAGCTACCGGTCCATGTCCTTTGCCCGCCGCGATATCGCGTAAGGGCAGAAGGAAAGTCTGATCAAGATCAAGGCGGGGATGCATGTCCCCGCCTTATTCTTTTCGCAACGAACAAAGGTACAGGTCCCCAGAAATGACCCTTGAAAATCCAGCGTTGCACGCAAGTTCCGAGATCCTGACCCTCAACAAGGACGTCCAGGACAATTTACTGGAAATTGCCAGAACGGGCTCACCTTCAGAACAATGCCTCGCGATTGAAACCGCCGGCGCCTGGAAGCTCTCCAGCGCGCGCGAAGTGCTTCTTGAGGCAACCCGTAACGACGATCCGGACGTGCGTGTCGATGCTCTGCAGACACTCGTCGATCTTAAGGAAAAAGAGCTCGGAAAAGAGTTCTTGTGGAGCCTTGAAAACGATCCTGTCGGCGACTCCAAGGTTGCAGCCATCAAAGGACTTCAAGCCGAAGACCGCGATCTTGTTGCCCCGCTCCTGCGCAAGCTCGTTGTAGACCGTTGCGAAGACGATGTGGCCTGGGAAGACGACAGCGCAGATTGGGACGACTGGCTCGATGTTCAGAAGGAAGCCATTCGCGCGGTCGGCCGTCTGGGGATCGAAGAAGCCGTGGACGATCTTCTTGAAGCCGCCACCGACGAGTTCGGCCAGGATCTATGGAATGAGATTCTGGAAGCTTTCGCCGGACTCGGTCGCCCGGGACTACTTGCGTTGATCGATGCAGGCCAGAGCCCGTCCGAACGGCAGCGCGCCCGCGCTGCGCGGGCGCTCGGTGCCTCCAGTGACCCGCTCGTCGTCAAAGCCCTGGATGCACTTAGTCAGGACACAAATGCTGACGTACGCCTCGCGGCACTCGAAACCCTTCTGGAGCGAAATGCTCCCATTTTCGATACCCGGCTGATCAAGGATCCTTCCGCTTCAATTCGGGCGTTTACTGCCTCCAGATCGCCAACTGTCGCGACCGACGATCTGATCGACCTGGCGATTGCCGATGAAGACAAATCGGTAAAGCTGGCCGCGATGAAGCGTCTGACCGAACGTCATCCGGAAAATGTTCAAGTCGCAAAGCTTCTGGAGCACGCCAAAGCGAAACTCAGAAGCGAGCCGGAAGACTACATTGCTGCCCTGGTGGAAGTACTGGGGCGCAGCGGAACGGACGAAGCCTTCGAGCTGCTGCTCGAGATCAAGGCACGCAATCCAAAGCCGGAAATCCAGCGCGCGGTTCACACCACACTCGCCAACTTTGAATGTCCTCAGTCCCTTGAAAGTCTGACCGACGGCGTCACCAGCAAGAGCCAGATGGTGCGGCTGTCGGCCCTTGCCTCTCTGGCAAGCCTTTCCGGTAAAGACGGAGAGGTCGCCGACAATGCTGCGGCCGTCCTGCTGCTGGCCGCCCGCGGAGACCTTGCCTCTGAAGAGGAAGAAGCCAAGGAAAAGGAAAAAGAGGACGAGAACGAGCAGGAAAAACAGTTCGGCGCCCGCGCCAGGGATGACGAAGGAGGCAATCGAAACAGGGTCGTGATCGATCGCGAAGGCAATGTCGTGCCTCAAGAAAAATCTGAGGAACCGGTAAAGCTGAGCGACTATCGCAAGCCTGACGAGACAACTGGTAACGAAGAAGAAGCAGGCGGCCTGGAAAGCGAAGCAGTAGCCGAGGAAACAGAAACCTCGCCAGCCGAAGACACTGCCGATGTGGTGAAGTTCCCGCAAAACACCCTTGCGGCCATTCTCCAGGGAGACGAGGAGCAACTTGCCTTTGAAGAAGAAAGCATCGAACTTTCTCATCAGGACCTGAAGTTCCTTGAACTTGCTCAGAACACGCTGCAGAAGAAGCGCGTCCGTCCCGACGTTGCGCCGAGCACGGCAATCGACATTCGGCGCATCGCAGTCCGGCTGATCGGCGAGCAGGCACAGCCGGTTTTCACCCAGGCGCTACTGACTTGCTGCTCGGCCAGGGACAAGGAGCTTCGTGCATCCGCGCTGACTTCGCTGCTCCGCAGGGCTGAACGCGGCATATCCCTTTCCGATGATACGTGGGAAAAGCTGCTGAACCTGCCGCCGGACAACCATCCCCCTGCCCGCATGACATTCCTGGAACTGCTCGCCTTTGCTCCACAGCAGGCGGCACGGGAACGGTTGGAAAATGCTCTTTCGGGGAACAATGACGCCGACCGGATCGCGGCTCTGAAAGCCTGCGCCAGATTGGGTTTCACACCCAACCAGCTGGGCGGCTTGTTGAATTCCGAGAACCGTTCAACACGGCAGGCAGCAGTGAAATTCGCGTGCGAGTTTGAAGATGCCGGGTGCGCGGCAGACCTCATTCAGGCAACCTTCCGTGAAAGTGGAGCGCTCGGTTCCGTTCTGGCGAAGGCGATTTCCAGCCGTGGGTCTTGCGGTTTGAGCGACGAGGTCCTTTCAAGACTGAAGGAGGCCTGCGACGAAGGCGGAACGCAGCGCCTTATCGCGTTGCAAATTCTGTCACAAGCAGGCAAGGAACTGGCCGCTTAGGGCAGTCTCCACCAGCAATCGGACAGAACTAAAAAACATCGGCAGCCCTTTCACTACTCAGTAACGTGAAAGGGCTTTCGCGTTTTCTATCGGACTGCCTGTCCCGAGTAGTCAGGCCGCTGCACCTGCGCGACAGACCCGATCGCGCTCACGCCCGATTTAGGAAACTGGCAATTCTCATAATATCGGCCCCATAATGAAACCATAACCAGACCAGTGACGCCGGATCATTCGCGACCATGACCACCGTTGACGAAACTGTAGATCCGACATCTTCCCGGGCTCCGCCAACGCTGCGCATCCTGTTCTTCATCTCCATGCTGAGCGGCTTCATCTACGGCTACAATGCCGGCGTCTATTCCGGTGTGATGCTGCAGATCCGGGATGCCTTCGACCTCAGCGACGATGACATTGCGGACTTGATCGCCCTGTTTGACTTTGCCGAAGTGACAGGGGTGTTTCTCGTGCCACTTGCTGACCGGCTCGGTCGGAAGCGTCTTATGACGATATGCGCCAGCGCTCTCGTTGCCGGACCGCTTCTGGTGTTGATCTTCCCCTCGGTCTTTTTTCTCGTGATTGACCGTTTCATTGGCGGATGCGCAGCCGGCATATTGTTCATGACGGCTATTGTTTATGTTGCTGAAATTGCAATCGAAAAACGGAGAGCCCTGCTTTTGTCCGCTGTTCCTGTCGGCGTCAGCGCAGGGTATGTCGGTGAGCTGCTTCTCTCACTCGCCTTTGTCGAAGGCAGCGGCTGGCGTCTTGCGATCGCCGGTTCGGCGCTTCCGGCTCTGGTTCAAATCGTAGGCCTGACTCGCCTTCATGAGTCTCCGCATTTCCTGCATCGCGCCGGCTACAAGCAAACCGCTCACAAGGCTCGAACCTGGTATGGATTGCCCCTGCTCTCGGGCGGAGATGAAGATCCGCCCAACCTGCCCTGGTATCACGCACCAAAGCTTCTGTTTGCGACGACGGAAAGCAGAAGAGGTCTGCTACTGGGGTCAGTGATCGTTTTGGCCGCCACCACCTGCGGTTCCGGCATAATCGCCTATGGGCCGTTGCTCTTTGACTTTTTCGGACAACAGGACACCGCTCTCACGCTGCAGATCCTGGCGGTCTACACAGTGCTCGGTTTCCTCATGGCGATGGCCGCGCTGAAATTGATCGACGAGGGACATACCAACAAGATCCTTGTGGGCAGTCTTCTTGTTATGGCCGTCGCGCAGTTCCTGCTAGCACTAAGCGGCGGGTGGACAGCGATCCTGCTCTTTGGCGTCGTCCAGCTCGCTTTCAGCTTCGGTATCAGGACGACGGCCTTTCAAATCCTGCCAGGGTTCCTGAGTGATGCGACGCGCACAAGCGGCGTAGCATTCTTCAACCTTGTTTTCATGAGCCTTTCCGGCATCAATGCCGAGATTGTCCCGCGTGTTCTACAGGACTCAAGCGTGCTGCTGTTTTCGCTCTACTCGGCAATCGCGTTTGTGTTGGCCGGGTCCTGCTGGTTGATCCTGAAAATCAGATCCGAACAGGAAACACCCGGCCAGTGAATTCGGCTATCGCTGTTGAAGCGCATTCGCGGCCTTTTCCAGCGCCCTGTCCGTGGCTTCAAGATCTTCCTCAGTCAACGCAAGATGCGCGTAAAGCTTGCTGTCCGGCTTCAGAATGCCGCTGGCGCGCAGGCTTTCGTTGAAGATCTTCGACTTGGCAGCATCATTGTTGAACATGTCCCGATAATTTCTGACCGGCTGGTCCGTGAACACAACATCGAACAACATCGGTTCACCGACCAGTTGATGAGCCACACCGGCGCGATCCAAGTGGGTCTTGAAGCTTGCCATCAGCCGCTCACCGGTCTCGCGCAGCTTGTCGTAGCTGCCAGGGCGCTTGAGGATTTCCAGCGTTTTCAGACCGGCGACACTCGCCACCGGGTTGCCACTGAGCGTTCCGATCTGGAAGGTGAACCCCTTTTCACCGACGATCGCCTTGTCGAAATGCGCCATGATCTCTGAACGGCCACCAACAGCTGCAAGCGGAAACCCTCCCCCCATGATCTTGCCGAGCGAACAGAGATCGGGCACCACGCCGTAATATTCCTGAGCACCGCCATACGCAAAGCGGAAGCCTGTTACGACTTCATCGAAGATCAGGACAATACCGTGCTTGCTGGTCAGGTCGCGCAAGGCCTGGAGGAAACCGGGTTCAGGCGGGATCAACCGCTGCAGCGGTTCCACGATCACACAGGCAATGTCATTCGCATGCTCTTCGATGAGAGACTTCGCAAAATCGACGTCGTTAAAAGGCGCGATCAGCATTCCATCGCGCACGCTTTCGGGAATTCCAGCTGAATCCGGAACAGCCTGCGGAAAGTTGACGAGGTTGTTCGGCGCAAGGCTCATCAGCGCTTCGCCAGACATACCATGATACCCGCCTTCAAACTTCAGGACCTTGTCGCGGCCGGTGAAGGCCCGGGCGAGCCTCATGGCGTACATGTCCGCCTCGCCACCGGTCGACACATAGCGAACCTGTTCGGCGCAAGGGACCGCCTCGACCAGCGCTTCCGCCAGCTCGATGCCGCGCGCATTGTTGGTGAAAAACGTCATTCCCTTCGAAAGCTGCTCCTGCACGGCTTCCAGAACTTCAGGATGACCATGCCCCAGGATCATCGGGCCGGATCCGATCAGGTAATCGATGAACTCGTTACCATCTTCGTCCCAGACATGGGCCCCCTTGCCTTCACGGATGACAACACCCGGATCGAAGTTACCAAACCCGGCGGCAGGCAGAACTTCAGCTGCACGAGCTCTCCAGTCCTGTTGAGAGATTGAGGTTTTCATTCGGGCCTCCTTCAGGCAGCCAAAGCAAGAACGGGTTCCCCCAGTTCGGCAAGGTTTGGTGAAACGCCGAGGCCGGGACCGGTCGGCGGAGAGATCCGGCCATTGTTTCGCACCGGAGCTTCAGGATCTAGACGCGGTGATACGTAGCCCGACAAATCACAAACATTCAAAACCGCTTGAGGTGGCGTCGCGGCTGCAACATGCAGTGCGGCGGCTGTCGTGATATCCGATCCCCAGGTATCCTCGATGCACATCTTTGCGCCGACGTGGAGACACAGGTCACGCGCCTTGCGCAATTCTGAAATGCCACCGAACTTGGAAAGCTTCAGCGCGACAGCATCCATACAGCCTAGCTCATACGCCTTCAGCAGGCTCGCTGTGTCATGCGCGTTTTCATCCATCTTCATCGGCAGGCCTGTCGACGCGCGCACTGCGGCGCATTCTTCCATTGTCGCGCAAGGTTGCTCCAGCATGATGTCGAGACCGGCCACAGCGCGGCCGACACGTGTGGCATCCAATCGCGTTGCACCGCAGTTCCAGTCTCCGTAGACCACCGGTCCGCTTCCGACCGCTTCGCGCACCAGCCGCAACCTGGCGACATCAGCTTCCCAGTTGTTGTCCGCTCCCAGTTTGACCTGAAACTGGCTGATGCCCCGTCCCAATGCGGCTGTAGCAATTCGCGCCATCTCTTCAGGCGCGATGCAAGTGATGGAATGATAGAGCGGCAGTTCGCTTGAGTGCAGTCCGCCCAGAAGGGTATGGACCGGCACGCCACAGGCCTTTCCAGTCAGGTCCCAAAGGGCGATATCGATGGCTGATTGCACATAAGGATGCCCCTGCAGATAGGACCGGCAGGTCGCCATCAGAGCCTCCACTCCCATCGGATTGGCGCCAATCAGGATCGGAGCGAGTTCCTCAATCGCCGGAGACACTCCTCTGGCATAGGCGGGCAAGTAATGCGGGATCGGGCAAACCTCACCCCAGCCGCTGAGGCCTTGCTCGGTGTCTATCCTCAGCACCATGCTGTCGACCGTATCGCAGGTCTTGCCTGCCGCCATGTAGTAGGTTTCATGACTGGTCAACGGGACACGCCAAAGCGTCAGGCTGGAAATCCTGAGATCAGAGAGAGCACTCATGCAACGCCCTCGTAAATGGCAACAGGTTCACCCAAACGAGACGGGTCAGGCGTGATGCCGATCCCGGGGCGATCATCAAAGTGAACCAGTCCGCCCTTGTTGCGTCCTCCCTGGCCCGGAACCGGGTCAATCCCAAGGTGAGCATGGCAAAGCCAGCTGGCGAGCCGGTTGGCATCTGGTGTCGAAGCTGCCAGCTGAAGCGCCGCGCTGTCAGCAAAGGCGCTGCCTCCGGTATCTTCGATATGCATCTGCCAACCGGCACAAACGCCGAAGTCCCGGATCTGCCGGGCCCTGGTCAGTCCCCCAACCCGGTTGGGTTTGACCTTGACACCCTGGCAGCTGCCGCGTTTCCAGACTTCAAGGTGGTCCTGAAACGAATGCAGGCATTCATCCAGCATGATCGGCTGAGGCACCTTGGAGGCAACAAGCGCACACTGGTCGAGCGTTTCACAGGGTTGCTCGACCCAGTCCCTGGCAGAGACCGCGTTCAGAACCTGCATGGCAACGCCAGGCGTCCAGGCCCTGTTGACGTCGTAGGTGACCTGTTCGCCCTTGGGCAGCGCTGCGGAAATCGCCTCGATCCGCTCGATATCAGCCGAGAAATCACTGCCGCCGATTTTGGCCGAATGGGTTCGATAGCCTTTCGAACTGGCTTCCCGGATGAGCGCAATCATCTCTTCCGGTGTCCCGGTGGAAATGGAAGAATTCACCGCGACGGCCGCCGGCTGTTCAGCCCCAAGCAATCGCCAAAGCGGTGCCCCCGCCGTCTTGCCCAGAATGTCCCAGCACGCAATGTCCAGTGGCGACTTGGCATAAAGATGGCCCGGCAGCTGAATGTCCATGGTCCGGTTGATTTCATCAAGCGCGCGAGGGTCTCGGCCAATGAGGGCAGGCGCAAGAACACCAATGGCGGCTCTAAGTCCCGGCCCGTGGGCAGGCAGGTAAGTATGCCCCCAGGGGCAGCCTTCGCCCCAACCCGAGACGCCTTCATCCGTGTCGATACGCACAAAAGTGCTGTCGATCGCCTCGAACTTCAGCCGCCCGCCGGAAAGCCAATAGGGTTTGGTGAGCGGCAGGTCGATCTGCCAGACCGTGATGCGGCTGATCCTCATGCTGCCTCCCCAAAGGTTGCGACGGGTTCGCCCAAGCTTGCGAAGTCGGGCGTGACACCCAGTCCCGGCGCATCGGAAGCAAAGAGCCTACCTTGTGCGGTTTTCGGACCCGGCGCTCCGGTCGATCGGGTGTTGTAATTGTGCAGATCGGTCGTGTTCTGCAAAAACTCCTGCGGCGTCGAGGCTGCAAAATGCGCCAGAGTGGCGGTTGCGATTTCGCCCCCCCAGGTATCTTCAGCCACCACCGGAATCCGATTGTCGACAAAGAAGTCGCGCACGCGCCGCGCCTTCGACAACCCGCCCAGATTGGATATCTTCAGACAAACGAGGTTGGCGCCGCGGTCCGCGACGATCCGTTGTGCCGCGTGAATGCCTGTGACGCATTCATCCAGCTTCATCGGCAAGTCGATACGCATGCGGACCTGCTGACATTCTTCATAGGTCCGGCAGGGCTGCTCGAATATGAAGTCGAGATCACGCGTCGCCCTTGCGACCCGCAAGGCGTTGTCGACACGCCAGCCCTGATTGGCATCGGCCATGGCTTTCTCGCCTGGTTTCAGCAGAGGAACAGTTGCCCTTATACGGTCGATATCCACCGCCCAGTCAACACCGACCTTGATCTGGAACTGCCGGTAACCGGCGGCACGGTGCCGTTCCAGCTCCGCGATCGTTTCTTCCGTTCCGCGATGAGGCGCGACCCGGTACATCGGAGCGCCGTCGGTCAGTTTGCCGCCAAGCAGAAGCCAGACAGGAGCATCAAGAGCCTTGCCCGCGATGTCCCAGCACGCGGCATCGAAGGGTGCTTTGGCATAGCCGTGTCCCTGAACCAGGTGGTCCATGATCTGTTCGATGCGCGCGACTTGCCTTGGATCCTCGCCAATCAGTGCGGGAGCAACCAGACGGGCGAGAGCTTCAACACCCTCAGAATGCGCAACCATGTAATTTTCGCCGCAAGGTGTGAATTCACCACAGCCCGAAAGTCCGGCATCTGTGTCGACAACCACGACTGACGCCTTAGCAACCATGATGGCGTTTCCGGCTCCCCAGCCATAGGAACCGTCGACATAGGGCAGATCCGTCTTGAAGATACGGATACGCGTAATCTTCATCCCCGACGCTCCATATGCGGCAATCCGCTCAATCCCGACCCCCGCCAGAAAATGAGTGTGAGGATACCCTCGTTCCTGGTTGTCATGGCATGGCGTTGCCAGGCCTGATGAAAACGGGTCGCCCCCCGTCCCAGTACGGCTGTCATCCCGTCCTGCCTGTGGAACTCGCCCAGACCGGACACGATGACATAAAGCTCTTCTGCTTCGTGATGATGCCAGTCGTAAAAGAGCTCGGGGCCCCAGTAGGCGATATAGACGCGTCCTTCCTCGGTTCGAAAATGTCCTGACGGTCCGAAGAGTTCGAAATAACCGTAGTTTTCGAGAAAGTGTGCACCGACCTCCTCTTCGGTATAGGTCAGGCGCCAGGCTGCCTTCGGTGCGGCCGCAGCAATGGCCTGGTGCAGTTCGGCCATCGCCGAACTGTCATTTTCCAGCCAGCCGCCGACATGCCTGGCGACAGGCAGGTTCTCTGCCTCGATCTCAGCCCAGTCCAGCTGACTGGGCCAAGGTGCGAATGCGCCGAGTTCCGCATCGCTTTCGTAAATGGTCCGAACTGCGGTCAGCAAGCGGTCGAACGCGTCACGGCTCATGGAACCACCACAATGTTACCTGTGTGCTTTTTTTCGATGAAGGCGGTCTGTGCCGCGTGAAAGTCCTGCAGCGGATAGGTTGCGGCCAGCACAGGCCGGATTTCACCGCGTTCGATGTATCCGACAAGGTCCCCGAATATTTGCGGCGCAACGACCGTGGACCCTGTCAGCGTCAGGTCGCGCAGATAAAAGGTTCGAAGATCCAGCTCCACCATCGGTCCGGCGATTGCGCCCGAGCAGGTATAGCGTCCGCCGCGCTCCAGTACATCGATCAGTGTGCCCCAGTAAGGTCCACCGACGATATCGGCAACAACCGACGCCGTATCCTTGCCTGTTGCGGCCTTGAGTGCTGCTTTCAGGTCTTCAGGTGCGCGTTCCAGAACCACGTCGGCTCCAAGTGCCTTCACATCGTCATGCTTGCCTGGTGAGGCCAGAGCGACGACGCACGCTCCGCGGCGCTTGGCCAACTGAATGAGCGCGGAACCCACGCCGCCCGATGCACCTGTCACGAGCACCGTGTCTCCAGCCGTAACGTGCGCCCGGCTGAGCATGCCCTCACCCGTCGTATAGGAACAGGAAAAGGTCGCCAGTTCCGCGTCGCTCAGGTCCGAGCGGATGACGGCAACATTCCGCGCGTCGACAACCGCATATTGGGCAAAACCACCATTGCTTTCCGAACCGAAATAGCCGGTCTTGTCGCGATTGTCCGGATCCGACCAGTCGCGAAGCCAGCAATCGACCATCACACGTTTGTCCATGAGATCGGAGAGCGTTCCCTCGCCCAGACCGACGACTGTGCCGACCGCATCGGCCCCCTGGATGCGCGGGAAAGTAATCGGCCTGCCGCCCCAGGTCGGATCATCGTTACCCACTTCCCGATAGGCATCCCCGGTGGTCGCATCGGATACCGTTTTGGAATACCAGCCCGAACGCGTGTTGACGTCCGTATTGTTCAGGCCGCATGCCCCGATCTTGATCAGAACCTCGCCAGGCGCTGGTTGGGGTGTCGGCCAGTCTTCGTGCCAGACCAGCTTCTCAAGACCGCCATGTCCTTCCAGAACGACGGCATTCATGGTTTCCGGTATGGTCATTCTGCTGCAATTCCTACTGGAGCGTCAGTGCGCGGAAGCAGGCTTTCAGGATCGTAAGCGGCAGCTTCGAGCACGCGAGCGCTGCGCATCTGGTTCATGATGACAACTTCGAGTTTTTGCCCAGGCCGGGCTGCCTCTGGTTTGACATAGGCAAAGGCCAGGATCTTGCCGACGGTGTGTCCGTAAGCGACCGAACTGGTCGCACCGACAGGTTGGCCATCAAGCAATACGGCTTCGCCGCCATGACCATCTTCAACACCGTCCGGTTCGATTTCCAGGTAGACGCAAACCCAGGGCAGGTTTTCACTGGCGGCGCTTTCTGCCGTCTTGTCCCGTCCCAGAAAATCTCCCTTGTCGAGCTTTGCAAAGCGCATGACATCGGCTTCCGGCAAGGTCACTTCGTTGGTGAGTTCCCCGGCTCCCTTGAAGCCCTTTTCCAGGCGCAATGCATTCATGGCGAACGATCCGTAGTCCATAAGCCCAAACGGTTCACCCGTCGCCCAGAGCGCATCATAGACCTCAAGCATGTCCTCTCTGGGGACGTGAAACTCCCAGCCGAGTTCACCGGCATAAGACATGCGGAACGCCCAGAGCTTCTTGCCCGCAACTTCTATTTCCTGTGCCGTAAGCCAGCGAAAGGACTTGTTGTCGAGCGCTGATGAGGTGTTTGCCGCAAGGATCTCACGTGCTCTGGGCCCATTCAGCGTCATTGCTCCCCACTCGTTTGAGCGGTTGCGGACCGTCACATCTTCTTCAACCCGGTTCTGCGCAAGGTGATCCAGAAGACGCTGCTCGAAAAACGCCGCGCAGACCAGATAGAAACGGTCCTCGGCCAGGCGCACAACCGTCAGCTCCAGTTCGATCCGACCTCTCCGGTTGAGCATGTGCGTCAGCACGATCCCACCGGTTTTCTTCGGCAGCCTGTTGGCAACAAGCCTGTCCAGATAGGCTTCCGCGTCCGGACCGGACAGCTCTACCTTGGTGAAAGCCGAAATATCCATGATGCCGGCTGCCGTTCTCACCGCGTTCATTTCTGAACCGACCGCATCATGCCAGTCAGCCCGTCTAAAGGAATAATAGTCCCGTTGCTCAAGACCGCCCTTGGCAAACCAGCGCGGCCGCTCGTGACCGTAGACTTCTTCGTAGACAGCACCTTTGTCCTTCAACCGTTCATAAAGCGGACTCGGCTTGATCGGTCGCCCCTCAAGACGGTTGAAATGCGGGAACGGAATCTCGTGACGCAGGCAGTAATCCTCCTTCGCCTTGACAACCTGCCAGTCCTTCTCGGCATACCCACCGAACCGGCGAGGATCGAATTCACGCATGGAGATATCGGCAGAGCCGTGCACGATCCAGCGTGCGAGCTCCCGCGTCAGTCCGGGTCCCCAGCCAATGCCGATCTGGGTGCCGCAGCAGCACCAGTAGTTCTTGACGCCTGGCGCCGGACCAATCAGCGGATTGCCATCCGGTGGATGGGAAATCGCGCCGTGAACTTCACGCTTGATGCCGAGTTCTGAAAAGATCGGCATCCGGCCCATGGCGTTTTCAAGCCACGGCATGATCCGGTCGTAGTCGGCCTCGAAAAGTTCGTTTTCCGCTTCCCACGGACAGAAATCCTCCCAGACCGTATTGGGATTTTCCTTCTCATAAATGCCGATCAGGCCGGATTTCTGCTCCATGCGGATGTAACCGGACACCAGCTTGTCGTCGCGAATGACCGGCAGTTCCCTGTCAAGTTCGAGAAACTCCGGAACAGTATCGGTAACGATGTAGTGGTGGGTCATGGAGGTCATCGGTAGCTGCAAGCCGCTCCACTCACCCATTTGACGGGCATAGGTGCCCCCGGCATTGACCACATGCTCGCAGGTGATGTCGCCAAGTTCGGTGGAGACTTTCCACTCGCCATTCGGCTGCTGTTTGATATCCGTCGCCTGGCACCGTCGAATGATCTTCACGCCGAGTTTCCGTGCCCCTATCGCAAGGGCCTGGGTGACGCCCGACGGATCTGCATGGCCATCATCGGGCGTATGCAGGGCACCCAGCACACCGTCGAGATTGTAAAACGGATGCAGCTCGCGAACGCGGTCCGGACCTACCAGTTCCATCGGAAACTTCAGCGCCCGCCCGACACTCATCGTGTGTCGGAGCCAGTCCATTTCGTCTTCGGTATAGGCCAGTCGGAAGGAGCCGCAGCCATGCCAGGTCACAGACTGGCCGGTCTCCTCTTCCAGCTTTCCGGCATAAAGGTCGATATTGTAGCCGACACATTTTCCTAGGCCGAAGCTGGAAGTCGAATGGGTGATCTGCCCTGCCGCATGCCACGTCGACCCGGAAGTTAGCTCCGCCTTTTCCAGAAGCACGACATCAGACCAGCCCTCATGGGCCAGATGATACGCCAGACCGCAGCCCATGATGCCGCCACCGACGATGACGACCCGCGCCGAAGACGGCAATTTCGAGGTTCCAGCTTCCGACACGCTTTGTCTCCCAGGCCGGTGATTTTTCGATAGACAGCGTAATTGTACAAATGTACTCTAGTCAATCATGAATGATATGAATGTACCAAAATCAGATTTGAAAGCCCCTCAGGAGGTGTTGGACGACCTGGCCTCCGAGCTTGAGGAACTGACACCCGAACTCAAGAAGGCCGCAAGCTACGTGCTTGAAAACCCGAACGATGTCGGTGTGAGTTCCATTCGGGAAATTGCCGATGCTGCCGGTGTGAAACCGAACACGTTCGTGCGTATGGCACGGTCAGTCGGCTTCGAAGGCTATGAGGATTTCCGCCACCCGTTCCGGGAGGCGATCCGCAGCCGTGGCACGGATTTTCCGGACCGGGCCCGCTGGCTGCAATCCCTGGCCAAGGGCGGGCAACTGGGAAGCCTGTTTGCCGAAATGGCGGCCTGCGCGATCTCCAATATCGAGAACACCTTTGCGGCAACTGATGACGCAGCCATGAAGGCGGCGGCCGAGGCCATCGTGAAGGCCCGCCACACATATGTTCTTGGCGTTGGCGTCAACAATTCCAACGCGCGCAACTTCACCTACCTCGCGGATATGGCAGTCGACACGATCTGGACCATTCCGCGTCTCGGGTCTGTTGCGACCGATGACCTTGCACGCGCCGATGAACGCGACGTACTGGTCGCAATGACCTGCAAACCCTACCGAACCGATGTAATAACCGCCGTTGAACTTGCGCGAGAGCAGGGCCTGACCATTATCGCCATTTCGGACAGTCCGGCCTCCCCCATCGTGGTCGGCAGCGATCACGCCTTTATTGTCGATGCGGAAACGCCGCAGTTCTTTCCCTCGTCGGTCTCCACCATCGCGCTTTTGGAAACACTGCTCGCATTCGTCATCGCCGATGCGCCGGAAGACGTCATCTCCAGCATCGAACGTTTTCACACCCGCCGCCACAAAATGGGGCTCTATCAGGAAGAGTGGAAGGACCGCTCATGAACGTACACAGCCAGCTGATCCATTCGCTAGAAGCGTGGTACTACACCGACCCGTCGCACTTTGAGACGGAAAAAGCGGGATTGCTGGCTCGAACGTGGCAATTCGCCGGCCACAGTTCACAACTGGAAAAGCCGGGTGACTATTTCACTGTCGAAATTGCGGGTGAAAGCATCATCTGCCTGCGCGACAGGGAAAACCGGCTGCAGGCCTATTACAATGTCTGTCAACACCGGGCCCACCAGCTCGTTCAGGGTGAAGGCAACACCAAACTGCTTGTCTGCCCTTATCACAGCTGGACCTACGAACTCACCGGAGGCCTGCGCTCCGGTCCCAATGTGCGCTCAGTTCCCGGTTTCGACCGCAGCAAGATTTGCCTGAAATCAGTTCGCATCGAGGACTTCTGCGGATTTTTGTTTTTGAACCTCGATCCGGATGCAAAGCCGATGGACGACTGGTTTCCGAATGTGCGCGCGGAGTTACGTTCGTTTGTACCGCATATCGACCGGCTCAAGCCGCTCGAATGGGTGGAAATCCCGGAAAACTGTAATTGGAAAGTCTCGGTCGAGAATTATTCCGAATGTTACCATTGCCCCATCAATCACCCCACTTTCGCCACAGGTGTCGTCAAGCCGGAGACCTATGACATCCAGCCTCAGGGCTATTGCCTGCGGCATACAACAGAGTGCCAAAATCTCGAAAGCATGACCTACGAGATCGACCTGGAAGCCAATGAGCACGCGGGCGACTACTCTTCCTGGTTCCTGTGGCCATTGTTCTCATTCCAGGTGTATCCGGGGAACATCCTGAACACCTATCACTGGCGGGCGGTCGATGCCGGTCAGGTGACCGTCTGGCGAGGCTGGTACACGATCGACGGCGTTGATTCCGAGACCGTCCGCCGCCTCGCGATCCAGGACAGATCGACAACGGTGGAAGAGGACATCTACCTGGTCGAATCCGTTCAAAAAGGCCTGAGAAGCCGCGGCTATCAGCCAGGTCCTCTCGTGCTCGACCCATCCTGCGGCGTGAATTCGGAACATTCCATCAAGACCTTGCAAAGCTGGATGCGGGAGGCCTGATGTCCGGGAACACTGCCCCGCTCGGCATGCCGAGCGAATGGACACCGGAACAGAAACTGTTTCCGCATCAGGTCGGTTTCACCTGTCCACCTCACGATTGGGACGCAGCTCCCTCCGATTTCCTGCGCATTGCCCCTGCCTCGGTCGGTGTTCACGGCTGGATGCTGCATGTTCCGGACTATCGTCACCGCCTGGACCAGCGCACCCGCAACTTCGACATGCTTGAGGATTTTGCGTCGGTCATGGCCAACAATGGCGCTGATGTTTGCGCTCAGGTCGGCTCGAACTGGGTCCACGCCTCCGGCCTCGGTGTCCAGGGAATTGCCGATTTCTGCAAGCGGCTCAGCGACAGGCACGGACTGGCCTTTCACATGGCCGGCTACGCGATGGTTGAGGCCCTGCGTGCAATGAATGTCGAGAAGGTCGCGCTGAACGCCGTTTACCATTGGCCCGAATGGTGGCAGGGCACGGCAGATTTCCTGCGCGAAGCCGGTTTCGATGTTCTGTGGGCCGGTAACTTCGTCGATCAGGGCTGGTTCGAAACCCAGGACGACGTGAACGCCCTCCGGTGGATTTTCGACGGCGACCTTGCCCGCAAGAGCTTTGAATTCGTCGCGGAGCAGGCACCCGATGCGGATGCTTACCTGGCTAACGGCATGGTCAATTTCAGGACCGGTCCGAATGGTCAGCCAGAAAGAATGCTGCACGTCACCCCTGACTTGGAGGAGATGCTCGGCAAGCCCGTCATCGCCCACGACACTGCGCTCTACTGGCGCATTTTCCGCTCCCTCAACCTTGCCCCCGTGGGCCGCCACGGACGTTTGCTGGAGTCCTTGCATGCATAAGATTGTTGCGCTTTGGGCCGTACCGCGCTCTACCTCGACCGCCTTTGAGTGGATGATGCGCCAGCGCGGTGACCTCGACTGCCTGCATGAACCGTTCGGAGAAGCCTGGTATCAGGGTGAGGAACCGTTCTGGCCGAGATGGAAACCTGGCGACAAGGTCACACCCGGCCTGACGCTTGAAAGCGTTTGGGAAGACATCCGTTCCCGAGCTGAAAGCGGCCCGGTCTTCATCAAGGATTTCCCGCACTACATCAACCACATGTGGGACGCGGAATTCCTATCTCACTTCACACATGCCTTCCTCATCCGCGACCCGGCCCTGACCATCACTTCCATGTATGACAAGTGGCCGGACTTCGATTCCGGTGAAGTCGGCTTTCCCGAACAGCGGGCACTTTACGATCTCATCACCGCCTTTACGGGCTCGGCGCCTCCGGTCATCGACAGCAACGACCTCCTGGAAAATCCGGCAGGAACCGTCTCTGCGTTTTGCGAAGCCGTAGACATACCCTTCATCGAACAAGCACTCTCCTGGGAACCGGGCGCCGATACCGGCCAATACAGCTGGTGGGATGGTGGTTCGTTCCACGCAAACCTGAGAAACTCCACGGGACTGCAACCTCAGAAACGCAAATATGTCGAGCTCTCGGAAGCACCGGACAGGGTGCAACACGTCTATAAGCGGATGAAACCGCATTACGACCGGCTCTATTCAAACAGGATCAGACCGCAGTGAGCGAACTACCCGCCTATTGGCAGAACTTTATCGATGGCAGCTTTTGTGACGGCGGGGCTGGCCGCCTCACCGTGCTGGACCCGGCGACGGGCGAGCCGCTCGCCAAGCAGGCGCTGGCAGACGAAGCCGACGTCGACCGGGCTGTGGCTGCGGCCAAGGCATTGAGCGACAGCGGTGCCTGGTCAGGCCTGCGCCCTGTTGAACGGGGCCGCATCGTGCGCAGGATGGGTGATTACATCCTCGAGCGGATCGATGAAATTGCCCCGATCCTGACCCGGGAAGCCGGCAAGCCGCTTTGGGAAGCAAGGCTCGAGATTGAAGGCGCGGCCCGATATTTCGAGTATTACGGCAACCAGGCCGAGACGATGGAAGGCCGGTCGATACCGCTCGGCCAGGGCTATTTCGACTTCACCACTCATGAACCCTTTGGCGTCTCTGCGCAGATCATTCCATGGAACTACCCGATGGAAATGACGGCGCGGTCTCTTTCTGCTGCCCTTGCGGTCGGGTGCTCTGTGGTCGTCAAGACGCCGGAACTCGATCCGCTCACCAACAGGTATTTTGCCGATGCTGCCTTGGCCTGCGGTCTACCGAAAGGTGCACTGAACATTCTCTGCGGGCTTGGCAAGGATGCCGGTGCAGCTCTCGCTGCACACCCGGACGTCAATCAGATTGTTTTCACCGGCTCTGTCCCGACAGGTATATCCATCGCAACGGCGGCGGCCCGAAACGTCGTGCCCTGCGTATTGGAGCTCGGAGGCAAATCGGCAGCAATCGTCCATGACGATGCGGATCTCGATACCTTCCTGTCCGACGTTCGCTGGGGCATCTATTTCAATGCCGGCCAGGTGTGCTCGGCCATGTCGCGCGTGATCGTCCATGAGCGCATACACGACAAACTGGTCGACGGCATTGTTGCCATGGCAGAAAGCCTGGAAGTTGGCAGCGGGCTCTCCTTCCCGGAATTCGGCGCGAACATGGGTGCCATGATTTCGGAGGGTCAGTGCCAACGTGCAGCCGGCATGGTGTCGGCGGCGGAACGCGAAGGCGCGCGCATCGTCACCGGAGGCCGGCGACTGAACCGGCCCGGTTACTTTCTTGAGCCGACCGTGATCACCGACGTCTCGCCGGATATGTCGATTGCTTCGGACGAAGTCTTCGGCCCGGTTCTCTCCGTGCTGAAATTCAGCGATGAGAACGAGGCTATCCGAGTCGCCAACAGCACGCCCTACGGGCTTGTGGCAGGTATCTTCACCGCCGACATCGACCGGGCGATGCGGGCTTCAAGACAGCTTCGAGCCGGTCAGGTCTTCGTCAACGAATGGTATGCCGGAGGGGTGGAAACGCCCTTTGGCGGCTTTGGCAAATCAGGCTACGGTCGCGAGAAAGGCCGCGAGGCCCTATTGAACTATGTTCAGACCAAGAATGTTGCGATCAAGCTGAGGTAAAAATGGATCAGGATCTTTTTGAAAAGGGTCTCGCACAGCGCAAGGCCACTCTTGGCGCGGAATATGTCGAGAAAAATCTCGCCGCTGCCGACGAATTCACCAAACCGTTTCAGGAAGCCATGACCGCCTGGTGCTGGGGGTTTGGATGGGGAGATGAAGTCATTGACGCCAAGACCCGCTCAATGATGAACCTTGCGATGATCGGTGCGCTCGGAAAGATGACCGAGTGGGAAACCCATTGCCGGGGCGCTCTGACCAATGGTGTCACCAAGGAAGAGATCCGCGCAATCATCCACGTCGTTGGCATTTATTGCGGAGTGCCGCAGGCGCTCGAGTGCTTTCGCGTTGCCAAGAAGGTGTTGGCGGAACAGGAGGCATAACCTGCCGTTCGCGCAAGCTCTCCGTTCACTGACCGTGTTGTCCGGATTGGGCAAGTGGAACGGTCAGGATGAACTGCGTTCCTTTCGACTTCTGAGATCGGCAGGTAAACTCCATGCCGTTCTCCCTGGACAATTCAAAACAGACGGACAGTCCAAGCCCCTGGCCATCTGACGTTTCCCCCTTCGAATAGGCACGCGAATAGGCAGCGATTTCCGTCTCGCTCAGTCCCGGACCGCTGTCCAACACGCAAAGATCAATTCTCGCGCCGCGATTGCGCACACCGATCAGAATGCTGCCGGTCTCGGTATATTTCACCGCATTGGAAACAAGATTGCTGACGATCCGCATGACAATCAGCGGCGGAACGGAAACCATCCTGCTTGACGGAACCCGCTTTAGCTCCAATCCCTTGGACACCGCTTCTTCGTGGAACATCTGATAGACGGTATCGAGGACAAGCGAGATTTCATAGGCTTCCGCTTCCCCCTCGGCATGCCCGGCGGCAGCATCCTGACCATCTTCGTCTGTCGCCTCGGAACCTTCTTCCGGCGTGGTTTGCCTCAGGTAGTCATTGGACAGCGCCTCGATGTAATTGAAGGCTTCCTTCAACCTCTTGCGAACATCCGGCTCAAGAGTGCTTGCCAGCGCGTCGACATTCATGCGCAGCGAAGCAATGGGTTGCTTCAGATCATGCGACGCCGTTGCAAGTTGCCTCTGACGCAGGTTTGCCAGCTCACGCGCCCGGGAATAGTTCCGTTCTGCGACCAGCAGCTCCTGACTGCGCCTGGCTTCTGCTTCGAGCGCGGAGAACTCCGCCTGAACCGCCTTGGAGTGCTTCCTGCGCAAATTGATGATGTGCGCGGTCAGCCCAGTCATCGTGGCCACCAGCAGGATCGAGAAAATGCCTTTTACGGCCGTGGCCACGGGGATGACTTCAGCACGACTGCCGACGACCACGATCGCAATGAGGGTCACGATGAGCATGGTCCCGAGCCCTGAAATCAGGAGACCTGAGAAATGAATGGCACCTTCGGTTCGGCGCCAGTTGTTGCTTGCGGCAAAAACCGCAACAAACATGAGCCCCAGCAGTACATAGCCAAACAACGCAACATAGGTTCCCGGCGAGAAGAGAGCGACGAGAAACCCCGCGACAGAGAGCAGTGACAAAGACCGCAGGATCAATGACAGTCTGGTCTCCCTTCCTCCCTCACGGACGGACTGTCCGGAAATGAGGAACCCCAGACCGGACAGCGAAAACAGCAGGAAGAACCCGACAGGCGATTGCAGCTCAGGCGCGCCGGGATAAAAGAACCGGAACCACAGGCCGTCCACATAGGCGATCAGCGCGAGCCCGATACCGAACTGAACCGCGTAAAGCAGTCCGATCCAGTTTTTCATCGCCAGATGGAATCCGAAGAAGAAGATCAGCGAAGCAATGGCAAAGGCGTAAAACGCGGTGTGGGAAATTCCGGAAGCAAACGCGGATGCTTCAAGTTCAACCGGTGTTTCCAGTGCCATCTTGAACGCCTGGACCGGGCCGAACTTGAAGTTGACCAGAACGATGACATTTTCCTGCGGTGCAATGTCGAAAACGGGAGTTCTGAGCCGGGTAACGGAGTGATCCTCCGGCACGAATGGCTCGAAGATGGAGTATCTGATCAGGTTCTCGGTAAAGCCGCTTTCGCGGATGACATAAGCATCGACCGCACTAACCAGTGGCAGATCGATCGTCAACACGAACGGATCGGCGCCGCGGCCGTCATCCAGGGTGGCATTGAAGATTTCAACCGCGGCCCACGCTTCCGGCGCATAGTTCCAGTCCAGCATGGAGGCGGATAGATCGGAACCGAAATCACCGGCGCGGTAATGCTTCAGAACATCGCCGAGTGACGCGCTCGGATCGCTGAAATAGGTCATCTGCGGCCTGAGATCGCTGACACCTTGTCCTGGCTGCAGGTTGACGGCTTCAGCCCTTGCACTGACCAGCATGAGCAGGCACATCGCCAGGGCGACGCCCATGATCGACAGGAGCCGGTGCGATTGCTGCAATCTGGTCATTTGCAAAAAGGCATGTCAGGTTTACCTGAATTCTGTTTCAGGGATAGTGGGCCGTGAGCGAGCAAAGATACAGCGCAATTATTGCAGACGACCATGCAATTGTTCGGTCCGGACTCAAGGATGCACTGGAAAAACCCGGTCTTATCGAACCCGAAGGGATCAGAGTGGTTGCAGAAGCCGGCGACGGCCTGAGCGCAATTGCCGAAATTCGTCAGCACCGGCCAAGTTTGCTGCTTCTGGACGTATCAATGCCCTTGGCCGGAGGTGTTGAAGTTCTCGTCGAGGCCCGCCGCTGGTCCAGGGAGACCAGGGTTGTCGTCCTGACCGGCATTTCAGCTGTCGGTCTGATTTCCGATTTGATTGAGGCGGGGGTCGACGGACTGTTCTCCAAGGCTTCCGACAACACGGAATTCTATGAGAAACTGCCCGGAATTCTTCGAGGCCAACGACATATCTCGGAGCACTTCCTGAAAATCCTGGAAGAGACGCCCAGACCTCCTGTTCTGACCGACAGGGAACGGCAGACCCTCAACATGATCCTGTCGGGCAAGTCCAACAAGGAAATTGCCCAGGGCTTTGGCATCAGCATCAAGACAGTGGACAAGCACCGCACCAGCCTGATGCAGAAGCTCAATGTCCACTCGGTTCCGCAACTCATTTCACGGGCACTCAAGGAAGGATTGATTGACCCGTCGAAGGAGCTTTGATCACCACCGGATGGGGCATTCACCCCATGGCATCGCAGGGACGGACGCCTGACAATTCTGGCAGTGACCAGATGAAAGGACCATGACCATGCCCTCCCAAATCACCCATTCTGCGGGACTGGTTTTCAGCCTCGCGCTCGCAGCCGCATTGCCATTCAGCCAGGCAAACGCCCAGGGGATGATCGACGCAGAGGGATTTCGCGAAATTCGCGTTGCTCCTGGCGTCGCGACCGCGCCTGATTTCATTGACGTTCTTGTGCCGTTTTTGAAGAACCACCCAGAGAATGACGAAGGCAGCGCCGGGATGGATCTGAATATTCGGAAGGAAGGCTCCGGATACCATGTCAACATTCGACTGACCGGATATCTCGATGACAGTGTCTACGGCGAGCACTTTCGAGGATATGTCATCCGTACGAGCACCGGTGAATGGGAGTTGCTTTCCATGTCCGTGAAGACGCTGTGCGCGCGTGGACAAAACGTCAATGGCATCTGTACCTCTGCCGCGCAACCGCCGAAAATGTTCCTGACACCGGGCGCTTCCCCGACAGGCGTTTTAATGTGCGTCAACGTGGCTGGGGACGACGTCTTGAACGTACGTGCGGGACCAGGAACCCGTTTTGAACCCCTGGGCACTCTTGCCTCCGATGACTGCAGTGTCGAACTTTCCGACCTTTGTGAAGGCAGGTGGTGCGAAATTCGCTCTGACACGATTTCCGGCTGGGTGAATACCCGTTATCTTGCACCAGCAAACTGAGTCAGCTTGTCACTCGGCCGGAAGGAGACGACCGGCTGACAATTGGAATAGTCAGACAGATCAATGCATCGCCGAGACATGCGAAATTCCGTTCTTGTTGCCCTGTCCTTCCTTGCGGGAGGATGGATGGCCGTGATGTGCGGCACTGCGCTCGCCGCTGATTTTCCAGCCCCGACCTTTCTGGAAAGCGGAGACAACGACCTGATCCGCTTCCAAAAGGGCGATGTTGCCGCCCGGGAATTTGTCCCTCCCCCCTCCCTTCAGAAAACGGCGCCGCCGGTTGCCAAGCGTACGTCTGCAGCACGCCAGCAACCGCTTGAAACAAGTGCCCCGGCTCCTCAAGACCAACTGATGAGCGAAAGCAGCGAAGCGACGACTTCTTTTGTGTCGCCTCCTCTGTTTGACAGCGCATCCGATCAGGCTGACACAGAAACCGATGCAGCGCCGCAAGCACCGGCTGCGGCCTTGTCAGCCGAGGCACCCGCTGCACCCGAGCCTGAAGTTGCTTCCAGTGGACTGGATGAGGCAATTGACGCACGTCTTGTCACCGTCTGCCTGAACAATCCGGCAGAAGCCACGGGCGCCAAGGCGTTCGACATTCGCCGCGATACACCGCCCAGATACATCGCGGATGTCGGCGCAACTTCCTGTGCCCGTTTCGAACCAACCCGGCACACGCTTTATCTCTGGAAGACCAACGACATCGGCGCTTTGTCGCTGATACTCTCCAGCCGGTTGGATCTGAACGACTCCGACGGAACACAAGTCACGCTGGACTGGCTGAAAGACCGTTGAGCCACACAGGCGACACAAAACCGGCAGGTCCGAAACCTGCCGGTCTTCTTGATCTGATGATGTCGATTTATCGTTCGCTCACCTGTGCAAGCCTGACAAGGTTCAGGAACTCGGAACGGTATCCGAAGCGATCCGAACCACGATTTTCACTGGCCAGCTTCTCGACGTCCTCCATCGTCCAGCTGCCGAGATAGTCACTGCCCTTGAGCAATTGCCCAAAGGCTGCAACGGAAGCTGCAAACAGCGTCTCGTTCTTTGGAATTTCACTGGCATCAGCACTCACCGGCGTCTCAAGCAGACGGCTCTGTTCTTCTCCCGGTTCCTTGTAGCGCAGCTTCACATAGGCCAGCTCGCCTGAAAACGAGGTGTTGAGGCTGTCAGGCGTTTCCTCCTGACCACCATAGCGAAGATCGGAGAACTTTTGCGCGGGCGAACCGACCAGCGTGACTTCATACAACGCCGTCACGTTGTGTCCGGCACCGATATCCCCCGCATCGACCTTGTCGTTCTTGAAGTCTTCCGTTTTCAAGGCTCGCGTTTCATACCCGATCAAGCGGTACTCTGCGACGGTTCCAGAATTGAATTCCACCTGGATCTTGACGTCCTGGGCGATCATGGAAATCGAACTGACCACCTGGTCGACCAGAACCTTTCGCGCTTCGGAAAGTGTGTCGATGTAAGCGGCGACACCCTGGCCATTTTGTGCCAGCGTCTGCATCAGTTCATCATTGTAGTTGCCACGTCCAAACCCGAGAACCGAAAGGGCGGTTCCTTGTTTGCGCTGGTCGGCGACAAACCGCTTCAGGCTCTCGTTGTCTGACAGGCCGACATTGAAATCGCCATCGGTGGCCAGAATGACACGTGTCTGCTCACCTTCGCCGGTCATCTTCTCTGCCAGGGCATAAGCCCCCTTGAGGCCGGCATGCCCGGCGGTGGAGCCCCCTGAAGTCAATGCGTTGATCTTTTCAAGAATGAGGGTCTTGTCCGCCACCCTTGTCGGTTCAAGCAGCACGCCTGCGTTGCCGGCATATGTCACGATCGCAACTTCATCTTCATCCCTGAGCGTCGACAACAAAAGCCGGAAGGATTGCTGCAGCAGCGGCAATTTGTTGGCATCTGCCATGGAACCTGAAGTATCGATCAGGAACACCAGGTTTTGCGGTGGAAGGTCCTCAATCGGCACCTTGTGACCCTGAATGCCGATCTGCATTAGTTTTGTATGTTTGTTCCAGGGCGTATCTGTGACTGTGACGCTGGTTGAAAACGGCGCTTCTCCCATGTCGGGAACGCGATAGGCGTAATCGAAGTAGTTCACCATTTCCTCAACGCGCACAGCGTCCGGGTTTGGCAAGGCTCCGTTGTTCAATCCGGAACGGACGAATGAATAGGACGCCGTGTCCACGTCAATTGAGAATGTCGAAACCGGGTCGTTGATAACCTGTTTCAGAGGATTTGGTTCCTCAGAAGAAAACCTTTCGCGACTGGGCAGCGGAGCGACCGGCATCACGGTGTCCATCGCCCGTTTTGCAGTTGCCGCCCCTGAAACTGCGCCTGAATAGAGAGACATGAGGCCCGCGCCGTGCTGGCCTTGCGACCGCGGTTGGGCCTCGGCAGCAGGTCGGATCACGGGAGAAGTGCCGGGAGCCTCCGTCAACTGATCAGCAAGCTCCTGAATAACCGGACCTTTCTCCTGATCGGCTTCGACAAGGTCGGTGAGTTTTTCTCCAACGCCGTTCCAGTTGATCGATTGTGTTGCAATCCCGACAAAGGCGAGCGTGACGATGGAAGCGGAGCTGATCAGAACCGCTTTGGGGAGATGTTTGCTGAGCATGATTTGGACATCCTTCTGGTCGCCCGAAGGATGCTGCCTCAGGGCACCATCCTTTCAGGTTGGAACTGAATTGAGTGAGAGAGAGGTGGACCACCGCAACCCTGCCGGTGCGGCGTTTCACGTCCGGCTGCGATCAGCGGAAAACAATCTTGAAGCTTTTGCCGCGAGAGCAGGTTTTGGTCGCTGAATCCGCGTACCAGTACTTCAGGCGTTCCCATTTGCCGTTGGATTTCAGTTTCCGGAATTGAACGCGAACAAAGGTTTTTGCATTGTTGACGCCTTCCAGATTGCGTCTCACGCTGTATTTGCCGCCGTGAGGAATGACACGGTTGGAGATATTCTCCGAACGCCACCTGTTTGATCCAAGGTCACGATAGTCGAGGTCGAACAGCTGGATAGGCTTGCCGGTGTTGTTCTGCACCGTGATCTTGACCTTCTTGCAGACATCGAAAAGCGCATGGGCGGGATCGACGGTCGCCATCGAGGCCATTCCGGCAACGGCAAGGACGGCAGCGGCGGCAGTGGTTTTTGCAAAAATTTTCATTAGTCTATTCCTTTCTTCAAATCTGCTCTTTCGAGCGGGGTATCGATGTTTCGATGAAAGAAAGGTGGCAGGCCGGGCGGCTCATCTGTATGGGGTCGATACCCCATTCGCACTCTGCCGGTTGATCGCAAGACCGCTTTCGGATGATGGCAACCTCACATCCAATCCCTTTTTTCTGGACCTTGAGACGAGGCTGAACTTAGATCTCTTTAGGTTCCGGAAATTCAAGGCGACCAATCAGCAATTGCGAGATGAAGACTTTTCATACGGACACAATCCAGCAGCAAGACCCGGGCGGACGGCTATACAATCCGGATCTGGCTCCGATTGAACCAACCGCGCGCAGGTGGGGCTGGTTCGCAATCTTCAACACCTGGTGCAACACGGCGCAAAGCCTGCTCGGCTACACGTTGGCCGCATCACTGTTCTTCGACTACGGATTGAACGGCTGGGCCGTTTTCGCGGCAATTGTCCTGTCAGGTTTCGTGATCATGTTTCTGATCAACCTGGCTGGCAGGCCGAGCGTGCACTACGGCATTCCCTATCCGGTCATGGCCAGAGCAAGCATGGGTGTTTATGGCGCCAACATCCCGGCATTGATGCGCGGGATCGTGGCCATATTCTGGTATGGCGCGCAAAGTTACGTCGCTTCCACGGCGACCCTTTTGCTGCTGACTGCACTCTTCGGCGAGGGCACCAAGGCGACATATCTCGGGCTTACGCCTATGGGCTGGGTCGCGCTTGCCATCGTCTGCGTAACGCAGATCGTTCTCTTCTGGAAAGGGATTGAATGGATCCGCATGTTTCTCAATTGGGCGGGGCCAGCTGTGTATGCCGTCATGGTGACATTGCTGATCATGATCTGGGTGCGAACCGGATCGTCTCTTCCCTCTGAAGTCGGGTCGGTACTGAAAGGCAACCCCCAGGCGACTGGCAGTCACGTCTCCAACTTTTTCGCGGTGATGGGAACAATGATCGCCTTTTACGCTGCGATCATTCTGAATTATGGCGACTTTTCCCGTTACGTGCGGACAGAGAGGGAAATGAAGCTTGGCAACATGCTCGGGCTTCCGGTCAACATTACCGTTTTCGCGTTTCTGTCTCTTTTGATTTCAGCCGGTACGATTGCTCTTTTCGGTGAACACCTGACCAATCCGACCGAAATCATCTCCCGCATAGACAACACCGCGCTGACGGTCGTGGCAGCTCTCATGTTCTTCATTGCGACCGTCGGCATAAACGTGGTTGCCAACTACGTCCCCCCCGCCAACGATCTTTCCAATCTCTGGCCAGGCCGGATCAGCTTTCGGGGTGGTGGAATGATTGCCGCTGCTCTCGCCTTTGTTGTCAGCGCACTCTGGGTACCGGTCATTTCCGTTTTCGGCATCTCGAAATTCGTCAACACGCTCGGAGCGTTCCTTGCCCCTGCCTACGGCATCATGATCGCCGACTTTTACCTGCTCAGGAGACAGACGCTTTCCGTTCAGGATCTCTACAGCCCGTCATCCGCCGGCGCCTACCACTACCGCAAGGGATTTCATGTTGAAGCAATCGCCGCACTTGCAATTTCCTCGGTGTTTTCGGTCTCAGCGGTGTGGCTGCCCGCGCTCGGATTCCTGAGCGGCTTCGACTGGATTATCAGCGCAGGGCTGGGCGCTGTCCTGTACCTGCTCCTATCGAAACATGGCGCAGCGAAGTGGGCTGAAACCTGATGGACGTCCTGCGTGAAGGCTAAAGACGCGACGCCTGCGAAACATCGCCGCAAACACTGTGGCAGTTAACCGTTTCTTCTTCCCGCCGCGTGGTTTGTTCATTAACTTGTAATTGTATTTCTACTAAGAGTCGCTACATAAAGTACGCAATACTCGGAGATATTTGGGAAGGGGCATATGGCGGATTTCAACGCTCAAATTGAAAAGTCCAAGCAGGAAGTTGCTGCTGCACGTCAGAAGATCGACGAACTCACTTCTAAGATCGAAACGGCACACACCAAGATGGGTGCCGGACAGGATATTTCAATCGATATCGAAAACGCGACGCTCGACGACGTTCATGCCCACACAGAGCTGATGGGCGCCAATATTGCCGAACTCATCATGGGTCTGGACGATGTCACCGCGACCTTCTCGAAGGAATTCGACGCCATGCGCTCGAAGACCGGATGGGAAACCTTTATCGGCTTTTTCTCCAAGAACAGATCGGACAGTATCCGTCAGGAGCGTATGCGCAGCGCAAGCATCGACGACAAGCTGCAGGATCTGATTTCCAAATCCAACACGATCGGTCACCTGCTCCAGGAGCAGCTCAACACCCTGAACGAGCATTCCAAGCGGGTTGAAACCAATCTCGGCGATACGCTTGCCCAGCGCGAGCAATCCGTCGCGGTTCTTGAGGAGATCAAGAAACAACTGGTTGCGATGGATCCTGAAATCATCGCCCTGGAAAACAAGATCTCGGTTGAGACCGATGCTGCCGCTCGCACCAAGCTGGAAAGCGAACTGGCGGCAATGAACGCAAAATACAACCAGCTTGCACAGGACGAGCAGGTTAAACTGGCCGAAAGCCAGACGCTTGAGCGCTACATTGAAAAAGGCAAGACCTGGGTCGACAGTCTTCAAAACCAGGCTGCCACCCAGATGGTTCTGATCAACAAGCTGCAGACGGATACCAAACAGCGCGTTGTGCTTTATGATGCTCTGATCAAATCGCTGAAAACGGCGCAACAGCAAGACGTTGCCCACAAGATCAACGAGATCGGCGTGGCAACGGACAAGGAGGCGCAATCCGCGATGGCGGCTATCGGTTCGGCTACCAACCAGCGGATGGCTGATATGATGGAAGCCCATGAAGACCACATGGTTTTCGCACGCAAGGTACTGGAAGAAAAAGCAAAGTCGGACGAGCGCTTTGCCCGCCGGTTCCAGCAGATTGTCGAGAAGCACGACAAGAACGCGTATGGCGCCTGAAGTACTGAAGTTTGAGACGCTGAGGGTAGAGCATTGGATCTGACCCTGGACCACCGAAAACTGGAAGAAGCGCATGAAACAAGGCGCTACTTCGCCAAGTTTGAGCGGATAATCTCTCACCTTCAGGGAGTTGCCGAAAGCGTCGTGTCCGAAAACACGGCGCTGGCTTCGGAGATTCCGATCCTGACGGAGTATCTTGAGGCTTTGGCGGGAACGTTCACCGCCCTCTCCTACAAGTACCTGCTGGCGGGCAGGGTTTCCGACAAGCTGCCGAATCTTCTCAGCATCGATCGCCATGACAGCGGCTTTCCGATCTACCAGGAGCTGCTTGAAATGGCGAATGATGCCATGCAGGCGGTAAATCACCTGAGGTCCCTGCCTTCCATGCGGGACCTCAAGCTTGCAATGGTCGACCATATCCTGCGGGAGCAAACCGCTCCGGTGAATTTGCAGTTCGCAGCGTCTGAACGGCAGTATTATGAGCAGCTGACCACAGCGGCTTTGTTCTGGGCACGCAATGACCCGCGGGCCGCGTGGACCGGCAATGTTTCTGAAAGACGCAGAAAGTACCGCGTTCACTGGGCGGTTTATGACAGCCAGCAGAACATTCCGCTGATTTACATCATGGACCTTGAAGACAGCGGAAAAGAACCGCTGTTGAAGGACGAGCGCCGCTGGCCACAGGTCCAGAGCCATCTGTCGGCACAATCCTCATCGGCGTTGAAACTGGTGACGATCGCACGGGGGTTCGATCGGGATTTTTCCGATCTTCATCCCAAGCGACTGCGCAGGTTCTACATCGGCCCGATGTACAGCCACACATTCACTCAGCAGTCCGGCCCATTGCGCGATGTGCTCAGTCAGGCGGGACAGAAGCCTGGAGATGACTGGGCGCTGGCCTGGACGACAGAAACGCTCGTTGCCTCGGGCACCGAGCAGGAATCATCCGGATTTTTTTCCACCGTTGAACGGCAGGTCTACGCTCTGGACCCGTTTGCGGCCCCGGGTGACGACCCGCAGGATGCGGCAGGTCACACCGACCGCCAGCGTTCTCTAATCCTGCCTCAGCGCCCTTATCAGATCCTGGAGGAACTCGATCCTCCGGGATTTGCGAACATCCGAAAATATGCCGTCAGCCCCAAGGGCAAGATACTCAGCTACAAGTAGGTTTCACGCGTGACCATTTCCAACGACCTCATGGAATTGAAAGAAGACAAGATCCGCGAGAAATACAAGTTCGCGGAAGCTATGCTCGAAGGGTTCGATCATACACCGAGAATTGCCGCCAAACGCGAACCTGATGTCGTCAGGGAAAGATCCAGCGGGCTGGGGACAAGACGCCGTTTCCGTTCAACCACTCCCGGACTGGTCACCCGTTCCACCGCACGCCCTGAAGGTGTTCAGCTGACGGCACGCATTCTGGAGGCCGATGACGACGCTCTGACCACTCCGCTCCAGGCAAGCATTTTGCGGGCCTTGCGGAGAGCCTTGTCCGTTGCTCAGGTGACCTCCGACCAGTTCGCCGAGCAATCCGGACTGAGCGACCTGAAGCGCAGCAACCTGGCAGGAACGCTCGACGCCTCACAGAAGGACAAGTTTCAGCAGCTCCTGTCTGCATCGGCGCTCATTTCGCTTCATGTATTTGCCAACATGACAGACTTTCTGATCTCCGGTCTTGCTGCAGAGGCGGGTGACATCGAAGGCCAATGCGGTGAAGTGGAAGAGATCCTGCTGGACAATGACCAGCTTGCTCTTCGCGGCGCCCTTTGGGAGCTGGACCAGGAGATTTCGGCCGCTTCGGTCCAGTCGGATGCGCAGCTCGTTGGCATCATCACCTCTTTCTGCGAACAGCTGATGGAAAAGGCGACGCTTCGCGCTGAAGGATCGGTTCTGCTCCACTCCTTCGCACAGGCGCGCTACCGGGTAGAAGCGGACGAATTCGAGATCACCGGCTTCACCCCGGCAGCCCGGGCCAGGTCCACCAGCCTGACAATGGCATTCAAGAAACCGGAAGAGGTCGTCGGCAATCACATCGCCAAGTATCAGTCAATGAAACTTGCCAAGATGCTGATGGCTTACGATTTCGAACGCAAACTCAACCCGTTTGCGGAACTGGGCGGTTTCATCTTCACGTTTATGGGCGACGGCAAACCTGGCACCGGCAAGACCACGCTGATCCAGATGATGGCCGGCCTGATCAACGATTACTGCTCCAATGCCGGCTATGCCTTCCGCTATCAGAACCTCTCCACGGATAGCATCGACAGCTACCAGGGCAAGTCTGCGCAGAATGCCAAAGCTTTCATCAAGAATATCACCGACCCGAATGTGATCGGGTTTGGGACCATTGACGATATCGACCAGCTTGCCGGCAAGCGCGGTGACAGGCAGTCGTCCGCCGGTCAGCTGGAAATCACTGCAGTTCTGATGGAAAGCTTTGCCGGAGCCAATACGGTTGTGCGTGGCAACTGCACCTTCGGAATGTTTTCCAACTATCCTGAAAATGTCGACGATGCCTTGCGGCAGCGCGCCGGTGCGCGGTTTCTGGTCGATGGCCCGCAAACACGCGAGGACTACATCGACATCCTGCATCTCCTGATGGGCAAAAACCATTCTATCCCGGTCGGAGATCATGACCTTTTTGAAGCCCAGGTCATCAAGAAAGCCGTCGCTGCGTCTTACGAAAGCCATTCACGACCGCAGGAAGATGCGTTGATGCGAGTGTTCGACCGGATCAACAGCGAGATCGGCGGTCTGGACACCATTGCCAAATTCGGCGCGTACCTGAAAGCGATTCAGGAAGCCGACGAACGTTTCACCGGCCGCGCGATCAAGAACATCACAGATGCCATCAAGGTCCGTGCCATGGACTTTGAGCTTCCGGACGAGTGGATGGAGAACCCTGACCTGTTCCTGTTCAAAGACTATGAGACCAAGAAATCGATGATCGCGGACCTGGCGCAGCCGATCACGGTCGACATGGTTATTCAGGAAATCAACCGATACGCGGACAGCGAGTTTCGGTATGCGGACAAGTCCGACGAAGTCGCCATCGAAAACGCGGTGCGCGAAATGCAGCGGATGGAGGAAGCCAAGCGGCGCTTCATGGAGGCATCCCGCTCATGATGCGACTGGTCAAATACGGACTGATGTATGGCAATCTCTTTCAGGTTTCCTCGCCGTCCCTTGTCGGCCGCTATAACCGTGCACTTGAACATCTGACCGGCAAGACCACCAGTCTGGAAGAGTTTCACGTCGACATTTCCGGGTTTTCTCCGGAAATCGGCGATGAACTGGGCGACCCGCTCTACCTAAATCCCAATGGCTGCAATCGTCAGTTCATTCTGCTGTCGACCGCGCAGAAGACGGCCCCACTGCTTAACGCCAGTTTCTCGACATCACGTTCGATCCTGCGCCGTTTCATCGATGACAATGAAGAACAGCTGTTTGCGCTTTCCATTCGCGATGCCGTGGTCGGCGAGCTGGTCAACACGGTCTATGCAATCAGGTCTCCCCGAGATCTCTTCGACATCCGCACCATAGATGTCGAAGCGGACACAGTTGGCGCACATGCCGAAGCCAGCGACGAGCTCAGTGATAAAATCCACCGGTTCATGACCGAACCGGATGGATGGTGGGATGATGTCCTGATCGCCGAGATGGTCGAGTTGTCGAAACATACCGGCGACATCATCAGGACACCAATCAGTCTCAGCTCGGAAAGTTTTGAGCAGGGTAATTTCTACACCAATCACTATGGCGGCCTGTACATCTTTCGCCAGGTCAAGCAAACAGCCTGCATCGCATCGAAGGAACTGGAAGGACAGCATGATCTGCCGGTCAAGTCCGTCCTTGACCTGAATGACCGAAAGGCCATTGCTTCTTTCCTCAAGCGGAACAGGCTTGTCGAACCGATCCTCAAGGGCAGAGACGCCGACGCGGAAGGGATCCTTCGACAGAAGCTCGATTTCATCGTGATCGACACCGCAGCCAACAGCGGGGAAGACCTGTCCGACGTGTCCCGTCGTGATTTGCGCACTCTCAAGCGCAAGTATCATCGGGAATTTCCGGATGAGTACCACGCTCTCGACGACGTGTTGCGCCGGATGAAAAAGCGTGGTGGTCAGCAATGGCCGGAACCCGACAATCCCGCCTATTTTTATCTCCTGAGATCGAAGAACCATCGGGACAAGCAGCTTGTGAACCAGCTGCTCGCGGAACTGACCCCTCTCGATTTTCGCCAATTGTTCATCTGCCACAAGGATGCGTTCTATTCCCACTATCAGGGCTGGAGCGAGGCCAAGAAGACTTATGCGGCGCAGTTCCTCGCCGACGAATACATGGTCGACAAGGTGGGGACCCGCGAAGAACTGTTCGGGCCGGAACCTTCCATGCATGACGAAGAACCCGATTTCGGTTTCGGCCGGCACATGGGGCCTTGGGGAGCCATTCCTCGGGACGACGATGATGATGATGACGACGACGATGAGGACGACGATTGACCAAGTATCTTAAATGGATAGTGGGCATACCCCTGCTGCTCGTCTTCGTCCTGTTTGCGCATTACACTCTTCCGGGACGTGACGTCGTGCGGATCGTCGGCACCGACGTCAAGCGCATGGACATTGGCTCGTCTTCGTGGTTCTGGGCGGCTCCGGATGCCGGAACGAACAAGAACTGGACCCGCGACGTCCGGTTCATAAACACCGTCTGGCCGAATGGCGAACCCAGGGTTTACCGCAACGAAGACACCGATTGGGGCTGGCCGCCCTATTTCAAGTTCGACAGCAGCAATGTGACCGCACAGGCTCAGGATCTGGCAAAGAAAAACGGTGAGGTCTGGGTTGCCATTACGCACTATGGCTGGCGGATCAAGCTCTTCACGATCTTTCCCAATGTCATCAGCATCACTGAAGTTGCGGGCCCCAATGTCCTTCTGATCCCTTGGTTCAACATCGCCTTCTTCCTGATCCTAGCCGGCGTCGCCTATCTGATTTACCGGGCTGTAAAGACATTCAAGGAAAACAGGATCGATCCCGTCGTGGAGAATGTCGACGGTTTCATGGATGATGTCGGAGAAAACGTGGACCAGGCGCGTGAACAGGCCCAGAAGCATGCAAGTGCTGCAACGTCCGGCTTTCGCCGTTGGCTCAAACGCTGGTTCGGCTAGCGCAGCAAACGTGTCACCGCAGCCAGATGGAACCACCGTGTCACTTTCCTCTTGAAAGCACGCGCGAAACCCGGCTGAACGTTTCCCTGAATGATTTCGGAGACCGGCCTTGCGGGATCCCGGCTTTGGCCGGCCCACTCTTGTAATGCAAGACCGGCAAGGACCACCTCCGGCTGAACATCCTGAAGAACTAGCGGATCGGTCTCGTCAACGTTGCAAACAACGCCGATGTTTCTTGACCCCTTCGCTCAAAAGTTTCTAATGTAAACAAATAAATTTACACGCGGAAAGTTTTGCGCCGATTTGCCTACACCAAGGACACAAACCGGCAACGAGCAGGACAAGGCAGCACGTCAGGGCACCCAGATGACGGATCGAAAAATCAAGAACATGGAGGAGTTTGCCTCCGTCAGCGGCATCTCCAGACCGACCGTTTCAAAATACTTCAACGATCCGGAGAGTGTTCGGCAGTCGACCCGCGATCGAATAGAGCAAGCCCTTGAACGCTATGACTTTCGCCCGAATATTTTCGCCATCAACCAGAACAGGCGACTGACCAAGAACATCGGCGTGGTCGTCCCTTATCTGGCCGACCCGTTCTTCGCGGAAATCGCCAGAAACATCGAACGGCGCTGCATCGACGCCGGTTACTGGCCCACATTGTTCAGCTCTCACGGGCAACAAAGCCTTGAGAATGACATTCTCGGCAGTCTTCGCTCCATGAAACCGGCCGGCGTTCTGCTTGCCCCGCTCGGCCGGGCTTCGGACCGGGGGTACATCGAAAAGTTCTGCAGGGATGTTCCGACCGTCCTGTTTGACAGCAATTTGGAAGATATCGGCGAAGCTTTTGTCGGATCAGACAATTTCAGCTTTGTTTCTCAAACGGTTGAGTACCTGACACGGTCAGGTGAACCACCCTGCTTCTTCGAGATGAGCACACCTGCGAACCCCAACGCGAACAAGCGGCGCACGGCGTATCTTGAAATGATGGATCGTCTCGGTTTCGAACCGCATGTGCTCAAGATCGACGGCGAAGGCTGGGCGTTCGAGGAAATCGGCCGCGAGGGAGCGCTGCGTATCCTGGAAGTGCACGGCTTTCCGACCAACACAATACTGTGTAGCAACGACCGTCTCGCCATCGGCCTCCTGTCTGCATGCTATGAAAAGGGCTTCCGGGTCGGGCGCGGAGAAGGTTGCGCCCTTCGGGTTGCCTCACATGACGACCACCCCTTTTCCAAATTCACCTGCCCATCTCTGACCACCGCTGCCCATGACTACGATTCCGTTGCGAACCACGCCTTCAGCACTTTGATGAATCTCATCGAGGCCGGAGGCACATTCGAAAACCGGCAGGAAACCTTGTTTGCTGCCCGATTGGTACTTCGCGCATCCGCTTGAAATTTTACGCGCGCTAATTTTTTCTTGACGCCAGACAAATATTGCCTCAAGGTTTGGTCAACATCCAAGCCAGGGAGGACACAGGATGTCTTTGAAGAACGCATTATGTGCGGTCACAGCACTTACCTTGATCACCACGACCGGCGCCTTCGCGGATACGATCACCATCGCCACCGTGAACAATGGCGACATGATCCGCATGCAGGGTCTTACCAAGGACTTCACCGAAAAAACCGGCCACGACGTTGAATGGGTCACGCTTGAGGAAAACGTTCTTCGCCAGCGCGTCACTCAGGACATCGCCGCCAAGGGCGGTCAGTTCGACATCATGACCATCGGCATGTACGAAACCCCGATCTGGGCGGCCAATGAATGGCTTGTTTCACTTGATGACCTGCCGGCCGACTATGACAAGGACGACATTCTACCGGCGATGCGCGCAGGCCTGAGCCATAACGGCAGCCTGTTTGCTGCACCGTTTTACGGCGAATCTTCGATGATCATGTACCGCACGGACCTGATGGAAAAAGCAGGTTTGAAGATGCCTGATGCGCCGACATGGAGCGATGTCGCGGCGGCGGCCAAGGCCATGACCGACAAGGACAACGAAATCTACGGTGTGTGCTTGCGTGGCAAAGCCGGCTGGGGTGAGAACATGGCGTTCATCACCACTGTCGCCAACTCCTTCGGCGCGCGCTGGTTCGACGAAGAGTGGAAACCGCAACTCGATACACCGGAATGGAAGGAAGCCGTCAGCTTTTACAATGACTTGCTGAACAACTACGGCCCTCCGGGCGCATCCACGAACGGGTTCAACGAAAATCTGGCACTCTTCCAGCAAGGCAAGTGCGGAATGTGGATTGATGCGACCGTTGCCGCCTCCTTTGTGACCAACCCGAACGACTCCACCGTGGCCGACAAGGTTGGCTTTGCTCTCGCGCCGAACAAGGAAGGCGTCGACAAGCGCGCGAACTGGCTCTGGGCCTGGGCGCTGGCCATCCCGGCGGGCACACAGAAAGAGGCCGCCGCAAAGCAGTTCATCGAATGGGCAACGTCCAAGGATTACATCGAACTTGTCGCCTCGAAGGAAGGTTGGGCAAATGTGCCTCCTGGTGCGCGGACTTCGCTCTATGAAAATCCGGAGTACCAGAAGGTTCCGTTTGCCAAAATGACGCTGGAAAGCATCAATGCGGCCAATCCCGACAGCCCCACCGTACAACCCGTTCCTTATGTCGGCATCCAGTATGTCGCAATTCCTGAATGGGCAGGTATCGGCACCGCTGCCGGCCAGGAATTCTCGGCAATGGTCGCAGGTCAGCAATCTGTCGACGAAGCTCTTGCGAAAGCCCAGGAGCTGACCGCTGAAGAAATGGAAGCCGCAGGCTACTAAGGGTCTCCTCCCCGACTGGGAGGGCGGATCGGGTCCGCCCTCCCTTTTTATTCACCAGCATCCCATCGCCCAGCTCGCCACGGTAGACTGCTGCCGTCAACAGAGAAGGTGTGTCCATGGCAACCCAGCACTCCCGCTCCGCCGCTCGCTTTATGATGGCACCGGCCGTCATCCTGTTGCTCGGCTGGATGCTCATCCCACTCACGATGACCCTGGTATTCTCATTCAAGAAATATCTACCGCTCCGGGGAGGTGATCTCGGATGGGTGGGCTTCGACAATTACGTCCGGTTTGTCTCCTCCAGCGCATTCTGGCCAAGCGTACAGACAACCCTCGTGATCGTCGGCGGCGTGCTGATTATCACCGTCGTACTGGGCATCTTGCTGTCGATCCTGCTCGATCAGCCCATGTGGGGACAGGGCATCGTGCGTATCCTCGTAATCGCACCGTTCTTCGTCATGCCGACCGTTTCGGCGCTGGTTTGGAAGAACATGTTCATGGATCCGGTGAACGGCCTCTTCGCGCACGTATGGGAAGCTTTTGGAGCCGAGCCGATTGCCTGGCTCAGCGATGCTCCGCTGTTTTCGATAATTCTGATCGTTTCCTGGCAATGGTTGCCTTTCGCCACTTTGATCCTGCTGACGGCAATTCAGTCACTCGACAGCGAGCAGCTAGAGGCGGCCGAAATGGACGGGGCTCCTCCCCTGGCACGCTTCGGTTTCATCATCCTGCCGCACCTCTCGCGCGCCATCACCATCGTCATCCTGATCCAGACGATCTTCCTGCTGGCGATCTTCGCGGAGATCTTTGTCACCACGGGCGGCGCCTTCGGAACCCGGACGCTGACCTACCTGATCTTCCAGCGCGTGCTGGAAAGCCAGAATGTCGGTCTTGGCTCGGCAGGTGGTGTCTACGCAATCATTCTCGCCAACATTGTTGCGATCTTCCTGATGCGCATTGTCGGCAAAAACCTGGACGCCTGAGGAGGGAACGAAATGGCCCGTGCTGTCACACCCCGCCGCAAGACGATCAACACCATTGCCGCATGGGCAATCGGACTTCTGATCTTCTTCCCGATCCTCTGGACGATCCTGACAAGCTTCAAGACCGAGGCGCAGGCGATCAGCGACCCGCCCGTATTCCTGTTCTTTGACTGGACGCTGGACAACTACGCGGTGGTACAGGAGCGCTCCGATTATATGCGGTATCTTTGGAACTCGGTGATCATAGCCGGCGGCTCGACGCTGCTCGGAATTGTCATCGGCGTTCCAGCTGCCTGGTCGATGGCCTTCGTGCCTTCCAAACGCACCAAGGATATCCTGATGTGGATGCTGTCGACCAAGATGCTCCCGGCAGTCGGCGTGCTCTATCCGATCTATCTGTTGTTCATCAAGCTCGGCCTGCTCGACACCCGCGTCGGCCTGACCTTCGTACTGATGCTGATCAACCTGCCGATCATTATCTGGATGCTCTACACCTACTTCAAGGAAATCCCGGGGGAGATCCTGGAAGCGGCCCGCATGGACGGTGCAACGCTGAAAGAAGAGATCCTTTACATCCTGACACCCATGGCCGTCCCCGGCATCGCTTCGACGCTGCTGCTCAACATCATTCTGGCCTGGAACGAAGCGTTCTGGACCCTGAACCTGACTGCAGCAAAGGCAGCGCCCTTGACCGCCTTCATCGCCAGCTATTCCAGCCCGGAAGGTCTGTTTTACGCCAAGCTGAGCGCCGCCTCGACCATGGCGATCGCTCCCATCCTCATTCTCGGCTGGTTCAGCCAGAAACAGCTTGTTCGTGGCCTGACCTTCGGCGCGGTTAAATAGGAGTTCCCGACATGGGTCAAATAACGCTCAACCAAATTACAAAAAGCTTCGGGGACGTCCAGGTCATTCCGCCACTGGACCTGCAGATCAACGATGGTGAATTTGTCGTCTTCGTTGGCCCCTCCGGTTGCGGCAAGTCCACGCTTCTGCGCCTGATTGCGGGTCTGGAAGACGTCACGACAGGCGAAATCGACATCGACGGCACCAACGCCACCGAGATCCCGCCTGCAAAGCGCGGCCTTGCAATGGTCTTTCAGTCCTATGCGCTTTACCCGCACATGTCCGTGCGCAAGAACATTGCCTTTCCGCTGCGGATGGCCGGTCTCGACAAGGACGCCCAGAACGCCAAGGTGGAAGCGGCGGCCAAGGTGCTGAACCTCACCGACTATCTCGACCGACGACCCGGCCAGCTTTCTGGCGGCCAGCGGCAGCGCGTTGCCATTGGGCGGGCAATTGTTCGTGAACCGGCCGCCTTTCTGTTCGACGAACCGCTGTCGAACCTCGACGCCGCGCTCCGGGTCAACATGCGCCTTGAGATCTCGGAACTTCACCAGTCGCTCGAGACAACCATGATCTACGTGACCCACGATCAGGTGGAAGCGATGACGATGGCCGACAAGATCGTTGTGCTACAGGCCGGTGTCATTGAGCAGGTCGGCTCCCCGCTGGAACTCTACCACACTCCACGCAACAAGTTCGTCGCCGGGTTCATTGGTTCTCCGAAGATGAATTTCATGATGGGCGAGTTTGCTTCCGAGTACGGTGCAACCACCATCGGCATCCGGCCCGAGCACCTGTCCGTGTCCCACAGCGAGGGAAAATGGTCCGGCAGGGTCGGCGTTTCCGAGCATCTTGGATCGGACACATTCCTTTACGTCGAAGTGGAAGGCCTGAGTGACCCTGTCACCGTCCGCTCTTCCGGTGAAGTGGGGTTCCGTCATGGCGACACCATTCATCTGACCCCCGATCCGGAAAAAATCCATCGTTTCGACAACCAGGGCCTGAGGATTGCATGATGCGGCTTGAAGGAAAATCCGCGTTGATCACCGGTGCTGCCCGGGGGATCGGCAAAGCCTTTGCCGCTCGGTATGCGGAAGAAGGCGCAACGGTTGCCATCGGCGACATCAATCTGGCTGGTGCAGAGGAAACCGCAAACGAAATTGGTCCAAACGCCTATGCCGTTGAACTTGATGTCACCAGCCAGGCCTCGATCGATGCAGCAATAGCGGCTGTTGAATTGAAAGCGGGCGGCCTCGATATCCTGGTCAACAACGCCGCACTGTTCGATCTGGCACCAATCACCGAAATCTCCCGTGAGAGTTACCAGCGACTGTTCGACATCAACGTCGCCGGAACCCTGTTCACGATGCAGGCGGCCGCCCGATCCATGATCGCCCGCGGAAAGGGCGGCAAGATCATCAACATGGCAAGCCAGGCCGGTCGTCGCGGCGAAGCTTTGGTCGGGGTCTATTGCGCGACCAAAGCCGCCGTCATCAGCCTGACCCAATCAGCCGGACTCAATCTCATTCAACACGGCATCAACGTGAACGCCATCGCGCCTGGCGTGGTCGATGGCGAGCATTGGGACGGCGTTGATGCACTCTTTGCAAGATACGAGGGGTTGAAACCCGGCCAGAAGAAAGCCGAGGTCGGGGCTGCCGTTCCATACGGGCGAATGGGCACCGCAGAGGACCTTGCCGGCATGGCCGTCTTTCTGGCCTCCGGCGACGCGGACTACATCGTGTCGCAGACTTACAACGTCGACGGCGGCAATTGGATGAGCTGACCAATGACCATGAAACTCGACAACAAGGCGTTTGCAGCGCCACCGTCCGGCGTGCGGTCAGCTGAATACGACCGGTCGCAACTTTCCGCCGGAATACTGCACATCGGCGTCGGCAATTTTCATCGTGCCCATCAGGCAGTCTACATGGACCGCCTGTTTGCCATGAATGAAGCCAGCGACTGGGCCATCGTCGGCGCAGGCCTGAAATCCTACGACAGTGTGATGCGGGAACGGTTGCGCGACCAGGACTGGTTGACGAGCGTCGTTGAGTTGGACCCTGCGGGGTTGAACGCGCGTATCTGCGGCGCAATGATCGACTTTGTCGATGTCGATCCCGCAGTTTTGACCTCCAGATTGTGCGCCTCTGAAATCCGCATTGTATCTCTGACGATCACCGAAGGCGGTTACTTCGTCGATCCAAATACAGGCGGTTTCGATGCCGGCCACCCGGATATTCTGTCGGATCTCGCAAACCCGGAACAACCTCAGACAGTCTTCGGCATTCTCGTCTCTGCCTTGCTGGAGCGAAAAGAAAGCGGTGTTGCTCCGTTTACGGTCATGTCTTGCGACAACCTCCCTGAAAACGGTCACATGGCGAGACAGGCGGTTGTCGGTTATGCACGGGCATTGTCGGAAAATGCCGCCAGCTGGATTTCTGAAAACGTCGCATTTCCAAATGGAATGGTTGACTGCATTACACCTGCGACCGGTGACAGGGAGCGCGCACTCGTCAGCGAGAAGTTCGGCCTTCGCGATGCCGCACCTGTTGTCTGCGAACCCTTCCGCCAGTGGGTGCTTGAGGACAATTTTCCATCTGGTCGCCCTCCGCTTGAAAAAGTCGGTGTCGAGTTTGTCGATGATGTTGCACCATACGAGTTGATGAAGCTGCGTATCCTGAATGGCGGTCACGCTGCCATTGCTTACCCGGGTGCTCTTCTGGGCCATCACTTCGTTCATGAAGCGATGGCTAATCCGCTTATCCGCGCCTATCTGAGCAAGTTGGAAACACAGGAAATTCTGCCGACCGTCCCGCAAATCCCCGGAGTTGATTTCGAGGAATATCTGACACAGGTCATGGAGCGGTTTTCCAATCCGGCGGTGGGCGACACGATCCCCCGCCTCTGCCTCGATGGTTCCAACCGTCAGCCGAAATTCATCTTGCCTGCGATCCAGGACAGGCTCGACGATGGCAGGTCAATCGACGGCTTGTCCCTGGAAACCGCGCTCTGGTGCCGCTACTGCCTCGGACATGACGAAGACGGCAACGAGCTGCTTCTGGAAGACGAAAATGCCACACACCTGAAGACCTGGGCGCAGAGCGTCTTCACGACGCCAAACGAGCCGACCAAGTGGCCTGAGCAATTCGGATCTCTCAGTTCAAATCAGGAATTCCTTTCCGCTTTCGCAGACGCAGCGCACCTGATTGCCTCCAAGGGAGTTGCGGCAACGCTCGCATCCTTTGTGCAAGGTCACAATGGTGGCGCCCCGGCTTTGGAGTCAGCAAAGGTCTGAAAACACCATTCAGATTTCGCTGGACCAAGCCTCTGAAAAACTGACCGTATCAGTGCCCCATTTCAGACCTACCCGGGATGTGAACAAGCGTGAAGTTGCCTGACAGCCCGGACCACTTACCTAGGTGGAAACGGTCAAACGCGAAAGCGGAGCTCCGCTTGAGGATGGCCAGGTTCAGTTCAATGACGGGGTTTGAAAATGGTGAGGTTGAATCGACGGGAATTACTGGCCGGCTGTGCTGCTCTGGCAGCAACAAGTCTACCTGCAATGGCAGCCGACGAGGGACATCTACAGTTTCTTGGACTGGCAAAACCGGCGCTCGCGATCGATACACCCGAACTCAACATTCCAGACCTGGCAGGTAAAATTCACCAGGTAGGCGACTACAAGGGCAAGACGGTGCTTGTGTCCTTCTGGGCGACCTGGTGTCCTCCCTGCCGAAAGGAAATGCCGACCCTTGCCCGTCTCAGCCGGGAGCTGGGCACCGATGACTATGCGGTTCTGGCTGTGAACGTCGGCGACAAACCTGAAAAGATCACGTCGTTCCTGGATCAGATCGACCATGAAGGCATGCCGATCCTTATGGATCAGAACACGGAACTGCCAAGCAAGTGGTTTCTGCGCGGCCTGCCAGTTACCTATATCCTCAACCCGTCCGGCGAAGTTGCCTACGGCGCAATTGGCGAAAGGGTCTGGGATTCCCCGGCCATGGTTTCAGGCATCAGATCCATTCATGAGTCTTCATGAAGTTGTTGCAGTCATTTGAAAAAATCCGATTTAGCCAGCTTTTCTGCGGCCCGCTCCATGTTGGCGCGGGTCACGGCTTCGACAACTACAAGATTGCGCTGCGTATATGAGACTGCTCCGGCCAATTCGCTGACAACATCCTGTCTCAATCGCGCTGGGTCATAAAAATTTACGCTGTGTCTCATGCCGTTTAGTACTATCTCAGCGTCTGAAAACCAGCCCTTTGCCTCGACTTCCCAAGCATACTCATCGAAGTCGTCAGGTAGAATAAACTCAAAGCCATCCACGGCGTATTTTTGGCCAACCACGACCTGTTTCTGTACATCGGCCTCGCCAGAAGAAGGTTTATTATAAGGAAGAGAAATTCCTTCCTTGCTGCACACGGCTTCGTAGGCGTCTCGCGCATCATCAAGAGTTTCGATTAGGTCATCAATCAGCTCTGGACCTTCGGAAGATGTGAGAGAAAGCTCGAGGTCACCGATAATTGCATTCAAGGTATCCCCTTGCACAACAACACCCGGAAACTGCCGGTCAGGCAACTGAACTACCGCAAAATTATTCGGCCGTGAAAGCAGTTTTACTGAAGGAGACAAGTCAGAATACCCTGTGTCGAAAATTCACTTGATATCAGGCACCCACGACCATGGGGCAGTAGAACGACAACATGGTTTTGCACGATACAGAACCTGATCGAGTTCGGTATTACTACAACAAATTCAAGTCGTCATTTGCTCACTCGGTTTTTTATCGACTTCAACAGCTGCCCCTGTTCAACGCCCGGTGACTGGAACTACGATGGGTGCGCCGGCGACAGCGCATCTGGTCAGGGTCAATGGGAAGTCGTAGGCGCGCGAGAGAAGGTCTGTCCGCATGACCTTTTCTCTTGCTCCGAAAGCCAGTGTCTCACCCTTTCGCATCACCAGAACCCTGTCGGCAAAGGTCAGTGTCAGGTTGAGATCGTGCATGACAGAGACAACCCCGCCACCTTTCGCGGCAAAGTCGGCGGCAAGCCGCATGATCTGATACTGATGCTTGATATCAAGACTGGAAACCGGTTCATCGAGAAAGAGCCATCGCGGTGTCCCGTCTCCAGACACCGGCTCCCAGACCTGGCAGAGAACCCTGGCAAGTTGCACACGTTGCTGCTCGCCGCCTGACAGATCCTGATAGTTCCTACCCTCGAAACCGGCCAATCCGACCTTCGACAAGGCTTCGGCAATTCGCACAAGACGCGTGCGTCTTGCTTGCTGCCTGTCGATCAAACCCAAACCAATGACTTCCGAGACGTTCAGCGGGAACGAGATCTGGCTCAACTGGGGCAACACGCCTCTTATCTGAGCTTGCGCTTCAGGCGAGAGGTCGCCAATTTCCAACCCACTCAGCAGGACATGGCCGATGTATTGAAGTTCACCTGTCATTGCCCGCAGAAGTGTCGTCTTCCCCGACCCGCTCGGTCCGATGATTGCCAGAACTTCGCCGGGTTTCGCGTGGAAAGAAACGTCATTCACAATCGGTGTCGCGCCAATGCGGACACTGACATGATCTACCAGAAGTCCGGAGACCGAGCGATCGGCTGCCTCGATTTTCTGATGCAACATTTGCAACTCCTTAAAGGCCGGTCAGACCGCGCTTGCGCAACAAAATCCAGAGAAAGAAGGGTGCACCGGCAAAGGCGGTAATGATCCCGATGGGCAGTTCCGCAGGCGCGACAATGGTGCGGCTGAGCGTGTCGGCTGCAATCAATAGGATTGCACCAAGAAGAGCTGCCGCCGGCAAAAGAAACCTGTGATCCGGGCCTATGGTCAGTCGCAACAGATGCGGCACGACGATGCCGACAAAGCCGATGCCTCCACTGACGGCAACCGATGCCCCTGTCGCGGCGGCGACCAGGAGAATACTGATGTTCTTCAAGCGCTGAACGCGGACTCCGATGTGAGATGCCGCCGCCTCTCCCAGTGTCAATCCATTGAGGCCACGCGCCAGAAAGGGAACACTCACAAGCATCAACAATATGATCGGTGCGGCAGAAGCGACCTTTTCCCAATTGGCCCCGGCCAGAGAACCCAAGCCCCAGAATTGCAGATCTCGCAATTCCTGATCGTCGGCCACATAGACCAGGATGCCGGTCATTGCACCAGTGAGGGCTCCAAGCGCAATTCCCGCCAGCAAGAGAGTGGCGACAGACGTGATCCCACCGCGCGTTCCGATCCGGTAGAGCAAAAGCGTTGTGACAAGACCACCCGCGAATGCGGCAATCGGAACGGCATAAATGCCAAGCACTGCCACAACGGGACCCAGCACCGTGTTTCCAAGCACGATGAATGCAGCAGCTCCAAGGCCAGCTCCAGCCGACACGCCGACAATACCCGGATCCGCCAACGGGTTGCGAAAAAGCCCCTGCATGACAGCGCCCGATACCGCAAGCGCGGCACCAACCAGGGCACCAAGGACGACGCGAGGCAACCGGATATCCATGACGACAACCCAATCGCGAAGCGACACGCCCTCCGGCGCTCCTTCAGCTGAAGACAGCACATGCGTTGCGATCTTCGGCAAAAGCTCAAACACCGGTACGGCGATCGGCCCGATTGCAAGGCTGGCAAGCATGGTTGTTGCTGTCGCGACAATCAGAAGCACAATGACTGCTCGAGCAAGCTGTTCGCGGTTGCCGTTTCTAGCTTCAGTGACCCCGAACCAACGCCCCATTCGCAACTTGCGCACTGAAATCGTCGTATGGCTCATGCGCCGGTTCAGCTCCGAATGTCCGATAGCTGCTGTGACAGGTCGCGGATAGCGTCAGCGGTGCGCGGTCCGAACCCCAGCAGATATTGACCGCCCATGACGATGACCCGCTTGTTCTGGCCCGCCGGGGTCTGCGCCAGCGCCGGGTGCGTAAACACCTCTTCTGCCGCGACTTCATGATTTGGTCCGCGTTGCATCATCAAGACAACATCGGGAGCTGCACTCAGGATGGCTTCGTCGCTCAACTGCTTGTATCCGGAAAAGTCCGCAACGGCATTCTCCGCACCTGCCAACTCAATGATACCGTGGGCTGCCGTGTCAGTTCCGGAAGCCAGGATGCGCCCGCCTCTGGTCGTCAGAACAAAGAGAACCCGAAACTCGGTCGAATTGCTTTGCGCGTGCGCCCGGGCATCTTCAAGATCGTCCCCCAGCTCTTGCACCAGCTCATCAGCCTTTTCCGGAACTCCCAGTGCCTCACCGACGGCTTCGACCTTTTTCAGGATATCTTCCTCTGTGAAGCCTTCCGGAATATCAGCAATCGCCACACCGGATTTCTTCAGAACATCCACGGCTTCCTGTGGTCCGCTGCCCTCGAGCATCAGGATCAGATCCGGATCCACCGACATGACACCTTCCGGCGACAATGCCCGGATGTAACCGATATCGGGAAGCTGGGCTGCCGCCTCAGGAAAATTGCTGGTCGTGTCTCTGGCAACCAGACGCTCCTCTTCTCCCAGAGCAAAGACAATTTCCGTTACCGCACCTCCCACCGCAACGATGCGATGCGCGGCTTCAGCTGTCGTTCCCTCGGCAAAGAGCGGCTTGCTTGGTGCAACAAATGCAGCAACGGTCAAGGCGCAGGCTGCGAGAAGGCTGCAAGGATTGGAAAACAGTTGCGGTCTCATTCTGCTGCTCCCAGCGTGACTGAACGATCAAGGCGTGGCAGGTTTTCAGCAAGGCCGCGCCAATCCGATCGCTCCGCATTGCCTTCACCTCGGACACCAAAGAACTGGATGATCTGTTCGCCATCGCTGTTATAGGCTTCCACCGATGTCACGTGGCCGATATCCGCCGGTTTGCGCACCGCCCAAACTTCGTAAATGTGATCGGTTCTCAGATGCAGGTGGAAGTTTGGATCCATGACATTGATCCATGGACCTTTGGTCATGACCGTCTCGACCGGACCGGAATGGATCTGAATACATCCCCTGTTCCCGACGAAACACATGATCGGAATGCTCTCCAGTGCCGCCAGTCTGAGAAGCGCGGGCACGGATCCGGTGTCCAGAGGCCAGGCCCAGGCATCACCGACAAGTTCGAACGCGCTGACCCGGTCAAGCTCCAGTTCCCTCAAAAGGCCGTGGAACTGGTGTGGGTCGGTCATCGCCTGCCATCGTTCCTGCAGCACTTCCTCCACTCCCGTCGCAGGTAATTTTCGGGAAAAAGGTTCTGCAGGGGTCGGCTCGGGCAGAGTATCTACCGACTGGTCTTCCAGCGTTAGTTGGCCGACCAACTTGTTCCAGGCCACGAGGTCCGTATCAGTGCGGGCGTGGATTTTCTGAACCGCGTCGCCATGGGCATCGAAGAATTGAAGGGATCGGCGAACCTCCTTGCCGTCGGATTTCTCGACAGCAAATCCGTGTATCCAGTTTGCGGGGAACATGCGCGTGTCGATCTGCTCTCCCAACATCAGGGCGGCACGTTTGCCGTTGATGAATTGTTCGAACGGACCGATCTTTTCATGCACCGCGCTTTCGTTCCGGGTCAGAGCCATGACCTCGCCAACCTCTTGCAGGCCGGGAAACAGGTTCTCAAAGCGCGGCTCTATCCGATGCACTCCATAACCGACGAAACTCGCGACAAATTCGGCTTCGCTGATACCCAGAATTTGAGCCAGATCCCGTTCCCGCATCTTGGGATTTTGAGCACGCGCTTCACGTATTTCAGCTGCACTCGGTTTTTCTTCGAAAGAAATCTGATCGACGGTCATCGGTCCGGCCTTCATTTCATGGACTTCATCTATCGCAGGCTTAAACCTCATCACATACATAACATTCTGAAATGTATGGATTTTTTGAATTCTTCTAAAGAGAGAAGAAAACACTCAAACCTGCAATCTAATACTTGACTCTTATATTCATGTTTTTTAATGACCGCAATACCTGAGTCATCGACTCATGTTTAAAAATTGCTGATCGAGGGGCAGCAGGACGGACGCGCCAACGCGCACTCTTGGAGAATTGAATGGGGCTCAATAAAACCAACCGCACCCGGCTAATGGGTGGTGTCGCCCTTTGGGTTTTGGCTTTTAATGGAGAAGCAGTCGCACAGGATGCGGTGACTACGGATGAATCGATTCCGCTGGATCGGATCGTTATAGGCACCGGCGTTCCGAAGGTTGCAATAGACACACCGCAAGCGGTAACGGTGCTGGATCAGGAAGCAATCGACGCTCAGCAACCGCGCACGATCGGAGACGTATTTAACGAAATCCCAGGCGTTACAGCCATTGGCAGTAACTCGGTTCTGGGCGAAAGCATCAATATACGCGGTATTGGTGAAGCATTATCTGGCGATGAAACCCGCATCATCATTCGGGTCGACGGCGTCAACAAGTTCTATGAACAGTATCGACTAGGCTCGTTCTTTTCCGACCCGGAGCTCTACAAACAGGTCGAAGTGCTTCGTGGCCCCGCATCCTCCACTCTTTACGGATCCGGAGCGATGGGTGGTGTCGTTACCTTCACCACGAAAGATGCCAGCGATTTCCTCGATCCGGGAGACATGCTCGGAGGTCGCTTGAAGACTTCGTGGGATTCCAATGGAAACGGCTGGCTTGGCAGCGCCATTGTTGCAGCGGAGCCGGTCAAGAATTTCGAACTCCTGGGAGCGCTCAATTATCGGCAGTCGCAAGACATCAGCGATGGTCAGGGAAACAAGATACCGGACTCTGATTTCAACTCGGTGAACGGACTGATAAAGGCCCGCTACACATTTGGCGAAAACGATGATCAGTCGGTTTTTGCAAGTTATCAGCGCTGGCAAAGCGACGAAGACAATCAAAATTACGACCAGCTGACCTGGAGCGGTGGTTTCGGCGACGTGGACCGGAAGGTCACCGATCAGACAGCTATATTGGGTTACGAAAACGCGTTTACCGGCAACGACCTTCTCAATATCAAGGCCCAGATGAGTTGGTCCGACACGCGTGTCGAACAAGACAACCAAGACCAGCTGTGTGCTCAGTTTGCACCTCCTCCCGCCCCCCCCACCTGTTACTACCCCTTCGGCTACAGTTCCGAATATTCGTACGAAACCTGGCAGGCGAGAATCGACAATGATTCCGAATTCGAGCTTGGCGAGAGCTGGCAGGCTTTTTTGACCACCGGTCTCAATGCACAGTTCCAGGAAAGAAGAAATCCGCGCGACTTCGGCACCTATGTACGAAGCGGATCAGGTTCCCACCCGGAAGGCGATAGCACAACGCTTGGTGTCTATGCGCAGTCTGAATTCGTTTGGAACGATGTAATCTCGCTGATACCGGGGATGCGCATCGACTATAGCAACGTTCATGTCGGAAGCTATGTGAACAGCAGTGGCAACACCGTAGACCTCAACGAAGACAAGACAAAAATCGGCTACTCTCCCAAATTCGCTGCCTTGATCAAAATGACAGATTGGCTTGGTGTCTTTGGATCCGTTGCCCACACAGAACGTCTTCCATCGCTTGATGAGGTTTTTTCCAACTACACAGTGAATGCGATCGAAAAAGAAAAGTCGAACAACTTTGAGGCCGGTTTCACACTGTCCTTCGACAACGTTGCGTTGGAAGGAGACGCATTCCGTCTCAAAACAACGGCGTTTCGAAACAACATCACCGACTATTATGCCAGCTACTGGAACGGCACATCGGTTGTGACCGAAATCATTCCCAAAGCGCGCTACGAAGGCCTGGAACTTGAAGCTTCATATTGGACTGACAGCGTCTACGGCACTCTGGGAGCTTCTTTGGTCAGAGGTGAGAACGCCAATACCGGTGGATACTTGAACGCCGTTCCGGCAGACAATGCGTTCCTCAAGGTCGGTTATGTTCATAAGCCATGGAACCTTGATATTGGCTGGAAGGGTGACTTCTTCGCTTCCCAGGATCGTGTCGGTACAGACGAAAGCAAAACGGCAGGTTACGTCCTTCACAACCTTTACGCATTCTGGAAACCAACTGAAGGTCATCTGGCGGGAAGCGAGGTTCGTTTCAACGTCGACAATATCTTCGACAAGTCCTACCGACATCACCTGAGCGATGACGAAGGTGCCGGGCGCAGCTTCAAGCTAAGCTTTGCAAAAAAATTCTGAGAACAAGCCCGCCGCCTGTCTCCGCAGGCGGCGGGTTAACCACGGGACTATTTGAAACAAAGAAAGGGAACAATCGACGTCAAGCGCTTGTTCCCTTTCGTTTTGCCCTCAGCACCCCATTTCCTCCCCGTCCTTCCACATTCGGAAGGCACGTTCGATGAATTGACCGATCCGGTCTTCATTGACCTCTTTCGTCTTTGTAAATCGAACACACCCCTTTCCGAGGTTAAGTCCGCTCAACAGGTCTCCGGCCGGGTCGATTTTGGCGATGTTTCCGACATAGAGGCTCACGTAGCCGCTTTGAGCATTCAGGTGAAAAGCGAAGGAAGCTCCGTCCCCATAGCCGAGCATCTTGTAGTGAATGCTCTCTTCCAGGCCCGGTGCGGAGGATCTGATCAGGTTGCGCAGTTCAAGCAGCTTCGAGCGCCGCCAGTCATTGTCAAGCTGAGCAAGATAGTCCTCGGGAGTCTTGGCGTCGTATTGCATCTCCGGAACCTTTCAATCCAAGCTCTTTTGTCAAAAGCCAATGAACTGCCCAAAGGGGCAACGACAAGACAAGCGTCGGCATCACCCGCTCGAACAACATTATCATGGTCCGGGAAAAGTCGACCGCCAGCGTCTCAGAAAGGTTTCTCGGGTCAACGCATCAAGAGCCACCATGAGTGAGGGAGACAGCCCGATCGGCCTGAGCGCCGTCGGGCTCAGACCTTCACCTTCGTTGCCGTCATCCGTTTCCAGAAGCGGACTGATCAACAGTGCATCCCGAAGCGCCAACGTGCCTTGTGGCGAGAGCAGGAAGTCCAGAAACTCTTTCGCCTGTTCCTTGTCCTTTGCCTGTTTCGGGATCATCAGCGCCCTTGAAAGAACAAGCGTATAGTCTGAAGGCAAAATGATCCCGATACGGTCGTCTGTCTGCTGATACCCTTGCGCATACGATCCCAGAACATTGTAGGCGATCAGATAATTGCCTTCAGCAACGTTTCTGATGATGTCCGCGGAACAGCAGGTCGATATTGCCTGCGTCCTGCCAAAAGACTCCTGCAGGGCACCGAATGTCGACGCTTCCTGCGCATCTGAAAACGCAAACAGATAACCAAGACCGGACTCTTCAATGTCGTAGGTGGCGATCCGCCCCGCATAAGGGGAGTTGGACGGCCTCAAAAGATCCAGGAGATCAAAACGTGTTTGCGGAACATCCCCGTCGGGCACCAATTCGCGATTGAAGACCATCACCGCCGGTTCCCGGGTAATGCCCCAAAGTTCATCACGCCAGTTGAGTGCTGCTGGCAGCTGCTCCGTCAAGCGAGACCGGTAGGAGGCGGCACACGCCTCATTCACAAGCTGCACCATCTGATGCACACCGGAGCTGATCACGATGTCGGCGCCAGGCTTGTTTTCACGGCATTCCTGTCGCGTCAGCCGGTAGAGCTCGTTCGAGCCCCATTGTTCATAGCGAAAGCGAATTTCCGGTCGTGTGCTCAGGAAGGTCTCGACCACCGGCCCGAAAACGGAAATGTCGGTCGTCGAACGCAGCACCAATTCTTCCTGGGCGGTCTCTGTCCCGAAGATCTCAACCATTTCCTGCGCAGCAGCAGAACCGCCAATTGTCAGGAAGAACAGTCCGGATATCACGGAACAGATTTTCCCCAACCGGTTCATGAGGATTTCTCCCCGGCTCTTGAAAACACAAGCGCTGCTCGAAACCGGCCCTCATCAGTCTTGTCGAGTGCGAGTTCGCCGCCAAAGGACACGGCAACGGAATGAGCAATCGCGATGCCCAGCCCCGAACCAGCCTTGCGGGAAAGGTTGTCCTTGTTGAACCGACTCCCCAGTTCCGCAAGAACATCCTCGCCCGGCCCTGATCCGGTGTCCTCCACCCAGATCGCCGCTTTGCCACCGTCTTGCGACGCTCCGATCCGCACAGGTGACTGTCCGTATCGAAGTGCGTTGTTCAAGAGGTTCTTCAAGGCTTCTTCCAATGACGGCGCATCGGCCAGAACAGGGACCGGTTCTTCACCGATATCAAGCATGACGTCAGCATCCGGATTGAGAACCGTGTGGTCACCGCTCTCGAAAACATCAAGGGCAATGTCGCGCAGGTCCACCACCTCCCGGCGTGCACTGTCGCCCCGGTGGATGACGAGCGCCTGGCTCAGCATCTGGTCGAGCAACCGGCCAAGGCTGGCGGACCGTGTCTGGATCCGCTCAACGATCTTTTCCTTGCGGCCGATATCCGGCTCGTCGGTGAACAGATCCGCCTGGGCCCTCAGGGCCGCCACCGGCGTCCTCAGCTGATGCGCTGTGTCGGAGATCAGGTGACGCATGGAGTTCATCTGCCTGTCGAGCCGTGCCATGAACCCGTTGAGCGCGTTGATCATGGCTGCGGTTTCCTTGGGCACACTCGTATCGACCGGGGTCAGGTCGTGCGGGTCACGGGCGGACAATCCCCCTGCAATTTTCTCCAAGGGCCTGAGCACGGATCTGACAACCACAACAGCAAGCAGGATCATCGCCAGGCCGGAGGCCGCCAGAACGTAAAGCGCCTTGCGCGTTATGTCATAGGCCATGGAGTTGCGTGCCTGCAGGGTTTGCCCGACAACCACCTTGACGGTGCCGTTCAAGGTGCGTTCCGCAAACCGCCGGGAGACGACGGCGAAGCGCGCCGGCTCCTCGAAGAACCGGCTGTCGAAAAACCCTTCATCGATCTCCCGCCGCCCTTCGGGAAGGGCAATTTCTTCATATCCTGTCAGAGTTTCACCGTCAGGTCCGATGATCCGATAGCCGATCCTGTCATCCGGTGCAAAAGCAAGAAGTTCGAAGGCTGAAACGGGCAGTTCAATGACCGGGCGGCCATCCTGCACCGTGATTGCCGAGGCGATGTCATTCGCAGCTCCCAGCAGCAACCTGTCATAGGCACTGCGGGCAGCCTCGCGGCCATAGGCAAATGCCGCAATCGAAACAATGACACCACCGATCATCAAAAGCAGGGCGATCCCGAGAGCAACACGGGCCGTGAGAGACGTGTTCGCCAGCCTGCGAATGAACTCAGTCATCAACTTCCAGCTTGTAGCCAAGCCCTCTTTGCGTTTCGATCCTGATTGTACAGCCGGAGAGCTTCTTGCGCAGGCGGGCGATGTAAAGTTCCAGCGCATTCATGCTGACATCGGTGTCCTGAAAACTGAACACCCCTTCAAAAAGCCGCTCCTTGCTGACTGTCTTGCCCCGGTTTCGGATCAGAAGTTCCAGAAGCGAAAACTCCCTGCGTGTCAGGTTGATCGGGCTGTCGCCCTGCCTGGCGACCCGCGCGGAAGCATTGAACGTCAGGTTTCCCAGTTCCAGCTCTTCGGCCTTGTCGCTCTGTTCCCTGCGGAACAAAGCCCGGATGCGAGCCTCGAGCTCCCGGTGATCGAACGGCTTCACGAGATAATCATCGGCACCCGAATTCAACGACGACACACGGTCATCGACCGAAAACTCCGCGGTCAGCATCAGAACCGGCGTGCGATCGCCCCGCGAGCGCATTTCCTTCAAGAGCTCGGTTCCGAGCCCGTCCGGCAGATTGATATCCAGAACGATGACATCGTAACGCTGAACCTCCAGGCAGGCGCGTGCCTGCTCCAGCGTTTTGGCCAAATCACAGGCGATACCCGACCGTTCAAGCCGGATCATGATCGCTTCAGCCATGTCAAAGGTATCTTCAACGAGCAAAAGGCGCACAGATAAGGTCCTCCCACCTAAACTCTTGCCCCGGCTTTTTCCCGCATGCAAGCGACCTGACACCAGGTGACAGGTTGATGACAGGGTTTCGCGCTAGGCTGACATCACATCCGTTGGGAGGGCCAGCAATCTGGGCCGACGGATACCAAGGCCGGAAAAAGCCTGATCATGTGGAGGAAACAAATCATGGCATTCAAATCGACCCGCCTGCTTTTGGCGGCAGCACTGCTTGGCGCGTCCGCGTTTGGCGTATCAGCAGCAGACTTCAAACCGGAAAATCCCGAGTGTATCGCTCCGGCAAACCCGGGCGGTGGCTGGGACTTTACCTGTCGCCAGGTCGGCAAGTCTCTTCAGGACCTCAAGCTGCTCGACAAGACCATGCAGGTGGTCAACCTCGCCGGTGGCGGCGGTGGCGTTGCCTTTGCTGAAGTCGTCAACAAGCGCGACAGCGACAACGACCTGATCGTGGCAGCCTCATCCGCAACCGCGACCCGTCTTGCTCAGGGCGCTTATCCGGGCAACACCATGGACCAGGTGCGCTGGCTCGCATCCATCGGCGCTGACTACGGTGTGATAGCCGTTGCCGCTGACAGCCCGATCAACACGCTTCCCGAACTGCTCGACCAGATCAAGTCCGATCCAACTTCCGTGTCCGTTGCCGGTGGTTCCGCGGTCGGTGGCTGGGATCACCTCAAGGTCCTGATCGCAGCCAACGCTTACGGTATCGATGACGTTCGCTCGGTCAAATACATCGCCTTCGATGGTGGTGGTGAAGCTGTTACCCAGCTGCTTGCCGGATCCGTTCAGGCCTTTACCGGCGACATTTCCGAAGCAAAGGGCTTCGTCGACAGCGGCGACATCAAGGTAATCGCCGTACTGGCTCCAGAGCGTCTGCCGGGTGAGTTTGCCGACTTCCCGACGGCAAAGGAACAAGGCGTTGATGCCATCGGCGCGAACTGGCGCGGCTTCTACGCTCCGGGCAAGATGTCCGACGATGCCTATAATGCGTGGGTCGGAAAGATCTCCGATCTCTACGCAAGCGATGAATGGAAGGGCGTCATGGCTGCCAACGGCCTGGCACCGCTCGACCTGCAGGGCGAAGAATTCCAGCAGTTCGTGGCCGAGTCGGTCGCGCAGATCCAGCAGATCTCCAAAGAGATCGGCATCATCAAGTAAATCTGCCAAATCCGGAACTGGGGGCACCCTTGGCGTGCCCCCAATTTCTTACCTTATGACACGTTATCAAGCGGTCTCCTGAACAAGAGCCGACCGCTTGCTGGAAGGTATCCATGAGCGACCGCATCTTTGGGGTGGTCGGGCTTCTCCTCGCACTCGGATATGCCTGGGCTGCTCTTGTCATCGAAGAAAGCTTTCTCTCCGACGCCGTCGGCCCGAAAGCCTTTCCGCTGATCATCGCAACAGTTCTCGGACTGTCATCCCTCGTTATCATCTTCAAGCCGGACAAGGCTCCGGAATGGCCTTCTTTCATGCGCTTCATGGAAGTGGGAGCCGCCATTGTGGTGATGATCCTTTACGCGATCTACCTGCCTGAAATCGGCTTCGTGATCGCAACCGCACTTGCCGCCACCTACCTGACCTGGCGTCTCGGCACCCGGCCTCTGTCATCAGTGGTCTCCGGCTGTCTGACATCCGTCGGCATCTACGCGGTGTTCCACCTCGTCCTCGGCCTTTCGCTGGCCAAGGGTCCCTTGGGATTTTAACGGAGCAAGCCCATGGAAACTCTTGCATCTCTGGCCGACGGCTTCGCAATCGCCCTCACCTGGCAGAACCTGCTGCTGGCACTGCTCGGCTGCTTTCTCGGCACCATGATGGGCGCCCTGCCCGGCCTTGGACCGTCAAACGGCGTCGCGATCCTGATCCCCCTGGCCTTCACGCTCGGCCTCGGGGCAACCCCATCCCTGATCCTGTTGACCTCGGTCTACTATGGCGCGATGTATGGCGGACGTATTTCGTCGATCCTCCTGAATATCCCGGGCGACGAACCCGCCATGATGACCTGCCTCGACGGCTATCCCATGGCCAAGAACGGACGAGCGGGTGAAGCCCTGTCGCTTTCCGGTGTCGCCTCGTTTGTCGGTGCGTTTCTGGCAACCTGGGGCCTGATCCTTCTGGCTCCGCAGCTGGTCAAGATCGCGCTGCTCTTCGGTCCCGCAGAATATTTCGCCCTCTTCACTCTGGCCTTCGCCACCCTAGGAGGGGTCGCCTCGACCAACCAGGCGAAAACCGCTTTCGCAGCGGCCATCGGCATCGGTCTTGCCACCGTCGGGGTCGACACCCAGACCGGCGTACCGCGCTTCACCTTCGGCGAAGTGCACCTTTACGACGGCATCGACTTCCTGGTCGCAATCGTCGGCCTGTTCGCCCTGTCGGAAGTGTTCCTGTTCCTTGAACATCGCCATGGAAAATCAGACGCCAGCGGCCACAAAGTTTCCGTCGGCCGGATGATGCCAAGCTTCTCCCTGTTGAAGTCCTGCACTCCCACCATGCTGCGCACGAGCTTTCTTGGCTTTATCGCAGGCGTTCTGCCCGGTGCGGGCGCATCCCTCGGGTCGTTCATTTCCTACACGATGGAAAAGAAACTGGTCGACAAGGAGAACACCTTCGGAACCGGCGACCCGCGTGGTGTCGCAGCACCTGAAGCTGGCAACAATGCTGCCGCAGGTGGCGCGTTGGTGCCGATGCTGGCGCTCGGCGTTCCGGGGTCCGGGACAACGGCTGTTCTTCTGGCGGTCCTGCTCGCACTCAACATCACGCCGGGTCCGCTGCTGTTCACCCAGCAGCCGGACGTGGTCTGGGGCCTGATCGCGGCGCTGTTCATCGCCAATTTCATGCTGCTTGCCATGAACATTCCGATGATCGGCCTGTTCACCCGCGTTCTGCTGGTCCCGCCGCGCATCCTCATGCCGATCGTCGCGATGGTCAGCTTCGTCGGAATCTACGGTATTTCCGGTTCCTCGTTCGATCTCCTGGTGATGATCGGCTTCGGTGTCGCCGGCTGGATCCTGCGCAAACTGGATGTGCCGCTGGTGCCGATCATTCTGGGCACGCTGCTTGGCAACGCCATGGAGAACAATCTCCGCCGTGCGATCACAATCAGCAATGGCGACTGGTGGACGCTGGTCGACAGCCCGCTCTCCATCACGCTCTGGGCGCTGGCGGCCATCGGCTTCGTGCTGCCGATCATCTTCGGCAAGGTCCTCAAGACCCGCATGCGTCATATGGCGAAGGATGAAGAAGGTGCGGTGATCGACTGATCGCACGCTGAACCTAAGAAAGAAGTGCGAAACGCCCTCTTCCAACGGAGAGGGCGTTTTGTCTCATTCAGCAAGTCCTTCTGGCGTCTGCTTCGCGCCGCCAATTCGGTCAATCGTTGTTTCGCAGGTTTGTCCCGGAAATCGACATTCGTTGCTTTCAGAACCAATGGCTAAGAGGCGGACAAAGCTGTCGTTACCGATGCTGGTCTAAACCACCGCTTTCGAAAGCAAGGTAAATGTGCCCGGTTGTTTTGGGTCGTCCCAATCTGGGTGTTCGTCCAACAATTGTAGCCTGAAACCGTTCCGAAGCGTTGCCGTTACAATCTCGCCCAAAGTCCAAAAGCGATACCTGCAAACCCCTAGTTTTTGCCCGTCGTCATTTGGGTTTGGAACCTCCCCTTCAATAAGCTCTTCAGAAAAATAGTCTTGCGGGCCCGATGTCCAAAACAGTTTGCGTTGGGTCGGGTGAAATTCATTTACAAGAAGTAGAGATCCATCCTTTGCCAGTCGGCGCATGACGGTAAAGAACCTGTCTAGGTCCTGATGGTAATGGAGGATACCAAGCTCCAAGACAAGAATGTCGAATGTCTTGGGCGTGACATATTTTTCTGCTTCCAGGATGTCGCAGACTGTGTAGTCAAGCGGCACCCCGGCGGCTTGTGCAAGAGCCAAGGCAAACATTGAATTTTCTTCGGAAAAATCCACAACATGCGCCTTTGCCCCTAGCGCAGAAAACGCAACAGCAACCCGACCATGTGACCCCTGAACACTACACACATGTTGGTCTTTGACATCGGGCAGATAGGGAAGAAGCCGACGCAAAGTGTGTCGCGGGTTTGCTATTATGCGCTCTGCTTCGGCCTTCGGGCCACCAAACGCTAAGTTCCACGCATCAAGCCGCTTGGTTTCCCATGCGAGCCTGTTTTCCGCACTTAGATTTTTCGAAGTATTGCCTGACATGCTCACAGCATAAACAACCGCATTCTAGACTGAAAGCCGCCATTCGTTTTCAACGCAGCATCGGTGACTCTGGGCTCGAAGCCGACCTACAGTTCGCGCGTGCTGAATGACAGCTTTGCGCCGCGAAATCGGACATGTGCCGATTTTCCCTTCGCTCCCGAAAGCTGATCTTCACCGCAGACGGATTGAATTCTCAAGCTGGGCGTGGAATAGCCGTTCATTGTGGGTCGGATGAAGGTCTGATGTGCCGGGCTCACCAAACCTTTTCTGGAGCGCTTTTTCAGGGGCGCTTTTTTGAAAGGCGGGGAGTTACCGACACTGCGCAGATGACATATATTGGTCTGGAAGAACGAGTGACCAGACAGAGACCGGAGACTGATGTGTCGCCAAGCAAGGGCCGCGTTGAAAGACTGATTGATACGATAGGCGCAGAGTTCCAGTCTCATCTCATCGACTTGTGGAACACCTCCACAGTCTTTGATATTCAGGACGGCTCCGTTCAAAAGATGATCTCGCGCGAAGCACCATTTGGCGTCATCGGGATCAAGATCCTGATGCGCAATCCCGGAGACGCAGATCGTCTTTTTGAGCACCAATGGAATTTCAGCATCGGGATCACCGGATGTGAATTCACGCTTTTGGATGTCGATTACCAGAACGACGTTTGGATCGGTGATGCCAATTCCGCCGAATTCGCCGGGCACGAACACATTGCCTTCAAATCTGTTGAGCACATGATTGCCTTTCTTGGCGACGATTTCGGCGTCGGAAAAGTCTTCATCGAAAAAATTGGTGTTCTCTGCCCCAGCCTGCTTGAAAAGCCTCCATTGTTCTTTCGACTGCCGCGTAGGGCACCACCCGCCTATAGATTTACAGAAGCCCCCCGGGCCATTCGCGAGGAGATGGGCCTTTCACCTGATGACGGCATGGTTCTGATTGAGGCGATGATCAAGGAACACGGGATTGACCCGTATAAGATCCTTCTGTCCTTCCAGTCTGATGAAAACTTCTGGCTGGTTGATCTCCCCGAAGCGCTTGTCGACCATTACCAGCATGGCCTGATTGATCCAAGCCTTGGTGAACACCATTCAAATCTTGAGGTCGGGGTGTCCATTACAGCAGAGGCTCTGAGGAACAGGGTCCGGCAGAAGTCAAACAGCGCTGAGCGCGATAACGGCGTCTTTTTCTCCATGTCAGGAAGCGGTTCTGCGTCAGGTTATTTGAACGGATTGAATTGATTTTACGTTGGCCGGGGTCATTTTTTGCTGCGAGAATGCGCGCAATTCCCAACCGTCCCCTCTAAGGCTCAAAACCGACTTTCGCTGCGAGTGCACTGAACGACAATAATACGCCGCAAATTCGGAGGTTCACTGCTTCAATACATGCCTCCAAAAGCTGATGTTTATTGCGGATGCGGTGAATTCGCAGTTGGACGGAGAGTGGCCGTTTATTGCGGCGTGCATCAAGGTCCACACTGCGCCCTCACATAAGCAATACCGTGGCTAGCAACTAGGCTGCGGAACTGGTCATTCGCTGTGAGAAAGAGTCTGTTTCGCAGCTCTACTTTGCCCCACTGTCTCACTTACACATGTGGAGCACACGAATGGAGAGACTCATTACTTTGTCGTCTTAACAATTTGCTCGACCATCCAACAGATGGCCGGATTGCTGCGCGAGCGCTCGTGCCAAATCAAATGATAAGGGAAAACGTGGCTAGGACGATATGGTACTGCGTTGACGTTGTAATCACGAGCTAACACTGCACCAAATCGGCCGGGAACAGGTGCAACTGCATCAGTGCCGGCGACTATGAATGGCATTGCAGTAAAAAACGGCACCGACAGCGCGGATTTGGCATTCCCGCTTTCGCCCCTTAACACCGGATCTGCTTGTAGAAACTCTTGTGTTGGATAGGAGAATTCTACATGCGGAAATCCGGCGATATCTTCCGGCTCGAGGGCACTGCGCTCTGCAAGAAGGTCTTGTAAGGGATGGCCTTTGCGCATGACCAAAGCATAACCTTCATCGAACAGCTTCTGGACGATGTAATCGCCCTTCATGTTCAGTGTCGCGTAGAGCACGAAGTCAATCTCACCGTCGTCTAGCATCACGAAGCTTTCTGGTACCAATGGCAACACATCCATCGAAACTGAAGGCGCTTCTTTTGTCAGGTTCCGCATCAACGGGCCGATGACACAAGCCACCGCATAGTCGGTACAGGCGATACGAAACTTTCTGCCAGACTCAGCCGGATTGAATTCAGGATTTGTGAAAACCGCCTGCAGGGCGGAAATCGCTTCTAAGACCGGCTCCCGCAAAGACCTGGCGTGATCGGTCAACTGATAACCCTTTTGGGTCCTGATAAGCAGCGGATCGCCGATCAAATGTCGGGTGCGCGCAAGCATGCGACTGGCAGATGGTTGGCTTATCCCAATTATTTCACCAGTGCGTGTCACGCTTCCAGTCTGAAGCAGGACATCGAGAAAACTCAGCACGCGCATACCCAGATTGGCAATTTCTGTATTCATTTTTTGCATGCTTCTTATCCACTATTAGTCATTCCAAGAATGCTTGAGTAAATATATTTTTCTCATCAGCGCAATCGAAAGACAAAGGTTTGCACCGCGATCAAGCCTCAAAAATCCACGGAGAAGCCCCATGACCACGTTGATTATCAACGATGTCCACCATGACGTCGACGCGCCAGGGGACATGCCTCTGCTCTGGGTAATCCGCGATTTAGCTGGTTTGACCGGAACAAAGTTTGGCTGTGGTGCAGGCCTATGCGGTGCATGCACCGTCCACCTGAACGGTGTGGCCGTGCGTTCCTGCCAAACCAGCCTGGATGACGCAGCCGATAGTACCGTCATAACCATTGAACATGTCGGCACAACAGACATCGGCGCTCAAGTTCAGGCCGCATGGCAGGACATAGATGTCCCGCAATGCGGATACTGCCAACCCGGGCAGATAATGTCAGCCGTCGCTCTTCTGTCGAACAGTCCAACTCCTGATGACGCCGCGATAGATGCCGCTATGGCTGGAAATCTGTGTCGATGCGGTACCTACGCACGCATTCGTGCAGCCATTGTTGCTGCTGCGCAGGCTTAGGTGACTATCGTGTCTGAAATTACTGTCTTCAGCCGTCGTGGCTTCTTGGCTTCTGGCGCCGCGCTCGGCGGTGGATTGATTGTGGCCGCGTTCGCTTCAAATCCCTCACTCGCCGAGACAACCCTTCGCGATGATGCCGATACCGATGGAAATGGATTCGCGCCCAATGCCTTCATCGAGATTACTTCGGACGGGCAGGTAACCCTTACCGTCGGAAAGTCCGAAATGGGACAAGGCACGCAGACCGGCATAGCTCAGCTGATAGCAGATGAACTTGGATGTTCTTGGGGATCAATTTCAGTGGTGCAGGCGAAGTCTGCACCAATATTCGGGTTTCCATTCAATGGCTTTATGATCACCGGTGGATCAAGCGGGCTCCGCAGCGAATGGACGCGAATGCGAAAAATGGGAGCAGCAGCCCGCATGATGCTGGAACAAGCTGCAGCCAACAAGTGGAGCGTCGATATCAAGACCCTTTCGGTAGCCGAGGGCGTCGTTGCCGCTCCAGATGGAAGACGAGCGACATTCGCCAGCCTCGTATCTGATGCCTCGAAGCTGCCTGTCCCGGACGATCCTTCGCTGAAGTCTGCCGGTGAACGTTCGGTCATCGGTAGACTGGTCAAACGGCTGGATACAAACCAGAAGACCACCGGTCAGGCGGTTTACGGCATTGATGTTAGGATTCCGAACATGGTAACCGCGGTAGTGATCTCCGCTCCGCAGTTTCAGGCACCCGTTCAGACTTTTGATGCTGAACGAGCGCTGGCCCGTCCGGGTGTCATTGATGTCTTATCAATCTCGACAGGCGTGGCGATCGTTGCGGATCATTTTTGGGCAGCCCATTCAGCCAGTGAAGATGTGGACATCGTATGGGGTCGCGGGCCGTTTGCGGGCATTGACATGGATGATCTTCGCGACGGCTATCGCAGAGCTCTCGACACTCCAGGAAAAATTGCCGAAGCCACTGGTGATGGCGAGGCAGTCGTTGATGGAAGAAGGATTACCCGCGAGTTCGAACAGCCCTATCTGGCTCATGCCTGTATGGAGCCGATGAACTTCACAGTTTCCATCGGTGATGGAGTTGCCGAAGTCTGGGGCCCTACTCAGGCGCAAAGTCTCGTTCAGTCGTCCGTTGGCAAGATAGCCGGGATCGATCCGGAAAACGTTACTGTGCACACGACTTTCCTGGGCGGCGGATTCGGGCGCCGGTCCGCTCAGGACTTCATCGAGGCTGCGACAGAAATCGCGATGGCGACCGGTCGACCTGTCCAACTCATCTACTCTCGGGAAGACGATATGCGTGCTGGAAGATATCGGGCATTCAACCTGACGCGCGCCACCGGAACCCTTGACAAGGTTGGAGAAATCGCCGCGCTTGATATCAAAATCGCAAAGCCGTCAGTCTCCAAATGGTCGCGCCTGCCTTTTCTTATCCGGGATGATGGTGTCGACGAACAAGCTGTCGAAGGGTTGGTCAACTTACCTTATGACATCCCAAACACACGCATCGAATGGATTGATCATGATCCGGGGCTTCCCGTCCATTTCTGGCGGGCGGTCGGTGCGTCGCACAATCCATTTGTCGTAGAGAGTTTGATCGACGATCTGGCACATGTCAGCGGTCAAGATCCGTTGGGGTTACGCCGGAAACTCCTGCGGAGCAAACCGCGCCATCTTGCTGTTCTGGACAAGCTTGCCGACGAAGCCGGGTGGTCAGCCCCGATTAATGCCGATGTGGGACGCGGTGTTGCTCTGGTTACATCCTTTGAGAGCATTGTCGGAGAGGTGGCTGAGGTGCAGATCGTTGATGGCGAACTGCATGTTCACAAGGTAACTTGCGTCATAGACTGCGGGGTTGCGGTGAACCCTGGGCAAGTCGAGGCACAGATGCACTCCAGCATCGTGTTTGGATTGAGTGCATTTCTTCGCGGAGAAATCACGTTATCCGATGGAGAGATAGATCAGTCCAATTTTCATGACTATGAGCCGCTCCGCCTGCCGGAAATGCCGCAAATCAACGTAAGTATTTTGGAAGGGGCTGAAGAACCGGGTGGTGTCGGCGAACCGGGTCTTCCCCCACTCTTGCCAGCTGTTGCAAATGCGGTGTTCAGCCTGACTGGCGAGCGCGTGACGCAACTGCCTTTCCGGCCTTAACAGGGAGTGTCTGGTTACAAGAACAGAAGGGTCATGACCTTCGTTTCAGTAGCGTTCGCCGATCAGCCATGAGGCCACACAGATTTCGCCTCGTTTGCACGATCACGCGTTTCAGGCCTCCCCAGCATTTTCAAAAAAAGTCAAAGGCATATTCCAATGATGAAAACTCTGCATTCTCTGATCGTTTTGATGATGGTCCAACCGGCCTTTGCCGACGAGACAACTGGCGGCGGTCTGCCGCCCTATAGCGAAGCGGTTCTGCCAATCGGATCAGAACTCTTCGCGGTTGCGATTGGTCCAGGTGGTCCAGGGGAGGAGTTTGGCTCAGATGCTGCAAATGGTGGGCTTTATGAGATCGGTGCTGACGGTTCTTTCAAAATCGTCACACTCTCGGATGGTGAAGGGTTGCGGAACCCTACTGGAATGGTCGAAGTCAACGACCAGATCATAATCGTAGACGGAAAGCAGGTTATTTCCACGACACCTGACGGTATTGTCAACTGGCGCACAAGCTTCGATGTGGACGGTGTTTTTTTCTATGATATCGAAGTGTTGGACAAGACCACGCTCGTTGTCAGCGATTTCGGGCGCGGGGTCTTTGTGAGTGTTTCGTCCGAAACGGGCACCATTCAGCCCTATCTCCCGAAAATCCAAATAAACGGCCTTGCCAGGTTTGAAATCGATAACGACAAAATCTTTGCTGCGTCATGGGGCGCTGACGACGCCTGGGACAGCGCTATCTTTCGTGTCTCAGACATACATGGAACCGCGGTGTCTGAAAAACTCTCGGATGGTTTTGGTAACCTCGAATCTGTCGAGGTGATTGATGGGCAATTGATCCTCGGCGCCTATCGTGGCCATGAAGACCATCAAGAGTCCAAGTTGATGAGTTTGGATGCCAAGAGAAACGTGCGGCCATTGAAACTTGGCGCCGATACGCAAGGCGTTTCGGATATCTATTTCGACGGCGGGACCGTGTGGCTAACCTATTTCTATGATGCTTCGTTTTCTGCACTACCGGCCAAACGCTTTTCAGTCGTGCAATAACCCAATCGAAACGCCGAAAACCCGACAGTCCACTCCCGGCCCCATTCAGAACCCACCTTTCAGCGCCAAGGCCGCCCCTTCCCCCTCAGATCTCCGTGCGCATGCGATAGCCGGGAGCGAAGATCAGGCGGACATGTGTGATCGGCACCTCCCCTGACCAGGTAATGCGCTCCATCGCGAACAAGGCTGTTCCGGAAGCTGTGTCCAGTTTTCGGGACAGTGTCTTGTCTGCATTCACCGCAAAAAACGACAGGTCGCCGTGGCTGTAGGGTGCGTTGTGCACCAGCCATTCGTTCGCGCTGACGTCTTCGAAAGACATGTCTTGAGCGCCGGGCGCGGCTTTCAGATTGATGTAGCGTTCTTCAAAGGCATATGGCCGGTCGTCGGCAAAATGCAGTGTCTTCAAAAACAGAACGTCTTCACCCAGTGAAACCTGAAACGCGCCATGCAGCATGGGGGGCAGCGGCCTGAGATCCCGCTCCAGCAAGGAGTGCCTGTAGGTCCGGCCGAGCGCCTCGACCTCTTCACGGATAATCGGAATGGTCAATGTTGCCCGCTGCGGCGGATTGAGTGCCACGCGGGTTCCGGCGCGGCGCTTGCGGATGACGAGGCCACTCTCCGCCAGGTCCCGCAAAGCCCGATTGACGGTGGTTCGTGCGCAGCCAAATTCCTGCGCCAGGTCTGCCTCATGAGGGATCTGCTCCCCCGGTTGCCAGACCCGGTCGTGGATCCTCCGCAAAAGCACTTCGCGGATGCCTGTCCAGGAATTTGTATCGGTCAGCGTCAAATCGGAGCCTGTTCTATCAGAGCCTGTTGCGCAGCGAGGCCATGGTTGCCCGGTATCTCGCACGGATGGCGTCGCCTTTTACATGTTTTCCGTGCTGAACAACATGCCTTCCGGCAGACCAGACATCCGAAACCATCCGGTCGTCGCCGGCAAAGATGTAAGTATCGAGGATTTCATCACCTTCGCGGCCTTCAAGGTCGATGGCCTTGTCATCCAATGCGAGGAAGTCCGCGTAGGCCCCTTCCGCCAGCACGCCGGCCTTGCGCCCGGCGGCCTGTGCTCCACCGGCGACGGCGCCTTCGAAAATGACGCGGCCGGTCGACTTTTCCGGAGTTGCCACGGAAGCCCGGCACTTGTCTCTGAGGCGCTGCGAATATTCCAGCGTGCGCAGCTCTTCCGACAGGGAAATTCTGATATTGGAATCCGAACCGACACCGAAGCGGCCGTTATTTGCAAGATACCGAACCCCATCGAAAATGCCGTCACCAAGGCTGGATTCGGTGATCGGGCAAAGGCCTGCAACAGCACCGGATTTTGCCAGTCCAACCGTTTCTTCCGGCGTCATCTGCGTGCAGTGGATCAGACACCAGTTGGTTGACACATCCTGGTTGGCAAGCAGCCACTCCACCGGCCGTCTGCCCCACGCTGCCTGAACTTCGTCGACTTCAGCAACCTGTTCGGCCAGATGCATGTGCAAGGGGCTTGCGCCGGCGAGGGCCACCGCATTCTTCAGGTCTTGCTGGTCGACTGCGCGAAGGGAGTGGGGCGCAACACCAATAACCGCGTCGGACGGCAGTGACTGAATTGCTTTTGATGCCAACTCGTGCAGCTTCTGGAAACGGTCGAAATCATTGCCGAACCGGATTTGTCCCGGTGCAAGCGGCCGGCGGTCGCAGCCTCCATACTGGTAGAAAACCGGCAAATGCGTCAGACCGATGCCTGTCTCCTGTGCTGCCGCAACGATCCGCTCCGACATCTCCGCGAGGTTATCGTAAGTGGCACCTCCCGCCTGATGATGCAGGTAGTGAAATTCGCCAACGGCCGAATACCCCGCCTCCAGCATCTCCATCTGCACGAATGCGGCGATGGCCTCGACGTCGTCTGGTGTCAGCGCATCCAGGAAGCGGAACATGATCTGCCGCCAGGTCCAGAAACTGTCCCGCGCTTCGGCTCCGCGCCGTTCGCTCATGCCCGCCATTGCGCGCTGGAACGCATGGCTGTGCAGGTTGACTGGAGCCGGCAGCAGAGTTCCGGCCTGCACGCCTTCCGGTTCAGCTCCTTGCCGGACGGACGTGATCACGCCCTTTTCGTCAAAGGTCACCGCGACGTTTTTGGCCCACCCTTCGGGCAGAAGCGCCTTGCCTGCAAAAACCGTCGCACCACTGACTGTCGACATGCCGCTATTCCTTCGTTGACACGTTAATATGTGCATGCATATTATCGTATAACGCAATCTAATCAAGCCGGAGATCACTCGTGTCCCAGCGTGTTCTGACCAATGCCAAGCTGGCAACGCTCACTGAAACAGGTGAGCCCTATGGTTTGATTGAAGACGGTGCGCTGGCGATCGAAGACGGGAAAATCTGCTGGTGCGGCAAAGGTTTGGATCTTCCTGAGCGCTATTCCGATTGGCCTTGCGACGATCTTCAGGGAAGGCTCGTTACGCCTGGTCTGATCGATTGCCACACCCATGTGGTTTTCGGAGGCGACCGGGCTCGCGAGTTTGAAATGCGGCTCGAAGGCGCTTCATACGAGGAAGTCGCCCGCGCAGGCGGCGGCATCGTATCGACCGTCAAGGCAACCCGCGAAGCCAGCGAAGACGAATTGCTCCAGCTTGCGCTTCCGCGCGTCGACGCCCTGATCGCCGAAGGTGTCACGTCCCTTGAGATCAAGTCCGGATACGGCCTCGACCGGGACACCGAACTCAGGATGTTGCGGGCCGCCCGGCGGATCGCCGAAGAACGGCCTGTCAACGTCCGCACCAGTTTCCTCGGCGCCCATGCCATTCCGCCCGAATTCAAGGATCGCCCTGACGATTACCTGAAAGAGGTCTGCCTTCCCGCTCTGGAAGCCGCCCACGCAGAAGGGCTTGTTGATGCGGTCGACGGCTTCTGTGAGGGCATCGCGTTTTCACCTGCGCAAATCGCCCTGGTGTTCGACAAGGCGCGCGCACTGGGCATTCCGGTCAAGCTTCACGCCGAGCAATTGTCCAATCTCGGTGGAACGGCGCTTGCCGCATCCTATGGCGCACTGTCCGCCGATCATCTGGAATATCTTGACGAAGCCGGCGTCAAGGCAATGGCGTCAAGCGGCTCAGTTGCCGTTCTCCTGCCAGGCGCGTTCTACACGCTTCATGAAACCCAGCAGCCGCCTTTGGCGTTGCTTCGCCAGCACAAGGTACCGGTCGCACTGGCAACGGACTGCAATCCGGGCTCCTCTCCGCTCGCGTCTCTGCTGCTGACAATGAACATGGGCTGCACACTCTTTCGCATGACACCGGAAGAAGCACTGGCAGGCGTGACCCGAGAAGCAGCCAAGGCCCTTGGCCTGAACGATCAGGGCACGCTGAAAGCCGGAAACCGGGCCGACCTTGCCGTCTGGAACGTTCGCCATCCGGCCGAACTCAGCTACCGGATCGGCTTCAACGCACTTGAAAAACGCATCTTCGGAGGCTCTGAATGAGCGCCCTTATCCTGACACCGGGGTCCGTCACCCTGGCCGACCTGGAACGCATCTACCGGGAGCAGCTTCCCGTGCGCGTCGACAGGTCCGCCGAAGCGGCAATCAATCTGGCTGCGGAACGTGTTGCCAGGGCAGCACAGGGCGACGACGCCGTCTATGGCGTCAACACCGGCTTCGGCAAGCTTGCCAGCGTCAAGATTGCTGCCGAAGATACCGAAACGCTGCAGCGGAACCTGATCCTGTCTCATTGCTGTGGCGTCGGCGAAGCACTGGACCAGACAACGACGCGGCTGATGATGGTTCTGAAGCTGCTTTCGCTAGGTCGCGGGGCATCCGGGGTCCGCTTCGAGGTTCTGAAACTCATTGAAGATTGCCTGGAAAAAGGTGTGACACCCGTCATTCCGGCACAGGGCTCTGTTGGCGCGTCCGGTGACCTGGCTCCACTTGCGCATATGACAGCGGTTCTGATCGGCGAAGGCGAAGCCGAGTTTGCCGGTGAACGGATGCCGGGTGGCGAAGCCCTCTCCCGGGCAGGCCTGACACCGGTGGTGCTTGGCCCGAAGGAAGGTCTCGGCCTCATTAACGGCACGCAGTTTTCGACAGCCTGCGCACTTGTCGGTCTGATGGAAGCCTGGAGGCTGGCTGAAGCAACGCTGGTGTCGGCAAGCCTTTCCACCGACGCAATCATGGGATCGACCGCACCGTTGCTGCCGGAAATCCACGAGTTGCGTGGCCACCGGGGCCAGATTGAAGTTGCCCGCAGCATGCGCGAAGTCATGGCCGGATCCGAAATCAGGGAAAGTCACCGGGAAGGCGATCAGCGCGTTCAGGATCCTTATTGCATTCGCTGCCAGCCGCAGGTGGCCGGTGCCTGTGTCGACCTGCTGCGCATGGCGGCAACGACGCTCGAGATCGAAGCCAATGCGGCAACGGACAATCCGCTTGTTCTCATCGATACAGACCGGATCGTGTCGGGTGGCAACTTCCACGCCGAACCGGTCGCCTTCGCGGCAGACCAGATCGCTCTGGCCGTGGCGGAACTTGGCGCAATCGCCCAGCGCCGGATTGCTCTGATGGTCGACCCCACCCTTTCCTTCGACCTGCCTCCATTCCTCGCCAAGGACCCGGGCCTCAACTCCGGCATGATGATTGCCGAAGTCACCACGGCTGCCCTGATGAGCGAGAACAAGCATCTTGCCAATCCCTGCTCGACCGACTCCACGCCAACCAGTGCCAACCAGGAAGACCATGTTTCCATGGCGGCGCATGGTGCCCGGCGCCTGGGTCGGATGAACGCAAACCTCTCTCACATTCTGGGTGTTGAACTGCTTTGCGCGATTGAGGGGATCGAGCACCGCGCACCATTGAAGACCAGCCCGGCGCTTCAAGCCGTTATCGATGAACTGCGCTCGCATGTTCCGGCATTGACGCAGGATCGCTACCTTGCACCCGACCTGGAAAAGGCGGCCGACCTGGTACGGTCGCGGGCACTGGTGTCGGTTCTCTCCGAAGATCACATGATCAAGCTTGGAGACGCCTATGCAGCCGGTTGACGTTTTTCGGGGTGAAGGTCCGATTGTTCTGGGCGTCCCGCATTCCGGCACGCATGTGCCTGCCGAAATCTGGGACAAGCTGAATGCGACCGGTCAAAAGCTTGCCGACACCGACTGGCATGTAGACCGGCTTTATTCCGACCTGCTTCCGGGCGCCACGATGGTGCGGGCAAACTTCCATCGCTACGTCATCGACGCAAATCGCGATCCGGAAGGCGTCAGCCTCTACCCAGGTCAGAATACGACCACCTTGTGTCCGACCACCGACTTTGACGGTCGCCCGATTTATCTTGAGGGACAGGAACCAGGCGTTGCCGAGATCGAGGCTCGCCGTCTTTCATGGCACGCGCCCTATCATGCAGCCCTGCTGGCCGAACTGGAACGGGTAAGGGCAAAGCACGGTGTTGCGATCCTCTACGATTGCCACTCCATTCGCTCGGTGGTGCCCTTTCTGTTTGAAGGCACGCTGCCCGACTTCAACACCGGCACCAACAACGGCGCGACTTGCGCCCCGGCGATCGAAGCCGCCGTTTACGAAAGAACCAAAGCTGCTGAAGACTACACGTGCGTCTTGAACGGCAGGTTCAAGGGTGGGTGGACAACGCGCCACTATGGCCGGCCTGACGAAGGCTTCCACGCCGTTCAGATGGAACTTGCCCAAAAGACCCATCTTGCCACCGAAGACACGCCCTTTGCCTATGACGAAGAAAAGGCGGAGCGCTTGCGCCATCACCTCAAGAACATCCTCGGCGCGCTGCAAGATCTCGCGCCGGCACTCGCCGAACAAGACAAAAAAACTCCAGGGAGCGAACGATGACAGATCGCCGCCACAACGCACGCGACGTATTTCCGCCAACCGGCACTGAACTCAACACCAAGTCATGGCTGACCGAAGCTCCGTTGCGCATGCTGATGAACAATCTTCATCCGGATGTCGCGGAGAACCCGCATGAGCTGGTCGTTTATGGCGGAATCGGCCGCGCAGCCCGTACCTGGGAAGATTTCGACCGCATCGTCTCCAGCCTCAAGACATTGAACGAAGACGAGACGCTTCTGGTGCAGTCCGGCAAGCCTGTTGGTGTCTTCAAGACCCACAAGGATGCTCCGAGAGTTCTGATCGCAAACTCGAACCTGGTGCCGAACTGGGCAAACTGGGATCACTTCCACGAGCTCGACAAGAAGGGCCTGGCCATGTACGGCCAGATGACCGCCGGATCGTGGATCTATATCGGCACACAAGGCATCGTTCAGGGCACTTATGAGACCTTCATGGAAGCCGGTCGCCAGCACTATGACGGCAATCTGAAAGGACGCTGGATCCTGACAGGCGGTCTCGGTGGCATGGGTGGTGCTCAGCCTCTGGCAGCGGTTATGGCCGGGGCCTGCTGCCTTGCCGTTGAATGTGACGAGAAAAGCGCCGACTTCCGTCTGCGCACCCGTTACGTCGATGAAAAGACCCACTCGCTCGATGAGGCTCTTGAGCTGATCGATCGCTGGACGAAGGCAGGCGACGCCAAGTCCGTGGCACTCATCGGCAATGCGGCAGATGTTTTCGCAGAACTGGTCAAGCGCGGTGTGAAGCCGGACATCGTCACGGATCAGACTTCCGCTCATGACCCGGTCAACGGTTACCTGCCGCAAGGCTGGACCGTTGCCGAATGGCGCGCCAGGGCCGAGACCGATCCGAAGGCGGTCGAGAAAGCCGCCCGCGCTTCCATGCGCGTTCATGTCGAGGCCATGGTCGATTTCTGGAATGCCGGTGTGCCGACGCTCGACTACGGCAACAACATTCGCCAGGTCGCGCTGGAAGAAGGTTTCGAAAACGCCTTTGCCTTCCCGGGGTTCGTTCCGGCCTATATTCGTCCGCTCTTTTGCCGTGGCATCGGACCGTTCCGTTGGTGCGCGCTTTCCGGTGACCCTGAGGATATCTACAAGACCGATGCCAAGGTGAAGGAACTGATCTCGGATGATCCGCATTTGCACAACTGGCTGGACATGGCCAGGGAGCGGATTTCATTCCAGGGTCTTCCGGCACGCATCTGCTGGGTTGGCCTTGGCCAGCGTCACCGTCTGGGCCTTGCCTTCAACGAAATGGTTCGCAACGGCGAGCTGAAGGCACCGATCGTGATCGGCCGCGACCACCTGGACTCCGGTTCCGTCGCCTCGCCGAACCGCGAAACCGAAGCCATGCAGGACGGTTCCGACGCCGTCTCGGACTGGCCGCTTCTCAACGCCTTGCTGAACACGGCCTCGGGCGCGACCTGGGTGTCGCTGCACCATGGCGGCGGTGTCGGCATGGGCTTTTCACAGCATTCCGGCATGGTGATTTGCTGCGATGGCACTGAAGATGCCGACCGCCGCATTGAACGCGTGCTTTGGAACGACCCGGCCACCGGTGTGATGCGTCACGCCGATGCCGGTTACGAAATCGCGCTTGATTGCGCGAAAGAACAGGGGCTTAACCTGCCGGGGATATTGGGCAATTAGAACCCAAGGCAGAACGCTCTTATCCGGAACCTTGAAACGAGGGGAAATAGTATGAAAAGACGTGATTTTCTGAAAGCCGGTGCAACGGGAACCGTGGCCGCCGCAGCAGCAACAACTCTGGCCGCTCCCGCCATTGCACAGGACGTGCGCCAGTGGCGAATGGTCACCGCATGGCCGAAAAACCTTCCCGGCCCAGGTGTTGCCGCACAGATGCTGGCTGACCGCATCACCGCCCTGTCCGGTGGCCGCATCGAAGTCAAGCTGTTCGCTGCCGGCGAAATCGTGCCGGGCAACGGCGTCTTCGATGCCGTTGGCCAGGGAACTGCCGAATTGTACCACGCGGTTCCTGCCTACTGGGGCTCCAAGTCCAAGGGCATTCTTCTGTTCGGTTCCCAGCCATTTGGTCTGACAGCACCGGAACAGGCAGGCTGGCTGATCCATGGTGGAGGTCAGGCGCTCTATGATGAAATCTATGGCCGCTTCAACCTGAAGCCATTCCTTTGCGGCAACTCCGGACCGCAGTGGGCCGGCTGGTTCCGTACCGAGATCAACAGCGTTGACGACCTGAAAGGCCTGAAGTTCCGTTCAACGGGTCTTGCTTCCGAAATGTGCTCCAAGCTCGGAATGGCCGTTCAGGCCATGAGTGGCCCGGCAATGTTCCAGGCCCTCCAGTCCGGTGCCCTCGACGCGGGTGAATTCATTGGCCCGTGGACGGACAGTGCCCTCGGTTACTATCAGATCGCAAAGAACTACTACTGGCCGGGTGTTGGCGAACCGTCATCTGCAGAAGAGTGCGCGGTCAACCTGGAAGCCTATAACGACCTGCCGGATGATCTGAAAGCAGCGGTTTCCCACGCTTGTGCCAGCCTCTACAACGACGTCCTGACTGAGTACAACACCAAGCACGCCCAGGCCCTGACCCAGCTGGTCAACGAGCATGACGTGATGGTGCGCAAGCTTCCGGACGATGTCATCGTTGCCATGGGCAATGCAGCGGGCGAAGTGATTGCCGACCTGCGCGCAAGTGACGACGAGCTTGTCCAGCGGATCACCGAAAGCTTCCTCGCCTACCGCAAACTGATGCGTGAATACATGCCGTACGCCGACAACGGCCAGATGAACGCACGTCTGCTCGACTATCAGTACGACTGAGCAAACACGATCGAGTGAACTGACCAAACTCACAGTGGAGGGACTTTTCAGCCCCTCTACTGCCTGAATTGTCATCCCTGCGAAGGCGGGGATCCAGTACCAGGCCGAATCGTGCTTATGCTACATCTGACGACCCGGATTGCTGGATCCCGGTCTTGCCGCTGACGCGTCAAACCGGGATGACAACCAGTGCAAAACTGTTCCCTTTTCAGACAGAGCATGTCGGGCGACGACACTTTAAAACGGCAGGACCAACTGCGATGGAAAGACTTGCGGGCGCGCTGGAGCGCGTCAATGCCGTAATAGGCCACACGCTTTGCTGGGCAGCTCTCGGCATGCTGTTGCTGCAATTCGTGATCGTGCTGCTACGCTACGTCTTCGGGTACAGTTTCATTTTCCTTGATGAAGGCGTGCTCTATTTCCACGCAGCGATCTTCATGCTGGGGGCCGGATATACGTTTCTCGTAAACGCCCACGTCCGGGTAGATATCTTTTACGCCAAGTGCACCAAACGCACCCAGGCCTGGATTGACCTATTCGGCCATCTGTTCCTGCTCACACCGGCACTTGTCGTCCTCATGTGGTTTTCCTGGCCTTATGTCCGCGGAAGCTGGGCCATATTGGAGGGTCCGATTTCAGTTGGCGGAATTCCAGCCTCCTTTCTTCTGAAATCACTTATTCCGGCCTATTGCATATTGCTGCTTGTTCAAGGCCTGGCGGCACTGATCCGTGACATCTTGCGCCTGAAAGGCCACCAAGCATGAGCCTGCCTCTCGACCTCATCATGTTCGGCGCACTGATCGCCTTCATCCTGCTTGGTTATCCGGTTGCCTTCACCATTGCCGGCGTTGCCACCGGTTTTGCCCTTCTTGGCTGGATACTCGGCGACTTCAACATTCAACTCATGGGCGCCATGGGCCAGCGCTTTTTCGGGGTTCTGACCAATCCGGTCCTGACGGCCATTCCGCTCTTCGTGTTGATGGGTGTCATTCTGGAAAAGAGCCGGATCGCCGAGGAGCTTCTGGAAACGATGGGCCGCCTCTTCGGCCGCATGAATGGCGGGCTCGGTGTGTCCGTTGTCCTGGTCGGTGCGTTGCTCGCAGCCTCCACAGGCATCGTCGGAGCAACGGTTGTTGCCATGGGCCTGATTGCCCTGCCGACCATGTTGCGCAATGGTTACGATCCGAAACTTGCTTCCGGCATGGTTTGCACCGCCGGGACACTCGGCCAGATCATTCCGCCCTCGACGCTGCTGATCATTCTCGCAGATGTCATGTCGAACGCCTTCCAACAGGCGCAGTATGCCCAAGGCAAATTCACCATCGAGACCATTTCGGTGGGCCAGACCTTTGCCGCCGCCATGGTGCCGGGCCTGCTGCTCGTGGTCGTCTATTGCCTCTACATTCTTGGCCGTGCGCGGCTGTTCCCCAGCGACGCTCCGGCAATGAAAGAGCATGTCGACCAACCTTCGACCAGAGAAATCGCGGCCGCAATCGTACCGCCCATTCTCCTGATCATCGCGGTTCTTGGGTCGATCCTCGGCGGCATCGCCTCCCCCAACGAAGCAGCTTCGGTTGGGGCTATCGGCGCCATTCTTCTTGCGGGTCGTCGCCTGGGCGTTTCCACCCGCCTGATCGTTCTGGCAACAGCCGCTCTTCTCTTTCTGGCCGTTGCGGCAACGGTAATGCCCGTCCGCCTGCAACGCTCGGACATCACCATCGGCGGCTACATTCTTGCAGCGGTCTACGCCGGATTGGCCATTTTCTCGCTTGGCGTTGTCCTGCGCATCCTGAAAGCAGCTTTTTCCGACGGTCTTCTGAAGGCCTCTCTTCTGTCGACCCTCACCGTCACCTCGATGATCTTCGCGACCATCCTGATGGCAAGTTTCTTTTCCCTGGTCTTTGTTGGCCTCGGCGGTGAAGACCGCGTGCATGACATTCTCAACGAAATGCCCGGCGGACCGACAGGCGCCCTCATCTTTGCCATGCTGTTTGTTTTCGTTCTCGGCTTCTTCCTTGATTTTGTCGAGATCTCGGTGATCCTGCTGCCGGTGCTGATCCCGCCGCTTATCCTGATGGGCATCGATCCGATCTGGTTGACGGTTCTGATCGCGATCAACCTTCAAACCTCCTTCCTGACCCCGCCGTTTGGCTTTTCGCTGTTCTATCTGAGAGGAGCGGCACCAAAGGAAATCACCACCGGTCAGATCTATCGAGGCGTCGTGCCCTTCATCCTGTTGCAGATATTGGCGGTCGGCATTCTCTGGATCTTCCCGATAATCGCGACATGGCTGCCACGAACGCTCTATTGAGGGTCGCGTCCTAAGGCGCGAAACCTTCCGGCAGGTTCAGCCGCGGGCCGTGCAAGGAAGCATCAGCATTTTCGGGTATCCGGTTTTGCCGGTTGTCCAATCCTGCTTCTGGTGCCGCGGCTGCAGAGCGATCGGAGCCAGGCTTCGGAATTGGAGGTGACGGGATCACTTCAAGGCGATGTTTCAGCTCGCGTATGCGCTCATACGCGGCCGTTATTTTCTGCTCGAGCTTCGGATCCTTCCCGACGGCTTCAATCAGAATGGCGGCAACCTTGGCAGGTATGTTCGGATCGGGGCGCTTGTCGTTCGCGAACAGAAGAATATCGGTACCCGCATTCACTGCGCCAACAACTGCATCGGCAAAGGCATAATTTCTTCGGATCGCATCCATCTGCAAATCGTCCGAGATGATCACCCCCTGAAATCCAAGCTTGCCACGCAAGACTTCTGTCAGGGCGGTGGCGGAGAGCGAGACCGGAAACGTTTCGTCCGGCGTCTGCAATGCCTTGTTATGAACATGTGCCGTCATGATCAGATCCGCTCGCCCTTGCGATATCAGGCGTTCGAACGGCTCCAGCTCCTTTGGTGACCATGTCCTGGAAACATCGACCATCCCCTTGTGACTGTCCCGCCAGCTGGATCCATGGCCGGGAAAATGCTTCAACGCCGTCATGACGCCTTCACTGCGATGCTCGTCAATGAAGGCTGCGCTGTAGCTGATCACCACTTCCGGGTTTCTGGAATAGGATCGCCCGAGACGACCGATTATCGGATTGCGAGGATTGATGTCGAGATCGACGACCGGTCCTAGATTGAGATTGAATCCCCAGTTCGACAGGTTCTTGGCCAGAAGGCGATAAGCAGCTGCCGCCTTTTCCCGATTGCGCGCCCGTGCCATCCGTTTTGCAGACAAGGTCTGCGGGAATCCATGCCACCGCTTGAGGCGTTGTACCTTTCCTCCTTCCTGATCGATTGCAATGAGCGGCGGTGCATGCGCTGAAGCAACCTCCTTCAGTCCCGCGTTCATCTGCAGGATTGCCGCTCGGTTCTTGAGGTTCCTGCCGAGATAAAGGACGCCGGTCACTTCGCCATTCTTCAGTTGACGTTGAACCAGCTGATAGCCGGACTGTCCGGTGCCGTTTCCCAGAAAACCGACAAGGATCATCTGGCCGATTTTTCGCTTGAGTTCCCTTTCAGCCTCGGCTTTCGCAACCGCATCGGCCTTTTCCGGCTTCGAACCGGGAATTGCACCGGCAGGTAATTCGACCTCAGTGATGTGACGCGAGATGGTTGACGAGGGCGCCTCATGCGCGACAGTTGGATGAGCCTCTGCAAAGAGCAATTGCAGGGCAAACAAGACACCGGAACTCAGGATGCTCAAACCCCTCACAACCGGCACCGCCTTTCAGTCCAAACAGCTAGAGGCCAAATTCCGCGAGCGAAATTTTACGAGAGCTCCCGTCGCGACGCAATCTGGCGCGCCATGACCCGACATTCTGAAAACAAGGTCGTGATCACCACAGTCCCGATCCATATTGAATTGAACACGGAACGTAGAAACAATCTCCCGAAAGTGCGGCACTCACCAAATCTCATTCGAGACACGAGTACCCAAGCAGCAACTATGGCGCTTTTGATGCTGAATGAGGCGCATTCAGCTTTTATTTTTATGCATTTTACGTTATTTTTTCCCATGAACGGGAGGAAATACAGGAATGGACAGTTTCTGGAGTGTGCTCGGCGGCGCTTTCGGCCTTGTCTTCGCACTTGATCCGGACCTGATGGAAATCATTGGCCTGTCCATGCGGGTGACCCTGACGGCTGTCTTTTTCGCCTGCCTGATCGGCCTTCCCCTCGGTGCCGCAGTCGGAGCTTTCCGGTTTCCAGGTCGCACATTTCTGGCTGTTGTCCTGAATGCTCTCATGGGGCTGCCCCCGGTCGTTGTCGGCCTGCTTGTTTACCTGATGCTGTCTGCAACCGGTCCTCTCGGTCCGCTCAGACTGCTCTATACCCCAACTGCCATGATCATCGCGCAGATGGTTCTGGTGACACCCATCGTTGCCGCCCTGACCCGGCAACTCGTTGAGGATCTCTATCGTGAGTATTCCGAGCAGTTTGCCTCGATGGGCGTCGGTCCGCTCGACCGATTGACGTCGCTCCTGTGGGATGCTCGTTACAGCCTTCTCACGGTTGCGCTCGCCGGCTTTGGCCGCGCCGTTGCAGAAGTCGGAGCCGTGATCATCGTTGGAGGCAACATCAACCACGTGACCCGCGTCATGACGACAACAATCGCGCTGGAAACCTCAAAGGGCAATCTTCAGCTTGCCCTGGCACTCGGCGTCATTCTCCTTCTGATCGCTTTCGTCGTGAATGCCTGCGTCATGGCCCTTCGGGCATCAGCCGCGAGGGCCGCCTATGCGTGATCTTGCTTTCGACACGGCATCCGCACCTTCCTCGTCGCCGCTCGCCCATCAGGAGGCTCCCCTTCTGGAGGCCAACGGACTTACGTTTTCAGCCGGCAAGGAAGTTCTGCTCGATGGTGTCGACCTTCAAATCCGGCAAGGCTCGCGCACATTGATCATGGGCCCCAACGGAGCAGGCAAAAGCCTGTTGCTACGTCTTCTTCACGGGCTGCTCAAAGCCCATCAGGGCGAGGTACTCTGGCAATCGAAACCGTTGAGCGCGCAGGCGCGGCGCACACAGGCAATGGTTTTCCAGCGCCCGGTTCTGCTGCGCCGCTCCGTTCTGGCCAATCTCAAGTTTGCGCTTTCTGTACGCGGTCTGCGCGGTGGAGATCGGGCCAGGAAAATCGACAAGGCCCTGGCATCGGCAGGCCTGTCGCATCTGGCGCAGCGGCCAGCCCGCCTGCTTTCCGGTGGTGAACAACAACGCCTTGCCGTGGTGCGGGCGATTGCATGTGAACCGTCGCTTCTCTTTCTGGATGAGCCGACTGCCAACCTGGACCCCGCCTCCACCGCAGCCATTGAAGACCTGCTGATGGATGCCAATGCCCGTGGCGTAACCATTGTTCTGGTGACCCATGACGCCGGCCAGGCCAGGCGATTGGGCGAAGACGTGATCTTTCTGCAGGGCGGCAAGGTTGCCGAGACCGGTTCAGTCGAAGAGGTTCTCAATTCTCCTCAAAGCGAACCAGTACGCGCCTGGCGCGACGGTCGTCTCTATCTTGGACCCAACACCCAAATTTTGCGTGATCACTCCGGGAGGATCAGTTGATCAAAAGAGCTTTTCTGGCGCTCCTCGGCGCCGCCATGATTTTTCAACTAGCAGGTCAACAGGCAGAGGCAGACGAGAAATTCATCATCGTTCAATCGACCACGTCTACCCAGAATTCGGGTCTGTTCGATTATCTTCTGCCCAGGTTCCAGGACAGGACCGGCATTCAGGTCAGAGTGGTTGCCGTTGGCACCGGACAGGCTATCAGGAATGCCGCCAATGGCGACGGCGATGTTCTGCTGGTTCATTCAAAACCATCTGAAGAGAAATTTGTTGCCGACGGCTTTGGCGTCGCCCGCTCGGATGTCATGTACAATGACTTTGTAATCGTAGGTCCGGCCTCCGACCCGGCGAAGATATCCGGTTCGAACAATGTGATTGAGGCCCTTCGGAAGATCGCCGAAGCCAAAGCTCTGTTCGCTTCCCGAGGCGACGATAGCGGCACGCACAAGGCTGAGCTGAGAATATGGAAAGCTGCTGAAATTGATGCCGGCGCGGCATCTGGCGATTGGTACCGGGAGACCGGTTCGGGAATGGGCGCAACCCTGAACACCGGCACCGGAATGGGCGCTTACATCATGACCGATCGCGCCACCTGGATCGCCTTCGGCAACAAGGCCGACTTCGAAATCATGGTTGAGGGTGACCCGAAGATGTTCAACCAGTATGGCGTTGTTCTGGTGAACCCAGAGACCCATCCGCATGTAAAGGCGAAGTTGGGACAGGCTTTTGTCGACTGGTTGCTGTCAAAGGAAGGTCAGGCGGCGATAGCGTCCTACAAGGTGGACGGACAGCAGCTGTTTTTCCCGAATGCGAATGACGGGTCCAGCTGACTTCATTTTTGTCAACGTTTTCAGCTGCAAGCAGATGAAATTGCCCTTGCTCGTAACCAAATTGGGAGAGGGCAGACACTCGGCGTCGCGAATGTCTGCCCTCTAACCCGCTCCCTCTCCTCCCCACAAGGAGAGGGAGTAGCTCTCATGCCCATGACGTCTCGCCTCCGGCACCTAATCTCCCAATCGTACTGAAGAACTGCTCGTCTGCTCGGCACTGGAGAAACCCAGATGTTCCAGGACCTGGTTGGCCCCGATCGCAATAACCGCGATCGCAACAAAGGCAAGAAGCATGGCTTTCATTGCGTTCCTCCACCAGTTGTTTCGGCGTTTGTTGCCGTTTTCAGGAAGTCTATCAGATCGTCGCGGTCTTCCGAGCCGGTTATCCGCTGCATTGGCATTTTGGATCCCGGAATGAAGTGATCCGGCCCATCCAGGAACAGTTGGTCGATCGTCTCTTCCGACCAGATAATATCAGAACCGGCCAGGGTCTCTGAATAGGGATACCCTTCCAGGGTCCCCGCCTTCCTGCCGAAAACATTGTAAAGCGTCGGCCCGGCCTTGCGTCCGCCATCAATGGTCAGGGCGTGACAGATCGAACACTTGCGCGCGAATTGCCGCTCGCCGTTGGACATGTCTTCCGGTTTGCGCAGAAACTGTGGTGTTTCCTGTGCCATGGGATCGTAGGACGCAAGATCTGCCACCGGCCAGGAATAAACGATGTTCTCGATCCCCCCGGCATGCAGCACCTGACCATCCTTTGAAAACGCCAGCGCCCAGATTGGCCCTTTCAACGCCGCCTTGAAATCCTTTTCGATCGACCAGGATTTCGTGTCGATAACGGTAATGAAACCGTGACCGTCCCCCGTTGCCAGCCGCGACCCATCCGGACTGAGTGCCATTGCCAGGATTGGGCGGCGCTCAAGCGCAAAGTCATGCAACCTCTCATCCGTCGCAAGGTCAACGATCCGGGTCACACCATCTTGCGAGCCATAGGCAACCCATGCAGCCGATCCCGCCTTGTCACCCCCGAGCACCATCACGTTGATGCCGAAGCCATTCCGGTCAATGACGCGCTTCTCGACATTCTCTCCGAGTTCCCAGAGCTTGATCGAGCCGTCGACGGAGGCAGAAAAAAGCCACTTGCCATCCCGCGAAAACGCAATCTTGTTGACGCCTGCGGTGTGTCCTTCAAGAAACACTGGCTCGCCACCGCTCAAAGGCCAAAGCCCGATACGGGTGTCCCAGCTGGCGCTGGCAATCAATTGACGATCAGGAGAAACGGCAAGCCCTGTCACCTTGGCCGTGTGCCCCTGCAAACGGGTCTTTGTTCCGGTCTCCAGATCCCAAAGGATCAGGTCATTGTCGTCACCGGCAGAAACGATGCGGGTTCCGTCAACGAACTGAACCACCTTCACAGCCGCCTCGTGCCCCTCAAGCCAACGGGGCGTCCGGCCCGACCAGACCCCTACCGAATTGTCGAAACTCGCCGTTGCGACAAGTCCGTTTGTCGGTGAAACGGAGATATCCATCACCGGCCCGCCATGCCCTTTCAGGGTTTGAAATTCAGCTCCGGACCCCGGCGAACTCAAACAGGTGAAGAGCAGAACGGCGAAAGCGGTTGGCGCGACAGTCACGGAAACACGCCACTTATCTGCCACGCCCTTCAGACTGCCGATCAACGAACGAAAGCCGCGGGAAACACGCATGATGTCTTGCGCCTATTCGGCTGGTACAGCGTGTTTGGCATCGGCCTGCCTTTCGGCTTCCTCTACCTCTTCCACCCAGAGGCCGTGGTGTTCGCGCGCCCACTGCAGTTCAACCTCACCTGATCCCATCGCTTCATACGCGCCTTCCATGCCGACCGAGCCGATATAGATATGTGCCAGGATCATCGCCATCATCAGGAAGGCGACAATGGCATGCCAAAGTTGCGCGAATTGCATCTCCTCATGAGGAGCAAGTTGCGTCGGCAACGTGCCGAACCCGAGAAGCTGCGGAATACCGGTTGCGTTCAGAACCTCGAAAGTGGCCGCAAACATCGGAAATTCGAAGGGAAAGAGAAGCGATACTCCGGAGATAGAAATGGAAGCTCCCAGGACGATCACGCCCCAGAAAATGAGTTTCTGGCCGAAATTGAATTTTCGCGCTGGCGGGTGCACGCCCTTCTTGAACAGTCCTCCGCCGACTGCGATCCATTTCAGGTCGGTCTTGTTCGGTATGTTATGAGAAACCCACATAACAAAGACCATGATGAGGCCAAGAATAAAGGCCCAGGCGACATTGTTGTGGATCCACTTTGAGGCCAGGGCAACAGGAGCAAAGGCATCCTTGCCGATCAGCGGGATGATCGCGAACCGACCGAATAGGGTCAGCAATCCGGTGATTGCAAGCAGGATGAAACTTCCGGCAAGCAGCCAGTGACCAAACCTCTCAATTGCCTTGAAGCGGGTGATGGTCTGGCCGGTTTTCTGGCCGTCTATCCTGATGCGGCCGCGAAGGAGATAAAAGAGCGCAAGAAACACGAGTGTGCCGAGCAGCAGGTAGGCACCGTAAGTCGCCAACGGCCCCTTGCGCCACTCCAGCCAGCGCATACCGCCATCCTGCATCAGAACCGTAGCGGGTGTTCCGCCGGACGATACGGTGATGTCTGCGGTGCCGTACCGCAACGCCCTCCAGAGCTCAGGGTCGGAAACTCCGCCCAGCGTGCCCAGCTGTGAAGAGATTGATGCAGCTGAATTTGGATCCCCGGTGGCGCTTCGGCGGAAATCATAATCCACCTTTTCACCGCGTTGACGCCGCATGATGTCTTCCAGCGTTTGTGCACCGCCGGTCGCGGCCCGCTCAGTTGCCTGTTCCTGGCTCGGAGCCTGATCCTGCGCAAACCCTTGTGTCAGGAAAGCAAGAAGAACGACAGCCGCCAGTATCAAACGCTTCATGACGGGATCCTCACACCTGAAATCAACGGAGACAGACGGGGCGGCACGCGCCAACGCATGCCGGCAAGCACCGCCCCTGTCCAAATATTGTTGCTACCTACTCAATGTCAGCGGCTACCCGCGTGAACGGGTACCCGCATCCTTGAGTTCGGGTCAGCCGCCTTTCTGGCCGTAGGCCGTACCCCAACCCCAGGCACCCGAGCCGAAGCCGCGTGCAACGACGCGTTCACGGTAGATGGCTGAAACAACGTCGCCATTACCGGCCAGCAGAGCCTTGGTGGAGCACATTTCCGCACAGAGCGGCAGTTTGCCTTCGGCAATACGGTTGCTGCCGTATTTTGCCTTTTCGACGGTCGAATTGTTTTCTTCCGGACCACCAGCGCAGAAGGTGCACTTGTCCATTTTGCCGCGCGAACCGAAGTTGCCCGCCTGCGGGAACTGCGGTGCACCGAACGGACAGGCATAGAAGCAGTAGCCGCAGCCAATGCAAAGGTCCTTGGAATGCAGGACCACACCTTCTTCGGTCTGGTAGAAACAATCGACCGGGCACACCGCCATGCAGGGCGCGTCCGAACAGTGCATGCAGGCCACGGAGATCGACCGTTCGCCGGGCTTACCATCGTTGATGGTCACGACGCGGCGTCGATTGATCCCCCACGGCACTTCGTTTTCGTTCTTACACGCCGTAACGCAGGCATTGCACTCAATGCAGCGTTCGGCATCACAAAGGAACTTTGATCTTGCCATTGCGTCTCCTCCTTACGCTGCCGAGATCCTGCAGAGAGTCGCTTTGGTCTCCTGCATTTGAGTCACCGAGTCGTAGCCGTAGGTTTGAGCGGTGTTACTGCTTTCCCCCAGAACATACGGATCGGCACCTTTCGGATACTTGGACCGCTGGTCCTCGCCCTGGAAATGACCGCCGAAGTGGAACGGCATGAAGGCAACGCCTTCTCCGACCCGTTCGGTCACCATTGCCATGACCTTGACCTTGCCGCCTTCCGGACCTTCAACCCAGACCTGAGCGCCGTCCCGGATTCCGAGATTGTTGGCATCCCTTGGATTGATTTCGACAAACATGTCCTGCTGAAGTTCAGCAAGCCATGGGTTCGACCGGGTTTCGTCACCGCCACCCTCGTATTCCACCAAGCGTCCGGAGGTCAGGATAATCGGAAACTCTTTCGAGAAATCCTGCTTCTGGATCGAGGCATAAAGGGTTGGCAGACGGTAGAACTTCCGATCCTCGTAGGTCGGATAGTCCACCACCAGATCCCGGCGGTTGGTGTAGAGCGGCTCGCGGTGGAGCGGCACCGGATCCGGGAACGTCCAGACGACCGCACGGGCCTTGGCGTTGCCGAATGGCGCGCAGCCATGCTTGATGGCCACTCTCTGGATGCCGCCGGACAGGTCGGTCTTCCAGTTGGTCTTCGGACCGGCGACACCTTCAATGGCAAGCCGTTCCTCTTCCGTCAGATCGCTATCCCATCCCAGGTCCATCAGCATCTGCATGGTGAACTCGGGATAGCCATCCTGGATTTCCGCACCCGGATTGGAAACTCCATCCGCAAGCAGGTTGTCGCCGTCCCGTTCCACGCCGAAGCGCGCACGGAAGCACAGCCCGCCCTCACCGACAGGTTTTGACATGTCGTAGAGGTTTGGCGTTCCGGGATGTTTCATGTCCGCGGTTCCCCAGCACGGCCACGGCATTCCGTAATATTCGCCGTCATTCGGGCCGCCGACCGCCTGAAGCGTCGTTCGGTCGAATGTGTGCTGGTTGGCCATGTGCGACTTGATCCGCTCAGGCGACTGACCGGTATAGCCGATCGTCCAGAGACCGCGGTTGAACTCGCGGGTGATGCTCTCGACATTCGGCGTTTCCGCATCTTCCATTTCGATGTTGCGGAAAAGACGATCGGCCCAACCGAACTTGTTCGCGAACTTGGCCATGATGACTTCATCCGGCAAGCTCTCGAACAACGGATCGACGATCTTGTCGCGCCACTGCAGAGACCGGTTCGACGCGGTCACGGAACCGCGGGTTTCGAACTGGGTGCAGGCCGGCAAGAGGTAGACGCCGTCGGTCCGGTCGTGAAGCACGGCGGAAACGGTCGGATAGGGGTCGACCACGACCAGCATATCCAGCTTTTCCATTGCCGTTTTCATTTCCGTCATACGGGTCTGCGAGTTTGGAGCGTGCCCCCACAGAACCATCGCACGGACCGCATTCGGCTGATCCGTGTTGGCCGGATCCTCCAGAACGCCGTCAATCCAGCGGCTGACCGGGATACCGGTCAGGTTCATCAGGTTCTTATCCTTGCCGTCCGCACCTTTGACGGTTGCGAACTGGCTCTTGAGCCACTCCGGATCTTCCTCCCAAACGCGGGACCAATGCCCCCAGGCGCCTGCGCTCAGGCCGTAATAGCCGGGCAAGGTGTGGCTGAGAACACCAAGGTCGGTTGCGCCCTGAACGTTGTCGTGGCCGCGGAAGATGTTGGTGCCACCACCGCTCGTGCCCATATTGCCGAGGGCAAGCTGCAGAATGCAGTAGGCACGGGTGTTGTTGTTGCCGTTGGTGTGCTGTGTGCCACCCATGCACCAGATCACGGTGCCCGGACGGTTGTTTGCCAATGTGCGGGCAACGCGTCTCAGCTGGCTTTCGGGCGTACCGGTGACCCGCTCGACTTCATCCGGCGACCACTTGGCGACTTCCTCGCGGATCTGGTCCATGCCCCAGACACGGGTGCGGATGAACTCCTTGTCTTCCCAGCCGTTTTCGAAGATGTGCCATAAAATGCCCCAGATCAGGGCAACGTCCGTACCCGGACGGAAGCGCACATATTCGTCGGCATGGGCCGCGGTGCGGGTGAAGCGCGGATCACAAACGATCAGCGGCGCGTTGTTCTGCTCCTTGGCGCGCAGCACGTGCAGCAGCGAAACCGGATGGGCTTCCGCCGGATTACCGCCGATGATGAAGATCGCCTGGGAATTGTGAATGTCGTTGTAGCTGTTGGTCATGGCGCCGTAGCCCCATGTGTTGGCTACGCCGGCAACCGTCGTCGAGTGGCAGATACGTGCCTGGTGATCGACGTTGTTGGTTCCCCAGTAGGCCGCAAACTTGCGGAAGAGATAGGCCTGCTCGTTGTTGTGTTTCGCCGAGCCCAGCCAGTAGACGCTGTCGGGACCGCTTTCTTCGCGGATCTGCATCATCTGGTCGCCGATCTCGTTGATCGCCTCGTCCCAGCTGATCCGCTTCCACTCGCCATCCACCTTCTTCATCGGGTATTTCAGGCGGCGCTCACCATGGGCGTGTTCACGCACCGAGGCGCCTTTGGCGCAGTGAGCGCCGAGGTTAAACGGGCTGTCCCACCCCGGCTCCTGGCCGGTCCAGACGCCATTCTTTACTTCAGCAATGACCGTGCATCCCACGGAACAGTGCGTACATACGGATTTTACCAGATTGACCGCATCGTTTGCGGATTGTGCCTTGGCTCTGGTTACGGAACCACCTGTGGCAGTAATGGCGGCCAGGCCGCCTGCGGCAAGACCGGATCCCTTCAGAAAGGTTCGGCGGTCCACCGATTTATGTGCAGCGTCTCTAAGGATACTTGCACCCTGGGGGCGTCGCGCAACCCCATTGGTCTTTTTCCTAAGCATATTGCCCTACCTTGCTAGCATCATTTCTGATGTGGCTGGGTTTTCAGTGATCCGGCCATCGGGCGTCACGCAACCATCGGCCGGGGGTACTCACAGGGTCCAGTTAGAACCGGGCGCTGTCGAAATAAGCGCGTGTATGCGCGGTGTCCTGCATCTTGGTCGATGTGGGATCAGCTTCAGCGGCTTCGGCTGTACCGCTGACTGCGGTTGCAGCCACGGCAGCCGGTGCCGACAAGGCAGCCAGTTTCAAAAAGTCCCGGCGTCCAGCCCCCTCCTTGGGCTTCGCCTGTTCGGGTCGTTTCATCGTTGCAATCCTCCTCTCCTTGCGGCGGCAGCTGCCGCCTAAATTGCCAACGCGAATTTCAATTGGGCAGCATGCCGAAAGCTTCTGTTTCAACCTCCATGAAATGCCGGCCAAGTGATCCGATTGCTCCGTAGAACACGGAGCTCTTCGTTGCTTCCAAATCGGTGAAAAAATGAATGGCCCATGGTTCGACATGAGCCTTAAAAAATGCGCGTTGCTCGCCAACGGAGGTAACCGAACCGAACCGGCCGACGATCATCCCGCCCATCATTTCCATGAGTGACGCGATGTTGTCTTCCGGTTCGTGTTTTCCCTCAGCACGGCTGATGCCGCGTTTCGCCATATCCTCGCGCAGGTTGGCAAGTGGCTTTTCATTCAGGAACCCGGTCAGGTAGTGGCTGGCATAGGGCAGCAGCTCACCCCGGCCCAGTCCGATGAAAAGGGCGTTGAATTCTCTTTCCGCAGTTTCAGGTGAAGTCACCGAAGCAATCTTTGCCAGAACACTGAGGGCATTTCCGATGGGAGTGTCGTCACCCTTGAGGCCGGCAAGCTTCTGCAGAAGCTCGGCATCAGCAGGTTTGACAAGAAGAAGACCCATGAAGTCGTAGAGATCCGCTCGCGCCCGATCTTCCGGATCGATCACGTATTCCATTGACACTGCGGACATCCGCGATGCTCCTCCCTCAAACGCAGCAGTAACTTTACTTTCAGCCCGACATTCGACTTTAGTATTAAGAGTAGTCGAATCGCATTCGGCGCCTCGATGGACGAGGTTCTTCTTCAGCATCAACTAGGGCAGAATCTGGTAAGTCAAGTGAGTCGGCCCCTTGTTTTCTAGAGTGCACGAGTTCGTCACTTTGCGTCAATTGCATAGATGTTTTTCTTTTTTGTAAAAAATCATTGTGCGGCGCAGTATTTTCTTCGCACTGCAACTCAGAACCACTTTCCTGTATTTCCTCTGCCTCGGTCACCTCGGTAATTTCGACTTCCGCCTTATCCGCCTCATCGTCCGCAGCAAACTGGTCCAGCATTCCCCTTCCGATCTTGTAGACCGTCTGAAGATCGGGGACGACCGTAGCAGCGTCGGTATAATCCTCGGCATATTCTACAAGACCGTCCAGATTGGCCAGAACCGGGTTCAATGCCCAGAGCCGGCGCAGCGCCCGGCGGCGCAGGCGTTCCGGCACCGCGCCGGAGAGGAACCTGGAAAAGTCATCCCCCTCGCCGAGCGTGTCCGGATCCGGCAGTTCCAGCTCCTGCAGAATGTCCTCATCGGTCTTCTGCTCCAGTTCAGCCCGGGCCTCTGCCTGTGCTTCGGCTTGTTTTTCAGCCTGTTCCGCTTCATCCGCCTGGCGCACAGCTGCCTTGCGGCGGGACCAGAAATCCGTGCCCGTCTTTTCAGATCCGCTCATCGCTTCCACCCGATCACTGCAAAGTGTCCTTCGGTTTGCGGCGCGGCGCCCGGTAGACATCGCTGAGCTGCCGGATCCTCGGGTCTCCGACGCCGTCTTCCACCAGATCGATCCTCTTCTTGTCCCGCTTCCGCTTGATGAAGATTTCCTCTTCATGGTGCGCCTCGACGAATTCCCTGATCCAGGCGATCAACCCCGGAGGCATCGGCACCTTTTCGACCATGACGTCGCTGGCATCGGCATAATCCTGACCTTCATAGGCAGATGCGGTCAGGAACATCACATCCATCGGCACGTCGCGCTCGGTCTCGTCGGCCGGACGCATGACGACGTAGATTGAAGGCACCTTGTCCGATAGCGCGGTCAGATAGGCTTCCGTGTCCGTGCGGTGCAACTCAAGGCTCAGGGTCGCAGCGTGGTACTCCACCGCGTCCCCCTCTTCCCGGAGCACCGCCCAGTCCGCTTCCTTGGCTCCGGGCAGAAGCGATACAGGTCGCCAGGACCACTTCTGCCAGCGCGTCACACCCGGCAACCGTCTGACCACAACACCGACCGGCATTGTGCGTGTTCGTTCGCTTGTCACTGCGGATCGTTCCTCCCACCCGCCGGTTTCCATTTCGTTTTTTGTTATTTGTCCTACATGCTGTAGCAAGCCGGACAAATTTCAAGCCCCGCAGAAGTCGAACTTGACGCGGGCGGACAACCGCCCTTGTTATGTCAGTCGGACAAATCGACTTTCCGCGAGGAGAATTGGGAGGCGATGGTCCGGGGGAGAGGACGCGCAAGCAATGGCATACAGCAAGATTCTGCTGTGCGACTGCCTGAAAAGTCAGTCGATCAACGCAGAACAGATCGAATCGGCAACCGGCATTCCGTGCTCCAAGGTCCATTCAGAACTCTGCCGGTCTGAAGCGGCAATCACCGAAGAGGCGATCCGGGACGGCGATGTGATGATTGCCTGCAGCCAGGAACAGCACTTTTTCGAAGAGATTGCCGGCGACCTGGAAACTGATGACCCGAGAACGGTTGATATCCGGGACCGCGCGGGCTGGGTGGAAGCCAGCCCTCCGCCAACCGCGAAGATGGCAGCCTTGATTGCTGAAGCGGCTTTACCGCAGCCTGGTGAAAAGGTCGTGGATGTCACGTCCGGTGGCACCTGTCTCATTCTGGGGGATACGGAAACAGCACTTTCAGCTGCTGAGGACCTTTGCGATATTCTGAGCATAACCGTTCTCCTTGATCCGGATGCCGAATTACCGCTCTCTGATGATCGCCGTTTCGACATTGTCAGAGGTCGGATCAAATCTGCGAAAGGTTCACTCGGTCAGTTCCAACTCTCCTTCGACGCCTTGCAGGAGCGCATTCCGGGTGGACGTGGTGCCTTCAGTTGGACAGCTCCCCGCAGCGGTGGCAGGACCGAATGCGACATCGTTCTTGATCTCGGACGAGCGGGCCCGTTGTTCCCGGCACCGGAGAAGCGTGAAGGTTATCTGCGCGCTGATCCTGGCAGCATCCAAGCCCGAACAAAGGCTTTGCTGGAAGCCTCTCAGCTTGTCGGAACCTTTGAAAAACCGATCTATATCAAGCTCGATGAGCATCTTTGTGCTCATTCAAGAGCACAGAAAACCGGCTGCACACGATGTCTGGACCTGTGCCCAACCGGAGCCATCACACCCAATGGCGATCATGTCGCCGTTGATGCCATGACCTGCGCCGGTTGCGGCAATTGCTCCGCTGTCTGCCCTTCCGGTGCCATCTCCTACGATGCACCACCGGTGGACCATACGTTCAAGCGAATTGAAACGCTTGCCTCCACCTGGAGGAAACTTGACGCCAATGCCCCGCGCCTCCTGGTTCATGACGGCAGTCACGGCGCCGATCTCATCCGTCTGAGTGCCCGTTATGGCAAAGGCCTGCCCACTGATGTCATACCGCTGGAGATGACAGCATTGGCCAGCTTCGGCCATGCGGAAGCCCTCGCCGCACTGGCAGCCGGTTTCGCTACCGTCACCATTCTTCTGTCGCCGAAGACGGAAAAGGACGGCATGCCGCTTCAGTTGGGCCTGGCAAATACCGTGGCCGGTCAAGACCGTGTCCAGTTGATTGAAGCGGTAGATCCGGATGCGCTGGAAACTGACCTCTACAGCGACCATGATGAGGTTCGGGCCACCCAACCCATCCTGCCTCTCGGTTCGCGCAGACAAGTGACCCGGCTGGCGGCCAAAGCACTCAATGAATCCGATGCTGTCATTGCGCTGCCATCAGGGGCGCCTTATGGCGCTGTCAATCTGAACGTCGCTGCCTGCACGCTGTGCCTCTCCTGCGTTTCTCTGTGCCCCTCCGGAGCTCTGAAGGAAAACCCGGACATGCCGCAGCTGCGTTTCCAGGAGGACGCCTGCCTGCAATGCGGCATCTGCGCCAACCTGTGCCCGGAAAGTGCCCTGACGCTGGAGCCGCGCCTGAACCTTGGCGACGAGGCTCTTGCACCTGTTGTCCTCAAGGAGGAAGAGCCGTTTTCGTGCATCGAATGTGGCAAGCCGTTCGGCGTGCGATCCACTGTTGAAAGGCTCACGGAAAAGCTTGCCGGCAATCATTCCATGTTCCAGGACAACAAGGCTATCAAGCTCATTCAAATGTGCGACGACTGCCGGGTGAATTCGGTCTACCACTCGCAAAACAATCCCTTCGCCATGGGAGAACGTCCGCGCGTTCGCACGACCGACGATTATATCAGCAAACGGCGTGACCATTGACGCCGAATAGACCCGATCAATCGTACTGGATTGGTGCTCCAAGATCCGCAGGCTGGATCCGCGAGACGAAAGCCAGAATGGCGTCAAGCTCGTCAAGCGTCAGTTCCAGAGGAACAATCGAGGGCGGCCGGCTGACGTCGAAGGGCTCCGTGACACCTTCAACCTGGGTGAAGGACGGATGCGGGTTGAGTGAGAAAAAGGCCTCAAAGCGTGTCCGCCAGTCCGAAAAATTCCGCATGATCGCAAATGACGGCGTCGAGCCGATCGTGGTCAAGCGAGTCGTTTCGTTGACCATGTGGCAGCGTCCGCAATGGAGAACAGCAAGCTTTTCTCCGGATACGACGTCTCCGGAAATCAGTTGCGGACCTTCGTCTTTGGGTTTGGCGACAGAGGCGGTAAAGACCGCTTTCCCGTCAGCACGAAACGCGTCAATGGTCTTTCTGCCGACCTCGCCGGTGATCCAGTCCCTGAACCGGATCACATGTTCGTTTTCCCTGGGAATCACCAGAACCCATTCGCTATCCAGCCCGGAGAATACGGGAATCCCGTCAGACGAACCTGAAAACCGCGCGTCTGCATCAGTTGCCTCGGAAACGATCTCAATCCGGACGCCGGTCTTGAGAGAAAATCTCGGAAGCAGGTGTTTCAGAAATCCCGACGCAACCAGCGTCTCCGGCGCACTCAGCCGGAATGACCGCGAGTTGGCCTTGCCAGATGACATGAATCCGGCACTTATTATCAAACTGAACAGGCACAAAACCAGAAAACGGCAGCACACGCGCTCCTCCCTCACGTTGCTGGCAAGTGGCCATAGGTTAGGAGCCAATTCCATGAGCCGTCAATGCACCCTGCCATCACAAGGAGAACAAGATGAGTGACGATTTCAACATGTCGATGCGCAAATTCCTGAAGCAGGTGGGCGTTACCTCTCAGCAGGCGATCGAAGAAGCCGTGCGCAAGGCAGGCCCTGCCGACGGCAAAACGTTCAAGGTCAAGGCCGTCGTCACGATCGAGGAACTCGGTCTTGAACACGTGGTTGACGGCGAAATAGAGGGGTAAGCCAAACGTGTCCCTGACGCGCGAAACCGTTCTGAATGCACTGAAAACGATCGCTGACCCGATCACCGGTGACGATATCGTGGCCTCCGGCATGATGCGCGCCCTTCAGGTGGGCGGAGGCAATGTCCGTTTCGTCATGGAGATTGATGCAGGTCGCGTCAGCGAGATGGATGACCTGAAACTGGAAGCCGAGCGCAGGTTGAAGGCCCTGGACGGATGCAACGACGTTCAGATCATCCTCACCTCACATTCCGATCAACCCGCAGCGGCACCCTCGCCCCCGTCAGAACCGCAACCCCTCAGGCAGCGACCTGCTCCTGCCGGTGCATCAGGACCGCAAAGGGTGCCCGGGATCGACAGGATCATCGCCGTGGCTTCGGGCAAGGGCGGTGTCGGCAAGTCCACTGTTGCGGCCAACCTGGCCTGTGCGCTGGCCGCTGAAGGGCGCAAGGTCGGTCTGCTGGATGCCGATGTCTATGGCCCGTCCCAACCGAAAATGCTCGGCATTTCGGGCCGGCCGACGTCCCCGGACGGTCAAATGATCCTGCCTTTGCGCAATCACGGCGTGACCATGATGTCGATCGGTCTGATGACATCCGGAGACCAGGCCGTCGTCTGGCGCGGACCAATGCTGATGGGCGCCTTGCAACAAATGGTCGCCCAGGTGCAATGGGGCGCACTTGACGTGTTGATCGTCGACCTGCCGCCTGGCACCGGCGATGTCCAGATGACGCTGAGCCAGAAGTTTATCGTGGATGGCGCGATCATTGTCTCAACACCCCAGGATGTCGCGCTTCTGGATGCGCGCAAGGGGATCGACATGTTCCAGCAGATGAAGGTCCCGTTGCTGGGCATGATCGAGAACATGTCGACGCATATCTGCTCCAAATGCGGGCATGAAGAACATGTCTTCGGACATGGCGGCGTTGCAGCAGAAGCTGAAAAACTTGGTGTCCCGCTTCTGGCGGAAGTGCCCCTTCATCTCAACATCCGGCTGGCGGCTGACGGCGGCACACCCATCGCTGTCAAATCACCCGATGCACCCGAGGCAAATGTGTTCCGACAGCTTGCCGGGAAACTTGTTGCCGGAGGTCATGCATGAGCGACCTTCAGTTCCCGCCCCTCTTTCAGGGAGAGCCTCTGACCGGAAACGCCGATCCGTTCGAGCGGGCCACAGCGCTGGCGATCACCGGAACCGATCCCGGTACGGTCGTCTACAATCTTTCCGGCGATGTCCTGTGTGCGAGCCTGATTTTCGCGCCGGAGGTCCCGCTTGAGGAAGCCATGGCCACTCTTCCAGTTTGCGGGCTCGGATTTCAGGCAGCCCTTGGAGCGCTTGCACCGCCGGAAGTTGCCGTTCATCTGGGGTGGGACGGCACCATTCGCATCAACGGCGCTGTTTGCGGAAAGATGCGCGTCAAGGCATCAACGAAAGAACCGGACGCTGTTCCCGATTGGCTCGTGCTGGGGCTGGACCTCAACATGAAAAGCTCCGAGCCCGACCCGGGCGTTGCCTCGGACCGGACTTTTCTGTCCGAAGAAGGCTGTGCGGACATCTCCGCGGATCGTTTGCTCGAAAGCTGGGTGCGTCATTCGCTCTACTGGATCAACAGGTGGCTCGACGAAGGTCTGCGGCCCGTCCATGCCGATTGGCGCGGATTGGCATCAAATCTCGGCGACCCCATTGAAATCGATGGACAGTCCGGCACCTTTGTCGGTGTCGACGAACATTTCGGCATGTTGCTCAGGACCGGCGACGACACGATCCTGATACCGCTCTCCAGCCGACTTGAAGGATAACCAATGAAACTCGCCCGTGCCGTTCACATGGATGACAGCGACCGCAACGTTTATTTCTCTCCGGCCCGCACAGGCGAATGGTGCCTGTCCGGCGGCTTTGAGTTTTCCGACTGGACGCAGGCAGATCTCACCGGCAAAGCCCGCCAGGCCTTTGCCAATGGCTGGCTGGGTCTGGAGACATTCGGCCGGGTAACCTTTGTTGCCATCACTCCGATCGAAGAACACGAATTCAACGCTCTGGTTGACCGGCTAGCGCAACATTTCGTCGATGTCTACGGCGCTCCGTCGGTCGAGGCCGCTCTCGGCGTTGCAGCCGAGGAACTCGCCTATATGGCCGAACTCTGCGCAGAGCATGACGAAAACACGCTTCTGGCCGTTCAACGGGAACTGGCGGAGGAAGGTGTGAAGGAAAGCTACAGCGCAATTGCACCCCAGGTAGCGGAACTTGATCTCGTCGCCGTGCATGGGGATCTGGAGTAGGCATTCTGTTTCTACTGCACGTCTGCATGACAACAAAGAGCCCACCGAAGTTTCAAGTCGAAAAGCTCCAAATCGCAATCTAACCTGTTGTTTCATATGAATGAAATCGAACGCACGACAACAATAGAGCTGTTTGCCGGTTCTTCTTTTTCTGGAAAACCGGTAAGAGAACGCCTTCGTGTCCATCAGGTTGACACTCAGGTCTACAGACTTCTGCAATCACCCGGCCTCGTGCTGGGGATTGCGAAGGGCGACTTGATCGAAGCTCCCGATAAAACGGGAATATTTCAGATTGTCTCCCGTGCTGGCCTGATTTGCGTTCAGATTTTGCTGCAACGACCTGTTTTCAACCTTGCGCCCTTAGAGACTGCTGTCGAAACGGAGCTTCAGGGGAGTGTCGACGGCTTGACCGATAAGCAACTGGTTCTTTCAGTACCTTCAACGGCCGGCTTCAAGAAGATAGAAAACTTCCTCGATCAACTCGTCAAACATCTCGGCGGCGCTGAATGGTTTTATGGCAATATTTATGATCCAGCCGACGGTGTCACCTCGTTAAACTGGTGGCAAGAATACCCCACGTCTGACTAACTTCAGAGGTACCGGCTATTTGCTGCAGCTGTATCCTTGTCCCTCAGACCCGGCACCACTAAACTCCAGGTCAGGAGAACGCAAATGACTTTTAAACCCGTCGTCACAGTGAGCAAAAGGTGCATGGACCGGTAACGGGATTTCCAATCCACTCTCCATGCGCCCCCGGCCGAGTTCGGGGGTATTTTTTTGAAAGTACACACAAGTGATTTCCAGACACCGAACGCCACCTCATCTTCTCACGATCAATTTGCTGACGGCATTTTCCCCACTTTCGCTGAACATGTTTCTGCCTTCGTTGGAGAACATTGCCCACGATCTGAAAGCGGACTACGCGCTGGTGAGCGTTGCAATTGCAGGATACCTGGCGGTCACCGCCGTCATTCAGTTGATCGCCGGACCCTTGTCTGACCGCTTCGGGCGGCGTCCGGTACTTCTGGTCGCTCTTGTCATTTTTTGCATCTCGTCGATTGTCTGTTCCGTTGCCCAGAACATATGGGTGTTTCTGACTTTCAGGATGCTGCAGGGAAGCGTCACGGCGGGCTTCACTCTCTCGATGGCCATCGTTCGTGACACCAACCCGCCACGCGAGGCAGCCGGCCTGATTGGCTACATCACCATGAGCATGGCAATCGCACCCATGCTCGGTCCCGTTCTTGGCGGGATCCTGGATTCAACGTTTGGCTGGCGGACAAGTTTCTATTTCTATGCGCTCTTTGGAATTGTGCTGCTGGCGCTTTGCTGGTTCGACCTTGGAGAAACAAAGAAGGGTCATGGCGACGGCGACCAGGAGGAACGCGGCAATTTCACCGCCTTGTTGAGAGAAAGACGTTTTTATGCTTATGCGCTCTGCACGGCCTTTTCCACGGGAGCCTTTTACATCTTCCTCGCCGGTGCTCCACTGGCGGCAACAGCAACCTTCGGCGTGACAACTGTCCAGCTGGGTTTCCTGATTGGCAGCATAACCATGGGATTTTCTGCGGGTGGTTTTCTGGCGGGCCGGTTTGCCGCGAAAGTCTCACTGCCGGCGATGATGCTCATCGGAAGGATCGTGGCATGCTCCGGGCTGACGCTTGGGCTGGTGCTCATCGTCTCAGGCTGGTTATCGCCCTGGGTCTTCTTTGGCAGCACACTCTTTGTGGGAATTGGCAACGGCCTGACGATGCCGAGCAGCAACTCCGGGGCAATGTCCGTCAGACCGGATCTCGCCGGAAGCGCTGCCGGTCTGGTTGGCGCCTCAACACTAGCCGGAGGCGCGCTTCTGACAAGCTTGACCGGAGCCGCAGTCGTTTCGGACAGCTCTCCGGAGATCGTCATTTCACTGATGCTTGCAAGTTCCCTGATCGGCCTCATCGCGGCAACAGGCGCTCTGATATTCGAGCGAAACGGAAGTATCGCTACGCATTAGGCTCTGTAATACACATCACATTTCACATAACAATCCATTCACAAAATCGCTATTCAAGGGCACATCGAGTTGAGTGCACGTTATCTCGATAGTCACTAAATAATAAGCGCAGAAAGTTCTTTTAACAGGAAAGCAAAAGCGCCATGAATACGATCAGCTCTGACACTCGTCTGGTGGGCTCTTTGCCGGCGGTAAACACCAATACGCTCGGGCTCATGTTCATCTCGGGCTTCTTTGCCACTGTCGCATTCGACCTCTGGGGCCAGGTCATCAGCCCGGGCCTCGGTTTTGCAAACCTCTCACCTCATGGTCTGGCCAGAAGCCTGCTCGGCAGCCTCGGTCTGCCCAATGGCAACTTTGCCGGTTACTTCGTTCATTTCTACATTGTCGGACTGATTGGTTACCCCATCGGCTGGATGTACATCTTCGCCCCGATCTGGCAGCGGGTCGTCGGCAACACCCACTGGTTCCTGCCCTCGGCGATTTACGGTTTCGGCCTGTGGCTTTTCGCAATCGGTGGCATCACCTCTGTTGCCGGCCTGCCCTTCTTCCTGAACTTCACCGGCATCGTGTGGGTCGCTCTCGTCGGGCACGTTCTCTACGGCATCGTGATGGTCGCCGTTTTGAAGTACATCGAGCGGCAGCATGGTGCTTGATATCCGAGGATCTGCACGATCAAATTCTTGCTAATTTGAAATGAAAAAGTGAGCGCGCCATTTAGTGGCGCGCTCTTGCTTTCAGATATCTTCAAACCGTTCCGGATTGGGCTCGATCGAAGATCTCCAGAGCCCCTTCCTTGGTCAGCTTCACCGGATTGCCGCCAGCAGTCGGATCGACAATGGCCATTTCAGCAATCAGATCACGTTTGCTGTCATCAACATTCAACCCGGCCAGCGTATGCGGCACATCAAGGTCGTCGCGCAGCTTCAGGATCGCGTCCAGAACGCCCTGATACCCACCCGAAATGCCGAGGAAGCCTGCCAGCCGATCGAACTTCTGCTCGATCGCCGGTTTGTTGAACTGCAACACATACGGCATGAACACCGCATTGGTCATGCCGTGATGCGTGTCGTAAAGCGAGCCGACAGGGTGGGACAGGGAATGGATGGCTCCCAGGCCTTTCTGGAAGGCAACCGCACCCATGGCAGCCGCGCTCATCAAGTGACCTCGAGCTTCCAGATCAGACGCGTCCGCAGCAACCTTCGGCAGGTTTTCCAGAACAAGGCGCATCCCTTCCAGGGCAATGCCTTCCGACATCGGATGGTACATCGGTGCGGAGTAGGCCTCCAGGCAGTGTGCCAGTGCGTCCATCCCGGTACCGATGGTGATGAAGCGCGGCATGCCCACTGTCAGTTCCGGGTCGCAGATCACGATTTCCGGCAACATCTTCGGGTGGAAAATCACCTTCTTGGTGTGGGTCTCTTCATTGGTCACCACACCTGCGCGACCAACTTCAGAGCCGGTTCCGGCGGTCGTCGGCACGGCCACGATCGGCGCAATCCCATCAGGGTCGGCTCGGGTCCACCAGTCGCCAATGTCCTCAAAATCCCAGATCGGACGTGTCTGACCGGCCATGAAGGCAATCAGCTTGCCGGCATCAAGTCCGGAACCTCCGCCGAAGGCAATCACACCGTCATGATTTCCCGCTTTGAACACCTCGACACCGGCAACGATGTTGCTGTCGACCGGATTGGGCTTGACGTCTGAGAAAACCGCGGCGGAAAGGCCGGCTGCTTCAAGACTGGCAATCGCCTCGGCGACCATGGGCAATCCGGCAAGACCCGGATCGGTTACCAGTAGCGGATTTGACATGCCGGTTGCCTTGACAGCCTCCGGCAATTCCTTGATCCGGCCGACACCAAAACGGACGGAGGTCGGGTAGGACCAGTTAACGGAAGGAAGTGAGCTCATGTGCGCACCAAACTTGAGGTCAGAGGGACCGCGTCAATGCTCGACGCGGAAGTGGAACGATTTCGGCTGGGTCAGGTTGTGGAAGCCGATTTCGGAGAGAGCAGCGCCCTTGCCGGTGTCCTTGACGCCGGTCCAGACAAGTGCGGGATCGAGGTAGTCGCAGCGGTTCATGAAGACAGTGCCGGTTTCGACCTTGTTACCAATCTCGGCAGCTGCCTCCACGTCTTCAGACCAGATCGATGCGGTGAGACCGTAGGGGCTGTCATTCATGAACTGCAGCGCCTCTTCGTCGTCCTTCACCTTCATGATGCCGACGACCGGACCGAAGCTTTCTTCCCGCATCACGGACATCTGGTGGTTCACATCCGTCAGAACTTGCGGTGCGAGGTAAGGCGTACCGTCCTTGTCTTCGGCAAATTTCGACGTGTCGATATGAGCCTTTGCGCCCTTGCGCAGGGCTTCCTGCGTCTGCTCACGCACCCAGGCAGCAAAACGCGCCTGCGCCATAGGTCCGAGCGTGGTTGCCTCATCCAGCGGATTGCCCAGCTGGTATTGGCTGGTCAGGTCGACAAAACCGTCAACAAACCGGTCGAACAGGCTTTCATGCACATAGACGCGTTCGATGCCGCAGCAGCACTGACCGGCGTTGTAAAATGCACCGTCCACCAGATTGGCAACGGCATAATCAAGATCGGCATCGGCACGGACATAGGCCGGATCCTTGCCGCCGAGTTCAAGACCAAGCGTCGCGAATGTGCCGGCAAGCGCCTTTTCGATCGCCCGGCCACCGGCGACCGAGCCGGTGAAGTTGACGTGGTCGATCAGACCGGAGCCAAGCAGCTTCTCCGTTCCCGAATGGGTCAGAACGATGTTCTGGAATACGCCGTTCGGCAGACCCGCAATTTCGAAGGCCCTGGCGAGGCGCTCACCCACAAGCAGCGTCTGAGCCGCATGTTTCAGAACAATGACGTTTCCGGCCATGAGCGCCGGCATGATGGTGTTGATCGCAGTCATGAACGGGTAGTTCCAGGGCGCGATCACCATGACGATGCCAAGCGGCATACGCCGCAGATACCGCTTGAAACCCGGCTTGTCGGTCCGTTCGATATCCTTGAGCGCTTCCTCAGCGGTGGACGCACAATACTCAGTGCGTTCGATCGTTCCGCCAAGTTCACCGCCGAAGCGCACCGGCCGCCCCATCTGCCAGGCGAGCTCGGGCACGACGTCGTCATTCATGGCCTTGAGTGCTTCCAGAGCCTTCTCGCAATAGGCAACGCGATCGGCAATTGGCAAAGCTGCCCAACCCGGCTGGGCGGTCCGTGCCGCCGACACTACTTTTTCGACCGCCGATTCATCCAAAGCAGGACGTTCGGCATAAACCGATCCATCGATCGGCGAGATCAGTTTGATCACATCTGACATTTCTGGACCTTTCGTGACCGCATCCCAACATGCGGTTTGTCGAATGTGGTTGGCTCTTGGTTTTGCCCCAAAGGCGTTCTCATCCGGAGAAGGCATGGGACATGGTTTTCAGGTCTGGGCCGGTTCCTGATGGTCCGGCCCAACCGTCGATGCAGACCCGGCCTGTTCGTGACCAGGTATCGGAAAGTCGAATTCTCTACGGTCGGCTGCTACGCCCTTTCAAAACCACGCGCGATTTCGTAGTCCGTGACAGCCCGATCGAACTCCTCGATTTCCCACTCAGCCGCACGGGCATAGTGGTCGATCACCCCGTCGGAAAACGCCTCGCGCAGGAATTCGGACTTCCGCAGGGTTTCGCGCGCTTCACGCAAGGTGTGCGGAATTTCCCTTGCCTGCTTGGCTTCGTAGACATCGCCGCTGGTCGGCTGATCAAGCGGCAATTTCTCTTCAATGCCCTTGAGGCCGGCCGCAATCTGGACGGCAAGCGCCAGATAGGGGTTCAGATCCGAACCACCGATACGGCATTCAATGCGCAGTCCCTTGGTGCCTTCACCACAAAGACGGAACCCGGCCGTGCGGTTGTCGATCGACCAGACCGTCTTGGTCGGTGCAAAGGTGCCCTTCTGGAAGCGCTTGTAGCTGTTGATGTATGGCGCAAGGAAATAGGTGTAGTCGGGCGCATATTTTATCAGACCCGCCAGGTAGTGACGCATGGTCTCCGACATGCCATGTTCGCCGGCATCATCGCAAAAGACGTTGTTGCCGTCCTTGTCGAACAGGGACTGGTGCACATGCGAGGAGGAACCGACCTTGTCGCTGCGCCACTTGGCAAGGAACGAAACCGCGCGCCCTTTCGCCCAGGCGATTTCCTTGACCGCATGTTTGGAGATCGTGTGATATTCGGCCGTATCAAGGGCCGGCGCGTACTTGATATTGAGCTCTTCCTGGCCGGTTTCCGCTTCACCCTTGGTGTTTTCGACCGGGACGCCCGCAGCATACAGACCGTTGCGCACCGGGCGCAGAACGTCTTCTTCCTTGGTCGTCTGCAGGATGTGATAGTCCTCGTTGTAGCCGGAAATCGGCTCCAGATCGCGAAAACCTTCCTTGCGGATTTCATCGAAGCTCTTCTCGAACAGGAAGAACTCCAGTTCGGTCGCCATGATCGGCGTCAGCCCGAGCTCACCCAGCCTCGCCACCTGAGCTTTCAACATGGCGCGTGGAGAGTGAGGGACTTCCTTGTGTGTGTGGTGGTCCAGCACATCGCAGATCACCATGGCTGTTCCTTCAAGCCAAGGTACCAGCCGCAATGTTGCCAGATCCGGCTTCATGACATAGTCGCCATAGCCGCCCGACCAGCTCGTCGCCGCATATCCTTCGACCGTGTACATTTCCAGGTCGGTCGCCAGCAGATAGTTGCAGCAATGCGTTTCTTCGTAGGCGCTGTCGACAAAATGCTGCGCATGGAAGCGCTTGCCCATCAGCCGTCCCTGCATGTCGACGATACAGGCGAGCACCGTGTCGATCTCTCCTGCGGAAACGAGAGATTTCAGCGCGTCAAATGTCAGGTTGCCAGGCATGTTCCAGAATTCCCGTGTTGGGCGGTTCGCATTGATTTCAGTTGGAAAAATTCCGGCCCGGAAAGTCTGGGTCCGGGCCGGAAGTAGAGGTCACGCCGTCTTTCTGAAACCGGCGTGACCTGGGCCTCATCAGCTGTAGCGGTAAGGACGGCCAGCCTTCTGCATGTCGGCGTTGTATTTCTTGAAGATGTCGACAACCTTTGCCTTCAACGGAGACTCGGAAGCAATTTCATCCCAGAAAGCTGTGGCGGCTTCTTCAACGGTCGCCCACTGCGCATCAGGAATGGACGTCAGTTCCATCTTGGTGCCGTTGACGCGCAGGGCTGCTTCACCGCCCCAGTACCACCACTGGCGATAATAGTGAGAAGCATCCATTGCCAGCTGAAGCATGGTTTTCAGGTGATCCGGCAGTTCGTTCCAACGCTCCTGGTTGGCAAAGAACGACCCGGCCCATGCACCGGAGATGTTGTTGGTCAGGAAGTAGTTGGTCACGTCTGCCCAGCCAACGGTGTAGTCTTCGGTGATGCCCGACCAGGCAACGCCGTCGAGTTCGCCCGTCTGTACGGCAACTTCAATGTCTTCCCAAGGCAGCGTCACCGGCACGACACCGAACTGGCTCAGGAACCGGCCCGCGGTCGGGAAGGTGAAGACGCGCTTGCCCTGCAGGTCTTCCAGAGAGCGGATCGGGTCCTTGGTCGCGAAGTGGCAGGGATCCCATGCACCGGCGGAAATGTGCTTCACGCCGACCTTGGCATATTCCTCTTCCCAGATTTCCTTCAGGCCGTACTGGTTGAACAGTACCGGCACATCGAGGGAGTAACGGGAAGCAAACGGGAAGTAGCCACCGAACACGGTCAGTTCGGTCGGAGATGCCATGGAGTCGTCATCGGACTGGACGGCATCGATCGTGCCCTGCTGCATCGCGCGGAACAGCTCGCCGGTCGGAACCAGCTGGTCAGCGGTGTAAAGCTCGATTTCCATTTCGCCATTTGCCGCCTTGTTGAAGGCGTCGATATGCGGCTTGATCACGTGCTCGGCAAGAGCAGGACCGGCGTAGGTCTGCAAGCGCCACTTGATCGGCGACTGGCCGTGAACGGCAGGTGCTGCGAGCGTGGTTGCGCCAGCTGCTGCTGCCGCGCCAAAGCCGGCTTTTTTCAGAAAATCACGTCTGTTCTTCATCTCAGTTCCCCTAGGTTTCGGTTCAAAATCACTGCGGCCGACCGTTTTCCGGTTCTGTTCAATCCGCCATTAAAATCCGTTTCCTCCGGATATTCTTTTTATTGTCCCGCGCGCCCCCTACCTGCTGTAGATTGCCTCTGGCAGCCAAAGCGCGATTTGCGGGAATGCCATTACGAGCACCAGCGCCAATGCCATCACCAGGACAAAGGGTGTGATCGACCCGTAAATGTCCCGCATCGTGATGTCCTTGGGCGCCATAGCCCGCATCAAAAACAGATTGTAGCCAAAGGGCGGCGTCATATAGGCGATCTGCGTGGTGATCGTGTAGAGGACACCGTACCAGATCAGCACTTCGTTTCGAGGCATGCCGAGGTCCAGCGTCCCCACCAGCGGCACATAGAGAGGTGCAACAATCACCAGCATGGCCGTGTCATCAAGGAACGTTCCCATGACCAGGAATGACAGCTGCATCAGGATCAGGATCATCCAGGGCGACAGACCGAGCTGATCGGTGAAAAGGTTCTCAATCGCCTTCACCGCACCCAGACCATCAAAGACGGCACCGAAGCCGAGCGCTGCCAGAATGATCCACATGAACATGCACGAAATGCCGAGCGTGTTCTTCAGGCACAGGATCAGGATGTCGAAGGTCATACGGCGGCGGATGATTGAAGCCAGCAGCGCCGTCATTGCACCAATGGCCGAGGCCTCCACAAGACTGGTCTTGCCCATCACGAACGGCACCATCATGGCGGCAAAAATCACGATCGGCAGAATGCCTGCGAGCAGCAGATGGTACTTCTCGTCCTTGGAAGCTTGACGCTCGTCTTCGCTCAGCGCCGGACCGAGTTCCGGCTGTATTCTGCAACGAACCGCGATGTAGACGACGAACATTCCGGCCATCATCAAGCCCGGCATGATACCTGCCAGCCAGAGCTGACCAACAGGTGCGCGTGCAATCATGGCATAAAGCACGAGAACCACCGATGGCGGCACGAGAATGCCGAGCGATGACCCTGCCTGAATCACCCCCGTGACCATGCGCTTGTCGTATTTTCGTTTCAAAAGTTCCGGCAATGCGATGGTCGCGCCGATGGCCATGCCCGCAACCGAAAGACCGTTCATCGCCGAGATCAGGACCATCAGCAGGATTGTGCCGATGGCCAGCCCGCCGTTTATCGGCCCCATCCAGACGTGGAACATCTTGTACAGGTCGTCGGCGATCTTGGTTTCCGACAACACGTAGCCCATGAAAATGAACATCGGCAGCGTCAGCAGCGGATACCACTTCATCAGCTTCATTGCCGCTGAGAACGGAATGTCACCGCCACCCGTGCCCCAGAGCGCCAATGCAGCGATTGCGGCAATACCGCCGATAGCACCGAAGACCCGTTGCCCCGTCAAGAGCATCAGCATCATCGACGAGAACATGAGAAGAGCGATCATCTCATACGACATCAGATCGTCACTCCCTTGATCCGGGCGATATCTTTCAAAAGTTCAGCAACACACTGAAGAAGCATCAGGAAAAATCCGAAAATCATGACGATCTTGATCGGCCAGAGATAAGGCCGCCACGCGGTGGGGCTGCGCTCGATGTATCCGAGCTTTTCACTTGCCGCTTCCGGTCCGCCAGTGACAAAGGCCGTGATCAGGTCCCAATAAAAGACGAAGGGCTCCTTGCCGAAATATCCCAGCGAATAGGCGGTTGAATTGAGAGCGCCATAAAGAAGCACCCCAAGATAGAAGAGCAGTAGCAGAACCGTAAACGCATCAAACCAGGCTTTCTTCTTCACGCTCCACTCAGCATAAAAAAGATCCATCCTGACGTTGGACCCGAGTTGGATCGAGTAAGGTCCGCCGAGAATGTAGTAAGCCACCATCGCGAATTGCGCGACTTCCAGGGTCCAAAGCGACGGATTGAAGAACGTCTTCGAAATGGAGGACCAGAGCAGGATGCCGGCCATGACGAAAACGCCCCACATGATGATCTTGCCGAGGCGGCGATTGAAACCGTCCACCATGCGGACATAGAAGCAGGCAGCTTTAAGCATCAGCACCTCCTCCGGCATTTGCAGATCCGGACTGAGCTGCCCGGGTCAGGATAGGTGCCAGCAATTCGGTCCACCGCGCTTCTTCCTCCGCCGTTTTCACTTCGTCGTTGCGGATTTCTATCATCAGGCAAGGCAAATTCCGATCTTCGCCATGACGCCTGATGGTGTAATAGACCCCGTCAGAAGGAGCATAGGGTTCGTTGTCCCCGACTGTCAGGTCGCCGCGCTCCTTCAGGCCCGCCAGTACGGGATCGGCCAGGCGACGATCATTGTCGTAGATCAGCCCGATTTCCCAGGGCCTGCTATTGCCTTTGAAGACCGGCGTGAAGGAGTGGATGGAGACGACAGCCGACGGCACCCCCTGCTCCTTGCGCTGGTCAAGCACCTTGTCGATCGCGTTGTGAAACGGCCGATGCACCAGATTGAGGCGGAAGTTCTTTTCGTCCTGCGAAAGATCGCAGTTGCCAGCAATCTGTGTCGTTTCGCTCAAGCTGGGAATCAGATCGGTCCGATTCTCTTCCCTGTTGCAGTCGATGACCAGCCGCGAAATTGTCGTGTAGACGAGAGGAGCGTCGAGTTGCTCGGCCAAACCCTTGGCCACGCCCAACGCGCCCGGATCCCAGGCGATGTGAGCTGATTTGTCAGCTTCGGAAACACCGAGGGATTCGTCATAGGGAGGCGGAAAGAAATTGGAAGCGTGATCGCACAGGATCACAAAAGGGCCTGCCCCTTCTGCATTTTCAACTGCGACAGCCCTGGCCATTCCGCCTGTCTGAGGGCTCACTCCCATTCCCCACTCCCCGATCATTTCAGGTTGGCAAGTTTGTAATGTTTATTACAGGATTGCCGACAAAACCAAGATCTGTAATATTTGATACGCAGATTGATGCCGCTGTCAAATGAAATTCGACAGAACGGATCGCAAAAACGCTTTTGGGGAACAGGCTCATGGAACGCCCTCTTTTGGAAGACATTCGCGACCGACTTGACGAATTCACAACCACGGAAAAGAAGGCGGCACATGCGCTCATGGCCAACTACCCGATGCAGGGCCTCGGGACGGTTGCACAATTCGCGGAGGCAGCCGGGGTCAGCTCTCCCACCATCCTGCGCTTTGTCGGCAGACTGGGATTTCCGGGCTTTGCAGAGTTTCAGAAGAAATTGCGCGGAGAACTGCAAAGCCAGCTGAACTCTCCCCTCGCCCGCAGCGCCAGCATGCCGGAAGACCCTGACGGCGACCCCCATGTCAGCCAGCTGCTTGAGAACGTCCGCGAGACCTTCGCCCACCTGCCGAAGGGAGAACTTGAGAGCCTGGTCAAACTGCTGTCTGACGAGCGCAAGACCATTCATCTGATTGGTGGCCGATTTACTGATGGTCTGGCCAGGTACATGGCCGCGCATCTCCGGATCGTCCGCTCAAACGTCACCCACATTGCCGGCCAGCAGGGCAATTGGCTCGATCAATTGCTCGGGATGGGACCCAAGGACGTGATTCTGGTTTTCGACATCAGGCGCTATCAGGCGGAAATCATCCAGTTTGCGGAAGCAGCCGCCAAACAAGGGTCAACAGTCGCCCTGGTCACCGACAGCTGGATGTCCCCGATCGGCCGGATTGCAAGCTACGTGCTTCCGGCAAGGGTTGCAGTGCCCTCGCCATGGGATTCGTCCCTCGCGCTGATGGCAATCGCTGAAGTGTTGATTGCCGGGGTGACAAGACAGAACCAGCAACGGGCCCAGGAACGCATGCGCGCGCTTGAAGCTCTGAGAAACGAAGTCGACCCATCCTCCGAGGGCCGATTGGCAGGTCCCGACATCTGATTGTCAACTGAACAAGGTCGAGGCTATCAGCAGATCCTGGGCAGCTGCTCACCGGAAAGCCAGTCCACCACCCGCGCACCGCCAAAACCAGTCTGCATGACGACCATATGGTCATTGTCTTCAACGACTTGGCCTATCTGCGCTGCTTGCAGTCCGAGCGGATGGGCGCGCATGATCTCCAGCAACATCGAGGCATCGCCAACATCACAAATGCAGACCAGTTTTCCCTCATTGGCGACATAGAGCGGATCAAGCCCCAACAGCTCACAGGCCGCCGCAACGTCCGCCCGTACGGGAATGGCCTCTTCGTTCAACACAACCCCCACGCCGGAGGCGTGAGCAATCTCGTTGAGTGCAGTTGCAAGCCCGCCGCGTGTCGGATCCCGTAATACGGAAATACCCGGCACAGCCTCGATCATGTCTCCAACCAGACCGTGAAGGGCGGCGCTGTCGGAACATATTTCCGTTTCGAACTCCAGGTTCTCACGCTTTGAAAGAATGGCAACGCCGTGGTCACCAATGGAACCTGAGATCAACACCGCCTGCCCGGGCCTTGCTCTCATCGGAGAAATGGATACGCCTTCGGCCAGGACCCCAATTCCCGTCGTCGAAATGAAAACGCCATCGCCCTTTCCCTTTTCGACAACCTTGGTATCGCCGGAAACGACAGGGACTCCCGCCGCGCGCGCGGCGTTCGCCATGGAGATGACGATCAGTTCCAGGTCTGCCAGCGGAAACCCCTCTTCCAGAATGAAACTGGCGGTCAGGGATATCGGCCGAGCGCCTGCCATTGCCACATCGTTCAACGTTCCATGCACTGACAGCGAACCAATGTCGCCTCCTGGAAAGAATAGGGGCGAGACCACATGCGCGTCCGTCGAAACCACCAGCCGGCCGGAAGGTATTTCAAGAACGGCTGCGTCATGCCCTTGATCCAGAACGGGATTCTTGAGATGGCGATGAAACAGGTCTTCGATAAGATCTGCCATTGCGCGCCCGCCGCCGCCATGGGTCATGTCCACGTTGCCGGATGCCAGGCCTGAGGGCCTTTCGGGTTCGCTCATGCAGCAGCTCCCCGGGAAACAGTTCCCGCTGCACGTTTTCGCCCGTAGGTCCAATAGGCTGCACAAGCACCTTCCGAAGACACCATGCAGGCACCAACCGGATTTTCAGGCGTGCAGGTGGTGCCGAAGAGTTTGCAGTCCGTCGGCTTCTTGACACCGCGCAGGACTGCTGGGCATTCGCAGGACTTCACTTCGCGGGACTGTTTCGCGCTGATGGTGAAACGTTTTTCCGCATCGAATTCTGCAAAACCCTCCAGGATTTTCAACGCACTTTCAGGAACCGAACCCAGTCCACGCCATTCGAACGCGCTGCGAAGTTCCAGAACACCTGCGACGATGTCCTGCGCCTTGCGATTTCCTTCACGCGTGACAACACGCGTATACTGGTTTTCCACCTCGTGCCGTCCCTCATTGATCTGACGGATCAGCATCAACGTGGATTGCATGACATCCAGCGGTTCGAAACCTGCAATAACCACCGGTTTCCTGAAATCTCGAGCAGCGGGTTCGTAAGGCTCGGACCCGATAACGGAACTGACATGAGAGGGGCCGAGAAATCCGTCGATCCGAACCGGTGTCTCTCCCGGCTCGGCTGGAGCTCTGATGATATGCGCGATGGCCGGAGGCGTCAGCACGTGATTGCAGAACACGGAAAAGTTCGTCAGGCCTTCTGCCTTCGCCTGCAACAAGGCGACGGCCGTTGGTGGTGTTGTCGTCTCAAATCCGATGGCAAAGAAAACAACCTCACGGTCACGATTTTCCCGGGCGATCTTGAGGACATCCTGCGTGGAATAGACCATACGGATGTCAGCGCCTTCCGCCTTTGCCTTGATCAGGCTTTTCTGTTTCGTACCCGGCACACGCATCATGTCGCCATAGGTGCACAGGATCACATCGTGATGCAGCGCAAGTTCCACCGCATCATCGAGCCGCCGGACCGGCAGGACACAGACCGGACACCCCGGCCCATGCACAAAGTTCACGTTCTCCGGCACGAGATCCTGAACCCCATACCGAAAGATCGCATGGGTATGTCCTCCGCAAAACTCCATCAGATGATAGGTGCGGTCCGATCCTGCTTCCCGGGCAATCGCCCTTGCCAGCTTCCTTGCCAGGGAACCGTCGCGAAATTCGCTGATATATTTCATGAGGTTGCCTCCGCCGAGGCATCCGCTGCCATTTCCTCCAGTTCCTCGGCCAGCACTCCGGCTTCTGCCATCAGCTGCAATGTGCGTTCGGCTTCTTCTTCACTCAGCTTGTGCAAGGCATACCCAACATGAACCAGGACATAGTCTCCGATGGACACATCCTCCAGCAACGCTGTTGAAACGGGCTTGCGGATACCTTCCAGCGCAACGGTCGCCATTTCATCGGCATCAACGGAAACAACCCTGGCAGGAATAGCAAGACACATGATTGAAACTCCTATTCGGCCACTTGTCCGTGGGACGTGCCCGTTACCTGCGATGCAAGTGCACTCCTCAGCCAGTCGAGCCAGTCTTGCATGCCTTCGCCGGTGCGTGCGGAAACCTGAAGAACCCTGATTGTCCGGTTGATGCGTTTTGCATTGGCAATTGCGTCATCGACACTGAAATCAAGATGGGGAAGCAGATCCGTCTTGTTGAGAACCATTACGTCCGCACTTGCAAAAATATCCGGATACTTCAACGGTTTGTCTTCTCCTTCCGTGACCGAAAGGATTACGACCCTGAAAGCCTCACCGAGGTCGAACGCAGAAGGGCAGACGAGATTGCCGACATTTTCGACAAAGAGAACGCCACCTTCATCCAGCAGCAGTTTCTCCAGCGCGTGCCCCACCATGTGAGCATCAAGATGACACCCCTTGCCGGTGTTGATCTGTACGGCAGGCGCACCGGTCGCCCGAATGCGATCGGCATCGTTGGAGGTCTGCTGATCGCCCTCGACAACGGCAACCGGCACTTCGCCTTTCAGCCTCTCCAACGTCTCCACCAGGAGCGTGGTTTTGCCCGAACCCGGACTGGATACCAGGTTGAGCGCGAGCACTCCCCTTTCGGTGAGATACTGTCTATTCCGCTCGGCAAAGATTTTGTTCTTGCCCAGAATGTCAGCCTCAACCTGGATGAGCCGCGACTGGCTCATCCCCGGCACCGACACACCGGCTTCGCCTTCGCCGAAGTGAACGTGGTTCTTTTCGTGTTTGTGTTCATGCGTGTCGCCGCAACCGCAAACGGTACACATCACTCCACCTCCAATTCGCGAATTTTCAGCTCTTCGCCACTCGTGACCTGCAGTGCCTCCGAACCGCATTCCGGGCACGTGTCGAACCGCTGCCGGACCGGCACTGTCTTGAAGCAGGACAGGCAAAGTGCTTCGGCAGCTGGTCTGGAAATTTCAAGCACCGCGCCTTCGGCAAGAGACCCTTTCATGACCACGTCAAAGCCAAACCTGAGAGCTTCCGGCTCAACACAGGAGAGCGGACCGATGTCAACGCAGACACGCCGAACCTGAGTGAAATGTTCCCTGGCAGCCTGATCCTTCAAAATGTCCAGGATGCTTTCACACAATGACATTTCATGCATGCGCCGCCTCCCTTTCGGACGTCTGTTCCTGCAGCCAGTTCAGAAAAAAGGTTTCTGCCTCTGCCAAATTTGCAGCCGCTTTTTCCGAAAGACCTTCTTTTACGTCGCCAAAATCATACCCGGTTATCCCGAGAATGAAGGAACGCGGCGAAGCTCCGTACAAAGTTGCCGAAAGAGCCAGAACCGTCTCTGGTGTGAAACTGTGGCTCCCCAGTAATTCAGGCGAACCTAGCTCAAGTTCTGTGAACGAAAAGCTCTCCAGCCTGCCAATTTCAGCGTCCACAAACACCACCAGATCATGAGCGGACACCGCCAGCGCATGTTCAGCAACCAGTTGATAATCGGTATCGACCTCCAGCCCGGGCAGACCGCGCGCGGCCATGCTTTCTGAAAAAGCCGGGCCAAGCCCGTCATCCCCGCGTCCTGGATTTCCATATCCGATCAGAAGCATCTTTCGCCTGAACCTGCCTGTGTTTCATACGGTGTTTTGTGGTCCACTCATTCTCCCGTTGCGCTCAAATCGACTGTGTCCTGCTGTCGAGCAAACCTCCGTCTGCGCCGAACAATTCCACCTGCAGCGGCATCTGGCCGAGTGCGTGGGTCGCGCAGGACAGGCACGGATCATAAGCCCGGATCGCCACCTCGACATGGTTGAGCATGCCTTCGGTGATCTTCTCGTGACCGGACAAATGTTTGACGGCGACATCCTTGACGGCCCGGTTCATGCCTTCGTTGTTATGGGTCGTCGAGACAATCAGATTGCAGTAGGTGACCTGGTCATGCTCATCGACCCGGTAGTGATGGATCAGATTGCCGCGTGGCGCTTCAATGACACCGATCCCCTCCTCGCGACGATCACCCTTTGCAATCAGATCCGTCCCCTGCAGGTCAGGGTCGTTCAGCAGTTCGCGGGTTTTCTCAACGCAATGCAGAACCTCGATCATGCGCGCCCAATGATTGGCAAGCGTCGAATTGTTCGGTGATCCGCCGGTAACCGCTTTCAGGTCCTTGTGCGCCGCCTCGGCCAAGGGGGTATCGATGAAGCTTGCCGTGTTCATACGGGCCAGGGGCCCGACCCTATACCACCCTGCCTCGGGTCCGAGTTCGGTGATGAACGGGAATTTCATGTACGACCAGGAGCGGACATCCTCCACGATCAGCTCGTGATACCTATTGCAAGGCACCTGATCGAAGATCATGTCGCCGGTTGAGCTGAGCGCTCGCAAATTGCCGTGGTAAAGGTCCAGGGCACCGTCGCCGTCGCGCACCAGTGACATGTAATTGGAAGGGAAAGAACCGAATTCGGCGACCAGGTCTTCGTGTTCCAGCGTGTAATCACGCGCAAGCTTCACGGCATCCAAAGCCCACGCGACCATCTCGTCAATCGACCCCAGAAAATGATCGCGTTGCGCAAGGCTGAGGTTCCTGTTGATGCCCCCGGGGACAGCACCCGTTCCGTGGATTTTCTTGCCTGCTGTCGCCTCGATGATTTCCTGACCATATTTGCGCATGAGCACCGCACGCTTGCCCAGCTCAGGCTTTTCCTTGATCACCTCAAAAATATTGCGCTTTTCCGCGGGTGCCCCGAAGCCGAACAGAAGGTCCGGCGCTGCAAGGTGAAAGAAATGCAGGACGTGGCTTTGCATCACCTGGCCGTAATGCATCAACCGGCGCATTTTTTCCCCGGTCGGTGTCAGTTGATCGACACCTGCAATCATGTCCATGGCCTTGGCCGCAGCCAGGTGATGACTCACGGGGCAGATGCCACAGAGCCGTTGGACGATGACCGGCACTTCCCACATCAGCCGCCCACGGATGAACCGTTCAAAGCCCCGGAATTCGACAATATGCAGACGTGCCTCTTCGACATTGTTTTCACCATCCAGATGAATGGTCACCTTGCCGTGGCCCTCCACCCGGGTGACCGGAGAGATTTCAATCATTCTGGGTTCAGCCATCTTGATCTCCCTGCCTAGTCAAACTTGATCATTTCGGGTTCGAAGCCGCGGAACCTTCCGGTCAGCAGCTTGGAAAGCGTGTCAAAAATGATGTCGCCACTCGGTGCGCATCCCGGTATCTGATAGTCGATTTGAACCACCTCGCTGCAGGGATAAACCTCATCGAGCAGGAGCGGCAACGCGGGATCATTGGGCACGTTGTGGGTGGTGTTGCGGATGTAGCGACCGGTGATATAGGCCTCGTCCAGGCATTCGCGCAAAGGCGCATCGGAATGCATGATCGCGTTTCGCATGGCGGGAAGCCCACCCATGATCGCGCACTGCCCGAGCGCAATCAACGTGTCGCAATTGCGCCGGAAGTCCTGCAGCACGTGTACATTTTCCTCGTTGCAACAGCCGCCTTCGATGATGCCGATATCGCAGCGTTCGGTGAACCGCTTCTTGTCGGTCAGAGGTGACCGGTCGACCTCCACCAGCTTCATCAACTCGATCAGGCGTTCGTCTATGTCCAGGATTGCCATGTGGCAGCCGAAACAGCCTGCCAGCGAGGCGGTCGCGATCCGGGCCTTGGGAAGCTCGCTCATTTGCGCTTCTCCTCGATCTCGTGACCGATCACTCCTTTGTCGAATTCCCGCTCACCGATGGGGGTGACGAACCCGACACGCTTGCGAATAATGCAGCCGACCGGGCAGACTTCCTTGGAAATGGCGTGATCCGTTACCTCCGCATCGGTGTCGGCCAGGTTTTCGCCGTTCACGGCTACACGACGGTGAATGCCTCGACCGACATAGCCGAATACGCCCTTGCCATCGACATCCTGCGAGGCCCGGATACAGCGGCCACAACTGATGCAGCGATTGGTATCGAGCGCGATATCGGGATGCGAGGCATCGAGCGCGCGGCAGGGTTCCAGATAGGGAAACCGGGTTGTCTCCGTCATGTCCAGCCGATAGGCCATTGCCTGCAATTCGCAATTGCCGCTGGCCTCGCAGATCGGGCAAAGGTGATTGCCCTCGTGAAACAGCATCTCGACCAGATCGCGTCGCATCTTGTTCAGGTGAGCGGTCTCGTTCTCAACCGCCTGACCGGGGGCAGCCGGTTGCGTGCATGCGGCGACGCTGCGCCCTCCAGCCTTGACAGTGCACACCCTGCAACTGCCCTGGTGACGTAATCCCTGATGGTCACACTGGCGGGGAATATAGACACCCGCTTCGTCGGCAGCCTCCATGATCGTCTGCCCCGCATAGGCCGTGACTTCCACCCCATCGATGGTGAAGGAGAAGCCGGTTTCCTTCTTTGTCCCGCTCATTGCGTGAAATCCCTGTCGAAGATGTAGGACCGGCGCTTGGCAATCTTGCGGGCGCCATCGATGGCCGACTGGATGTCGAACGTATCCCGGATGCCGTCCTTGCTCGGCTTGGTCACCGCCGAATAGACAAGCGGGAAATTCTCCAGGGTCGTCAAAACGGGATTGGGCGACGTCATGCCGAGGCCGCAGCGGCTGGTCTCGATGATCGTCCCGGAAAGGTCTTTCAGGTATTCAACGTCTTCCGGATTGGCGAGGCCCTTGCGGAATTTCTGGATCGCCTTCTGCAGAAAGACGTTGCCGACCCGGCAGGGCGTGCAATAGCCACAGCTCTCATGCACGAAGAAAGACATGTAGTATTCGACAATTTCCAGAATGTTGCGCTCACCGTTGAAGATGATGATCGCACCACCGGTCGCCAGGTCGTCAAAGGTCAGTTTTCGATGAAAGCTGTCGCGGGCTATCATTGTTCCGCTGGGTCCGCCCACCTGAACAGCGGCGGCATCTTCCCCGCCAACCCGTTCAAGGATTTCCCAAATGGTATGTCCGTAGGGCAGCTCGTAAATGCCCGGGTTCAGGCAATCGCCGCAAATGGAAAACAGTTTGGTGCCATGTGATCCTTCCGTGCCCATGTCGTGGAACCATTGTGCCCCGCGATCGAGAATGCGCGCAGCATGGCAGAAAGTCTCAACGTTGTTGACCACGGTCGGATAGCCGAGATAACCGCGATTGACGGGAAAGGGAGGACGGGTCTTCGGCTCGCCCGGCAACCCCTCACATGAGCTTATCAGCGCGCCTTCCTCGCCGCAGATATAGGCACCGGCCCCCAGTTGCAGTCGAACGTCGAAATTGTAGCCCTTGATGCCCAGGATGTCCCGGCCCAGCAAGCCGCGCCGCCGCCGGTCTTCCAGAACCTGCTCGAGGTGTTCGCGCAGATAGACATACTCCCCACGCAGATAAAGGATGCCCTCGCGCGCACCGACGGCTCGCGCTGCAATGGTCATGCCTTCAACGACAAGATGAGGACGCTCCGTCAGAAGCACCCGGTCCTTGAACGTGCCCGGCTCGCCTTCATCTGCATTGCAGATCACGAAGTGTTTCTCGGCCCGTTCACTGGCAGCAAAGCGCCACTTCCTGCCGGTGGTAAATCCGGCCCCGCCGCAGCCACGCAGTCCGCTTTCTTCAATTGCCGTTATGATCTGCGTCGGCCTCATGCCAGCGGCCTTGTTCAACCCGGCTTCTTCCGGAACCGGACCAAGCAGCACTTCACCTGCATGCCGGATGTTGTTGTCCACCATCCGCAAGGCCCGCTCATGGGGCGTCAAATTGCCAAATCGGTCGCTGACAAGTTGCTCCGGTGTTTGTCCCGCCTTCAGGGCTTCAGCAAATGACTTCGCCGTTTCGGTTGTCAGACTGGTCAGCACCACGTCATTGATCATCACGGCAGGCGCCTGATCACACATGCCAATGCAGGGAGTGTATTCCAGGGAAAACCTTCCGTCTGGTGACGTTTCGCCTGGGGCAACGCCGAGTACTTCTTCAAAAGCCAACGCGACGGCGTCAAGGCCCGCAAAACGATCCACGATGTCGTCACACAGCCGGATCGTGATCTGTCCTTTTGGCGCTAATGACAGGAATGAATAGAAACTTGCAACGCCTTCCACTTCAATCCGGGTCAGGCCTGTCTCGGCAGCGATCAGGTCCATGGTCGACGCGGATATGCAGCGATACCGGTCCTGCACTTCACGCAGGATATCCAGCATGCGATGCTTGTCATTGCCGAACGCCCCGCAGATCCGGGCGATCTCGTCAGCAGATACAGGAGCAACTTCGCGCGCGGGGCCGTTCGCTCCGCCGGAACCACTGCGACCATTTTCCATGGTGCATCCTCTCCCCAATTTTCAGGTGCGGCGCGTCACCGCTGAAATCAATTTGAAAGGGATGGACGTCTCCATGCAACCGGAAACTGCCAATCCGATCATAAAAACCTCGAACACCCTTACGTTTTCAAAGGAGAAGGTTATCGTCAATGAGGCATGTCAACGTGTCGGGTTCGAAGATGAATTTCAGAAAATCAATGCATACCCGTCAGCGTGTGAAATGGCGCGCTGCTGCAACAACCGCCTGACCGAGGGCCAATCCACCATCATTGGCAGGAACAAGCGTCTGGTTCCGAACCTCATGACCGCTTGCTTTCAGTCGCGAGGTTACTCCGTCACGCAGAATGGCATTCTGAAAGACGCCGCCGGAGAGCACGATGCGATCGGCTGACCGCGCACCAGACTGCTCCAGGGCCGACACCAGTCCGTCGATCAGTCCAAGATGAAAACGTGCGGCAATCCTTCCGGCAGAAACACCGCTCTTGAGATCGCCGATCAGGGCCATCCAAAGTGCCTGGAACGATATGACGACCGGAAGCGGCGTCGACACATGGTAGGGATATCCCTGCTCCGTCTGCATATGCGGCCGGGCCAGAGCTTCAAGAAGCATCGCAGCCTGACCTTCGTAGCTTTGACAGTCAAACCCGATCCCGAGAGCGGCTGCGACGCTATCAAACAACCGGCCAGCGGAGGAAGACAGCGATGCGTTGACGCTTCTTTCGATCATCCGATCGAGCGGTTTCAACGGCTTTGCTTGAAGAGCATCGCGCAATCGAGTTCCGTGCAGTCGGCCGAGATAGCCTGGTCCGAAGGCTGTATGAAGATGCGCTGCGAGGTTTCGCCAGGGCTCCCGAACCGCCGCATTTCCACCTGGCAGGGGAACCGGATGAAAATGACCCAGTCGATTAAAGCCGGACAAATCCCCCTTCAGAATTTCCCCTCCCCAGACCGTTCCATCCTCACCCCAACCAAGGCCATCAAGTATGAGCCCGAAAGCAGGATCATCCCGGATGGCTGGATCCTGTTGCTCGGCCAGACAGGCCGCCATATGGGCGTGGTGATGTTGCACATGGTCGAGTTCGGCTCCGAACTCCTTTGCCAGGGCCTTTCCATACGCCGTGGAAAGATACTGCGGATGGCAGTCGACGGAGATGATCTGCGGACAGAACTGATAGAGATCGCAATAAAGCCGCAGCATCTTCTTGTAGTCGGCGAATGTCGCCGCATCTTCCAGATCCCCGATATGCTGCGACAGAACTGCATTGCGGCCGTTCAGAAGGCAGAAGGCCGACTTCAGCTCGCCTCCCATGGCAAGCACCTTTGGCGCATCTGCAAATTCCTGTGACAGGTGAATGGGTGCGGGCGCAAGACCGCGAGCCCTGCGCAAAACCGTTGGACCGGACCCGTCGAGCCTGAGCACGCTGTCATCCAGCCGATTGACGATCTCCCGATCGTGCAACAAAAACCCGTCGACTATAACTTTCAGGCGGCGCCTTGCCTGGTCATTGACTGTCTCCTGCGGACTTTCAGACAGATTGCCCGATGTCAGTACGATCGGCCGATCGAGCTGTCCAAGAAGCAGGTGATGCAGGGGCGTGTTCGGCAGCATGAAGCCGAGCCTGTCGTGACCACAAGCAATGCTGTGCGCAAGCTGCTCTCCGTGTCTTTGCAAAAGCAGGATCGGCGCTGCGGAACTCTCAAGCAGATCCTCCTCCTCATTCGACAAATGGCAATAGGAGCGGATCTGATGAAGATCCCGGGCCATCAACGCCAGAGGTTTGTCTGGTCTTCGCTTGCGCCGGCGCAGCTCCTCTACCGCCATCTCATTGCCTGCATCAACGGCAATCTGGAACCCGCCCAGACCCTTGATTGCCAGGATTTCTCCTGCGCGCAGGCGATCGGCCGCGATCGCAACCGGGTCCCCGGAAACGGTTTCACACCCTGATGTTTCAAACCATAATCTGGGGCCGCAGTCCGGACAGGCGATTGGCTGCGCATGAAACCGGCGGTCTTCAGGATTTCTGTATTCCACGCGGCACTCCTCGCACATCGGAAAAACCGCCATAGAAGTCGAAGCCCGGTCATACGGTATGTGCCGCAAAATCGACAGGCGCGGTCCGCAATGGGTGCAATTGGCAAACGCATAATTGTGCCGGCGGTCCGCCGGGTTCAGAACCTCTGCCAGGCATTTTGGACAGGTGGCGGCATCCGGAACGATGCCCGTTGCGACCTCGCTCCCGTCGCTCTCGCCAATCTGAAACCCGCCGGAATAAAGGTCGCCGGAAATTTCAGTGAGTTCGATCTGATCGATACGCGCCAGCACCGGTGCGTCTTCTTGTAAACGGTCCAGGAACATTCCGATTGTGTCGGAAGGACCGCACACCTCAATCAGAACACCACGCCCGTCATTGAGGACATATCCGGAAATCGGCAGATCCTGCGCCAGCTTCCAGACAAATGGCCGGAAGCCCACCCCCTGCACCAGTCCCTTGACCCGGACGCGTTTGCCGATCTGTGTCACGTGCTGAAACGACTTTCAAAAAAGCTGCTCTCTTTCAGAGCCGAAATGGCGCCTGAAATCAAGCAGCTTCAAAAGAGCCCGGCGGGATCGGCAGCAGCCGGGCAGCAAGCTGCCCGGATTGATCAGCGTAGTGGCCGTTGCCCGAAGGAGTTGATCGTTTCCAGCCGTTCCAGATTGACGATGGCTGAAAGCATCAAACGGTCCTGGCTCCAGTCGGCAGGTTTCTGGATGGACATCGAGATCAGAAGGATCACGGCAATCATCGGCAGAACCGCAAGACCGGCAAGTCCCCAATGCGGACGCAGACGGTCTGTTTCCAGAAGGGCTTCGACACGGCGCCGAAGTTTCTGGGCGGGCGACCGGCGTAGCAGGCGATCCTGCACTTCGAGAAGCGCTACGGAGGCAACATTGCCGACGCGGTCGCGACCTGTCTGTTCCTGGCGCTTACGCAATCCTGCCTGCGCGGCACGCAGCAGACACATGCAATAGGCCTTCAGGTCGACCTGGCTGTGTTCGGCAACCTTCTGGTCGCAAGCCAGCTCACGCAACCTCTCGACCTCCGACTTCCAGACATAGAAGAACGGATTCCAGAAGAAGAATGGCCGCAGAAGCTCCAGACCGATTTCCCAGGCAACATCACCCTGACGCAGATGTTGGAACTCATGCTTGAGCACAAGTTTCAGGTCGTCAGGCTTCGCCAGCAGCTCCGACGGAATGACGACATAGTGGCGAATGAGCCCACGGGCGGAAAACGGGACAATTGCCCTGTCTGAAAGCAGAAGCTGCACCCGGCCGTTCCGGCGCCAGTCATGGCAGGTCGAAAGCATCCGGTTCAAACGCACGAAGTTGATGACCAGGCGCGTTCCAAAACCAATGAAGCCGGCAATCAGGAACAATGCGATCCCGAGCCCCAGACCGGGGGTCATCGTCAGGATGCTCTCGGTGAAGCGACTTCGAAGCCCCAGGAGGGCCTGAAAGTCTTCCGCCGGAAGAGCAATGCCGCCACGCAGGTACTGCGAGACCGCATAATCCGCCAGATTGACCGAAAGCGCTGCGGGAACCATTTCCGCCACCAGCATGTGCTGATAAACGGCAACGACTGCCGGAGACAGGATGATGACAGCAAAAAGCCCGTTCAAAAGTCCCAGCTGCACCGTGAAGGCGAGCCGTCTTCCAAAGCGGGCCATACTCATCTTGACCGTCAACCACACCACCGCCGTAAGGGCCAGCGTGATGTTCAGATCAATGTAAATGTCAAAGACCTGGTTAAGTAGCGTCATCTGTCCTCCTCCTGTCCAGCAACGCTCTAATTTCCTCCAGATCGTTCTCCGATAGTTCGTATTCATCAACGAGCCGCGCCACGAGAGATGCGGGCGTGCCGTCGAACAGCTTGTCAGAAAGATTCCTGAGAGAACGGGACTGGTAGGTGTCCTTGGTCAGCCGAGGGGAATAGATGAATGTTTTGCCTTCTTTCCGGCTGTCCACGAAGCCTTTTTCATCCAGGATCCGCATGATGGTGGCACAGGACGTATAGGCCAGTTTTCTCTCCGGCGGCAGACATGCAAGGATGTCCCGCACGGAGCCCTCGCCGAGCTTCCAGAGTTCGGTCATGAACTCCAGTTCGACTTCGGTCAAAAACTCGTTGCTTTTACGCTTTCTCATTACTGCCCTGCACCGATTGCGGTATGGATGTGGCCAGGAGCGAGAGATATCAGACTGTCTCTGATTGACGTCCTCTCCCCCCAACGCACCTATTCATGCACCATAAAATCAAAAATTACTATTTTTTTAGTCGTCAAACATTCAATGCCATGCCCCTGACAATCAGGGGCATGGCAGTATGGTCAAACCTTCCAGAAGCAGAACACACCCCAACCAAGGCTAAGTGCCAGTGGCCACCAGAGCGGATAGCCGATCAGCCCCAGCCAGGCGAGGAAGATATAGGCGGTTCCGAGCAACGTGATGAAGAGACGGTCGCCCCGTGTCGTCGTCAGCCCCAGAACTCCCCGGCGGGCATCTCCGCCCGGGAACTTGATTTCGACAACCGTCAGGATTCCAACTGCCGTAAAGATCCCGACAAACAGAAGCGCCGTCGGCCATGTCCATGCCATCCAGCCAAGCATTACACCCTCCCCAGGGCAAAGCCCTTGGCAATGTAGTTACGGACAAAGTAGATGACGATGGCGCCGGGAATGATGGTCAGGGTCCCGGCGGCCGCCAGAAGCCCGAGTTCATAACCGGCGGAGGAAGCGGTCCGGGTCATCACGGCGGCAATTGGTTTGGCTGCGACCGCGGTAAGCGTCTTGGCCAGCAGCAGCTCCACCCATGAGAACATGAAGCAGAAGAAGGCAGCGACACCAACGCCGGACTTGATCGCAGGCAGGAAGATCGTCACGAAGAACCTCGGGAAGGAATATCCGTCCACATAGGCTGTTTCATCCAGTTCCTTTGGCACGCCCGACATGAATCCTTCCAGGATCCAGACCGCCAGAGGCACGTTGAAGAGACAGTGAGCGAGCGCGACGGCGATATGCGTGTCGAACAGGCCGACTGCCGAATAGAGCTGGAAGAACGGCAGCGCAAAGACAGCGGCCGGCGCCATGCGGTTGGTCAGCAGCCAGAAGAACAGCTGCTTGTCGCCGACAAAGGAATAGCGCGAGAACGCATAGGCTGCAGGCAGTGCCACCAGAACGGAGATCACCGTGTTCATCGTCACGTAGATGATGGAATTGATGTATCCCCAGTACCAAGTCGGATCCGTGAAGATCTCGATATAGTTGGCAAACGTCCAAGTTTGCGGGAACAGGGAGAACCCGGCCAGGATCTCGTTCGTGGTCTTGAAGCTCATCGCGACGAGCCAATAGATCGGCAACATCAGGAAGAGGATGTAAAGCGCGGGAACCAGGCTTTTCATGCGCATGATGGTTCTCCTCAGGATTTGTTATCGTTCAACGTCATCAGCGTGTAGAACAGCCAGGAGGCGAACAGCGTGATGGCGAAGTAGATGAGCGACATGGCAGCTGCCGGGCCGAGGTCGAACTGACCAAGAGCAATCTTCACCAGGTCGATGGAAAGCAACGTGGTGGAGTTGCCCGGTCCGCCACCGGTCAGAACGAACGGCTCGGTGTAGATGTTGAAACTGTCCATGAAGCGCAGCAGAACCGCGATGGTCAGAACAGTTTTCATCTTGGGCAGCTGGATGAAGCGGAAGATGGCCCAGTTCGAAGCGCCATCGATTTCGGCAGCCTGGTAGTAGGCGTTCGGTATTGAAACCAACCCGGCATAGGCCAGCAGAACCACCAGCGATGTCCAGTGCCAGACATCCATGATGATGATGGTCACCCAGGCAGCAACCGGGTCCTGGGTCATGTCATAGGAAATGCCCAGTGTGTGGTTCATGAAATATCCGAGCAGACCAATGTCCGGCAGAGTGAAGATGTTCCACATTGCACCGACCACGTTCCACGGGATCAGCATCGGCAGAGCCATCGTCACAAGACAGAACGGAACCCACGGGCCCTTCTTCGGCATGGCAAGCGCAATGGCGATCCCCAACGGCACCTCGATGATCAAGATCATGAAAGTGAAGAAGAATTGTCGGCCGAGCGCATTGTGGAAACGTTCGGATTTCAGCACCTGCTCGAACCAGTCCAACCCCTGCCAGAAGAACAGGTTGTCGCCAAAGGTTTCCTGGACCGAGTAGTTGACAACGGTCATCATCGGAATGAGCGCGTTGAACGCCACCAGCAGCAGCACCGGCGTCACGAACCACCAGGCGCGTTGATTTTGGGTCTTCATTGGGCACCCTCCCCTGGCGTGCTTGCCAGCCAGCCGTCTTTGTAAAGCCGGGTCTGGGACTGTTTGAATTCAAGGCTCACGGCATCACCGGCACTCGGTGCTTCGCCGTCCAGGATTGCATGAACACGGCTGTCATGGGCGATGGCTTCCACCACCTTGTGGCGGCCGATATCCGCAACCTTGCGTACCTGGGCGGCAATGCCGTTGCCGTTGGTCGATACGGACACGAACTCCGGCCGAATGCCGATTTCCGCGGCACCGTTGCTGACCCCGCTGGCAGGTCCTTCCAGGCGGATCTGTTCACCGCCGAAGAAAGCCGCGCCGTCCCGGACATCGCATGGAAGCACGTTCATGCCCGGCGAGCCGATGAAGTGACCTACGAAGGTGTGGGCGGGGCGCTCGAACAGTTCCACCGGAGTGCCGATCTGAACGACCTCACCTTCCTGCATCACCACCACCTGATCGGCGAAGGTCAGCGCTTCGGTCTGGTCGTGGGTCACATAGATCATGGTCGCCTTCACCCGCTGATGAAGCTCCTTCAGCTTGGAGCGAAGCTTCCACTTCAGATGCGGATCGATCACGGTCAGTGGTTCATCGAACATGACGACGTTGACGTCTTCACGAACAAGGCCGCGGCCCATGGAAATCTTCTGCTTGTTGTCAGGTGACAGGTTTGCAGCCCGCGTCGACAACATGTCGGTGACTTCCAGCATCTCGGCAATCGCGGTGACACGGCGCTTGACGATGTCTTCATCCCGCCCGCGGTTGCGAAGCGGAAACGCCAGATTGTCGTAAACGGTCATGGTGTCGTAGATGACCGGAAACTGGAACACCTGCGCAATGTTGCGCTTTGCAGGCGGCAACGCCGTCACATCCTGATCGTTGAACAGGATCTTGCCTTCAGAAGGGACAAGCAGCCCGGAAATGATGTTCAGCAGCGTGGACTTGCCGCAACCCGACGGTCCAAGAAGCGCATAAGCTCCGCCATCTTCCCAGGTCAGGTCGATCTTCTTCAGCGCATAATCCGCATCGCTTTGCGGATTGGGCTGATAGCTGTGCCGCAGATTGGAGAGTTTGATTTGTGCCATGAGTTCTCTCCTCAAGCCGCCAACTGGCCGTCAGGCGCAAAGAAGAAACAATGGCTCGGATCCAGATAGAATGTGTGGACTTCGCCGACGAAATAAGGATGCACACCCGGAGACAGCGACACCCACGAATGACCGTCCATGTCGAAATGGGCACTGCTTTCAGAACCGCTGAGTTCCGTCACCTGAACATGACCCTCGAGGCGCACTGTATGATCAGCCGATTCAACCGGCATGACATGGTTTGGCCGGATCGCAAGTGTGTAAGGTCCGTCCGAGAGAGCGGCGACAGCGGACGAGGCCGCCCAGCGGACGTTGTCACTGAGGATCACCGTGTCGCCCTGCTTGGTGACCGGTGCGACATTGATTGGAGGATTGGAGAACACCTTGGCAGCGTCCAGATCCTTGGGATTTCGGTAGATCTCGGCAGTTGGGCCGAACTGGACGACATTTCCATCCGTCATCAGGGCTGTCTGGCCACCGAGAAGGAGCGCTTCTTCAGGTTCGGATGTCGCATAAACGACAACAGCACCGCGGCCTGCGAACAATTCCGGCAGCTGGTCACGCAATTCTTCGCGCAGCTTGTAGTCGAGATTCGCCAGCGGCTCATCAAGGAAGACCGCATCGCTTTCCTTCACGATCGCACGGGCAAGCGCCGTGCGCTGCTGCTGACCACCGGACAGCTCGTTCGGCTTACGGTTCAGATAGGGTTTCAGTTTGAGGATGTTCGCCGCTTCTTCTACCCGGCCCTCGATTTCCGACTTCGCGACACCCGCAATTTTCAGCGGTGATGCGATATTGTCGAAGACCGACATATGCGGGTAGTTGACGAAAAACTGGTGCACCAGGCTGATGTTGCGCTTTTGCGCTGAAAGGCGGGAAACATCCTTGCCATTCAGTATGATCTGCCCGGATGCCAGGCTGTCGAGGCCGGCCATCAGCTTGATCAGCGAGGTTTTGCCCGAACCGGTTTCTCCGAGGAGAACGTTGAAGTGGCCGGGATGAAGGGTCAGGCTCGTGTCTTTGACATGCGTAATGCCTTGCACGCGCTTGCTGACGTTTTTTAGTTCAAGAGACATGAAATCTTGCCCGCGTCCGCACTGGGTCTACTCTTGCGAAGCTCAGGCTTCGCCGCCCGTAACAATCGGATCGGTGAGGGACCGGGGACTTAGCCCCGGTCCGGATGTTGCTAGAGCTTTGCTCCGGCTTACTTCGTTGCCCAGCGGGCAACCAGCTCGTCGTAGTTCACGGTCTTGCCCTGCGGCTTCTCGTTTTCGAGTTTCGCCTTGGGAGCACCCGGCTTGTTCAGCCATTCCTGCGGATCCGACTCTTCGTTCAGACGCGGGCCGCAGCCACCGTAAACATTGGCACGTTCGTCAGCCTGCTGCATGCGGGCCATGACGATGTCCATTTCTTCCGCAAGACGATCCATCGCTTCCTGCGGTGTGAAGGCACCGGAGTTCACGTCACCGATCTGCTGCCACCAGATCTGGGCCAGCTTCGGATAGTCCGGAACGTTGATGCCGGTCGGGGACCAGGCAACACGGTCAGGCGAGCGGTAGAACTCGACCAGACCACCAAGCTTCGGTGCGCGCTCGGTGAAGGACTCGTGATTGACGGTACTGTCGCGGATGAAGGTCAGACCAACATGGCTCTTCTTGGTGTCGACTGTCTTGGAGACAACGAACTGAGCGTAGAGCCATGCGGCTTTTGCGCGGTCTTCCGGAGTGGACTTCAGGATCGTCCAGGAACCCACGTCCTGATAACCGACCTTCTGGCCTTCTTCCCAGTAGGGACCATGCGGGCTCGGAGCCATCCGCCACAGCGGGTTGCCCTCGTCATCCACGGTGTTGTTGCCTTCGGACTTCGGCTTCACCATGTCCGCGGTGAACGCGGTGTACCAGAAGATCTGCTGAGCAACGTTGCCCTGGCTGAGAGCTGGCAAGGACTGGTAGAAGTCAAAGCTTGCAGCACCTGGAGGCGCATAGTTGCGGAGCCATTCGTCCCACTTGCGGATCGCGTAGACAGCCGCCGGGCCGTTTGCTGCACCACCGCGGGAAACGGAAGCACCAACCGGATTACAGGTGCCTTCCTCCATGCGGATGCCCCATTCGTCGACCGGTACGCCGTTCGGCTCACCCTTGTCGCCGGCACCAGCCATGGAAAGCCAGGCATCGGTCATGCGCCAGCCAAGGTCCGGAGCACGCTTGCCGTAGTCCATGTGACCGTAGATGGCAACGCCGTCGATTTCCTTGACGTCCTTGGAGAAGAATTCGGCAATGTCCTCATATGCGGACCAGTTGACCGGAACGCCGAGCTCGTAGCCGTACTTTTCCTTGAAGGCCTTCTTCAGGTCTTCGCGCTCGAACCAGTCCTTGCGGAACCAGTAGAGGTTCGCGAACTGCTGGTCGGGCAACTGGTAAAGGTCGCCATCCGGGCCGGTGGTGAACTGGGTACCCATGAAGTCGCCGAGGTCGAGACCCGGGTTGGTAACGTCCTTGGCAGCGCCACCCATCCAGTCGGTCAGGTTGTAGGCCAGCTGAAGGCGGGAATGGGTGCCGATCAGGTCGGAATCGTTGACATAGGCGTCATAGAGGTTCCGGCCGGTCTGCATCTGGGTCTGAACGGCCTGAACCACCTCACCTTCACCGAGGATCTGGTGATTGACCTTGATGCCCGTGATTTCTTCGAACGCCTTGGTCAGGACTTCCGACTCGTAAGAGTGTGTCGGAATGCCTTCGGACAGAACGTTGACTTCCATGCCCTTGAACGGCTCTGCGGCGTTGATGAACCACTGCATTTCAGCAAGCTGCTCATCTTTGCTCAGAACGGATGGCTGGAATTCCTGGTCGATCCACTTCTTTGCCGCAGCTTCGTCGGCAAAAGCAGACCCTGCTCCCGCAAGTACAGCACCAGCTGCAACTGCGGAGAGTAGATACTTACGCATCTGCGTCTCCTCCCGTGAGAATTTAAGAGCCGTGTTTATCCGGCTAGGCATACATGGCCACACCGCTGCCATGTTGTCAAACTAATTTTTTAGTAGATTTTCAATTTGATGGTATCGAGTATTAAGTTATTGTTTTTTATAAACTTCTACCATCATGACCTCCAAAGAAAAGGCCCTTTCCACCTGAGAACCAGCCTGTTCACTGAAGGCAGTGTGGCACAAATTTGACAAGAGATGTAGCGAAAATTGAAGTTTCGGGTCTTTCAGATTGAGCGCGAAGTTCGCTCTTCTGAGCTTCGTTTGCATCGCAAAACGAAAACATAAGAAAGTTTTCGCAATGCAGTATAGCGTCCTGACACCCCGCCCTGGCGTGATCTGCAGGCACGTTGACACCTTTTGCAGTTCTCAAATTATTCGAGATTTCTATTTTCCAACTATCGATCTAAAACTGATTTCCAGCTGAGACAGCCCCTTGAGCGCAGGATCGGTGCCGCCTGCCGTGAAGGAAATTGAAATTGGAAATCTTACTGCAAGGACCAGAAGTATGAAGGTTTCCACCGATGCACCGGTGCTGGTAACTGGCGCGAGCGGATATGTGGCCGGTTGGTTGGTAAGGGAATTGCTTGAGGCCGGCGTGACCGTACACGCCGCAGTCCGCAATCCCGACCACACCGCTGGGTTGGCTCATCTGACGAGCATTGCAGATGGCGCGCCCGGGAGCATCAGGTTCTTCAAGACCGACCTGCTTGATGAAGGCTCATACGCGGAGGCGATGAATGGGTGTTCCATCGTCTTTCACACGGCCTCCCCATTCGCTGTGAATGTCAGAAATCCGAAGAAGGAATTGATTGAGCCCGCCGTGAACGGAACCCGCAACGTTCTGGAAACCGCGATCAAGACTAAATCAGTCGAACGCATTGTCGTGACCAGCTCCTGCGCCGCGATGTACTCCGATGCCATCGACTGCCACTCGGCTCCTGGCGGTCTCCTGACCGAAGATGTGTGGAACACGACCGCATCTCTTTCCTATCAGCCCTACAGCTATTCCAAGACGCTGGCAGAAAAAGAAGCTTGGAAAATCGCCGCTGGCCAGGAACGCTTCAAGCTGGTCACGATCAATCCATCGCTTGTCATCGGTCCGGCGCTTTCAAAGAAACCGACTTCGGAGAGCTTTAACATCGTGCGTCAGATGGGCGACGGCACTATGAAACAAGGTGCACCGAAGCTTGGAATTGGGGCCGTCGATGTTCGCGACCTCGCCAAGGCACACGTTGCGGCAGGCTTCCTGGAAGAAGTCGAAGGCCGGCACATCGTGTCCGGTCACAACACCAACCTTCTGGAACTCGGCAAGTCGCTCATCGAAAAATACGGCGACCGCTACCCGGTACCGCGCAAGTCGCTGCCGAAATGGATTGTCTGGGCGGTCGGACCGATCATCGGTGGTATTCCGCGCAAGTTCGTGACCAACAATGTCGACATCAAATGGCGAGCCGACAATTCCAAGAGCAAGCAAGCCCTTGGCGTCACCTATCGTCCGTTCAAGGAGTCCATGGAAGACATGTTCCAGCAGATGATCGACGCAGGAACTTTCAGGAAATAGAGACGGATCACACTATTTCCACCGACATCCAGCCAATCGCAACGCGAGCTAGCACCCAAAAGCCCGAAACTCTTACCCTTGGTCAGCTTGACAACGATTGACCTCGGATTCCTGAACTTTGCGTCGCGACGTTCAGGATGACCATTCGTGAGACTATTGCCAAAAAAGGCGCGACCTCACGGCCGCGCCTTGTGTTCTTCGTATCGGCCTCGAAGAGGGCTTACATATTGCACTCGCCCGCATAGGCGTCAGCGCGGTCTTCCAGCGCCGTGCCGATGATCTTGTTGGTGTAGACGTCGCCTTCCTTGATCACTTCGCGAACGTAGATGTCCTGAACCGGGTGGTGGTTCGGACCGAACGCAAAATCACCGCGTGTCGAGCTGAAGTCCGCAGCCTCCAACGCTGCCCTGAAGGCGTCGGCATCTTTCACGTCGGCCTTCGCCATGGCTGACAGAAGCAGGTTGGCGGTGTCGAAGCCTTGAGAGGCATACAGAGATGGCAGACGGCCATATTCGGCCTGGAAGCTTTCGACAAAGGCTTTGTTGGTGTCGTTGTCGATGTCCTTGTTCCACTGGCTGGTGTTCTTCACGCCCAGCGCCGCATCACCAACGGCCTGCAGAATGCCCTGGTCAAACGAGAAGGCGGGACCGACAACCGGCAGGTCGATGCCGCTGTCGGCATATTGCTTCAGGAACGAAATCCCCATGCCACCGGGCAGGAAGAAGAACACGCTGTCTGCACCGGACGCGCGAATCTGCGCAAGCTCCGCCGCATAGTCGGTCTGCCCGAGCTTGGTGTAGATCTCGCCTGCCAGATCACCATCGTAGAACCGCTTGTAGCCTGTCAGCGCATCCTTGCCGGCCGGATAGTTCGGCGCGAGGATGAAGCTTTTCTTGTAACCTGCCTCCTTGGCATAGGCACCGGCCGCTTCATGCAGGTTGTCGTTCTGCCAGGCAACGTTGAAGTAGTTAGGATGGCAGCCCTTGCCGGCCAGCGCGGACGGCCCAGCGTTCGGCGACAGGTAGAATTTGCCTTGAGCAGTGACGGCGGGCACAACCGCCATCGCAAGGTTGGACCAGATGATACCCGTCAGGACATCGACCTTCTCGGATTGAACCAGCTTGTCGGCGAGCTGCACAGCGATGTCCGGCTTGCGCTGGTCATCCTCCACAATGACCTCAATATCATCATTGCCGGCCTGTTTGACCGCCAGCAGGAAACCGTCGCGCACATCGATGCCCAGACCGGCTCCGCCGCCGGAAAGGGTCGTAATCATGCCCACCTTGACCGGTTCAGCCAGCGCGCTTCCGGACAAAATGGCAATCAGGCTTGCCGCTGCAGCAAGTCGTTTCAACATCTGGATATCCCCTCTATCAAAAATCCATGAAGGCTTTCTGCCGAAGCCATTGGATGGACACTCTATCGGCACATTGGCTGATGGCAAACCGGCATTTGGGAGGACCGGTTAACGGGAGGACGAGTGTTGCATCGCTCCTGCCCTGACCTAAAGCGATGTCCTGACGTGCCAGAGTTCGGGAAACAGCTCCACTTCAAGCATACGCTTCAGATAGGAAACACCCCCTGTCCCGCCAGTGCCTCTCTTGAAACCGATCACCCGCTCAACGGTCGTGACGTGATTGAAACGCCAGCGCCGGAAATAGTCTTCAAGGTCCACTAGCTTTTCGCCGACTTCGTAAAGCGCCCAGTAACGGGAAGGATCTCGATAAACCGCCTGCCATAGATCCATGATCGCTGCCACTTCCCGGTGCGGTTCGGCGGAAGGCCCGGAGATCACGTCATCCGGCACCTCAAGCCCCTGACGACGCGCAAACGCCAGAACAACCTGATAGAGGCTCGGTTGAGCGAGTTCGCCTTGCAGCAAGGCAAGACTATCCGGATCGTGTTCGTGCGGCTTGACCATCGCCACATTCCGGTTTCCGAGCGCATACTCAATCAGCCGGTATTGCAGAGACTGGAACCCCGAAGACAGACCCAGGTCATCACGAAACTGCGTGTAATCGCTCGGCGTCATCGTGCGCAAAACGTCCCAGGCCGAGTTGAGCTGCTCCATGATGCGACTGACTCTCGCAAGCAACTTCATGGCTTCAGGCATATGGTCGTTGGAAATCGCGTCTCGTGCCGCATTGAGCTCATGCAGCATCAGCTTCATCCAGAGCTCTGATGTCTGGTGCTGGATGATGAAGAGAAGCTCATCGGGCGCGTCGGAAAGGGTTTTCTGCGCCGTCAGGATCTGCGACAGGCCGAGATAGTCGCCGTAGGACATCTTGTCCGAGAAGGCCATTTCGGCTCCTTCGGCTTCAGGATTATAGGCACCGCCAGTCTTTTTCTTGTCTGTCATTTCTCTCTCCCACCAGGCTCCGACAAGCCTCTCAAGGTTCTATACCTCTGGAACACATCTATTGAACAGGAGAGAATTCAGTATCTTAGGAACCGGCTCGCCTCGAGCGTTGCGGTAGGCGGAACTCTATTGCGCCCAGGTCGCTAAGTATCAGCTGCCGGCCGCTTCCAGAATTGCACTGGAGGAAAAGTCATAGTGACTGTTTCCATTCCTTGTCTTGCAAAACCGGGAGAAGTCGATTTTCTCCCAGTTGCCGTCGCCCAATCGTGACAGGTACAAATCCACATTTTCAGGCGTGATCGGCGACATCTTGAACAGAACGTCGACAAACATCTCGCCGTCAAAGCTTCTGAAGAAATGGTCCCGAAGCATGACGATCGCCCAGGCACCGGCGAAGAAGTGCCCACCGTGCGTCATGGTCATCTTGTTGTCACTCACGGCCTGCATTGCGCGTGTAGACCAATTGAGTCCTGAGAACAGAATGTCTTCACCCGGCGTCAGCCCGGCTTCGATGGCAGCTTTCTGCGCTCCAAATGCAATTGCATCATTTACCCCCCAGACAACATCGACCTGGGTGCGGGCAAGCACATTGCCGGTGCGCTGATTGGCGGTTTCTTCACTCCAGTTCACAGGAATTGCGTGAATAAGCCTGACGTCATGATTGTCCGCCACCGCGCGCATCATGCCAAGCTCACGTTCCAGCCCGGCAGGTGTGCTCGAGTCTCCGGTCAACGCCAGAAGACGGATTTCTTCCCGGTCCGGCTTAAGTGCGCGCGCGTGTTCAAACAGAGACTGCGCCATTTCGTATCCCGCGGTTTCATTGTCCGGGACGATGGAGGCAACGACGTTGTGCAGATCGATATTCCGGCCTTCCAGAATAAACCTCTGTTTCGGCGTCAGCTTGTTGAGCAGAAAGAAAACCTTGCTGGGCTTCCCTGCAAGAAGCTGCATGAGCCGCGCAGCAGCCTGGTTCTCGTTGACCAGTATGAAGTAGTCGGGAAGGTCACCTTCGCTCAACCGCTCCTGGAGCAGCTCTTCCATGGCGTAGGGCTGACGATTGGCGTTGAGAATTTCCAGATCGACATTCAAATCCGAGGCAGCAGCCTCCATCGAGCGCGAGACTTCGCCCCAGAACCCGCTCTCACCACCGGGATTAATGAATGTTACGTTGAAATCAGCAGCCTGGACAAGGCCGGAAAACATGCAGACAAACCATGCGCCCAATACTCGAGCGACCATCATCTTCACTTGCATCGCGCCTCCGATGATGTCCCGGCATCCCGTACACCGGCTACCCTTCCTGCGAACCGCATCATAGCCGCAACAAATGTGCCCCGCAGGACTAGCTCGCATTTACACACATATAATCTCCAATATGTGTGGACCAATGTGGATGATTGTCAGGCTTCGACAGTAAAACCTGAACCATCATTCACCTTGAATTTATTTCACCGGCTCATCGATTGCTAGCCCTTTCCGAAGTCAGGCAAATTTACCGTAAGGTAAGAAAACATCCGCACACTCCGGCCGACGATTTCGGTTGAAGGGCGGCATCGGATCTCAGATGCACAGACTGTTCACGGCATGCATGTTGATTGTTCTGGGTTTTTCCGTGTTCGCACCGGCGCGCGCGGAAATTTCCATTCCTGCCAGAATTGTTACGCTCAAGCCGCACGGGCAGGATGACAGCAGGTACAGATATGTGGAAATCCTGCTGGAGAAGGTGCTTGAAAGAACCGGCGCATTTGCGCAGGTCGCGCAGGCCACAACTCAATACTCCAGAGACAGGCTTCTTCAGGAGCTCATCAAGGGTGAAAACATCCATGTGATTGCCGAAGCTCCCAAGCCCGGATGGGAAGATAAACTTCTGCCAATCCGCATCCCTATCAGAAAAGGTGTTCAAGGCTACAGACTGTTTCTCATCAACGAGCAGGATCAGGCCGCGTTGGCCGAGGTGGACACACTGGAAGAACTTCAGGCCCTACCCACCGGTTCCGGCGCACAATGGTCAACGCGAAAAGTCATGGAACAGGCCGGTTTCCAGGTCGTGACAAGTGAGGACTATGAAGCGCTGTTCAAGATGCTCAAGCTGAGGCGCTTCGTGACCTTTGGCCGTGGAATAAATGAAGTTTTCAAGGAGCAGGAGAGCTTTGTCGGCGGAAACGAGAACCTGATCGTTGAAAAGACACTTTGCCTGTTCATCCCGCTTCCAACCTACTTCTTCGTCAGCCCGGCACATCCCGAACTTGCGCAAGTCATCGAGATCGGACTGAAGCAGATGATCGCCGATGGATCATTCGATCAGCACTTCCTGGATTTTCATCACGCTGATCTTTCTCGGGCAAACTTGAGCGAACGCAGGATTTTTTCGATCTCAAACCCCAACTTGAGCGACCAGACACCGATCAACGAGCCGTCATATTGGCTCGATCCTGCATCCCTTGGGGGCACTCGGCAGGAAAACGACAGCTGATGAGGGTGCACAGAGTGCTCAGGCCACTGCCTGGAGAATAGCGTGGTGCTGAGAGGAATTTTGTGAAAACCTAGGTTTCGGCTTTCTACTCCAATAGGCGATCGGGGTCTTGGAATGTCTATTCAAGCAAGCATCTATCACCTGACCCATTATCGTTACGACCGCCCGGTCACGCTGAGCCCCCAGATAATCCGGCTCCGCCCCGCACCCCATAGTCGCACACGGGTACTCTCGCATTCCTTGAAGGTTTCGCCCGCCGGCCATTTCGTCAATCACCAGCAAGACCCCTACGGCAACTGGTTGGCGAGGTTCGTCTTTCCCGAGCCGGTCCGCGAATTCAAGATCGAGGTGGATCTGGTCGCGGACATGACGGTCTATAACCCGTTCGATTTTTTTGTCGAGGAAAGCGCTGAAGAATGGCCATTCAGTTATCCGGAAGAGCTTCGCGAAGATCTCCAGATCTATCAGCGAACGGAGCCCCTCGGGCCCCATTTGCAGGCCTTTCTTGAAAAAACGCCGCGAGACAGACAGAGAACCGTTGATTTCATCGTGGCCTTGAATGCCCGGGTTTCGGAGGAGATCGGTTACGTCATCCGCATGGAGCCAGGCGTGCAGACCCCGGAGGAGACCTTCGAAAAAAGGACCGGCTCCTGCCGCGACAGCAGCTGGCTTCTGGTCCAGGCACTTCGGCATCTGGGGTTTGCCGCGCGCTTCGTCTCCGGCTACCTCATCCAGCTGAAACCGGATCTGGAAGCCCTGGATGGTCCCTCCGGAACGGACCACGATTTCACCGACCTTCATGCCTGGGCAGAGGTCTACCTCCCCGGCGCCGGCTGGGTCGGTCTTGATCCGACATCCGGACTGCTGACCGGGGAAAGCCACATACCGTTGGCGGCAACACCGCATTATTCAAATGCCGCTCCAATCGTTGGAATGGCCAGCAACGCGGAAGTGGATTTCTCATTCGACATGAAGGTCGCGCGCGTCGCCGAACACCCGCGCATAACCAAGCCTTTTTCCGAAGAGGCATGGACTGAGCTGAACAGGCTTGGAGAGAGTGTCGACCGCATCCTGACAAGGGAAGATGTGCGTCTGACCATGGGCGGCGAGCCTACCTTTGTTTCGATTGACGATTTTGAATCGGACGAATGGAACACTGATGCCGTTGGCCCAACGAAAAGGCAGCGCGCGGACACGCTGATCCGCAAGCTGCGTGACCGCTTCGCGCCGGGTGGTTTCCTGCACTATGGGCAAGGCAAATGGTACCCTGGCGAAACACTGCCCCGCTGGACCTTTTCCCTTTATTGGCGCCGGGACGAGAACCCGATCTGGCATGAGCCAGAGCTCATCGCGGAAGAAGGCAGCGACACAGGTGCGAACGCTGCGAATGCACAGGCGCTTATGCAGCAGATTGCACGACATCTGAATGTCGATCCGGACTATGTTCTTCCAGCCTATGAAGATCCCGCGGTCTGGATGGTGAAAGAAGCCAATTTGCCGGAAAACGTCACCCCCGGAAATTCGGAACTGGAAGACCTTGAAGCCCGTCACCGAATTGCACGGGTCTTCGACCGAGGGCTGACAACACCTGCCGGTTTCGTTCTCCCGGTTCAGCGATGGCAATCGAGATCAAGCGACGGGCGATGGCGCTCGGAGCGCTGGAAGCTGCGCCGCAAGGAACTGTTTCTGGTTCCCGGCGACAGTCCTGTGGGTTACAGGTTACCGCTGGAATCCCTCCCTCATGTCCCCCCTGCCCAGTACCCATATACGAACGTTGCCGACCCGACGGTCCCTCGCGACGAACTGCCGGAGTTCCCGGCGGGCCACACACAGGACCGCAAACAGGAGGTTGCCAGCTTCACGCCAGCTGAAGGTCAGCAGGTACGGCGGGAACAGGAACTGCTGCATGATGAAACCGGTGAAGGAGCGGTGCGTACGGCAATGTCCATCGAACCACGGGACGGTCGACTTTGCGTGTTCATGCCTCCGGTGGAACGGGTCGAGGACTATCTGGAACTGGTATCTGCTGCTGAAGCTGCTGCGACCGACCTGGGTATCCCGGTGCATATCGAAGGTTACCCTCCCCCGCCTGATCCACGCATGAACGTGATCCGTGTAGCACCCGACCCTGGTGTCATCGAAGTAAACATTCACCCGGCCTCCAACTGGCAGGAATGTGTTTCGATCACCGAAGGCGTCTATGAAGAAGCCCGGCAATCACGCCTGGGAGCCGACAAGTTCATGATCGACGGCAAGCACACCGGAACAGGCGGCGGCAACCACGTCGTTGTCGGTGGTGCAACACCGCTCGACAGTCCGTTTCTGCGACGGCCCGACCTGTTGCGCAGCCTGATACTTCACTGGCAACGGCATCCCAGTCTTTCCTATCTGTTCTCGGGACTGTTCATCGGCCCGACGTCTCAGGCTCCACGCATCGATGAGGCACGTCACGACAGTCTTTACGAGCTCGAGGTGGCGCTCAGCCGGATCGGCAGGCCGGAAGACGGGCCTCCACCGTTCCCCTGGCTCGTTGACCGCCTGCTGCGCAACATGTTGGTGGACGTAACCGGCAACACTCACCGCGCTGAAATCTGCATCGACAAGCTGTATTCGCCGGACGGTCCCACGGGCCGCCTGGGCCTTGTGGAGTTTCGTGGCTTCGAGATGCCGCCCGATCCCCGCATGAGCCTTGCGCAGCAATTGCTGTTACGAGCCATGATTGCAAGGTTCTGGCAGCAGCCGATATCCGGCAACCTGACCAGATGGGGTACAACGCTCCATGACCGTTTCATGCTGCCCCACTATGTTTGGGCAGACTTTCTGGAAGTCCTGCGTGACCTGGACCAGCAAGGCTTCCCCATACGCTCCGAATGGTTCGAGGCTCAGGCCGAATTCCGGTTCCCCTTCTGCGGCGAAACCGAAGTGGACGGCGTCCATCTGGAACTGAGACAGGCACTGGAGCCTTGGCACGTGCTCGGCGAGACCGGCGCCATAGGAGGCACCGTGCGCTACACCGACAGTTCAACAGAGCGCCTGCAGGTAAAACTCACGACGGGCGATCCCGAACGCTATACCGTCACTTGCAACCGACGCATGCTGCCCCTGCAAAAAACGGAAACGAATGGCGTATCCGTCGCCGGTGTCCGCTACAAGGCCTGGCAACCAGCCATGGCAATGCATCCCACCCATCCGGTTGACGCGCCGCTGACCTTCGATATTTTCGACCGCTGGAGTGGCAGGGCCCTTGCCGGTTGCGTATATCACGTTGCCCATCCTGGCGGCCGGAACTATGAAACCTTTCCGGTTAACGGCAATGAAGCCGACGCCAGAAGACTTGCCCGTTTCGAGCCGCACGGTCATACCCCGGGCCTGTACACGCCGCAGGAAGAACGGCCACATCCGGAGTTTCCGTTGACCTTGGACCTGCGGCGGCCTCAGAATATCTGACAGCTTCCGGAACTTGGGGCATTTCCGCCCGGGATGAATGAATGAGCTTGGACGAAACCGCAAAAGATCCCGGATACGAACTGCTGAAATCCTATCAGCCCTATTCCGGCGTTTCGGATGAACTCCTGGACCCCGATGGTCAGGTTCGCGCCGTATGGCGGCCGTTTTTGAACCACCTGAACTCATTGACACCCGATGAGATCGCCGACCGGTTCGCTCGTGGCAACCAGTATCTCAACGATGCCGGCGTCTATTTCCGGCAATACGGTCAGGACGGCGCCCACGAACGGGAATGGCCGCTCAGTCATATCCCCGTCATCATCAGCGAAGACGACTGGAACGTCATCGCACAAGGATTGGTGCAGCGGGCTGAACTGCTGGAACATGTGGTCGCGGACCTTTACGGCAAAAACAGCCTCGTCAGCGAAGGATATCTGCCCGCGAGCCTGGTTGCTGAAAGTCCGGAATGGCAACGTCCACTGGTCGGCATTTCTCCAAAGTCCGGACACTATCTTCATTTTCTGGCATTTGAGATCGGCCGAGGTCCGGACGGACGATGGTGGGTGCTTTCCGACAGGGCGCAAGCACCGTCCGGCGCAGGGTTTGCGCTGGAGAACCGTGTTGCCACCGGCAGGGTCTTCAACGAGTTTTTTGCAAAGGCGAATGTTCACCGCCTGGCCGGGTTCTTTCGCCAGTTTCGGGATCATCTTGTCGACCTGCGCGACGAGACGGACAGCCGCGTCTCCATCCTGACACCCGGCCCGCTCAACGACACTTATTTCGAACATGCCTATATCGCCCGGTATCTCGGCTTCATGCTGCTGGAGGGTGAAGACCTGAGCGTCAAGGACGGTCGACTGATGGTGCGCACCGTTGCGGGCCTGAAACCGGTCAGTGTGTTGTGGCGACGGCTTGATACGGCATGGGCCGACCCGGTTGAGCTGAACGCGACCTCGCATATCGGCACCCCCGGGCTGGTTCAGGCGGTCAGACAGGGTTCAGTGACGATGGTCAACGCTCTGGGCACCGGCATTTTGGAAACCCGCGCCCTGCTGGCATTCCTGCCACGCATCAGCGAGCATCTTCTTGGAGAAAGTCTGAAACTGCCCAACGTCGCGACCTGGTGGTGCGGCGAAGAGGGAACAAGAACCTATGTGAAAGAGCATGCTGAAACGATGATGTTCAGCCCCGCCCGGTCGACGGCCTTGCCGTTTTCTTCTGCGCAAACGGACTTTATCGGCCGGGATTTCGGAAAATTTCACAAGGGCATTCTTGAAACATGGATCGACAGCCAGAGCCAGAATCTGGTTGCCCAGGAGGCGGTCACGCTATCCACGACACCTGCTTATCACGACGGCTTGCTCGTTCCCCGCCCGATGAGCCTTCGCGTGTTTCTGGCAAGAACCTCTAATGGCTGGGAGGTCATGTCGGGCGGTTTTGCACGGATCGGGCGGAGCGAAGACGCGAGCGCCATTGCCATGCAGGCCGGTGGCTCTGCGGCAGATGTCTGGATCGTCGGCGGCAGGAAAACGAAGAAGGAAACCCTGCTTCACCAGACGGAATCTCCGTTTTTCAAATCGCAGGCCGGCGCGTTGCCATCGCGCGCTGCGGACAATCTGTTCTGGCTCGGACGTTATGTGGAGCGAGCAGAAGGCGCCGTCCGGCTGTTGCGTGCCTACCATGCCCGATTGCTGGAAACCGCGGACCCGGAATCCCCGCTTGTTTCTCAAACAGCCGAGTTTCTGGAAAGCGTCGGTGTTGCTCCGACATCTGCTTCCCCGATCCCCGAAGGACTGTGCGCGATGCTGCAGTCGGCAGTTATCAGTGCAAGCAAGGTCCGGGACCGGTTCTCGGTCGACGGTTGGCTGGCGCTGAACGATCTCGCCCAGACCGCAAATGGTGCACGGCGCGTGATGCGCTCGGATACGGATGTTCCAAGGGCAATGGGTCTGCTGCTGAGAAAGATCACAGGGTTTTCCGGACTGGTTCATGAAAATATGTACCGCTTCACCGGGTGGCGTTTCCTGAGCATCGGCCGCGCACTGGAGCGCGCGCACAGGATGGCGGACCTCCTGTCGGTCTACACCGCACCGGATGCCCCCGAAGGGTCACTGGAATTGCTGCTGGAGGTGGGTGACAGCGCCATGTCGATGAGCCGGCGATATGCGGTATCACTCAGCAAGGCCACGGTTCTGGATCTGTTGGCAATGGACCCCAAGAACCCGCGCTCTGTCATGTATCAACTGACCGATATGAAGGATCATATCAGCGTTCTGCCCGATGCCGACGAGCATGGTTACCTGTCGGAACTGGCCCGATCCATCCTTCAGGTACACACGACCCTGGCAATTGCCACTGCTGAAACGTTGACGCCAGAGGCGCTTGCAGATCTGCGCGACCAGATCGGTTACCTCTCCGTGGAGCTGACAGATGCCTATATTCGCTGAGACCACCGTCCATGTGCTCCGCCAACCCTTCACGAGATAACAGTGCTTTACGATCTGAGCCTTGAGATCATCTATGACTATGCCACTCCGGCCAATTCGGGTCGGCATGCCCTGCGTTTGATGCCGGCTCACCTGGAGGGGGAACAGCGGCTTGTCTCGGGAAATATCCGGCTTTCTCCCGGACCGACCGAACGCCGGGACAGGACCGATTTCTTCGGCAACGCGGTTACCGACGTGGTCTATCGAAAGTCTCACAGTGAATTGCGCTTCAGGCTGAATGCACGGATCGATCGCATCGCAACACCGGCGGAACTCGACATTTCGCCACCGCTGAAAGCACTTGGTCGTGAGCTCACCGCCATCCAGTCACTCGGCCCGGAAGAACCGGTCCATTTTCTCGCGCCGTCCCCTCGTCTGCCGCAGGCGCCTGCCTTTGCCGTTTATGCGGAAGAACACCTGAACCACAGCATGAGCACCATCTCGGTGGTCGAAGCCATCGGCAAGGCATTGCGCCAGGACATGACTTTCGATGTGGAAGCAACGACGGTCGACACACCCGCGCTGGAGGCATTCGAAAGGCGGCATGGTGTCTGTCAGGATTATTCCCACATCATGATCGCATGTCTCAGAAGCGTCGGCATCCCCGCAGGTTACGTCAGCGGCTTCCTGAGAACCATCCCCCCGGAAGGCCAGGCCCGCCTGGAAGGTGCCGATGCAATGCATGCGTGGGTGCGCGCATGGTGCGGCATTGAAATCGGCTGGATCGAATACGACCCGACCAACGCATTGCGCGTCGGCCAGGATCATATCGTCGTTGCCAGGGGCCGCGACTATGGCGACGCCACCCCTGTGAAAGGCGTCCTTCGAACATCAGGTTCTCAGACCACCAGTCACAAGGTCGATGTCATTCCCCGGTAACACGCCGTTCGCTATCGAATGGCCTGGTCCTTGCTGTCGAAGAAATGCATTCGGCTTTCATCGAACTTGAGCCCGATGCGCGTGCCTTCTTCAATCTCGTCGCTGCCATTGATACGCACGAGGATTGTGTCCAGACCGTCCAGCGCGACATAGAGGAACGTGTCCGCCCCCAGATATTCGGCAACTTCCACGGTTCCTACGCAGTGTCCTTCCGCCGAGCCAACGACATCGATGTGCTCTGGCCGGATACCGAGTTTGATCGGCTTTTGCTTGAGATCGGCATGCGGATAATGACCGCCGCCATGTCCTTGAAGCGAAAACTGGTCGCCTTCAACCGCACACGGCAACACATTCATTTTCGGCGAACCGATGAATTGCGCGACAAACAGATTGTCGGGCCGTTCATACAGCTCCCTCGGTGACCCGACCTGCTCGATCCGACCGGATTGCAGCACCACGATCTTGTCGGCAAGCGTCATTGCTTCAACCTGGTCGTGGGTCACGTAGATCATTGTCGTGCCGAGACTCTTGTGCAGCCGGGCAACCTCAAAACGCATTTCCACCCGAAGGGCAGCATCAAGGTTCGACAGCGGCTCATCGAAGAGGAAGGCGCTTGGTTCGCGAACGATTGCGCGGCCGATGGCAACACGTTGGCGCTGACCACCTGAGAGCGCTTTCGGCCGCCGGTCCAGATACTCATCCAGTTTGAGAACATCAGCAGCCGCATTCACTTTGCGTTCGATCTCATCCTTTGGCGCGCCGGCTGTCTTGAGCCCGAAACCTACATTCTCCCGGACCGACATGTGCGGGTACAGCGCATAAGACTGGAACACCATCGAAAGGCCGCGCCCGGAGGGCGGCAGTGCGGTTACGTCCTTGTCGTCGATTTCAATGGTTCCGCGACTGCTTTCTTCCAATCCGGAAATCAGGCGAAGCAATGTGGATTTGCCGCAGCCGGAAGGGCCGACGAAGATCACGAACTCTCCATCCTTGATATCCAGATCGATGCCCTTGATGACCTGGAGGTTGCCGAACCACTTCTCGACCTTGTTGAGCTGGATTGCTCCCATGTTCTCCCCCGATCCTATGCTGCTTGTTGCGAATGAGAGGGCGATGCCCAGGCAAGCCAGATGGCTGCGGTCCAGGAAAACGTGCCACCACCGGCACCAACACCCGTTTCAGGGCTGAAATATTCCGCAAATCCGCTTGTCGCGATGAGATCCGCCGTGTCCGCTCGCAGCTTTTCCGCTCGAAGCTGGTCACCCGCTTCAGCAAATCCCCGCGCAATCATGTAGTTGATCATGGCCCAGACAGGTCCCCGCCAGTATCGCAGCGGCTCGTAGCTCTGATGGTCCGGATCATAGGACGGCATCAGATAGCGGACTTTGCCGGCAATCCTGTCGAAATGCGTCTGCAGGGCACCGAGTGTTTCGGCTCCTGTCAAACCGGCGTAGGGGGCCAGAAAGGCTGCGCTTGAAATTCCGTCGGTCATTTTGCCGGAGCGTTGATCCACGCCGACATGGGCCTTCAGGTCTTCGTGCCAGAGCGTTCTGGCGCCTGCTTCCATTCGGGAGATCCAACCCCGAATTTCTTCCGCTTCCTCTGCCTTGCCCAGCTGCTCCGCAAGAGCGAGGAGATCCCGGTTCGCTCTCAGGAAAATGAAGGTGACGCCGGGGTCAGCGACAAAGAACGGACAGGTCCTGGCAACCTCCGCCGGATCCCAGTCGACCGACCGGCAAGCAGCCATGATGCTCAAATAGCGGTCGTAGTCTTCCTTGTGTGGACGCATGGCCGGGTCGACATGCGATGTGTCCTTGCGCTCGTAAGGTCCAATGTCCTTGACCTCCACGGCCCGCAAGGCTTCATCCCAGTCGGGAAGATTGTCCCGGCCCGATTCCCACGGATGGATGACAGCCAGAACGCCCTGCCCTTTCGGATCTCTGTAGGTGAGATACCAGCGGTGCCAGTTCATCAGGTTCGGCAACAGCCCCGCCGCGCGTTCCAGAGCCTTTCCGCTTGGGTCCGCATTCACGAGATCGCGGATGACCGTTGCCGCCACCGGAGGCTGGGAATGACCGGAGCTCGGGATCGGTCCCCCGTCCGTTCCCCAGACGGATGGTCCGGGGAAATAACTCGGGTCGTCCTTGCGGAAGAGAATATGCGGCACCATGCCGTCGCGCCACTGGCCCTCGAACAACATCTCGACTTCACGCCAGGCGCGGTCCTGATCGAACGTGGCAAAGCCGAGGGCCACAAAAACCGAATCCCAGTTCCACTGATAAGGGTAGAGCCCTTTTGTCGGGATCGTATAGCCGCCTTGATCGTTTTCGATCAGGATGGACTTGGCTGTCTGATCTAATTCTGCGTGAGACACAGGTAACTCCTTGGGCGTCTTTTGCGCCCGTGTTGAATATTCAGCCCTTGACACTGCCGGCCGTGAGGCCTTGGACCAGGAAGCGCTCGAACCAGAGGAAAATGACGAGGACGGGCACGGTCGCGATCACCGCGCCCGCCATCAGGTGCTGACGAGGCACCTCGGAGGAATTGAGGGACACGACACCACGCGACAGGGTGAAGATGTCCGGATTGTCCAGGAACATGAACGCGAACAGGAACTCATTCCAGGCGATCATGAAGACGTAAAGGGAAACGGATGCCAGTGCAGGCAAGGACAGCGGCAGCGTGATTTTCAGGATCACGCCGATCCGTGTCAGACCATCCATCAGGCCGGCTTCCTCCAATTCCGACGGCAAGCCGCGGAAATATCCCTGAAGCATGTAAAGCGCGACCGGAATGGTCGTTGCCGGATAAACGATCAGGAGGCCGGTCAGAGTGTTGCGCAGGCCGAGCTGGGAGAACACCGCGTAAAGCGGGATCACCAGAACGATGGCCGGCACCATGTAGATCAGGAGAACCGACCGCGCCAACATGGCCTGTCCGGGAAATCGCAGTCGGGAGACCGCATAGGCTCCGGGTACGGAAAACAACAGCGTCAGGACAACCGTCGACACCGACACATAGGCGGAAACCAGCAGATAGCGACCGAAATTGAACTGGGTAAAGAGCTCCACATATGAGCGGAACAGCCCGTCCAGCCCCTTGGAAAAGTCGATCGACAGATCCAGGGGATTGGCCAGAAGGGTTTGCTGGCTCTTCAGCGAAGTCATCACCATGACGTAGAACGGCAGGGCTACGATGATCGTGAAAATGACAAAACCAATGCCCTTGGCTATGCGGATGTAAATAAGCTCGCGCTCATAGCGTGTCAGGGCACCGAGACGTGCGTTCGACAGGCTGATGGAATTGGCGGCAGTTACGCTGAAGACAAACAGGATAACAGCCAGCCCCTGCCAGACAGGCACCGTGTTCAGCGGCAAGGTAAACGGTGCGGCGAAAGATGCCACCATCAGCACCAGAAAGACGGTGATCGCTGACAGCGCCCAGGCGGGAAGTCCCCCGGCGCTGTCAGACGACTTGCGCCAGACAAAGATCAACGCGCTCAGGAGACCGGCAATACCGGCGGCCGTTGCCTGCGGCAATGCCACTTCGCCCGTGATGAGTGTCAACGTGACACCGATGACAACCATGGCTGTGACGCCCCAGATCAGGCCGGTGACGGCAGTGAGCAGAACACTCGCTGGTCTCATAGCCCTTCCTCCTTCGGTGAGAAGCGGATGAACAAGGTCGCGAAGGTGACCAATACGACGAACACAACAACCGCTACCGCCGCGCCGGCGCCCAGGTTGGAAAGCGCAAAGCCCTGTTCATATACGTCCACTGTCAGGGTCCGCGTGCCGGCATTTCCGCCAGTCAGCAGGAAAATGTCGTCGAACTTGTTGAAGGTCCATATGAACCGGAGCAGGAAGAGCACCGAAAGAATGCCCATCAACTGCGGCAGGGACAGGTACCAGAACTGCTGCAGCGGTGTGGCCCCGTCCATTTCAGCCGCTTCGTACATGTCGGTGTTGATGGACTGCATGCGCGCCAGAATGAACAAGAATGACAGTGGGAAATAACGCCAGGCTTCGAATGCGATCACCGTCGTCAGCGCCAGCGGAAACTCGAACGAAATGCCGAACACGGAAAAGTCGATGGCGCGCTGGCCGAAGAAATTGATGGGGTCTGAGACAACACCCATTTTCGTCAGGAGCGCATTCACCGTGCCGGAAAACGGATCGAACAGCACGACCCAGGTGAAGGCGACGGCAATAACCGGCGAGACGTAGGGAAACAGGAACAGCCCGCGCATGAACCCGCGCCCGACGAACACCGTGTTCAACAGCTGGGCGGCAAACAGCCCCAACACCAGCGCACCACCCGTTCCGAAAATGGTGTAGTAGAAGGTCACTCGCAGAACCGACCAGAATTCCTCGGCACTGAAGATCCTTGAGAAGTTTTCCAGCGTGAAATCGAAGTTTGTCAGGATGTTGTTGGCCTCGCCGGATACCACCGGACTGCTGGCACGTTCGGGTCTATCGGCTGCAAGAAACGCGTCCGAGACAATTCCTTCAATTCTGAGCCGCTCCCGCCAACCGGGTTCCACGGTACCGATGGTGCAGGTCATCGCCCGCCCATCAAGTGCACACACGTCCGGCAGGCTTGTAATGTCAAATCCTTCAGGGATCTCGTCTTTCACGACGACGTTTCTGATTTCCTCTTCCTGAGAGGAATTGCGAAGCCGGTATTCCAGAGTGGCGCTGTCCCCTGCGGCTTCAGGTCCTCCACGCAAACGCTCGTTGACCAGCACGGTCGGCGGGCGCAGATCTGCGAGTTGAACCGGCTTCACGCTGATCCAGAAGTTGGCCAGCAGAGGACCGGCAACGATCATCAGGATGATAGCGAAAGTCGGTGCCAGCATCAGGTAGGCCAGCCACATCTCGCGGCGCTGCATCGGGCCGATGCCCTTTGGCGGGCCCAGGGATACGGGCTGTTGGTCTTGTGTGCTCATTAATCCGGCTCTGCATTGGTGCCAAATGCGGGGTCAGGCAGATGGCATCGAGGCATACGCTCCCCGTTCTCCCTGCACTGCAAGCGCCGGGATCCTGGAAGATTGAGACCGGGCAATTGGCATGCAGGTGCCCGGTCCTTGATCGTAAGAAAGGTCCCGCCCCGTTTGGGGCGGGTTCATTCGTTACTGGATCTTCGCCAGTTCCTCGTTGAGCTTGGCAACGGTCGCCGCTGCATCGCGCTCATCATCGATGTATTCACGCACCAGCCTGTTGATCGCCTGGCTGTTGATGATCTTGGAAGCGATCGACAGCTGCCCTTCCTTGACGCCCCAGCGGCTGGCGGTATCGAGACCGGAGACAATGGTCTTGATCGTTTCGGCATCATAAAGCTCTGTCAGAGGAGCCTTACGGTCCACGCCAACCGGCAGCTTTGCCCAACCGTCAACGAACTGGGTTGCATTGTCCTTGGTGCCGCGACGGATCGGGAACTTGCCTTCCGGAGCAATCGAAAGCGTGGACATGTAACCGTCATCCATGGAGAACTCGACGAACTGCATTGCAGCTTCCGTGTCCGCGTCGTTGGTGATGCCGAAGTAACGAACGTCGGCCCAGGCTGCACCATCCGGGTTGGACGGCCCGCTCAGTGTCGTCACGACGCCGGTTTTCGAGGCCAGTTCTTTTGAGGTCGGGTCATCGGTGATGGTTGGCGGCGCGCTGTCGCGCAGACCTGCAAGTTCATCCAGAATGAAAGGAGACCAGATGATCATCGCTGCCTTACCGGCAAAATACAGTTCGCGGGACTGTTTCCAGAAGAGATCTCCCGGAGGCGAAGCTTTGGCAATCGCCTTGTAGAACTCCAGGGCCTCGATCGTCTTTTTCTCGTCCAGCGCCTTGAAGCCGCTCCCGTCGACCGGCGTTACGCCATTTGCCAGCAGCACATGCTCCAGCACCTGGCTCATGAAGTTTTCATCGATTTTGGTTGCCGCGACAAATGCAAACATTTCCGGCGGGTTATGCAATTTTTCAACTGCGGCCAGAATGTTTTCAAAGCTGTCTGGGGCTGCAAGTCCGTTTTCGTCGAAAAGGTCCTTGCGGTAGACAACCATCTGGGTCCAGCCATCGACCGGCACCGATGCTATCCCGCCTTCAACGGCAGCCATTGCCACCGCACCCGGCGCGAAGGTCTCCGCACCGAGGTTTTCGAAGACTTCGGTTGCTGCTTCCGTGTCCAGAATGCCGGCCTCTGCCCAGGGCAGAGCGTATTGCAGCGGATGATAGACGACGTCCGGCAGATCACCTGCAGCAAAAGCTGCGGTTGCGCGTGTGCCCAGATCCGATTCCGTTACCGGAATGACTTCAACCTCGATGCCGGTCTTGTCCTTGAACGCCGCCGCCATCTCTTCCTGTTTGGCCAAACGCTCGGGCTGCTCTTCCGTCGTCCAGAAACGCAGCGTTTCAGCCTGTGCCGTTGTCAGACCGAGCGCGAGCACACCCGCGATGGTCGAGGCCAGGAATTTAGTCCTCCCAAACATAATTACTCTCCCTTACTGCCAGGATTTGGCTGTTGGTTCAGCCGGTTCCGGAGCACATCTGCGAGCGCCTCCGGTGTCATTGTTGGCGGGCCGTCAGAAGCCCTCCGAATGAGGTTTGCCTTCGCAAGCGCCTGCAAGCTCGTCGGATCCTTGCCGTCGAGCACGTCGATCAGCATGCGGGCGACGTGACCGCCTGCGTCCTGAGCACTTTGCGAAAATGTAGTCAGTGGCGGATCCAGGTATTCTCCGACCGGCAGACCGTCATATCCGATGACGGTGACATCCGAGCCCGTTGCCAGACCAAATTTGCGGCAGAACTGAACGGCTCCGATCGCCAGCGCATCCGTCGCACACAAGAGAGCGGTCGGCGGCCGTTCCAGTGACAGCAACGCTTTAGCACCGGCAAAACCACCCTTTTCATTCAGCGCCTGCAGCGATTCCAAGCTCTGGTCATGTGGCAAGCCGAGCGATTCCAGTCCCTGCCTGTAGCCTTCCTGGCGCTGCAGGGCGAAATTGAGCTCCAGAGGTCCGCCGACATATCCGATCCGCTCGTGGCCCAGACTGTAGAGATGACGCACGCCGTCAGCGAAAGTCGCCTCGTTGTCGATGTCGAACCAGGCATAATTGGAAGGGTCGCCGGTGCGCCCATGAGCAACGAACGGGAAATTCTGCTCTTTCAGATAGGCAACGCGAGGATCCTGAACCTCGGTTCTGGTCACGATGAACCCGTCGACCTTGCGCCGGGCGATCAGCCGCTTGAGGCTCTCGATCATATGGTCGCGCGAATGGGTGGTCGTGACCAGGAGATCCAGCCCGAGCTCGTCCAGAGCCCGAGCGATCCCGTCGATGAATTCCGCCAGGAAAGGGTCGGCACCATTGCCCTGGCCAACGGGGATGATGATGCCAAGCGTGTCCTGTCTTCCGCGCTTCAGATTGCGGGCCGTGGCAGACGGCTGATACCCCAGGTCCTTGACGGCCTTGAGAATGCGCTTGCGCGTTTCTTCGGAAATGTCCGTGTAGTTGTTGAGGACCCGCGACACGGTTCCTTTGGCAACACCAACATGGCGTGCCACATCGTCAATCGTGACGGAACCACGTAACCGCGACATTGATCCTCCCTGAGGGCTTTCCCAGCCACCAAACTTTTTCGGCAGATTTCAACCCGAGGTCGAACCCGCCTTTTTTGTTAAAAAAATTGTTACAAAACCGATTTTGTAAGTCAACAAAATCGGTTTCGGTGATCCAAACTATTTATTTCGCACCGCGGGAAGATGCTGTCATTTCAACAAAACATTCGAATGATGGGTTTTGGGAGAGTGAGTTACACGCAGGCTGAAGCCCGTTTGTTTAGAGATATCAAGGCCGGTAGAGCGACGCAATCAGCACGATTATCACTTCGTGGCACTCAAGACGGTCTAATCGACCCCGGAATCAGTACCAGGACCCTGATCACAGCAAGGCTCCAGATGAAAGAACATAAAAGGCAATCCGGTTAAAACGGCACGCCGGAGACAAGGATCACATTCGCATAAGGAGTACACTCGCCGGTCCGTATCACTGCCTTTGCGCGCCTGGTCCGTTCCTTGAAATCCGCATGCGGCAATCGAAGATGTTCAATCTCCTTGCCTGTTTCAGCGGCCCAATGGGCCAGTTTCACCTCGATGCGTGTGGTGAGATCAGGAGCCGCTTCCTCCGCGAAAACTGCCTGTTCAACAACCAGCTCCTGCGCGAGCGCGTCCAGAACGTCAAAGAAGCCTGGAATTCCGGGAGATACTGCCAGATCGATGACCGGGACATTGTCAGGAACCGGCAGGCCGGCATCTGCCACGACGATCTCGTCCATATGTCCGAGAGACGCGACCAGATTGCTCAAGTGCCGGTTCAACAGGGGTGTGCGCTTCATGACAATTTCATCCGAACAAGACGTCAGGTCAAAGATACCAGGGCTTCGCACAGCGGAACAGGATCATAAAAGGGCTCAGATTGCCTTGAAACGAGATCCAGCTTCAACACCGTAATCCCCTTCCCGGTAATTCCGGTGAGCTCTGCATCCGCGACGCTCCGGTCTACAATGACGAAGTTGAGCAGCTTTTGTACCGGACATTCCGGTCCCGCATCCAGGCGCAAGTAACGCAGCATCTCGTTCACCTTGTCCGCGACCGTCATGTTGCCGGTCTCCGGATCGTCGCCCAGTCCCGGCACATAAACCTTTGGAACCGTCCGGCTGGCAATGGCCTTGCCCACTCCCTGAGGCAACAGGTTTGCAATCAGGCTGGTGTAAAAACTTCCCGGCGCGTAGCAGATCAGATCGGCGGAATGCATCAGGCCGCGGTTACGACCCGGGAAATCCGCATAGGCATGGGTGGCATTGTTCAGCCCATGGTTCAGGAAGAGGGTCGTGATCGACCTGTCCAGCGGTGGGTGCTCCTTGCCGGTCAGCCGATGCTGGCCAACCACGACATCTCCGCTTTCGAGTTCAGCCGCAAGGTGAAGATTGGCATCCGCCACCGCCCGCACCGTCCCCTGGACACCCACTAGTTTGGAAACCAGGAAGATGATCGGCTCCAATTGCTGGTTCTGGTTGAGGTATCCGCCCGCGAGAATAAGGTTGCCGATGCTTGCCCCGCGCAAATCGAAACTTTGCGGGCATTCGCTCTGGAACACCCGAAGCTGGTTCTGGATCAGCATGCGCATCGGTTGCTCGATGGCGTCCACCAGGGGATGCGTTCCGGCGATCATTGCATCCAGTTCACCGGCAAGATCCGATCGTTCCGCGGCCTTTGCGAACCGATGGGTGAACAGGCGGAAAATGTCAGGATGCCCAAGCACGGTTTCATCCGCCAGCGCCATCAGCCGGCTCCTGAGGTCCCCGATTGCCGGCATGTCAAAGGCTATCCGCAACCCTTGCGAACTTCCCCCGGAGTCGAATGGCGTCACCAGATGGATCGAGTTGTGCGTATAGCGCTTCAGGCATTGCGCAACACCGTTCAGCGCCGACCCGCCGCTCAGAAACAGAAGCCGCGGTCCAAGTTTCGGGTTGGACAGAAAACGCTCGATCCGGAAGGGATCAGGCATGCGCACAGCGCGGGTTATCGTGACTTCAGACATTCCAACCCCTGATCGGGAGAAGACCAAACAGGTGCCAGAAATGGCACCGCCCCGAACACATAACAGCGAAATGTTTACAGTTTGATCAGGACCTAAATTTGTCGGTCTCCGGCGACCTCAGGCACGTGCCGATCAATCGATCCAAATGGCCCGGAAATCATTCACGTTGGTCAGTGTGGGACCCGTAACGACCTGATCATCGATTGTCTCGAAGAACCGGTGTGCGTCGTTGTTTTCCAATGCTTTGGCGGCGGACACACCTTTGGCCTCCGCCTTTTGCAATGTATCGGGCCCGATCATGGCACCCGCGACTTCTGCCGCTCCATCAACACCATCCGTGTCGCAGGCAATGGCATGAATTCCTTCGGCACCGTCAAGGGCCAGCGCAAGGGCCAGCGCGTATTCCGCGTTGGGTCCACCGACCCCGTCTCCGGTACGTGTGACTGTCAGCTCACCGCCTGAAAGCAGCACGAGCGGCCGGTCACCGGCAGCTCTTTCCTTTTGGCGCAGCAACGCCAGCTCGGCATGGGAACGCGCAACATCCCGCGCTTCGCCCTCCAGGGCATCTCCGAGCAGTTCCACATCGCATCCATGTTCGTCGGCCATGACCCGGGCCGCCTCAAGAGACTGCGACGGCGCCGCAAAAACCGTGTTGGTCACTCGCGAAAGCTTTTCGTCCTGCGGACGCAGCACACCGCTCTGACCCTCGAGAGCCTTTTGCACGGAAGCCGGTACATCCACGTTCCAGCGTGCCAGTATCGCCTTCACATTGTCTGCAGAGCTTTCATCCCCGACTGTCGGACCAGACCCGATTTCCGCCGGATCGTCCCCGGGAACGTCGGACAATAACAAAGCCAGCATTTTTGCCGGATAGGCCGCAGCCGCGAGCTGCCCTCCCTTCACCCTGCTCAAATGCTTGCGCACAACATTCATCTGACCGATCGGAGCACCGGAACTCAGAAGGTTCTGATTGACCGCCTGCTTTTCCTCCAGGGAGATGTCTCCTGCCGGAGAAGTCAGAAGTGCAGACGCACCCCCGGAAACAAGAGCCAGGACAAAATCGTTCTCGCCAAGCCCCTCAAGCAATTCCAGCATGCGCTGCGTTCCCACCAGACCTGCTTCATCAGGAACCGGGTGGGCAGCTTCAACGATCTCGATGCCCTTGCAGGGACGGGCATATCCATATCGGGTGATGACCAGTCCCTCGCACGGTCCCCAGACAGCCTCCACGGCCTCGGCCATTCGCGCGGACGCTTTTCCCGCGCCCACAACAACAACGCGGCCTTCCGGTTTTTCCGGCAAGTGAGCGGAAAGGCTCTGCATCGGGTCTGCGACATCCACTGCCCGCTGAAACATCTGCCTCAGCAGCTCCGGTGTTCTTTGGGTCATCTCGTCACAACCTTTCAACTCACTAGCGTTCGAAGTGTTTGAGCGCTGTTTTGAGGTGAATTTCAAGGCACTTTTTACCGGTTTCGGTCTTCTGCGGCACAAAACCGGCCAAAACAGTGTTCACGGGAATGTTAGAAATGAACTTTTGCGATCACAGAGCCATGGCACCACTTTTTGATGGTGTCTTACAGGAGTGCAAAATGACCGTCCTGACATCAGCCGCATTTGAAACAGCTATCCGGAACCCGGACAATCCTGATCATCTCATGGTGATAAAGGATGTACCGCGCCGGGTTCGCATTTATGCCGGTGACACATTGCTGGCGGACAGTGTCAACGCGCTGCGGGTCATCGAGATCGGCAAAGCGGTCTACGACCCGGTGATTTACGTTCCGCAAAGCGATCTGGTCGCGGAGTTCACGCCGGTCGACAAATCCACCTTTTGCCCGATCAAGGGGGACGCCAGTTACGTTGCCCGTGATGGCGATGAAATCGCCTGGGTCTATAAGTCCCCTATCAGCATGGCCAGCCGGCTGGCGTCGCATTTTGCTTTCTGGCCGGCCAAAGTCCGGCTGGTGGAGGGCGAATAAACCAGCTCAGGCAGCTTCATCGCCGGCAACGACAGGCCCCAGACAGTCGACAATGCGGTTCCAGCCGCCGTCATGATTGTCCCGGCTTTCCTGCGAGGGGAATTTGACGTGTGTCAGCGTCAACTCCGTACCGCCGTCCACCTCTGCAAAGTCAAGCGTCACAACGCTGTCGGGCTCCGAAAACGGGCTTTCCCAGGTGAACACCAACCGACTATGGGGACTGATTTCCTTGTAGATCCCTTTGTGGGGAATCTGCTGATCGCCCGCCTGCATGATGATTTCGAAAGCGCCCCCGACCTTGGGGTCGGTGGTTGCCTTCGGAACGCTCATGTCTGGTCCGGGTGTCATGAACTTTGCGAGAATTTCAGGATCGAGCCAGGCATCGAAAACCCGTTCTGCCGGAGCCGAAAATGTTCGTGAAACCACCACACTCAAATCATTCATCGCCTGTCTCCCTTGAAAGCATATCGTCCAAAGCATCGAGGCGTTGGGTCCAGATTGACCGCAATTCCTGGAACCATCTGTCGATCTCGCTGACCGGCCCCATATCCGGCTCGATCAGGTGTTCCCGCCATTCGGTCCGGCGACGCACAAGCCCCGCCGCTTCCAGAATCTTGATATGCTTCGATACCGCGTTCAGGCTGACGTCAAAATGCTTGGCGAGGTCGGTGACACGTGTCGGGCCGTGCTGGACCAGCAGGGTCAGGATCTCCCGACGCCTTGGATCACTCACCGCTTTCAGAATGTCAGTGAGTTTTTGATCATCAAGCTTTCGTTCAACCATATGGTTGAATTAATCCATGACAGGTCATCAGTCAACCTTTTAGTTGAATGAATTGATCGAACATGGCAGCCGATCTATTCCTTACCGACATCCTCGACATAAACCAGAGCGCGGCCCTGACAGATCCGCGTGCCATCGGCCGCTTCGCATACAGTTTCCAGATCGACCAGATGTTTTTCGGGCCGCAGGCGCGTAATCGTGACCGACGCCGTCAACTCCTGACCTACCGGAGCAGGCGCAAGAAACTCAAGGCTTTGCTTCAGATAATTCGTCCCGCGCCCGGGCAACTCGACCCCCAGTAGATAAGAGAACAGGCCACCGACAAGCGGACCCGGAACATCTGCCGGAACGTTGTCCGGATTGCCGGACAGCATTGCAAAATCACGCATGTCCTGGTCTGAATAGGTTCGGGCGATTTCTGCCCTTTGTCCAAGGTCCAGGGTCATGAGGCGTCTCCCAGGTCGCAGGTCCCCGACAAGGTAAGCGCCCCATCCGCACTTCTCTTGACTTCCACCAAGACCTGACCGGGCTTATCGGGAATTTCGGTAAAGGACAGTGTCAGCTCTTCATCCGCATAGGATGGATTTGGGAACATCAACGTCTGCATCGCGTGCTTCCGGCCCGGATACAACGCCTGAAGATGCGCGAAGACGCGGGTATATAGCAGCATGCCGTGTGATACCGTGCGGCCGAAACGGGTGCGCGCGGAGAATTCCGGATCCACATGGATCGGATTGTCGTCCCCGGAAAGCGTCGCAAAGGCATCGAAATCCGATTGCCGGGGTGTCCAGGTGAAGACGGCGCTCGACAGCGCGTCGGCGGAGAGGCTCATGCTCAGGCATCCTCCGGAGTTCTTGCGGTTGAAAAATTGTCTTTCAAAATATTCTTGCGCACTTTTCCTGCAGCCGTTCGCGGCATGTCTTCGACAACAGAAAAGCTTTTCGGGATCTTGTAGGGCGCCAGATGTGTCCGGCACCATTCCGGCAAACGCGCAATATCCAGCCCCTCCCCGGGACGGGCGATCAGGAAGGCAGCGCCAACCTCGCCCCACTTTTCATCCGGCACTCCGATAACAGTCGCCTCGAGGATGGCAGGATGACTGACCAGAACTTTCTCAACTTCGGCCGGATAAACGTTCTCGCCACCGGAGATGTACATGTCCTTTATGCGGTCGACGATGTAGTAGTAGCCATCCTCGTCGCGCCGCGCGACATCGCCGGACTTAAGCCATCCATCGACCGTGAATGTCGCGACCGTTGCCTCGTTGTTGTCCATATAACCGGGTGTGATATTGGGGCCGCGAAACTGAAGTTCGCCTTCACCGGGCCCCTCGACGATCCCGCCATCACCATCAGCCAACCGGACATCGGTCAGTATTTGCGGCTTTCCGACTGAACCGATCTTTTCGGCTGCATGGTCCGCATCCATCAAGAAGACCGTCGGGCCCGTTTCCGTCATTCCCATACCGTTGCAGATCGTCACGCCACGGTTTTGAAATTCGATCAGCAGATGCTTGGGAACGGGAGCCCCACCGCAGCCGAGCGAGCGCACGCCGGAAAAGTCCACCTTGTCTATGCCTGAGGCCAGCGACATTGCCTGATAGATTGCCGGAACGCCGAAAAAGCAACTCACATCGCCCTGATCGATAAGATCCAGAACGGTGTCGGGATCGAATTTTCGCAAGATTGTAGAAGATCCACCGTTGAGGAATATCGGCAATGTCGGCAGGTTGATCCCGGCCGTATGGAACAGGGGCAGAAAATTGACCCCGGCCTCGCCCGTCGAGAGCCCGGTTGCCTGGCAATAATTGATCATGTTGGAATAGGCCATGCCCGCCGTCTGGATGACGGCTTTCGGCAGACCGGTCGTGCCGGAGGTAAACAGCAGATACCAGGGCGCACCGGCTTTGATGCGTCCGCACCCGATCGCGGCAGGGCTGGCATTCTGCAGCAATTCATCAAGCGCACTGCTGGCAGTCCCTGATGCACCGATCGGCAATACGCTGATTTCAGTCGAGCGAACGAGTTCTGCCGCAACTGCTTCAAATGCCTCATCCGCAAAAATCAGTTTCGCCTTCGAGGCCGCGAGCACCGGCTTCAGTTCTGCCGCGGGTTGCCGCCAGTTGAGCGGCACCAAGAGGATCCCCGTTTTCTGGGCAGCAAACAGCAAGACGAAAAAGTCAGGGTGATTGTGACAAAGCACCGCCACACGGTCACCCCGCTCAAGTCCGCTTTCCAGCAGCAGGTTGCCCAGCCTGGTCGCCCGGCTGTTGATTTCACAAAATGTAAAACGGCGACCGGTTTCGTGGTCGGCAAAGGCCACGGCATCCGGTGTCAGTTCGGCGCGTTTCGCCGCCATGTCAGTTAGAAACTCCATGTGTCCTCCCAACACCTGGTGTTTGAATTTCCGTTGCGTGTGTCAGGCACGTTTCCTGGTGAAATTCTGCATGCCTTCAAAGGTTTCTGGCTGTGCCACCAGTTCAAGAAATCTGGATTTTTCCTGTTCGAGGCGCCGCCGAACCAGGCTGCGACGCTGATCGTCCCAGATGTTCTGACGAGTTGCCTGGTGGGTCTGCCGGAAGCGTCTGGCGATCCCGTCGATCCATGTATCGACCCGGGGCTCAAGCTCTGCTCTGGCGCAAACATCCGCCACCAGTCCGAGTTCAAGGGCTACGTCAGCCGCAAGGCGCTCGTTCAGATACTGGACCTGCAAGGCTTTTGCGGTGCCGATACGTTCCGGCAATAGCGCCGTCCAGCCGCCGTCCGGACCGAAACCCACTTCCGAATAATAAGGTTGAACAAATGCCTGATCCGACATCGCAACCATATCGGCAACCAGCATCAGACCGGTTGAACCGCCCGTGACAGGTCCATTGACGGCTGCAAGAACAGGAGCAGGAAAGGCAAGAAGGTCCAGGAGCGCTTCATGCAGCTCCGTCACCAGGCCGTCCGAATAGGAAATCAGCTCTTCGCGCGAAGACGCATGGGCCAGAAATCCGGAAATATCGCCTCCGGTAGAAAAGCTTGGTCCGCGTCCGGAAAGAACCAACGCAACCGGCTGCTCCTGAAGAGCCGCTGCAATTGCGGCGCGAAGGTCGGCGAGCAGTTCAGGTACGAGGGCATTGTGGCGCTGCGGTCGGTTCAACCACAGCCAGAGCGCTCCTTGTCTGCTCTCGGTTTCAACGACGCTCATGCCCGGTCCCTCACGGCTTCAGGCCGTTGGCAATCAGGTCATAGGCAGTGTCGACGATTTCCCCGATCGACTTTTCCGACTTGAAGACAATCAGCTGTTCACCAAGCGCGCGTGCAATACCCATGAGCGCCCAGGCGCGGGTCTCCACATCACCTTTTGAGATCTGCCCGGCTTTTTCGGCAGCTGAAAGTCCGCTGCAATATCCATCGGCGAAGGTGACGTAGTACTCGTGGTAGGCGTTCGGGTCGACGAAGAGCGCTTCCTGAACAATGCGGTACAAATCCGGATGCGCGCGCACAAATTCTAGAAATGCCTGAAGGCCGGCCTTCTCCGCATCAAGCCTGTTTTCTATGCCCTGGGTTGCTTCGGCAATGGTGTGCCGAACCAGGCGTCCCATTTCCAGAACCAGCTCGGAAAAGACCTCTTCCTTGGTCTTGAAATAGATATAGAACGTGCCTTGGGCGACACCGGCCTCGCTGGTAATGTGTCCGATGGAGGCATCGTTGTACCCCTTGGCCCCGATAACCCGCTCGGCGGCACCCAGTATCGCCTTTCGCGTAGCTTCTCCACGCGCCGTTTTGGGTTGGTTTCCCGGCGCTTGTCGATGCGCTTCTGCTTGTCCGGCCGATTTTCCCACGTCCGGTTCCTCCCAAAGTTCATGAAACATGAATCAGTATTCATGTTTCGTCATGCGAAAGCAAGGAATTCTTTGAACGGTCTATGATCGTTCGCCCGGCATCAGCACACGCACCGCGCATAAGGACCTGCAGCGGTCACTGAGTCCTTCATGAAATCAATGATGAAAAGACTGAAATTGCCGAATCTTCTCGCGTTTGGCGCAGATCTGCAGCTTCGACTTTAAACACTTGCTCGAAAAATCCGACTAATTTTTCCGGAGCTTCCGAGAGACAATCAACAAACAAAATCAGAGGCATTCCCGGCAGTTTTCCAGCTATGACTTTTGGACGCATCAATGCCATTTGACCTTGATCAAGGATAAAAGTTTGGTAATGCAGTTTTGAATAGCTAAAAGTTACCTGCTAGGCTGAAACATCGCTGCAAGGTCTCGGACGTGAAAAGCCGCCTGGACGCGAATAGGGCGGCACATAATGAGAGGCGCTGGCAACGGCCAGCGAAAGAGGACCGGTATCATGGACGTGAATGCGTATCTCGAAGAGCGCCTTAATAAACTTCATGACAATGGCAATTACCGGATCTTTGCCGACCTCGAACGACAGTCTGGCGACTTCCCCCGCGCAAAGCGTTACCGCGAAGACGGCACCGTACAGGACGTGACCGTTTGGTGCTCCAACGATTACCTGGGCATGGGCCAGCATGACAAGGTCGTCGGAGCGATGCAGGACGTTCTTGCAAAATGCGGTGCAGGTGCAGGTGGCACCCGCAACATCTCCGGTACCAACCACTATCATGTGCTGCTGGAACAGGAACTGGCGGATCTGCATGCAAAGGAAGCGGCCCTGATCTTCACCTCAGGCTACGTTTCCAACTGGGCGGCACTGGGCACGCTTGCATCGCAGGTTCCGGGCATGATCGTTTATTCCGATAGCCTGAACCACGCTTCCATGATCGAGGGTATCCGCCACTCCCGCGCCGAAAAACGCATCTTCAAGCACAACGACGTCGCCGATCTGGAAAGCCTGATGGCTGCCGACGATCCGGACGCGCCGAAGCTGGTCGCATTCGAAAGCGTTTACTCCATGGACGGTGACATCGCACCGATCAGGGAAATCTGCGATGTCGCTGACAAGTTCGGCGCCATGACCTATCTGGACGAAGTCCATGCCGTCGGCATGTACGGCCCGCGCGGCGGCGGTGTTGCGGAGCGCGAAGACCTGATGGACCGTCTGACAATCATCGAAGGAACGCTTGGCAAGGCATTCGGTGTCATGGGCGGCTATATCACCGGCTCCAGGACGGTCGTTGACTTTATCCGTTCCTTTGCTTCAGGCTTCATCTTCACGACGGCTCTGCCGCCGGCACTGGCCGCAGGTGCCGCCGCGTCCATCCGGCACCTCAAGGACAGCCCTTTCGAGCGCAAGGCGCACAAGGACCGGGTTGCTCAGGTTCGCGCAGCACTCGACAAGCGCGGCATCCCGCATATGGAAAACCCGAGCCACATTGTTCCGGTGATGGTGGGTGATGCCAAGAAATGCAAATGGATCTCCGACATTCTTCTGGAGACCTATGGCATCTACGTTCAGCCAATCAACTACCCGACCGTTCCGGTCGGCACAGAGCGTTTGCGGTTCACACCGACACCTCTGCACACCAATGCGGACATCGAGCATCTTGCCAACGCGATCAATGACCTGTGGTCTCAGTGCGCATTGGCCCGCGCCGTCGCATAACGGCAATCAAAGAGGCTTTTCAATCAACCCGCCTTGGCAACAGGGCGGGTTTTTTGGTGTCCGTCCAATTTACCGCCTGCATATCATTCGCCAAGTAATACCAGCGAGCAATGTTCAGACAAAAGGAGGCGTCGTCTCGCGCGGAAACACCGGACCTGGCCAGATGGCCAGACCTTATAAGCGAACAATTTTCAATGCCACTTCGCCGAGGCAGACGGGCAAGGGCGACCGCCCTGAAAAAACTGCCCTCAGACCCCCATACGACTTTTCACCCATTCAGTTGGCAAGCAGCTCCTCCATTCCGCCAAACCTCTGCCAACCAGGCACGTTAACCGTCAGGTCCACTTCCTGCCATTTCGGATGGTAGGCACCACCTGTCTTCAAGATCTCAAGAGCGGAAAGCAGATCAGCGCAAAACTCGCTGACGGCCTGATAGCGTGGTGTGCCCTGCCGCCAATTAAACACCGCCAGCACGGCACCAACAGCCACGGTATCAAGACTTTGCGCCTCATCAACAAGATCGGGATAATCGTCATGAGTGAACCGCGTTGAGAAATAGGCGCCCTGAACGGATTTTCCCAGTTCAATCGGCAATAAGATGAGCCCGTCCTCTGCGGAGATAGCCTCAATCAGCGGTGTCGGCTTGCCGGCCACGAAGACGGTCGCCGTCAAGGCACCCTCTTTTACCTGGTCGAGCGCTTCCTGATTGGAGGCATTTACAGGTACAACCGAAATCCCGAGAGCCTCGAATAGAGTCAGTGCGGTCATTTCCGTACCGCTCCCAGCCGGCCCTACCCCCACCAGCGCGCCTTCCAGTTCCTTTATTGTCTCCACCCCCGCTCTGGTTACGATATGCACCTCTTCATTGTAGAGTTTGCCGATATAGCGGATGGAGTCCTGGATGTTCGGGATTTCTTGAGTGTTCTTGTAAAAGTCGAGCACATCGGACTGCACGATGGCGATATCTATTCCGTTGATCTGCATGAGATCGCGGATGTTCTGCTGAGAACCCTTCCCGAGCATTGGCAGAACTCTGATTGCTTCGCTGTCGATCACAGATGCCATTTGAGCGGCAAATCGAGCATAAGTTCCTGTAATACCCCCTGAAATAACTCCGATAAGCTCCTGCTTACCTTGCGCAGAGGAAGGTAATGGAAACGCAAGTGCATTCACAGCAATCAAAAATAATGCGATAATCAACCGCCGGAAAGATAGGTAATTCCATCGAGAGAACCATGAAAATCTCAGAGACGATGTCATCGTTGAACCCCTCCATGCTCAAATCAATCGGTTCTAACCTATCGTTGAACTTGCATTTTAGCGGTGGAGGCAGACGGTTGCTATATCTATTTGCCGTGACCATAGCAGTTATGACAATATTCAGCATGATATTGAGCAACGGGGCGAACGCAGCGCAGCGAAGCGCCAAACTGCTCGTCAGCGATGCCGGACGGCTTTACCGCACAGCCGAAACACTCTCGGAATCCGACAAAGGGGAAGCCTATTACCGCATTTTGGTGATCGTGGATGTCATTCGTAAAGTCTACCCCTCGTCAATTGAAGCCGCTGTTTTGAAAACAGGCCGGATACTGAATACATCGATCGAGCTTGCAGCCGTCCAGAAGATCGGCAGCGAATGGGCAGAAGCGCATCCCGACAAGGCAAAGACCGTCGAAGATTCCGTTGTACAGGAAGCCGGAGCCGACCTGCCAACGGACGGGAGCGCTGCGGTTGTCGTCAACAGAAACAGGCAAAAGAGTACTGACGCAGAGCCTGACAAAGGTGTCGTTGCACATATCGACGATCAAACCCGGACCATAAAGATACCGCCGGTGTTAAGGAATGGCTTGAAACTGCCGGACTTCGGATCAAACACGCAACGCCGGCGCAAGGACCCTCCGGTCGCCGACCCCGTGAAAAAGGTTTCACGCAGCGAAGTCTTCTCGAGTCTGGAACGCGCCGTTGTCCTGATTTTGTATGTCGCCGAACAGGACGACAAACTTTATGTGATGGGATCCGGGACGGGGTTTTTTGTTGCGCCAAGCCGTATCCTGACGAATGCGCACGTTGCCGACATCCAAAGCAGCGTCTGGGAGAGATACAAGGCAAAGGGTTTTTTCGTAGTGGTCAGCGAACACATTGGAATGCGCGAAGCCAAGATCATCACAGTGGCGACCCGCGACACAAGCTTCAATATTGATGCAGCGTTGCTGGAACCGGTGAATTTTACGAATTCTCACCATCTGTCTTTTGCAGCAAATGCGCAGATAGGGGAATGGATCGCCATTGGCGGTTTTCCCGGCAAAGCAACTGACGTCGATGCCGCCATGTCTGCACTTGTCACGTTCATCGAACGCAAGCAGGAACCTCCTTTGCCGGAAACAGCCATTCCCACCCTGCGCGTCGATGACGGCATTCTTTCCAACAAGTACGTCAATAAGTCTTCTCGGGCGCTTACCCTGCAGTATTCACTGGAGACGACCGGCGGCAACAGTGGATCGCCGATCGTCAATGCCTGCGGAGAAGTCATCGGGCTTCACTATTCCGGATCTGCTGAAATTGCAAAAGTGCAAAAATCGGATTCAGGCGACTATTTTGTTGATGTGGATACCTCGAAGTACAACAGCGCCGTGGCATCGAAGGAGCTACGTTATTTCTTCGACCGTATCGAGCAGCCCGTTTCCTTCTCCGACGCCCCTTGTCAGGTCGGGTAAACCGGCCCCGAAGAAAAGCCGTTTGAGGAGATCAACCGCTACAAGTCCTGCCTTTGCTGTCGGAACTTCAGGGTGTTGGACCTTCCGCTGCGGATTCCGGCATTTCAGCTTCAAGCAAGAACTGAGATGGGCTATAATCTAGGTGAGCTTGCGGGCCTTCATTCAAATCCTGTTTTTGCGAAAGTGTCCGCAGTAAATGGGAGAGAAAGCCGTGACCAAGCGAATGAGACGTCTCGCCCCGATTGCCGCTCTTCTGGCCTGCGCTGTCATTTTAACGCCCACCACACCTAAACCCGCATCAGCCGGGAACGGCAAAGCCGTGGCAGGAGCCGCGGCGGGGTTTGTCATGGGTGTCATTGTCGGGCGGGCGTCGAAGGGCGGCGCATGGAAACAGCGTTCCTCCAATCGCTCGCGAAACCGGACCAGGTCTTCATCTACAAAATATGTTCGCGACGATGCGACAATTCAGACCGCCTTGAATGCCTTCGGTCACAACTCGGGACGACCTGACGGCGTTTTCGGCCCGCGCACACGGGCAGCGATCAAAAGCTTCCAGGCGTCAATGGGCGCGGACCCCACAGGAAAGCTGACAGCCCAGCAACGCGCAAAGCTGCTCGCGGATTATGCTGCTCTTGTCAGCAACGCGAACAACGATAGAAAATCGGACGATAACAGCTCGGCAACGCAGCAAACGACTGCAACAGCAGATTTTCTGAAACGTCTGCGTCAGCAAAAGGGGACAAACGGGACCGGCACCACCAACAGCTCGACGGATCGCGTGAAGCCGCAGCCCGGAGCTCGGACCGTTGCTTTCGATACGCTTTGCAATTCATTCGAGTCTCAATCCCAGGGCCGTGTGGTTCAGATCAATTTCTCGAACGAGCCCAAATCATCACAAACGTTGTTGGTGGAACAGTTTTGCACGGCGCGGTCCTATGTGCTGGAGAACTTGCAATCGGATCTGGACGCTCTTGGGGATCTTGACATCGCCGATGCAAATGCCCAGTGCGACGCCTTCACCCAAACGCAGAAGGGTGCATTGAAAGACCTGGCGCGGAGCGATCCTGAACAGGCTACTGCCGCATTTCAGGCTCTCTTCGGCGACGTCAGCGACCAACTTGATACGGTACGCCTGAGCACCCGCGTCTGCCTTGGCCTCGCATATGCGTTCGATTCACCCGAGAATGCAATTCTAACGGCCGCGTCGTTGGCGTCGCTCGGCCAAGGTGGCTACGGAGAACTGGTCGGAGAACATTTGGCACTGGGTCTTGGAATAGAACGCAATCCAGCACTCGCGGCCGATTGGATCAAATGGACAGCCGAGAAGATCGACGCCGGGGTTGCGCCAGTAGTGGATGTTGAAGGTTACGACCGGGCACCGCTTCTGCGCGTTTTAGCCGAGTTGACCATCGATACCAAACCCGACGCTGTTTGGGCGAACCGCACAACGCGCGACAGTCTGCTGCTGCCGGGCGTCGAAACCAGCTCCGCTTCGCAGGAAGCCGCTGCAGTCGCATTTTTTGCCTCGGAGGCAATCGCGATGATCAAGAGCCTGGAGACCATGCTGCTGGCCATTGGCATGGATCAGGAAGCTCTTGAAGCAAGTTGCTCGATCTCGCAGGAAATCAAGGAGCCTCTTGCTTGGCGCGTTTGCCGTGCAGTCGCTTATGCGAAGCGAGATTTCGAAGCCATGTTCTTGTACGATCAGTATTTGGCCGAGAACGGCGACGCCGATGCCCGCGCAAGAATCGCGTTCTATTCGGATCTGGGAGAACAGGGATTGGCAAAACTGGCGGCCGCTTCCAACTGATACCAAAGCATGTTGACTGTACCCATCTGAGGAACCATTCCCGCTTGACGGCAAGGCGCGTTGCATAAGACGGCATGATTTGATCGGGAAGGTTGTACAACGAAGGCTGGCGGGTGGAAACGGCCCGCCGGATGCCGGTTCTGGAGACTTGTGGACTGCGTTAAACGCCTTATGCCGTGCGCTTGGCTACAGCTTTCAGAACCGGTCCGGTGAGGTAAATTCAATACTCTTTGAAACAGATCCACGAACCACGTTTGTGTAAAGCTTGACCTTGCAACCCATGCCGCTTCGCCTCCTCCGGCACCACCTCAGATCGATGAAAGGTCAGCGATGGATTGCATTACCAAGCCCTCCAAAGACCCGAAACTGACGACAGGTGCAAACAGATGATCGATTGCAAACGCACCAAAATCTGACAGCGCTTCTTTTCCTTTTCTCTCTCCCTGCCCTAGCTACTTGAGAGTACCCATGTAGAGGGAGCGGAAAAGATGCGATTTTTCGTGCTGACAGCGATCTGGATCCTGGTTCTGGCGAGCCCTTCCCTTTCCGAAGAACTCGATCTCGAACTGGTCCTGCTCGCTGATGCAACCGGCTCGATCGATGATGCCGAAATTCGCTTCCAGAGATCCGGTTACGCTGAAGCGATCACGGATCCGTCAGTGCTGAATGCCATTGCCGGCAACGGCTATGGAAAGATCGCCGTCACCTATGTCGAATGGGGAGACCTGCTCTCACAGGACGTCGTTGTCGAATGGACCGTGATCGACGGTCTGTCTTCTGCGCAGGAGTTCGCAGACAGGTTGATGGAGGCTCCGAGACGGGCTTACGGGCGCAACGCAATCGGCGCGGCATTGCTGAAAGGCAAGGAGCTGATCGACGAAAACAATTTTCAGGGGCTGCGACGCGTGATCGATCTGTCCGCCGACAGCGCCAACAACTGGAACGGCCCGACCATCGAGAAAGCAAGGCAAGCCGTCGTTTCTTCAGGCATCGTCATCAACGGTCTCGCGGTTCTGTGCCGTCATTGCTCCGGCCGCCCGGTTTCCTATGACCTTGAAGAACGGTTCTATAGTGACATCATCGGAGGACCTGCCGCCTTTGTGGTCACCGCCGACAGTCCGGAGACATTTGCCGATGCAGTTCGCAAGAAGCTGATACTGGAAATTGCCAGCCAGCCCGAAAACGGTCACCGCATCCTCCATCAATTGGCCCGCCGACAATAACGTTGACAGTGCGCGTGGCTGACCATCAACCGGCACGGTAGCGCCTCAGAAGTTGCCCTTGCGGAAAATCACGATTGCCACACGTGAGTGTCATCGGCTTATGATTTGAAATGGCGTCACTGCCCTGTCCTTATACCGCCGTGGGCTTTGGGAGAGAGAACGTATATGGCCACCGGTCTTTTGATGTTGGCAATGTTTACGGTCTGTTACACCTTGCTGGCCAAAACCCTGTCCAAAGGCATTCTGACTGCCCCGATCCTTTTCATCGGCTTTGGCTTCTTCATGGCCCAAACCGGCCTGATGCCCCTGGCAGAAGCCGAGCACCTGCTGCACATCGTTGCCGAACTTGCCCTGATCATACTGCTGTTTCTGGACGCAGCCCAAATCAATCTCCAGGCTCTGCGCGAACGCCACCAATGGCCCCTGCGCATGCTGGTTATCGGACTGCCGCTTGCCATTCTCATCGGCACCGCAGCCGCGGCCCCGTTCCTGACTGCATATCCGCTGATTGTCGCGGCCCTTGCCGCCGCTCTTCTCGCTCCAACGGACGCAGCGCTTGGCCAGGCCGTGGTGACCAACAAGGCTGTACCGGAACGAGTGCGCCGCGCTTTGACGCTCGAAAGCGGCCTGAATGACGGGCTGGCGTTGCCGGTCATCCTGCTCTTTGCCAGCCTGACTGCTGAAATGATGCACCAGGACACGACCAACTGGTTGCTATTCGGCGCCAAGCAACTGGTGTTCGGACCACTTGTCGGCGGCATCATCGGTTCTGTCGGCGGGGTACTGTTTCTGGCCGCAAAACACCGGAAGATGACGACCGCGACCATCGAGGGCATCGGCGCGATCGCGATGGCCGGCGGCGCCTACCTGGCCGCCGGAATGGTAGACGGAAACGGCTTCATCTCGGCATTCGTCGCCGGACTGTTCTTCGGCAACGTCATCAAGGGTCAATGCGCCTTTATCTACGAGTTCACTGAAAGCGAGGGGCAGATGCTGTCCTGGGGTGCTTTCTTCCTGATCGGACTTGCCCTTTTGCCCGATGCCATTGCCCATCTCGATGCATCTACGTTGATCATCATACTGGTCAGCCTCTTTGTCGTGCGTCCCCTCGCCGTCTGGCTGTCATTGACCGGCACAGACGCCGCACCTCTGACCAAACTGTTTTTCGGCTGGTTTGGCCCACGAGGCCTTGCCACGGCCCTCTTCGCCTTGTTGGTCGTGGATCAGATCGATCACGAGATCGGCGAACAACTCCTCAACCTTGCCGTCAATGCGGTCTGGATCAGCGCGGTCTTGCACGGCGTTACCGCGGTTCCGCTCGCAAAGTGGTACGGTGATCGTATGTCGGCACAGGAAGGAGCTGCGGAAATGGCGGAAGTGCCGCCCATGCGACCCCAGATGCCGGCGGACTGACCGCCGGATCGAATAACAAACAACCATTCAGCCAAGGCCAATCAGAAAAGTGAGGCCATTAGCCGGGGGAAGAAATGAAAAAACAAGTTGTTGCAAAACTGAGCGCCTTGCCGGACCGGGAACCGCAATACGCGCTCGTGGCAGATGTTGATCTGGTGGTCGTCCGGTTTGACGAAGACATTTCAGTCTTCTACGGCCGCTGCCTTCACCGCGGTGCGCTGATGTCCGATGGTTATGTCGACGGTGACAATCTGATCTGCGGCGTTCACTACTGGGATTACCGGCTCGACAGCGGCGTCTCCGAATACAACAACTCCGAAGCACTTCCGAAGTTCACCAGCTGGGTCGAAGGTGACGATGTCCTGGTTGATGAAGATGAAATCGCGGCCTGGGCCAACGACCATCCCCAACCCTTCAATCGCGAGGCTTATCTCGGCCTTTATGCCGATACCAGCCACGGCACCGAGGAAGAGCCCTACAACGGCCTGATCCAGCAATACGCCCGTGACGGGTTAAGTAAAACCGGTCATCACGGCCGGGTCGATGCGATGGGTGTCCCCCGCACCCAGCTGCCGGATTGGGACGACATCCAGATCCTGACCGCACAGCTTCACCGCCCGCCTCTATTGGACAATGACACTGTCGGCACGGAAGTCGTCATAGGTCCGAATGCCCAGAAGCCTCTCCGGCTCAAGATCCCCCTTTTCGTATCGGACATGAGTTTCGGTGCATTGTCTGAGCCTGCCAAAGTGGCGCTGGCCCGTGGAGCGGAACTTGCAGGTACAGGCATCTGCTCAGGTGAAGGCGGCATGTTGCCGGAAGAACAGGAAGCAAATTCCCGCTATTTCTACGAGCTGGCTTCCGCCCGGTTCGGATTTGAGTGGGACAAGCTCGGCAAGGTACAGGCCTTCCACTTCAAGGGTGGACAGGGAGCGAAAACCGGCACAGGCGGTCATCTGCCCGGAGCAAAAGTGAAGGGTAAAATCGCGGACGTACGCGGATTGAACGAAGGCGAGGACGCGATCTCTCCGCCGCGCTTCCCGGATTGGACGGAAGTCTCCCAGATCAGGGAATTTGCCGATGAAGTCCGCAGCCGGACCGGAGGTATTCCCATCGGCTACAAGCTGTCGGCGCAGCATATTGAAAAGGACATAGACGCGGCCCTGGAAGTCGGTGTCGACTACATCATCCTGGATGGTCGCGGCGGTGGCACGGGAGCTGCGCCGATCATATTCCGGGACAATATCTCGGTGCCGACGATCCCTGCCCTCGCCCGGGCACGGCGTCATCTGGACAGTCTCGGACGCTCCGATATCACCCTCGTGATCACCGGAGGATTGAGAAAACCGGCAGATTTCGTCAAGGCGCTGGCGCTTGGCGCGGATGCAATCGCTGTTTCCAACTCCGCCATGCAGGCCATCGGCTGCATCGCCATGCGCGCCTGTCACACCAACAATTGCCCGGTCGGCATCGCCACGCAGAAACCGCATTTGGTGAACAGGCTGCAGATAGAAAAATCCGCCCGGCAACTGACCAACTTCTTTGAAGCCTCGGTCGAACTGATGCAGGTGATGGCGCGCGCCTGCGGCTATTCGCATCTCAATCAGTTCCAGCCGGAAGACCTGACCACCTGGAAACGCGAAATGGCGGACTTGTCCGGCGTTGCCTATGGCGGTGTCGCCTGATCAGTTGAGGGAGGACGAAATGGACGCTCAAAATCTCGATTGGATCATGGTGGGTCACGTGGATGATCTGCCGGAGGGCCGTGTCAAAACGGTGACCGCGCGAACCACATCGATCTGCCTGTCGCATTTTGACGGCCAATGGGCCGCAATGGACAATCACTGCCCACACCAGCGTGGACCGCTTGGTGAAGGTTCCATCGAAGAGGGAACCGACGGCAAATGCTGGATACGCTGCCCGTGGCACGGTTGGGACTTTGATCCGCTGACCGGCGCGCCTCCGGGCGGTCACGAAGACAGCGGCCAGAAGATATTCCCGCTCAAGATCGAAGACGGTGAAATCTTCGTTGGCCTGGAACCGGAACCCGAACGCGAGCGCACCGCAACCGATGTCATGGCTGAAACCATGGTCAATTGGGGCGTCAAACGCGTTTTCGGCATGGTCGGCCATTCCAATCTCGGCCTGGCCGATGCCATTCGCCTGCAGGTGAACAAGGGCAACCTGGGTTACGTCGGCATCCGTCATGAAGGAGCTGCCGCCTTTGCCGCTTCCGCCTATGGCAAACTTACCGGAAAACCGGCCGGCTGCCTGACCATTGCCGGTCCCGGTGCGACCAATCTTCTGACCGGACTTTGGGATGCGAAAGTCGATCGCGCTCCCGTCCTTGCTCTCACAGGTCAGGTCCAGACTCAGGTTTTTGGCCCCGGCGCATTTCAGGACATCGATCTGAAATCGGCCTTCGAAGCGGTTTCCAGATTTTCGCAGCCGGTCCTCAGCACCTCCAACCATGCTGAACTGATGTCCCTGGCTCTCAAGACGGCGCTGGTGGAAAGGGATGTTTCCAATCTGATTTTCCCCGACGACGTGCAGACCCTGCCCAGCAATCAGAAAGCCGGGCATCCGGAAGGACGCCTCGGTGGAACCGAAGTCTCGCCCTCGGCCAGTGACCTCGCCAAAGCCGTTGAAATGATCAACGAGGCAAAACGCCCGACAATCGTTCTGGGTTACGGTGCCAAGGACGTCCGCGACAAGGTCATCGCACTTGCGGAAAAGATCGGCGCCCCGGTGCTGACCACTTTCAAGGGCAAGGGCCTTATTCCTGACACCCACCCACTGGCTGCAGGTGTGCTCGGCAGGTCCGGAACACCGATCGCCAGCTGGTTCATGAACGAGGCCGACCTGATCATCTCGCTCGGCTCGTCATTCGCCAATCACACCGGCATCGCCCCTTACAAACCGATCATCCAGGTGGATTTCGAGCGGATGCAGCTCGGCAAGTTCCATCCGGTCACCTTGCCGGTCTGGGGTGAAATCGGAACCTTCTGTTCCACGATCCTCGACAAGGTCGGCAAATCCGCCGATGCTCGGGACCAGGTAAAGGAACTTGTCGAACGCTGGGTGATCTGGCGTGAGGAAAAGGAAATCCGTCTCACGGAGGACCATGGCCAGGGCATTCATTCCGCCGCCGTCTTCAAGGCCTTGACCGAGCTGTGTCCGGAAGATGCGATCATTCCGGTGGATGTCGGCAACAACACCTACTCCTTCGGTCGCTACTTCGAGCCGCGCGGACAGCGCATCCTGATGTCAGGTTATCTCGGCTCCATCGGATTCAGTCTCCCGGCCGCACTCGGGGCCTGGTGCGCGACACAGGATTTCGATCAGTTCAAAGGCCGTAAGGTGATCTCGATATCCGGTGACGGCGGCTTCGGTCAATACGCGATGGAATTCACCACTGCGGTTAAGTACGGCATGAACATCACCCACATCCTCTTGAACAACAGCGAACTCGGCAAGATTTCGAAAGAGCAGCGCTCTGGAGAGTGGCCCGTCTGGGAGACGAATCTAACCAATCCGTCCTTTGCCGCCTTTGCACGACTGTGCGGAGGGCATGGTCACCGGGTAACCGATGCCTCGGAGCTGAGAGATGCAATCGGTGCTGCGATTGCCCATGACGGACCTTCACTTGTGGAAATCATCACCGACGCGGATTTGGTGTGATGATAGTGTTGGGACTAACCTGTCATCTCGGCTTACGCTGGGATGACAAGCTTGCAGAGACCAATTTGGTTGGGGGAGTGCTTTGCAGACTGCCGCATTTCTGATCGATATCGGCCGCTACTACCTGATGGCAGGTGGTGTTGTCGCAGCCCTTTTCCTGGTCATTGGCGTTGACCGTGTGGAACCATCCGCGCGCGGGTCCTACGCTTTCCGTCCCTTGCTCATACCTGGCATCTGCCTGATCTGGCCGCTCGTTCTGTATCGATGGTACGTGCTTGAGAAATACGGAGAGGACCGGCGATGAAACGGGCTCACCGCACCGCACATGCGCGCATCTGGACCATACTGGTGGTTCTGCTGCCGCTGGCCTTCTTCACGATCCTTGCCCTGCGTCAATCGCCTCCGGCAGATCGCCCGGCAATTCTCATCGAAGCTCCGGCAAGTGACGAGAACAGCTCAGAGGGGGCTCAATGAGCGTTCAATACACACCGGTCATCTGGAACCGGAACAAGATTTTCTACGATGCCGTGCTGCTGATTGCAGTTGCGCTGTATCTATACGTTTTCATTCGCTTTGCCCCGGCCTTCGAAGACGTCACCAAGCCGATTGACGGCGCGATTCTGAGAATGCGCGCCTTCGGCAGCTGCGCCTTTCTGATGCTGACGATCATCCTGTGCATCGGACCGCTGGCGCGTCTCGACAGGCGCTTTTTGCCACTGCTTTACAATCGCAGGCATTTCGGTGTCATGACGGCGGGCATTGCCGCAGTCCATGCCAATTATGTGCTTGGCTGGTACTACAGCTTCTCGCCCACCAACAAATATGTCGCCCTGCTATCTTCCAACACCGACTACGGACAGATCCTCGGTTTTCCGTTCGAGACATTCGGCATAGTAGCCTTTTTCATCCTGCTCATACTGGCTGCAACAAGCCATGACTTCTGGCTGAGTTTTCTTGGAGCTCCGATCTGGAAGGCGCTGCATATGTTCATCTATGCAGCCTATGTGTTCGTCGTTCTTCATGTGGCGCTCGGGGCTTTGCAAGGACCCGCCGACCCGATTTTCACAAGCGTCGTCGCCGCCAGCGTGGTTCTGGTCTCGGGCCTGCATTTTGCAACGGGACGCATGGAAGCACGCCGGGATCGCGGCGAGGAAACCGCGAAAAAATCCTTGCAGGAACAGGGCTGGGTCGTTGCCGGTGAAGTCGACGAGATCGATGATGACTGCGCCAAGGTGGTAACGCTGTCGGAAGACGAGCGCGTTGCGATTTTCAAGTATGACGGCAAGCTGTCAGCCATTACAAACGCCTGTGCCCACCAGAACGGCCCGCTTGGCGAGGGCAAGGTGCTTTGGGGCTGTATCACCTGCCCCTGGCACGGCTACCAGTACAATCTTGCGGATGGTCGCGCTCCTGAACCCTTCACGGAGAAGATTTCGACCTACCGCCTGAAGCTGATCGGATCGACCGTGTTGCTGGATCCCAATCCCCAACCGCCTGGGACCTATGTCGAACCCGTTGTGATCGGAGCTGCGGCATGAGCTGGAAACAAACCAAAGACGCACCGTTTTATGTCGGCTATCTGAACGCCGTTCCGAAGCAACTCATTTCTTTCCTTGTCGTTTTCGCCATGTGCTTTGTCGGCGGCCTGGGCCTTGCCGCACTGGCGCTCTCGTCAACGCAGAACGACCCGGGCAACGGCGGATTCCAGTGGGGCAACCGTTTCGAACAGACAGGTCTTCTGGAGCTGCGGCCCTACCCGGTTTTCCGAATTCCCGCCGACGGAGACACTCCTGCGCGAACCTACATGCTCTCCGGGCAAGGCAAGCGGGGAGTTTTCAACCAGGCAGAAACCAACAAAGGCAATTCGGTCAGTCTGCGCGGGGTTCCGGTGAACCGGGGTGATCTTACGATGATCCAGGTCGGTCGCGTTGACGCTTTAGAGGAACAGCTCGCAGGCTTCACGCCTTCGGAACCGGTTCCCCTCGGACGATGGAAGCTGACCGGGGAAATCTGCGACGGCAAGTGCTACGCGGGCGCCATGCGCCCGGGCCGGGGCCTCGCCCACAAGGCCTGCGCCGACCTTTGCCTGACCGGTGGCATTCCACCCGTCTTCGTCTCTTCAGGCCCGGTCGAAAACCGGAACTTCTTCCTTATGGCGGATAAGGAAGGCAATCTTCTCGGTGATGAAATCAAGCCTCTGCTCGCGCTGTTTATCGAGGTCGAAGGCGACGTGGAACGGCTTGACGATCTGATGGTCTTCAAGGTCGATCTGGCAACGGCGAGGGTTTTGAAATGAGCGGCGAATCTCAAGGCCCCGCCTGGCGGACGATCCTGATTTCACTCGTGCTGACGGCCACCTTGGCAGCCATATCCTACTATGTCTGGACCTATGCCAATATCGGCGCGCGCGAATTTGCCCGTGGCACCCTGCTCACAGACCTGCGCTTCTTCGTCGGCATGCTCGCGGTTTTTCTGGTCCTGACTTTTCTCGACCGGATCATCGAATTCGTAAAATCGAAACTCGGCAGCGGTCACTGAGACTGCGGATCGATCAGCTGAAGCAGCAAATCATTGAACCGTCCGGATTCTTCGAGATGCGGCGCATGACCGGATTTGTCGAATCTGTGGAGATGAAAATCCGGAACGTTCTCTTCATGCCAGCGATGGACACCAGGACCATAAAGCTGGCTTTGCAATCCGGCCACCAGATGAAAAGGCAACTGGATCGTTTTCAGCGTTTCGCGAAAGTCCTGCCGGGTCAGTGACGCCCACATGGGGCGCAGCAACGCTGGGTCTGCCCTGGCGATTTCGACACGTGCAAATTCCAGAAGGTGCGGAGCCGGGTCCAGGTACTCTGCATAAAGACGCCTGGCAATCCTGGACGGCAGCTTCTTCCAGTCGGCAACGATTGCGTCCAGGAAATGGTCGTTGAGTTCCGGAGTGAGCCCACTCAAAGTCCCGTTCTGCCAGTCAGGCGTATTCAGAACCTTTGGTGACATATCGAGGGCAACAACAGCCGAATACCGGTCCGGCCCGTATCTCTCAAGCATGGAATAAGCAACCAGCGCTCCCATCGACCAGCCGCACAAGACGATCTCGTTCAGTTCCTGATCAGCAAGATATGCATGCAGCGCATCGGCCGCGGCTTCTATGGTCATCGGAACCTGATCGGCAGTCTTGCCGTGCCCGGGCAAATCCGGAACGATGCAGCGTGCCTTGGGTCCAAGCGCTTCCATCTGAGCTTGAAAGAACTGACCGGGGCACGACCAGCCGTGAACAAGTACTATCGGGCGTCCCTGGCCCTCATCGCGAATGTAAAGCACGTTGTTGCTCACGCACGTCCCGACCGCAACCTGCCCACAATTCCACTTGGGAAGAAGTAGACCGACAGAATGAACAAGACCCCCAGCCAGAGCAGCCAGCGTTCAGGCGCAACAAGCGTGGAAACGAAAGGAACCGCGCTGGTGGCATCGGCTGCGACACCCATCAGGTTCTGCAGGTATGTCTGCGCCAGAATGAACAACGTTGCTCCAAGCACGGCTCCGTAAAGCGTGCCCATGCCCCCTATCACGACCATCAGCAGGATGTCGATCATGATTTCCATGGAAAGCGTGGTTGCCGGGCCGGTATAGCGCAGCCATATGGCCAACAGCGAACCGGCAAGCGCCGCCATGACCGCGGAAAGCACGGTGGCGGTGGTTCGGTACCAGACAACCCGGTAGCCGATGGCCTCAGCCCGGAATGCATTGTCCCGAACAGCTTTCAGCGTCCGGCCGAATGGTGAATTGACGATCCGCAGCATGGCCAGGAACAGGACTGCGGAAGCGAAGAAGACCAGATAATAGGCAAGCAGTTTACCGTTGATCCGAACGCCGAACACCTTCTCCTTCACCAGCTTAAAGGCTGGTGTCAGCTCGCGCGGGATCTTGTAGTTGAGCCCGTCCTCACCACCGGTCAGCCAGGACATCTGTGACACCAGAACGGCGAAGGCACTCGCCACCGCAAGCGTCACCATAGCAAAGAAGATTGCCTTCACACGCAATGAGAACAGCCCGATCGCCAGAGCGAACAGCGCCGCAATGACTGCCCCTATTGCGGTTCCCCAGATCAGCGACCAGTAACTTGGCCCGGTCGCATTCAGCGCCAGCGCCGTGCCATAAGCTCCAATGCCGAAAAACATCGTATGCGCGAAAGACACGATCCCGGAATATCCGAGCAGAAGGTCATAACTCGCAACCAGGACGATGAAGATGCAGATCCTTGCAGCCGTCTCCAGGGACTTGGTGCCGGGAAACAGGAAAGGTGCGAAGGCAAGCGAAACGAGGACGATCAACAACAGAACCGTCAGAAGCCCACTGCGCGGCGTGTCGCCGGAAAGAAGTCTTGTCAGCATGGTCTGGCTCCCACTCCTACTTCGCCTTGACGACCGGATAGAGCCCCTGCGGGCGCCACATTAAAATCACAACCATCAGAGCGATGGTCGAAATGAGCGCAACTTTCGGCGCCAGGAAGGCCGTGTAATTGGCCAGAAGCCCGACAAGCAACGCACCGATGAAACAGCCTTCCACGGAACCAAGCCCGCCGATAATCACGACAATGAACACAAGCACCATGATCTCCGAGCCCATATGGGCCGTGATGGTCTCCTGATAGAGCCCCCACATCACCCCGCCGAGGCCCGCAAGTGCCGACCCGGTCATGAACACGATCAGGAACAGACGGCGGATGCGATAGCCGAGTGCTTCGACCATTTCACCGTTTTCAACACCGGCACGGACAAGCAATCCGACCTTGGTATTCTTCAGGATGTGGCGCATTGCCAGAAACAGTGCCAGCCCAATACCAACGGCAACAAGCCGGTATTTCTCTATCGCCGCCTCGCCGATCACCAGCGACCCCTGCAGGGCCTCGGGCCTGGAAATGTGCAGCTCGTCCGGCCCCCACACCACGTAAATCATCTGCTGGGCGACGATCAGCCCGCCCATTGTCACAAGGATCTGTTTCAGGTGTTCGCCATAAACGGGCATGACGATGACACGCTCGAATGCATATCCAAGCAGGCCGGTCACCAGCATGGCTGCAAGAATGGCGATCAGAACTGCGGCCAGGTTCAGCATGACGCTCGGAGAAGCAGTCCAGCCCGCCAGCCACGCCAGAACGGTGAAGCCGACAAAGGCACCGACCGCCACAAAAGCTCCATGACCGAAATTGATCACGTCCATCAGACCGAAAACAACTGTCAGTCCAGAAGCCATGATGAAAATCATCATGCCCATGGCAAGCCCTGCCACGGTCAGGGTCAGCCAGCTGGCCGGATTGCCAATCGCGGCCAACCCGGCAACCGCGAGCATCGGCACCAGGAAAACCGGAAGCTTCTGAAAAAACTGCTCCTTGAGCGGAACCTTCTCGATACGAGGTTTGATCGCTGTATCGCTCATTGATGCGCCTCCAGGCTTAGGCCCATCAGCTTTTCCTGCAAGACGGCATCGTTGGCGAGTTCTTGCATGGACCCTGAGTGAATGATCCGGCCGTCATCCATCACGGCGACGGTGTCGCCGATATTCGAGGCCATGGCGAAGTTCTGCTCCACCAGCAGGATGGTCGTGTCGGTTTCCTTCAGCTCACGCAAGGCATCGGTCATCGACTTGATGATCGCCGGCGCGAGCCCTTTCGTCGGCTCATCGATAAGGATCAGGCGTCGCGGCTCGATAATCGCCCGGGCAACAGACAACATCTGCTTCTGCCCGCCCGAAAGAGTTCCGGCAGATGCGTTCCAGAACGTACCGATTGGCGGAAACAGCTCCTTGATCCATTGAAGACGCCTGGCATCAAGCGGTCCGTTTGCAGCGGCAAGGATCATATTTTCCTCAACGCTCAGATCCGTGAAAATACCCATGTCTTCTGGAACGAAGGCAATGCCACGCCGGGATATTTCGGGTGTGTCCAGCCGGGTAATCACATGATCCTCGAACCGGACCTCTCCCTGGCTGGCGGTCCACAGCCCCATGATCGTTCGCAGCGTTGTCGTCTTTCCCGCACCGTTTCGGCCTAGCAGGACGGTCACCCCACCTTCCGGCACTTCCAGATCCACCCCCTGAAGGATGTGATAAGGGCCGATATACGTGTGAACGCCGGAAAGGGTAAGAAGCATATCTTTCATTACGCTGCCTCCGGCGCTTTGCCGAGGTAGGCTTCCTGGACAACCGGCAATGCGATGACCTCGGCCGGCTCGCCGTCTGCCACCAGGGCGCCGTTGTGCAGCACGATGATCCGGTCTGCAAGACTGCGGATAACATCCATCTTGTGTTCGACCAGCAGGATCGTCCGGTCCATGTCCGCTTTCAGCTTCTGGATCAGGTCCAGAATAACCGGCACCTCATCAACACTCATGCCTGCCGTCGGCTCGTCAAACATCAGAACCTGCGGACCGAGCGCAATCAGAAGGGCGACTTCCAGCTTGCGCTGGTCGCCATGGGGCAAGGCGGAGACGGTCTGATTTGCCTGATCGATCAATCTCACTTCCGCAAGCACATGATCGGCCCGCTCCAACAGTTCAATGTGACTTTCGGCAATCGAAAACAGATCAAAACCCTTGCGCGCCTTTGCCTGGACGACAAGGCGCACATTTTCCCGCACGCTGAGCGTCGGGAACAGGTTGGTCAACTGAAACGCCCTGCCGATGCCACGGTCGGTCCTTTCGGGAACCGACATTCTGGTAATGTCTTCGCCATTCAGCAGAACCTGCCCGTTGGTGGCTGGTAGTTGTCCCGATATCAGGTTGAAATACGTGGTTTTTCCGGCGCCGTTCGGCCCGACAATTGCCGTCAGCGTGCCTCGGTCGAAACTGCAGGTCACATGATCGACTGCCACGTGTCCTCCAAAACGGATGGTCAGGTCCCGGGTCTCGAGAATGGGATGTTCCTTGGCCACGGCAAAGGTTCCTGTCTGAGTGGAAATGGACAAGCGGAAGCTGGTCCGGCTGGTTTTTAGCATACCAGCCGGAAGAGGTGTCAGATCAATGGGGCCTGATTGGTTGGGGCCGCACATCACGGCCCTTGGTGGGCCGTGACGTCAGACCGAAGCCTTACTGGTTGCGAACCGGGATGTTCATGTCTTCGATTTTCAGTTCGCGCACCAGTTCCGGAATGCCCCATTCGACATTCGGGTCAACCCTGATCTTGAAGTGATACATGGGCTGCAGTGCCTGGTGATCTTCCGCGCGGAAAACCATCTTGCCCTTCGGCGTTTCAAATTCCATGCCTTCCATTGCGGTGATCAGGTCTTCGGTTTCCGTTGACCCTGCCTTGCGAATGGCGTCGACAATCGCGATCCCGGCGGACATTCCGCCAGCTGTGAAGAAGTCCGGTGGCGCATCGAAACGTTTCTGGTGTTCAGACACCAGCCAGTCATTCACCGGGTTCTTGGGGATCTCGTAGTAGTAATAGGTTGCCCCTTCCATGCCCGGAAGGTCCTTGTAAGCCTTCATGGCCGCCAGGATGTTGCCACCTGTCGCAATCTCGACCCCGAAGCGCTCTGGCTCCATTGCCTTGATCTTGCTGATCGGATTGCCGCCACCGGCCCAGATCACGAACAGGAACTTGCGGCCCGGTTCGTCTTTCAGAGCGTCGAAGATACGCTGTGCGTTGGCGGTGAAGTCCTTGGTGTCGGTCGGAGCATATTCTTCAAACACCAGCTTGGCACCAGTGCCTTCAAGCGCTTCCTTGAACGCGGCAACGCCATCACGGCCGAAGGCGTAATCCTGAGCAAGCGTAGCGATTGAAACACCTTCCTGACCAAGAGCGACCGCATTTGCTATCGCGTCCTGGGAAGAATTTCTCGACGTGCGGAATACGTAACGGTTCCAGTTGTCGCCTGTAATGGAATCAGCAACTGCGGGCTCGACGATCAGCAGCTTTTCGTATTCTTCGGCAACCGGCAGCATCGCCAGGGCCACGCCTGAAGAGACCGGACCAACCGCAATGTCGACTTCATCATCGCCATAGGCTTCCGCGAGGGCCGCCTTGCCGATGTCCGGCTTAAGCTGTGTGTCCTTTTCGATCACGACAAGCTTGCGGCCGTCGATTTCCATTGTTCCGTCAGTCGCATATTCCAGACCCATCATCAGGCCGGTGTGGGACTGCTTGGCATAGGCTTCAAACGGGCCGGTCTTGCCGTAGACATGAGCGATCTTGATATCTTCTGCCGAGGCACTTGAAGCACCCGCCGCCGCCAGGCTCAAACCGGCCAATAACGGCACGGCCCAACGGAAAACACGTTTGGTCATGAACTTTCCTCCCAATGAGCGCCAGGGCCGGCACAAAATACGGACTGCTCCCACAGACCATACCAGCCGATATCTGCCTCACGCTGATCCATATATGAAACCTGAATCAGTATTCATGTCAAGTGTCAGGACACTGTTTGCGCAACGCAGCAATGTCAGCGCGAATTCCGGACTGTCGATCATTGTCAGTTCGACTTTGCCTAGAATTGACGATCCGAGAGTGGCCAAACGGCGATGTAATTCCTCACCGTTTCTTTCAGTAATGTCCGCAAATCGTGTTGGGTCACAACGAACGCCTGGTCGAAGTCCAAGCTATGAGTTCTTTCTATTTTCGCTGACCTAAGTCCAAAGACTATCGTCAGCGCGGCGGATAGCTGCCACCACAAATTCTGCTCGTTCACGGGCTCCACGACTTTCACCGAGGCCCATATGCTCAGATTCCACTTCGATCAAATATGACACTACGTCTACGTCTGGCGTGCCCCTCCGAAGCTGGCCCGCCGCGTGGATCAGAAATGAGTCATACTCGTCTGCGAACGAGCGATTGCCTTCATCATCCCATTTCTCTCCGGCAGGCAACAACCCAATCGGATCCCAAAGTGTCCAGCCGATGTCTCGCAACCGCGAAAGCTTGATTTTTGGAGATGGATTGAGGGTTGGCATCTTCAATCTCCCAAAGAACTTAAGTCCATTTCCATCACCCACAGCCAATTTTGAGAAGTTAATAAATGCGCGAACTTCACAATTTGCACTGGAACCGTGCACTCAAAGGACCCTTCTAAACACCGGAGCTGCTGCCGCTTTATCTGCCCGTGCGATTGGCCATTGGATGTATCCTTCCAAGTACTTTGAAGCCGGACGACAAAATGGATGCAGGGAACCGTCCAGTTCCAGAGGATCTGCAACGATGTCACAAGTCGAATCCATCCTATCCCGAGGGGACGTAAAACGGTTTCGGTCTGCCGCGTCAAAGCGGTCAACAAGACTGCAGAGTCCACTTTTCGCGTTTTTCCCGGCAACTCGTCGACCTTGCTGCGTCAGCTCAATCTATTTTTGAGGGTGTGACCTGGTACGATTTAAAAGATGAACAAGAAGCGCGAGTGATGCGCGGTCAGGCCGACTGGATCTCGTTACATCCTGTCGCTCAGAAACTTCAACGCCGCAGCCTCAGCCTGTTGCCGCGCAATTTCGTCATACCCGAATGTCACGCCGAATGTAGGACTTTTGAGCGTGTTCTGGTATCCGGGCATGACGGTCTCAGCACCCCATTTGGGATCATCAAATCCCTGAAGAGCCGTCGGCAATTCAAGGACCTCAACATTTGGATCAGCTTCACCGAGGGAAGAGCAAAGCTCCGATTGGGTCCAATCGTTGTTGCCGGCATTCAGGATCAGAATCGGGTCGGCGAACGCGGCCGAAGCAACAGACTTGCAATTCGGATAGAACGACACGACCGCCTTGAAACCCTGCTGAAAGAACTGGCGCGAGCCATCCCTGAGGGCACTGCCGGTCGTTGAGCTTCTCGACCACCCGACCGCACCGATCCTGTCAGGATCAATCTTTGGGTGTTGTTTGAGGTAGAGCAGAGCGCCAAAGGCATCCATGACACGCTCTCCGCCCAGACCGCTGACGCCTTCTCCCAAGACATCTTCGCACGTTCCTGACACAGAGCGGGGAGCAAAGCTGTCGACTTGCAGCGTCGCATATCCGGCCAGAACAAAGGCCTCGGCCCAATTGTCCTGGAATTCCTGTATCCCCTGGCAGTCGTGAAGCAGCACCAGGGCCGGAAACGGCCCGGATCCATCTGGAATGCCCAACTTGCCCTCGATCGGGAAACCCGGCTCTTGCTTCAGCTCGATGCCCTTCGCCTTTGCCTGCCGGATCTTGAACTTGCTTGGCGGTGCCGTGGCACTTGGGAATGCGACCTTGGCACTCTCCTCAGCGCTAACCGGGCTTGCGTGTCCTGCAATCACCCCCAACATCACCAACAGCAGCAGAAAATAGCGCTGCCCTTCAATCATCGACATCTGCACGCCTCCCAACATCACAATGCCGGACATTCAATCACGGATTGCGCGCAGATGTCTTGATGATTTCCCTCTCGTTTTGGAGATGCTCGCCCCAGGCAAGAAAGGAAGCGGCATTATTCCCGAAAGCGATTGCCGGCAGATCACCGCAACCGCTGCTCGCTTTGCGGATCGAAGTAGAACGCCGAAGCAGGATCGAAGGAGACCGCAACAGACCCTTCCGAAATCGGCGCCTCTTCACCCTTGGTCTCAACGATGATCCGCTCGCCTGTCGGGCAAATGAGATAGGAATAGGCAACGCCACCGAGCTGTTCGCAAAGATCGACCCTGGCCCCTTCCGCACTTTCCGAGATGTTCAGGTGTTGCGGACGCAGGCCAACCAGCACTTTTTCACCCTTCGCCGGCAACGCAACAGAGGTCGGCACTTTGACATCGCCAAACGCAGGAACAATCACTGCGCCATCATCGGCAATCCCATTGACGAAGTTCATGCTCGGCGAGCCGATGAACCCGGCAACGAATTTGTTGTCCGGATCGGAATAGAGCTTCATCGGCGAGCCGACCTGCTCGATATTGCCGCCGCGCAACACAACGATCTTGTCGGCAAGGGTCATGGCCTCGACCTGATCGTGCGTCACGTAGATCATGGTCGCGCCGATATCCTTGTGCAGGCGGGCAATTTCCACGCGCATGTCGACACGTAGCTCGGCATCAAGGTTGGAAAGCGGTTCGTCGAACAGGAACACTTCCGGCCCTCGCACAATGGCCCGGCCGATGGCAACACGTTGCCGTTGACCGCCGGAAAGCGCCTTCGGCTTGCGCTTCAGATACGGATCAAGTTTCAAAATCCGGCTGGCTTCAGCGACTTTCTCGGAGATTTCAGCCTTCGGATGACCGTTCATCTTCAAGCCGAAACCCATGTTTTCCTCGACCGTCATATGCGGATAAAGCGCGTAGGTCTGGAAGACCATGGCCACACCGCGCTCGGCCGGATCGACATTGGTCACCTCCCGGCCACCGATCTGGATCTTGCCCGAGGTCGTTTCCTCCAACCCGGCGATCATCCTGAGCAAGGTGGATTTTCCGCAACCGGACGGACCGACGAACACACAGAATTCTCCGTGCTCAATCTGAAGGTCCACTCCATGTATCACTTCCACGTCGCCATATCTCTTGATGGCATTGGTCAGTGTGACGCCAGACATGAATTTCAATCTCCCTAGGAAAGGTTCAAGAGGGGAACTGCCAGTCTTCGACAGCCGCAGCAATCTTGGAGGCTGTCTCCAGAAGTGCCGGACGTGCTTCCAGCAATTCCTCCATGGTCTTCCGCGTTGTTGATGTTGTTACCGAGAGCGCGCCAATCGGCCGCCCTCTGGAAGAAAGGATCGGTGCGGCGATGCAGATGATCCCGGGCTCATGCTCTTCCCGGTCGAACGCAAAGCCGTCTTTTTTGATTTGCTCAAGATCCGCCCTGAGCTCCGCCTCGGTGGTCAGGGTTCCTGGCGTGTATCGGTAAAAGGACTGCTTCTTGATGATCTCGTCCAGCTCAGACGGTTCCTGAAACGCCATAAGCGCCTTGCCGACACCGGTGCAGTAGCCGGGGCCGATCTTTCCGGCCTGGGAATACATGTCGATCGGATTAACCGCATTCCTCTTGTCGACATAAAGCACCTGTCCGCCATCAAGCTGCGCCAGGTGCACTGTCTCTCCGACAATCTCCGACAGGGTCCTGACAAACGGGCGGGCAATCGGCGCAATTGAGCTCTGCCGCCATGCCGCGTGGGCCAGCCGAACCAGTCGAATGCCAAGCGAATAGGTCTGCTGGTGCTCGTCATAGGCCAGCATCCCCTGGCTCACCAGGGTCTGCAGCAATCTGTAGAGCGTTGCCTTGGGGTGAACGCTGTCAGACAGAAGCTCGGAAAACCGGACCGGCCGTCCTACCGCCGCCACCTTATCGAGCACATCCAGCGCCTTTCCGACGGTGCCATCGCCCGTGGCCTGCTTGTTCATCATTTCCTCCATCCGCCCGTTTCTTTGCGCCGGGCCTGTTGACAACCTAACCCTATCGCCGCAAAGTATCAATATACAAAACCAAGTTTCACATAATGGAACCACAAGGGAGGACAACCATGCGTTCCATACTAAAAACGTCCGCTGCGGCGTTTACGATCTTGGCTGCGACCACGGCCGGGGTTTCTGCTGAGGGGCTGAAGGGAGATCTCAAGATTTTCCTCGACACCTCGAACCCGGCGCCGCGCGCGACCATGGAACAGGCGATCGAAGGCTTTCAAAAGCAACATCCGGATCTCAACATCGAAACAACGGTGATCGACCGGGAAGCCTACAAGACCCAGATCCGTAACTTCCTGACCGCCAACGCGCCGGACGTTGCCACCTGGTATGCCGCGAACCGCATGCGTCCTTACGTGGAAGCAGGTCTGTTTGAAGATGTTTCCGATCTTTGGGCCGAACCGGCGATTGCCAACAATCTGGCATCCACAAAAGGCGCAATGACGATTGACGGCAAGCAGTGGGGCGTGCCCTACACCTACTATCAATGGGGTGTCTATTACCGCAAAGACATCTTTGATGAGCTGGGCCTGACCGAACCGACAACCTGGGAAGAAGAAAAGGCCAACTGCCAGAAGATCGTTGATGCCGGCAAGAAGTGCTACACCATCGGCACCAAGTTCCTTTGGACGGCCGGTGGCTGGTTTGACTATGTCAACATGCGCACCAATGGCTTCGACTTCCACATGCAGCTGCTTACCGGCGAGGCGTCCTGGCAGTCTGACGAAGTCAAGAAAACCTTCGCCAACTGGCGTGAGCTCATCGACATGGGCGCGTTCATCGACAACCACCAGACCTACAGCTGGCAGGAAGCCCTGCCGTTCATGGTCAAGGGCGATGCCGCCGCTTACCTGATGGGCAACTTCGCGGTTGCACCGCTACGTGACGCCGGCCTGACCGATGATCAGCTCGACTTCTACCAGTTCGTGGAAATCACGCCGGGCATCGAAAAGGCTGAAGATGCTCCGACCGACACCTTCCACATTCCGGCGAACGCCCAGAACAAGGAAGCGGCACGCGAGTTCCTGCGTTACGTGGTGTCTCCGGACGTCCAGACCTGGATCAACGACGGCAGCCATCTTGGCCAGCTGCCGGTGAATTCCGAGTCCACCGTGGACGACGACAAGTTCCTGAAGCAGGGCTTTGTCATGCTGTCCAGCAACTCTCCGGGCGGCGTTGCCCAGTTCTTTGACCGCGATGCACCGGCTGAGATGGCGAAGGTCGCCATGGAAGGCCTGCAGGAATTCATGGTCAAGCCGGACAACCTGGACAAGATCCTGGCTCGCCTGGATCGCGCTCGTGAGCGTATCTACAAGTAAATTCCGCTTGCCGGAATTCGGACAGGGTGCGGCAGCACCCTGTCCCGTTTAACCGTTCTGCCGTCGACTCAAGAAGAGTTCCGAAAATGGCCCAAGCGACCGTCGCCGAAACCCGCCAGAGTTCCTGGTGGCACAAGAACCAGCAGCAGCTGACGCCTTGGCTGTTCCTGGCTCCGGGAATCCTGTTCTTCCTGTTTTATGTGATCTTTCCGATCTTCCAGTCGTTCAATCTGTCGCTCTATCAATGGGACGGATTGGGCAAGGCAGAATATGTCGGACTCTACAATTACGAAGAACTCTATTGGGACGATGCATTCTACATTTCGTTGAAAAACAACGTCCTCTGGCTGCTTTTGTATCTGGCAGCCATTCCGGCCGGGTTGTTCATCGCGCTATTTCTCAATCAGACCGTCACCGGCATTCGACTCTATAAGTCTCTGTTTTTCTTCCCGTTTGTCATTTCACAGGTGGTCGTTGGCCTGGTGTTCACCTGGTTCTACGATCCGACCTTTGGCATTCTCAATGTTCTTCTGGGCGCGGTCGGTCTGCCGCCAATGAACGTGCTTGGCGACGAAAACTGGGTCACCGTGGGCATCATCGTTGCCGGCCTCTGGCCGCAGACCGCCTATTGCATGATCCTTTATCTCACCGGCCTTAACGCAGTCGATCCGGAACAGATCGAAGCCGGGCGTCTGGACGGCGCCAAAAGCTGGCGAATGCTCTGGTACATCATCGTTCCACAACTGCGCCCGGCGACATTCATCGCCTTTGTGGTGACCATCATCGGCGCCCTGAGATCTTTCGACCTCATCTCGGTCATGACCAATGGCGGCCCTTTCGGTTCCAGCCGCGTACTCAGCTTTTACATGTTTGAGGTCGCGCTGTCCGAATACGGCTTCCGCATGGGCTACGGCGCTTCGATTGCCGTGGTGCTGTTCCTGATCATGTTGGCCTTCATCGCCTACTTCCTCTGGTCGATGTACAAAGAAGAGAAGGCGCGCTGATATGTTTCCGACACCGATCGAACGCACGTCCCGCTCCTGGCAGCTTACCTATCAAAGTCTCTTGCCGCTTGCGTTGTTTCTCTGGCTGCTGCCGCTGATCGCAGTCGCGATCTTCTCGGTCAAACCCGACGCCGATTTTGTAAATGCCAACTACTGGGGCTGGCCTTCCTCATTTGAGGGCTTCACCAATTACGCGCTGGTCTTCACCGGCTCGGACATGCCGCAATATCTCCTGAATTCATTCAAGATCACCATTCCGACGGTGATCGGAGCGGTAGCCCTGTCCTGCATGACCGGCTTTGCGCTCGGCATTTACAAGTTCAAGTCGAACATCTGGATCTTCTTCATGTTCGTGGCCGGTAACTTCGTACCGTTCCAGATCCTGATGGTCCCCGTGCGCGACCTGACCCTTCAGATGGGCCTTTACAACACCATCACCGGGCTGGTTCTGTTTCATATCGCCTTCCAGACCGGCTTCTGCACGCTTTTCATGCGCAACTTCATTCGCGCCCTGCCCTTCGAGTTGATCGAGGCAGCACGGGTGGAGGGGGTATCTGAGTGGCGAATTTTCTGGTTCGTGGTGCTCCCGCTTATGAAACCGGCCATCGCGGCGTTGGCCGTTCTGATCTTTACCTTCATCTGGAACGACTATTTCTGGGCCGTTGTCCTGACCCAGGGCGTTGAAAGTCAACCGGTCACGGCAGGCATCACCTCATTCAATGCGCAGTACCGCGCCGCCTATCACCTGATGAGCGCCGGTTCCATCGTTGCGGCGCTACCGCCGGTCGCCATGTTCTTCCTGATGCAAAAGCATTTCATTGCCGGTCTCACGCTTGGGGCCGTGAAATGATCAAGACCTGGCATCTTGGCGATAGCCGGCAAAGCATGGTTCTTGCCAGCTTTGACGGTCGCCTGCCGGAAGTTGTGTATTGGGGACCAGCTTTGCCGGAAGGCGAAGCCCATCAGGCAATTGCGGCAGCCTCTATTGCAGATGTCAGCGGTGGCATGGTCGACAGGAATGCTGCAGTCAGCCTCAGCCCCGAAGCCTCCCAGACCTTTCCCGGACATTGCGGATTGTCTGTCCGGGACAAGAACGGAACGCAGCTGGCGCCGGACTCCCGCTTCCGAAGCGAGGCTGTATCCGAGCATGGCGTGACACTGGTCTTTGCCGACGATGCTCTTGGCCTGACCTTGACTTTCAACCTTGCCCTTGATGCGAAAAGCTCACTGTTCAAGCTGCGATCGAGCCTGGAGAGTGCGGACGAGATCATCGTTGATTGGCTTGCCGCACCGGTTCTGCCCGTTCCGGCGCATACCGGTGAAATGATTGAATTCTCAGGACGCTGGTGCGCCGAATTCCTGACCCGCCGCATCCCGTTCGCACCCGGCGCCAGGGTGCGGGACAACAGGACAGGGCGCACGGATCATGCGCATTTTCCAGGCCTGATTGTCTGCTCGCCAGGCACCAGAAACACCAGTGGCGAAGCATATGCTTTCCACTATGGATGGTCTGGCGGTCACAAGATGGTGGCGGAGGAGTTGCAGGACGGCCGCAGGCACGTCCAGTTCGGCCACGCTTCGGGCAGTTTGCCGGTAGGCCGTACCTTTCACTCCGCACCCCTCTATGTCACCTATTCCGGTTCGGGACTGAACGGCGCGGCAACCCGGTTTCAGAAACATGCGCGGAACCTGGTGGCGGAAGGTGCCCGTTCTCCACGACCGGTTCACTACAATTGCTGGGAAGCGGTCTATTTCGACCACGAGCTCGACGAACTCAGATCCATCGCCTCCCAAGCGGCGGACCTCGGTGCCGAGCGGTTTGTGCTGGACGATGGATGGTTCGGCCGACGGGACGACGACACAACGTCTCTTGGAGACTGGGTGATCGATCGTCGAAAGTACCCCGACGGCCTCACGCCATTGATCGAACATGTCAAAGCGCTCGGCATGGAGTTCGGTATCTGGTTCGAGCCGGAAATGATCAACGAGGACAGCGACCTCTACCGCTCCCACCCCGATTGGGTATTGGGTCCGGCAGACCAGATCAGAGGCCGTCAGCAGCTGGTCCTCGACATGTCCAGGCAAGATGTCCGCTCCTATCTCTACGAACACATCGCCAGCGTTTTGAAGCATCATGACGTGGGCTACATCAAATGGGATCACAACCGGGTTTTGCCGGTCGTCGACGCCTCACAGGCGGAGGGCACTTACGCCCTGATCGATCGACTGCGGGCTGATTTTCCCCAGGTTGAGATCGAAAGCTGCGCCTCCGGTGGCGGACGGATTGATTTCGGCATTCTGGAGAGAACACAACGTGTCTGGCTTTCGGACAGCAACGACGCACTTGAGCGCCAACGCATTCAGCATGACGCGGCTTTGTTCTTGCCGGCTTCCGTGACCGGCTCGCATGTCGGCCCGCGCAAGTGCCACACGTCGGGCCGCGTTCTCGATATCAAGCTCCGCTCGTGGACAGCAGCCCAGCGCCATATGGGCTTTGAAATGGATCCGCGCGAGCTGACGGAACAGGAAGCCGCTACCCTGCGCATGGTGACCGGCTGGTGGAAGGCCAACAGGGACTGGATGATGCAGGCGGATATTCTGCGTCTGGACAGTTCCGACCCTGCAATCATCGCAGAACAGCAGCTTGCGGCAGACGGAAGCCGCTTCGTTGCGTTCGCCGCCCAAATGCGGCCTTCGGATCAGATCCTTCCCTATCCGTTGCAGCTGACGGGTCTGGACCCGAATGCGGTGTACAAGATAAACTTGATCAATCAAGACGAAGCTCCGGCCCTGTCCCGTGGAGCCCCTCTCCTGAAAGAACACGACCTGGAAGTCAGCGGACAATATCTCATGTCCCATGGCCTCATTCTGCCCTGGCGCTTCCCGGAAACAATCTGGGTTCTGGAAGGCCGGCGGCTTTGAGCGTAAACCGCTCGTCTCAAGCACAATACGGCTCAGACCGTGAAAACAACAAAGGGAGCGTTTCATGCACGCGAATTATCCGGATCTCAAAGGTGCCTCGGTGTTCATTACCGGCGGCGGCTCTGGAATCGGCGCAGCCTTGACCAGCGGTTTTCTGGCACAAGGCGCACGGGTTGCCTTTGTTCAACGTTCCGACGCGTCCGAATTCTGCGACGAACAGGAAAGCCTGCACGGCAACCGCCCGCTGTTTCTGCCATGCGATATCACCGACATGTCCGCCCTGAAGGGGGCGATGGACAAGGCCGCGGAAGCACATGGCCCGATCACGGCTCTGGTGAACAACGCGGCCAATGACAAGCGGCATTCCACCGAGGAAGTCGATGAGGAATTCTGGGACTGGTCGCAGTCCATCAACCTCAAGGCCTACTTCTTTGCCTGCCAGCACGTGATCCCCGGCATGCGGGCCGCGGGTGGCGGCTCCATCGTCAATTTCACGTCGATTTCATACATGATGGGCAACGCGGGATATGTGTCCTACACAACCGCGAATTCCGGCATCAATGGCATGACCCGCAGCCTCGCCCGCGAGTTCGGACCGGAAAACATCCGCGTCAATGCAATTGCGCCGGGCTGGGTCCTGACACAGAAGCAGAAGGACATGTGGGTGACACCTGAAGCGCTCCAGGCGCATCTGGATCGCCAGTGTCTGAAATTCGAACTTGCTCCCGAAGACATGGTCGATCCGGTCCTGTTCCTTTCGTCCAAGACCAGCAGGGCAATGACCGGTCAGTCCCTCGTCGTGGATGGTGGCGTAGTGGTGACGGGATGACATCGCAGTCAAACATCGACTGGATCGCAGCGGATTGGGGCACCACCAACCTGCGCATCTGGGCACTCGATTCAGCAGGAAACACGATTGAGCACCGCAATTCGGACAAGGGCATGGGCAAACTTGCCAGGTCCGGGTTTGAACCCGCCCTGATCGAACTGACGGATGATCTTCTTGAGGCCGGTCGCAAGACGCCCGTCATCGTTTGCGGGATGGCTGGGTCACGGCAAGGCTGGGCCGAGGCACCTTACAAATCTGTTCCCTGCCCGCCCCCATCGCTGACCGATGCGACGATCGTCACATCGAACGACCCCAGGCTGGACGTGCGCATTCTGCCTGGCATCAAGCAATTGAGCCCGGCTGATGTCATGCGTGGTGAGGAAACCCAGATTGCCGGATTTCTGGCGGACAATGAAGGCTTCAGCGGAACCTTGTGCCTGCCCGGCACACACACCAAGTGGGTAGCCCTCGACAATGGCATCGTCACCCGCTTCAAAACCTTCATGACGGGTGAAACGTTCGCTCTGCTGTCGTCTCAATCCGTCTTGCGGCACGGACTGTCGGAAAAGGAACTCGACGGGGCGGCATTCGCCAGCGCCGTTGCAGAGATCTTCGAAAACCCGCAATCGCTGGCAGCAGGCCTGTTTGGAATTCGTGCGGCCGGTCTGGTTGCCGACCTGTCTCCGGAGGCAGCCAGAGGACGTTTGTCTGGTCTCCTGATCGGCTCGGAACTTGCCGCGGCCCGAGATGATTTTGATCTGTCGGAGGTCAAACTACTAGGCAGTGACAGCATTGCTGGCGCCTATGGCTCTGCGCTCATGACACTCGGCCACAAGGTCGTCACTCTCGATGCTGAGACCATAACGCTCAAAGGTCTCAAGCTCGCTTACTCAACATTTACCAAGGTATCTTCATGAGCCGAAATCTGATCGCCATTCTGCGGGGCCTCTCGCCCGATGAAGCACTTCCGGTTACTGACTGCCTGGTTGCAGCCGGCATCACCCGGATCGAAGTTCCGCTGAATTCTCCTGAGCCTTACAAAAGCATCGAGGCCATGGCAAAGACCTTTGCCGGACAAGCGCAAATTGGCGCCGGTACTGTTCTGGAGCCGGACCAGGTGTCAAAGGTGAAGGCCGTTGGCGGCACGCTCATCGTTTCCCCTGATTGCAATCCGGAGGTCATCAGAACCACCAAGGCAGAAGGGATGTCGTCCTTCCCGGGCGTCATGACCCCTACGGAGAGTTTCACGGCCCTGCGCAACGGTGCGGATGGCCTTAAGTTTTTCCCCGCCTCCCTCATCGGCCCGGACGGACTGAAAGCCATGCTCGCAGTGCTGCCGAAGGGAACAGCGACTTATGCCGTGGGCGGAGCAGGACCCGAGAATTTTGGAGACTGGATCAAGGTAGGTGCTGCCGGTTTCGGTATCGGCACGGCTCTCTACAAGCCGGGCTTCTCGGTTGCTGACATCAAGGATCGGGCTGAGAAGATCGTCACGGCCTATGATGCCGCGGTTGCAGCCAACGGATAACAGTCATGAGCAATGTCTTTGATGATCGCCAGTGCACATTGGGCGAAGGCCCCATGTGGCACCCTGAGCGCCAACAGCTGTTCTGGTTCGATATTTTGAACAAGCAGCTGATGACCCGCGAAAACGGCACTCCGAAATTCTGGCAATTCGACGAATGTGTCTCTGCTGCCGGTTGGGTCAATCGCAACGAGCTCATGATCGCAAGCGCCAGCAAGCTGTTCCTGTTCGACCTCACGAGCGACACCTCGACGAAGCTTTGCGATTTCGAGGCAGACAACAAGGTAACGCGATCCAATGACGGCCGCGCCGATCCGAAGGGCGGCTTCTGGATCGGGACCATGGGCTACAATGCCGAACCGGGTGCCGGCTCGATCTACCGGTTCTACAAGGGTGAATTGCACAGGCTGTTCGGCGACATCACGATTTCCAACGCGATATGCTTTGCTCCCGATGGCCGTACCGCCTACTTCGCCGACACTGCAATGCAGAAGATCCAGAAAGTCTCCCTGGATGACGACGGTTGGCCGGTTGGCACGCCGGTGGTTTTTGCTGACCTCACTGGGGACGATCACAATCCCGACGGTGCCGTTGTCGACAGTGAAGGCTATCTCTGGAACGCTCAGTGGGGCGCCAATCGCGTTGCCCGTTACGCACCGGATGGCAGTTTCGTCGAAGAAATTCCGCTGCCCGCCAGCCAGATCTCCTGCCCTGCTTTTGGAGGCGCAGACATGCGAACCCTGTTTGCAACTTCTGCCGCCGAAGGCTTGAATGGCAAGGATGAGGGCAAGACGTATTTTGCCCAGACAAATGTGCTCGGTCAGGCGGAACACCGCGTAATTCTGTAGGTAGAAAATGAAACGTACTCTGGGCACATGTTACTATCCCGAACATTGGCCGGAAGAGATCTGGGAAGCCGACGCCCGCCACATGGCGGACGCCGGACTGACCTGGGTCCGTATTGGCGAATTTGCCTGGTCACGGCTTGAACCGTCACCAGGTGACCTTCGGTTCGAATGGCTGGACCGTGCGTTTGAAACTCTCGGCAAGGCAGGCCTGAAGGTCGTTCTGGGCACGCCGACGGCAACTCCGCCTCGCTGGATGATCGAAAAGCATCCTGACATGGTCGCAGTCGATGCAGACGGGAAACCGCGCAAGTTCGGCTCCCGGCGGCACTATTGCTTTTCCCATGAAGGCTATCGAAAGGAGAGTGACCGGATCGTTGATCTTCTGGCAAAGCGCTATGGAAAGAACCCCTACCTGGGCGCCTGGCAGACAGACAATGAATACGGTTGCCACGAAACGGCAATTTCCTATTCGGATGCCGCCGTAAGTGCATTCCGCGTATGGCTTAAGGAACGCTACGGCTCGATCGAGGAACTCAACCGATCCTGGGGCAACGTCTTCTGGTCAATGGAATATGCATCCTTTGACGAGATCGATCCGCCAAACCTGACCGTCACCGAACCGAACCCGTCTCATACTCTCGCCTTCCGCCGGTTTTCTTCGGATCAGGTGGCAAGCTACAACAAGCGTCAGGTCGAGATCATTCGCGCTCATTCGGACGCACCGACCAGCCACAATTACATGGGCCGGATCACCGAATTCGACCATTTCAAGGTTGGGGACGATCTTGATATCGCGACCTGGGACAGTTATCCGCTCGGCTTTCTGGAAGACCGTGTCGGTGCTGATGAAGAGCACCAGCGGGCCTTTGCCCGCCAGGGCGATCCGGACTTTCAGGCATTCCATCACGATCTTTACCGCGCCGTCGGCAAAGGGCGCTGGTGGGTCATGGAGCAGCAACCAGGTCCGGTGAACTGGGCACCGCACAATCCCGCCCCGCTGCCCGGCATGATGCGGCTTTGGGCCTGGGAAGCTTATGCCCATGGCGCGGAAGCCGTGTGTTACTTCCGCTGGCGGCAGGCCCCGTTTGCGCAGGAGCAGATGCATGCCGGCATGTTGCGCCCCGACAATGCCGATGCCCCTGCTCTCATCGAAGCCCGGCAGGTCGCCGAGGAACTGAGCCAGGCGCCGGACGTTTCGGCACCACAGGCACCCGTTGCCCTGATTTTCGACTATGACGCCGACTTTGCCTGGGCCACCCAACCGCATGGCAAGGGGCTCAACTACTTCCAGCTGGTCTTCAACACTTACAAGGCGCTTCGCAAACTGGGACTATCAGTCGACATTCTTCGTGCGCAAACGCGAGACTTTTCGGGTTACAGGATCGTTGCCGCACCCGGCATGATCTATATGCCGCAGGACCTGAAAAGCGCTTTGGCATGCGCCGACGCTGAGGTGGTTCTGGGTCCGCGCACCGCAGCACGCAATGCCGACATGGTCATTCCCGTGCCGCTGCCGCCGGACATGCCCGGTCTCGACGTGACCGTTTCCCGGGTCGAAAGCATGCGTTCCGACATGCCCATGGCACTGAAAGGCGGCGGCCACTTTGTTGGATATCGCGAGGAGCTTGAAGGTGCAGCAGAAGTGGTCATGGAATTGGCCGACGGCCAGCCTGCGATCATGCGATCGCAAAATCTCACCTATGTCGGCGGCTGGGGCGATGACGCGACTCTCACACAGGTTTTCTCGGGCCTATGCGACGAGGCCGGGATTGAAACCATGAAACTGCCTGAAGGCGTCCGCTGCCGCGACACAAACAGCATGCGCGTCTGGGTCAATTACGGCGCAGAACCAGCCGAGACCCCGGCGGGCCGGATCGAGGCTGCCGGGGTGCTGTTTGAGGAGCATTAAAGACGCTAGTTCAAAGTGAAAACTGCCACCAGAATATGTAAGGCTGCTACTAAATAGAAAAATGTTTGACATTGCTTACAACGCAAAACGATTAACACCGATACAGTGCTTTGCTTTGTCACCTGCCAGAAGGGTAAAACTTCTAAAGCAACGAAGTGTCTTTACCATGACAGTTGAACTATACTTTTTCTGCAATCAACTCGCTGTCTTCAATAATGCCAGGAGCACTTGAATTGGAACCTTCTGTTTTTATTAACGGCTCTCCAAATATTTCTTCGAATGTTGTTTTTACATCATCGTTTTTTCTAACATCAGCGAAAACTGGCCAATCCCTGAATTGCGAAGGGTCAATTTCGATTGTTTGGGGGCCGAGCCTGAGAAGTCTAACCACTTCATCTATTTCATTTTTAACTGCCGCCACACAAATCTGAAAATGATAGGATGTTGCGCTCCAGTCATTTGCACTGAGGACTTTTTTGCATTTTTCAAAGTCCCCTCCTAGCTTTAGTGCATTTGCAAAATTTACAATCATCATTCGCTTTACTAAGTCAGATGAGTGGCTCCTTTGCTTCACTCCAAATTCAAGGATTTTTTCAGCCAAGGGATATTGCTTAGCTGCAATCAAATTCATTCCGCACTCGTTTAGAACGAGATCAGCCACCCTCCGGTCTTTTGGTGAGAACTTCCGCCACATAGTGTGTATTAATTTATAACCAATTTCGGAAACAATCTCGATTGCTCTCTTAAAGTAAGCTAAGTCAACATCAAGCTTTTCTCCAACTCTCAGTCGGGTTGCTTGACCGTATTTTTCGCAGTTTTTCAAGTACTGCTCGGAGACCAATCCACCTGTATGAGTGAGTAAGTTTCTTCTTTCACATAATTCAACGAAATTAGGCCAAATATCGAGACCTTCACGTAATTTGATATTAAATTTTCGCTCCATCCAAAAGAATTGCTCATGGTGACTTTGTCTTACAATACTTTCAATTTCTTTTGAGGTGATGCTTTCTTTCGCTGCCTCAATACTGCCAAATCCTGTAAGTTCCGAAAATTTTATCTCTCGGTCGGACGTGAAAATTATCTCAGGTTTCTCCTGAAAAATTACCCTTAGCAAGTCTGAAAGAATAGCGTCGTAAGAACTAATGAGACCGATTGTCGAAATTTTTGGCAAATAAAGCGCTCCCTCGAGAACTGCTTTTTCATGAGTCAGGTGTTGAAGAACTTTATGAATTGTATGCATTGGAAGCGAATAAACTTCCTTATCTTCCGAGCAGAGATCGTGTACTTTTTCCCCTCTTTTACTCGCTATATTTTCGATATTTTGAGCTGCCATTAGAGATGAAATAGGTGGAGCCATGCGCACCGTAGCAACAACGGCGTCTCTATACATTGACATAGCTTGAGAAAATGCCTTTTCTACTTCCTTGAAATTCAGCGGATATGGGGCAGGAAGTTGCTCTTCGTCATTTACTGACGCTTCACTATCTATTTCTTCTTTTATGTCTTCGTATTTTTTGACAAACAGTCCATCGACAAAATCTTTTGTGATCTCTCCAGTCTTAATCTTATGAGATCTCAATACACCTGCTTCTCTGAGAAGTATAATGTGAAATTTTTCATTTTCCATATTAATGCCAAATTCTGCAATTCTGTTAAAACAAAATATAGCTAAAAATTTCTCACTGCAAAGTAGTGCATTTGAATATACACACCTGATATCGGCGCTAGTCCAAAGACTTCAATTTCGACGGTTACACCCGTTTACTCACACTAAATCGGAATATCGATTGATATAGCTTTGCTTCTTTAAAATCTTAATCTTGAAACCCCAAAACCAATTTACCGCAGCGAAGAACTCTCTGACCTTATATTATAATATACTATTTACTGGACAATACTCAAATAAACCACATGACGAAAAAATAATCGCAAAATCGCCACAATGAAAAACAAACAAACACATGCAATTAATACAGTGAAAATAGTTATCTATATAATTAAATTCAAAACAATATCTATAATTGCTACAAATTAGCCATATTATTTCTTAAATTACTACTCTCGACTTCATTTTAATTCAGTCTCATGGGGATTTGGAAATTTACAAGGTATTAGGCGCATACAAACCTTAAGCCGCATTGCCTTCAACAAGCTGCGTAATGATTGAGACGTAGTTGTCGACACCCTGCGCACCTGTGATCAGGTGACGGCGTTCGAAGACAACTGCAGGCACGCCTTGAATGCCGTTCTGAGTCCAGAACATTTCCTCCTGACGGACGGCGTCGGCATAACGGCCGTCTTCCAGCACATTCAAGGCCGAAGCGCGGTCAAGACCAGTGTTTTCGGCAATGTCCGCCAGAACAGCATTGTCGTTCAGGTCCTTGCGATCCCTGAAGTAGGCCTCGAACAGAGCCATCTTCATCTGATGCTCCAGCCCTTCCTGCGCGGCCCAATGAATCAACTGGTGAGCCTTGAAGGTGTTCACCATGCGCATGTCTTCGGTAAATCTGAAATCAATCCCAAGTCCCGAACCGATGTCAGTCAACCGGTCTCGCGCTTCCTGAGATTGCTCCGCGGACGAACCATATTTGCGCATGATGTGTTCACGAAGGTTTTCGCCTTCAGATGGCATATCCGGATTGAGCTCAAACGGGTGCCACTTGATGGCTGCAGATACGCCGGTCTGTTCAATCGCCTTTTCAAGCTGCTTGAACCCTACAATGCACCAGGGACAGACCACATCGGAAACGATATCAATTTGCAGCACCTCTTCCATGTCGAGGTCGGACATTTCAGTCATTTATCTTCTCTCTTTCCAACGAGACCCTAAAGGGTCGCGTCCCCCTTGGGTGGCGGGTTCCAGCCGCGTTCCGTGCGTTCGTGACGTTCATCGCCCCGGTCCACCCGCATGATTTCATAAAGCGTTTCCGAATGAGCGCGCATCGCATCAATATAGGAAGTGTCAACGCCGCCGTCGTTGTAGTTCTCTCTCAAATCATCCAGCATCGCGAGATCGTGATTGCGGAAATCCTTCGCCTTCGTTCTGGCCCGGAACGGATGCGCTCCAAGTTCGATGAGTGCCTGGCGTCCGAGTGACAAGGCACCCTCGAACACTTCCCGCTCTGCGAAATGCGCTCCGGCATTCTCAAGCTCGTAGACATGGTGCCGGTCGCGTGCCCGCGCAAGGATTTTCACCTTCGGATAGGTTTTTGCAACGTGCTCGACAACCATGGTCTGCTTGTCCCGATCGTCAATCGCCGCCACAAAGAGATCGGCGTCCTTCAAACCTGCACCATGAAGCAGGTCGGGACGAGTCGCATCACCGTAGAACGTTCGAATGCCAACGCGCGCCAGGTTGTCGATCGTCTGCGGATCGTGGTCCAGAATGACAACATCGTAACCACTGGTCATCAAAAGACGGGAGACAATCTGCCCGTAACGCCCCATCCCGGCGACCACCACCCTGCCACGGCTGTCGATCACATCCGGCGGGCGATCAGATTTGGCCGCAACACGCGGTGCCACCACCTTCTCGTAGAAAATGAACAGGGCCGGTGTCAGTAACATCGAAATCGCGACCACCAGCGTCATGACCTGCAGCAGATGCTGCTCCAGAACGCCTGCTCCCAAGGCAAAACCAAAGAGCACAAAGGCAAACTCACCGGCTTGTGCCAGTCCCAGAGAAAACAGCCAGCGATCCGGCCCCTCAAGCCTGAAAATGATCGCCAGTGCAAACAGAACCGCGAATTTGACCAACATGAGCCCAAGCGCCAGTCCAAAGATGGTAGCTGGTGCACCGAACAGCAGATCGAAGTCGATACCAGCGCCGACAGTCAGGAAGAACAGTCCGAGCAGCAGTCCCTTGAAAGGCTCGATATCACTCTCCAACTCATGACGATAATCGCTGTCAGATAGAACCACTCCTGCAAGGAAAGTCCCGAGAGCCGGAGACAGACCAACGAAATCCATCAGCAATGCAATGCCGATCACCAACAGCAATGCAGTTGCAGTAAAGATTTCACGCAAATGAGCTTCGGCGATGAAGCGAAACACGGGGCGGAGCAAATGCCGACCGGCAACAATGATGGCGGCAATGACCGCGAGAATGATCAGGGCCTGCACCCAACCCGGCAAAGCTGCAAGCGCCTCTCCACCGTGGGCGGCCGTCTCTCCATGCCCATCCGCGCCAGTGCCTTCATGGCCACCACCATGTCCTGTGGCCAGCAAGGGCAGGACCGCAAGCATCGGAATGACTGCAATATCCTGCGTAAGAAGCACCGAAAAAGAACTCTGACCGCCTTGTGTCTTCAGCCAGCCTTTCTCGTTCAGTGTTTGAAGGACGATCGCGGTGGATGACAAAGCCAGGATCATTCCTAGAGCAATCGCACTTTGCCAGGAAAGCCCAAAGACAAGCCCTGCACCGGCAAAGACCGACGTGGTTCCCACCACTTGCAGTCCACCGAGCCCGACAAGTTGCTGGCGCATTTTCCAGAGCATGGCCGGCTGCAATTCCAGGCCGACCAGAAACAGCATCATCACCACGCCGAACTCGGCGAAATGCTGCACCTCGGTGGTTTCGGATCCCACAATGCCCAGAATCGGACCGATCACAACACCTGCAATGAGATAGCCGAGAACCGAACCGAGCCCGAGGCGATTGGCGATCGGAACGGCAATTACGGCCGCGCAAAGATAAACAAAGGCGTCACTGAGCAATTCCATCAGACCGCCTCCCCTTTCAGGATGAAATCTTCCAGCACATCCGTCAGGAAGGCGGCTTTCGCAGCCCTTTTCAGATCGAATCTGTCGGCAACAAGCGCTTTCAGCAGATCGTCATAGCCATTGCGGTGCACATTCAGACGGTTCTCTTCCATCGCTCGCCCGGCGCCGAACATCACAAAGGGCGCCAAATAGCGCATTCCGCATAGATCTGCCGTCTTTTCGAAGGGTGCCAGCAGACTGCGGAGATCCGAGTGGTTCATGCCATCCTGTGAATAGGCGTTCGGCTTGGCGCCGGTCGAAACGGCATTCAGAAACGTTTTGCCTTCCAGCGCATGGCCGTTCAGGCCGTAGGCAAACCCATGCTCCAGAACCAGGTCCTGCCATTCCTTCATGAGTGCGGGCGCTGAGTACCAGAAGAGCGGGTGTTGGAAGATAATAACGTCATGGTCCCGAAGCCTTTGCTGCTCGGTGTCGATGTCGATATTGAAATCCGGATACTCGGCGTAAAGGTCGACAGCGGTCACGCCCTGAACCGTCTGCGCGGTTTTGAACAGCGGATAATTCACCTCCGACCGATCCGGTCTGGGGTGAGCAAAAAGAACCAGAACCTTAGCCAATTGAACCCCCGGACAAGCAGCATTGCGACTTTGGCACCGGATATCGGATCGGGTCATTCAACCTGACCGGCGACCGATGCCACTTGCTTCATTGCTTTATAGGGTCGGGGTCTGGCCTTCAAAAGGGGGGCGGCGGCAGGCCGGTCTGTTTCAGTTCATTGAACAATCGACCGATTGCCACCGTTTTTGCAAAGGATGCATGAGTTACAGATGAACCCGGCGCCCTTCTTCTCCGGCTTTGGCAATTGCATGGATAACCTGCTCGAAATGAAGCGCATCCCTGAATGATGGGGTCGCCTGCCTGTCTTCCACGATTGCGCGCAGAAACTCGTGTGCCTCGATCACCTTCAGGTCGTTGAACCCAAGCTGGTGACCGGCGGCCGGGACAAACTGGCCATATGGCGGGTGAGCCGGGCCGGTGAGCAGTGTCTTGAAGCCCTGTTCGGCCAAGGGACCGCGGTTCTGATAGAGGCGCAATTCGTTCATCCGCTCCTGATCGAAGGTGATCATGCCCTCTGTGCCGTGAACCTCGAAAGCAATATAGCTCTTGCGGCCCCAGGCACTGCGGGAGGTCGAGATGACGCCATGAACACCGTTTTCGAAGGTGAGCAATGCGGAGGCGATGTCTTCGTTTTCGACCGGACGATGTTCTTCGGTGCCGTCGCCCATCGGTCTGGTGACATGCACAGTCTTGGTTTCCGCGATCAGGCTGTCGATGGGTCCAACAAGGGCCGTGGCGAGCGACACCAGGTGACAGCCGAGATCTCCTAGAGTACCCAGGCCTGCATCCGCCTTTGTCGCACGCCAGGTCCATGCAAGATCGGGATCCGCCTGGTAGTCTTCATCAACAGCGCCTCTGAAATGTACGACACGGCCAATTGCTCCGTCCGCAATCAGCTTTTGCGCATGTTTGAATGCCGGATTGTGCAGGTAGTTGTAACCCACGATCGTCTTGGCACCGGTCGTTTCCGACAATTCCAGCATTGCCTTGGCGTCTTCCAGGGACAGAGCCATCGGCTTTTCAAGATGCACGTGCTTGCCGGCTTCGAGAGCCGCCATGGCCATTTCCTTATGCACCTTGTTCGGCGTCGTGATGCAGACAATGTCGACCTTGGGATCGGCAACGAGGTCCTTCCAGTTGCTTGTCCCGCGAGCGAACCCGAACTGGTCGGCAAACTTGTCCGCCTTGTCAGCCGGAACATCGCACAATACCTCAAGGCGGATATCGGGCACATTGCCGAAGACGGCTTTCACAGAGCCATAGGCCAATGCATGACACTTGCCCATGTAACCAGTACCGATAAGTCCAATGCCGAGACTGTTCATCGCCCGGTCCTCCAAAGTCGATCTCGATTTCGAGTATCTGTTGTGTTCACGCACCTATGCCCGAGGGGGAATTTGAGATCCTCCTCGATAGCAATTGGTGAAACTTGGTGTTTCAGTCGACGTGGCAAGGAGCGGTCAAATCCGCGCCCCGCACATCTGCCGACCTGCGGCTCAGATTTCGTCCATGCCCACGGCGCGGCGCTCGGCGACAGATTTCAGTGCAGCTTCCGCCAGCGCGAGCGCCTTCAGGCCGTCCTCGCCAGTGGGATGTGGTGCCATCTTGTTTTCAATCGCCTTCACGAAACTCGCGATCTCGGCGGCATAAGCTTCCGTGTACCGGGTCATGAAGAAGTCATGGAGCGGCGGCTTGATGTAACCTTCCGAGGTCGCAACTTCGATGGCGACCGGGCGTTGGTTTTCCGCTGCAACCGCGCCCTTGGACCCGTGCACCTCGATCCGCTGGTCGTAGCCGTAAGTGGCACGCCGTGAGTTGGAAATGGAGCACTGCTTGCCGGAAGCTGTCGTCAGCACAACCATTGCGCTGTCGTAATCGCCGAGCTTGCCGATTTCCGGATCGACCAGAACCGAAGCCGTTGCATAAACCGTGGTGACCTCCTCACCGAGCAGGAACCGGGCCATGTCGAAATCATGGATGGTCATGTCCCGGAAAATTCCACCAGACGACTGAATGTAAGACGGAGGCGGTGCGCCGGGATCACGCGAAGTGATCTGCACCATTTCGACATCGCCGATCCTGCCTTCGTCAATCGCTTCACGGACCGCCTGAAAATGCGGGTCGAACCGGCGATTGAAGCCGAGCATGAGGGTTCCACCGGTTTCTTCGACCGTTGCCAGGCAGGATTTGACCCGGTCCAGCGAAAGATCGATCGGCTTTTCACAGAAGACCGCCTTGCCCGCACGCACGAACTGCTCGATCAGATCTGCGTGGGTGTCTGTTGGAGTGCAGATGATGACTGCATCAATATCCTGTGCAGCTGCAATCTCATCAATTGTGCTGACGCGGGCACCGTAGGCATCGGCGAGCGAGCTGGCGGCTTCGGGAAAGGCGTCGGCAACCGCAACAAGTGTTGCACCTTCCGTCGCCGCAACTGCCTTGGCATGTACTTTACCGATACGTCCAGCGCCCAACAAAGCGACATTGACTGCCATTGTTTTTCCTTTCGGATGACCGAGGATCCGCACAGCCAAGACCGGCGGCTTGCTAATTTAGAATAAAAATTCCAAAATCACTTTCCACGGAATGTGTCAAGTCGGAAAAGAAGATCACAATGATTGAAGCCAAGCCAGATGCATCTGATGCACAAGCGACAGAAAGATCCGCCCCTGAAACGACAGAGGCCTTTTTCGAACGCCTCGGCGCCACGGCTGACCAACTCCCGAAGAGACTGAAGCAGTTTGCCGACTTCATCGCATCCAACCCTGACCGGGTTGCCGTGTCGACCGTTGCCGAGCTGGCCGAAGGCGCCAACGTGCAACCTTCCGCGGTCATGCGTTTCTGCCAGGAGATGGGTTTTTCCGGCTTCTCCCAAATGCAAAAACTCTTCCGCTCAGATTATTCGCAGAAATGGCCGGACTACGCCACCCGTCTGGCTAAACTAAGGGAACAGGGAGCCGAATCTCCGTCCGCTCTGCTGGCGGAATTCGTTGAAGCCGGCCGTTCCTCGCTTGAAAACCTGATGACAACGGTCGATCCAAAGGCCCTTCAAGAAGCTGTCGATGTGCTGGCACGCGCCGAAACCATTCACATGGTCGGTTTCCGCCGGGCATTTCCCGTGACCTCATATCTGGCCTATGCCTTTGAAAAAATGGATGTTCCGGCTGTCCTCCACTCCGGCATCGCCAATATCAACATGGAACATGTGATCCGGCCGAACGATGCGGTCATAGCTGTTACCTTCGCTCCCTACACCGAACTGACCCTGGATTTGACCACCAAGGCGCGTGCGATCGGGGCTGACATCGTCGCCATCACCGATGTGGTCACCAGCCCGCTGGCCCGCATCAAGGCCATTCAGCTTCTCGTGTCCGAATTCGACGTTGGTGACTTTCGCGCATTGTCCGCAAGTCTTTCTCTTGCAATAGCTTTGGCGGTTTCAGTCGGCACGCGGCGGAACCGGAATCTCTGATTTTGGAAAAAATCTGTTGCAAAAATTTCAAAATGGAATTTAAATTCCAAAATCAAGAAGCGTGGCTCAAGGCGCGCCGGTAATGAGTACTCCGAAGTGACAGACGTCGACTCCGGAGCCTGGGAGGTACAATGACTTTCGAAATTGTACGTCGCGGCAGAACTGTCGTGCTGCGAAAGGACGGCGCATGATCCGTCCCTTCTCAAGCTGCATCTTGATATCTGGGAACTTCCCCATTCACGAAACCGCAGGGCGCGTCGGGCCCTGTCGGCTGGGTGGGGTCGGGCCGTCCTGCGATGTGGACACGTCCGATCCCATCACGAAACGAGAAGCCCGGCTCCGCCGGTCTAATCAAACCTGAAACCACTCCTTCCGCTCATCCCCCTCCACTTCGATTGAATTGGCGAGGGACAAACGCACCAACGGAGACAATTAAAACTCCTGCAATCGCGGATCGGAAAGGGTAATGCAAATTCGGTTTTGTGCCGAAGTCTAAGCCGCAATCACGCGGTTCAATTTTTCTACCTGGGAGGTATGAAATGAAACATTTCATGAAAGGCGCGCTTGTAGCAGGCGCTCTAGCAGTTTCCGCACCGGCTCTCGCCGCAGACATCATCGTGGTGTCCCACGGCCAGGCCAACGATCCGTTCTGGTCCGTGGTCAAGAACGGCGTTGACAAGGCTGCCAAGGACACTGGCGCAAACGTCAGCTACCGCGCGCCGGAAACTTTCGACATGGTCGCGATGAGCCAGCTCATCGATGCTGCCGTGAACCAGGAGCCGGACGGACTGGTTGTCTCCATTCCGGACGCTGACGCACTCGGCCCGTCCATCGAACGCGCTGTTGCAGCCGGTATTCCGGTGATTTCCATGAACTCCGGTTCCGATGTTGCCGGCAAGCTTGGTGCCGAACTGCACGTCGGTCAGGACGAATTCACCGCTGGCAAGGCTGCTGGTGCAAAGCTCGCAGAAATGGGCGGCAAGACCGGGATCTGCGTCAACCAGGAAGTCGGCAACGTTGCTCTCGACCTGCGCTGTGCAGGTTTCGCTGAAGGTTTCGGCGGCAAGGTTGACGTTCTGCCGACGTCCAACGACCCGGCAGAAGTGGAAGCAAAGGTTCGCGCTGCTCTGGAATCCAATCCGGACATCGACACCATCATGGGTCTTGGTGCCTCCACGGTTGGTGAGCCTGCAGTCGCTGCAGTTGAAGCAACCGGTCGCTCCGGTGAAGTCAACGTTGCGACCTTTGACCTGTCTGCAAACTTCCTGCAGGCCGTCGTTGACGGAAAGGCCGCTTTTGCAATCGACCAGCAGCAGTTCCTGCAGGGTTACCTGCCGGTTGCCTTCCTGGCTCTGAACGCTGAATACGGCCTGATCCCGGGTGGCGACGTACCGTCTGGCCCGAACCTGATCACCAAGGACAAAGCCGGTCAGGTGATCGATTTGTCCGCTCAGGGCATCCGTTAATCCAGCTGAAAACTCGGGCGGCGGTTCTTCCGCCGCCCGCCACAATCAAGGGAGGCACCTTTGAGCGAGACAATCAGCCCAAGTGAGGACGAACGGTTAAAGTCGGAGTCCTTTGGCGCAAAAATCATGAAACGCCCGGAACTTGGGGCGATCGCAGGGGTTATTCTCGTCGTCATCTTCTTTCTGGCGACCGCTGACAGCTCAATGTTCACGCTTTCAGGCATCATGAATTTCATGACACCTGCCGCCCAGCTCGGCATCCTGGCCATCGGGGCTGCAATGCTCATGATCGGCGGGGAGTTCGACCTTTCCATCGGTTCCATGGTCGCGTTTTCAGGCCTGTTTTTTGCTGCCTGCACGGTAACCTGGGGTTTGCCGCTTGTACTGGCGATCCCGCTGACCTTCGTATTTGCCGGTATGGTAGGCGCAGTGAACGGCACCATCGTGATCCGTTCAGGCTTGCCTTCATTCATCGTGACGCTAGCCTTTCTGTTCATTCTTCGCGGCCTGTCCCTCGTTGGTCTGAAGCTTGCAACCGGCGGCTCGACGCAGCTGCGCGGCGTTCGCGAAGCCGTGGAAGGCGACTGGCTTGCTCCGTTCTTTTCGGGCGATGCCTTTACCGGCCTGTTTTCCTGGTTCGCGTCTCAGGGTCTTATCGACACCTTCAAGAGCGGCACCCCGAAAGTGCCGGGTATTCCGGTTGAAATCATCTGGTTCATCATCATCGCGCTGCTGGCAACCTACGTCCTGCTGCGCACGCCTGTCGGTAACTGGATCTTTGCCGCCGGCGGCGACAAGAATGCAGCCTCCAACTCCGGTGTTCCGGTCAACCGGGTCAAGATTTCCCTCTTCATGCTGACGGCTTGCTGTGCCGCTCTGGTTGCCATCATCACCGTGATGGATGCCGGATCGACTGATGCCCGCCGCGGTTTCCAGAAGGAATTCGAGGCCATTATCGCAGCTGTTATCGGCGGCTGCCTGCTTACCGGTGGATACGGTTCGGCAATCGGTGCCTTCTTCGGCTCGATCATCTTCGGCATGGTGGTTATCGGACTGACCTACACGAACTTTGACCAGGACTGGTTCCAGGTGTTCCTGGGCGCAATGCTGCTCATCGCCGTGTTGTTCAACAACGCTATCCGCAAACGTGTGACCGGGGAGCGCTGATCATGTCTGAACCAATCATCCATATGGACAAGATCGAAAAGCACTTCGGCAACATCATCGCGCTTGCCGGCGTCAGCTTCGATGTCTTTCCCGGAGAATGCCACTGCCTGCTGGGCGACAACGGTGCGGGCAAATCCACCTTCATCAAGACAATGTCCGGCGTCCATCAGCCGACATCCGGACAGATGTTTATCGAAGGCAAGCCTGTCACCTTCCACAGTCCCCGCGACGCGATGGAAGCCGGAGTTGCAACGGTTTACCAGGACCTGGCGATGATCCCGCTGATGTCGGTGACACGGAACTTCTTCATGGGCCGCGAGCCGACCAAAGGCAGAGGCATCCTGAAGCGTTTCGACACCAGCACCGCCAATGAGGTCACCATGACCGAAATGGCCAAGATGGGTATTCGCCTGCGCTCACCCGACCAGGCTGTGGGAACATTGTCGGGCGGTGAGCGCCAGACCGTTGCCATTTCCCGGGCGGTCTATTTCGGCGCCAAGGTTCTCATCCTCGACGAGCCGACATCTGCTCTCGGTGTCCGTCAGACATCCAACGTTCTGGCGACCATCGACAAGGTGCGCAAGAAAGGGATTGGAGTTGTCTTCATCACTCACAACGTACGCCACGCCATGGCGGTGGGTGACCGGTTCACTGTTTTGAACCGTGGCAAGACTCTCGGCACCGCAGCTCGAGGCGATATCCAGGCAGAGGAGCTTCAGGACCTGATGGCAGGTGGTCAGGAACTCGCTGAACTGGAAGGCTCCCTGGGCGGCACAATCTAAGACGCCCTATCAGAAGACGGAATAAAGTCGTGAAAAATCTCGATGTCATCACCATCGGCCGATCGTCGGTCGATCTTTACGGCGCACAGGTGGGTGGCCGCCTGGAGGACATGGCGTCCTTCAACAAGTATATTGGCGGTTCCCCAACCAACATGGCAACCGGAACAGCCCGGCTGGGGCTGAAATCCGGACTGATCACCCGCGTCGGTGATGAACATATGGGACGCTTTATCCGTGAAGAACTGGAACGGCACGGCGTGGACACACGCGGTGTCGTTACCGACCAAGAACGGCTGACTGCCCTGGTTCTGCTCGGCATCCGGGACCAGGAGCAGTTTCCGCTCATTTTCTACCGTGAAAACTGCGCAGACATGGCTCTGTGCGAAGACGATATCGATCCCGACTTCATCGCTTCGGCAAAAGCCGTCGTGGCAACAGGAACCCACCTGAGCCACCCGCAGACCGAAGCCGCAGTTCTGAAAGCACTGAAACTGGCACGCGAAAGCGGCGGTCAGACCGCTCTCGACATCGACTACCGCCCCAACCTGTGGGGCCTCTCCGGCCATGGCGACGGCGAAAACCGTTTCATTGCCTCCGACAAGGTCACGGCAAAACTGCAATCCACCTTGCACCTGTTCGACCTGATTGTCGGAACCGAAGAAGAATTTCACATTGCCGGCGGCACCACGGACACCGTGCAGGCACTGAAGAATGTGCGCAAGGTTTCCGGCGCAACGCTTGTCTGCAAGCGCGGCCCGATGGGTGCCACAGCCTTTGAAGGCCAGATCCCGGACAGTCTGGATGACGGCGTTTCCGGTCCAGGATTCCCGATTGAAGTTTTCAACGTGCTGGGGGCTGGCGACGGCTTCATGTCCGGTCTCCTGACAGGCTGGATCCGCGGTGAAGACTGGGTCACCAGCCTGACCTACGCCAATGCCTGCGGCGCCTTTGCCGTTTCCCGTCACGGCTGCACACCCGCTTACCCGAGCTGGGACGAGCTTCAGTTCTTCCTGAAGCGCGGCGTCAAGACCAAGGCCCTGCGCAAGGACCCGGAGCTGGAGCAGATCCACTGGACCACCAACAGGCACACCTCGCATGGTGGCGACTGGTCGACAATGCGCGTCTTCGCCTTCGATCATCGTATCCAGCTGGAACAGATGGCGGACGACGCCGGCGCTTCTCATGACAAGATCGGCGATTTCAAGAACCTTTGCCTCGACGCCGCCAACAACGTTGCAAACGGCCAGTCGGGCTACGGCATCCTGTGCGACAGCCGGCTTGGGCGCGACGCCCTTTACCGGGCCGCCGGATCCGGACTTTGGATCGGTCATCCCGTGGAGTGGCCAGCCTCCCGGCCACTAACCCTTGAACCCGAGATCGGTCCGGATTTCGGCGGCCTGGCCGAGTGGCCGGTCGAACATGTCGTCAAGGTCCTATGCTTCTACCACCCGGACGACACCGAAGAGATGAGGGCTGAGCAGGAAGATGTCCTCAAACGCCTCTTCGCCGCTTGCCGTCGCAACAATTTGGAAATGTTGCTGGAAGTGATCCCGTCAAAGGTCGGCCCTGTTGACGACGACACGACCGCAATCATCATCCGCCGCATGTATGAAATCGGCGTCTATCCGGACTGGTGGAAGCTGGAACCACTGACGACGCAGGAAGCCTGGTCGAAGGCCTGTGCGGCGATCACCGAAAACGACCCGAACACACGGGGCATCGTGATCCTTGGGCTCGACGCGCCGGAAGACCAGCTCGCCGCAAGCTTTGCCGAGGCGGCCAGTTTCGACCTCGTCAAGGGCTTCGCAGTTGGCCGGACGATTTTTGCGGATGCCGCGCGCAAATGGCTTGCAGGCAATCTGACAAATGACGAAGCTGTCGCCGACATGACCAACCGCTTTGAGCGCCTGTGCCGGATTTGGGACGACGCCCGCGTCAAGGCGCAATCTTCAGAACGTCAAGGAATTTCTGCATGAGCACGATCCGCTTAACCGCCGCTCAGGCGATGGTCCGCTATCTCTCCGCGCAGCTGACGGAAGACGGTGAACGGTTCATCGACGGCGTCTGGGCGATTTTCGGTCACGGCAACGTGGCAGGTCTGGGTGAAGCCCTTGAACACGCGGGCAATGCTCTTCCGACCTGGCGCGGTCAGAACGAACAGACCATGGCTCACACGGCAATCGCGTATGCCAAGGCCAACAAGCGCACACGTGCCATGGCGGTGACGTCGTCCATCGGTCCTGGCGCAACCAACCTGGTCACTGCGGCAGCTCTCGCTCACGTCAACCGTTTGCCGGTGCTGCTCATCCCCGGCGATGTCTTTGCAAACCGCGCCCCGGACCCCGTGTTGCAGCAGGTTGAGGATTTCGACGACGGCACCGTATCCGCCAACGACTGTTTCCGACCGGTTTCACGTTACTTCGACCGGATCAGCCGGCCGGAGCACCTGCTGACCGCCCTTCCCCGCGCATTCAGGGTCATGACTGATCCGGCCAATTGCGGCCCCGTCACCCTGTCCTTCTGCCAGGATACCCAGGCCGAGGCATTCGATTACCCGGAGAGCTTTTTCGAGCCGACTGTCTGGCGTATCCGTCGTCCGGAACCGGACACTCGCGATGTTGCCGACGTTGCTGCCTTGATCAAGGAAGCAAAGAACCCGGTGATTGTGTGCGGTGGTGGTGTGATTTACTCCCAGGCGGAAGAAGCACTCGGCGACTTCGCAACCCGCCATGGCATTCCGGTGATTGAAACTCAGGCCGGCAAGTCCGCTCTGGCCCAGTCCCATCCCATGAACTTCGGTGCTGCCGGTGTCGATGGTGCTGAATCCGCCAACGTGGTTGCCGAAGGCGCTGATCTCGTGATCGGTGTCGGAACCCGTTTCCAGGATTTCACAACCGGGTCCTGGGCTTTGTTCAAGCAGCCGCAGCGCAAGCTCGTCTCCATCAATGTGCAGGGCTACGATGCCGGCAAACACGGTGCGGTCGGCGTCGTTGGCGATGCCAAGGCCTCGCTGGAAAAGATCTCCGCAGCCCTTGGCGATCACAAGGCCGGCGCTTTCGATCCGCAGTCCCGTCTTGACTGGCTTGCAAAGGTTGACGCGCACTGCAGTGCCCGCGCCGACACGCCTGAAGGTTATCTGCCACTCGACGCGGAGGTTATCGGGGCCGTGCAGCGGACTTCGACCGACAAAACCATCGCCATGTGCGCAGCAGGAACCATGCCAGGTGCGCTGAAGCTCCTTTGGCAGGCTCCGCAAGGCGGCTATCACATGGAATATGGCTATTCCTGCATGGGCTACGAGATTGCCGGCGCAATGGGCATCAAGCTGGCACAGCCGGAGCGTGATGTCGTCTGTTTCGTCGGCGACGGTTCCTACATGATGGCCAATTCCGAACTTGCCACTGCCGTCATGCGCCGCGTTCCTTTCACAGTCGTCCTGACCGACAACCGTGGTTATGGCTGTATCAACCGCCTACAAATGGGCTGTGGCGGTGAGCAGTTCAACAACCTCTACAAGGACTGCAACGTTGTGGAGCAGCCCGACCTGGACTTCGTCGCGCACGCGGCTTCCATGGGCGCTCACGCCGTCAAGGCCAAGGACATTGCGGATCTGGAGGCCCAGATCCTGGAAGCGCGGGACAGGTCGATCCCGACGGTTATCGTCATCGACACCGATCCGATGCATGGACCGGGCGAAAACGGTGGTGGACACTGGTGGGACGTTGCCGTGCCTGAAGTCTCTGATCGAAAAGGAGTCAATCAGGCGCGCGAGAACTACATGGAAGCCTTGAAACATCAACGCCTGGCGAACTGAGTTTGAGTAATCCAACCGGGGCAAACAAGCCTCTCCCGCCGGGAGAGGCCGGAGCCCGGCTCTTGTTGAGGGACGAACCATTCTCGCACTAACCCGAATGGGCATCCCACAAACGACACCCTGCCGCGAGGCAGGAACCAAATAGACAACGAATTGAACGTTCATTGGAAACGTTACAGGACAGAACCATGATTCTTTACGGAACCAACCCGATTGCCTGGTCGAACGACGACGACCAAACACTCGGTGCCGAAATCCCGCTCGAATCCTGCCTCCGGGAAACTGCCGAAATCGGCTTTGACGGCATCGAAAAGGGTCACAAGTTCCCGACCGAACCGAGCGCACTCAAAGGCGTTCTGGACCCTTACGGCCTTAAATTTGTTTCCGGCTGGCATTCCCTGAACCTTCTGGCGCACTCGGTTGAAGACGAGAAGAAATCGATCCAGCCGCATCTGGATCTTCTGAAGGCCATGGGCTGCAAGGTTTGCATTACCTGTGAGACCTCCAACGCCATTCACGGCAATGACGGTGAAGCGGTCAACAACCGCCCGAAACTTGCCGACGGCGAATGGAGTGATTTCGGCTCGAAAGTCGAGGAGATCGCCAAATACTGCGAAGAACAGGGCATTACACTCGTCTACCACCACCACATGGGCACTGTTGTCGAGAGCGAAGCTGAAATCGACCGGTTCATGGAAGTGACCGGCCCGGTAACCAAACTGCTGCTCGACACCGGCCACACCTATTTCGGTGGCGGCGATCCGAATGCAGTTGCTCAAAAGCACATGGCCCGGGTCGCTCACATTCACGCCAAGAATGTCCGCCCGGACATCATGAAGCAGGTTCGCGACGAAAATCTTTCTTTCCTGGAAGGCGTCCGCCGCGGTGTGTTCACCGTTCCCGGTGATGCTGATGGCGCAGTTGAATTCGAGCCGGTCCTGAAGATTGCCGCTGATCACGGCTATGAGGGCTGGCTTGTGATTGAAGCCGAACAGGATCCTGCTGTACGTAATCCGTTCAAGTACCAGTCCATGGGCCTGAAAGCTCTGAAAGAATTTGCCAGGGCGGCAGGTCTGGACAAAGCTCAGGGAGCCGCATGATGGCAGAACTTCTCGTCAAGCCGTCCGGGACATCCGGCAAGGTTCACGACATCACTCCGGAAAGCGCCAACTGGGGCTATGTCGGCTTTGGTCTTTACCATCTGAAGGCCGGTGAAACCGCATCGGAAGAAACGGGCGACACCGAAGTCATTCTGGTGCTGGTCGAAGGCAAGGCGGAAATCTCCGGAGCCGGCGAAGATTTCGGTGAGCTCGGCGACCGGATGAGTGTCTTTGAACGCAAGAAACCGCATTGCGTCTACCTGCCGAACGGCACCAGCTGGTCCGCCAAGGCGACAACCGACTGCGTACTGGCTGTCTGCACGGCTCCGGGCAAGGGCAACTACAAGGCCCGCGTAATCACCGACATCGATGTCGTGGAGCGCGGCAAGGGCGCCAACACCCGCTACATCCACCCGATTGCGATGGAAGAGAGCGATATCGCCGACAGCCTTCTGGTGACCGAGGTCTTCACGCCGCAGGGCAACTGGTCGTCCTATCCGCCACATCGGCACGATGAGGACAACTTCCCGGACATGACCTATCTGGAAGAAACCTACTATCACCGTCTGAACCCGAAACAGGGTTTCGGTTTCCAGCGCGTCTTCACCGAAGACGGAGAACTGGACGAGACCATGGCTGTTTCCGACGGTGACGTTGTTCTGGTGCCAAAGGGGCACCATCCCTGCGGTGCTCCCTATGGCTACGAGATGTACTATCTCAACGTCATGGCAGGTCCGATGCGCAAATGGCGCTTCCAGAACCACCCGGACCATGACTGGATCGCTCAGCGCGACGCCGGATAAGGCAGTTCCTAAAACCAAAGGGCGCTTAAAAGCGCCCTTTTTTGTTGTAGCGTTTCAGCTTTCTCGTTCAGGCCGGTTCTAAACTGTCGACCAGGGCTCCGCGGTGCTGGATTACATTTCCGGCCAACCGGGCACCGGCGTCGACACTCGCAGGCAGATCGCCGCTTGTCAGGAATTCTGCGAGGAAAGCGGCATTATAGCTGTCTCCTGCCGCAGTGGTGTCAACGATGTTCCGGACCGGATCGGGTTGAAAGGCGTGCCGCTCGCTCTTTGTTGCGAACACCACCTCTTCCGGACCATTTTTCACGACCACCGTGGCTGCTCCTGCCGCCAGATAGCGGTCAGCGCTGACCTGTGCATTCGCGTCGCCAAAATGGGCCAGCTCGTCTTCAAAGGACGGCATGACGAAGTCACACAGTCCCGCTGCTTCGGTCACACAAGCCCGCATGGTGTCAGCATCCTCCCATAAGCGAGGACGCAAGTTCGGATCAAAGGCGGTTTTCGCCCCTGCTGAACGTGCCGTGCGAAGGGCTTGCAAGAAGGCCTTGCGGTCATCTGCGGGCAAGATGGCCAAGGTGATGCCGCTGAAATAGATCAGCCCTGCGCCGGACATCACCATTTCCAGGTGAACTGTATCTGACGCCAGTTGCCGCGCTGCCGATTGCGAACGCCAGTAGGCGAAGCTGCGTTCACCATCTTTCAGCTGGATCATGTAAAGGCCAACGGTCCGATCCTCCAACTTGCGAACGGACCCGGTGTCGATATTCGACCGGTTCAGGAACTCAAGCATCTGGTCTGAAACCTGATCCTGGCCAACCGCGGTAAAATAACTGACGTTCCAATCGGCAGGCAGGTGCTTGCGCGCGTACCAGGCTGTGTTCAGCGTGTCCCCGGCAAACCCCATTGAAAATGTACCCTCGCCGGTCGGAGCCATCTCGACCATGCACTCGCCAATTGCCAGAAATGTCTTTGACACGAAAAATCCTCCACGGCAGCGGCGCTTCGATTGTCGCCATCTTTTGCCAATTTAATCGATTTAAATCGACTTAACATGAACACCGGCCAATTCAAATGGCAATCTCCGCACGTGTCAGGCGGAAGCCCGCACGACGGGCACGGTCCCCCGGCAAAACCGGCAGATTCACTTGATCCCGGCGCGCATGAAACTTTGCACAAACTGACGTTGAAAGAGAAGAAAGGCAATCAGAAGTGGCCCTGAGGTCATCAGCGTGGCTGCGTTGATCACCGACCATTCGATGCCGCTGTCGATTGCAGAGAAGATACTGAGACCGACGGTGACCGGCCTTGTATCAACCGAATTGGTCACAATCAGCGGCCACAGGAAGTTGTTCCAGTGATGGCTGACCGAAACCAGGCCATAGGCCAGATAGGTTGGCTTGGCCAGCGGGATATAAACCTTCCAGAGCACGCCGAGGAACGACGATCCTTCGATCCGCGCCGCTTCATCCAGTTCCTTCGGGATGGTCATGAAAGTCTGGCGCAGGAGGAAAATGCCGAAGCCGGATGCAATGTAGGGCAAGGCGATAGCCGGGATGGTGTCCACCAGATGCAGAAGGCGCATGGTCTGATAATTTTCGACCATCAGAATGTCCGGCATCACCAGGAGCTGCAGGAGAACCAACGCGAAAAGCACGTTCCGACCCGGAAACGTAAAACGCGCAAAGGCGTAGGCAGCCAGCGTGCACAGGAAGAACTGTCCTGCAAGGATCAACGTGACCAGCACAAATGTGTTCAGGAAGTACCGGGCAAACGGTGCTGCCTCCCACGCCTTGGCGAAATTCTCCAGCGTCAGCGGTGCGAGCAGCTCGAACCTTGCTTCATAGGCAGCGGGATGAAACGCGGTCCAGATCGCATAGGTAAGCGGCAACACCCAGAGAAGTGCGAGCGCCCAGGCAGCGAGCGTGTTCAACACCCGATCGAGAATGTCAGCGGTGCCGGTCATTTGTAATGCACCTTGCGGTCGAAGAAGAAGAACTGGCCGATGGCAAGCAGAGACAGCAGCACCAGCAACGCCACGGTGAGCGTCGCGCCATAGGCCGTTTCCCAGAAGCGGAAGGCAACCTCATAGATGTAGAACAGCAGCAAAGCCGAGGCATTGTCGGGCCCGCCATCCGTCAGGATGAAGATATGGTCCACCAGACGGAAGGAATTGATCACGGCATTCACGCAGACAAACAGCGTCGTCGGCATGAGCAAGGGAAAGGTGATCCGCCAGAATATGGTCCAGCGTCCCGCCCCTTCTATCTGGGCAGCTTCTTTCAACGACACCGGAATAGCCTGTAGCGCCGCCAGGTAGAAGATCATGAAGAATCCTGCTTCCTTCCAGACAGTCACGACGATAATCGCATTCAGCGCGGTGTCCGGGTTGCCGAGATAGTTGCTGGCAGGCCAGCCGAACAAAAAGCCCGTGATCTGGTCGAACAGCCCGAAGCCGGGCGTATAGAAGAACATCCAGATATTGGCGACAGCGATCAGTGGCAGCACGGTGGGCGTGAAATAGGCCATGCGGACAAAACTGCGCCCGGCGAGCTTTTCGTTGACCCAGAGCGCCATGACGATCGCCAGGGCAATTGAAACCGGGATTGTCCCAAGCGCGAACCAAAGATTGTTCCACAGCACCTTCCAGAATACCGGGTCATCCAGCATGCGTTCGTAGTTGCCAAGGCCAAGAAATTTTGCGGGCCGGCGGCCACGAGGAGTTGAGAAGAAGCTGTTCAGAAAAGTCGTGATCGCCGGAATGTGGGTGAAGGCGAACAGAAACACCATTGCCGGCAGAAGAAGCAACCAGCCGTAGATCCATTCGCGTTTGATATTGGGGCCCCGCATTGGCGTCACGATCCGAAATGTCAGAAGAGGAAAAACGGAGCGCCGGACAATAAGTCCGCCGCTCCATGTCAGGTGGGAATTAGCGATACTCGGCCAGAATCGCGTCAGCTTGCGCCTGAGCTTCCTTCAGCGCCGTTGCCGGGTCTTTCTTGCCGGTAATGGCTGCCGCCAGAGCATCGTTGAAGATGCCGGTAACGCGCTGGTTCTGGTAAGTGGAAAGCTCTGCCTTGGCGAACTCGAGCTGATCACGGGCAACCAGGGCCGGGGCGAAGTCGGCCGTGTAAGCCTTCATCGTTTCGGTTTCCCAGGTTTCCGCACGCGGAGCGACATACCCGGTGGCAATGGTCCACTTTGCGGACTGTTCCGGCGCAGTGATCCACTGGACGAATTTCACCGCTGCCTTGGTTTGCTCTTCCGAAGCGCCCTTGAACAGATAGAAATTGCCACCGCCTGTCGGGGCACCGCGCTGAACGTTGGCCGGCAGCATGGCGACACCGAAATCGAACGGAGCATTGTTGCGAACGTTGGTCAGGTTGCCGGTGGAGGTCCACATCATCGCTGTCTGGCCTTCGAAGAAGGCTTTCGGTGTTGCGCCCCACTCGATGATGCCCGGTGCCATCACTTCGTATTTGGTGCTCAGGTCAACAAGGTACTGCAGCGCTTCGACGACTTTCGGATCGTCGAAATGGGTCTTGTTGCCATCGGCATTTGCGAGAATGGCACCATTTTCAATGGCGAGACCCTGGAACAGCCAGTAAGGAAACCCGGAAGACGGAATGCGAACACCCCATTGGGTGACGTTGCCGCTGGCGTCCTTCTTGGTCAGCTTCTTGCCGAATTCGACCATTTCATCCCAGGTCTGCGGAGCAACGTCCGGATTCAGGCCTGCTTCCTTGAAAGCTTCCTTGTTCCAGTAGAGAACCGGCGTGGAACGCTGGAACGGAATGCCGTAGGTCTTGCCGCCGGTTTGGCTGTTTTCCATGAATGCCGGGTAGAAACCGTCGATCCAGGCCTTGTCTTCCTGAGTGGAAAGATAGTCGTCGAAGGGAACGATCAGATCTTCGTCGATGAGGGTGAACATGTCGACGGAAAGGATAACGGAAAGCTGCGGCGGGTTTCCGCCACGCGAAGCGGTGATCGCCTTTGCAACAGTATCCTGGTAGGACCCGGCGTAAACGGCGTCGATTTTCACATCCGGGTTCTGTGCAGCATAGGCGTCTGTCAGTTCCTGGATGGTCTCGGCTGCCTTACCGCCAACAGCGACCGGGAAATAAAATTGCAGATCAACAGCCTGAGCGGATGCCCAGGTGCTGAAGGATAGGGCCGTTGCAGCAACGGCCTTCAGGAAAGTGGACTTCAACATCAGTTTACTTCCTAAGGTTTGAACATCCGCAATACTGCGGTCGGTCTACGCGGGCCCACGCAGTTGGTCAGGAGCGCAATTGCGCTCCAATTTCTGAAACAAGATCGTCCCTCCGCATGCCGGTGTCGGCATCGAAGACATGCAACGCCTGAGGTTCGAACCCCAGGTCGATGGACTGGCCGGGCGCGACGGACTTTCCTGTCGGCAGCCGGACCTGAAATTGAGTGTCGGCCAGAACGCAGTCGGCCAGAATGTCCGCTCCCAGATATTCCAGTGCACGGATAGAAGCGGTCACTGGTCCGCCTTGCTGCAGATGCATCGCTTCAGGCCTGATGCCGAGCTGATGGCCGGGAGCCGAAGCCAATCTTGCAAATGCACTGGCGGGAAAAAGGTTCATCGGCGGCGTGCCGATAAAGCGGGCTGCAAAGGGGCTTGCAGGCTTTTCGTAAAGATCGCGCGGAGCCGCCGCCTGCACCAGCTGTCCCTTGTTCAGGAGCACGACCTGGTCGGCCATGGTGATGGCTTCCACCTGATCGTGGGTCACGTAAACCATGGTGAAGCCGAGTTGTTGCTGCAACGAGCGGATCTCGATCCTCATTTCGTGGCGCAACTTGGCATCGAGATTCGACAACGGTTCATCCATGAGGCAGATCGGCTTTTCGCCGATGATCGCCCGTCCCAAGGCGACACGTTGCTGCTGTCCACCGGAAAGCTGACCCGGCTTTCGATCAAGCAGCTGCGACAGTCCGAGTAGCTCCGCGACTTTCCTCAGCCTCTGATCGCGATCCGTCCTGCCAACCCGGCGTACTTTCAATCCGAAAATGATGTTTTCCGCGACGCTCAGATGGGGAAACAGCGCATAGGACTGAAACACCATCGACAGGTCGCGCTTTGAACACGGCTTGCCGGTCACATCTTCGTTGCCGATCACGATATTGCCGCTGCTCACGTCCTCTAGTCCGGCAATCATCCGCAGCGTTGTCGACTTGCCGCATCCCGATGGCCCCAGCAAAGCCGTGAACGAGCCCGCGGGAATGTCGACTGACAGATTGTCTACAGCTCTGGTGTCACCCCAGACGCGTGAAACACCGTCCAGGCGAATGGTCTTGCCGGAGCTGGAGAGCATGCCGCCGGTCATTATGACCGCCCTCCGTCTCCGGCAACATGAACCTGAGTGTTGGTGCCCTCCAGGCTGGTCAGGATCGAAGGCGGTACAGGCCGGTCGGTGAAGATGGCATCGACATCGCTCAGTTTGCCGCCACGCACATGCGCACTTCGACCGAACTTGCTGTGATCAAGAACGAGATAGGATTTCCGGCAGTTCGCCAGTATTGACTGCCGTGCCGCGACCTCGTCTTCATGAAAGTCCAGCAGCGTTCCGTCTTCATCGACACCGGCCACACCGAAAATGCCGATATCCACCTTGTAGTTGGAGAAAAACGCCTGCGCCGCCGACCCCAGGATGTCGCGATCTCCATGGCGCAAGCGTCCACCGGCGATGGTTACCTGGTAGGATGGATTGATCGATGCCGTGAAAGCGACATTGAGGTTGTTGGTGAAGATCGCCAACTTCTCGTGCGCCGTCAGCGCCTGCATGACGATTTCCGGTGTCGTTCCAATCGAAAAGGCCAGAGACTGATTGTTGTCGATCTCGTTGGCGACCAGAGTCGCAATCAGTTGCTTCTCGGGAAGGTTCAGGATCTGCCGAGTGGAATAATGAATGTTGGAAGCAGGCGCCGGTGGCTCGACACCGCCATGCGTGCGCCGAAGGATCCCCATTTCACAAAGGCCGTTGACGTCACGGCGGATTGTCTGGGTCGTTACTTCAAAACGATCCGCCAGTTCCTCGACCGACGCGAATCCGGATTTCTGGACCAGATCAGCGATTTCGGCCTGTCGTTTCGAAATATCTATTTGTCCAAGCATGTGTTTATGACCCGACACGATTTACCTTGCTCCAGGCGATATTGATTGCTCACAGCCCGAAACAGCTTTGTGTTGACTCGAAAAGGTTCAACTTCGAAGCCTGATAAAACATTTTCATATGAACCTTATTCGACGCTCATATGAAAATGATATGACAGTTTTTGAATTTGGGAATGCCAAATCGCGTCGCAACGCCGACAAAATCAAAAGATTATAAAATCACACGAACAACCCCTACGGGAATTTGCATGGGATTCCACATGCGTCGACAACTTTGCCAGTTAAGTTGTCTCGTCCAGTGAAACCATCATTGTGTTCGCTGCAGTCTATCTGCAGTCGAGCGACGGATCTCGTCTCAGCGATGAAGTGTACGAGGCAATCTCAAAGCGTGAACGCCTTGACGACAGTTTCAGGGAAGCGCTACCACGCAGGACATCCACACTGAACGACACCCGTGCCCATTCCGCTTCTGCCAAAAAAAAGCCACCCCGCCTGGGCAGGGTGGCCGCATTCTCAGACTGATCACACCTCACCGATAAAGGAACGATTTGCCCTCACCATCAAAGAGATGCAGCTTGTCCGAAGCTGCCGTCATGCGAACTGTGGTGTGCTTTTCAATCTTGTTGATACCAGGCAGCTTGGCGATCAGGGACGGGTCGCCATTCTCGGCCTTGAAATAGAGAACCGTTGTCTCCCCAAGAGCTTCGACGATCTCCACTTCCGCTGAAACGAGGTAGTCATCGCTCTCGGTGACCGTGAGATCCTCAGGCCGCACTCCAAGCTTGACCGCCGTGCCAAGATCGCTCTCGCGGGATGCAATCGGTACGTCCGCATGACCACCATCGGCCATTTGAACGGAAGTTTGAGCGCCTGTTGCCGTAACCTTGGCCTCGATCAGGTTCATGGCCGGAGAGCCGATGAACTGGGCGACAAAAGTATTTGCCGGGCGTTCATAAAGGTCCAGCGGTTTTCCGAATTGCTCCACGTCACCGCCATGAAGCACGACAATCCGGCTGGCCAGCGTCATGGCTTCCACCTGATCATGCGTGACGTAGATCATGGTGCTTTCCGGCATGCTTTCCTTCAGCTGCGCAATTTCGATCCGCGTTGCAACACGCAAGGCAGCATCCAGATTGGAAAGCGGCTCATCGAACAGGAAGACCTTCGGGTCTCGTACAATGGCCCTGCCAATGGCAACACGCTGGCGTTGACCACCTGACAGCGCCTTCGGCAATCGATCGAGCAAATGCGTCAGCTGAAGCGTTTCCGCCGCACTTCTGACGGCTTTGTCGATCTCGTCTTTTGACTTGTGCGCAAGTCTGAGCGCGAAGGCCATGTTGTCATAAACCGTCATGTGCGGATAAAGCGCGTAGGACTGGAAGACCATTGCAATTCCGCGCTGCGCCGGCGGCACATCGTTTACCACGGTGCCATCGATCTCGAGCGTGCCGCCTGTGATTTTTTCCAGGCCGGCAATCATGCGCAAAAGCGTTGACTTTCCGCAGCCCGAGGGCCCGACGAAAACGATCAGCTCGCCCTCTTCGATTTCCAGGTCGATGTTCCGCAGAACCTCAACCGGACCATAGGACTTGCTGACATCCTTAAGGGACAACGAAGTCATGCGGGCTGCTCCCCAATGTTTATTCTGTTCATGTTATTTGACCGATCCGGCAAGCAGGCCACGCACCAGATACCTCTGCATTGCAAAGAAGACGAAGAGAGGCACGGCAATGGAAACGAAAGCGGCCGTGGCCAGAATTTCCCAGTTGCCACCACGGGTTCCCAACAGTTCAACGATCTGGTTGGTCATCACGGTGGTCGAGCCGGTGGCGTCGATCAGGAACACCTTCGCCACCAGCAGATCGTTCCAGGTCCAAAGGAACTGGAAAATCGCAAAGGAAGCGAGGGCAGGAAAACTCAGCGGCAGGATGATACGCGTGAAGATCTGAAAATCCGTCGCCCCATCCACCTTGGCGTTCTCGATGATGTCCCTGGGCAGCCCCACCATGTAATTCCTGAGAAGATAGACCGCGAGCGGCATGCCGAATGCGGTGTGGGCGAGCCAGACCCCAAGATACCCCTTGCCGATACCGATCCCCAAATGCAGGCGCAAAAGCGGAATAAGCGCCAATTGAAGGGGGACGACCAGCAGGGCAACAACAGCTGCGATGAGCAACGCTCGGCCGGGAAACTCCATCCACGCCAGCGCGTAGGCCGCAAAGGCTGCAACGACGATCGGAATGATCGTTGCCGGGATCGTCACCGTCAGTGTGTTGAAGAACGCCTTGGCCATGTTGTCCTGGCCGGTGCCGGAAAACAGGATCGTCTTGTAATTGTCTGACGTGAATTCGGGCGGCACTGTCGCGGTGACGAAAATTCTTTGGCCGCGTCCTGAAAGCTGCTTGTCGTTGCCACGCCAGACATAGCTGCCATCCGGCTGCAACGTCACGGTTTCACCGTCTTTCATTTCGGCTGTGTCGCCGGCTTGGAATGCGGCGACATTTCTGGACGAAACACCCCAGGCTCGAATCTCCCTTGGCGCATCCTCAAAAATGTTCCCCGTGACGACAAAACCGTCGCCATCGGCAACCCTGTTGTCGTCCGGATCGGCAGCCCGGTAGACCTTGTTCTGCTCCGAAGGCGTCAGCGCCGCCCACCAGCCTGAACTTGAAATCTGGTCTGCCGTTCGGAACGACGAGACAAAAAGGCCGACTGTTGGAAACAGCCACAACACCACGAGCAATGCGACGGAGATTTGCACGGCCCAGGTCAGAGCGGATTTATGTCCAGCAATGCCACCCATCAGCGCATCTCCTTCCGGGCGTTATAGACGTTCCAGACAAGGATCGGAGTGACCAGCAACATGATGATGATCGCGCTTGCGGAGCCGACGCCCCAATCGTTTGCGCGGAAAAGCTTGTCATACATGTAGTTGGCCAGAACCTGTGTTTCCCACTGTCCGTTGGTCATGGCAAACACGATGTCGAACACTTTCAGCACCGTCAGCGTGATTGTCGTCCAGACCACGACAATGGTTCCCATGATCTGTGGCACCTTGATCTTGAAGAAGATCTGGAACGGGTTGGCTCCGTCGACAATCGCGGCTTCAACCGTTTCTTCCGGTATGCCGCGCAATGCAGCTGACAGGATCACCATGGCAAAACCCGTCTGGATCCAGATCAGCACGACCATAAGAAGAAAATTGTTCCAAAGCGGAATGGTCAACCAGGTCTGAGGTTCGCCATAAGGCAACTCGGTGAACCAGATGCCAACCACAGAGCTGACGGAGATCCAGATCAGCCACAAGCCACCCAGGGCGACAACAAGGCGCAAGGGCATCATCCAGATCGAACGGTCTTTACCCGTTGCAACAAGATCCCGGACGAACATCCAGACCACGTAGGCCACGACCCCGGCGAATGCCAAGAGGAGCAAGGTGGGAACGATCTGCAATGAAAAGATAGAGCCAATCCCGCCATCAAACCTGAGCCATACCGCGTTCAGAACGCCAATCTGGTTCTGGTCTTCCGGGCGGGTGTCATAAATCAGCTTGAAGATGACGGAAGCACCAACAAAGGAAATTGCCATCGGCATGAAGATCAGGGACTTTGCGAGATTCCCCCATCTGATCCGGTCGGTCAGCTGAGCGACGAGCAACCCGAATGCAGTCGACGCTGCCGGCACGACAATCAGCCAGAGCATGTTGTTACGCACCGCTTCCCAGAACTTCGCCTCGTTCATCATCTGCCGATAATTGTCGAAGCCGACAAACGCACCGCCCTGCGCTCGGTCCGTCAGCGACAGGCGCAGTGTTTCAAACACCGGATAGGCGAGATACAGCGTAAGTGCGAAAAGTGCAGGAAACAGGAATAGCCACGGCCGGACCATATTGGCCCGATTGATGTTCTTGCCCGCATTCGGCCCTTTCGCCGGAAACAGGACTTTGTCGAGAAACTGGTTGGATAAGTAGTAATATCCGAGACACGCCCCCACACCGACGACGATCGTCACGAGGCCCAGGACTGCCGGGTTCTCCATCAGCACGGCCGTTCCCTCCCACTTGTATTTTATGGGGCACTCCCGGTCGTCCGGGAGCAGCCAGATTTGAGGAATTTGAAAGCCTGGAGGTGTCCAGGTTCAAGCAAAGACGGCCGGTCGCGTTTGGCGAACCGGCCTTTTAGGCTTTACTTGAGAGCGTCCCAGCTTTTCTGGATCTCGGCAGCCACTTCGCCGGCGTCCTTGCCGCCTGCATAGTCGACCATGCCGGTCCAGAAGGTACCTGCACCGACACCACCCGGCATCAGGTCGGAACCGTCAAAGCGGAAGGTCGTGGCATTGACGAGGATTTCGCCCTGACCACGCAGCGTGTCGTTCAGGTAAGCTTCCGGATTCACACCCTTGTGCGGTGTCAAGAAGCCGGTCTGGGCCATCATCACTTCGTGTGCGATCGGCAGCTTGAAGAATTCCATCAGCGCGGTTGTCGCATCGGACGGGCTGGTGATCGCCATCAGAGTGCCGCCACCCAGAACCGGGTTGCCGAGATCCTTTTCGGCATAGGCCGGAAGGTAGAAGAAGTCGACATCGGTGCCGAATTCAACGCCGTCCGGGAAGAACGCCGGAACAAAGGAGGCCTGACGGTGCATGTAGCACTGCGGCGGTGAAGAGAAGAGGCCTTTCGGACTGTCGCGGAAGTCAGTGGAGGCAACGGCACCGGAACCACCGGCAACCTTGGCATCGTCGCGCGCAAACCAGCCGAACTCTTCGATCGCGCCGATAACGCGCGGATCGTCAAACGCGATTTCGTTGGTCACCCACTGGTCGTAGACTTCTGCCGGTTGCGTACGCAGCATCATGTCCTCGACCCAGTCGGTCGCGGGCCAGCCGGTCGCGGCACCCGATCCCAGACCGATGCACCACGGCGTTTCACCGTCAGCAACGATCTGCTCGGTCAAAGCCTTGAGGTCTTCCATGGATTCCGGCACTTCATAGCCGGCATCCTCGAAGTTTTCAGGCACGTACCAGACGAGGCTCTTGACGTTGACATTGTAGAAGAAGCCGTAAAGCTGGTCGTTGCCGTCGGCATCCTTGTAGGTACCCAGATTGACCCAGCTGTCGCCAGCGCCGTAATTGTCGGCAACCCAGCCCCCCATGCTTTCCGGAAGCGGCTTAAGAAGACCACGTGCAGCCATGTCGGCAGCAAGGCCCGGCTGCGGGAAGACCGCAATGTTCGGGGCAGCGCCGGCTTCGGCATCAATAACGATCTGCTGCTCGAACGAGTCGGAACCGGTGTAGATCACTTCAGCGCCGGTCGCTTCGGAAAAATAGGCCACAACATTGCGGAAGTAACCGTCTTCCGGCTGAAGCCAGGGACCGGCAATGGTAACGGTCTGACCGCTGAGGTCAGGCGCGGACTTTGCCCATTCGTTGTAGCTGTCCCAGTTGAACGGCCCCTCGCCCGGAGCAAATTTCAAGTCGGCAGCAGAAGCGGTGCCGAAGCTCATGGCAGCGCCAATAACCAATCCTGCCGTGCAGGCCAATAAACGTGATTTCATGTCTATCCTCCCGGATTGTCCCTTCGCTGGGACATTCTATTTAAAGTGGCACAATTCTCCACCTGGCAGCAACTCCCCGCCCCACCCGTCCGATGGGTAATCCTACCAGAAACGGACATCCAAACCGCTTTGGATTTCGTCCTAACCATGTCGATACACTTCGGTCTTGTCAAGCAAACAACTCACGAATTAATGTTGCATTTCAAGATTGGCCTGTTTGGAGGGGCGCTTTCAAAGCGATTTGGGCGGAATGAGCAAGGGCGTGAATTTAAAAGAACTGTCACAACGGTTGAATCTTTCGCAGACAACCGTCAGCCGCGCATTGAACGGTTATCCGGAAGTCAGTGCCGAAACCCGCAAGCGTGTCGCCGAAATGGCGGAGAAGCTGGGATACGCCCCCAACAGTCAGGCAAGGCGTCTTGCGACCGGGCGCTCCATGGCGATCGGTCACGTCATTCCACGCTCGATCCACGAGATGATGAACCCGATCTTTCTGGAGTTCATTGCAGGTGCGGGCGAGACATACTCCAGGCACGGCTACGACATGATCATCTCCGTTGTCGAGGATGACCACGAAGAAGATGCCTACCGGCAGATCGCATCGCGCAAGAAGGCCGATGGCGTCATCATTCATGGCCCGGCCAATGATGAGCGGCGCCACAAACTGCTGCAGGAACTCAATCTTCCCTTTGTCGTCCATGGCCGCATTCCAGGTGCGGAAGAGGAAACCTCCTGGATCGACATGAACAATCGCCGCGCCTTCGAGCGCGCCACCAACCTGCTTCTCGACCTTGGCCACACCAGGATAGCCCTCTTGAATGGCCTGGAGCATATGGATTTTGCACGCCGGCGCAGACGCGGGTTCGAAGACGCCTTGCAAGCGCGCGGGTTGACGCCCGACGCATTGCTGATGCGCAGCTCGGACATGACCGAGCCCTATGGCTGCGACAACGCAATGGAAATGCTGAAAAGCGACAATCCGCCAACAGCGTTTCTGGTTTCGTCTATGATTTCAGCCATTGGCGTTGCGCGCGCAATCGGGCAATGCGGACTGAAAACCGGCAAGGATGTCTCCATCATCACGCATGACGATGCCTTGTCCTTCCTCCCAAACAGCGGAGAAGTTCCGATTTTCACATGCACGCGCTCATCAGTACGCTACGCGGGAGAAAAGGCCGCCGAACTTCTGCTCGACATGATCACGGCCCCCATCAGCACCCCGAAGTCTCTTCATCTCGACGCTGAATTGATCATTGGCCAGTCCACCGGCCCTGCCTCATCGAACTGACCTCTCGACAAACCAGTGGCTCAAACCTGAGACAGTCCGCTGGACTGCAGCAGACGCTTCATTGTCTCCAGTCCGGCAAGGCGGTGAGAACGCGCAACTTCGGAACCGATATCGTCCCGACCGGCCCTGATTGCCTCAAAAATCTTCCGGTGATCATCTGCACGTGATGCAGGCGCCCTGTTCAGGCGCAACAGCACGCGATTGGCTCGGTGGACCTGATTGAGAAGGCTGATCACTTCAGCTTCCAGCCGGGTGTTGCCACAAGTCTGCGCGATCAGCCTGTGAAAGCGATCATCAAGCTCGGCCCAGTGTTCAATGTCGTCTTGCAGCAACGCGGCATCAGCTTCGGACAGAAGCTTTTCCAGCTCTTGCATCAGGAAACAGGGAACTTCTCTGCCGGCCGCCTTCTTGACGGCAAGCCCCTCCAGCTCGGCAAGGATCTCGAAAATTTCACAAATATCCTTTTGCGAAATTGCCAGTACCTTTGCTCCGCGCCGTGGAATGAGATCAACAAGGCCCTCTGCCTCCAACCGGATGAGCGCTTCGCGGACGGGCGTGCGGCTCATTCCGAGGCGCGCGGCGATATCCGGTTCGGGCGCTTGAAACCCGGGAGGAAGTTCCCCATTCAGTATTTCGGCTTTCAGCCGTTCGTAGGCGTTGTCGACGCGCGTAGACTTGGCTTTCGCTAGCATTGCGGGAGGCATCCAAAATCCTGAAAGGTTCACACGCAGGTTGCAGTTTCCCGACAAGAAGAACTCCCGCCGGTTTGGCTGCCCTGTTGTGAAAGCAAATCAATTCAGCATTGATAATAATATCGATAAGATTTTATGGATTAACCCCGGCCTTTGGAAAAGATCATTCTACTTTTTTCGCGCAAGACCCTTTTCCCATTGATTTCGCTAACAAAAACGCGATCGACCTGACGTTAACGCATCGTCAAAAGTGCTGATCTTTTCTTTGGTGGAAAGGGGCGGTCAGGCGAAATTCTGCAACAGATTTCACGACACATGCTCGTTTTTGCACTCCCAGCGGAATTTCCCTCACCTTTCATCCGCAGCATTTCTTCAACATTGTCAAAAAAACCACCCCTCTTGTTCGAGCAAGACCGACCTTAGAAGAAATTCAGCACTTGCTTTCTCCGGGAAGACTGGGGCAACCAACAGGCTATCGAAATTTTGACGGCGTCAACAACTCAGCACCGAGAGGACCGGTAATAGATAAGAATCCATAATAGTTATGCAGTTCGTACCGAGCTAAAATTGATAAGTGCACACGAATACCACCGGCTCACGAATTAATATTAACCGCGAACATATTCTTGCTCGACCTTCCCAAACAAAAAATCAACCACCGACTTTGTTTCAAGACCGCCCGACACCCCATAACCCTAAGTCGCGTCAACAGATTTAGTTTTGATTAACCATAAAATTTTACCTTTGCGGCAGATAACAATTCTGGCTCTGCAATGACAACTCTCTTCACCGTCCCGACATTGAAAAGAGGGATCAGGACCCGTCTGGCCTGTCTGTTGGCAGGCACGACCCTGATCGGGCTTTCGTGTGGCCTGCAATCCGCCACCGCACAATCCCTTGAAGAAGCCATGGCATCAGCCTACGCAACCAGCCCCCGCCTGAAAGCGGAAAGATCGCGATACGAGGCAACCAATCAGGGAATTTGGACGGCAAGATCGGAGTTCCTGCCGAAGGTCACGGGAACCTATGTCGGTGAGCACAACGCTTACCGCAACGATCGAAGCAACAGCAGCGACCGTACCTATTCGCACGATCTGGGTCTATCGGTGTCGCAAACGCTCTTTCAGGGTTTTTCCGGCGTCAATCGCCTTAATCAGGCCCACGAAGAAGCCTTGTCTGGTCGCAACCAACTGATCGGTGCAGAGCAAACCCTCCTGTTCAACACCGCAGACGCCTATCTGCAGGTTGTGCGCGACCGCGAGATCCTGAAACACCTGAAGGCCTACACGCATGTCGTCCAGAAAGAAGCCAATGCTGCACGAGCACGCTTCAAGTCTGGAGATGCCACGCGTACAGATATCGAGCAGGCCCTGGCGCGCCTTGCAGAAGCGCAAGGCAACCGGGATCAGGCCGTCGGCGACCTTGAAGCCTCGGAAGCGCTCTATGAGCGGCTGACGGGCCAGGCACCCGGCAAACTAGGCTGGCCGGCAATTCCAAAATCGATCGAACCTGCCAACCTGCAGGACGCCATCACCATTGCCTATCAGAACAACCCCTCCATTCGCGCAGCAACCGCAGACGCAAGAGCCGCGAAATTCGCCGCGCGAGCATCGGTCGGTGACATGCTGCCACGCGTTACTCTGGAAAGTGGCTGGGACAACGGATACCGGGGAAACCTGTCCTATCAGGACGAAGACGATTTCCGGCTTGGTGTGCGTGTAACGGCTCCCTTGTTCACAGGAGGGCGTAACATCGCAGCGGTCAAGCGCGCAAGATTTACCGCCGCCCAGGAAGAATACGAGCTCGATGATACCCAGCAGATCATCCGGGAAAACGTCATCCGCGCTATGAAACAGCGGACGGCCTCCCGACTGCGTGCAAAAGCACAGAGCCGGGCGATTGACGCCAACCGCAGGGCCGCAAGAGGCCTTCAGGTCGAATTCGATAGCGGACAGCGTTCGCTTCTGGACGTGCTTGACGGCGAGCGGGAGCTACTCCTCAGCCAGGTCGACTATGTGCGGGCAAGATACGAAGCCAGGATTGCCGACTTCTTCCTGCTGGCCAATATCGGGCGTCTCGCCCCTCAACATTTCTCGATCGCCGAAGAACGTCCCGCACCCGTTGCCCGTCTCATACCTGAGTTCAACACCTGGGACCTGCGGCTTGGCCCAACCGAAAACGATGCTGTTCAGGTGGAAATAGCCAACGGGCCGATCACATCGGAACCTGCGACGGCCCAACCGGTTTCCGAACCGATCAACTGGAGCAACTGGCCGTATAGATCAGGCGGTCAGAACCAGACCGCATCCGCAGCGCCGAAAACCTGAGACAAAGAAAAAAGCCCCGGACAATCTTCCGGGGCTTTTGTTTTGAGGCAATCACTCGTTCTTAGTGTGAAGCTGGCGTCACCATTGCGTAGATGGTGTCGTGCACATTCAGCACGCCGATCGGCTTGCCATCGCCGTTGACCACGGAAGCTTCTCCTACGCCTGTATCGGCAAAGGTCTTGGCAGCTTCTTCCAGCCTGATACCGCTGGAGATCGTCATGCCACCCTCTATCGTCTTGGTTTTGTCCATGACGGTATCGACGAGAATGACCCGGCCACGGTTCACTTCCTTGACGAAGTCCGCAATGTACTCATCCGCCGGATTGAGAACGATGTCCTGACCTGTACCCTGCTGGATGACCGCGCCATCGCGCAGGATCGCAATCTTGTCGCCAAGACGAAGCGCTTCATCCAGATCGTGAGTGATGAACACGATCGTCTTGTGCAGCTCCTCCTGAAGATCCAGCAGGACGGTTTGCATGTCCATACGGATCAGCGGATCGAGCGCCGAGAACGCTTCATCCATCAGCAGGATGTCAGCATCGTTGGTGAGCGCTCTGGCAAGTCCGACACGCTGCTGCATGCCGCCGGAAAGCTGGTTGGGATAGTGATCCTCAAAACCTTCCAGACCGACCCGGGCAATCCAGCGCGCTGCGCGTTCTTCCGCTTCCTTCATCGAAACGCCCTGGATTTCCAGACCGTATACGGTGTTCTTCATCACCGTCCTGTGCGGCAGGAGAGCAAATTTCTGGAAGACCATCGCCGTCTTGTGGCGCCGGAAGTTCCGCAACTCCCCCTGAGACATCTTGCAGACGTCTTCATTGCCGTAAAGGACTTCACCGGCCGTCGGATCAATCAGACGATTGATGTGACGGATCAAGGTCGACTTGCCGGATCCCGACAAGCCCATCACGACCTCGATCTTGCCACCCGGCATGGAGATGTTGATGTTGTTGAGACCAAGAACATGATTGTACTTTTCGTTCAGCTCGGCCTTGGACATACCGTCCTTGACCAGCTGAACCATGTCCTGGCCGTTCGGGCCGAAGATCTTGTAGAGATTCTTGATCTCAATTCCCGTCGCCTCACCCATGGATCACCTCCGAGTGCTTTTGAAGGCGCTTGCCATAGGCCTGAGTAGCGCGGTCGAAGATGATGGCGATGGCAACGATTGCGAGGCCGTTCATCACACCCATCGTCAGGTACTGGTTCGCAATGGCGTTGAGCACCGGCTGGCCAAGTCCCTTCACGCCGATCAGGGCCGCGACGACAACCATGGCAAGAGCCATCATGATGGTCTGGTTCACACCAGCCATAATGGTCGGCAGCGCCAAGGGAAGCTGAACGTTCGTCAGCTTTTGCCAAGAGTTCGAGCCAAACGCATCAGCCGCCTCGAGCACGTCCTGATCAACAAGCCGAATTCCAAGGTTGGTCAGTCGGATCATTGGCGGGATCGCATAGATCACGACCGCGATCATGCCCGGCACTTTGCCGATCCCGAAAATCATCACCACCGGAATGAGGTAAACAAAGCTCGGCATCGTCTGCATCAGATCAAGGATCGGATTGACGAAACTTTGCACGCGATCGGACCGCGCCATCAGAATACCAAGGGGAATACCGAGGACAATGGCCAAAAGGGTACACACGGTCACCATGGCGATGGTGCGCATTGTGTCTTCCCACATGCCCAGATAACCGATCACACACAGCGCAACGAGAGAACCGATCGTGATCTTGGCATTGCGGCTCATGGCATAAACGATACCAACAAGCACAGCCAGAATGATCGGCCAGGGAGAGTTGATTAATATATGTTCCAGAAAGATCAGAAATTCTTTGATCGGATCGAAAGCCGCCTCGATGGCTTCACCATATTCTCCGGTGAATTCCTTGAACGCCCCGTCCAATGACTGACGCATAGCGCGCAAGTCGCCCCTACTCATTTTGGGGAATTCTTGTAACCACTCCATCATTCTCGTCCCGTTGGTTTACCCCTTATTGAAGAGCCCGCGCCATTGCGCGGGCTCCTGATATTTTCAAAGGGATCAAAGAGCCCCTTTTACCTTTTCAGCAACTTCCGGGCTGACCCACTTGGTCCAGACGTCTTCGAAGTTTTCCAGGAAGTAGTAGGCACCGTCTTCGTTGGTCGCCTGGTTTTCGCTCATCCAGGCAAGAACCTTGCCGGCGGTGCGGTTATCCCAGGTACGGCCCTTGATGTAGTCCATCGTAGGTCCGGCTTTCTTCGCGAAATCGTCGGTCACAACCGTGAACACCTCGGATTTGACCCAGGAATTCGGCTTCGGATCCGGGCAGTCCTCGACAACCGTGCACTTGTCCCACTCCGCCTTGTCATGCGGGGTTTCGAAGTCAAGCAGCGTCATGTCGTATTTGCCGAGAATGGCCGTCGGAGCCCAGTAGTAGCCGAGCCAGCCTTCGCCGCGCTCGTTTGCCTTGGCGAGCGATCCGTCGAGACCGGCAGCGGAACCCGGATCGACGAGTTCAAACTTGCCGTTGTCGAAACCAAAGGCGCGGTACAGATTGCCGGTGGTAATACGGCAGTTCCAACCGGTCGGACAGGTAAAGAAGGCTCCCTTGCTGTCATCCTCGGCTCCCGGGAAGAGCTCCGGATGCGCCAGAGCATCTTTGACCGTGTAGATGTTGTGCTCCTCAGCAATCGCGGTCGGAACCCAAAAGCCTTCAACGCCGCCTTCGTTCAGGATTTCACCGCCGATGATCAGGGAGCCTTCGGCGACAGCCTTGTCGAGCGGTTCACGCACGGCATTGATCCACAGTTCCGGAGCCATGTCCGGATCGCCCTTTTCATTCATGGAGGTAAAGGTCGGCATGGTATCGCCGGTGACCAGCTCCACACTACAGCCGTAGCCGTTCTCGAGAATGATCTTGTCGATATGTGCGATTGCGCCGGCCGATGCCCAGTTCATTTCAGCCATGGTGACCGTTCCGCACTCTTCAGCCATGGCGGAAGACGCCATACCGACAAGCGCGGTCGCGGCGACCGAGACAAACAACTTCTTCATGAGGGTACTCCTGTGCAGCCTGTTTGCTTGAGTTTGAATTGGGCGCAATGCGCAAACACTTCTCTCAAAGTATTCACCTCCCAGCGCGACCAAAGAAAAAGTAGAATTGGCAGAGAACGCAGAGCAGCCAAGAAGGTTGTTAGATTAATTAAATTTAATTTTGCCTTCATGTGACGCTTTTACGCTGTTCTTGCTATGAGACCCCTAATTATGACCCTTCCGTAAGATACGAAGGTCATTGCCGGTATTTCACTCCGGCTTAGGGCGTATCGGTCAATACCATTGCATTATGTTCTCGTTAGCACAACAGCAGAGACGCAATTCTTATACCATTCATATCGCAAATTTCAGGAACATGTCTGCATACGACATTTTCGTGCGATATATCGTCATATCGCCTAATTTTATTTCCCTAAAAGTGATTCTTTAAAGCGGTTTGGAACCCGCTGAAGCGGACGCAACTGACCTGCTGAAACACGGTGAAGTGTCAACTCACTGGTACCCGGAGGGCGTCAAAAGCCAGGTCGCTTAGCACCGGCGTCACGGAAGTTTGCAACTGAAGGAACACAATCCTGCGTGTCGCTTTCCCAGGAAGAGGAGTGATCCTCAGTCCCAGTTGCTGGTCGTTCAGTTTGCCCCATCTGGGCACTATCGCCTGACCGCTGCCCTGCGTCACCATCAGCGCGATCGTCTCAAGCGCGTCCAGCTCGCACAAAACACGGTCCTGTCCGATGACCGATTTATGAAGATCCCAGATCATTCTCCCGCCCCAGGAGAGCCGGTCGTACAGGATCCAGGGAAGGATGTCGCCGTGGTGGTCGTCGGAGACTTCCGGATTGCCTGGCGCAATATGCACGAGGGGTTGTTCGCTCAGCACACGGATGGCAACTCCCTTGGGCAAAGCAAAGGGCGGCATCACCGTAATCGCAGCATCCAGACTGCCCGAAAGGACTTCTTCATAGAGACCCAGGGAGGTTCCCGGCCGGATCGACAGATCCACATCCGGAGCAGTCGTGCGAAAGGTTTCGATCAGGCCCGGAATGAAATCCAGGAGTGCCGTCGAAATCGCTCCAAGACGATAGGGACCACGCAAACCACCCGGATCGATATGCGCGCCCAGCCGCTGCGCATCCCGGACCAGATTTCGTGCCGCCGGCAACAGATGCAGGCAGTTTTCAGTAGGAACAGCTGCCTGAGCAGACCGTTTCAGCAGTGTGCAGTTCAGCTCGTTTTCCAGAACTCTGATGCGCTGGCTGACGGCAGCGGCCGTCAAACCTTGCAATCGCGCAGCCCCTGCAATCGAACCTGTTTCGACAACCGCAATCAGGCTCTGAAGAAATCGGGTGTCCAAAACATTTTCCTATGCTGAGAGGTAAAAAAATACACTAAAGGTTTCGGTCATGATCTGCTACCTCACGTGGGAATTCCAAGGAGACGTTCATGCAACCCTGTTTTCATCTCGCCTATCACGTGACCGACCTCGACAAAGCGCGCACATTTTACGGGGACCTGTTGGGGTGCCAGGAAGGGCGCAGTACCGACACCTGGGTCGATTTCAACTTCTTCGGCCACCAGATTTCTTTGCATATCGGCGAACCGTTCCAGACGACAAACACCGGAAAGGTCGGTGAACACATGGTCCCGATGCCACACCTGGGTGTCGTACTGGACATGCCACGCTGGAGAGCCCTTGCAGAAAAGCTGACCGCGGCTAACCTCGACTTCATTCTTGCCCCGACGATCCGATTTCAGGGTCAGCCGGGAGAGCAAAGCACGATGTTCTTTAGAGACCCTTCCGGCAATCCCATCGAGATCAAGGGATTTGCCGATCCCGCAGGAGTATTTGCCGTATGACGACAATCGTTCCCTTCGTCTCGCAGGCAAGTTCGGATGAGCGTCAGGCTTGGCGCGAAGCACTCCCAGAGGCCCTCCGGGGCATGGCAAAAGTCACGCCGTTTGAAGACCTGACCGAGGCGGAGCGTGCGGCAGCCACAGTTGCGATTGTCGCCAATCCGGATCCCGCAAAGGTCGCCGCCCTTCCCAATCTTGTCTGGGTGCAAAGCCTTTGGGCCGGCGTTGAGCGGCTCGCCGCAGATTTGCCGGACGACGGGCCGTTGATCGTTCGGTTAACCGACCCGCAAATGGCCGAAACCATGTCGGAGGCCGTGCTTGCCTGGACGCTCTATCTTCACCGGGACATGCCCCGCTACATGCATCAGCAACGCGCAAAAGTCTGGCAGGAGCACATGCTCAAGACCCCGATGGAACGCACCATAGGCGTACTTGGCATTGGCAAACTGGGTGGAGCTTCTGCACAGCGGCTAAAGGCCAACGGGTTCAACGTTATGGGTTGGAGCCGTAGCAAAAAGGAACTGGATGGGATTTCCTGCTTTCACGGAACCGATGGCCTAAATGCTGTTCTGGAACAGTCGGACATCATTGTCGTACTTGTTCCGCTGACCGGTGAAACCCGTGGCCTGTTGGGACGAGAGGAACTGCGGCGGTGCAAGGAAAACGCGGCAATCATCAATTTTGCACGCGGCCCCATTATCGACACGTCCGCTTTGATCGACGCGCTGGACAATGGCCCGCTCTCCCACGCGGTTCTCGATGTTTTCGACGAAGAACCATTGCCCGCTTCAAACCCTTTCTGGGCGCATGACAAGGTGACCGTGCTTCCGCATATTTCCGCACCGACCATCATCAGCACGGCCGCTGCAATCGTGGCCAGGAACATTGGTACTTACCTGGAGACTGGAGAAATCCCGCAAAGCATTGATCGCAATCGGGGATATTGATTGCCTATTCAGGCAGCGTCGCAATAGTGTCAAGGATATTGCCGTATCAGTCGGCCAGAAGTTCATTAATACGACAGGTGTTTCATGTCAGACCTTCCCATCCTTGGCGCTGCCCTGACCCTCGATGCTCTGGAAAATCAACGCGCGTTGATGCTTGAAAAGCATCGCGATCTGGAACTCCAGGACTTCTGGCCGGGCGAAGTCCTCAACGGAGACTGGACACCTCTGGTCGACCGGGCAAAACGTCTGCTCGAAGGACACCGGGGCCGCGTCGGAATTCACGGCCCGTTCTTCGGTTTCGCAATCGACTCCATGGACGTCGACGTGCGCGAAATCGTGAAGAAGCGGTTGCTGCAGGGTCTGGAAGTGTGCGAAGCCCTCGGCGGCACACACATGGTCGTTCACAGCCCCTACACGACCTGGGACCACAACAATCTCGACAATTACGAGAACGCGCGCGAACTGAAGCTCGAACTGTGTCACGTGACCATGAAAGACGCGGTCAAACGGGCTGAAAACATCGGCTGCGAACTGGTCATCGAGAACATTGAGGACAAGGATCCTTATGCCCGGATCGAACTGGCAAAGAGCTTCGGCTCTGAAGCCGTCAAGGTTTCGGTCGACACCGGGCACGCACATTACGCTCACGGGTCAACAGGCGCACCTCCCGTCGACTATTTCATCAAGGCCGCGGGTAACAACCTGCGCCACATTCACCTCCAGGATGCTGATGGCTATGCCGACCGGCACTGGACGCTCGGCGAAGGAACAATCAACTGGCCTTCCGTCTTTGCCGCTCTGGGAGAGCTTGAGAGCAATCCACGCCTGATTGTCGAGCTGCGCGACCATTCCGGCTTGCCGGCTTCAATCGCTAACATGGCGGCTTTGGGCTTGGCGCAGTAGCGCTACTCTGGAAGAGTGGGCGTCACTCAATCTGCATGCCCGGCAAACATAGCCGGTTGCGGTGCTTAGGGGCTGATATCAAGATACCGCCCGAAGGGAAGTGTTTTTGGACAAGCTTATGGTGATGCGAGCTTTCTGCCGTATCGTGGAAAGAGGAAGTCTGGTCCGGGCATCGGAGGACCTGGGAGTAACCTCCGGTCTTTTGAGCCGGGAACTCAAGCTGCTGGAAAAAAGCCTGGGCTGTACGCTTATTACCCGTACTACACGCACTATGGCGCTTACGGCGCAAGGCATGCAGTATTATGACGAAGCAACGGCAATTCTTGATCAAATCGAAAAAGCGGAAGAGCGCGTAAAAATCGGCGTGGGCCAGATCGGAGGTCGGCTGAAGGTCAATGTCCCGCACTCGTTCGGCACGGCAGTCCTTGCGAACTTTATACCCGGATTTTGCAACGAACACCCCGATGTTGATCTGACAATTTGCTTTGATGACAACGTCATCGACATGGTGCAGGGAGGCTTCGATCTTTCAATCCGAATTCGAGCGGAACTCCCGGATTCAGGATTGGTTACCCGGCGCATTGGCAGCGTGAAGCAAGCCCTTTTCGCTTCTCCGAATTATCTTGCCGAACATCCGAAGCCGACGACCCCGGACGAGCTGTTGGATCACGACTTGATTGTGTACAGCTTAGCGGATTCAACCACCACGTGGAACCTCCAGAAGAACGGGGAAGAGATTGGCATACGTCCGTCACCACGGCACCGGATTGGCAGCAGCCTGGCACTTCGCGATCTCCTCATTTCGGGACTGGGCATCGGAACTTTACCGGATTTTTTGTCCGATGAGGCGGAGCGCACAGGAAAATTGACCCGCATTTTGCCGGACTGGAACTTACCTCTGCGCACGATCTATGCGCTTACCGGGTCACGTCTCGGCTTCGACACACGGTCAACCGCGTTCATCGATCATCTGTCGTCGGCATTGACCACCCATTCTTGATCCTGCGTAAAGATTGAATTTTTCATTGGCCGGTTAATCGACGGCAGACGGACGGGCATGCTCTGAGCATCGATCACATGGACTGCGGAGCCCGCCATGCCCAAAACTTTGACCATCGATTTCTATCATGACGTCGTCTGCGGTTGGTGTTTCAACATTTCGCCGCGTCTTCGTCAGCTCGCCGGAGAGCTTTCCCTGAATGTGCAGCACCGTACATTCGTCCTTCAGCAGAACCAGGAAGAAATGGTAGCCACGTGGGGATCGTTGCCAAAAGCCAAAAACACCATCCTTGGTCACTGGCAAGCTTGCAGGAACGCCAGCGATACTCCCGAACTCTTCAACATAGAAGGCATGCGCAGGGCTTCGTTTGAATATCCGTTTGGCCTGCCAGCTGCTCTTGCCTGCAAAGCCGCCGAACGCATTGGTGGCCAACATGCTCACTGGCAGATTTTCGATCTTCTGCAAAGCGCCCACATAACTCATGCCCGCAACATCGCCGACACAAACACAGTGCTGGAAGTTGCGGAAGCTGCTGGTTTCGACCGCCATGAATTCCATCAGGTGATGTCAGACCCCGAAACATGCCTCGCGGTAAATGCTGATCTCCTGATGTCTCGACGATTCCAGGTGAGCTCCGTTCCAACACTGATTGTACGCGAAACGGGCACTCGCCTGGTGAACGGGCCGGTCGAGGATTTGCGCGCTCAACTGATCACCGCGCTTCGAATGATCGCCTGAGAATGCCCGGTTCCCACATTCCGTCTCCAACCGAAAATCAGAGGAATACCAATGCCTATCACCAGCCAGCCGGAAGAAACACGCCACGATATGATCGCCAGCCTCTATTCAGCGGTCGATGCATTGGACGCAAACTCGGTCGGGAAACACGTCACCGAAAATGTCGTCTTTCGGCTTGGAAACTTCGACCAGATCACAGGACGACAAGCCTTCATTGACGGCAATGCCAGGTTCTTCGAAACGATAAACGGGATGCAACACGAGATCTCGGGCATCTGGCAACAGGACCGGACGCTGATATGCGAGGGGCAGGTTCGTTACACCCGGAAAGACGAGACGGAGCTAACAGTTTCCTTTGCCGGAATCTTCACGCTCGATCAGGATCTCATTTCGGACTACCGGGTGTATGTCGACATGTCAGATTTGTGACCGGCTCCTGTGGCTGTCACCTTCACTCCGGCCTGAAGAAGGTTGGCCGGATACGGGCTTCGGCTCCATTCATTTGCCGAACCCGTATCCAAGCCTGCTTCTGCAATCAACCCATGGCCCACGGGCCGTGGTAGCCGCCGCCATCCTTGTCGGTACGCTCAAAACCGTGAGCGCCGAAGAAGTCGCGCTGACCCTGCAGCATATTGGCGGTGGAGCGGCCGGTGCGCATGATGTCGAAGTAGGACAGCGCCGCGGACAACGCCGGAACCGGCAGCCCGTGCAGCGCCGCCTGGGCCACGACCTGCCGCAGCATGGCTTCCGTTTCCTTCAGCTTTCCGGAGAAGAAGGGAGCCAGCATCAAATTGCGCTCGGCATCATCGGCAAGCGCGGACGACATGTCGTTCAGCATCGCGGAACGGATGATGCAGCCGTTTCGCCAGATCCTGGCGATTTCCGGCAATGGCATCGCCCATCCGTACTGCTTGGCGGCTTCCAGGATCAGCCCGAACCCTTGCGCATAGCAGATGATCTTGCCGGCAACGAGCGCAGCTTCCAAGGCATCGATCGTGACCGCTTCTCGGTCCATCTCGCTCGGAGCCGCACCGAACTCGGCTTCACCCTTTTTCCGCTCGTCCAGCCGGGCTGACATGTTGCGTACGGCAACCGCGGCTTCGATGGCGCTCGCCGGCGTTCCAAGCATCAGCGCCTCGATGGCTGTCCAGCGACCGGTGCCCTTCTGACCTGCCCGGTCCAGGATGATGTCCAGCATCGGGTTGCCGGTTTCAGGGTCCTTCGCTTTGGCCACCTTGCCGGAAATCTCGATGAGGTAGGACTGCAGGATGCCGCCGTTCCATTTCTCGAAAACGTCGCCGATTTCCTCCGCCGACATGCCGAATCCATCGCGCATCACGCCGTAGACTTCGGCAATCATCTGCATGTCGGCATATTCGATGCCGTTGTGAACGGTTTTGACCAGGTGCCCTGCACCAGCTTCCCCAAGATAGGCCGCGCAGGGCTCACCTTCGTATTTGGCGGAAATGGCTTCCAGGATATGTCCGACCTGATCCCAGGCGTCCTTGGCACCACCACCCATGATGGAGGGACCGAACCGGGCGCCCTCTTCCCCACCGGACACGCCAATGCCCATGAAGCGCGGCCCTTTGTCGGCCGCCTCTTCGGCACGCCGATTGGTGTCGTGGTAATTGGCATTGCCTGCATCGATGATAAGATCGTCCTTGTCCAGCAATGGACGGAGCGCCTCGATCTGCGCATCAACAGCATCTCCTGCGGGCACCATCAGGATAACGGCACGCGGGGATTTGATCGATGCGACGAAGTCTTCAAGCGTCTTCGTAGGCACCAGCTTTCCGGCGAGCTCTCCCGCCTTGTCCATGAACTGATCGGTCTTTTCAGTGGTCCTGTTATAGACCGCAATCTGAAAGCCGTGCTCGGCAATGTTGAGCGCAAGATTGCCGCCCATCGTGCCAAGGCCGATCAGGCCGACTTCCGCGATAGCGCCTTGAGAGTTCATGAACGGTGCCTTCCTCAAATCGATTTAGTACTAGGTGGCGCGGTGATACCCGACCCTTCCTCTTCCTTCAATCCTTGCATACCTGCGAATGCAATTTTTAACGCGCATGATCAACATCGGCTCACCTGTTGCGCGCCTCGGGATCAAGTTGGAAAGCCATCGAAGCGACTATTTCAGCATTTTCACGAAGGTCTCGACCAGCAAACGCACACGCCTCGGCACAAATCGCGAAGAAGGCAAAACAAGAAAGAGCGGCAGGTCGGGCAGTTGGAGCTGAGGATTCATTTCGCAAAGAACGTTACCTTCAATCTCGGTCTCGCAGATCGATCGTGGCAACACGGCTGCGAGGTCTCGCTTCAGGACCATCGCTTTTGCCAACTGCTTGTTGGATGTTCTGAAATCCGCCGGTTTGAAGTCCATTCCGAAGGTTTCAGCAAGAATGTGCGAAGCATCCAGTATACGGCCGCGTCGTGCCAGATCCTCGACGCTTGCACCTGCTGCAACATCAGGTCTCGCGACGATGGTTTGCTGGTTCGACGCGATCTTGCGGACAATGACATTTTCATCCGAAACACGATTTCCGCGAAGAGCCAGATCAAATCGCTCCGCAATCAGGTCCACTGGCCGGTCACTGATATGAACGTCAAGCTCAACATCAGGGTAAAGCTCTTGATAAGACACCAGTGCATTCGCCAGTCGGCCGGTCGGCAGGTCTACCGGTACTGTTAGACGAATGAGGCCTGAAGGGGCTTGTGCGGCTTTCAGTTCTTCTCCGGCTTCCCCAAGAACAGACAAGGCCGGCTGCACCTTTGCAAGATAAGCTTCGCCTTCCGACGTCAGGCCCACTTGACGGGTCGTCCGTTGAAACAGGGCAACTCCCAGTTCGCTTTCAAGTGCCTTCACTCTGGCGGTAACGGTTGACCTCGGCAGGTCAAGCTGCCTGGCTGCTGCTGCAAAACTGCCTCGCAAAGCAACTTCCACGAACGTTTCAAGATGCTGAAGTCCTGCCATTGACTGAAAATCTCGTTCAAATTGGACAATTTTATTCGGCTAGCACAAACAAAACTCAACATCTACTTCCAGATCGGTAGTCACCTATCGTGAGGATAAATCGTGAAACGCCGCAATTTTCTGAAGTCCGTCGCAGTTTCAACCCTGGCAGCGCCGGCCATTCTCAAAGACACAACCACCGCAGATGCAGGCTCCGAACCGGAGGAAAAGGAACTCGAGATTACCTGGCTCGGCGGCGCCACCATGGTGCTGTCCTGCGGTGATCTCACCCTGCTGACGGATCCCTGTCTCGGCGAAGGAGAGCAGGCTTTCAAGATGGGCGATCCGAACGAGATGTTCGACCTCGGCAAAGGCCCCAACATCAAGTTTCACCGACGCTTGACGCCTTTCCCGGGGCTGCAGCTGAACAACGTGGACCACGTGATCCTCAGCCACCTTCATGAGGACCATTTCGATCAGGAAGCACAGAGGGTGATCGAAAAAGACAAGTCACTGCTTGCACCTGAACATGAGCTTGGCGTGCTTTCTTCAAAGGGCTTCACCAAATTGACCGGCCTGAAATGGGGACAGGAACACGTACTCACCAAGGGAAAGGTCAAAGTCACCATTCGCACCATCAGGGCTGATCATTCCGAGGACCCTCAGATTTCAAAAATACTGGGAGAAGGGAACGGATATTGGTTCACGTTTGAGCATGGCGACTGGAAAAAGTCCCTCTATTGGACAGGTGACACGTTTCCCACTGATGCCGTCCTGCAGTCGCTCGGATCCCTTGGAAGCCCGGATATCTTCATTCCGCACCTTGGCGGTGTCGGCTCAACTGGCCCGCTCGGACAGATCAGCATGGGCGCGAGTCATGTCGTGCAATTCACCGAAGCTTTGAACCCGGGAAAAATCCTCCCCCTTCATCACTCTACCTACGAACTCTACCTCGAACCCATCTACCATCTGGCTGAAAGCCTGCAAGGCGAGAGCCATCGCCTGGATCTTGTTTCCGAAGGTACCACACTGAGATACATCTAGAAAATCCGTTAGCCGGTTCACCGAAACGGCCGGGCTCCGGCTAACAAATTGTAAAACTTGAATTTTTCATCTGCAAAGCAAAACAAATCTGTCACAGAAGCCTGCTACGCGATTGGCACCCGCAACCTTTCTTGCGGTTCTGCGCAAAGGATTCTGTCACATGAAAAAGTTTCTGCTTGCAGCCGGCCTGTTGGTCGCGGCATCCGCCAGCTCATACGCTGAAGATATTACTGGAAAGCTTGTTCTCTACACTTCGCAGCCAAACAAGGACGCACAGGCGACTGTTGACGCCTTCACTGCCAAGCATCCTGGCGTAGAGGTTGAGTGGGTGCGCGATGGCACCACCAAGATGATGGCCAAGCTGCGCGCCGAATTCGAAGCAGGTGCTCCAAAGCCGGACGTCCTGCTGATTGCCGACATGGTCACCATGGAAGGTCTGAAGAAGGAAGGCCGCCTGATGGCGCATGAAAGCGCGGATGTTGCGGCCTATAATCCGGCAATCATGGACAAGGACAAGACCTACTTCTCCACCAAGCTGATCACCACCGGCATCGTCTACAACACAAATGCCCCGATGAAACCCACTTCCTACAAGGATCTCCTGAAGGAAGAGGCCAAGGACAAACTTGCCATGCCGTCTCCGCTCACCTCCGGTGCGGCGACCATCCACATGGCGGCGCTGACGTCAAATCCCGACCTTGGCTGGGCGCTTTATGAAGGCCTCGCAGATCAGGGCGCCAACCCGAAAGGCGGCAATGGCGGCACCTACAAGGCAATTGCGGGCGGTGAAAAACTCTATGGTTTCGTGGTCGACTTCCTGCCGATCCGCGAAAAGCTGAAAGGCGCACCGGTCGAGTTCGTCTTCCCTGAAGAAGGTGTTTCCGCCGTCACCGAACCGGTTGCAATCCTTTCAACTGCGCAAAACCCCGACGCCGCAAAAGCCTTTGTCGACTTCCTGATTTCTAAAGAAGGTCAGAAACTGGCCTCCTCGCAGGGATATCTGCCGGCTCATCCGGCTGTTGCAGCCCCTGAAGGCTTTCCGGCGCGCGACCAGATCAAGCTGATGGATTTCGATCCGGCTCTCGCTCTGGAACAGGATCAGGCAAACAAGCTGAAATTCTCCGAGATTTTCGGCGGTTAACGCAATCACGGAAAATGATGCAGCGCGGTTCGACGCCGCGCTGCTCGTGCCGAGTTCTGAGCTTGAAGCACGAAGTATGTCTGGTTTCCGGATCGGCGTTCGGCTGCGCCTTACTTGTCCTGAATGACGGAAAAATGGAAAGCATCGCTGATGCGGACAGTGCTCTCACCTGATAAAGCAACTCTTCTGCTGCTCGTCCTCGGAGCAACACTCATCTGCGGTCTGCCACTTCTTCTGCTTTTTCAGACCGGTCTTTCAGGCGAGCAAGGCATTGATCTTGACCCTCTACTGGAAGCGCTACAAAGCCGTTCTGTTCGCCGCGCGCTGTGGCATTCCATCGAAAGCAGTTTTCTATCCGCCTTGACGGCCACCTTGCTCGGCACCTTGCTTGCGCTGCTCATCGGCCTGACCGACATCAGGGCAAAGGGCCTGCTGGTCTTCCTGATCCTGCTGCCGATGATGATCCCGCCCCACGTGACGGCAATCGCCTGGATCCAGGCACTCGGACCGGCCAGCCCGGTCCTGCGCTGGCTTGGCATTGCCCCTGAACTCGGTTCCACTCACCCGCTCTACTCACGCGAGGGACTGGTGCTTCTCTTGACGCTCCAGCACAGTCCGCTGGTGTTCCTCCTTGTGCGCGCGTCGCTCCGCTCCTTTCCGCGAGAACTCTCCGATGCTGCCCGGATTTCCGGTGCCGGTGCTTTCACGATGCTCTACAGGATAACTCTGCCGCTACTCGGACCGGCGCTCCTTGCCGGTTTCGCACTTGCCTTTGTCGCATCGCTTGGCAATTTCGGCATCAATGCACTGATCGGAATTCCAGCCCGCTACACCACGCTCCCCGTTCTGGTCTGGCGGCGCCTTGCCAGCTTTGGACCTGACGTTCTGCCCAATGTTGCCGTGATTTCGGTCATCCTTGCGCTCGTCGCCCTTGCGGCCATTCTCGCCCAGAGTTTTCTCCAGCGCAGAATGCGCAATTCCCTGATCGGATTGCCTCAGGATCCACTTGCAATTTCCCTTGGCCGAAAGCGGCCTTTGATTGAAGCTCTATTGTGGAGCTTTGTTGCCTGCGTTCTTCTTCTGCCCGCAGCCTCATTGCTGGCAACCTCGCTGGTCAGGACCTACGGCTTGCCGCTGTCCTTCAGCACGCTGACATCCGAGAACTTCAACGAAGTGCTCTGGCGCCAGCCCGTGACATTGCGGGCCTTTGCAAACTCGACATTGATTGCCGGGCTCGCTGCCGCGTTTATTGCAGCGGCCAGTCTGCCGCTCGGCTACTTTCTGGCACACAGACGCAAACGGCAGAGACACATGGCAGGGATTGCACTCGCCCAGTCCGAGATCGCCTTTGCCGTACCCGGCCTTGTCATGTCGATTGCCTTCATCCTGGCTTTCATAAAACCCTTGCCAGTCTTGGGGATCTCGCTTTACGGCACGCTCTGGATCATCCTGATCGCCTACATATCGGTCTTTCTCGCGGTCGGGCTCAAACCCGTCGCTGCGGCTTTCCTGCAGATGGACGGTTCACTGGAAGATGCCGCCAGAGTATCAGGAGCCGGGTTTTTCCGCCGCTTGAGCAAGGTGTTCGCCCCGCTCGCAGCGCCATCCGCCGCATCGGGCGCCATCCTCGTCTTCCTGACCGCCTACAATGAGGTCACCGTTTCCGCTCTTCTCTGGTCAACGGGAAACGAGACCATCGGCACGACCATCTTCAACTATGAGGATGGTGGTTACACGACCCTCGCGGCTGCCATGTCAGCCGTTGTCGTCCTGGCGACGATCGTCATCATGCTTGCCATGAATGCACTGGCCAGCCGTGTTCCTGCCGGAACCATTCCCTGGAAGGACTAGGTCTTCCGGAAACTAACTCGGCAACAGCCAGCCCTGCCGGATGTTCAGACAAAGCCGTTCCCCGACTTTTGTCTTCTGATGCAACGTCAGCATCAGCGGGTCGACCACACCATTGACGGCAACAAAGACATCCCAGGCCCCTCCGCGATAAACCGTTCGTGTGACATCGGCCGGAAACCCGGCGTCTTCAGGCACTGGAACAAGATGTTCAGGGCGAACCAGCAACGACCCCGAACCGGGGCAGGCCCCAGCACTGCAATCAACTTCGATCTTCTTTCCGGCAAACACAACAATGGCACGACTGCCTGTCACCTGTTCAACTGCAACAGAGAGCATGCTGCCACGGCCGATGAAGCCCGCGACACGTTTTGAGTTTGGCCGCCTGTACAGTGTATCAGGGTCATCCGATTGCAGGATCCTGCCATCCCACATGACGGCAATCTTGTCCGCCAGCGCCATGGCTTCTCGCTGGTCATGAGTGATGAACAATGTAGTTGCACCGCTTGTCCTGTGAAAGGCTGACAATTCCTCTTCCATGGCACTGCGCAGGTGCGGATCGAGATTTGCAAGCGGTTCGTCCATAAGCACCGTGTTGGCGCCTTGCGCCAGACAGCGCGCAAGAGCAACGCGCTGACGTTGACCACCGGATAGTTCGGCCGGTTTGCGCTGCCCGAACGGTGTCAACGCGACGGTTTCCAGGCAGTCGGCCACTCTGGCGGTAACAGTTGCCCTCTTTTCGCCCGCAGTTTCCAGCGGAAAGGCGACATTCCCCGCCACGCTCATATGCGGCCACAGAGCATAGGATTGAAAGACGACGCCCACCCGGCGCTGTTCCGGTGGCACATGCAGTTTCTCGCCAGCAACTGGCCGGCTACCCAGCACAATCTCACCGCTGTCGATCGGTTCCAGTCCGGCAATCGATTTCAACAAGGTCGACTTGCCACATCCGGACGGGCCAAGGACGGCAAAGAACATCCCTTCTTCAACCGATAGGGACACATTGTTCAAGGCTTTATGGGAACCGAATGATTTGGAAACGGATGCAAGTTCAATGGACATGCCTCCGGTTACCGCTCTCCTGTGACAGAACAATTACAGCCCGGTTGAACCGGCTTGTTACCTGGCACGCAATCGCAGAAGCAGATCGACTTCTTCTTCCAGAGCCCTGCCATAGGCACGTGCCGCCGGAGCGTTGGAATGCATCAGCGTTTCGTTCCGCAACAGACAATAGGCAGCCAGTCGCCAGTGGTAGGCACTGCGTTCTTCCGTGAATCTCGCGATCGTACCCCTGTCTGGATAGTGATCCAGAAACATCTCTTCGGCATGCGCGACAAGCGGATGCAATCCATAAAGGATCGCCAGTCCGGGGGAGACGAAACAGGCGATGTCCTCGACCGGGTCACCGAGCCCGGCATACTGCCAGTCGATGAGCCTTGCCCCATCGCCGGTCGACTGGATGGTCCCAAGACAGAAACTGCGATGGACCAGCGAACGTGCGACGTCCCTTTGCTTGACCTCGGTGTCTTCCGGACGCAGCCTTTTCAGGTTTGCCGCCTTCCTGCTTTCCGGAATCGCAGCAAGCATTTCATCCCCACGCGCCAGCACTTCATGGAATCCGGAAGGCACGACCTGATGTCCGGGCACTGGTTCCTTAAGCGCTGCAAAGCGTCCGATCAGGTCTGCGGCCTCCCCGACCTCGATCTCGTCGGTCCTGGGAGGAGCATAGCCGTAAACCAGCAGCGGCGTTCCAACCGGAGATTTGCCGAAAGCTTCGAGTTCAGGCGCAAGGTCGTGCCGGGCCAGCACGTTCAAGGCGTCCGCCTCCTGTTCCGGCAATGTCGGATAGAGGGGATTGTCTTCATTGCCGGGGAAGAACTCCTTGACCACGAAGGTTCTACCCGGAGCATCCAGACGCCAGAAACGGCTGGTGTAGTTCACCGGCAAGGGCCTCAAGCGCGCGGCAGACCAGTCATTGACCGGTAGCAAACGCTCCAGAAACGCCAGGAGTTCTGTATCCGACAGCTGTTCGCTCACACGAATTCCTCTTTGAACTTGCTACTGGCTTGATCGCCGCCAGACCGGCATTCGTCAAGCCCGACTTTCGAGTTCCCGAAACCGCAGGGCCTATGAAGGGCGTCATGTCGGAGTTGTAGCACTCGCCGTCGTTCTGAGACCGCCCGGAAAATTCCCTCTCTCAGTTACAGTCGAAGATAACGTGCAGAGACCCCTTCTGCCGCAAAGGGCACGCCGCCAGCACGGCCTTTCGCCCGCAAACCACAAACATGGCGGACCATATGACGGGCGACATCGAAACAGGTTCCTTGAGCGAAAAGGCACCGGCGCGGCGTGGACGGCGACGCAGAGGCGGCGAGAAAGCGACGCCTGAGCTGTTTCCGCAAAAACCGTTCAAACAGCCCCGCCACGTTTTCAAACCTCTGGAAGCCGTGTCTGCCGATGAACTGGAAGCCATCCATGACGCCTCCATGCGTGTTCTGGAAGAAATCGGCATCGACTTCCTGCATGAAGAGGCCAAGGAGCTGCTCAAGGCTGCCGGCGCTGTTGTAACGCCGGGAGAAGATCGGGTTCGCATGGATCGCGCAATGGTCGAAGAGCTCGTTGCAAAGGCCCCGGGCGAGTTCACCATCCGTGCCCGCAACCGCGCGCATGATCTTCAGATCGGCGGCGACGCAATTGCATTTTCCTGCGTTGCCAGCGCCCCCAACGCCGTCGACCGCGACGACGGCAGACGACCGGGCAATCAGGAGGACTATCGGAATTTCCTGAAGCTATCGCAGTTCTTCAACATCATTCACTGCATCATGGGCTACCCGGTCGAACCGGTGGATATTCACGCCTCCATCCGCCATCTCGATTGCATCGCTGACATGGTTCGCCTCACAGACAAGGTGTTTCACATCTATTCCCTCGGCCGGGAACGCAATCTCGACGGACTGGAAATCGCCCGGATTGCCAATGGACTGAGCCCGGAAGAGTTTGTCAAAACGCCTTGCGTCGCAACAGTGATCAATACGTCCTCTCCCCTTCGTCTGGACACGCCGATGTTGCAGGGCCTCATCGAAATGGCAAAAGCCGGACAGGTGTCCGTCGTCACGCCCTTTACGCTGGCCGGTGCGATGGCGCCGGTCACCATCGCCGGCGCCCTGACATTGCAGAATGCGGAGGCCCTTGCCGGGATCGCCTTTGCCCAGATCGTGCGCCCCGGCGTACCGGTCGTCTATGGCGGCTTTACTTCCAACGTCGACATGAAATCCGGAGCGCCTGCCTTCGGAACGCCGGAATACATGAAGGCGGCAATCGTTGGTGGTCAGCTGGCCCGCCGATATGGCCTGCCTTACCGCTCGTCCGGTGTCTGCGCGGCCAATACGGTCGACTATCAGGCAGCGCTCGAAACCACTTTGTCGGAATGGGGTGCAATCACCGGCGGTGGTCACATCATCAAACATGCGGCCGGTTGGCTGGAAGGCGGCCTCAGTGCCGGTTTTGAGAAGTTCATCACCGACATCGACCTGCTGCAGAAGATTGCCGAATACCTGACGCCACTTGACGTCTCGGAAGAAGCCCTGGCGCTGGAGGCCATCAAGGATGTCGGCCCGGCCGGACATTTCTTCGGCACCGAACACACCCAGGCCCGATACAAGGACGCGTTCTACGCGCCAATCGTCTCGGACTGGCGCAACTATGAGACCTGGGCAGAGGCTGGAAGTCCCATCGCTTATGACAAGGCCAACATGCTCTACAAGAAGGCACTGGAGGCTTATGAGCCGCCCGCCCTGGACCCGGCGATTGACGACGAACTCACAGCCTTTGTTGAGAGACGGAAGGCAGAGGGCGGCGCACCGACCGACTTCTGATCCATCTTTTCTCAAAAAACTTCTCAATTCGCCCGCCAGACAAAAGCGGGATCTTCCGGAGCGATTTTCATGAAAACCCACACTCAGGTTGTTGTCATTGGCGGTGGTGTCGTCGGCTGCAGCGTTCTTTATCACCTGACAAAGCTCGGTTGGAAGGACGTGACGCTGGTTGAGCGCGATGAGCTGACATCGGGATCGTCGTGGCACGCAGCCGGCGGTTTTCACACGTTGAACGGTGATCCGAACGTGGCGCAGCTGCAGAGCTACACGGTCGATCTTTACAAGGAACTGGAAGAGATCTCCGGCCAGTCCTGCAGTCTGCATCTGACCGGCGGTGTCATGCTGGCGGATACGCCCGAGCGCATGGATTTCCTGCGCCTTGCCCAGGCAAAGGGCCGGTACCTGGGAATGGACCTTGAACTGATCTCGGTCGCCGAGGCCAAGACAATGTTCCCGATGCTCGATGAAAGGCACTTCATCGGGGCTTTGTGGGACCCGATCGAAGGGCACCTTGACCCCTCGGGCACGACCCATGCCTACGCCAAGGCCGCCCGTGTCAACGGCGCGACCGTCTACCGTCACACCAAGGTGGAGGAACTGGTCCAGACGCCGGACGGTACGTGGGACGTGATCACCAACAAGGGCACGATCCACGCCGAGCATGTGGTCAATGCCGGAGGCCTGTGGGCGCGCGAATGCGGTCGCATGGTCGGCATTGAACTGCCCGTGCTGGCAATGGAGCATATGTACCTCCTGACTGACGAAATGCCGGAAGTCGTCGCGCACAACGAAGCCACCGGCAAGGAGTTGATCGGAGTTCTTGATTTCGGTGGGGAAATCTACACCCGGCAGGAAGGCAAGGGCATGCTGCTGGGCACCTACGAACAGAACAGCCGCCCCTGGAGCCCGCGTGAAACGCCCTGGGATTTCGGCCATGAACTGCTGGCGCCCGACCTGGACCGCATCGCCCCGGAGCTGGAAGTCGGCTTCGAGCATTTTCCGGCCCTTCAGAATGCGGGCATCAAGCAGATCATCAATGGCCCCTTCACCTTTGCCCCAGACGGCAATCCGCTGGTCGGGCCGGTGCGCGGGCTTCGGAACTACTGGGTCGCCTGTGGAGTCATGGCCGGCTTCAGCCAGGGCGGCGGCGTCGGTCTCACCCTTGCAAACTGGATGATCAACGGCGATCCGGGCTATGACATCTGGGGCATGGATGTCGCCCGATACGGTGACTGGGCAACACTCTCCTACACGAATGCCAAGGTGCAGGAAAACTACCGCCGCCGCTTTCGTATCCGCTTCCCCAATGAAGAGCTGCCCGCGGGCCGCCCGCACCAGACCACACCGCTTTACGACAGAATGCTCGCCCAGGGCGCGGTGATGGGAGACAGCTGGGGTCTGGAAACGCCTCTCTGGTTTGCCCCTGAAGGCACCGAAGCAAAGGATATCTTCTCCTTCCACCGGTCCAACGATTTTGAACCGATTGGAGCTGAATGCCGCGCAGTCCGCGAAAGCGTCGGCATCACCGAAATCGCCAACTTCGCCAAATACGAGGTTTCCGGCCCCGGTGCGGAAGGTTTTCTGTCCCGTCTGATGACCAACACCATGCCGAAAACCGGCCGGATCATCCTGACTCCGATGCTGAATGAAAACGGCAAGCTGATCGGCGACTTCACGATCGCCCGGGTCTCGGAAGACAAGTTCTACATGTTCGGCTCTTCCCAGGCCGAGATCTATCACATGCGCTGGTTCGAACAGCATCTGCCGAAAGACGGTTCAGTAACACTCAAAGCAATCAATCTCGGCTGGGTCGGGCTGTCCATTGCCGGCCCGAACGCGCGCAAGGTGCTTGAGAAAGTCACCGGTGACGATGTTTCCAATGAAGCCTTCCGGTTCATGGATTTCCGCGAAATGGATGTCGCCAACGCACCCTGCAAGGTCAATCGCATCACCTACACCGGAGACCTCGGCTATGAAATCTGGATGACACCGGAATACGAGCGGCAGGTCTACGAAGCGCTGATGCAGGCGGGCGCCGAGTTCAATATCCGGAATTTCGGCATGCGCGCTTTGCTCGCCATGCGTCTTGAGAAAAACTTCGGCACCTGGTTTCGCGAATTTCGCCCGATCTACGGACCGTTCGAGGCGGACCTCGGTCGCTTCGTGAAACTCGGCAAGGAAGATTTCATCGGCAAGGAAGCCGCCCAGAAGGAATTTGACGAGGGCCCGAAACGGTTGCGGGTCAGCTTTGTTGTCGACGCTTCCGATGCGGATGTCATGGGCGACGAACCGATCTGGCATGACGGCAAGGTGATCGGTTGGATTACGTCGGGTGGCTTCGGGCATTTCGTCGGCAAATCGCTCGCGCAAGGATACGTGCCTTCGGAGATGGCAACGGATACCAGCACAGGTGCGTTCGAGATCGAAATCCTTGGTGAGCGCTGCAAGGCCACCATCATCGAGGAACCATTGTTCGATCCAAAGGCGGAACGCATGCGCATGTAACTCCACAAAGAAACTTTGTGAAGCCAACGAAGGAGGAACGGAGGCTTTATGAACACGGAACATTTCGGCCGGCACCGGCGCAAGATCATGCCGGCGGTTCTCCCGGTCCATCCCGGCAATCAGGCGGACTACGAAGCCTTGAGCGCCTACGCCACGGAAAAGGCAACCGCACTCAATCGCCATGTACTGGGTTACGGAGGTCTGGCCGAGGGCGAGTGGGCTGCACTTGGTCTTGATGCTCCGGACCTCGACGCCATCAGAAGGTATCGGCTCCGGCGGATCCGGCAGCAACTTGAGAAGAACGATCTGGGCGCTGCGATCCTCTGCGATCCGCTGAATGTCCGCTATGCGACAGATGCAACCAACATGCAGGTCTGGAGCACCCACAATGCCGTTCGCTACACTTTCGTCGCGCTGGATGGCCCGGTTATCGCCTTCGACTTTCACAATTGCGAACACCTTTCGGCGCACAATCTCCTGGTCGACGAAATGCGCCATGGGGTGCCCTGGTTCTACTTCGAGGCCGGCCCCCGTTCTGCAGAGTTGGCGCAAAAATGGGCCGACGAACTTGCCGGTCTCGTCAGCACATATGGCGACGGGAACAAACGCATTGCGCTCGACAAGGCCCGCCGGGAAGGTGTCGCGGCACTTGAAGGTCACGGTCTTGAAATCCATGATGGCGAAGAGGTCATGGAACTCGCCCGTGCGATAAAATGTCCAGACGAGATCAAGGCGATGCGCAGGTCGATTGCAGCCTGCGAAGCTGCCATGCGCGAGATGGAGACGGCCCTCACGCCCGGAATGACCGAGTGGGATCTTTGGTCCCTGCTGCACAAGGGCAACATCAGACGCGGAGGCGAATGGATCGAGACCCATCTTCTCGCATCGGGACCGCGAACCAATCCCTGGTTCCAGGAGGCCTCCGCCCGGGTGATCGAGGCAGGCGATCTCGTCGCCTTCGACACGGACCTCGTCGGGCCTTACGGCATGTGCTGCGATATCTCGAGAACCTGGCTATGTGGCGATGGCCAACCGAGCAACGAACAAAAATCGCTCTACCAGATGGCCGTGGAGCAGATTGAGGCGAACATCGCCACTCTCGCTCCTGGCAGGACTTTCCGGGAATTGTCACACGACTCGGTCAGCCTGCCGCAGGACTACCTCGCCAACCGTTATTCCGTGCTCTTTCACGGTGTCGGCCTGTGTGACGAATACCCGGCGGTCCCCTACCCGGAAGACTGGGAAGGCGGCGGCTACGACGGTGTCCTGGAACCCGGCATGGTGGTGTGCGTGGAAAGCTATGTCGGCCGTCATGGCGGCCACGAAGGCGTCAAACTTGAGGAACAACTATTGATCACCGAAGCCGGATACGAACGGCTCAGCAGTTATCCGTTTGACGATAGACTGATGGGCCGTTCTGGTTGACGGCCCACTCAGCAAAGGGTGTTATTTTACACGGACAATCTTGGCACCGAGTTGGCGCGCATACTCGTAAGGCGACAAGATCGGTGCCACCGCAACGAAGTTCGTCTCACGAACTTCTGTGAATTTGAGATCGAGTGGTGTCTTTCCACCCGGATTGACGATCACCTTGCGGGTCGGCGGCACGGCACGGAAAACCAGAACACCTGCTTCTTTGGTGACAATCGCACCGTAAGGTTCGTTATGCAGGATTCGAACGGTGCTGCTTTCAGCTTGAGCGGCAGTACCAAGAATTGCGATGAGACCGGTTGCGGCCAGAAGCGTTTTAAAAACCATTTTCATGACGCATCTCACTGTTAATTATTTATTTACCGAGAATCGTAACCTTTCATTAACTTGTGCGCCAGTGTTTCTGCTGCGTTAACCAAGAAAAAACAACGCCCCGAACGAAATTTCGGGGCGATTGTCTTAAATTGATACACTTTTAATCTTAAGCTGCGGCCTTAGGGTGAATTTCAACACCGTTTTCAACGAAATCCGCGTTGGCCACCAGAAGATCCGTCAGTCCTTTTCGGAACTGCATCCTGATCAGCGGGGTCATAAACCAGCCGATCAGACCGAATTTCGGCGTGAAACGAATTCGCATCGTGACAAGGCTTTCAACCGCAGACAAAGCCATGAAATCGAGCGTCACCACCGCTTTCTTGAGCGGAATATTCGCGTCAAATATGTCGATGACGAGATGTTCTTCCGGCCAGTACCCGATAATGCGTTCCTTCAGATAAGTCTTGCCGTCGACATGCTTGCAGTGCCGCTCGGCTCCGATACCGGACTTCGCGCTGCCTGGCAGCAAGGGCGACTGGTTGATGACAGGATTGAAGCGGAATATCTCGTCAAACCGGTCCCAGCTTTGCCAAAGGTCGGCAAGCGGTACCCGGACGACTTGTGAAACGGCGATTTCTGCCATTTGAGCCTCCAATATCAAGTTCAGATGTCACAGACGACGTAACCAATCGGCAATGCCCTGCCCGATGACTTGCGGATGATCTTCCTGGAGGAAATGTGTGCCGGCTCCAACAAACCTCACTTCCATGTTCGGAACCGTAGCCGCCAGATGATCCGCAACCGCTTTTGGCATCAACGCGCCCGGCTCGGCATAGAACATCAGCTTCGGTATCGGACTGGACGCCAGCCAGGCGCCGTTTTCCTTTACTTCCGCTACAACATCGGCTGGCTTGCCTTCGATCGGCACTTCGCGCGGCCAGACAAGGACAGGTTTGCGGCTCTCTGCGGTCGGAAACGGTTTACGATAATGCTCCATTTCCATTTCCGACAGCGGACGGAGCACTCCGTTATTCGGCAGAACGACTTCCACGAAGAAGTTCTGGTTCAGGACGAGATCCGCTCCTTGGTCGGAATGCATCAGTCTGAAGAAATCAGCAATCGGCTCAGGTAAGCTGGCATAGGTGGCGGCAGGCAACACCGGCGGCACGATCGCTTCCATGAACACCAACCCGGCAATCCTGTCCGGGTTCAAGCGCGCATAACGCATTCCAAGAGCAGAACCCCAGTCGTGAACCACGAGAATAGCATTCTGAAGATCGAACTGATCCAGAAAGGCATCCAGGTAGGCAGCGTGATCCGCAAATCTGTAGTCGATATCCGGCTTGCCGCTGTCTCCCATTCCGATCAGGTCCGGGGCGATGGCGCGATAGCCTTCCGGAAGGTGCGGAATGATGTTGCGCCACAAATAGGAGGAGGTCGGATTGCCGTGCAGGAAAACAACAGGTTGCCCTTCGCCTTCATCAACGTATGCGATGCTTGATCCAAGCACCTCCATTTGGCTTTTGGCGAAAGGAAAGTCAGGTGAGATCTCTAGTCCATAGGGTGCATTCGGCTCATCTGGTTTTGTGTCCGTTTGCGCAAGAGCCGAACCCGCCGGCCCCAATGTTGCGGCCGCCGTGCCGGCAGCAACGCCTATAAGTAACTTGCGACGGTTCGAGTCGATTTTCAGCTCGTCATCCATTGTCATGCCATCCACTTGAAAGATCCGGTCGACACCCCGATGGCCCCAACCTGCCTACAAAGTTTGTGGATTGGTTTTGAATTTAGAATAGGCTTGCGCTCGCCATAGTGGATAAAAAACAATCCACCTTTCACAAGCGCTTTCTGATAACGGTGTGCGCATGAAAAGAGACTTGGACTGGGATCATCTGCGAACCTTTCTGATGGCCATGCGCACAGGAAGTTTCCGCAAGGCGGCCGAAAGGCTCGGCGTCAATCACGGCACGGTCCACCGCGCCATTTCAGCGCTTGAAGCCGATCTTGGAACGCGCCTTTTCGACAGAACCACCAGCGGCCTGCAGCTGACACAATCGGGAGAAGCCCTGATCGTTCCCGCAGAGGAAATGGAGGCGCAGGCCAACACGATCAGCCGAAAGATTTCCGGGCTGGATCTGGTTCCCTCCGGAACCATTCGCCTCAGCCTGCCACCGGTCATGTCTCACGAGCTTCTTTCCCACATGCTTTGCGACTTTTCGAAAAGCTATCCGGAGATCTCGGTACGAACGATTTCAACCAACCGTGTCTCCAATCTTCAAAAGCTGGAGGCCGATATTTCGCTGCGAATTGCCTTGAATGTCGATGAGGACCTTCTGGGGCGCAAACTGATCAGGTTCGTCCAGGCAATCTATGCCTCGCCCGACTACCTGACACGTCATCCGAACATTCTGGACAATGGCGGCGATGGCACGCACTGGATCGCCTGGAACGATACTCATGACTGGGTGATAGCCAGCCCGTTTCCAAAAGCGAAGGTCCGGCATGTGTTGCCGGAAGTCTCCATGCAGATCGAGGCCGCAGCGCAGGGTCTCGGGTTGATCAAGGTTCCCGCCTTTGCCGGGGATGCTGATCCGCGCATCATCCGCGTTCCGGGCATCCCCTTGCAGAACGGTTACAATATCTGGCTGCTGTATCACGGTGACCTTCGCCGCGTCGCAAGGGTGCGCGCATTTGTCGATTTCGCATTCGAGTATTTCGCCCGCAACAAGCAGCGATTTACCGAATAGGCTCGGCGTCTCAAGAGAAAAAAAACGCTGCTCGGCCACTTATTGCGTCGGCAAGCTGAGACTCAGTTCCTTGAAGCATTCTTCCACATGCTCCGCAAAAGCATGGCTCGCCTTTCCGGCCTTGGGCCGCTCGGTCATGATGATGTGATAGTCGCCGATCTCGGGCAGACCGTGCCGCTCGTCCAGAACCTGAAGAGGAGGCTCGACGACGCTGGCCGGAAACGGCGCGATTGCAAGATCCGCCAGCAGCGCGGCTTCCTGTCCGGCGCTGTGGAAGCTTGTATAGGAGATCCGGTAAGGCTTTTGCGCGTCATCCAGCGCCACTCGGGCCGCTCTGCGCCACGGGCATCCGGGTGTCGACACGGCCAGTGGCAGCGGATCGCGCTCATAGGCAATGCCACCTTCAAGGCCCACCCAGACAAGCGGCTCGGTGAAGACAACTTCACCTCCCGTTGCCAGGCCTGTTCCCGGGCGCGCAGTAAAGAGCGCCAGATCCAGCGCGCCCTTTTTCACCATTTCATCCAGTTTGGGACTGCCATCCAGATGCACGTCCACATTCACCCCCGGATGAGAGCGGGCGAATCTGGAAAGGATGTTCGGCAACAGCCGCGTTCCGAAGTCCGACGGTGCCCCAAAACGGACCTCACCCTCAACGTCCGGAGAAACAAACAGGGAAACAGCTTCCTCGTTCAACATCAGTATCCGGCGCGCATATCCAAGCAGGCCTTCGCCTTCCGGCGTGAGACGGACTGTGCGGCCTTCACGGGCGAATACAGCAACACCCAGCAGGGTTTCCAGCTTCTTGATCTGCATGGATACAGCCGAAGGTGTGCGCCCAACAAGGTCGGAAGCCTTTGTGAAACTTGAGGTTTCCGCGATTACAACGAATGTGCGGTAAAGCTCCATGTCGATAAGCGGGGTACCCGCACTCGGCAATTTTTCCATGCTGGCGGCCTTCGAGTCATTCAGTTCAATTTTTTTGAACGAATAGATGAATACTATTCGATTGATTGAAACGCAAATTGTGCCCATATAGCACTCAAGCGGCCCGTTATTTCAATGCAGTGGACCGCATCTCCAACAATCGAACGTATATCAGGATTGGGAAAGCCATGACCTATCTTGCACAAGCCCTGCGCACCAACCTTATGGGTGTTGTTTCCGGCCATTCCGCTGCTGAACTGGCCAAGATGAATTTTGCTCTGCGTATGCGTGAAGCTGCGAAAGAGCCGAGAACCGTTCGCTAAACAGATCGGTTTTCATCTCGGATTATGCCAGCGCCGGATATCCCAGCGCCTCGGCCTCCTGCTCCATAAGCAGAATGCCGTCATAATCATCGAGCGTAAGTTTTGAAAAGCCGCGAATGCCCAGGCGTTCGCGGCTTTTCGCCGTTTCTGGCGATGACAGAACTGTCTTGACCGTCTCGGCAATCAGATCCGCTTCCATAGGCGAAAACTGCATGGAAGTGATAAAGGGTAGCCCGGAAGCCGGTGCAGTCTGTGCAATTGGTCTGAGCTGCTCCGTCAGCTCGGGGATCTCCTGACAGGCAAGTCCCCAGCAAACCGCATCAATGCTCGCAACTTCCGCGATGCCCTCAGCAACCATCCGCATCGACGCCAGATGGCCGCCGCTTCTTGTCACTTCCGAGAAGAACGCCTTGCCTCCGGCAATACGGGCAACGGCATGGCGGAAGGTGTTCATGCCCGACTGACTGTCGGGTCCATTGAAGGCTGCGCGTCTGTCTTTCAGGTCCCGCAGATGCTCGAACGGGCTGTCTGTCTGGACAATCAGGTGGCTGCAGTATCGCGGACCTTCACAGCCATCTGCAGAATAGTGAGGCGCGCCCAACAGTCTGACCTTGCCCTTGAGTGCATGGGTCAGGGGATAGCCGCAGGTTTGCGTCAGAAGAACGCCTTGCTGGCACCAGATATCCGCCTCGCTGATCTCCTCAGGCCATGGAACGAGATCATCCGCTTCCAGGCCGAGCGCATCCGTCAGCGCATCGTGAAGCACCCGTTCCAGGTTGGCGGTTTCCCGGCGCACTTCGGGCCAGTCATACATGGCAAGGCGAACGGGGTGGTATCCGCGCCGCCTCAAGAGGCTCCCTCGCCCGAATTCAGGCCTGCAGAAGGGTTTGTGCGTCTGAGAGGATGGGCAACCGGTTCCTTCACCTTGAAGAAATAGTGTTTCGCAAGCTCGACATAGCTCGCAAAGACATAGCCTTCGTTTCGCCTCTGCCAGTCCGCACGGGCATTCCGGTAGATCTCCGGTAACTTGTACCAGGGCGCCCTCGGATGTGCGTGGTGGACGACATGCAGATTGTTGTTCAGGAACAACAGGGAGAAAATCGGACAGAATTCCACGATGACAGACCGCGCTTCAGCATTCTCATGAGCCCTGTGTTCAGCATAGGTTCGCAGCATCAGCAGGCTCATTCCCGGATAAGCAATCGCTAAAGCATAAAGCCAAACCGGCATACCGCCAACGAGAACGATGAAAAACAAAATCGGAACAAGTCCGGCAAGATGATGAAGCCAGGCGCGCAGCACAATCTTGTCGCCAGCCCGCAGCATGCGGATCTCGGAACCATAGAAGCCGATCAGCGACACCGCCGGTCCGATTGTCAGGCGGCCAAGCAGCGTGTTGTTGAGTTTCAGAATAATCTTGATGACACCAGGCAACCGGTCCCATTCCCGCCAGGCAAGATAGAAACTCTCGGGGTCGTCATATGGATCGGTCAAGCGGTCATTGTTGTGGTGGCGCAAATGCAGGGATTTGAACCGGCGATAGGGAATGAACAGCCCGAGCGAACAATAGACCAGAGCTTCGTTCAATGCCGGATTGCGGGTTGGATGCCCGTGTAGGACCTCATGCTGCAGGGAAGACTGCAACGTCACGATAATTGCGGCGAGCGGACAAACCACCCACGCTCCGAATTCCGAATAGTTCCCGACCAGCAACATCCATGAGATGCCCGTAAAGGCTATCAGGGCCACTGTCGACCATTCCCCAAGTTTCATGCCCCGCACACTTTGCTCCAACCATTTGCGTTAATGGCGATTTTGAAAGTCACCCCTTGGCAGGACCGCATATTCTTCTGGCTTGAAAGCGCACTTGTGCCGGTCCTTACCCCAACCAGTTTGAGCGCACGTGGTGCTGATTACAATTTGAGACTATGGTACAAACTCTACAAAGTTTTACAAATTCATCATATTGGTGATTAAAAATACCTTTGCTTCTTATAATCATCAAATTGTCAGTTAAATTCACACTGTTCGCGTATTTCAGAACCAGGAATGACGCTTATTCTTCTGGACAAATCAGGAGCAGTCACCTGTCCTGACAGAAGAACAGAGGAACCCGTAAATGCCTCCAGCGCCCTCAAAGGACACTGCGGTCAAACGCTTTGACGCCATCATCATCGGTGCCGGAATCATCGGCTGCTCCATAGCCCGTGAACTTGCCGCAAAGGGCTACAGGACTTTGAATGTCGACGCGCTGCCAGCAGCCGGTTACGGATCGACGTCCAGTTCCGCTGCCGTCATCCGGACCTATTATTCGACGCTGGATGGAACGGCGATGGCTCTGGAGGGCTATCATGACTGGAAGAACTGGCCTGTTGACCTTGCTGCCGACGGCCGGGAGGAACTCGCCCGCTTCATCGACACCGGCACAGTTCTTATGAAGACCGCCGGTGACAAGACGCTCGGACAGATACTCAACCACTCCGATACGCTTGGCATCGACTACGAGCACTGGAGCCCCGCGCAAATCGAGGAAAACCTGCCCGGGTACAATCTGGAGTGCTTTGCCCCGGCCAAGACGATGGATGACGACACGTTTGGCATGCCGACAGGCGGGGAAATTGCAGGTGGCGTCTTCTTTCCTGCCAGCGGTTATGTGGACGACCCGCAGCTGGCGGCAAGAAACCTCAAGGAAGCCGCTGCGCGTCTCGGCGCCGAATTCAGCTTCAACACCAAGGTGGTCAGCATCATGGTGGCTGAGAACAGGGTCACCGGAATCACCTGCGAAGACGGACGGGTGTTCGAGGCCGGCATCGTCATCAACGCCGCAGGTCCTCATTCAGGCAAGGTAAACCGACTTCTTGATGGCGAAGCGGGTGTTCAGATCGGCCACCGTCCCCTCCGCCAGGAAGTGGTGCAGATCAAACCGCCCGAGAGTCTTGGCTATTCTCGAGAAGGCCTCATCGTCGCCGATGGGGACGTTGCCTGTTACGTCAAGCCCGGCAGCGGCGGACAACTGATGATCGGCAGCCTGAACCCGCCCTGCGATCCGCACATAGAGGAAGACCCTGACGATTTCCGCCGGGATCTCACGGATCGCGCCCTGACCTATGCTTATCGCTATTCACAGCGCGTGCCGGAACTTGGCGTCTCCCAACACCCCCTCGGCGTCGCAGATCTTTACGATGCCACCGATGACTGGCTGCCCATCTATGACCGCTCTGATGTCGACGGGTTCTATCTGGCCATCGGAACAAGCGGCAACCAGTTCAAGAACGCCATGGTCGCCGGACGCCTGATGAGTGAGCTGATCCAGTATTGCGAAGACGGTAACGATCATGACAGTCACCCCTTGCAGTTCGCTCTCCGTCACGTTGAACACACCATCAATACGGCAACGTTTTCCCGAAAAAGAGACCTGACAAAGGAAAGTTCGTTCTCGGTCCTCGGATAGGTTCAGCCAGCCTAGTCTCTGGTCCCTGAACAAACCGAATTCGGTCTTGGCGGGAGGCAGCAAATCAGGGTAAGCATCCAGGTCCCCTGACTATGAGGAGCGATCCGGTGGCCTGGTCCCCACAACAAGATGAAGCCCTGAAAGAAGCGGCTGCCTGGCTGAAGCGGGGCGACCGTCAGGTCTTCCGTCTGTTTGGCTTTGCAGGCACCGGCAAGACCACTCTCGCCCGTCACCTGGCCGAAGACATTGACGGTGATGTCTGTTTCGGTGCCTTCACCGGCAAGGCTGCTCATGTCCTGCGGCAAAAGGGCTGCGAGGACGCCGGCACGATCCACTCGCTCATCTATCGCCCGCGCTCTTCCAAGGAAGAAGAGGATCTGGACGACGACGATGAGGATGCTGGCCCGCAATTTGCGATCAAGCGGGACAGTGCAGCAGCTACGGCCAGCCTGATCGTCATCGACGAGTGCTCGATGGTCGACGAGGAACTCGGCAAGGACCTGCTTTCCTTCGGCACTCCGGTTCTGGTGCTGGGCGACCCGGCCCAGCTCCCCCCTGTAAAAGGCGGCGGTTATTTCACGGAAGCAGAGCCGGATGTCATGTTGACAGAGGTTCACAGGCAGGCGCAGGACAATCCGATTGTGCGCATGTCCATGACCATTCGCGACGGCGGCACGCTCGACTATGGCGAATTTGGAGAGAGCAAGGTCATTCATCGCCGCGAAATTGACAAACAGCAGATTCTGGCGAGCGACCAGGTGCTGGTCGGAACCAACAAGACCCGACGCCTTTACAACGGCCGCATCCGCGAGCTGAAAGAATTCACCACGCCCATGCCGGCGGTTGGCGACAAACTCGTCTGCCTGCGCAATGACAAGACCAAGGGCCTGTTGAACGGGGGGCTTTGGAACGTGAAGCGGTTGCGGCAGCCACGCGGCAACACCTTGCGTTTTGACGTGGTGTCCGAGGATGAAATCAGCAAGACGACCGTCAAGGTCAAAGTGCTCCCGGCCATGTTCGAGGATGGCGCTGAAAGCATCCCCTACGCCATCCGGCGCAAGGCGGATGAGTTCGACTACGGCTATGCGCTCACAGTGCACAAGGCACAAGGTTCCCAATGGGACGATGTCATCCTGTTTGACGAAAGCTGGGCTTTTCGTGAACACAAGAGCCGCTGGCTTTATACCGCTGTCACGCGAGCGGCAGAGCGCATCACTGTCGTAAGATAGGTGTTTCCGGTTCGTCTGCCATCGCGCGAGAAGCGCCGCAGACCGGCAATGCGCCAAGACCCGTCTCGATGAAGATCTTCAGGTCCGCATCGGAGGCACCGCTGCGACCCAACATTGCAATGGCCGAGAACTGACCATCCAGAAAGGTTGCCGCGCGGTCGACATCCGCGTCGGATGGCATTTCACCTGCCGCAACCGCCTTGATAAGCCGTTCCCTGATTGCAGTGTATCTGGACTCGCGCAGCCCGTTGACCAGCTCCTGATGCCGTTCCGAACCATAAGTGCAATCAACCAGGGCATTGACCAGAAAGCACCCCGAGGGCGTGCTCTTGTCGAGTGTCAGGTCCGCGACCGCGCCCAGAAAATCACGAAAATCATCGATGAAATGTCTGCGCGCCTGCTGGAGCCTGCCGAACACGGGACCGCCATAAGTCTCGAAATAGTGAAGCAGCGCCTTTTCGAAAAGCGCTTCCTTGTCGCCAAAAGCCGCGTAAAGGCCAGGCTTGGCCATTCCGGAAGCTTCCGAAAGATCGTTCATGGATGTTCCGGAATATCCATTTTGCCAGAAGGCGAGCATGACCGAGTGAAGCGCGTCTTTGGTGCTGATTTTTCTCGGCCGTCCACGTGCCATCGGTCTGTGCTCCTTTTAACAAACCGGATATCAAGTTCATGCAGGAACGGCAGACTTGAACGTAACAACTTCCGCACGTCCACTGCGCTCCATGTCCAGAGCATTCAATCACGATAATTTGGTCAAAGAATAGCTGTAATCGCCGTACGTAGAATACGCATTTTATTGCTCTACGTTCAAGGCACAGTAAAAAAACAACCAAAAGGTGTAAACCAATCCCTTTTTCCTCGAAGGCGTTTTCCCGTCACGGCAGAAAGGATTGTTAAGTTTTGGGTTTTCCGTCTCCAAACATTCTTCACCTCGGGCCAATTGGCAGTGGACGGCGCGGCTCTGTCTCTTTTCCGCCCGATTAAGGCGGAATATCTTCTGCGGCTCAAAAGTTTCCAATCTCGAAAGTCACCGCGTCAATGGTCAGCCTCACACATTCCGATCCGACCCCGACAGGCTCAAAGACTGTCCTTTCAGCAGAAACGGCGCTTCGCATCGCCCATCGCATCGCAGACGAAATCGGCTGCAAGGCGGGTCAGGTCAATTCGACCGTGCAGCTCCTGGACGAAGGGTCGACGGTGCCTTTCATTGCCCGCTACCGAAAGGAAGCAACGGGCGGTCTGGATGACAGCCAGCTGCGCAAGCTTGAAGAACGGCTGATCTATCTGCGCGAACTGGAAGACCGTCGCGTCGCGATCACCAAGTCGATCGACGAACAGGGCAAGCTCACGGATGACCTGACCAAGAGCATTCAGGCAGCGGAAACCAAGTCGCAGCTTGAAGACATTTACCTGCCGTACAAGAAAAAGCGTCGCACCAAGGCTCAGATTGCACGAGAAGCCGGTCTGGAACCGCTCGCCGACCTGTTGCTTGAAGACCCCTCCAAGACGCCGGAAACCGAAGCGTCAGGGTTCATCGATGAGGCAAAGGGTGTCGCGGACACCAAGGCGGCCCTGGATGGTGCCCGGCAAATCCTGATGGAGCGGTTTGCCGAAAATGCGGAGCTGGTGGGGCGCCTTCGCCGTTACCTGGAAGAACGGGGAGTCGTCCAGTCCAAGCTGATCGACGGCATGGCGGAAAAGGGCGCGAAATTCGCCGACTATTTCGACTATTCAGAGCAATGGTCGAAGATCCCCAGCCACCGGGCCCTCGCCCTTTTCCGGGGCCGGAACGAGGGCATCCTCTCCGTTGATCTGACGGTTGACGCCGATGATGTGTCTCCCGTTCTTCCCGCCGTGAAGATGGTCGCGGACACCTATGGCATTGCCGACGCCGGCCGTCCGGCGGACAAGTGGCTGATGGATGTCGCACGCTTTGCCTGGAAGGTGAAACTTGCACTCCATCTCGAACTCGATCTGATGGGCGTCTTGCGTGACAAGGCCGAGGAAGAAGCCATCCAGGTTTTTGCAAAGAACCTGAAGGATCTTCTGCTGGCTGCACCGGCAGGCGCCAAGGCGACACTTGGACTTGATCCCGGTATCCGCACGGGTGTGAAAGTCGCTGTTGTGGACGACACCGGCAAGCTCATCGACACGGCAACGATCTATCCGTTCCAGCCTCGCAATGACGTTTCCGGGTCGCGGGCGACCCTGCTTGCCTTGATCGCCAAGCACAAGGTCGGCCTGATAGCCATCGGCAACGGCACGGCGAGCCGCGAAACCGACAAGCTTGCTGGCGACGTTCTTTCCGACATTCCCACCGGGCAACGCCCGGTGAAGGTTATCGTCAACGAGGCAGGTGCGTCCGTCTATTCCGCCTCCGAACTGGCAGCCAAGGAAATGCCGGATGTCGATGTCTCCCTGCGCGGGGCAGCCTCCATTGCCCGGCGCCTGCAGGACCCGCTGGCCGAGCTGGTCAAGATCGAGCCGAAGTCCATCGGCGTCGGGCAGTATCAGCATGATGTCAACCAGACCAAACTGGCTCGCGCGCTGGATGCTGTTGTCGAAGATGCAGTGAACGCCGTCGGTGTCGATCTCAACACCGCGTCCCCGGCCCTGCTCTCACGCATTTCCGGATTGTCCGACAGCCTGGCCAAGGCCGTTGTCGAACACCGGGATTCGATTGGCCGCTTCGAAAAAAGAACTCAGCTGAAAGATGTTCCGCGCCTTGGTGCCAAGGCGTTCGAGCTTTGCGCCGGCTTCCTGCGGATCAATGACGGCAAGGAACCGCTCGATGCCTCTTCGGTTCACCCGGAAGCCTACCCGCTGGCCAAGAGGATCGTGAAGGCCTGCGGCCGCGATGTGCGTCAGATCATGGGCGACAATTCGCTGCTGAAGGGTCTGGATCCTGCGGAATATACGGATGAAAAATTCGGCCTGCCGACGGTGAAGGATATCTTCTCCGAGCTAGAAAAACCCGGCCGCGACCCGCGCCCGGAATTCAAGACCGCCGCCCTTCAGGAAGGGGTGGAAGAGATTTCGGACCTGAAGCCCGGCATGAAGCTGGAAGGCACGGTCACCAACGTCACCAACTTTGGCGCATTCGTGGATGTCGGCGTGCATCAGGACGGTCTTGTTCACGTGTCCCAACTCGCTGACCGGTTTGTCGATGACCCGCACCAGGTCGTCAAGGCCGGTGACATCGTCAAGGTCACCATTCTGGAGGTGGACGTACCGCGCAAGCGTATTTCCATGACCATGAAGTCACAGGCCGACTATCAGGGCCAGCGCGAGCGCTCGGACAAAGATCGCGGTGGTTCTCAGGGACGCGGTCCGGGCGGTAAGGGCCCAGGTGGCAGAGGCCCAGGCGGGCGCAGCCCTGGCGGTAGTGGTCCGCGCGGTGGCAAGGACGGCCCAAAGTCCTCAGGTGGAGATGGCGGTAACAACGCCATGGCGGCTGCGTTGGCAGCCGCTATGAACAAGAAACGAAAGTGATCTTTCGTCAGGCGAAGACTTCCGCTTCAGCAAGCGGAAGCTCGCCTTGCTCTCGCAGGTCTTTGAGGTAGGCTCGGCAGACTAGCACTGAAAGAACCGCATCTCCGTAGACACCAATCAGATTGGAAAGCAAAAGCATAATACCGCCAATCATATTTACCTCTCCGGTGTCACTTACCGGCATCATCTCGAGTGCCGAAAATTGGAAAATTAAGGAAAACACGAATTCAACAAATATAAACGGACCAAATAGAAAAATAATACGAGGTAGGAAATAGCGGACTTGGCGGCCTGCTCTGTGGACCGCTGCCAATATTTGAGATTGATTTCCAACAATTTGTGCAGGTAGAGCAGTACCGAAAATAAACATCGGCAAAACAATGGTAAATCCAAGGCCTAAGAAAAGCGCTATGAACACCATGTTTGGGCTCAACACCTCCTCCGGAATCAGATTTAGAGCGAGCACTACACCCCACCCTCCCAATAGTGACGGCAGAAATATTAGAAAAACGTACCTCAGCACAAACTGACGCTGAGGCCTCCCAAAGACTTTTTGCTTGGGCTTCAACTCCAAAAAATTGGCACACAAGTAGAAGAGAAAGAAACCTACCACAAGCGCGTACGGAATCCCCCATATCAAATCGCCGTCGTAATGCTCCGATAACACGTCCATGACACAAATAATGACAAAGTAGACGAGCGCGAGCGCACGACATGCTTGCAAGACTCCAAAGGCCTGCGAAAATACGTTGGTTTTCTTGGCCACCCCAACCACCCTTTTTCTGCAATTGTTGCCGATATTCATTTCAACCGAGTAATGGCAGCGCAGAACAAATACAATCAAAAGTTCAACCGGTATCCCGTTCCCGGGAACGGTACTGCGCAACGTTGAACCGTGTCCCGCACCGCTTTGAGCAAAACCGCTGTCGTCCAGCCTTGGTTTTGTCATGGAAAATCTCTTCGCAGGGAGCCGACTGACAGACCCGCAGCCGTTCGGGGGCACCTTGTTTCAGTGCAAAGAACCCGAGGGTGCTCCAGGAAACCAGGCGCTTGACGGCTGACTGTTTTTGTCGGGGAAATACCGCAACCTTACCCTCGTCATCTTGTCCCAGTTTCCAGTCTGACTCGAGAGCCGTTTCAAGACGCTGCCGGGTTGACTGATCGTTCTCCAATCCTGCCGCAAGATCCAAGAACGCCTTGCGCAGGATATCCCGGTGCGGGCGAAGGTCCCTGCCAATGCGTGCCGCATCCTCCTCGTCTTCAAGAAGTGGTCGAAGAAATTCAGTCGCTATTTCCGCGTCCGCCAGACTGTCGACCGGGTCGCGCATCGGGTCATGCGTGTTGGCAAGATCGATTGCAAACGACATCGCCTCTTCCAGAGAATTCAATGTAAGCAGTATTTTCATTTTAATTGATTACCAATCATGTTAGTAAGCACTATTATATCGAACAAGGCTTACACATGAAACCGTCTGACATCTCCCTTTGGCGCATGTCCACCGCGATGGCTGCTTCCGGCCTCGGCATCACATTGATGAAGATCGCCTTGCCGACCTTGACAGGGACGACAGGCTTTTCAACGGCCGCAATTGGCCTGGTAACGGGCGCAATAACAATTGCCTGGCCGCTATTTGGCCTAATTGCAGGCTGGGGCCTCGACCGCTTTGGCCGAATTGCCGGCTATCGAATGGGAACACTTGCAGCCGGAGCCGCAGCACTGATTTTTCTGACTTTCCCGGAGACAGTCGAACAACAGATCACACTGCTTGGTCTGTTGGGGCTGATGGTTGGCATCGGGGAGGTTCTGACGGAAACCTCCGGCCAGACCATCGTGCCGGACCTGGTTGATAAACACAGCCTGCATCGTGGCAACTCCATGCTCCAGGGTGCCAAGACGGTGGCGGCAACTTTGCTGGCGCCTTTCCTGATCGCACTATTGCTGGCACCTTCCCCATTGGCTGTCTTTTTTCTGGCCGCAGTCGCGACCACGCTCAGTTTCTTTGCCTTGCCGAAACCTGCCCGCAGCACCCAAAGCACACAAAAAGGCTTACAGGGTTTCTTTGACGGAGCGAAGTTCCTGTTGCGCTCACCTGTACATCGCTGGATCACGATATTGCTGATGGCGATGTCGATAACCTGGGGAGCGTGGATGACCCTGATCATCCCCTATGCACTTTCGGAAGGTCATCTCAACATCGGCGTGTCGGGGATTGGATACGTCATGACCGCAATGGGGTGCGGTTCCCTGATCGGCGCATTTTTCTATCAACCACTCAGAACCTGGCTTGGCGACGCCAAGGTTCGCGCGCTCGACCCGATTGCGACACTTATCTTCATTCTCGTTCCGGCCTTCGGCTTCGGTCTCGAAGCAGTCTTGCTTTCTGCTCTGGTTGCAGGTGCCGGCGGTGTGACCTGGTCAATTTCAATTGCCTCGTTTCAGCAGGAAACCGTCCACCCAACCTTGCTTGGACGGACAGTCGCAGCCTATCGCTGGATCGGGTGGACAGGCTTCTTTGCAGGCTCGAGCGTCAGTGGCTTTTGCGCCGACCTGTTCGGGTTGCAGACCGCATTCTTTTTCTTTGCTGCTCCTGCGCTGCTTGCTCTTGTCGCCTATCTTTTTGCCGGCCTCACCACGCGAGCCGCTGAAGGTGCCGTTGCTCCTTCTGAAATCGTCGACTGAGTAGTGCACATCTTTACTCGAGCAAGATCAGTCACTTTGGACGCTCCAGAGCAACGGGCACCTGTGTGAGCGAACATACCTCCATCGAGGTAAACCCAACCAATGGCCAAGAAGGCCATTTAGTTGTAGCGTTTAGGAGATTGGTTCAAGCGCGACAGTCTTAGTTATGAAGGAACAGGAACCGAACGAGCACTGGCCCAACCAGGACATCGAGTCCGGAACCCTTGGCGCGCTTGCCCATCTCTACAGGGCGGAGGTCTTTCGCAGCACACATTGGCGCACCCGCCTCGACAACACCACAAACTGGGCCGTGGTGACCACCGGCATCGCCCTTTCGGCGACTTTCTCGAACAAGGATGCCTCGCCTCTTCCCATGGTTCTTGTGGGACTTTTGGTGACGGTGTTTCTGATCCTGGAGGCACGCCGGTACCGTTATTACAACTTGTTCCGTGCTCGTGCGCGCCTGATGGAGTCGGACTTCTACGCACCGATCCTCTACGGCCGAAAGGTTCCCTGGGGCGGCTCCTGGAGCAAGATGCTGGCAGATGACTACGAAACACCCCACTACCATATCAGCCTGGTGCGGGCGGCCGGTCGAAGGCTGCGCAGCAACTATTCCTGGATCCTCGCGATCCAGGCGGTCTCTTACTACGGCAAGCTTGCGATCCACCCCGAACCGCTGACAACACTTTCAGAAGCCTTTGACCGGGCTTCCATTGGTGTCATTCCGGGAAGCTGGGTCATGCTGGCGGGTGTGTTCTTCCATGCCAGCTGGGTGATCTTCGCCATCGTCACCTACCGGCTCGACCAGATCTACCGTGCGCAACGGCAGTCACCGATGGAACAGATCTGAGCCGTCCACTCTGCGATCAGAACCGGTCAGCCGCAAACGGACCAACATCAATTGCCGACGGCTTTTTCTCAATCATATCCGCGATCAATTCACCGGTGACGGCCGACTCCGTCAGACCATGGTGCGCATGGCCAAAGGCGTAAAAGACGCGGTCATGGCGTGATGCCGGTGAAATGACCGGCAGACTGTCGGGGATGGACGGACGATATCCCATCCAGCGTTCCCCACCCTCAATTTGCAGGTCCGGATAAAACAGCCGGGCCTTCGCCACCATCGCATCGACCCGCTTCCAGTTTGGCGGCAGATGAAGACCACCGAATTCCACCGCGCCCCCGACGCGCAAACCGGTCGAGAGTGGACTGATGACAAACCCGTGCCCCGGCAACATGATCATGCGTTTTACCTGCACACCGGGCTCGGGAACGGTAATGTTATAGCCACGCTCCGTGTCGAGCGGGATGGCGTCTCCAAGCTGTGCGGCCAAGGTCTTCGACCACGCTCCACAGGCGATCACTAGGTGCTCGGCATCAATCTTCCGGCCATCCTTGAGTGACACTCCACAGCCTGCAGCTTTCGGTTCGAGCCCTGCAATCTCGGCCACCACGAATTCGACACCCTGCCCCTTCAGCCAGTCGGCTATGGAAAGGCACAGGATTTTCGGGTCATCCACCTGCATCCAGCCCGGAACAAGGGCGCCACCGACTACCCTTGCGGACAGGTCTGGTTCCAGTTCACGAATTGCACCGGCATCGAGTTCCTCAATCGAAATCCCGAATTCTCGCTGCTCGTCCCAACCTTCCCTCGCACTTTTCAAAGTGGCTTCCGCGTCGAAAATTTCCAGGCATCCGTCCTTTCGCACCTGGTTATGCGTTCCGGAGGCGCGCCATAGCCGCTCCCAGGCTGGCAAAGCCGCCCCGTTCAAATCCGCCAGTGCCTTCGTGCTGCTCTCGACGCGCTTCGGATTGGAAGCAGCCAGAAACCGGATCATCCAGGGCAGGATCTTAAGAGCATAGGCAGGACGCACGGTGAGGGGCCCCAAAGGGTCAGCAAACCACTTCAACGCCTGTTTCCAAAGCCCGGGAGACGCAAGCGGAGCAACATCCGTCCAGGCAATCGCCCCTGCATTTCCACGACTTGTACCTGCGGCCGGACCCTCGCGGTCCAGAACCGTCACCTGAAACCCGCGCTGTACGAGATTTGCGGCTACAGCCAGGCCGATGATGCCTGCTCCTGCCACGTAGACATGACCCTTGCTCATAAAAGCGTTCAATCAAGCTTTTGCTGATTTGGCAATAGCGGGAAGCCCTTACCAAGCTCACATCACACCGGAAGCAATCGATGTTTTCTGGCACCTTCCCTCAGATCAACAACTGATATATTTACAATACATCTGACAGTGAAAGGAATTCGGAACCCATGACGGGAGACCTCAGTCAATCCGCCCAAGCTTATCGGCAACTGGAAGAAGGCATTGTGACCCTGAAACTGAAACCGGGGGAAGCAGTGACTGAAGTGGCCCTCGCGCAGCGCCTGGGTTTGGGAAGAACTCCCATCCGGGAAGCTCTCCAACGGCTCAGCTGGGAAGGCCTCCTGACGATCCGCCCGCGCCTTGGCGTCATCATTGCGGAGATGAACCCGTCCGATTTCATCAAGGTTCTCGATGCAAGGCACGCCCTTGAACGCCTAGTGGTCGGTTCTGCTGCGCGTCTTGCCAGTCAGGAAGAGCGCAAGACCCTTGAGAGCTGCGCCGAAGACATGCGTGAAGCTGCCTCCGTTCCAGACGTTGAAGAGTATCTGCGTCTCGACAAGGCTTTCGACGAGGTCGTTGCCCAGGCCGCATGCAATCCGTTTGCGGCAAAGGCCCTGGCACCGTTACAGACCCAGTGCCGACGCTTCTGGTACCGGCATTTTGGTCAGGCTGACCTGAACCCTGCGGCCTGGAGCCATTTGGAGGTCATGCAGGCCATCGCCAGCGGTGACGAGAATGCTGCCATGGAACAGGTTGAAAACCTGATGTTTTACCTGCGGCGGCAGGCAACGGCTCTCTTGAGTCTGCCCAGATAGCCACCGCCACAGGTCGTTCAAGCTGCCTAGTTCTGCCCGGCCAGTTCGATTTCGCGATCCGGCGCGTCTTCCGGCTTCAAGAGCCAGGAAAGGAGCGCCAGCGCCAGCGCTGCACCAATAAGTTCAGCGACAATGAAGCCCGGAAGGTCCACCGGACGAATGCCGGCAAACGTATCGGTGAAACTGCGCGCGATCGCCACCGCCGGATTGGCAAAGGATGTCGAGGCCGTGAACCAGTAGGCTGCAGTGATATAGAGGCCGACGAGCCAGGGAACGGCGGCTTCACGAAATCTTATCCCGGCCAGAATGGTGGCAAGAAGACCGAAGGTCGCCACGATTTCCGCCACCCATTGCGCCGGACCGGTTCGTACGGTGGTTGAAGCCTGCCAGACAGGCAGGTCAAACATCACATGGGCAATCAGCGAACCTCCGATGCCGCCGGCAATCTGCGCCGCGATGTAACAGAGGCCGATTGCCAGAGACAGCTCCCGGCGCAGCCAGAACACGAAGGTAACGGCAGGGTTGAAATGGGCTCCCGAGATCGGCCCAAGGATCGTAATCAAAACCACAAGGATCGCACCGGTCGGGATGGTGTTTCCAAGCAGCGAGACCGCAACATCATCGGACAGGTTGTCAGCCATGATGCCGGAGCCGACCACGGTTCCGACGAGCATGGCCGTACCAAGCGCTTCGGCGACCAGCCGCCGTGACATACTGAATTCAGACATTTCCTGTTTCCTGAGCATCGGATGCAGCGCCGATGGCTGCAAGCCGGGTTTTGCCGTCCTTGGCGGTAAAGACTTCGTCGCCCATTGCCAACATGGCACTGATGCGGCGCTCCAGACGGTCATAGGCAAGATCGAAGGCATCGCCGCGCGTCGCCTCATCCCCTTCCACCGAGGCCGGATCCGGGATGCCCCAATGCACAACAAGCGGATGACCCGGCCAGACCGGACAGGCCTCCCCAGCCGCGCTGTCACACACGGTTACAATGAGATCCATTTCGGGAGTATCCGGCCCTGAGAATTCATCCCAGCTCTTGGACCTGAAACCGTCCGTCGGCAGACCGCGTCTTTCAAGGCAGGCCAGCGCATCCGGGTTCACGGTTCCCCTTGGCGTCGAACCAGCAGAAAAGGTTGCGAACCGGCCCTCGCCAAGATGACGCAACAGCGCCTCACCCAGAACCGATCGGGCCGAGTTGGCCGTACAAACGAACAAAACATTACGCATAAGATATTGCCCCGATTGAGAATTGAGCGTCAGCACGCCTCATTGTCTGAACACGCGCCTGTCATGGCGATGTTCATGATCGGCGCGCACAGTTCGGGATTGCCACCGCAACAGTCCTGCAGCAGATAGGTCACCAGAAACTGCATCGTCCCAAGATCCGCCCGATAGTGGATTGAACGCCCGTCCCGCTCGGAATTCACCAGCCCGGACCGCGACAAGGCAGCCAGATGGGTCGACAATGTGTTCGGGCGCACCTTCAGCGCATCCGATATTGCCCCTGCCGTCATGCCTTCCTTTCCTGCTTTCACCAGCAGGCGAAAGACGTCGAGGCGTGTTTCCTGACCTAGGGCGGCCAAAGCGTGGAGTGCGTCTTCTTTTTCCATATTTCGAGAATACTCGAATTATGGAAAAATACAATTCCAAAAACCAGGCCCAAAGCGACTAGACGCCTCGGAAGGCAAACATTGCGTGGGCCATCACAGCCGCCGTAAGGAAAGCTGTCAGGGCGAATACCGCCTGATATCCCCCCAACGCGTAAGCTGCACTGGAGGCGGTCAGGCCAACGGTCCCGCCGATGATCTGGGAAGTCATCGCAATCCCTCCACCCTGACCATGCTTGTATTCGGGCAAGGCCTCGGCGATGGCAGCCCTTGTGGGCGTGAAAAGGAAAGGAAAAGAGAGACCGGCAATGACAAGACCGGGTGCAAAGACCAGTGCATTTTTCACCGGCTCCGTCACAAGCAGCCAGACAGACGATATCAATAGAAGGGTCAGCCCGCAGGCAACAAGTTGCCTCTTCGGTGTCCTATCGGCAATCCGGCCGCAAAGTGCGGAGGCCGGCGGCGTCAAGACAGGTGCCAGCATGACCAACACACCCGCCCACAGCGGACTGAGCTTCAACTCCGTTTGCGCGTAAAGGGCGACGAACACGAAGAGAGGCATCTTCGCGTATTGAGTTATGAAGAGCGTAAGGTTGCTGGCAGCAAAGACTGGACTGGAAAACAACCGGACTTCAATCAACGGAAGCTCAAGCCTGGACTCCACCCGGAAAAACGACCCAAGCAGAACGACACCTGCAAACAGACACGCCCAGATCACCGGGCTTCCCCACCCCCAGCTATCGGCCTCCATCAGCGCAAAAATGGCAAAACACATGCCCGAGGCGATCAGAAGCAGGCCCAACCAGTCGATTTTCTCCCCCCGCGGTCGATCGACATCCCGCCAGGTGACCGTGACGATGACCCCGACCGCAACGGCAACAAAGGGATTGATCCAGAAAATCCAGCGCCATGAAAGCAGGTCTGTGAAGAGACCGCCCACCAGGGGACCGAGCGCCAGAAATATCGTGCCGACCGCGCTGCTTGTGGCCAGAGCCCCTCCCCGAACATCCTTTGGAAAGGTCATTGTGATCATCGCCAGGAAAATCGGGAAGATGATCGCTGCCCCAACACCTTGTAGTGCTCTCGCTGCAATCAGGATTTCACCAGTTGGGGCAAAACCACAGGCAATCGAGCACAGCGCAAACAGCGTCAGCCCAATGAGAAAAACCCTGAGCATGCCGAACAGATCCGCCAGCTTGCCCCCCACGGCCACCAGACATGCAAAGGAAAGCAGATAGGCGTTCACCACCCAATGAGCACCACCTTGCGATAATCCAAAGGTTTCCTGAATGGTTGGAAGCGCGATCCCGACAACCGTTTCATCGAGCAGAACGAGGCCGAGCACACAGCTGACCGCACCAAGCAACCACCATCTGCGTTTCACTTCGCTTGATGCAGTCACGAGGTCTGCCCGACCTGCTCGCGGTGGAAGGCAATCAGAGCGAAACAGAGCAGAATGCCAAACAGCAAAGCCGCTCCCCCGAAAACCACCTGAAAACCGCCGATGGGCAACAGAGCGCTGGACAGCGAAAGACCGACTGTCCCGCCGATCATCTGGAATGTCATGGCGATACCGCCACCTTGACCGTGCTTGTATTCCGGCAAGGCATCCATGATCGCCGCCCTGCTTGGCACCACGAGGAAGGGAAAAGCCATGCCGGACAAGGGCAGTCCGATGGCAAACAGGACAAGGCTCTTGTGAGGCGCAACGAGACAAAGCCACGCCAGGCAGAGACCCGTTCCAGCAATGCCGAAGAGGCTCAGGTTTCTATAAGAAAACGTTCGGGTCAGCCGTCCGCAGGTCAGCGCTGCAAAAGGCTGCAGGATGGGAGCCAGCATGACGAACGCTCCGGCCTCAAGCGGGCTCAGTCTAAGTTGCCCCTGCGCATAAAGTGCCACGAAGACAAACAACATGATCTTTGCGTATTGCGCCATGAAGATCGTCAGATTGCTGCTGGTGAAGACCCAGCTGGAAAAGAGCTGCACTTCGATCAAGGGAGATTGAAGGCCGGCCTCCACCCGGCAAAACATCAGCAACAAAGAGACACCGGCAATTAAAGACGCCCAGATGCCCGGGTTAAGCCAACCCCAGTTGTCGGCCTCCATAAGCCCGAACACGACTGCAAACATGCCCGATGCGATCAGCAGCAGCCCGGCCCAATCGATGCGTCGCCCGGGAGGCCTGGCAACGTCGCGAAATGTCAGGGTGACGATGGTACCGATACCAATCGCGACGATTGGATTGATCCAGAAAATCCAGCGCCACGAAACCAGATCGGTGAGCAGGCCTCCCACCAACGGCCCCAGCGCCAGAAACGTTGTTCCGACGGATCCACCGACGGCAATCGCGAAACCCCGCTCCTCCTTGGCGAAAGTCATGCCGACCATCGCGACATAGAGCGGAAAGATGATTGCAGCCCCGACACCCTGCGTCGCGCGCGCAGCAATCAGGAATGTCCCGGATGGTGAAAGTCCGCAGGCGATCGAACTGAGGCTGAAGATGACAAGCCCGGTTAGAAAGACACGCAATGTGCCGTAGATGTCGGCCAGTTTGCCGCCAATCGCAACGAAGCAGGCGAAGGTCAGAAGATAGGCATTCACCACCCAGTGCGCCTCGGTTGAGGTCAGGCCGAAATCTTTCTGAATGGTCGGAAGAGCGATCCCGACGACGGTTTCGTCAAGGAGAATGACGCCCAATACGCAGGCGACGCCTCCGAGAAGCCACCATCTGCGGTTTGTTTCAGATATCAAAAACAAAAAAAGCTCCCGACCAACAGTCGGGAGCTTAATGGAACCGGCTTCAGCCGGAAACCGAAGATTGTACCATCAGGCTCATGCCGCCTTGGCAGCCAACCGCTTCCTGATGCTATCGACATCCGCACGTGGTGTCGCCGCGAACAGGGTCTTGGTGTAGTCGTGCTGCGGGTTGTTGAACACTTCGTCCCGCGTTCCGTACTCCACCACTTCACCGAAATACATCACCATGACCTTGTCTGCGATGTAACGCACCACCGAAAGGTCATGCGAAATGAAGACATAGGTCAGGCCCATCTCGTCCTGAAGGTCGGCGAGCAGATTGAGGATCTGCGCCTGAACGGACAGATCCAGCGCGGAAACCGGCTCGTCAAGCACAAGAAGTTTCGGCTTCATCATGATCGCGCGGGCGATGGCGATACGCTGACGCTGGCCGCCGGAGAACATGTGCGGATAACGGCCGTAGTGCTCCGGCTGAAGGCCAACCTTCTGCAACATCTGCAGGGCCAGATCCTTGCGCTCGGCAGCTGGCATATCGGTATTCAGCAGCAGAGGCTCTTCCAGAACGTGGCCGATTTTCTGGCGCGGGTTCAGCGACCCGTATGGATTCTGGAAAACGATCTGCACTTTCTGCCGCATTTCCTTGGAGATACCTGTCTTGGAAATGTCGATCGGCAAGCCGTCGATCTCGATGGAACCGGACGTTTGTGCATCGATCATGGTCAGCATGCGGGCAAGCGTTGACTTGCCACAGCCACTTTCACCAACAACCGCGAGCGTGGACCCACGCTCGACATCCAGGCTGACCCCTTTGACGGCCGTCAGCTGCGAAGCCTTTTTGAACAGGCCACCCTTGATGTCGTAGGTTCTGTAGACGTCACGGACCTTGAGAATAACATCATCGGACATCTTAGAAGCCTCCCGCTTCTGCAAAATCGCTCACCGTGGGCAACCGGTCTCCGGTCGCGTTTTCCGGCAGGGCCGAAAGGAGAGCTTTCGTGTACGGGTTCTGCGGGTTTTCAAAGAGGGAAAGCACGCTGGCTTCTTCCATCTTGCGCCCCTTGTACTGCACGATCACGCGGTCAGCGGTTTCGGCCACAACACCCATGTCATGGGTGATCATGATCAGGCCCATGCCGCTGTCCTGCTGCAGCTTCACGATCAGATCGAGGATCTGTTTCTGAATGGTCACGTCGAGCGCCGTCGTCGGCTCATCCGCAATCAGCAGCTTGGGAGAACAGGCAATTGCCATGGCGATCATCACGCGCTGGCACTGTCCCCCCGACATCTGGTGCGGAAATGCATTCAGCCGGCCTGCCGGATCAGGAATACCGACGGCAGTCATGATCTCGATGACGCGATCCTTGATCTGCTTTCCCTTGAGTTCGGTGTGCGCCTTCAGAGTTTCGCTCAACTGAAAACCGACGGTGAAACACGGGTTCAGGCTGGCGATCGGTTCCTGGAAAATCATGGAGATATCCCGGCCGATCACCTTGCGCTTTTCCTTTGCCGACAGGGTGCGAAGATCAAGACCTTCGAATTCCATCTTGTCGGCAGTGATCGTCGCGCTGTCTGGAAGCAGACCCATGGTCGCCAGCATGGCAACGGACTTTCCGGATCCGGACTCCCCAACGATGGCAAGCACCTCGCCGGCATCAACCGTGTAGTCGACACCGTCCAGCGCCTTGAACGGACCTTTGGCGGTGTCGAACTCGACCTTCAGGTTTCTGATTTCAAGAAGAGACATTGGCTTAGCTCCTCTTCAGTTTCGGGTCGAGCGCATCGCGCAGGCCGTCACCGACCAGGTTGATGGCAAGAACGGTGATCAGGATCGCAAGGCCCGGGAAAGTCACGACCCACCATGCACGCAGGATGAATTCGCGCGCTTCGGCCAGCATGGTGCCCCATTCCGGTGTTGGCGGCTGCGCTCCCATACCAAGGAAACCGAGTGCGGCAGCGTCCAGGATGGCATTCGAGAAGGACAGGGTTGCCTGAACGATCAGCGGCGCGAGGCAGTTCGGCAGGATCGTCTTGAACATCAGCCGCATGTGGCTTGCACCAGCGACTTTCGCGGCCACCACATAGTCTCTCGAACGTTCGGCCAGAACCGCTGCGCGGGTGAGACGCACGAAGTGAGGTTGCAGGACGATGGCAATTGCGATCATCGCATTGATCAGGCCCGGGCCGAGGATCGCGACAAGCACAAGGGCAAGCAGCAGCGACGGGAATGCCAGGATGATGTCCATGATACGCATGATGAACGTATCGACGGAACCACGCATGTATCCGGCGACAACCCCGATGATGATGCCACCGGTCAGCGCAATGGTGACCACCATGACACCAACCAGAAGCGACAACCGCGCACCGAAAATCAGGCGGGAGAGGATGTCGCGACCGACGGCGTCCGTTCCGAGAATGAACGTGGCCTTGCCACCTTCTTCCCAGAATGGCGGAACAAGAAAGCTGTCCCGGTACTGGAAGTCGGGGTTATGCGGCGCAAGAAGAGGTGCGAACACCGCGGTGAGGACCAGTAGCGCGAAGATCACCAGACCGATGACCGCGCCCTTGTTCTGCGAGAAGTAGTACCAGAACTCGGTCAGCTGCGCCTTGGTGGCGTTGCGGCTTTCCGCTTCCAGTTTCGAGGTATCGGCCTTTGTGACCGGGGACGTGTTTGTCATTTTCTAACCCTCGGCTCAGTGGTGGCGGATACGCGGATTGATCAGGCCGTAAAGCACGTCCACGATCAGATTGACCAGCATGATGATACCGGCAATCAGCAACAGGCCACCCTGAACGACCAGGTAGTCGCGTCGGGAAATACTGTCGACCAGCCACTTGCCGATCCCGGGCCAGGAGAAGATCGTTTCCGTCAGGATCGCACCTGCCAGCAGCACTCCGACCTGAAGACCGATTGTGGTCACAACCGGGATCAGCGCATTGCGCAGGGCATGCAGGCCGATCACCGCACGAGGCGGCAGGCCCTTTGCCCGGGCGGTGCGGACATAATCCTCGCCCAGAACTTCTAGCATGGCTGAACGGGTCTGACGGGCAATCACCGCGAGCGGAATGGTCGCCAGCACGATCGACGGCAGGATCAGATGCCGGACCGCGGACAGGAAGGCGCCCTTTTCCCCTGACAGCAGACTGTCGATCAACATGAAACCCGTCACTTGCGGGAAGAAGAACATCAGCGAAATACGCCCGGAAACAGGCGTCCAGCCCAGAATGCCTGAAAAGAAGATGATCAGCAGAAGGCCCCACCAGAAAATCGGCATGGAATACCCCACAAGTGCGGTTCCCATGATCGCCTGATCGGCGACCGATCCACGTTTCACGGCCGCGAAAATACCCGCTGGGATACCGACACAGACTGCGATGATGATGGCACAGATAGCCAGTTCGGCAGTCGCCGGGAAAAGGGTCATGAACTCGTCGAGCACAGGCTTCTTGGAGACGAACGAGATGCCAAGGTCACCTTGGAAAATGCCGAAGATGTAGTCGAGATACTGCTGCCAATAGGGTTTGTCGAAGCCCAGCTGGCTCAGAACTTCGGCCCGGCGCTCAGGCGAGATACCGCGCTCGCCGGCCAGAAGTTCGGCCGGGTCCCCGGGCAACAGTCGAATGAATGCAAAGGAGACCAGGGTGACGCCGATAAACGTCGGTATCAACAGACCGAGACGGCCTAGAAGAAAACGGAGCATGTCAGGTTCCAGATACGAAGAACCAGCGGATCCAGTCACGTGAGATGAAAGCATCCGCCGGTCATAATGTTTGAAGGCGCCGGCATTACTGCCAGCGCCTCCCTAAATCAAGCGGGTTTATTCCGCAATGTCCACGCCGTCGAACCAATGGCCGCCAAGCGGATCCATCACGTAACCGGTGACCTTAGCGGACATCGGCATGAAGACGACGGAGTGAGCGATGGTTGCCCAAGGAGCTTCTTCCTTGAAGACGACCTGTGCTTCTTCGTAGAGCTTCGTGCGCTCTGCCTTGTCGGTAACGGTCTTCGCTTTCTGAATGACAGCTTCGAAGTCGTCGTTACACCACTGGGCACGGTTGGAACCACCGACGCCGTCACAACCGAGCAGAACGGCCAGGAAGTTGTCCGGATCGCCGTTGTCACCGGTCCAGCCGAGTAGTACGGCACCGTCACGGTTCACGTCCTTGGAACGGGACAGGTACTCACCCCATTCGTAGGAAACGATTTCGACGTTGACACCGACATTCGCAAAGTCAGCCTGAATGACTTCCGCCATACGGCGGGCATTCGGGTTGTACGGACGCTGGACAGGCATCGCCCAGATCTTCATGTCGAGGTTTTCAACACCGGCAGCGGCCAGCATTTCCTTGGCCAGGTCCGGGTTGTAGTCGTCGTCCTGGATCGCCTCGTTGTAGGACCACATGGTCGGCGGGATCGGGTTCTTCGCAGCCTGACCGGAGCCCTGGAAAACGGCGTCGAGGATCGCCTGCTTGTTGATCGCGTGGTTCAGCGCCTTACGGACTTCCTTCTTGTCGAACGGAGCCACTTTGGTGTTGTAGGCGAGATAACCGACGTTCAGGCCCTGCTGTTCCATCAGCGTCAGGTTGCTGTCGTCGCGAATGTCGGCGATATCGGCCGGAGCCGGATACGGCATGACGTGACATTCACCAGCTTTCAGCTTCTGCAAGCGAACGGCTGCATCCGGTGTGATCGCGAAGATCAGGTTGTCGATGGGCTGCTTGCCACCCCAGTAGTCCGGATGCGCAGCATAACGGATCACGGCATCTTTCTGGTAACCGACGAAGGAGAACGGGCCGGTGCCGACCGGCTGCTGGTTCATCTGTTCCTTGGTGCCGGCAGCTTCCAGCTGAGCAGCATATTCAGCCGAAACGATCGACGCGAAGTCCATCGCCAGGTTGGCGACCATCGGAGCTTCCGGACGGTTCAGGACAAACTTGACCGTATGATCGTCGACCTTGACGATTTCCTTGATGAGGTCCGGCATGGACATGCCGTTGAAGTATTCCCACGCGGTGCCCGCAGTATACTCGTGCCAAGGATTGTCTTTCTTCAGCTGACGCTCGAAGGAAAAGATTACGTCGTCGGCGTTGAAGTCACGCGTCGGTGTGAAGAAGCTGGTCGTGTGGAACTTGACGCCTTTACGCAGGTTAAAGGTGTATTCCAGACCGTCTTCGGAGACTTCCCAGCTCTCTGCGAGACCCGGAACAACTTCCGTTGTGCCGCGCTTGAACTCGACAAGCCGGTTGTAGAGCGGCTTGGAGGACGCGTCGAAAGTTGTGCCCGCAGTGTAAAGAGCCGTATCGAAGCCTTCAGGCGAACCTTCGGAGCAATAAACAAGAGTTTTTGCAGACGCGCCGGTTGCTGCAATCACAGCAAGGCTGGCGCCAAGAAGGGTTGCCTTCAAGGATTTTTGGAAATTCATCAAACTGTTCTCCCCTTGATGAAGAGCAAGGGCCTTGCATCGTTGAACCGTGCAATGGAGTTAAGCCCGAGCCAGCGCAAACTAAGGCGTTTTTTTGGCAGAAAATCAACCACCAACATATTTCTAATTTGGGCCCGGTTTTGAAATATTTTTGCTAGGTAAGCTATGCTGCCGTATATTTTTAATGCGCAGAATTTAACTCAATAGAAACAAATACCGCAACGGCACCAAAATTCGCCCAATCCATAAGGCTTTGAAATAAAAAGGCTCCCGCTAATGCGGGAGCCTCGAATTTCTTCAATCCTGCGTAGTACGGGTTCGATTGACCGCATCCTGCCAACCGGCAAGCAGTCGGGACCGTTCCGCCTCTTCCAGCTGAGGGTCGAACCGTTTTTCCAGTTTCCACTGCGCCGCGAAGGTTTCCTGGCCCGGCCATATTCCAGCTTTGGAGCCGGCAAGCCAGGCAGCGCCCAGCGCCGTGGTTTCTGCGACCGTCGGCCGGTCGACCGAAGCCCCTAGAATGTCGGCCAGAAACTGCATGGTCCAGTCAGATGCGGTCATGCCTCCGTCCACCCGCAAAACGGGCTGCTCGGCACCGGACCAATCGGCCCGCATTGCCTCGACCAGATCGCTCGTCTGATAACCGACGCTTTGCAGAACCGCCCGGGCAATCTCTTTCGGCCCGGTACTCCGCGTAAGACCGAACATGGCGCCACGGGCATCCGCATCCCAATAAGGAGCCCCGAGTCCAACGAATGCCGGAACAATATAAACGTCCTGATTCGGATCGGCCTGCTCGGCAAGAGGCTGGGTTTCGCCCGCATTTTCAATGAGACCAAGACCGTCGCGAAGCCACTGTACGGCAGCGCCCGCCACAAAAATCGAGCCTTCCAGAGCGTAGGTCGTTTTACCGTTCAGACGATAGGCAATGGTTGTCAGCATACGGTTATTGGACCGTACCGGCGTGTCTCCGGTGTTCATCAGGGCAAAGCAACCGGTCCCGTAAGTCGACTTGACCATGCCGGGATTGAAGCAGGCCTGACCGACTGTCGCGGCCTGCTGATCGCCGGCGACACCGAGGATCGGCAGGGATCGTCCGAACAGCTCCGGCTTTGTCATGCCGAAATCGTCCGCACTGTCCTTGACCTCCGGAAGAAGGCTCATCGGAATGTTGAGCAACGCGCAAAGCTCTTCGTCCCAGACATTGTCATGAATGTTGTAGATCAGTGTCCGCGCCGCATTCGTGGCGTCAGTCGCGTGAACTTCGCCTTCCGTCAACTGCCAGATCAGCCACGTGTCCACGGTGCCGAACGCCAACTCACCACGCTCGGCGCGCTCGCGTACACCTTCGACATTGTTCAGGATCCAGGCGATTTTCGTGCCGGAAAAATAAGGATCGAGAAGAAGACCTGTCTTGAAGGTGAATTTCTCTTCCAGACGCCTTGCACGCAAGTCGGATGTGCGGCGGTCCTGCCAGACAATCGCGTTGTAAACCGGCTCTCCCGTTGAACGGTCCCAGATAAGCGTCGTCTCACGCTGGTTGGTAATGCCGATCGCGGCAACATCCGCACCACCGTCAGGAGCCTTTTCCATGGCATCCCGGCAAACCCGAAGCGTGCTCGTCCAGATGTCCGCTGGTGAATGTTCCACCCAGCCCGATTTCGGGAAGTGTTGCGGAAACTCCTGCTGGCCTACGCTGACTGGATTGAAATCATCGCCGAAAACAATCGCGCGGCTTGACGTTGTGCCCTGGTCTATCGCCAACACACATCCGGCCATGGCGCACCTCCCGTTGGTTATTGCATTTATTAAAGAAACTGCCGGCAAAACCGGCAGTAGAAGTCGTCAGGAAACTATGCAGCAGCGCCCGCCTGCTCTGCAAGATAGTTGGACATGTAAGCATCGAGCTCCGCAGCCTGTTCGGCGCTGAGCCTCAAACCCAACTTGGTCCGACGCCAGAGAAGGTCGTCGGAGGTTTGCGCCCATTCACGGTTGATCAGCCATTTCACTTCGGCTTCATGGAGATTGTAGCCAAAGCAGCGCCCAAGATCCTCCAGGGATTTTGCTTCCCCAAGGAACAATCGCGCGTCGGTCCCGTAAAGCCGGATCAAACGTGTCGCGAACAACTTGTCCAGGAAGGGAAAGTCCTTCCGCAGACCTGCAACCTGGGCATCGAACTCATCAACCTTGAAGTCACCACCAGGCAACGGCGCGTAGGCTGTCCAGACACCGCGCTTGAAAGGAAGAAAAGGCTCGAGCTTTTCGAGCACATGCTCGGACAGCTTGCGGTAGGTCGTGATCTTGCCGCCAAAGACTGACAGGGCAGCCGGATTGTTCTCGCCACCATCCAGTTCCAGCACGTAGTCACGCGTCGCTGCCTTGGCATCCTTCGCACCATCATCGTAAAGCGGGCGAACACCGGAATAGGTATGAACCACATCCTCAGGATTGATGGCCTTTTCAAGATACTCGCTGGCGGCCTTGCACAGATACTCGACTTCGTCCTGCGATATACGGACATCGCCGAGATCGTCCTGATAGTCGACGTCCGTCGTTCCGATCAGCGTGAAGTCATTCTCGTAAGGGATCGCAAACACGATCCGGCCATCACCGTTCTGGAAGATGAAGCACCGGTCGTGATCGAACTGGCGCGGAACGATGATGTGGCTGCCTTTCACGAGTCGGATCCTGGAGCTGTGGTCCGCTCCGGCGATGTTGTGCAACATTTCAGCGACCCATGGGCCGCCGGCGTTGACCAGAACGCTCGCAGTTACGGTTCTCTCGTCCCCGCTGGTGACGTCCTTCAACACCACCGACCACATGCCGTTTTCGCGTTTCGCACCGATGAATTTCGTGCGGGTCAGAATTTTCGCGCCTCGGTCGGCGGCATCACGCGCATTCAGTACAACAAGTCGAGCGTCATCCACCCAGCAATCCGAATATTCAAACCCTCTCTTGAAGAGATGTTTCAGCCCTTGTGAGAACGGGGCCTGGTCAAGCCGCACTGTCTTTGTAGGCGGGAGCAGTTTGCGGCCACCCAGATGATCGTAAAGAAACAGCCCCAGACGCAGCAGCCAGGCCGGGCGCAGCTCCTTGTGATGCGGAAGAATGAAACGCAGTGGCCAGGCGATATGTGGTGCCGCACGCCAAAGCACTTCTCGTTCCTTCAGCGCTTTGCGCACCAGGTTGAACTCATAATACTCAAGGTATCGAAGGCCACCATGGATCAGCTTGGTCGACGCCGAGGATGTCGCTCCGGCCAGGTCACCCATTTCGACCAGCATGACCGAGGCACCCCGACCAACGGCATCGCGGGCGATGCCCGTCCCGTTGATTCCGCCACCGATAACCAAAAGATCGTAGTCAGCCGCCATAAAATTATCTCCGGCTCGAATGCGCCTGCAAATGAAAGGGTAAAGTGAAAATAAAACGAAACTTCACGAAATTCAATCAACATTTTTAGTCGCAAAAACGAAACTCCCCCGGATCAGGTGTCATCCTGATCCGGGGGAGATTTAGTCTCGTAATTTCAATTATCTATCAAATTGCCTAGTGTTCTGCGTCTTCCGCCGGCGCATCATCCGTCAATTCAGAACCACCTAGTCTGGACTTCGAAACCTGTTTCGCTTTCGCTTCTTCTTCTGCGAAAGGAGGTGTTGCTGCGTGATAGGTCACTTGCGGGAACGGAATCTCGATGTTCCGCTCGTCAAAAACCTTCTTGATGATTTCATTATAGGCCCGCCCCACGGACCATTGATCTCCCGGAGTTGTCTTGATGCGCGCCCGAATGTCAATCGAGCTGGCGCCAAAGTTGGTCACGCCATGCATTTCCAGGTCACCAAAGATCTTTGGTCCGAAGTCCGTTTCCTTGAGCCGCCGGAAGGCTTCTTCCATGGCGTCTTTCGCGTAGGCAATATCCGTATCGTAAGCAACGCCGATCAACGCAACATGGTAGGAGAAGCCGCGCATGAAGTTGGACACCATGTCGACCGACGAGAACGGAATGATGTGGGTGGTGCCGTCGAGATCGCGCATGCGCACGGACCGGATGGTGATCCCTTCCACGGTGCCCGTAATGCCTGCAACTGTAACCACATCACCTTCATTGATGGCATTTTCGATCTGAATGAATGCCCCGGTAATGATGTCTTTCACAAGGGTCTGGGCACCGAAGGAGATGGCAAGACCGACGACACCGGCACCGGCAATCAATGGCCCGATATTCACTCCGACTTCCGACAGGGCGAGAAGCACAGCCATGACTATGATAACCACGGTGAATGCATTGCGGAAGAGCTGAAACAGGGTCCGTTCACGGGCACTGACAATGTATCCGGCCCTGGATTGAAGCCGCAGATCCACCCACGACATGACCGCCAGCCAGATAATGAAGGCAACCAGCACAACGAAGAAAGCAGCGCTGTAACGGCTGACGATCTGAGATCCCGTTTCACTGAAGAACCAGTCCAGGACCCCCAGAACGCCCCAGATATCAAGAAGCAACAGGATCGTTCCGAGGAAGACAACAAAGCGGATGAGCTTCAAGAGACGGGGAACGAATGCGTTCAAACGATATTGAAGCGCAGGGAGTTTTTCCTGCAGGTTCGGCGGCAGCCTGATACCGCCCTTGATCGCCCTGGTCATGACCAGAGAGATCACCATGCCGCCCATGATGGTCACGATGGACAGCCCAGTGGCGCGAAGAATGATGGTTGTGGCATCAAACGGACGCGTGACCCAGACGACAAACACCGCGATAATGTAGCCGTATGCACCCAGGTGCCAGAGATTTCCAAGGTTCGACAACGCTCGTTGCGCCAGAAAACTATGCATTGTCTGTGCATAGGCCTTTGCGCCTTCGCGAACCCGCACCCGGTTCCGCTTGATCAGAACCATGAGGTAGATCATGCCGCACAGGACGATCAGGAACCTCAGTGCGTTCCCCAAAACAAATGAAACGGCAATGTTGGCGACCGGAACGGCGAGGAACACCCCATAGTTGATCCAGTACATGTAAAGCCGCAGGCGGGAATACCAATAATCGGAACTCGCGTCGTCAAAGGGAAGCAAACGCAACTCGGGCCGCCGGGGCGCAAAAACAAACCTTAGCGAGACATTGGCCATGCCCGTTATGAAGAAGGCGTTGAGAGCGAGACTTTCCTGCAACGTGACGCCGGCCTCAAATCCTCCAAAACCGGCAAGGGCAACGAAATAACCGGTGCCCAGGCCGATTGCGACCGTGAGTGTGTCGATCACGGATGTCAGAAGCAGAATGAAGCTTCTGGTAAGTCCACCGCCATAGCGCGCCCGAACGGACAGTTTCGGATAGAGCAGTCGGGCAATGTACTGACTGGCCCAAAAGGCCAGATAGGCGCTCGCCAGCACGATTGCCACCTGCAGAAGAACTTCCTGCACTCTATCCCATTTGATAGGAATGTCTCCGCGCAGAACCAGAAGCAGCCCTTTCAGAGAATGGCGAGACCGGTCGATAACGACACCCACCTCATCCGCAAGTGCACGCGTATATTCACCGACGCGAATGACAAAGCTCTGCTTTTCCGCGGCTTCGTCATTGGCAGCATCAGTGCCCGACGTCGCTTCTCCGGATTTCTCCGCCGTAGTTCCAGAAACCCCGGCAGCCCCCTCTCCCTGCGAGGCGCTCTTCTTGAGAAGATCGATCAACGCGGCCCGGCTGTCCGGATCGTTCAGAACCTTGATGAGAGCTTCGTTAGCCTGCTGCACTTCAGCAGTTCCGGCATCGGAGGCATTTGCCTGCGTTGCATTCTTGTCCTGCGCAATTGCCGCTGCAACGCCCCAAAGCAACAGACCCAGCGAAAGCAGGAGGTTTCGGAGCAAAGGCTTCATTTCAAACTCGTTTCTCTAAAACGCGGTACCGGGCTGTGAATTCGTGTCCCGACTATATGAACGATCTTTGCGAGAAGGAAAGTCTCGAGCTCGTCAGTCGACAACTTTCATACCGCCACAAGAATTACAAAATTAAGAAAGCTTGAATATTTCCGCAGCGTCACTTAATCGAAATACATTTCCATGACAAATACGAAAACCGTAGTTTTTCACGAGCCAATACTTTCGCCTCAGACCAACAGGTAACGTAAAAATAACAATATGACTTCAAAGTGGTCTGTTGAGGAGGAAGGATGACAACATCCTTGATCGAATTGGCCCTTGAAGGCACGGACGACGCGCGCAGACGACTGTTTGCGCTCATAAGCGACCTTGTCCTCGCCAACCTCGAGCAACGGACCGATCGCGAGCTGGAACTTTTCTCCGAAGTCATCCTCGAACTCTACGGTCTTAGCCGCTTAAACGATCGGTCCAGACTGGCAGCATCTATCTCCTCGTCCCAGAAGGCGCCGTTGAACCTGGCACGCAGAATGGCGGAAGATGAGATTGATGTATCGAACTTCCTTCTCACCAGGTGCCGCGTTTTCACCGGGGAAGACCTGCTCCACTTCGCCACCAGCCTGAGCGACGCACATTTGCAGGCGCTGGCCCGGCGCCCCGATCTCGCAACAGATGCCTCCGACCGCATGGTGGAACGTGGCGGCAAGACCGTTCGCAGAACGCTGGCAGGCAATCACGAAATTCGCTTGTCCGGCAACACCATCTCCAAACTCGTCACCTTTGCGCAAGAAGACGAGGCCCTGTTGAAGGATCTGAGTTACCGGTCTGACCTGTCAGCTGCCGCCTGCCGCGCGATGCTTCCTCTGGTCGACGAAGAAACCCGAAAACGTCTCCAGGAGACCATTGACGCTGCCCTTTCGAACGAGCAGCGGGAGCAGTTCGCAAGACTGAAAACCATCAGGCGTGAATTTGGACAAACTCTTGAAAGCACGGATATGAGCCTGCTTTGGCGAGAAGCAGAACGCTCCGGCGTAAGTGTTGACGAACTTGCCATTTTGCTACTGCAGGACGGCCGTTTCAATCACGCAACGGAACTGATCGGCGCCAGGGGCAGGATCGCGCAAAAAACGTTCAAGGACGCAGTCTTCAAGGGGAAACCCGACCTGGTGGTTCGCACTGCCGCCAAGGCGGGCTTGCAGGCGCCGACCTTCGCGTTGTTTGCCAAGTCTCGCTGCGATCATTTGAAGATTCCGTCGGCTCAAGGATCGGAATGGACCGCTGCCTACGTCAAATTTCTGGAAAAGAACAAGATAGGCAAGCAATCGCGCTGCGGCGATTTCCAGGCCAATCGTAGAGAAAAGCGCTAAGACGCCGTTTCGACGCAGCAGTTCGGCTCACACATCAACAGCCAGACCACATTGACAGCCAGTCAACCGGGAACGAGGCGTCTCAGGCCCTTGAACACAGGCTGGCCGCGACGGCGGTCGACAAGGTGGCGGCTGCGTAAAACCACAGTCCCGGCAGGATTGCAGCTGCAGCCAGCCCGCTCGTCTTGGCAGCAAAAAGAACCAGAGCGACGAGCATCACATCGAGCATCGACCACTTGCTGACCATGGAAAGGAGAGACAGGGATCGTGTTTTGCCACCTGTAAGCACGGCAATGTGGATGAGCAGGATCTTCACTGCCGGAAAGCCGATGGAGAACAGCGCTACGATGGCAGCCAGGACAGCATCACCTTCAATCCAAAGTCCGGTGATCATTTCAATCAGGGTCGGCCGGTCTTCCAGAAAATAAAGTCGCTCAAAACGCATCAAGGGCTGCGTCAGTCCGAGCGCGAACGAAAATGTCGAAACCGGTAGAAGCAATGCCAGAAAAAAACGCATGAAGAATTTTGTGCCCCGGGCAGGAAGTCAAATTTGCGCGAACGACTACGCAGATAGGCCTTGCGCCGCCCGAACGCAATGGACCCCGTGCGATCCTATTCGACCTTCCTCATGGCATGAAACCCGATTGCCTGACCGACAATCGGGTATCGAGCGGTTCAACCGCTCGGCAATTCCTGTCCAGGGGTGTTTTGCCGATGCGAGAATCGGTCAGCGCACCCTTGCCCGTGCAGCAACTTCGTCAAGCTGATCCTGCTCGGCGATTTCCTGGGCCGTGCGTTCACGTTGCTGATCACGCTCTTCCAGCTGTTCGAACTTCTTCAGCTCTTCGATCGCTTCGCTGAGTTCATCCTGGGCGCGCTGCAACTGATCATCGAGCTCATGCGCGGAATTGCGCAGGTTATCACGTCGATCAGCAGCTGCTTTGGCAAATGTCGGATAGGCAAAATGTGTGACATCCGTGATGCCGACCCGCTCCTGCTCGGACCGGATCTGGTCATCCAATTCGTCGGCCATGCGGTTGAATTCGGCAATCATGCTCTCAATCTGAGCAAGCTGTCGCCGCTTTTCATCAACCTGAAACCGCTTCAAACGGATCAAACTGTCTCGGGTTTTCATTACTCAATACTCCCCTAACAAGGGCAGTCTACCCCAGAGTCATTTCCAAAAGGTTGGCGAGTTGCTGATATCCATCAGAAATGTTCGTCGCCTCATCCTTTCCCTGATTCAGGAAGTCATCAATCAGTGCAAACCTGTGGATGGCTTCGTCCACTGTCGGATCCGACCCCTTTCTGTAGGCTCCAAGCCGGATCAGTTCCTCCATGTCAGTATAGGTGGAAAGCAATTGCTTTGCTTTCCTCAGAACCGGCAATTGTTCCGGCGGAACGCATCGCGGCATCGTTCGGGAAACGGACTTCAGCACGTTGATCGCCGGATACCGCCCCCGCTCCGCGATCGCGCGTTCCATGACAACGTGACCATCGAGGATACCGCGCACGGCGTCGGCAACCGGTTCATTATGGTTGTCCCCTTCCACAAGCACCGTGAACAACCCGGTAATCGATCCGGAACCGCTCTTGCCGGGACCGGCACGTTCCAGCAGACGCGGCAATTCGGTAAATACGGTCGGTGTGTATCCCTTCGATGTCGGCGGTTCACCGATGGACAGTCCGATTTCCCTCTGCGCCATGGCAAACCGGGTAATGGAATCCATCATGCAAAGGACATTGCTGCCTTCGTCGCGAAAATGCTCCGCCACCGTCATGGTCAGATAGGCCGCCTGCCGCCGCATCAGCACGCTTTCATCGGATGTGGCAACGATGACCACGGAGCGCGCCAGGCCTTCCTCACCGAGATCATCCTCGATGAATTCCTGCACCTCACGGCCACGCTCGCCGATCAGGCCGATCACTGCGACGTCGCATGCGGTGTTTCTGGCAAGCATCGACATCAGAACGGATTTGCCGACGCCAGAGCCGGCGAAGATCCCCATGCGTTGACCTTCGCAACAAGTGACGAACGTGTTCAGCGCCCGCACACCCAAGTCGACCGGAGGGCCGACTCGTTTACGTTCAGAGGCGGGCGGTGGTGAACTTCGCAATTTGCGAGGCACTCCGCCACTGGCAAGATCTCCTTTACCATCTATCGGCTCGCCAAGCGCGTTCACCACCCTGCCAAGCCAGGCATTTCCTGGTCGAACGACGCTATCGCGGGAGCTGATCACCGCCTTGCAGCCCATCCGAACGCCTTCCAGCCCGGAAAAGGGCATGCACAAGGCGTGCCCGTCCCGGAATCCGACAACTTCTGCAGGGACTTTCGGGTTTTCCTCACCGTTATCAATAAGAAGGCGCGACCCGACGCTCATTTCGTGAATCGGCCCTGCGATCTCAACAAGAAGGCCCTGAACCGCAGTAACCCGGCCATAAATCTCGGTCGGCATCAGCGAATCAATTCCGGCAAATAGCGCCTTCACGGAAGATTCCTTTCATTGTTAACGGATTTGGTAACCGATCGTTTACGACTCTGGTTAATCTTAACCTTTGGAAGGCTGACAAGCGAGAGCCATTTCGAAGTCAAACCGGCTTTGTTGAAAGGAATCTGAACCGAATCGGTTAGCGCCGTTTCTTAAAGTTCAACATTAAGATTTGTGAATCCGCGTTTATTTTTGGGATTCAATAAGTTGACTGTTGTTCACAGTTTCCTTTCTCCGGAACTTGCCGCTGCGAATCATATTTTGTTAACCATTAATCGATAGCTTTGAGTCGGGGTTAACAACAGTCCTTCGTAGCGCACACCGACAGAGCCGTTGCGACTTGCCCAGGAAAGGCAGAATAAGGGGATTGGCATGCGTGTATTGTTGATTGAGGATGACAGCGCGACAGCGCAGAGCATCGAACTGATGCTGAAGTCCGAGAACTTCAACGTCTACACGACAGATCTTGGCGAGGAAGGAATCGACCTCGGCAAGCTGTACGATTATGACATTATCATGTTGGATTTGAACCTGCCGGACATGTCCGGTTACGAGGTTCTCCGGACACTTCGCGTTTCTAAGGTCAAGACACCTATTCTGATTCTTTCCGGCAACGCCGGTATTGAAGACAAGGTTCGCGGCCTCGGCTTCGGCGCTGACGACTACATGACCAAGCCGTTCCACAAGGACGAGCTGGTTGCGCGCATTCACGCGATCGTCCGCCGCTCCAAGGGACACGCCCAGTCGGTCATCGTCACCGGCGACCTTAAGGTCAATCTGGATACCAAGACCGTCGAAGTTGGCGGTCAACGCGTCCATCTGACCGGCAAGGAATATCAGATGCTCGAGCTGCTTTCATTGCGCAAGGGCACCACGCTCACCAAGGAAATGTTCCTGAACCACCTTTACGGTGGCATGGATGAGCCAGAGCTGAAAATTATCGACGTCTTCATCTGTAAGCTGCGCAAGAAACTGGCAGCTGCAACTTCCGGCAAGAACTACATCGAAACGGTGTGGGGTCGCGGATACGTTCTGCGCGAGCCGGATGTGGAAGCCGCCGCTTAAGGCGATTGATCAGAGTTCAATGGAAAAGCCCCGGTCTTCACCGGGGCTTTTCTTTTCTCGTCTTCGTGACGATCGCGCCACAGGCACCACTTGTCGATGACTACTCGGGTTGCCAGAGCTCAATCGGATTGCCTTCCGGGTCGTGAATCCGTGCGAACCGGCCAATTCCCTCCATCGTCTCTTCGCGTGTGACTTCGACACCTGCTTCCCTGAGATGGTCAAGCAGGGCATCCAGATCTGCTACTCGGAAATTGAGCATGAACTGGCGATCTTCCGGAAAGTAGTCGGTCGTCTCCGAAAACGGGGCAAAGACCGTGACACCGCTCTCAGAAATCCAGGGTGTCGCTTCCATGTCTTTCGGAGCCTTGTTTATTCCCAGATGCGTCTCGTACCACTCACCAAGGGTTTCAGGGTCTTTTGCCCGAAAAAAGACGCCACCAATTCCTATTGCCTTCTGCACTCTCCCCTCCTGCGCTTGTTCCCCAGCAAATCAATACTGGCACTGCCCACCCGGAATTGTCACCTGCAGCAGGTTTCATCTGGTGTTTCGCATCTTCGGGCCGCCGATATCCGGCAAAGCACGCATCAAGCGTTTTTCACTTGTTCTTTGATTAAAGTATCCGCAGGTTGCCTTCGTCGGATCCGATACCGTTGAAAATCTTCAAAAGGAAAGCACCATGAACACCTCATTGACGGTGATTGGCTCCGTGCGCCCAAGCCCACGTGGTTTTGAATTGAGCATGGACGACCCCTATCGTGCTGGCTTGCTCGGACTTTGCAGGTTCAGCCACGCCATTGTTCTATGGCTGGCAGACGGTCTGGACCAGAACGGTCGCGACATCTCCATGATCTTGCCCGCACCCTATACCGCCTCCGACCAGGATACCGGCGTCTTTGCCAGCCGCTCTCCTGCGAGGCCTAATCCGATTGGTATCTCGATTGTAGAGCTAGCCGAAGTCAACGAGTCGACAGGAACGCTCATCGTCCCTTTCATCGACGCAGTTCCCGGCACACCGCTCCTGGACATTAAACCCTATTTTCCGGCGAGCGACCGGGTAAGGAGTGCCAGGATCCCCGATCACTTCAGTCATTGGCCACAGTGGTATGAGGATGCAAGCACCTTCAACTGGACTGCGGAATTCAGATAAGAGAAAGGGCCGGCAATGCCGGCCCTTTCTCACGCATTGCGAACGGCCTTACAGGTGCATCTGATACGAGGCCGGGACGTACCTGAAACCATCTCCTTCGGCTGCGACATAACCCACTGACGGGAACGGCATGTGATAGCCAACAAATGGAACCTTGTCGGCGGCCAGCATTCCAAAAACATCCTTCCGGGTTTTGGCCGCGGCCGCCTTGTCCATGTCGAACCGCACTTCCCAGTCAGGACGCGCCAGCGACCAGACAAAATGGTTTGCCGTATCTGCTGCCAGCACCAACTGCTGTCCGTTGTTTTCCAGCATATAGATAGTATGCCCCGGCGTGTGTCCGTGAGCGGCCATTACTGTTACGCCCGACGCGACCGAATCGCCGTCGCCGACGAACGTCATCTTGTCAGCCAGTGGCTTCACGTTCTTGGTCATCAGCTTTGTGACACCGTTGGCTTCGGGATCCATTGCCGCCCAGAAATCATACTCTTTTTGACCGGTGACATATCGCGCGTTTGCAAATGCCGGTGCGCCACCTTCCATCAGGCCGCCAATGTGGTCCGGGTGCATATGGGTTATGACAACAGTGTCGACCTGTTCCGGCGTGTAGCCGGCGCTTTCGAGCGCCGCTCGCATGTTGCCACGTGCAGGCCGTCCGCCTTCACCAACGCCTGTATCAAAGAGAATGAGTTCCTGACCGGTATTGACCAAAGTCGGCGTGAAATAGGCCTTGAAGGCGTCATGCGGAATGAAGTTCTCGGCCGAATGGGTCGTAAACGTTTCGGCATCGACATTCATGCCGAATGTCTTTTGGGGCTCGCCCACGGTGACGGCACCGTCGAGCAATGTGTTGACCTCGAAGTCACCGACTGTGTAGCGCGCAACAGGTGCAGACAGGTTACCCTGTTTTTCAGCTGCGGCATGTACATAGGAAGAAGACGCCAGACTTGCTCCTGCTATAGCTCCACCCGCACCGAGCAGAGCGGCCCGGCGCGTCAGTTCCACCTTGATAGTCATTTGATACCTCCAGCTGAATTCCATTGATTGATTTCACGAGCGGCCCTCCCCCACGTGATTGGTCAGACGACCGGACAGATGCGAGAGAACACACGGAAGGAAGCTCGATTCACCTCCATAAACTGGAGCAATTGAGCGGGAAGAAAAGCCACACCTTCGTCAGCTGAAAAATATTTCTCGATTTCTCCAACGTCCGCAGCGCTTTAGTTTTCATATTAAATTTCAGTAAGTTATGTTGGACGAATTTCATGCTTCTTGAATGACGCTGCACTTGCGCCATACTTTGGGTAACTCATAATTGAAAATTCCGGCATGACCCGCAGCTACTTCATCCAGGTTTCATTCCTTGCCATCGCCGCAGCCTTGCTGCTCGCCTCGTCTCAGATACAGCGACCCGAAGGCTGGTCGGTTGCCGGACAATATGCCTACTGGCTGGTTCGCATATTGATTGAGGCCGGCCTGTTTGTTGCCTTCGCCGAATTGCTTGCAAGGTTGCCTGCCCTGTGTCAGCGCAAATGGCTTACTGTTGTGCTGGCCGCCTGCGTCAGCCTGGTACCATTTGCACTTTCGGTGACCGCACTCGATCTCATCCTCGGCCTACCAGAGCTCGAAGGGATGGTTGTTCTTGGCGGAACGGCAACAGAAGCTTTGCAACTCTCGCAACCCGAACGCAGCAGAGTGACCTCGTTCCTGCTTGAGATGGTCTATCTGTCAGACAATCATCTGGCCCTTTGCCTGCTTTTGAGTGCACCGAAGATGTTTTCTTCTTCCGCACCAGCAGTCTCCCAACGTCTTGAAGAACATTCGGATCGATCCGACCAGGTGTCTTTGAGTGAAACGATGCTTTTTGACGATGGAACAATCGGCCACGTCGAAAATGCCGAAACTCCCGCCAACGGCTACTTGCGGCATCTGGAGAGGCCCTTTGAGGAAGAGCTGCTGCGGGTGGAAGCGCAGGAACACTACGTCAGACTGGTTGGCCGGACGGAGAGCCGGATGGTGCTTTACCGTTTCAATGACATCGTTTCGGAGCTTTCCAGCGAGCTCGGCATGCAGGTTCATCGCAGCCACTGGGTTTCTTATTCGGCAATTGAACGGTCACTGCGCGAAGAAGGTCGGCTTTGGCTCGTTCTAACGGAAGGAAGCAGGGTTCCGGTCAGCCGAAAACATGCCGGAAGGGTTCATGAGCATATGGCTCAGCGCCAGCAACGAAAAAAGGCGGTCTGCTGACCGCCTTCCATTCACCTTATTCCTGATTCCGGATCCGCTCAGCGTTGAAAGCCGCTGCCACCTGCGACCGCAAGCCTTGGCCTCGCCGTGGTACCGGTTGCGCCTTGAACAGCCTGCTTTTTCTGGAAGAGGCCCCGTTTGCCAGGCACCGGCTTGAACGCATCCGTCAGACCGACAACCGTTTCGGCTGCACCAAGGACAAGATATCCGTCGTCGGGAATGGACTTCGCCAGTCGACCGAGAATTTCCGACTTGGTTGCCTGATCGAAGTAGATCAGCACGTTCCGGCAGAAAATGATGTCAAACTCACCGAGATGCGAAAAGCTCTCCAGCAGGTTGAGCTTACGCCACTCGACCATGGCCCGCATCGCGGCATTGATCTGCCACATGTCGCCCTTCTGCTCGAAATACTTCAAAAGCATCTGGATCGGCAGACCACGCTGGACTTCGAACTGGCTGTAAAGACCGGCCTTGGCCTTCTCCAGGACCTCCTGGGAAAGATCGGTTCCCAGGATTCGTGTCCGCCAGGCCGGCATTTTCGCAGCTTCTTCCTTCAGGCAGATGCCAAGAGAGTACGGCTCCTGCCCTGTTGAGGCAGCGGCGCACCAGATCTTGAGCTGCTTGCGCGTTGCCCTGCTCTCCAGAAGAGCCGGAAGCATCGTGTCGCGGAAATGATCAAACGGCGTCTTGTCGCGGAAGAAGAACGATTCGTTCGTCGTCATCGCCTCGATGACTTCCGTTTCAAGAGCCCGGTTGCCACCACGCTGAAGTGTCTGGATAACAGCGCTCAGGGTTTCCAGCTTGGAATTGCGCGCGATCGGCAGCAGGCGGCTCTCAACCAGATACTGCTTGTCATTGGACAGAACCAGACCGGAGCGTGTTTTCAGGAAGGTTTTCAGAAACTCGAATTCGCTTGGGGTCATCGTGTGTTCCCCTTCAATACGCGTGCGATTTTCGGTCCGATATCCTTCAACGGCAGAATGTCGCTGCAAACACCCGTCTGGGCCGCCGCACCGGGCATCCCCCAGACCACGCTGCTCGCTTCATCCTGGGTAATCACGCTGCCTCCACCTGCAGAAATGGTTTTCACACCATCGGCACCATCATGGCCCATGCCGGTCAGGATGACTGCCAGGCTCGCCGAACCATATGCCTTGGCAACACTGTCGAACAACGGATCGACTGCCGGCTTGCAGAAATTCACCGGAGGACCATCGGTCAGGCGAATTTTCACCGCACCGGCATCCTTTTCCAGCACCATGTGCTTGCCACCCGGGGCGACATAGATGTTGCCCGGCTTCAGGACCTCACCGTCCTCGCCTTCCTTCGACGGGCGAAGGGCTGCCTTGCCCAGGTGCTCGGCCAGAATGGACGTGAATGTCGGCGGCATGTGCTGAGTGATGACGACGGGAACGTCATTCATGGACGTACCGACTTCCTTCATCACTTCCTGCAAGGCTTGCGGGCCGCCGGTTGAGGAACCGATCGCCAGAATGCGCGGCCTTGCCGACGAATAGGGACGTGTCTTGAATTTCGGGGCTGCTGCAGCCGCAGCCGGTTGGGCAGCACCACGAAAGCTTGCTCTTGTATCTGTTGCCGGGCGAGTGGAGACCGGTTTCAGAGGTTGAGCAGTTCGGCCGGCATTGGTTTCCGCACGCATCGTGCGCGCCGGTCCCCGCATGCGAACGGCACGCGCTCCAAGGGCCTTCACCTTTTCGATCAGCTCCCGGCGGAAGTCGATCGATGTCGTGACCTCGGAAGTCGACTCGGGCTTCGGCACGTAGTCCGCTGCGCCAAGCGAAAGGGCTTTCAGGCTGATTTCCGCATTTCGTCGTGTCAGCGTCGACGCCATGATGACGACAAGATCACGCTTCTTTGCCAGCATCAGCGGCAAAGCGGTCATGCCGTCCATTTCCGGCATCTCGATATCGAGCACCACAACGTCAGGATTGCTTTTTTCGATGTCTTCGACGGCAAGTTTGCCGTTTCGCTGGGAACTGACGACCTTCAGGCCTTTGTCTTCCCCCAGCCAGCGGGTCAGCAACCCGCGAATAACCACTGCATCGTCAACGACCATTACTTTAATCGGGTCGCTACCCGGGCTAGCGCCCGCAGAAACACTTCTTTGCGCAAATGCCATTTAGACTGCCCAACTCGAAACTAAATAAGACCGACTTCCTGAAACTTGGCTTCGACAATTTCCCGGTCGAAAGGCTTCATGATGTACTCGTTGGCACCGGCCCGGATTGCCCGGGCAATATGCGCGACGTCATTTTCGGTAGTGCAGAAGACAACGACAGGACTTTCCCCGCCTTCTTCAGCCCGCAGGCTGGTGAGAAACTCCAGACCATCCATGACCGGCATGTTCCAATCCAGAAGGATTGCGTCGGGCATGGTCTTTCTGCACTCGTCAAGCGCCTGCTGGCCATCCTCGGCCTCGGTGATCTCGAAGTTCATGTCCTCGAGAATGCGACGGGCGACCTTACGGATGACACTTGAGTCATCTACTACAAGGCACTGTTTCATCAGGCGTAACTCCACTCATCGGCCATTTCGGCCTTGTTATGCTGCTGCCATGGGTTCGGTGAACATCGCGCCAAGCAGGCGGTCAACATCCAGAATGACCATCAACTGGCCGTCCAGTCGGTGAACACCCCCGGATATTTCCGCCCAGCGACGATCCAGGTTGGACGGGTTGGATTCCGCGGAAGCAGCCGGCAATGTCAGCACTTCTCCAACCGTGTCGATCACCAAACCGTAGCTTTCCTGCTTGTATTCAATGCCGACGGCCATCATCTGCTCGTCTTCCAGGGGCGGAAGATGCAGGCGGCGTCGCATGTTGATTGCAGTGACGATGCGGCCACGCAGGTTCAGGACACCCTGAACCTCTGGCGCGGACATTGGTACGCGCGTGACGCTTTCGGGCACGAACACGTCATGTACCTGCGAGATCGGAAGGCCGAAGAGTTGGCCTCCGATTACGACCGTCACATACTGGATCATGTCATTGCCAGCGGCCTGATCCGGGTTAAGTTTGTGTTCCAGCACACTCATGCTGCTACTCCCATCTCACCGGAGAAGACATCCTTCAGAGCGGCAATCAAGCCAGGACGGTCGAATTTCGCTACATAGTCATCAAAGCCAGCCTGTCGGCCGCGCTCGATGGAGGCAGGCGTCACTAGCGACGACAGGGCCAGCATCGGAATGTTGCGGAACCGTGGATCCCGGCGAAGCGATTCACAGAACTCGAAGCCGTTGATCTCCGGCATTTCGATGTCACTGACAATCGCATGGAACTTGTCACCGTTTTCCAGAAGCTCAAATGCCTGGTGAGGGCCCGTACAAGTGGTCACATCATAGCCGGCAGCTTTCAGAACCGGCGTCAGCATGTTGCGGAAGAAGGAGCTGTCGTCGACGAAGAGAACTTTCTTCGTCAACGCTTCGATATCCATTTCCTTGCGCATGAACCAGTCTTCAAAGGCCTGAGGCAGATAGTAGCCCAGATCGATGATCTCTGTCGCACGTTCCTTCACGATCGCGGAGCCGAGGACACCCGGACGTTCCGATCCGACCTCGATGTTCATGTTATCCTCGACAATGTCAACGATCTCGTCGACCACGAGGCCCATTGAGCGACCGGCGTCGGAGAAGACCAGCATCGGCTGCGTGCCTTCCGTCTTGTGGCAATCACCATCGTTGACGTAGACCAGCGGCATGAGCGCACCGCGGTACTGCACCAGATCGCGGCCGTTGGAACGTTCGATCTTGGAAACTTCGAACTCTTCCAATCGTGTAACCAGCGACAGCGGAACGGCTTTTGGTTCCGGCGCACCGGAGCGGAAGAGCAGAAGGGAAATCGCTGTTTGTCCAGTCATGGCCCGGCGCTGCAGATCTTCCTGTTCGTCTTCCTGGGATTCGGCAACTGCACTGGAAGCGTGGCTCGCCATCGCACCTGCAATTCCGTTCGGGTCGATAATCATGATCACCGAACCATCACCCAGAATGGTGTTTCCGGAGAACATGTCCAGATTGCGCAACATGGTCGACATCGGCTTGACCACGATTTCTTCCGTGTGGAAGACGCCGTCGACAACTACGCCGAATGTCTGGCTGCCAACCTGCATCACGACGATGAAGCCGTTATCCGCATCGATGGCTTCGTCTGCGTTTTCACCTTCATAGATGCCCAGCAGCTGCGACAGATGAACCAGCGGCAGCAACTTGTTGCGCAAGCGCAGGACAGGCGTGTCCTTGATCCGCTCAATGCGGTGCTCGGAATTGGTCTGAACACGCACCAGCTCGACAACCGACAACTGCGGAATTGCAAAACGGTCGCCGCCGGCTTCGACGATCAGCGTGGAGACGATCGCAAGGGTCAGCGGGATCTTGATGATGAAGCTGGAGCCTTTGCCCGGCGTGGAGCGAAGGTCAACCGTACCACCGATCAGCTCGATGTTGTTGCGCACCACGTCCATGCCGACACCGCGTCCGGAAACGCTGGTCACTTCGGCCGCGGTGGAGAACCCTGCGTGGAAGATGAACTTGTGGATCTGGGAATCCGTCATCTTGTCGACTTCGGCTTCCGTGGCCAGGCCACGTTCCAGCATCTTCGCCTTCACCTTGTCGACGTCGATGCCCTTACCATCGTCACGGACCTCGATGATGATATGGCCGCCTTCATGGTAAGCAGCCAGGGTGATGATACCCTTTTCAGGCTTACCGGCAGCGCGGCGATCTTCCGGACGCTCAAGCCCGTGGTCGGCAGAGTTGCGGACCATATGAGTGAGCGGATCCTTGATCATCTCAAGAACCTGACGGTCCAGCTCGGTGTCTGCACCGATCATTTCCAGATCGATCGGCTTTTCCAGTTCCTGGCTGAGATCGCGAACGATTCGCGGCAGCTTCTGCCAGGCATTGCCGATCGGCTGCATCCGGGTCGCCATGACGCCTTCCTGCAACTCGGCAGTGACGTTGGACAGTCTTTGCAGCGGAACCTTGAATTCGCTGTCCTCGTGGCGGCGAACGATTTCCAGGAGTTGGTTGCGTGTCAGCACCAGCTCGGACACCATCGTCATCAGGTGTTCCAGCGTATCGACTGCGACGCGAATGCTCTGGTTGGACACACCGCCACCGGCAGCTTTCTTCTCACCACCTTCAGCGCCGGCTTTCTTCGCTTCGGGTTTCTTGGCTTCCGGCTTGGGCTCGATCTTGGCAGCAACCGGTGCAGGAGCAGGTTCTTCGACCTCCTCAACTGCGTCTTCAGCTTCAATAGCTTCCGGTTCGGCTATCTCGACTTCGATCTCTGTTTCACGGAAAGCGCGTTCCAGCTCGTCCAGGGAAACCTCTCCCGGGCGCAGCGGGCGCTCCAGAGCCTGGTCCGGCACTTCGTCGGCAGCAGTCTCGGCCTCGGCCACCTCTGCCTCAGCTTCTTCTTCGGCAACGCCTTCGCCCGCCATCGCGGCATCCGCCTTTGCGGACATGTTTTCAAGCTTGCCGATCAGTTCGCTGTCGTCACCCTGCGGCTCTTCGCCTTCAGCGGCTTCCAGCTCACCCAGGATATCCTTGATCTGGTCAATTGAAATCAGGATAAGGGACACGGCTTCCTGTGTAACAGGAGCGCCATCGCGGAATTTACCCATAAGGGTTTCAGCCGCATGCGCAATTCCTTCAAGCCGGGGTAGGCCTAAAAAGCCGCAAGTGCCCTTAATGGTATGCACCAGGCGAAAAATATTATCCAGAATAGTAGCGTTGTTCGGTTCCTGCTCGAATTTTACGAGTTCAACGTCAACAACATCGAGACTTTCATTGGTCTCTGTAATGAATTCCCTGAGGAGGTCGTCCATGGCCTGCTCTCACCCGACTTGTTACTGGTTCCGCATCCCGAAAGGGATGTCTGGACCGAGAAGTCCATGAGAGTAGGTTGACGGCAAAGAGTTAAGATACGCTGAAACGGACGGAGACTTTTATTCGTCTCTTTTACACCTTTGGAAGGGCCGTAATTTTTACCGACTCTTCTTGTTTATCTATTGTTAATACCATGCCGGATTCACGAGCGAGCAGCAAAGTATAGATAGGTTGCACGGAGTGAGCATCGATACGCTCCGGCTCTTCTCCGCCAAGGGTTTCCTTCATCCCGAGCGGGATGCGCGGATTGAGACCGCTGGCTGTCAGGGTGAAAGACGGAGACTGTGGCTCGCCTTCCATTTCAACCTTGATCTCACCGCCGCGCGGCACGCATTGATTGGCGATCAGGATCAGGTTGAGGAGAAGCTTGACATTATTCTTCGGCATGAGGTGCCGCGAAAGTTGCCAATTTAGATCGGATTTTTCGTTTTCCATAAACCCGGTGGCAACGACCTGGGCATCGCCAAGATCGATCTCGGCGCCCGCGGATCCGGCGGCTCCGAATGCAAGCCGTGCAAACTGCAGTTTCGCCGATGCCTGCCGGGCGCTCTTCCGGATGAGGTCCATGGCAAACTCGCGCATGTCCTCCGAGCCTTCTTCATCCAGTACTTCCAGACCGTTGGTGATTGCCCCAACCGGACTGATGATGTCGTGACAGACACGGCTTGCAACCAGCGCGGCAAGGTCCAGTGAGGAAAGCTCGTTAAGTGCAGACATGGCAGTATGAAGCTCTTCTTGATGGGCTCGGCGAAACAATGATTCGCTAAAATCTGCCCAAGGGTTACACATCCCGAAAGCCGCTGCCAAGGTAAGGTCCGGCCGCATTTCAGGTCATCCAAATGAAAGTTTGCCGGATTTGAGACCCGGATGTCCCGCAGGGTTACCTAGCGGTCAGGTTCACAACCGACCCTGGAAGCGTTCTCTTCGGCATCCTTCATCAGCTGCGAGCCGTTGACGACAAACAGAAATCTGTTCACCACCGAGTGGAAGAACACCAGCCGCCCGTCGACCATGGCGTAGATGAATGGGCTGCCCGCCGTTGCAAAACCTTCAGACAGTGCAAATCCGCCGCATCCGGCAAATTTGGGTGCATAAGCATGTGGGTCACGCTTGAATGCGGCCAGATTTCCTTCGTTGACGAAAATCCATTCCGCGCCGCCCCACTTGTATTCGTGCTTCCTGTTTCCCTTTCGCGGATATCCGTCCACGAAGAAACTGACCGGATCGTGTCCACCGATGGCGTATCCGGTGATTGGGTCTGGAACGAAAATCTGGGGACGTGCGATACCTTTTCCCGCAAAAATCACCAGAACGGCGATCAATACTATGGAAAGACACATCAAGGTCTTTTTTTCAGGCCAGCTTTCCATCGATTCGGCTTATGTATGATTCTGAAGTTTATGCGAATCAGCACTTTTCGGCTGCAGTTTAGCATTGCGGCACGACCGTTCTGAAAACAAGAGCCGCATCAAACGTGTGATGAGGAGAATTATTGAATGGCACAAAATCCCTGGCGAGTGGCGTCCCTGCTTTCAGTTGCGTTTCTATGCTTGTGTTTGATTGCCACAACAAATTCCTCACTGGCGCAAACATCGGGAAATGAACCGATACCGCCCGGCGACACCTATAATGAAGATGAGATCGTAAAGGCCGGTCACCAGTTCTTCGGGTCTGTCTCCGGAGGGCTGGCATCGGTCGTCGAACGCGCCTTCTCGCGCTACGGCGAGCCGAACGGATACATTCTGGGCGAAGAAGGGTCCGGTGCATTCGTTGCAGGAGCCCGCTACGGCGAGGGTCACCTTTACACACGCAATGCCGGCAACCATAAGCTTTTCTGGCAAGGGCCGTCCGTCGGCTGGGACTTCGGAGCCGACGGCGCACGGGTCATGATGCTTGTTTACAACCTTCCCACGGTCAACTCGGTCTACGACAGGTTTGTCGGCGTTAACGGTTCGGCCTATCTGGTGGGGGGTGTCGGCATGACCGTTCTATTGAAGAATGAGGTTGTTCTTGTACCGGTCCGTGCCGGAGTTGGTGCGCGCCTCGGTTTGAATATGGGTTATTTGAAATTTACGGAAAACGCGACCTGGAACCCGTTCTGATTTTAGAAGAACTGGCTCTCAACGGAACGTTCGGTGAATTCCGCAAGCTGTAGTACGCTATATTAAGCGCTCTTGGCGGCTGACCTTGGGTCGTCTAATGATGGAGCTATCGGCACTTTTGAAGGTGACTGGAGCCTGATGTGATTGAAGCGGCGATGTATATTGCACTGGGGTTTTGCACGGCCGGCCTCATCGGTCTTGCTATCCTGCCTGCATTTTATCGTCGCGCGTCCCGACTGACGGAAGAAGCCCTGCGTGCGGTCAATCCCTCCAGCTATGCTGAAGTCAGGGCTGCGCAAGACCAGGTTCGTGCGCGGCATGCCGTCGAACTGAGACGGGTCGAACGTCAACTCGACAAGGAACGGGAAAAGGCTGCCACCCACCAGCTGGAAGGCTCCCGGCTGAAGGCCGCGATCGATGAGTTGAAGAAGACACATCAAAACCAGCTTTCGGAGATGGAGACGAAAATCTCGTCACTTGTGGGCGATCAGCACGCTGTCGATCTGCTTTCAAACGAGGTGAAAACCTTGAAACAAAAGCTCGCCGACGCCGAAAAGGCGCTGGCGGAAAGCTGGACCAGGCCGACCGAAGAAACTTCCGTGTCGGTATCAGTCGCCAACAAGGAAGATGACAGCGATTGGTTGCCTGCTACGGACACTATGACATTGGCGACTATTACCGGGCTCGAAGCCGAAGTTGCGACACTGAAAGCCAAGCTCGCCAAATATGAACCGACCGTGGCGTCCGAGGTGGAAGCATCTCGGGATGAAACAGCGAGGACAACCCTGGCAAAGCTGGAGGCCCAGCTGGTCGACACCGAATCCAAATATGTTACCGCCCAGGCCGAGGTCACCCGGCTGACTCTCATGCTGGACGCCGTCAATGGCGCGAGTTCTGAAAAAGACAAGGACTTGAGCGCCCAAGTGCAGTCCCTCACCAGTGAGAACCATCAACGCCTGGAAGAGTTGAGAAACAAGGATCGCGCCCTGGACCGGCTGTCAGGCCAAATACAAAAACTCCAAAGGGATTTGGAGGACGCTCCGGCCCTCGCCGAACTCCGAAAGGAGTTTCGTGGACTGGCTGCCAGGCTCTCGGGTGAGCAACCGATCACGTTCGCCAACGGCAAGGAAACTTCGGCAGCTCCAGCCTCTCCGAAACATTCGGAAAAAAACGAGAAGAAACGCGCGCCCGACAGTTTGAGCGCCAAAGCCAACGGCCACCTGTTGCCGGAGCTGAAAGACAATTCCGCAAACGGCGTGCCACCTGTCGCAGACAAGGGGCAGAAGAAACCTTCTGAAATTGCGACCGCCGCCGAAGCACTGGTCAGCCGTGTTGTCGCTTCCAACCGGAAAAAGGGTGGTACGGAGATCGACAGCGTCGCCAAGACTGTTGGAGAAGACCAGATGATGGCACCGCAACCGGAAGAAACCGCGCCGAAAACGAAGCCTTCGAAACAAAATAAGAAAGATGTGGCTTGATCTCGACCCGCAGGCGCGGTCTTTTAGATTAAAGACAAATGCCTGACGGAATTACGATAAATGCTGATCGAACGCCATAACGCCATATTGGAAATTGCCCGCCAGATGGGGCGAGTCAGTGTTGACGACCTGGCCAGACGTTTCGAAGTCAGCCCACAGACCATCCGCAAGGACCTGAACGAACTGTGCGAGCGCCGCTTGCTGGCACGGACCCATGGCGGTGCGCTTTTGTCCTCCGGCATCGAGAACGTTGGCTACGAGGCCCGCAGGATCATTTCCAGCAAGGAAAAGGCGGACATAGGCGAAAGCGTTGCCGCTCTCATCCCGGACAATGCTTCCATTTTCATCAACATCGGCACGACGACGGAAGCTGTTGCTCAGGCATTGCTGCAGCATCGCGGTCTGATGGTGATCACCAACAACATCAATGTTGCCAGCCTGATGCGCGGCTACTCCCAGATCGAGGTGGTGATTGCAGGTGGTGTCCTCAGGCATGCGGACGGAGGGATTGTTGGTGAAGCGGCCGTCGACTTCATGCGTCAGTTCAAGGTCGACTTTGCCATCATCGGCGCATCGGCGATAGATCCGGACGGCTCGCTGCTCGATTACGACTACCGGGAAGTGAAGGTCACCAAAACCATCATGGACAATGCCCGACATGTGATCCTGGCGGCCGACAGTACGAAATTCGAACGCACGGCACCCGTGCGGGTCGGCCATCTGTCACAGGTCAGCACCTTCGTCACGGATCATTGCCCAAATCCGAACTTCGCCAACGTTGCGGCAGAGGCTGAAGTAAAGCTGATCGAAACGGGATTTCAGGGTGACAGTCCGCAGGACTAGGTCACCCGTGACCTTTCCGGAAATGAGCTATGCCTGCTTCTCCAGCTTGAGCGCGGTCGCCTCGGCCCGGCTCAGCTGTTCACCCTGCTTGCGCTTCAGCAGCACTTCCCGCGCTTTTGCATACTGATCATCCTGCCAGAAGATCAGACAGCCGTTGCACCCCTTGCCACAACAGCCTTCCGTTCCAACCCGATTGGTCTTGAAACGCCGGTCGGTCGCCCCCTCGCCGATCTGCTCCACCAGCGCATCGCGCCTTCGTTCATAAGCGGTTGGATTGTTTTTTCCGGAAACTTCCAGGCTCTGGGTGAGCTTGTCGAAACGCACGCGTGCCCATTGCTCCTCGGTCAGCGCCCGTTCCTTGCGCAGGACGGTAAAGGTCGGGAAACGCGCTTTCAGGTCATCCAGGTCTTCATGATCAAAAAGGGTAAAGGGCAATCGGATCACCGTCCGGTTGCTTCCATGCACAACATCAACCCGCTTGCCATCCTTGGCACGTTCGAAGTCATAGACGCGCAGAAGCACGGTCTCACGGGCAATCGGAGACACAAACTCCAGCACTTCACCGGCTTCAAGCTTGTTTTTCACTTCGACCAGGAACGCATCCTCGGTAACCTCGGTGACAACCCCGGCATACTCCCACTGGGCCAGTGAAGCAGTGTGCTCATAATCGTGCGCGTAATTGGTCAGCCGCCCCTCGTGGAAGGCAAGCGTGTAGCCACGGTTGCCAACCGCCTCCAGCTCTCGCATGTAGGGCTTCGGGTCCCAGTTCTCCGGATCGGCGTAATAGTCATCAATCGCCATGCGGTAGGCCCGGGCAACGATGGCCGCGTAATACTCGGACTTGCCTCGTCCTTCGACTTTGAGGCTGTCGACACCGATTTTCAGGAATTCATCAAGCTTCGGCATGATGCAGAGGTCGCGTGAGTTCAAAATGTAGGAGCCGCGATCGTCCTCTTCGATCGGCATCAGCTCACCTGGACGGCAGCCCTCCTCCAGCAGAAACTCGAACAGATCCGCGTTTTCTTCCGTAATCCGGATTTCTTCGCGTGTCCCGTCCTTGAGCCGCAGTTTCAGCCCATAGTTCCAGCGACAGGAGTTTGCGCAGTTTCCCTGGTTTGCGCCTCGCTCAGCCATGAAATTGGAAAGCAGGCATCGTCCCGAGTAGGTCATGCACATGGCACCATGCACAAAGGCTTCGAGCTTGATGTCAGGGCATCTCTCGCGGATCTCCACAAGCTCCGGATAAGACACCTCACGCGCCAGAACCACCAGTTCCGCACCCTGGTCCTGCCAGAATTTCACCGAGAGCCAGGAACAGATATTGGCCTGTGTGGAAATGTGCAGGGGCAACTCGGGTGCACGGTCACGTACATACTGAAAGACACCCGGATCGGAAATGATCAACCCGTCCGGCCGCACCTTGCGCACCGTGTCGATATATTCGTCGAGCTTGGGAATATCCTTGTTATGCGAGAACAGGTTCAGTGTCAGATAGGCACGTCGACCATGAGCGTGGCAAAATTCCACGCCTTCGATCACATCTTCCAGACTGAACTCTGACTTGGTTCTCAACGACATATCCGGCGTCCCGAGATAGACGGCATCGGCTCCGTAGAGAATGGCCATCTTGAGCTTTCGCAGATTACCCGCAGGCATCAACAGTTCTGAACGTCTCTGGGTCACTTGGATATGTACCTGGATTGAAGAAGACCGTGATCTATCGGAATTTTCGCCGCTTGTGAACAAGCAGGAACCCTTACTTGAGAGCACTCGAAACGCTTGCTGCCAGCGCCATTTTCAATGCACGCATTCGCTGAGCCGGGACTGCAATGGAAGGCCGAGAACACACAAATCTGCTCCACCGGGAGGTGGATCATTGGCTCAAAATGTCAGGGAAAACAGTGTCAATCATCCTGAGGATGAATTGGCACGCCCAACGGGACTCGAACCCGTGTTTCCGCCGTGAAAGGGCGGCGTCCTAGACCGCTAGACGATGGGCGCGCGGTGCTTCGAGGCATCTGCCTTAAGCCGAGGACCGTGCGTATAAGGCTGCTCAGCCGAAGACGCAACCCCCTTTCTTCATTTTTTTGACAGAAGCCTGTTCATAACCGCATGGACGGACAGACAATCGTCAAAAAGATCGAGAAAATCCGGCGAAAGGTTCAACCGGACCTTTCTTACCTCGCAACAAAATCCGTGCGACCCAGCTGAGCACCCGATTTGGGATCGACCCGCAGAAGCGCTGTTTTGCTGCCTTCACGTACCAGAACCAGCAATACTCCATCCGCCAATGTTGCCTGCAGGACTTCGGCTTCCGGCCCCACAACCACGGTCGAAGCAAACTCTGCTTCGGACGGATCGGCTTCATAAGTGTTGATCTTGTAGAGAATTGCTGCAAAGACAGCGATAAACCCGGCAAACATGATCAGGGACGAACCGAGCAGCAGGCGTTTCAATTTCGCCTGAACGCGTTGAGCCGCCGGATCGAGCGGTGCTTCTTCCTGGCTCTCATCCCGATAATCAGGTTGTGACATGACAGACAATTCCTATGAAGACCCGGCCACACAGGACGCGGATTTCAGTTTGACAGTTGGCGAAGCCGATGCCGGAAAACGGCTGGATGCAGTCCTGGCCGCCCATATGGACGCGCTCAGCCGCAACAGGATCCAGTCTCTGATCAAAGCCGGAGACGTCACCGTCGGCGGCGCGAAAATAGTGGAGCCGAAATACCGGGTCAATGAAGGTGATGCGCTTACACTGATTTTACCCGAACCGGAGGATCCCGAACCCCAGGGAGAAGACATCCCGATTTCGGTTGTTTTTGAGGACGACCATCTGATCGTCATCGACAAACCCGCAGGACTTGTGGTCCATCCGGGAGCTGGAAACTGGACCGGAACGCTGGTCAACGCCTTGATCCATCATTGTGGCGACAGCCTGTCGGGAATTGGCGGCGTCAAACGTCCGGGCATCGTCCATCGGATCGACAAGGACACGTCAGGCCTGCTCGTCGTTGCCAAGACCGATCAGGCCCATCAGGGCCTGGCCGCCCAGTTTGCCGATCATGGCAAGACCGGACCGCTGGAGCGTGCCTATTCCGCGCTTGTTTGGGGTGCCCCTTCCAGCCTGAAGGGAACGATCAATGCCAATCTGGCTCGCTCACAAGCCAACCGGCAGAAAATCGCAGTTGTAAAAACCAGCGGTCGCCATGCCATCACACACTGGCAGATCAAGGAACGCTTTGGTTCAGCCGACGAACCGGCCCTGGCTTCGTTGATGGAATGCCGTCTGGAGACTGGCCGCACGCACCAGATCCGCGTCCACATGGCCCATATCGGTCATCCGCTGATTGGCGACAACGATTATGGCTCCGGTTTCAAGACCAAGATCAACCGGCTGGAGGAGCCTCTCAAAAGCGCAGTACAAGGCTTCGACCGACAGGCACTTCACGCTGGTTTGTTGGCATTTGAACACCCCGCGAGCGGTGAAACCTTGCGCTTTGAAAGCCCATATCCGTCTGATTTTGCAAAACTTTTATCCGCATTACAAAAATTTTAGGAAGCAATTCTTCATTCTGGTCATGTAATCGGCAATTTCCAACCTATATTAAAATCTCTTGTGTGCCTTAATGGACACGATTCTGCGTCCGTCTTTCCTTTGACATGACTTGCTTGCGTAATTGTTCGGAGCAGCGGAAGGAAAAGGTCGCAAATAATTGGAAAGGGGGTGCATGCAATGGCCCAAAACGTACCGACACTCACAGCCGGGGAAGGTGGTCTGAGCCGCTACCTGGATGAGATTCGTAAATTTCCAATGCTGCAGCCGCAGGAAGAATACATGCTCGCCAAACGGTACAAGGAGCATGAAGACCCCGAAGCGGCAGAACGTCTCGTGAATTCTCACCTTCGCCTCGTTGCAAAAATTGCGATGGGATACCGTGGCTACGGTCTTCCGATCGGCGAAGTTGTTTCTGAAGGCAATGTCGGCCTGATGCAGGCGGTCAAGCGCTTTGAGCCGGACAAGGGGTTCAGGCTCGCGACTTACGCCATGTGGTGGATCAAGGCAGCCATTCAGGAATACATCCTGCGCTCCTGGTCTCTGGTCAAAATGGGGACCACTGCCAACCAGAAGCGCCTGTTCTTCAACCTGCGCCGCCTCAAAGGCAAAATCCAGGCACTGGATGAAGGTGATCTGAAGCCGGATCAGGTAAAGGAAATCGCTACCCGCCTCGGAGTGTCCGAGGAGGAAGTGGTGTCCATGAACCGTCGCCTCGGTGGTGACGCCAGCCTGAACGCGCCTGTACGTGCCGAAGCCGATGCCGGCGAATGGCAGGATTGGCTTGTTGATGAAACCGACAGTCAGGAAACCATGCTCGCCAACCAGGAAGAGCTCGACATGCGTCGCAAGCTTTTGAGCGATGCAATGGGCGTCCTGAACGAGCGTGAGCGCCGTATCTTCGAAGCCCGCCGACTGTCAGAAGACCCGATGACGCTGGAAGACCTGTCCGGTGAGTTCGGTGTCAGCCGTGAGCGCGTTCGTCAGATCGAAGTCCGCGCCTTTGAAAAAGTACAGAAGGCTGTTCGCAACAGCGCGCGCTCGATGGAACAACAGCCGGTCGCCTGACCTGCTGCAAAACAAGTTTGACAAAACGCCGGAGTGCAAACTCCGGCGTTTTTCTTTTCAAGATCCAAGTTCCCTTGCGATGCCCTCAAGCGCAATCTAGGCTGATCCTGTTTAAACAAGATCGATAGTCATGCGCCTGTTTCTCAAAACGCTCTTTTCCAAACGCATACTTGTTGCTGCCGTTGCCTGTATCGTTCTGGCCTTCATGACCGGATTGCGCTCCGCTGACCCAGGCTTCCTGAAAGCGATGCGCGAACTGACCTTTGACTACTATCAGCGCATGAAGCCCCGGGAATATGAGCCCGCGCCTGTGCGCATCATAGACATCGATGAAGCCTCCATTGCAGAAATCGGCCAGTGGCCCTGGCCCCGAACCAAAATGGCGGAGATGGTGGCAAAGCTGACTGATCTCGGGGCTGCAGCGATTGTATTCGACGTCGTTTTTTCCGAAGCCGACCGGACATCTCCTGCACAGTTGCACGAAACGCTCGGCCAGAACGTCCCTGATGATCTTATTGCAACCCTGAAATCCCTCCCCGATCACGACGCCCAATTCGCAAGCACCATCAGCCAGGCTCCTGTGGTTCTTGGTTTCGCGGTGACAACCACATCTACCGGAGACACACCCCGCCAGATTGCCGGCATATCCTATGCCGGAGACAATCCCGTTGGCTTTCTGAAACCCTTTCCTGCAGCGGTCGCAAACCTTGAGATCCTGCAGGAGAGCGCAAGCGGTCTCGGGTCCATCTCCATTTCAGAGGATGATCAGGAAGGTGTCGTCCGCAGGGCACCCCTGGTGGTCTCTGATGGAAATACGCTCTTTCCCAGCCTGACGACAGAAGCCTTGCGGGTTGCACAAGGTGCCAAGGGCTTGATTGTGCGTTCCACCGGGGCCAGCAGCGAGGCCGGCGTGGGAAATTCTGCCGTGACAGCAGTCAGAATCGGCGCATACACGGTTCCGACCACCGCATCCGGTGAACTTTGGCTCTATTACACCAAAGATCATCCGGAAAGGTACATACCGGCCAACACACTGCTCAGCGCTGAGAACCTTGCCGATCTTGTGCCTTATGTTGAGGGGCAGATTGTTCTTGTGGGCGCCTCTGCAGCCGGATTGCGGGATATTCGTGCCACATCGCTCGGGGAGCTGGTGCCCGGCGTCGCCATTCATGCCCAGGCACTCGAACAGATCCTGTTCGATCAATTCCTGTTCCGGCCGGACTGGGCGAACGGTCTGGAGATTATCGCGACCTTTGCCGTGGGTGCCATTGTTATCCTTGCATTGCCCGCAATCGGCAGTCTTGGCACTGCAATTCTGGCGACCGCCATCGTATCCGGCCTTGTCGGAGGTTCTCTTTATCTTTTCTGGGAAGAAGGCCTGTTGATCGATCCGGTCTACCCGGCCGTCACCTCCTTTCTCGTCTTCGCAGCCTCCTCTTCCCTGCTCTTTTTCCTGACAGAGCGGGAAAAGAAATTCGTCCGGCAGGCGTTCGGCCAATATCTGTCACCCGATCTGGTTACACAGCTGGAACAGTCACCGGACCAATTGACGCTTGGCGGGGAAATTCGCCCGATGACTATCCTGTTCATGGACATCCGCGGTTTCACTCCGATTTCCGAGCAGCTCACACCGGAAGAGCTTGTCAGTTTCCTGAACACCCTGCTCTCGCCGCTTTCCGACGCGATCCAGGTAGAGGGAGGAACGATCGACAAGTATATCGGTGACAGCATCATGGCATTCTGGAATGCCCCGCTCTCAATTCCTGATCACGCCGCCAGAGCCTGCCGGGCAGGCCTGACTATGCTAAAGGTGGTCGACAAGCTGAACGACAGGGACGCCTTCGGCTTCAAGGCCAGAAACCTCAAAACACAATCGGTGCGGATCGGTATTGGTTTGAACAGCGGCGAGGTCTGCGTCGGCAACATGGGGTCGGCGCGGCGCTTCAATTATTCGGTCATAGGCGATGCCGTGAACATCGCTTCGCGTATTGAATCCAGCTGTAAGGCAATCGGAGCGGAGCTTCTGGTCTCGGAAGATACACGGAGCGAAGCTCCGGATTTTGCATTTCTGGAAGCCGGAGAAATTCCTCTGAAAGGCAAGAGTGAACCGGTAAAGCTCTACGCGCTTCTGGGTGACAGGGCGCTGAAAAACTCAAAGGAATTCAAAGAGCTGGCGACGACGCACGAACGTTTGATGGCCGCAATGAAAGAAAATCGCCTTGAGGACGCCGAAAGAGCGCTTGAAACCGCACAGATTCTCGCGCCATCCCTGATGGATTTCTACGGGCGTTTTGAGGATATCCTGTTCGATTTGAAAGCCGCTCAAAATGCAAACAGCGCCGCACAATGACGGCGCTGCTTCTCTCCCACAAATCAACGTATCAGCGAATTTCGACGGCGTAAGTGTCGACAGGAACAACTTTGCTGATCAAACCCGCCTCGGCCATAAACTCCGCAAAACGCTGATAGCGTCCTGTGTCGAGAGCTGAAGGCCGCTTTGCAAAGCGTGGCAGCGTGTCAGCCCATGCCCGTTTGTTCAGTTCGTCATTCAGGTTCGGATAGGCTTCGATAAAGGCATTCCAGGCCTCTTCCGGATGATTGGTCAGGAAAATGGTTGCAGCTTCTATGGCAGCCATGAATTTCACGAACCGTGGATCTTCGGCCTTGTCCTTGTTCACGACGTAAATAAGCTCATCGAAAATCGGCACGCCGTTTTCTTCCGGGTAGAACGCCTTGCCTTCCTTGCCTTCAATTTCGATCTGGGTCAGTTCGAAGTTGCGATAGGCACCGATCACCGCATCCACCTGACCGGACATCAGAGAAGGCGAGAGCGCGAAGTTGACGTTGATCAGTTCCACATCATCCATGGTCAGACCGACCGAGCGCAGCATCTGTCCAAGCATCGCATCTTCAAAGCCGGAGACGGAAAATCCGACCGTCTTGCCCTTGAGATCTTTCAACTCCTTGATCGGTCCGTCTTTCAACACGATGAGCGAATTGAGCGGCGTTTCCACCAGGGTACCGATCCGCGTGACCGGCAGCCCTTCTTCGATATGGGCGTGAAGCGTCGGTTGATAGGAAATCGCGATATCACCCTGACCGGCGGCCACGAGCTTGGGAGGCATTGCAGGATCGGCAGGTTCAATCAGTTCAACTTCCAGTCCCTCAGCTTCGAAAAAGCCCATGGTCTGTGCCGTGATGACGGGAGCATGATCAGGGTTGGTGAACCAGTCCAACAGAACCGTCAGTTTTTCCGCAGCCTGAGCCGGTGCACTGGCCAGCAGGCCTGCGGCAACAGTCAGGGACAGGAGTGTCTTTTTCATTCAATCCTCCAGAGTTCGGCGGTCAGTCTTCGACCTGCCAGGGAACAAGAATTCGGGTGAAGTATTCGACGGCGTAACGCATCGCCAGCACCATCAGGGCCAGCAGAATGACCGCTGCAAAAAGCAGGTCGGCGTTCCCGCGGGCATTGGCTTGAAGCATGATGAAGGCAAGCCCGCCTTTCGCTCCCGCCCACTCGCCGACCACCGCCCCGATGGGCGCGAAAACAGCGGCGACGCGGAGGCCGGAAGCAAATGCGGGCAAGGCCGCCGGCAGCCGGAACAGAAGCAACTCGCGATAACGCGGCACCCGATAAAGGCGGGCAAGGTCCGCCAGACCGGTATCAAGGCGTCGCAGGCCGTCATAGACGGTGGAGGTCACCGTGAAGAAGATCACCAGGATCGCCATGACGATCTTGGAAGACATTCCGAAACCCATCCACAGCACCAGAATCGGCGCAATGGCGAAAACCGGCAGAGCCTGAGTGACAAGGATGGTTGGCATCACCAAGCGCCCCGCAAGAGGAAACAGCCAGATGGAGATCGCAAGCAATGCGCCGCTCAAAACACCAAGAGCGAATCCCAGCACGGTCTCAAGCGCGGTGATACTGGCATGATGCAGGAGAAACCCGGCATGCTCAGGAAACGCTTGCAAGACCACGATAGGGCTCGGAAGCATGAAGGATGGCGGCTCCAATACGGCGACCAACAGTGCCCAGACACCGAGCACCGAGATCGCGCCAAGCAGGAACTTGCCCAAAATAGAAAGAAATGCCGTCACCACATCACTCCGTTCTGAATCGGAGCTGTGGGAGCAGTCAGATGGGCAGACAGGTACCGCAAATACAGGAACTGCTGCCGCAAAAGGCAAACAAGCATAGGATCTCCCGTCTTCGGACGTGCCGAAAATGACAATGGAGATCCGGGAATTGGCTAAGGATTCCGTCCCTTCGCCGGCATGACCCGGATCAGGTTCTAAGGGTTCGGCTCAACGCCATCTCAGCTCCGGAAACCGGAACACCCCTCGGACCGAGGCGGAACATGCCTTGCCTGAACGAAAAAGGCAAGTTGAGTTTTGCAGGACTGTCCTGCGACAAGCGAAGATCTGGACTTAGCCGGCCTGCCAGGCGGAAATCGCCTGTTCGACTGCGGCCGCACCCGCACTTCCCTTTTCAAGGGTCAGAATTCCGCGCTTGCCGTTTTCATAGAGCATAGGAATATCGATCCAGCCACGCTCACGCAGCAGCGCAAGATTGCGTTCCTGTTCGTTCGGCAGACTGGAAAGCGCGATCCAGAAGAAGCCCGGCGAGACCTTGACCGAAGCACCGATCAGGGCGTCTCCGCGCGCCTCCTCTGTCGGCTTCATGACAAGGCCGGGGACATTCACAACGTCACCTGCGGCAAAGCTATCTGGAAACTCGTATTTGATTTCGACAAGATGGCTTGCAGGCAGAGACGTGTCGTCGTTCGGCTTGATACGGATATCAACCTTCACGTCTCTTTCAGGAATTTCGATCGACGCATTCAGGACGGCCTGCGATTTGCCGTCGAGGTTGGTCTCTTCCTCGATGCTCCAGACAACGGCGCCCTGGGCAGCAGTACCAGCCCCCCCGGCTTCTTCACCTTCCTCATAAAGGATGGAACGCTGCACACTGCTGTCGGTATCAGCTGCCGGAGTGCCTGGCGACGTTTCTTCCGGCGCGATCGCAGCAAGGTTTCCTTCAGGCACAGCCGACGGCGCTTCAACTCCTGCGTCAGGTGTTGCGGCGTCTGATCCAGTGTCGGCACCTGAAACAATCGAAGGCTGAGTTGGCTCGGACTGAGATGGCTCGGGCTGCTGAGCCTGCGGATTGATTGTCGTGGTCGTTACTGTGCGTGCATCGGGTGCAATCAGATCATCGTCATCCAGCAGCCGATCGGTGTTTTTCGCTGGATCGTCAGCCGTCTCACTCGTTTCGGCCGGAGTTTCATCTGCAGCCGGAGGAGTTGTCGAGGCTATTGCTGTTTCTTCTGGTTCCGATTGCGTCTGCGGCTGAACAACGGCTTGTTGATCGTCTGACGACAAGAAGAAATAGGCCCCACCACCAACAACCAGAAGCGCAATCACGGCAGCGATGGCAATCGGCAGCGTTTTGTTAGAAGAAGATTTTTCCCGCAGCGCATCAGACGCGCTCGGCCTTTGACGTTTGGACCGCGCAGGCTTTTCAATCGGCGTTTCACTAGCCTTGGGCGTCGCGAATTCAGCAGCAGCTTCGGGCTTGGTAGATGTATCAGTTACCGGAGCAGGCTCGAAGATCCCATCGTCATCGGCGGACTGCGGCTCGAAGGCGGGCTCCTGCCGCGCCGGCGCATCATCCACCGGAGCACTGTCGGACGCCGGTTCAACCGCATCTTTTGCGTTCTGAACAGCCATATTCGCAGCTGTTCCAAGGGTTTCTGCCTCTGAAAGCGTTTCCTTGAGCGGTGAAGGTACACTTTCCTCTTCTGCGGGGACTTCTTCCTGGGCGGGAGCAGCTTCCTGAGCCTGGACAGGTTCTTCCTGAGGCTCTTCCGGCTGTTCCTCTGGCTCGGTTTCAGTGGCCTCAGTCTCAGAAGGATGCGGAGCCGGTGTTTCCACGGCTGGCGCAGCAGGACTTAAGCCAAGGCTTTCCCGCGCTGCCTCTGCCTCGACTTTTCTGATTGCCTCTTCCAACCGCAGCTGTTCCGCCGTGATCTCCGAGGGCGACAGCGGCGGCTCATAGGCTTTGAGCTGATTAACAATGGCGTTTCGTGCCCGGCTGTACACGCTTCTGCGGGCAGCACCGTTGCTTTCGGGCAAGGACGCGATCGTTTTCTTCAGAATAGAATAGTAATCAGCCATCTTCCTGCCTACCGGCCAACTGCTAGGATCTCATTTGCTGGCCCAAGATTTCAAAACGTTCTCAAGCTTATAGCAAGTTTTTTCAGGTCAATGCCAATTCTTCAAAAATGCTTGGCCGACACCGACCCTAACAGTAGTGTTTTCCTAACACGGATTCTTCAATTCACACGCAAATGTGTGATTCCGAATCCATGCCGGACGCATTTTGATTCGCAATGCGCCCAGCTATTTCACGATTTGAGCCTTTTAAGCGGCAGATCTCAATCCTGGAAAGGATTCTGCACAAGAATTGTGTCGTCCCGCTCCGGGCTGGTCGACAACAACGCAACCGGTGCACCGATCAATTCTTCAACGTGCCGCACATACTTGATCGCCTGCGCCGGAAGATCCGCCCAGGTGCGAGCACCTTCGGTGGATTCCTTCCAGCCCGGCAGCGACTCATAAATCGGAACGACACGCTCTTGCGCACCCTGAGATGCCGGCAGGTAATCAATCCGTTCGCCGTCCAGCTCATAACCGATGCAGATCTTGATTTCGTCCAGTCCGTCCAGAACGTCAAGCTTCGTCAGCGCAATGCCATTGATGCCGGACGTGCAGACTGTCTGGCGAACCAGAACAGCATCGAACCAGCCACAGCGGCGGCGGCGCCCTGTCACGGTTCCGAATTCATGACCGCGCGTTCCCAGGAATTCACCGACCTCGTTTTCCTGCTCGGTCGGGAACGGTCCTTCACCAACGCGGGTGGTGTAGGCCTTGGTGATACCCAGAACGTAGTCGACGGAACCCGGGCCAAGACCACAGCCCGTTGCGGCCTGACCTGCAACCGTATTGGAAGACGTCACGAACGGATAGGTACCATGGTCAATGTCCAGAAGGGCGCCCTGGGCACCCTCAAAGAGGATCCGCTTGCCTTGACGGCGCATGTCGTCCAGGAGGTACCAGACCTTGTCCATGTACGGCAGAACTTTGTCGGCGACGCTTGCGAGCTCGTCATAGATCGCCTGTGCCGAGATCTCTTCCTGCCCCAGACCACGGCGCAACGCGTTGTGATGCGTTAGCAATCGGTCGATCTTCGCCGGCAGAGTGGTCAGGTTCTTCAGGTCCATCAGACGGATGGCACGCCGGCCGACCTTGTCTTCGTAAGCAGGGCCGATTCCGCGCTTGGTGGTTCCGATGCGCGTACCCGTATTGGAGTTTTCGCGCAGGGCATCCAGCTCGCGGTGCAGGGAAAGGATAAGTGTGGCATTTTCCGCGACGCGCAGGGTTTCAGGCGTAACAACCACACCCTGGTTTCCAAGACGCTCAACCTCTTCGGCCAGCGCGTGCGGGTCCAAAACAACACCGTTGCCGATAACAGACAACTTGCCCTCACGCGCAACGCCTGACGGCAGGAGAGAAAGCTTATAGCTGATGCCGTCAATTACCAGCGTATGTCCAGCGTTGTGTCCGCCCTGGAACCTCACGATGACATCGGCTTGTTCCGACAACCAGTCGACAATCTTGCCTTTGCCCTCGTCCCCCCATTGCGAACCGACAACTACCACATTCGCCATTTAGTCTTTGCTCTCCTGAAAGCAGCTTTCCCGCACTCTCCGGGCTGGCCCTGAGTGCTAACACGACAAGCCCCGGCAACCAGACCGGGGCAAACGGCGCGGACTATAGACAGGTTTCCCTGTGCATGCGAGTCTCCGCGGGGAATTAATGCCCCCTTAACGCACTTTTTTAAGGAGCTTTATACTTCTGTATTGGGCGTTATTTGGGCGACGGTCCGTCATCACCTGTCTTTTCACCACGCGCCAGCCGATAAATCATCGGCGACGTGCGCAGAAGCCAGACAAATCGGCGCCGCTGATCGGCCGGAACGGCCTCACGGCGTGACATGCGCACGATGATGAACAGGACCAGCGCCAGATGAAGGGTTGCGGTATAGACGAAAAAGGCGGCAGGTCCGAAAATCCCCATCAGCAAAGACGCGATGAACGGGCCGATCATTGCGCCGCTCCCAAATGCCAGCATCAACCCGGCAGCAACATCGATGAATTGTCCGGGTTCGGCATGATCGTTGGCATGCGCAGCCGAGAGTGAATAAAGCGGCAGGGCAAAACCACCAAACAGGAAGACACCGAGAAACAATTCAGACTCGGTCATCGACCGGGCAATGTAGAGACACGCCAACCCTGCTCCTACGGTAAAGCCGATCAGAACAAGGCGGCGGTCCAGCCTGTCGGAAATCCAACCCGCCGGATACTGAAAAATCGCACCTGCAAGCACCCAGATCGCGATGAAGGCCGCCACTGTTTCCAAACCCAGCCCGATGGATTCGGCATAGATGGGTCCGACCATACGGAATGCACCGTTGGTAAGCCCGATGGTGAAAATACCGACCATGGCCACCGGTGAAACCCGCCAAAGCATCATCGGGTTGATGACCTTCGCCTGGGGTATGGAAGGATTGCCCTCGCGGGCCAGGGAAATCGGTACAACCGCGAAGCAGAACAGGACGGCAAGCACCATGAGGATGTCCGACCCGGAGGCTCCGAATGCCGGCAATATGAACTGCCCGCCCATGACGGCTGCCAGATCCACGATCCGGTACACGGACAGAATGCGGCCGCGCGACGTGTTTGACGCAATCGAGTTCAGCCAGCTTTCCAGAACCATCACCGTGCCGCAGGATCCGACCCCGCTCACAAATCTTGCCAGCATCCAGGGCCAGCCCGCCGGTGTGAAGGCAATCGCTATGATGGCAATCGCACTGATCGAGGCGAGCGCGGCAAACACCCGGATATGACCGGCTCTTGCGATCAGATGAGGCGTCAAAACAACCCCGGCAATCAGACCTGCAAAATAGAGAGAGCCAAGCAGACCGATGCTTGCATCCGGCAATCCTTCCGCTCTGGCCCGAACTGCGATCATGGTCATGGCAAGACCATTGGCCCCAAGCAGGCAGGCTGCTGTGATCAGCAACGGAAGGAGACGTGCAGTCAGGGATCTGCTTTGTGCGGATTGACCAGTTTCAGACATGGGGGCTTTCTTTCCGGACAGCCGGACACGGCTCTAAATCCATTACTCCTAATTTCCGGTTCGAACCAGCAGTTTCCTGAAACAGCTCCTGTGATCGGTTTTCGGGTGTCTCCATCATTTCTGGCGTGCTAGTCGACCCTTACTGCGTAACGATGAGAGTTGGATCAATGTCGCTGAGAAACTGGATCATGCTGATTGTCCTCGGCGCAATCTGGGGAGGAGCCTTCCTGTTCGCCAAGGTGGCAGTGGCGGAAATTCCTCCCTTTGTGCTGGTATTCCTGCGCGTTTCAAGCGCCTGTGCGGTTCTCCTTCTGGTGCTTCACCATCAGCGCCTTCTCGGCAAACTCACCCTGAGCCTGGCCGGCCCCTTTCTCATTATGGGTCTTCTCAACAACGCCGTGCCGTTTTCACTGCTGTTTCTGGGACAGACCGTAATAGGCGCCGGACTGGCCTCCATTCTCAACGCGACGACGCCGATCTTCACCGTCATTGTGGCCGGTCTTCTGACCCGGCAGGAGGCGCTCCACGCAAATCGGATCGCCGGCGTTCTGCTCGGTGTCGCCGGGGTGACCGTGATGCTGTCCAGCAGTCTCTCGGGTGTCGCCAGCGATCCCGTCTGGGCTCAGCTCAGCTGCCTCGGAGCGGCAGTGTCCTATGCCTGCGCGGCGACGTATGCCCGAAGGTTCAAGTCCTTGCCGTCTCAGGTGGCCGCCACTGGCCAACTCATGGGCTCAAGCCTTCTCATGCTGCCGATTGCGCTTTTGTCGATGGGTGACTGGTCGCTCGCGGATCCGAGCCTGACCGCCTGGATGAATGTTCTCGCGCTCGGCATTCTTGCGACCGCGATCGCGTATCTCATCTATTTTCAGCTGCTTGGAGAAGCAGGAGCAACTAATGCCTCGCTGGTCACCCTGATTGTTCCCGCGAGTGCGCTCTTCTTCGGCTGGCTTTTGCTGGGAGAAAATCTCAGCCCGTTGCAGCTTGGTGGGTTTGCCATTCTGCTGGTCGGCCTCGTCGTTCTCGACGGACGCCTCCTGCAACGCAAGGGCGCCCGGCCGGCCTGATGAGCGATGACGGATGGGACAGGCGCCCCGAAGGGCGCCTTATCCCGCTCAAAAGGTCAGCGATTTCACCTGTTTGACGTGTGACACCGCCTCAAGCCGCGCCATGACTTCCCCTGGCACCACACCATCCACCTCGACAAGGCAGATGGCATCGTCCCCAGGAGCGATACGACCCAGGTTGAAGGTCGCAATGTTGACGCCGCTATTGCCGAGTTCCATGCCCAGATGACCGATAAAGCCAGGCTTGTCTTCATTGGTGATGTAAAGCATATGGGACCCGAGCTCGGCCTCCATGTTGATGCCCTTCACCTGAATGATCCGCGGCTTACCGTCCGCGAACACAGTTCCTGCAACGGATCTTTCCTGGCGTTCGGTCATGACGGTCAGGCGGATGTAAGTTTCATACGCCCCTTGCTTCTCGCGGCGTATTTCCTCGATCTTCATGCCTCTGTCGCGAGCAAGGATCGGAGCAGACACCATATTGACCGTCTGCAGAAGTGGGGTCAGCAATCCGGTGAGTGCCGCCGCTGTCAAAGCCTGAACATTCATCTCGGCAACTGCGCCGGCATATTCCAGCCGGACACCTTCGATGCTCGTTTCCGTCAACTGACCGGCAAATGACCCGAGTTGTTCGGCAAGCCGCACGAACGGCGCCAGTTTCGGCGCTTCTTCGGCCGTGATCGACGGCATGTTCAGGGCATTGCGAACAGCACCGTCGAGAAGGTAGTCGCACATCTGTTCAGCGACCTGAAGCGCTACGTTTTCCTGGGCTTCCGAAGTTGAAGCCCCCAGATGCGGGGTCGAGACAAAGTTTGGCGCTCCGAAGAGCACGTTTTCCTTAGCCGGTTCTTCAACGAACACATCAAAGGCAGCCCCTGCGAGCTTTCCTTCATCCAGCGCGGCACGGACAGCTGCTTCATCCGCAAGACCACCACGGGCACAGTTGATCAGATAGGCCCCCTTGCGCATTTTCGCGATGGCATCGGCGTTGATGATATTGCGGGTTTTGTCCGTCAGCGGTGTATGAAGGGTAATGAAGTCGGATCGGCAGAAGAGATTATCGAGCTCCACCTTTTCCACGCCAAGCGCAACTGCCCGTTCGGGAGTAAGAAACGGATCATAAGCAATGACCTTCATTTTGAGGCCGATTGCTCGATCCGCAACAATGGAACCGATATTGCCGCACCCAACAAGACCCAGGGTCTTGCCGGTCAGTTCGCGCCCCATGAAGCGAGACTTTTCCCATTTCCCAGCCTGAGTGGAAGCGTCCGCCGCCGGGATCTGGCGTGCAATGGACATCATCATGGAAATTGCGTGTTCAGCGGTGGTGATGGCATTTCCGAACGGCGTGTTCATCACGATGATGCCCCGTGCGGTTGCCTTGGGAATGTCAACATTGTCGACGCCGATCCCTGCCCGTCCGATCACCTTCAGGCGGTCTGCGGCCGCGACAATTTTCTCGGTGACCTTGGTGGCTGACCGGATTGCAAGTCCGTCATACTGGCCGATGATCTCCAGAAGTTTCTGCTTGTCCTTGCCGACTTCCGGCAGGAAATCGACATCGATGCCGCGATCCTTGAAGATCTGCACTGCAGCCGGAGACAATTTGTCTGAAATCAATACCTTGGGAGCCATCTTGAGCTTCTCCTTGAATACAAAACGGTCCGGGCAGCGCACCGCCCGGCAAGATCGTCATGAAAGAAGAAATTGCTCAGGCAGCCTGAGGCAGTTTCGCTTTTTCCGTGCTGAACGCCCAATCCAACCAGCCCGTCAGGGCCTGAAGATCGCTGGCTTCAACCGTGGCACCGGCCCATATGCGCAGGCCGGATGGCGCATCACGGTAGGCGCCGATGTCATAGGCGACGCCTTCCGCATCCAACGCACCAGCCAGAGCCTTGGCGAATGCCGCCTGCTGATCGGCATCCAGTGCCGAAATGCCCGGATCGGTGACCTTCAGGCAAACGGAAGTATTTGAGCGGGTTGCCGGGTCAACCGCCAGGAAGTCCACCCAACCGGATGCTTCAACCCAGTCTGCCAGCACCTTGAGATTGGCATCTGCCCTGCCGCGCAGACCGGACAGGCCGCCCAGGCTGTCGGCCCATTTCAATGCGTCGATATAGTCTTCAACGCAGAGCATGGAAGGCGTGTTGATGGTCTCGCCCCGGAAAATGCCTTCTATCAGCTTGCCACCCTTGGTCAGCCGGAAGATCTTTGGCAGTGGCCAGGCCGGCGTGTAGCTTTCCAGCCGCTCAACCGCCCTCGGGCTCAGGATCAGGACGCCGTGCGCAGCTTCTCCACCCAAAACTTTCTGCCATGAGAAGGTCACGACATCGAGCTTGTTGAAGTCGAGCTCTTGCGCAAAGGCAGCGGACGTCGCATCGCAGATCGTCAAACCTTCACGATCCGCCGGGATCCATTCAGCGTTCGGCACTCGTACGCCGGACGTCGTTCCGTTCCAAGTAAAAACGACATCTTTGGAAAAGTCGACTTCCGCAAGATCAGGCAAGTCGCCATAGGGCGCTGTGAGCACGCGCGCACCGTCCAGCTTGAGCTGCTTGACCACGTCGGTCACCCATCCGGCACCGAAACTTTCCCAGGCAAGCATGTCGACACCACGGGCCCCAAGCAAAGACCAGAGAGCCATTTCGACTGCGCCGGTGTCGGAAGCCGGAACAATGCCGATCCGGTAATCTTCGGGAACTTGGAGAACCTTGCGGGTCAGGTCGATCGCTTCGGCAAGCTTGGCCTTACCGGGCTTGGCGCGATGAGACCGCCCGAGCGGTGCATCGGCGAGACCTTCAAGGGACCAGCCAGGACGCTTGGAGCAAGGTCCGGACGAGAAATTGGGATTGGCCGGACGCACGTCCGGCTTGGCGGTGAGAACTGTCATATCTGTCTACCCTCACAGATAGTTGCCCCTCGTTGGGGAGGGGTGGCCCACCTATTGGGATAAGACCATCCTTACCGTCGGTCAATTCAAATCGAGAAGAAAATGAAAAAGGCCGGTCAGAAGACCGGCCTTTGTCACGAAGATAGTCAGATCAGAAGTTGCTGCTGATCGGGCCCTGCGGTTCGTAGTAAACCGGAGCTGCGGGAGCGCGTGTCGTATTGAAGGTATACCGCGCACCGAGGCGGAATTCGTGAGCCGTCAGGTCATCCCATTCGATACGTGTCTGACCGGTTCCGGCGTCATACAGCTGGACGGTTTTGGCAGTACCCAGATCCTTGTATCGGTAACCTGCGTCAATCGCCCAGTTGTCGGTAACTGCATAGGATGCACCCGCCATGAGCGCCCAGGCGAAGTTCCATTCGCTATGCTCACCATCATAATTCTTGCGGCCGGTACCGCCAGGGTTGATGGAATAGGTGTTGTTTGTCCGCACATAGGCGGCACCGATACCGGCCCCGACATAAGGCGTAATTCTGTTCCAGGTTCCGAGATCGACATAACCGTTCAGCATGACTGTCCAGACATCGATATCGGTCGCTTCGGTAGAAAATCCACCGGTACAGCTACCGCAAACAGCGTAACCCTTGGCCTGTGCAGCTGTTTCATAGTCAATCGTGACATCTGTGCGGAAATAGTCGTTGAACTTGTAACCAACACCGACGCCGATCATCCAGGCATCATCAAGTGATTCACGTTCGAAACGCAGGTCACCAATCACCGGGTCATTAAAACTACCCGTTGGATCGCTGTAGATCTTGTATCCGATATCACCGCGCAAGTACCAACCGCCGACGGCGGGAACTTCGGGGATGTGTTCAATGACCGGAGTCGGCAAATCCGCAGCATAGCCCGCAGTGGAAAGCACAACAGCAAAGCCGGTCAAAGACAAACGCTTAAAGAAATTGTCCATGTCCTCGTCCTCTTCCAGTGAGCGCCCGCTTCAACCAATGGTCGGACACATCAAACTTGGGAGGATATTGACGCGAATTCATTAAAGGTGACTTAACCGTATTCTTTAACCGCGTTTTTTTACCTTAAGGAAGGTTTAACGAGCCAAAGTGTTTACGAAGTATTAAAAAAGCCGCCTCAGCGAGGCGGCTTCTGATTACAGGGAGTTTTCTTCAGGCGGCTGCGGACGCCACAACACCCGCAATGTCGTTGACAACCTGTTTGACCAGTTCCGCATCATCGCCTTCAGCCATCACGCGGATCAAAGGCTCTGTTCCGGAGGCGCGGATCACCAGGCGCCCGGATGTACCAAGCCGGTCTTCACCGTCCTGAATGGCAGACTTGACCAGATCCTGTTCGAGCGGCTGTCCGCCGCTGTAGCGAACGTTCTTCAGGATCTGGGGCACCGGGTCGAACCGGCGGCAAACTTCTGAAACCGGTTTGTCCTGGTCCTTGACGCAAGCCAGCACCTGCAGCGCCGCAATTAGACCATCACCCGTCGTGGCGAAATCCGATAGGACAATATGGCCGGATTGCTCCCCGCCGATATTGTAACCGTTGGCCCGCATATGCTCGACCACGTAGCGGTCACCGACCTTGGTCCGCGCAAGGTTCAGACCAAGACTGTCGAGATACCGCTCAAGACCAAGGTTCGACATGACCGTTGCCACAATCCCCTCACCTGCCAGGCGATCACTGGCCTGCCAGGACTGGGCAACCACGGCCATCAGCTGGTCGCCGTCAACCACCGTGCCATTCTCATCAACGATGATCACACGATCCGCATCGCCGTCGAGTGCAATACCGATATCTGCCCGGACCTCGTGGACCTTGCGTGAAAGCGCTTCGGGAGAAGTCGACCCGCAGTCCTTGTTAATATTGTAACCGTCCGGCGTAACCCCCATCGAAATGACGTCAGCACCGAGTTCCCACAACGCTTCAGGAGCCACTTTGTAGGCCGCGCCGTTGGCACAATCGATCACGACCCGCAAGCCTTCCAGACTCATTTGCCGTGGCAAAGTACGTTTTGCGAATTCGATATAACGTTGCTGAGCACCATCAATACGCTTCGCGCGTCCGAGATCGCGTGTACCGGCCAGGCGTGAGGTCAGATCGCTTTCAGCCAGGCTCTCGATAGTCTGCTCAATATCGTCGCTCAGCTTGAAGCCGTCGGGACCAAAAAACTTGATGCCATTATCCTGAAAAGGATTGTGAGATGCGGAGATCATCACGCCGAGATCGGCGCGCAGGGACCGCGTCAGCATGGCAACAGACGGTGTCGGCATCGGGCCAAGAAGAAACACATCCATTCCGACCGACGTGAACCCGGCGACCAGAGCATATTCGATCATATATCCGGAAAGGCGCGTGTCCTTGCCGATCACCACGCGGTGACGGTGTCCGCCGTTCTTGAATGCCAGTCCGGCTGCCATCCCGACTTTCAGAGCCATTTCAGCTGTCATGGGATAGGTGTTTGCCTGACCGCGAATGCCATCGGTCCCGAAAAACTTACGCATGTCTTGATGCCTGTCTGAATCTAGTCTTGCGCATTCATAGCGCAAATGGGCCCAGTCGATTTTCAAAATATGTGATCAATTGTTACTATTCACTAACGATCGGGCCGGTCTCAAAATAAAAGGTGCCCGGCTTTGCCGGGCACCGTATCTCACACGAAAAATCTGAGATTTTTATGACTGCGGCTGCGGCTCCATACCGTCGCTCGCTTCGTCTCCGCCACGCTTTGCACCGGCTGTCGGCACCGCAGAAGAGCGGCCAACCGGCTGATCATCATCAGTGTCACGAACCGGAGGTTTGCCCTTCAGGAGGTCCTTGATCTCGTCACCCGAAAGCGTTTCGTATTCCAAAAGGCCCTTGGCGATCGTGTGCAGTTCATCTTCATGATCGCTGAGGATCTTGTTGGCCGTTTCATACCCCTGATTGACGAAGGACTTGATTTCCGCATCGACAATCTTCTGGGTTTCATCCGAGACGCTCTGGTTCTTTGCAACGGAGTGACCGAGGAAGACCTCTTCCTGGTTTTCGCCGTAGAGCAGCGGACCGAGTTTGTCGGACATGCCGAACTGGGTTGCCATGGCACGTGCCAGTTTGGTTGCCATCTGAATGTCGCCCGAGGCGCCTGAGGTCACCTTCTCGTAGCCGAAGATCATTTCTTCTGCGACACGACCACCCATTGCGACTGCAAGGTCAGCCTTGCACTTCGCACGGGTCAGGGACACCTGATCCTTCTCCGGCAGGCGCATCACCATACCGAGCGCACGTCCGCGCGGAATGATGGTCGCCTTGTGGATCGGATCCGAAGCCTCCTGATGAAGCGCCACCAGAGCATGACCCGCCTCGTGATAGGCAGTGAGCTTCTTTTCTTCCTCGGTCATGACAAGGGTCCGGCGCTCGGCACCCATCATGACCTTGTCCTTGGCGTCTTCAAACTCGGCCATCGTAACCAGACGCTTGGACCGGCGTGCAGCCAGAAGAGCCGCCTCGTTGACGAGGTTCATCAGATCGGCACCGGAAAAGCCCGGGGTTCCGCGCGCCAGTGTCTTGACATCGACATCCGGAGCCAGCGGCACCTTGCGCATATGCACCTTGAGGATCTTCTCGCGGCCGGTGATGTCCGGGTTCGGAACAACAATCTGACGGTCGAAACGGCCTGGACGCAGCAGCGCCGGATCAAGCACGTCCGGACGGTTGGTCGCGGCGATGATGATGATACCTTCATTTGGCTCAAAACCATCCATCTCGACCAGAAGCTGGTTCAAGGTCTGTTCACGTTCGTCATTGCCACCACCAAGACCGGCGCCACGATGACGTCCTACAGCATCGATTTCGTCGATGAAAATGATGCAAGGCGCGTTCTTCTTGGCTTGCTCGAACATGTCACGGACGCGGGACGCACCCACACCGACGAACATTTCCACGAAGTCGGAACCGGAAATGGTGAAGAACGGTACGTTTGCCTCTCCTGCGACGGCACGTGCGGTCAGCGTCTTACCGGTGCCCGGAGGGCCAACGAGAAGGACGCCACGTGGAATACGACCGCCGAGACGCTGGAATTTTTGCGGGTCACGCAGAAACTCAACGATTTCCTGAAGGTCTTCCTTGGCTTCGTCGATGCCGGCAACGTCTTCAAAGGTTACGCGGCCATGCGCTTCCGTCAGCAGTTTTGCTTTCGACTTGCCGAAACCCATCGCCTTGCCGCCGGATCCTTGCATCTGACGCATCACGAAGATCCAGATACCGAGAATGATCAGCATCGGCAGCCAGGAGAACAGCGCACCGAGCAACGGAGAGCTTTCAGCTGGTGGGTTGGCCTTGATCAGCACGCCCTTGCCGCGGAGTTCATCGACATACTGCGCTCCATCCGGAGCATAGGTCTGGAAAGCTCCACCGCTGTTATAAATACCGGTGATCTTCTGTTCCTGAATGGTGACCGACCTGACTTCGCCATTGTCGACCTGCTTCATGAAGTCCGAGTAGGCAATGTCATTGGTTGCACCATGCTGCGCAGGACTCTGAAACAGCTGGAACAATGCGATCAACAGCAGCGCGATGATCACCCAAAGAGCAAAGTTGCGAAAATGTGCGTTCATTTTGTTCCCTTAACCGCCAAACGCGACTTACTGCACGCGGTTACATTTCTTTAGAGCGAAGATAGGTCGCCCAAAGCCCGCTGCCAAGGCGGTGCGCCATAGTTGCGCATATGCACTGACTATTTTCTTAAGCTCGGACCACTATCAGAAGATTGATGCGAGGAAAACTCTAGATTTTCCGCTCCGCGTTCCCTTCGTCCAAATAGTTACTCATTAATTTAGCCCGGAAAGGCATCCGCGCCAAATTCAGGACTTCACCCCTGTCATTTTCACCAATTGGTATGCTCACCGCACAGGAATGGGAGAAAACATCCCCTCCTTCGCTCCATACAACCGGCGAACAATCGAACGCTTCTTTCGGCCAATCTTGCGGCCATTCTATGTCCTTCGCCCGAATTGGTGCATCACACAATGGACCGAGCCGAATTCCATGCCCAAGCTCACGCCTGTCCGTTCCGGCCATGACCGAATACGTGAAGCGATTGTCCCAGACACCGTCACCTTTTGGATCGTGAAGCGTTTCAGGAGGCTCCCTGCCTGCTTCACGCCAGCACCAGATGGTGTCTTTGCGTGCTTTTATCAACACTCCACCGAGCGTTTGCAGGTGATCGCTCCGTAGCATCAGCGCTTCATCCAGCACCTGAAGCTTCTGCAATCTCACCCGCAGCCTGATACCAGTCACTCGTTCCATTAGCAGGGTAAGAAGGCGCAGCCGCAGCTCTTCAGGCGCATCGCGGTAGGCCTGCCGGTCCAGTTTCAAGGGTCCTGCGGGGTGTTCAACAAGATGTGTTTCCGCAAATTCCCGAGTGGATTGATCCAATGCCTCGCGGGCTCGCCTGAGATGTGCCGTTGTCTGTGCGATCCGTTCCGGAGACAAACCCTCTTCTTCCAGCAGCGCCAGAATTTTCCGCAACCGGCTTCGTTTGTATTTCAGATTCTCGTTGGACGGATCCTTGCACCAGCTGAGCCCTCGCTCCAACAGACTTGCTTCAAGTTGCTTTTTTGTCGTTGGAAGCAACGGGCGCAAAAGTCGCAAGCCCTCTGGGCCATCAGGTTCGTCAGCTGCCATTGCACTCAGGCCGTGAAGACCGCTTCCCCGTGAAAGCCTGTCCAGAAACGTTTCGGCCTGATCATCCAGATGGTGCCCCAGCACCAGTGCTTCGCTACCCGAGCGCCGCATATGTTGCGAAATCAATCGATAACGCGCCTGGCGCGCGGCTTCCTGAATATTGCGGGACGGTTTTTCGCCTTCCCAGCGAAGCGCTGTCGCCGACAGACCAACGTCTTCAGAACGTCGGACAACAAATTCTGCTTCTGTGTCGCTTTCCGGTCTGAGGCCATGGTCGACAACAACGACCTCCGCCTCACCGGTCCAACCGGTCCGATGTCGCCATTCGTTGAAAAGCATCATCAGGCAAAGGGAGTCGCCACCGCCGGATACGGCGAGCGTCAGCTTTGAAAAATCATTTAAGACTGAAAGGAGTTTGTCGACTTCATCGGCCGGGAGCCCGGTAGGCTCAACCGGCTTGTCAGGTACATTGCGCACGGCGGCGTTCATCCCGTGCCTGAGACAACACGGCCGGAGCGGCATTTGGAAACTTGCTCAGCAGTTCTGAAAATGTCGCACAGGCAGCGTCTTTCTCGCCAAGCCCACGCAAAGACACACCAAGTTTCAACAGGCTGTCCGGACCCTTGGAATTGCCCGGATGATCCGTATAGGTCTTCAGGAACGCATCAGCGGCTTCTCTGAAATTCTGTTGCGCCAGCAGGCTTTCACCAAGCCAGTATTGCGCATTGGCCGACAGGGCATCGTCCGGATAGTTTTCCAGAAACATCCGGAAACCCCGTTCCGCCCCGGCGTAATCCCCGTTCACGGCAAGGGAATAAGCCTGATCATAATCCGTCCGCGGGTCACCGCTGCCGATGACGGAGGCGATCTGATCGTCATTCGTTGAAAGGCCCGGGCCGGGACCTGCATCCTGGCCGGTTCCCGGAACGGTCTCCAGGCCATTGGCGAGCGCCGACAGATCGATCGGCCCATCGCTCGGCAATCCATTTCCACCCTGGTAACCGCCAGACTGATCCCAGTCTCCGTCGCCTGACCCATCGGCCGGCAGGGTTGCGAACCCGCCACCCGGCGCAACCAAGGTACCTGTCTGGGGCGTTCCATCAGGAGAAAGTCCCGGTGCAGTGCCGCCAGGGGCGGCACTTGGTGCAATCTCCGAACGTTTTCTCGGCGTTCCCCCTTCCAGCTGCTGGAAGCGGTACTCGTTGTCTTCCTGCATGCGGCGCATCTGATCCTGCAATTCCCGCATCTGATAGGACAATTGCTCGATCTGTCCGGTCAGCACCCGGATGCGTTCTTCCAGCTGGCCGATCCGCACGCTGGAATCGTCTTTCTTTCGCCCGAAAAGCTGTGCTTCGGACGGTGTGGCAACCGCGATGAAAACCATCGCAACGAAGAGACTTGCCAGTCCCTTGAAATTTCGCATTCGCTCCTCCGGTTCAGGGGCAGTGGTGCTTTGAACATAGCCGAAATTTCACGACGATGTCTCTCTGGCCCTCATGCATGAAGTCTTAGCATGCCCGGCTCCGCACTCAAGTGCACAGAGCGCTCCGACTTCGGCCAAAGTTTGACGATTTGGGCCCGTTGCCGGGAGAAATCGCCCAATTTGTCAATGAACAAAAGAAAAGGCCGGACAACAAGCCCGGCCTTTGCAGTCGATCTCAGGTTCGATCAATTGGTCGCGTTGTTCAACACGGTAACTGCACGGCGGTTTTGAGACCAGCAGCTGTTGTCGTTACAAACGGCGACCGGCCGCTCCTTGCCATAGGAAATCGTCTTGATCCGCGAAGCGCTCACGCCCTGCGCGACAAGGTAATCCCGGGCAGCCTGTGCCCGCCGGGCACCCAGCGCAATGTTGTACTGACGCGTGCCACGCTCATCCGCGTGACCTTCAACGGTGATCGTATATTGGGAGAACTTGTTGAGCCATTTGGCCTGGTTGCCCAGGGTTGACTGTCCTTGCGCTGTCAGCGTGGACTGATCTTCTTCAAAGAACACCCGATCGCCAACGTTGACCACAAAGTCCTGCCCGGTTCCGGGTTGCACATTGCTGGAAAGCCCGTCCGTCTTGTTCTGAGCACATGCTGCGGCAAACAGAACCGCGAAACAGACCGCAATCCAGCGTGCGCTTCGTGCAGCAACTTCTTGTTTGAACATTCCTGTCTCCTAATCCCCAGCCCGCCAATCTGACATCCGGTCAACTCGATCTTCGAATTGTCCGGTTTAGGTAAATGCTTTGTAGCCAAACCTGGTTAAAAGCTTCTTTGCAAACCTGGTTAGCAAATACTTAACACCGACGGGCAGTGAGCCGATTGATTGTTAGTTTATGAGCGGTGACCAGGACGGATCCGACGCAAAGGCCGGTGTGTCCACCCGCTGTTCGTTGTAACCGGTCAGATCCACCGTCCAAACCTGGGGACCACCATTTGCCCCTGGCGTATCACGGAAAAACACCAGAACCCGGCCGTTGGGTGACCAGGCCGGCCCTTCGTTGTGGTAGCCCTCGGTCAGGATTCGTTCCCCTTTGCCGTCCGGACGCATGACACCGATCATGAAACGGCCCTGGTGCTGTTTCGTGAAGGCGATCAAATCGCCGCGAGGTGACCAGACCGGTGTTGAATATCGTCCCGGGCCGAAGGAAATACGCTGAGCATTTCCACCATCGGCGTTCATCACGTAAAGCTGCTGGGCACCGCCGCGATCCGACTCAAAGACGATCTGGCGTCCGTCGGGTGAAAAGGACGGGCTGGTATCGATAGCAGCTGTATTCGTCAAACGCGTCGTCCGGCGGGACCGCAGGTCCATCTTAAAGATGTTCGCATTGCCACCTTGCTGCAGGCTCATGACAACGCTTTGTCCATCAGGTGAGAAGCGCGGGGCAAACGTCATGCCCGGAAAATTGCCGACAATCTCACGTTGTCCGGTCTCGATATTCAGCAGGTAGACACTCGGATCTGTTCCGCCATAGGACATGTAGGTGATTTCCTGACGGCTCGGTGAGAAACGCGGTGTCAGCACCAGATCATCGCCACGGGTCAGATACCGCACATTGGCCCCGTCCTGATCCATGATTGCCAGTCGCTTCACACGCTTGTCCTTGGGTCCCGTTTCATCGACGAAGACGATGCGCGTGTCGAAGTATCCCTTTTCGCCGGTCAGCCGCTCATAAATCGCATCGGCGATGATATGCGCCAGACGCCGCCAGTTTTCGGGCGTGGTGTAGAATTGCTGGCCGAGCATCTGCTCCGCCGCGAAAACGTCCCACAGACGGAACTCTGCGCGCAACCTTCCGTCCGGTTGCTTGATGACGGTACCGGTTACCAGCGCCTGAGCCGTGATCTGACGCCAGTCGCCGAAGCGCGGCGTGGAGTTCACGCTCATGTTCTTCTGAATGAAACTTGCCGGATCGAGAGGGTTGAACAGCCCAGACCGCTTGAGATCCGCTGAAATCACCGCCGTCATGTCGGCCGCCAGCTTGCTGTCGCCGCCTTCAGCGGAAAATGCAGGAAGAGCTATAGGCAGCGGCTCGATGTTGCCCTGGGTGATATCGATTTCGACGAGCGCGGATGCAGGCTTCGGTGCTGCCACCGCTGCAATTGCCAATACAACAGCAACACCCCAGGCTTTTCGGCCTGTAAGAACTGCAAGTGCCTTCAGTATTCCACGCATGAGCAAAATGCTCCCTCATCGACAGTATGTTTCCGGTCAGACCGGACTATCCCCCGAGCATCTCTCTCGGGTCGAAATTAATGATCACTTCCTGCCAGGCATCATATTTTGCAACAGGCAGGTTGTATGGCTGACAGCGCATGATCGCACGCACCGCGCTGCTTGATGCAGCCCGGAATGCCGGGTTTCCGTTGGAGTTCAGAACTTCAGGATTTCCTGCTACCTGACCATCCTGGGCAAGGCTGAACCGCACCCGAACTTTGAGTTCTTCCGCCCCGACCGCACCGACTGGCGGGCTCCAGCACTGCGCGACCTGACCACGAAGGGCATCAAGCTCGGATTGGCTCATGCGCACATTCTGTGCGCCCTGCCGTGACCCGAGCGATGCAGGTTCCTGTGAGGCATTGCCGGTCTGTTTCGCCGGTTCGACCTTGTTCAGAAGCGCGGCAATTTCGGTAGAGTTGAAATTGTCCTGCGGCGGCTCCGGCGCACGGCGCGGCGGCGTCGGTTTTGACCGCGGTGCGACACTGGTCACGATCGGTTGCGGTGCCGGGGCAGCCTGTTGCTGCGGCTCCGGTTCCGGGGCGGGTTCAGGATCCGGAACAGGTTCGGGATCCGGGGCAGGCTCCGGTTCCGGGGCAGGTGCGGGCGCCGATTCGGGTTCGGCGACTTCCTGCGGCTCCGGTTCAGGCTCTGGAGCCGGTGCCGGAGTTGGCGAAGGTGTTGGCGGTGTCGGCTGTTGAACCTGGCTTTCACCCGGCTTGTCCGCAGGCTGCGGAGGCTCTTCGGTGGATGTATCGGCCGGCTGCAATGCTGCGACCTCGCGCACTTCAGCTGTTCTCTCGCCAATTCTAAGCTGCGTGAATTCCTCCACCGGCACAAGATCGACAGGCAAGGACTCGACCTGCGGAACGGAAAAACTCTCCGCGTCCGGCAAGGCAATCAAGCCCCAGACCAGTACTGCCGTATGCCCGGCTAATGACGCGATGAGACCTGCGCGCATGACGCGTTACGAATCCCGTTCTTCCAGTGTGACAAGACCGAGGCGTTTAAACCCGGCGGCGTTAATCCGGCCCATCAGCTGCATCATGGTGCCGTAGTCGGCATCCTGATCGCCGCGCACATAGATGCGTTCGTCATACCCGTTGGCGGCAATGGCCTCGAGCTTCGGAACAACTTCATCAATGGCAATGGGCGTATCCTGAATGAAAATCTCTCCAGCGGAGCTGACCGAGATCGTGATCGGCTCAGTGTCTCCCTCAAGCGCCTTTGCACGCGTTTCAGGAAGATCGATCGGCACTCCCACGGTGAGAAGCGGGGCCGCCACCATGAAGATGATCAGCAAAACCAGCATGACGTCCACGAATGGCGTCACGTTGATTTCACTCATTGGGGCGTGCCGCCGCCGACGTCGTCCGCGCCGTCCACCACCAGCATCACCGGAACCGACCTGCATGGCCATGGCTCAGCCCCTCTCGTCGATTTGACGCGACAGAATGGCGGAAAACTCGTCCGCAAATCCTTCCATCCGCGAAACCGCCTTGCCGACATCGGAATTGAACTTGTTGTAGGCAATAACGGCCGGAATAGCCGCCAGCAGGCCCAAAGCCGTTGCGAACAACGCTTCGGCGATACCGGGTGCCACGACGGCGAGATTCGTGCTTTCGGATGCGGCAATGGCCTGGAAGGCGGTCATGATGCCCCAGACGGTGCCGAAGAGGCCAATGAACGGCGCAGACGATCCGACCGTTGCAAGGATCAGCAACCGGCTTTCCAGCCGCTCGGCTTCCCTTTGTATGGTGACATCCATCACCCGGTCAATCCGCTGCTGCAGGCTGCCGATCGCAGGTTTGGCCCCCTCATGGCTGCGCTTCCATTCGCGCATTGCTGCGACGAACAGGGCTGCCATGGAATGATTCACTCTGTTGTGAAGCGTTCCGTAAAGCTCTTCCAGGGACTGACCCGACCAGAAAACGGTTTCAAACCGGCTCATCTGCCGTCTGGTGCGGCCGATCAGCAGGAACTTGTCGACGATAATGGCCCAGCACCACACGGATGCGCCAAGCAGGCCGATCATCACGATCTTTACGATGATGTGCGCTTGCCAGAACAACGCGAAAAACGAGATATCACCTTCCGGCGCCGCCAATGTCGATTGGACTAGTGTTTCCATATATTCAAAGACCCCTAGGCCGTCTGACGTTTATTTGCTCTGAAGATCCGGCAGCCTCTGATGAACCGGAATCAATACGTCAGCTCTAATAGCCAGCCGCCTCTCTGACGGTTGAATTTGTCAAAACTGGGACTTTGCTGAACAAAGCAAGTCCCTCTCTAAAGGAATCAATTAAGGTTACTGCAAGCTTAACGCAGCAGTTTGTTTTTAAGTATTTTGATGAGAACTATGCGGCTACTGAGCCGGGTTTCTCCCAACCCCTTCAATCGCCAGACGATTCGCCCGGGGCGTGAAGCTGCAGTTTTTCAGCCAGAACCTGCGGCAAACGGGTCGGTCTCCCTTCCGAGGTTATGATTGCGACGGTAACGGCGGCTGAAACCAGCAGCTCTTCACCCCTGTAGATAAGCTGATCAAGCTTGATCCGGGCACCTTTGTATTCTGAAAGGCTGGTGTGAACTTCCAGAACATCGTCGATCCGAGCCGGTTTCTGAAAGTCCAGGGTCATGCTGCGAACCGCAAAGGCGAGCGAACTGCCGTGGGCACCTTCAGCCATTTCGGCATGGTGTATGCCGATCAGACGCAGAAAATCGGATCGTGCGCGTTCAAAAAACCGCACATAGGCACCGTGATAGACAATGCCGGTAAAATCCGTGTCTTCGTAATAGACCCTCACGGGCAGCGCGTGTCCGCCCTCTTCCAGGCGTCCCGCCAAGTCCGGCCAATCCGTCACGGCACAATCCTCTCTTGCTCAAATGAAAAGGGCCCTCCGGTCTTCAAACCGGAAGGCCCTGTCCGCTTAACTAGGATTTCGATCAGGCAGCTGCAACCTCTGAGAGGAACTTCTCGACCGAACCACGCAACTGTTCGGCCTGTTGCTTCATCTCCAGCGTCGCCGTCAGCATATCGCCAACAGCTGCGGTGTTTTCCTCAACACCTTCGTTCAACGAGGCAACGGTGGAAGCAACACTTCGTGTTCCATCAGCAGCCTCCGCAACATTGCGCGAAATCTCGCCGGTCGCTGAACCCTGCTGCTGAACGGCATCGGAGATGGTGATCGTGTAGGAGTTGACCTCTTCAACGGATTCAGACACCCGGGCAATTTCTTCAACCGCATCCGTTGTCGAAGCCTGGATGGCGGCAATCTGCGCCGAGATTTCTTCCGTCGCTTTCGCCGTCTGTCCGGCCAGCGACTTCACTTCAGAGGCAACAACAGCAAAGCCCTTGCCCGCATCACCCGCACGCGCAGCCTCGATGGTTGCGTTCAATGCCAGCAGATTGGTTTGCTCGGCAATTTCGGAAATCAAGGAGACGACATCGCCAATCTTGTTGGCCGCTTCCGCAAGCCCGGAAATCTTTGAATTGGAGCTTTGCGCCGCCGCGGTTGTCTGCTCCACGATGGAGGCAGTCGTTTCGACCTGGCGGGAGATTTCCGAAATCGACGCATTCAACTCTTCTGTCGCAGAGGCAACCGCCTGCACGTTGGAAGAAGCGTTTTGCGAGGTGCTGACCGCCGTCTGCCCCTGCTCGGAGGCTGACGAGGACCGGTCGTTCAATGCTGAAGACACGTCCTCAACCCGGGCGATGTTCGTCTCTACGAGTTCCAGCGCCGCTTGGGACTCCGCCCGGAACGAGGCAATCAGCGAGTCGATCAGCTTTTCACGCTTCTCGCGGGCAATGTGTCCCACCTTGCGCTCAGCAGCCAACCGTTCGCGTTCGACGGAGTTATCCTTGAAAACCTCGATACAGCGCGCAAGCCGCCCGATCTCGTCCTGCCGTTCGGTTGCTTCCACAGCAACTTCCAGATCACCATCGGCAATCTTGCTTGCTGCCACAGCCAGGCATTCCATCGGGGCAAACATGCGCCGCGTAACCCACCAGATCAAACCAACGATCGGGACAAGACACAGAAAGCCGGAGATAATGGCGCCATAGGTGATACGGTCTGCAGCCGCGGAAAGTTCCGTCTGCCTGACCGCTTCCACAACCCCGTAGGGCGTGTTCTCGAAGGTGTCCGTTGCTTCGGCAAAGCGGAAATCACTGCCCTCAAGTTGGATCAGACGATCACCGTTCGAAATGTCGGCAAGCGAGAACACCGCGCTCGCCTGGCCTGCATCATTCAACTGGACCAGCCGCCCGGACGCATCAACCAGAAAACTCAGTTCGCTTTCGCCCAGACCTGAAGGTTCGTTCAGGAGTGCCGCCAACTGTTGCATGTTTGTGGAAAAGGCAACTGCGCCAAAGAAGCGATCCAGATAGAAGACCGGAGCTGCCAGAACCAGGGAAACCGTTCCATCTTCTGCGGCAACAAACCCGGAAGAGTAGATCTGGCCCGCTGCCAGAGTTTCGTTTTTGGCTGCTGCGAACAGACTGCCCATCGCAATCTGAACCGGGTTGCCATCGATCTCCGCGTCATCGACATGGAACGCAAAATCAGGGCCCTTGCGATAGGTGTAGGTGATGAACCCGTCCGGGTTTGCCAAAGCGGCGTCGGAGAACAGCCCCTGATCGATGACATCCTTATAGATCGGATGAACAACCTTGTGGTTGTTGACATAGTAGTTGGATTCGGACGGCTCGTTCAGCAGATGACGTTCATGCGGCGGATGGGGATTTTCCGTCACGAAAATCCTGCGAAGGGTGTCTTTCTGCCCTTCCTTCAGGTTTTTCCAGCCAACCAGCGTCTTCATCAGACTGTCTTTCGCCTCTTCCAGAGACACGAAAAACTTCGCACTGTAGATCACCTGGCCCAAGGCCAGCTCAAGCACCTTTTGCTTGGCCTTGGTTGCACTCTGAAGGCTGTTGTCGGCCTGGCCGTTTGCAACATCTCTTGAGAGCGTCGATGTAACCGTAACAATAGCCACGCACATGGTCAGTGCGCCAGCCAAGAACATAAGAGCTAGTTTTGATGAAAGCCGCTTACGCATAGTGTCCCCCGCATAGTTAAGGAGACAATACGAGCGGATTCGCCAATAAATGCTTAACCACTACATAGGCATCATCGATATAAATTACGATGCAGCTTAAATCGATTACCCGGCTTATCTACTCAGGGTCAACGAAGAGACCCATTTGAGGTCCGTCGGGCCGGGACGGAGCCGCAAGGCCGAGATGGCTGAAAGCCGTGGGCGTCAGGATGCGGCCACGTGGTGTCCTTTGCAGAAATCCGTTCTGAATCAGGTAAGGCTCGACAATTTCTTCAATCGCGTCCCTGGGCTCGGAAAGCGCGGCGGCAATTGTCTCGATCCCCACCGGGCCACCGCCAAAATTCACGGCGATCTGATTGAGATAACGCCGGTCGAGGCTGTCGAGACCTGCTCCATCAACTTCAAGCTGGAGCAGTGCCTTGTCCGCCAGCATCCGGTCGACGCGCTCCACGCCTTCGAAAACCGCAAAATCCCGGACCCGCCTCAACAGGCGCCCGGCGATGCGCGGTGTTCCGCGTGACCGCTTGGCAATCTCATGTGCCCCGTCTTCCGCCATTCCGATACCAAGAATGGAAGCCCCGCGTTTAACGATATGTTCCAGCTCCGCGACCGTGTAGAATTGCAGCCGGACCGGAATGCCGAAGCGATCCCGGAGCGGGGTCGTCAGAAGACCGAGCCGCGTGGTTGCCGCGACAAGCGTGAACTTCGCAAGATCGATCTTGACCGACCGCGCAGCTGGTCCTTCGCCGATGATCAGGTCGAGCTGATAGTCTTCCATCGCCGGATAGAGCACTTCTTCCACCGCCGGGTTGAGGCGGTGAATTTCGTCGATGAACAGGACGTCCCGCTCTTCCAGGTTGGTCAAAAGCGCGGCAAGGTCACCCGCTTTGGCGATCACCGGCCCAGAAGTCGCGCGAAAATTGACACCCAGCTCACGCGCCATGATCTGTGCCAGTGTCGTCTTGCCCAACCCCGGAGGCCCGACAAAGAGAACATGGTCCAGAGCTTCTCCGCGCGCTTTCGCAGCACCGATGAAGACCTTCAGATTGGCGCGGGCCTGTGCCTGACCGACGAAATCGTCCAGCGCCTGCGGGCGCATGGTGCTGTCGATTTCATCACCCCGGATTTCCGGCGTAACAATGCGTGTGTCATCCGACATGGCTTACGACTACCAACAAAAGCACCAGAAGAGCTATCGAATAGGCAACTCTGAGTGCATAGAATTTTTTGAACTGACTGCGGACAAACGGATCATCCGTGTCGATCCGGCGCCCTTTTATCGCAAACGGACGATCGCCGACCGATTGGGAGAACTTATGGTCGAGATACATGATCCCGCCAATGCCCAATACCACAAAGACAACTGCAATGACCGCGTAAGTAAAGGCAATCATCCTGCCAGTTCCTTCAGGCCCAGCCGGATCAGGACTTCGGTAGACGCGTCTTCTCCCGCGGACTGCATGGCCTTTGCCACCGCGGCGCTGGCCTGTGCCTGGGCATACCCCAGATTTGTCAGAGCGGAAACCGCTTCGGCAACCGGTCGCGCAGCAATGTTGTCCGCCACATCCTGTGAGACCGAGATCGTCGCCTGATCGACACTGGCGTGGCTCGGCGCCTTGTCCTTCAATTCCGAGAGAATGCGCTCCGCAACACGTTTGCCGACACCGGGAGCCCGGGAGATCGTCGCCTTGTCGCCAAGCGCGATGGCGTTGGCAACTTCACTGGCCTTCAGAATACCGAGAATGCCCAGCGCCACCTTGGCTCCGACACCTTGAACGGTCATCAGGATCCGGAACCATTCCCTTTCCGCTTCCAGACCGAAACCGTAAAGGCGTATCATGTCTTCCCGCACGATGGTCTCAATGAACAGGACTGCTGCTTCCCCTGCCCTTGGCAGGCCCTGTAAGATGCGTGAGGGGCAATAGACTTGGTATCCGACGCCGTGCACGTCCAGGATCAGGTGATCTTCGCCGTAACTGTCGACGGTGCCCTTGAGTTTTCCGATCATACTGCCCCCACCGCGGCAAGACGTGCTGCTGTGCTTGCCCTGTGCTGGGCGTGACAAATGGCAATTGCCAGCGCATCTGCTGCATCGTCTGAATTGAACGTCGCCCTTGGCATCAGCACTTTCACCATTGCCCGGATCTGTTCCTTTTCCGCATGGCCGGTCCCGACCACGGTTTTCTTCACCAGGTTCGGCGCGTATTCGGCAACAGGAAGCCCCGCCAGCGAAGGCACGAGCAACGCGATGCCGCGCGCCTGCCCCAGTTTGAGGGTCGCGCCCGCATCCTTGTTGACGAAGGTGTGTTCGACGGCAGCTTCCACCGGATCATGCTGGCGCACGACCTCATGCAACCCGTCATGCAGTTGAACCAGCCGCTCTGCCAGGCTCTTTTTGTTGTCGGAGGTGACCGTTCCTGAAGCTATGAAGGACAGCCTGTTTCCGGCCGCTTCAATCATGCCCCAGCCGGTGCGCCGCAGCCCCGGGTCGATGCCCAGCAATCGAATCGCATGTGTCATGGAACAAATCGGTAACAAAACTTCCCCGTTGACGCCAGCCAAAGCGCAGCTTACCAACGGAAAGCCTGTCTAAAACCTCATGAGAGCCACCCCCAGCAGGCTCCGTTTTCACCACTCCCGGCGTGCCCCTCCTCCATTTTTTGACGAAGGCTCAATTGAGGACTTGCACGTTTCGTTATGACGCCCGCTAATCTACGAGTTTTCATGTTCGAGATTTTCAATTCATTTCCGCCCCAACTTCTCCTGTTCCTCGCGGCGGTTCTATTCATTGCGGGCTGTGTGCGCGGATTTGCCGGTTTTGGTGCGGGAATGATCTTCATGCCGGTGGCAACCAGCGTGCTCGTACCGTCAACGGCTGCAGCTGCATTTCTGTTCATCGACGGTATTGTCGCCCTGCCGCTGGTCATCCGGGCGCTCAGAATGTGTGATTGGGCAACGGTTCTGCCGGCGGTGATCGGCGCCGTGGTTTTTGTGCACTTTGGTGCGTGGCTCCTGGCGAACGCGGACGTCCTCGTCCTGCGCTGGACAATCTTTGTAATCGTCGCAGGTCTGTTGCTGCTGCTTGTTTCAGGTTGGCGCTACCACAGAAAGCCTGGCACTGCGATCTCGCTCGGTGTCGGCGGCGTTGCCGGGGTGCTTGGTGGCATTTCGCAGGTCTCCGGACCACCCGTAGTCGCGTTCTGGCTGTCCAGCGCAAAAGAACCGGCTGTTGTTCGGGCCAACCTGATCATCTTTTTCGCCCTGGCCAGCTTCGGAACCTTTGCCGCCTATATCCTGAACGGCTTCTTCACGCTGGAAGTCTTCCATCTCCTGCTCATGGCGATCCCGGTCTATGCCATTGCCATTTTTGCCGGATCCAGGGGCTTCAAGAACGCCAATCCCGACCTTTATCGAAAAATAGCCTACGTCCTGATTGCCCTGGCGGCCCTCACCAGCATGCCTGCTCTCGATTCGCTCTTCCGCGGATAGAGATCAGCCTGCAACCTTTGCCTGCCATTTGGCGCATTTCTCACTCATCAACCGGTCGAGCTCGTCTTGAAACTCTTGCTCGCTGGAAGACGCATGCGCCAGAACGCTCAGCGCAACAATTGCCGCATCGACAGCTTCTTCACGGACATCTGCTAGCGTGTGGTTCTTGTATTCACTGCCAGGAGCCTTGGTGACGGACAGAACCGCCTGCGCCAGTTCCCCGGCTTCCTCGGACAGTTTGAGAGCCCGTTCCGAAAGGGACTTCGGGTCGGCTTGTGTCAGTTCGAAAATGCCGAACATAAAAGTGTCTCCTGAATGACCAAACGTCATTGATTAGCTCTGCTTGTGAGAACAGCCGCTGGCAGCCAGCCTGTGGCACAGTTGATTTTCCGAGATGACGGAACCCGGCCGATACTGAAAAAACAAAACCCCGGCCTGGCCGGGGTTTCACAATCAGTTTTTTTGAAGATCTATCAGGACGCCAGCGCCGCCATGGTCTCTTCATCAACGTCGAAGTTCGAGTAGACGTTCTGGACGTCGTCATCGTCTTCCAGCATGTCAATAAGCTTCATCAGCGTCTGGGCCTTGTCGGCATCGACCGGCGTCAGGTTCTGCGGCTTCCAGATGATCTTGGTGGAATCCGCTTCGCCCAGTGCATCTTCAAGAGCCTTGGCAACGTCATTCAGATCTTCAAATGCCGTGTAGATCGTATGACCCGCTTCATCGGACTGAACGTCCTCCGCACCGGCTTCGATCGCAGCTTCCAGAACCGCATCGGCCTCACCGGCTTCCGGCTTGTAGACGATCTCGCCGACCCGGTCGAACATGAAGGAAACCGAACCGGTCTCCCCGAGCGAACCGCCGCATTTGGTGAAGTAGGAGCGAATGTTGGAAGCAGACCGGTTGCGGTTGTCGGTCAAGGCCTCGACAACAACGGCTACGCCCGCAGGACCGTATCCTTCGTAGCGGATCTCTTCATAGTTATCGCCCTCGCCGGACTGCGACTTGTTGATCGCACGCTGGATATTGTCCTTTGGCATCGACTGTGCCTTGGCGTTCTGAACGGCCAAGCGCAGGCGCGGGTTCGAATCCGGATCCGGATCACCCATCTTCGCGGCTACAGTAATTTCCTTGGACAGCTTGGAGAACATCTTTGAGCGGGCCGCATCCTGACGTCCCTTGCGGTGCATGATGTTCTTGAATTTTGAATGGCCTGCCATGGCTCTTCTCGGTTCTCTGCGGATGATTTTGATGAAAAACTGCGCCGCTTATAGGCAAGTTGGCGCCGAAAATCCAGTTCGGAGAAATTCCTGAACGGTTCCTTCAGCCTACCGCGACCAAAATGGCGGCAAAACTGGCTCCAGACGACCGCCGATACGCACCGGGGCAACACGCTCCGCGAGCCCGGTGCGGTCATCCGTTTCGATGGCGACACCGCATATTGTGGCTTCGCCGGTTGCAGGAGTGAATCGCGAACCCGGGATCTTGCGCTGAAACCGGTTTACCGGCTCTTCCTTGTCCATACCCAACACACTGTCATAGGAGCCGCACATGCCGGCATCCGACAGATAGGCCGTTCCGTGTTCGAGAATCTGATGGTCGGCGGTCGGCACATGGGTGTGCGTTCCAACGACCAGGCTCACCCGGCCGTCGAGAAAATGGCCCATTGCCTGCTTCTCGCTGGTGGCTTCGGCATGGATGTCCACGATGATGGCGTCGGCAACCTGGCCGAGCGGACATTCATTCACGACCCTCTCCATGACGGCAAAAGGATCATCCAGGGCGTCCATATAGACGCGCCCCATGACATTGACCACCATCACCTGCGCACCGTTTCTGGCGGTATAAAGATGAGCGCCTCTGCCCGGTGTGCCCGCCGGATAGTTTACAGGGCGCAGCAAACGGTCCTGCCGCTCGATATAGACCAGCGTGTCACGTTGATCCCAGACATGATTGCCGGTGGTGACGACATCCGCACCTGCGTCCAGTACATCTTGCAAGATGGCTTCGGTAATACCGAAGCCGGAAGCGGAATTTTCGCCGTTGACGACTACGAAATCGAGCTGGTTGGTCTCAACAAGGTCCGGCAATTGCTGTATTACCGCCGTCCGGCCCACGCGGCCGACAAGATCCCCCAGAAACAATATACGCATAAATCCTCGCTAGACCGTCAACCGGCAGCCCGGTTAGTCAAATGCCCGGTATCCGACTTCGGTCAGAATCCCGTTCAAAGGTTTGTCATGCGCTTCTGCGGGCACGCGGTCAACCTCCTGAACGCCAAACGCGACACCGATACACAGCAGCGCGCCCTGTTTTTCAAGGGCTGCGATCGCCGTGTCATAGTAGCCTTTGCCGTATCCAAGCCGGTTTCCCGACTTGTCGAAACCGGCCAGCGGCATCAGAAGAACATCCGGGCGAAGAACTTCCACATGGGGCGCCGGTTCCATTGTCCCGAATCCGGCTGAAACCAATTCCGTTCCGCGTTCCAGTTTCCTGAACTGCAAATGCGGCTCCGCGATTGCGGGAAGACACAACTGGTGCCCCTTTTGCCGTAGATGGTCCATCAGCGGCCTCGGATCGATTTCATCGCGGATCGGCCAGAAGCCCGCAACTGTCGCACCAACCGGAATAGGCAGGGTGTGGGCATGATCGACAAGCGCAAGGCTCTTTTCGATACGCTCGATCTCATCCATCGCCTTGCGGCGACCAAGCGCCTGCTTGCGATAAACGTCTTTTTCAGCAGCAAGTGGGGAAAGAGCAGTCATGGGGCCTCTTCATTGAACACAACCGGCCCGACTTGCCGGGACCCGTGCCCCTTACAATCAGAGCACAAAATCAACAAGGCAAATCTGTGCAGCCGTCCGACCGTTGGAATTGCAATCCCGGGAAACCTACAATGTAGGTGGGCGCCGTATGCAACGGACCACGGCCCAAAGCAGGGACAGCTCCCTAGGGAATGCGTAAGGCCCCGGGGATAATCTTCCTGACGTATCGGGCAGCCGCAAGTACCGCATATAGACTCGCGCCCCGGCAATTACCAGAGCGTCAGAAATTTCATCACAAACGAAATCTGAAAAATTATTCCAGGTAGCCTGAAGGAATCAGGATGGTTCCGAAGTCCGCAAGCTCTTGCTCAGACCGTCGGCGAGACTCTCGATCCGCGCTGCCGCAGTATGAATCGCCCTGGAAAGCTCTTCCTCGTTCTGGCTCATATTGTCGAGAGCGGCGACCTGCTGCTGCTTGGCTTCCGTCAGCTCCTGCTCCAGCCGGGCGATCTTTTTTTCAAGTTCCGAAAGCTGATCGGTTGCCATGATGCCGGCCATGACGGTCAGTCTCTGATCGCCAATTTCACCGAAAGCGCCTCTGAGCTCGGAAATCCAGCCATCGAAACGGGCTGCCAGACCCATCAACCGGTCTTCTTCGCCGTCGTCACAGGCCATGCGGAAGGATTTGCCATTAATCGTGACGGTAATCTGCGCCATCAATCGTTAACCTCCGTGCGCATCCAGCACGCTTCGAATTGTTTCCATGGCAGAAACGAGACGCCGGGACACATCTTTGTTGGCTTCTTCCAGACGCGATGCCCGGGCTTCGCTTTCATCCAGGGAGGCGGCCAGCTGAGAGCGATCTTCGCCGAGCCGCTGTAAATCTTCCTGCAGGGAATTCAAGGATCTGTCCGCATCCATACGACGTTGCACGGCCGTTTCAAGATTACCAACAGCTGCATCCAGGCGTTTTACCGCATCGGCAAGGCTGGTCTTTTCCATGCAGTCGATTTCCGCCATAAATCACGTTATCCCAATAGCTTGCGGCACCCGCCTGTCATTCCGTTCCGTAACAGCTGGAGATTTAGCGCTTTCACTCCTGCAGCCGCCGGACGCCTGAAATGCATGCAACTCAATACACTCAAACGTGTGATTTACAGCGAAAAAGCAAATCTTTTTTAGGGTGTCGAGCTTAGGCACCGCATCTTCCCTCAGTCAATGCCACCCTTGGCAGAATCCTCAACTCTATAACCCGCCGGACAGTGTTTTTGTTCCTAAAATACCCTTGCGCAGCTTTATTGACTCGGTGCTCGTTCCTGATATTTGTCTGGCGCCTGATCGAGATTGACGAAAGTCAGTTTTTGAGCGACGTACCTCAGAAAATACCTTTACCAGATGAACCGCTCTGGTCTAAAGGGGCTCCAAAGCAAGCAACGGGAAAACGATGACCGATCTTGAAAAACACCAGCGCATGGCAAATGCGATCCGCTTTCTTGCCATTGATGCCGTGGAAAAGGCAAAATCCGGTCACCCCGGACTGCCCATGGGCGCAGCCGACATTGCCACAGTCCTTTTTACCGAATTCCTGAAATTTGATCCGACCGCGCCGAACTGGTCCGACCGTGACCGCTTCGTTCTGTCCGCCGGTCATGGCTCGATGTTGCTTTACAGCCTGCTGTATCTGATGGGCTATGAAGATTTCTCGCTGGAAGAACTGAAAAACTTCCGCCAGCTCGGCTCGCGCACAGCAGGCCATCCGGAATACGGCCATGGCGCCGGGATCGAAACCACCACCGGCCCGCTTGGCCAGGGTCTCGGCAACGCGGTCGGAATGGCCATTGCGGAGCGCCTTCAGGCAGACCGTTTCGGCAAGGATCTGGTCGATCACTTCACCTACGTTCTTGCTGGTGACGGCTGCCTCATGGAAGGCATCAGCCAGGAAGCCCTGACCCTCGCCGGTCATCTGAAGCTCAACAAGCTGATCGTCATCTGGGATGACAACGGCATCTCCATCGACGGCAAAGTCGAGATCACCGATAGCACGAACCAGCAGGCCCGCTTTGCGGCTTCCGGCTGGAACACCATTGATGTCGACGGCCATGACCCGGAAGCCATTGCGGCTGCGATCCGTCAGGCACAGGCCAGCGACAAACCGACCCTGATCGCTGCCAAGACCACCATTGGCTTCGGCGCACCAACCAAGGCCGGCACCGCGAAAGTTCACGGCGCTCCGCTTGGTGCGGAAGAAATCACCGGCACCCGTGAGGCACTGAACTGGCCGCATGAGCCGTTTGAAGTTCCGAGCGACATTCTCGATGCCTGGCGCATCGCCGGTCTGCGGTCCGCGCAGGCACACAAAGACTGGCAGAAGCGCTTTGCCGAAGCCGACGCCGAGACCCGTGCGGAGTTCGAACGCCGCAACCGGGGCGATCTGCCTGCCGGCTTCACTCAAGCCGTTCTTGACTACAAGAAACAGCTCGCGGAAGACCAGCCAACCATGGCAACCCGCAAGGCTTCCGAAGCCTGCTTGAACGTCATCAACGAAGTTGTACCGGAAACAATCGGCGGCTCTGCCGACCTGACTGGCTCCAACAACACCAAGACCGCACAGACGCTGCCGGTCACTCCGGACGATTTCTCCGGACGTTACATCCATTACGGCATTCGCGAGCACGGCATGGCTGCTGCGATGAACGGCATGGCCCTGCATGGCGGTCTCATCCCCTATTCCGGCGGCTTCCTGATCTTCTCCGATTACTGCCGTCCGTCGATCCGTCTTGCAGCTCTCATGGGCCAGCGTGTCATCCACGTGATGACCCACGATTCCATCGGCCTTGGCGAAGACGGACCGACCCACCAGCCGGTCGAGCACTTTGCCGCGCTGCGGGCAATTCCCCAGCTGACCTTCTTCCGTCCGGCCGACGTCACCGAAACGCTGGAATGCTGGCAGCTTTCGCTGGAAAACAAGGATGGTCCGTCGATCCTCGCCCTCACGCGTCAGAACCTGCCGGCTCAGCGCAAGTCCTACGAGGAAGAAAACCGCTGCGCGAAGGGCGCATACGTACTGATCGAAAGTGAAGACGATGCTGCCGTGACGATCTTCGCTTCAGGTTCCGAAGTTGAAATCGCGGTTGACGCTCACAAGGAGCTGACCGACGCAGGCATCGCAGCACGCGTGATTTCTGTCCCGTCCTTCGAGCTGTTTGAACAGCAGTCGGACGATTACCAGGCTGCCGTTATCGGCAACTCCAAGGTAAAAATTGCTGTCGAAGCCGGGATCCGCATGGGTTGGGACCGCTTCATCGGCAATGATGGCCTGTTCGTTGGCATGACCGGATTTGGCGCCAGCGCTCCATACAAGGAGCTGTACGAGCATTTCGGCATCACCAAGGACGCAGTTGTCACTGCGGTGAAAGAAAAGCTTAGCAATTAATTGAGATCAATTCCCGGCACCAAGACTTCCTCCTATGGTGCCGGGCCTTCGAGCACGCTTGTGCTATTTCAGTGACCACTGTATGTGGTTTTTAAACCGGTTTAAGCCCGACGAGGCACGCCGGAGATTGCGGGAGTTGACTATGGTAACCAAGGTAGCAATCAACGGATTTGGACGCATCGGCCGCAATGTATTGCGTGCCATCGTCGAATCCGGCCGCACCGATATTGAAGTCGTTGCGATCAACGATCTCGGCCCTGTTGAAACCAACGCACACCTGCTGCGCTACGATTCTGTTCATGGCCGGTTCCCGGCAGAAGTCACGGTTGAAGGTGACACCATCTCCGTGGGTGGCGGCAAACCGATCAAGGTAACTGCAATCCGTGACCCGAAGGATCTGCCATGGGGTGAACTCGGCGTTGATGTCGCTCTGGAGTGCACCGGCATCTTCACCGCCAAGGACAAAGCATCCGCTCACCTCGAAGCCGGCGCAAAGCGCGTTCTGGTTTCCGCGCCGGCTGCCGGCGCAGACAAGACCATCGTCTACGGTGTCAACCACGATGCGCTGACTGCGGATGACCTGGTCGTCTCCAACGCCTCTTGCACCACCAACTGCCTGTCCCCGGTTGCCTACGTCCTGAACGAGACGGTCGGCATCGAAAAAGGCTTCATGACAACCATCCACTCCTATACCGGTGACCAGCCGACACTGGACACGATGCACAAGGATCTCTACCGCGCCCGTGCTGCGGCAATGTCCATGATCCCGACATCCACCGGTGCGGCAAAGGCTGTTGGTCTGGTTCTCCCGGACCTGAATGGCAAGATGGACGGTGTTGCCATCCGTGTCCCGACCCCGAACGTTTCCGTGGTCGACCTCAACTTCATCGCCAAGCGCGAAACCTCTGTCGAGGAAATCAACGCTGCCATCAAGGAAGCTGCGGACGGCAAGCTGAAGGGCATTCTGGGCTACACGGAAGAAAAACTGGTCTCCATGGACTTCAACCATGACAGCCACTCTTCGGTCTTCCACATGGACCAGACCAAGGTCATGGACGGCACCTTCGTCCGCATCCTGACCTGGTACGACAACGAGTGGGGCTTCTCCAACCGCATGGCCGACACGGCCGTCGCCATGGCAAAGCTCATCTAAATAATGAGTTGGATGTCACATCATCCACATTGACCTTTCAGGCGGATGCGGGCTTTCTGCATCCGCCTTTTCTATGTTCGATCATTTGGGGGTTTATTTGCTCGAACTTTTCACCGTTATTTCACTGACGATCGTCGTCGCCATCGTGCCAGGGCCTGATTTCGCCGTCGTTCTGCGCAATGCCCTGATCGGCGGACGCCTCGCAGGCATCATGACCGCGCTCGGCATCGCACTTGCACTCGGCGTTCACGTGACCTACGCGCTCGCGGGCATAGGCCTGGTCGTGTCCCAGTCGATCCTGCTCTTTAATGCACTCAAGCTGATCGGCGCGGCCTATCTGGTCTTCCTCGGCATTTCCATGTATCGGACCGCCTCAAAGGACATGCCTGCCGATGGTGCACGTACCGGCATGCCGCCGCTCAAGGCATTGCGCTGGGGCTTTTTCACAAATGTGACAAATCCGAAGGCCACAATGTTCGCCTTGAGTGTGTTCTTGCAGGTCACCTCCCCCGAGACGGCCCTTTGGACGCAGATCGGCTATGGTGTCATCATGGCAAGCGGCGTGTTCCTGTGGTTTGTCCTGGTCACGATGTTCTTCACGCTTCCGGCCGTCCGGCTTCAATTCATGCGCGCCAAACTCTGGATGGAGCGCTCATTCGGCGTCCTGCTGACCTTGTTCGGCATCGGCATAGCCGTCACAACCAACTCGACCCGCCCCTGACAACAGGTGTTCACATGGCTTTCAAAACTCTCGACGATCTGACTGACATCGCCGGCAAGCGCGCTCTGGTTCGCGTGGACCTGAACGTTCCGATGGACGGTGAAAAGGTCACTGACACAACCCGTATCGAACGCGTTCTGCCAACCATCCGGGAATTGTCCGAAAAGGGTGCCAAGGTGATCCTTCTGGCCCATTTCGGTCGTCCGAAAGGCGAGCGTGTGGCGTCCATGTCGCTTGCACCCGTCGCTCTTGCCGTGACTGATCTTCTTGGCCGCAACGTCTCCTTTGCCGAAGATTGCATCGGTGAAGCAGCGGCTGACGCCATCGGGACGATGGCCGACGGCGATGTTCTGCTTCTGGAAAACACCCGCTATCACAAGGGCGAGGAAAAGAACGATCCGGAATTTGCCAAGGCGCTTGCCGCCAACGGCGACATCTATGTCAACGATGCCTTCTCCGCAGCACACCGGGCCCACGGCTCCACGGAAGGCATTGCCAAACTGCTGCCTGCCTATGCCGGCCGCACGATGCAGGCAGAACTGGAAGCCCTCGGCTCAGCGCTTGGCGAGCCGGTCCGTCCGGTTCTGGCGGTAGTTGGCGGCGCAAAGGTATCTTCCAAGATCGATCTTCTGGAAAACCTCGTATCCAAGGTGGACATGCTGGTCATCGGTGGTGGCATGGCCAACACGTTCTTGGCTGCCAAAGGCACGAACGTTGGCAAGTCGCTTTGCGAGCACGACCTGGCCGATACCGCCAAGCGGATCATGACTGCTGCGGAAAAAGCCAATTGTGAAATCGTCCTTCCCGACGATGCCGTCGTTGCCAGGGAATTCAAGGCAGGTGCGGACAACGAGACCGTTGCACTCGATGCAATCCCGTCCGATGCCATGATCCTGGATGTCGGCGCTGCCTCCATCGAAACCGTCAAGGGCAAGATCGACGCGGCCAAGACCCTCGTCTGGAACGGTCCACTGGGCGCTTTCGAGATCGAACCGTTCGACAAGGCAACCGTTGCAGCAGCAAAACACGCAGCTGAAAACACGAAAGCAGGCAGGTTGAATTCCGTTGCAGGTGGAGGCGACACTGTCGCAGCCCTGAACCATGCAGGTGCAGCTGACAGTTTCTCCTATGTTTCGACAGCTGGCGGTGCATTCCTGGAATGGTTGGAGGGCAAGGAACTTCCAGGCGTCAAGGCACTGGAATCCTGATGCTTTCCTGAACAATTGGGAGGAAGGGGAATGCAACGCAGTTTCACCAATATCCTGACCGAGGAAGTCGCCGCAACGACGGCCTTCTACGAGCAGCTGCTTGGATTGAAACCTCAGTTTTCTTCGGATTGGTTCGTCAATCTTGCTGATCCTGAAAATCCTGGCCTCGAGCTGGGTATCCTCCAGCAGACCCACGACATCGTCCCGGCCGAAGCCCGACAGGCACCGGCCGGGGTGATGCTTACCTTCGTGGTTGACGATTGCGACGCCATCCATGAACGCGCTCTGGCAGCGAATGCGAATATCATTGAAGCTCCTCGCGAAATGCCTTACGGCCAAAAGCGAATGATCTTGCGGGACCCTGCAGGAACCTTCGTCGACATCAGTTCGCTGGTTCAGAACTAGGGGTCAGGGTGCCACATTAATTTGCGACGCAAATTAATTGTGTTGGTACAAATTCTGGCAATGCTTTGTATTTAAATTGATTTAAGCACACCGGTCCCCCTTTCCATGCCGGAAAATCTTGATAGAACCACCGGGGATTGACGCACCGCAATACCGGTGACGTGATTATCGCGCTAGCCTGCAGCAGACCTGCACGGAACCGGACTCTTGGGAGACTATTGATGGCACGTATTACCCTTCGCCAGCTGCTTGATCATGCTGCCGAGAACGATTACGGCGTTCCGGCATTCAATATCAACAACATGGAACAGGCTCTGGCGATCATGGCCGCAGCCGACCAGACCGATTCCCCGGTCATCATCCAGGCTTCCCGCGGCGCACGTGCTTACGCTCACGACGTCATGTTGAAGCACATGATGGACGCGGTGATCGAGATTTATCCGCACATTCCGGTCTGCGTTCACCTGGACCACGGTAACGCGCCACAGACCTGCATGACCGCAATTCAGGCCGGTTTCACTTCCGTCATGATGGACGGTTCGCTGGAAGCAGACGGCAAGACACCGGCCAATTGGGACTACAATGTCGGCGTGACCAAGACGGTAACCGACATGGCCCATCTTGGCGGCATCTCCGTTGAAGGCGAGCTTGGTGTTCTGGGTTCTCTCGAAACCGGCATGGGCGACAAGGAAGACGGACACGGTGCTGAAGGCAAGCTCAGCCAGGAGCAGCTGCTGACCGACCCGGAAGAAGCGGTCAAATTTGTTCAGGAAACCAAGGTTGATGCGCTGGCGATCGCCATGGGCACCAGCCACGGCGCCTACAAGTTCACCCGCAAGCCGGATGGCGAAATCCTGGCGATGCATGTGATCGAAGAAATCCACCGCCGCCTGCCGAACACTCACCTGGTCATGCACGGTTCGTCCTCCGTGCCGCAGGACCTGCAGGACATCATCAATCAGTATGGTGGCGAGATGCCGCAGACCTGGGGCGTCCCGGTTGAAGAAATCCAGCGCGGCATCAAGAACGGCGTTCGCAAGATCAACATCGACACGGACAACCGAATGGCGATGACTGGCCAGATCCGCAAGGTTTTGAGCGAAAATCCGGGCGAATTCGATCCACGCAAGTACCTGAAGCCTGCCCGTGAAGCCATGCAGAAGCTTTGCGTCCAGCGCCTGGAAGCCTTCAACACGGCAGGTCAGGCCTCCAAGATCAAGAAGGTTATTACGCTGGCGGAAATGGCTGCCCGTTATCAGGACGGCAGCCTGGACCCGAAAATCAGCTAATTCCTGCTACTCGTAAGCAGATAGTTTCATTCACTTTATTGAAAGAGGGGCCTTGCGTCCCTCTTTCGCCGTCTTTAGGTCATGGACTGAGAATCAAACTGATCCAGGACCGCTGCCCGTGAACCGCCCTCGCCTCTTCCTTGTGACACCACCCGAGTTTGACACTGCCGATCTTGCGGCCAAGCTCAAGAAGGCCTTTGCCGGCGGAGATATTGCCTGCGTGCTCATCTACATGCCCGGCGCCGGCACCAAGGAGGTGCAGGCCGCAGCAGACATTCTGGTTCCCGTCATTCAGGACGGCGGAGCAGCCGCGATCGTTTACGGCGACACGCAGGCAGCCGGACGGAGTGGAGCCGATGGCGTGCATGTCGACGCATCTCTGGAGGATGTGAAATTGGCCGTCGAAAGCTTCCAGCCTGAACGCATCGTCGGCACCGGCGGCACAAAATTGAAGCACGATGCCATGGAATGGGCCGAAACCGGCGTAGACTACATATTCTTCGGAAAACTGGATCTGGACGAGAAGGAAAACGCGCATTCCAAAACCTTGTCCGGCGCCTCATGGTGGGCGGAACTCTTCGAAACGCCTTGTGTTGCGCTCGCCGGCAACACGATTGACACCCTGGATGAAGCTGCGGCAACCGGCGCCGATTTTGTTGCGTTGAAGGATGCAGTCTGGAAGCCGGCGGCAGACGTCACCTCGATCATTTCAGAGGCAAATCGAATTCTGGATGCCTATCCATTTCCCGAAGCTGAATAAATTTATTGAGACCGGAGCAGAATTGATGCGCAAGGACAAGACCAGCCCAGGCGGAAGAAAGTGGGCCGCAACTCTTCTTGCAGCAGCAACGATGGCCTTTGCCGGCGAACGAGTGGCCCATGCGCAGGAAACCGGTGAGGAAGCGCCCGCACCCGTGGAGCTGCCAACAGCGCCCAATGATGGTTCGCTTCCGGTTCTGGTCGATGTGACGACGAAGGACAAGACACTTCTGAGCATCGTTGATGCCGGTCCGCCCAAACTTGACGAGAGCGAAGAAGCCAATGCCGACACCGCCTATACCGCATTCCAGCGTGGTTGGTTCCTGACCGCTCTTGGTCTTGCCACACCTTTGGCGGAAGAGGGAGACAAGGCGGCTCAGGCGCTGCTCGGGGTTCTGCACGAAGCCGGACTTGGCATCGAGCAGGACAAGTCCAAAGCCGCCGACTGGTACGGCCTTGCCGCCGGCAAGGGGGATGCGGGTTCCGCCATGCAGCTTGCACAGTTCTATCTGCTTGGAACCGGTGTCGAGGTGGACAAGAAAAAAGCGGCGGACCTTTTCGAACAAGCCGCCGATGCCGGCAACGCCTCCGCGCTGTACAATCTTGCACTGCTATATCAGGAAGGCGACGGACGGCCATTCAATGAGGAAAAGGCGCGCGAACTCCTGGAAGAGGCCGCGAAACGCAATGATCCGGAAGCGCAATACGCTCTCGGCCTGTCCTTTCTCGAAGCACAGAGCGGCCTGAACGATCCGGGTCAGGGTGCGTTCTGGCTGGGCCGGGCGGCGAGACGCGGACATACGTCCGCGCAGGTTTATTACGGCATTCTGCGCCACCAGGGGAAGGGCGTCGACCCGAATGAAGCGGAAGCTGCCGACTGGTTCGAACGCGCAGCAACAGCTGGCAATCCCGTCGCCATGAACCGTCTCGCCCGCGTCTACGCCTATGGCCGCGGCCGGGAGCAGGATTTTGCGGCAGCCGCCGGCTGGCACCTGATTGCCCGCACACTAGGGGTTTCCGATCTGTCGCTGGACAGGATCGTTGAAAGCCTCGACGAAACCACCATGGAAGAGGCCCGGGAGCTTGCGGAGCAATACTCGGCCACGTTGATGAAGCCGACGGAAGATCCGGCTGCGGAATCTCCATAATTCGCCCGATTACCGCAGCAAAAGAAGCCGGATTGCCTTTTTTTCTTGAAACAAGACCGCTTTTGTGGTGGACAGGCGCCAGCAAATTCCGGCGCACCAGCCTCCGCTGGCCGTAGCGCTGCTTCAGATCCAAACAAATCATAAAGTCGGTCGTTCCATGAAAATCAACGGTAACGAAATCAAGCCCGGTAACGTGCTTCAGCACCAGGACACGCTTTGGGCCGTCGTAAAAGTTCAGCACGTAAAGCCCGGCAAGGGCGGCGCGTTTGCCCAGGTCGAAATGAAAAACCTGCTCGATGGCCGCAAGCTTAACGAACGTTTCCGCTCGGAGGACAAGGTCGAGCGCGTTCGTCTTGAGCAAAAGGACTTCCAGTACCTTTACACCCAGGACGACATGCTGATCTTCATGGACACGGAAACCTACGAGCAGCTGGAACTGCAGTCCGATTTCGTTGGTGACCGCGCTGCGTTCCTTCAGGACGGCATGATGGTGACCGTCGAGCTTCATGAAGAACGCCCGATCGGCATCACGCTGCCGCAGCACGTGACCCTGGAAATCAGTGAAGCCGACGCGGTCGTCAAGGGACAGACCCAGTCCTCTTCCTACAAGCCTGCGCTGATGGAAAACGGCGTTCGCGTGATGGTTCCGCCATTCATCACAGCTGGCGAAAAGATCATCGTGGACACCGGCACTCTGGAATATGTCCGCCGCGCGGACTGATCCGCACACAACCAATTCCGATTTGGCGCGCCCGGCTCGAACCGGGCCGCGCCCAACAACAAGTGATAATCTATGGCCCGCACAGCTCTCCTCAACGTGATGGTTCAAGCCGCAACCAAGGCCGGACGCAGCCTGGTCCGCGACTTCGGTGAAGTGGAAAATCTGCAGGTGTCCCGCAAGGGCCCTGGCGACTTCGTTTCGGCTGCAGACCGCAAGGCCGAGGAGATCCTGCGCGGAGAGCTGACCAAGGCTCGCCCGACTTTCGGTCTGGTCATGGAAGAAAGCGGCGAAGTCGAAGGCACCGATGGTCAGCACCGTTGGCACATTGACCCGCTGGATGGCACAACCAACTTTCTCCACGGTATTCCGATATTCGCAACATCCATTGCCCTGGAACGTGCTGGAGAGATCGTTGCCGGTGTTATTTACAATCCGGTCATGGACGAACTCTACACCGCTGAGCGCGGCCGGGGAGCTTACATGAACGACCGCCGGCTCCGTGTAGCTGGCCGGATGGATCTTCCCGAGATGGTCTTTGGTACAGGCCTTCCCTTCATCGGCAAGGGAGATCACGGCCGCACCTTGCGCGAACTTCGCTACATCATGCCGGAAGTCGCGGGCATCCGCCGTGCAGGTGCTGCAGCGCTGGACCTTGCATGGACGGCGTCCGGCCGCCTTGACGGCTATTGGGAACGTAATCTCAATTCCTGGGACATCGCAGCTGGTATCCTGATGGTGCGTGAAGCTGGCGGCTTTGTCAGCGACCTCAACGGCAAGGACAAGATGCTGGAAAGCGGCGATGTCGTCGTCGGCAACGAAGACGCCCACAAGCACCTGATCCGTTTGCTGAAGAAGGCCGAAGCCCCGACCAAGGACTGAAATCCTTAATAAGCAGCAATTCGATAACCGGCGCCCTTGACTGATGCGCCGGTTTTCGTGCTTTCCAGACCTATTTCAGCCCTGGGTTACGTTTAGAGGTTTCCAAGGCGTCAAAAATCACGCTATCAATCAATTACCTCTGCAACAGGTGATTGATTGCTCAATATGGCCCGTGAATTTGACCCCTATAGCCTTTCCAGCCCGAGGGCATATCTGACCTTCATGATCATCTTCCTGGTGATCGTTGCTTTTATAGCCTTTATTCTTTTCCCTCAGATATCGACCGCCTTCATGAGCAATCCCGGCCTAAACGGTCTGATTGTCTTTGTCGGTCTTTTCGGGGTCTTGTTGCTGTTCGGCCGGGTTATCCGGCTTTTCCCGGAAATTTCCTGGGTCAACAGTTTCCGTATGGGCGACCCGGCCCTCGACACGCGCTCACCCGTCCTGCTTGCACCGATGGCAGCTTTGCTCGGCAACAAGGCCGGGGACATGGCGCTCACACCGACAACGGCTCGCTCGATCCTCGATTCCATCGGCATGCGCCTTGAGGAATCGCGCGAAATGTCCCGCTATCTGACGGGTCTGCTGGTTTTCCTGGGCCTCCTCGGCACCTTTTGGGGCCTGCTTCAGACCGTGAGTTCCGTCGGAGCGACCATTCAGTCCCTTGATGTCGGCTCGGGCGATGCCAATGTGATTTTCGAAGATCTCAAGGCTGGCCTTGAAGCACCGCTTTCCGGCATGGGCACTGCGTTTTCATCCTCCCTGTTCGGTTTGACGGGGTCTCTTGTTCTTGGCTTTCTCGACCTGCAGGCGGGGCAGGCCCAGAACCGGTTCTACAATGAACTGGAAGACTGGCTCTCGACTGTCACGGATATTGATCCGGAAGACGCAGCATTCACAGCACCTGAAGCCTCCGGTGTCGAACAGATCCAGGCCTCCATCCAGTCGCTGCAAAAAAGCATGGAAGAAGGCAGCAGCAAGAACGCCAACCAGGCCATGGCCAATCTTGCCGAAGGCATTCAGGGTCTGGTCAAACATGTGCGTTCCGAGCAGCAGATGATGCGCGACTGGGCTGAGTCCCAAGGCGACCAGCAGAAGCGTATCGAGGGTCTGCTGACCTCGATAGCGTCCGCTTTCGATCGCGCCAAGGAGTAGAACATGGCTGGTGGACTAGCCGGACTTCGCGCCCGCCGCCGCGCTCAGTCAACGGATTACTGGCCTGGCTTCGTTGACGCCATGGCGACGCTCCTGCTCGTCATCATCTTCCTGCTGTCGATCTTCATGATTGCTCAGTTCTTTCTGTCGCAGCAGCTGTCCGGCCGCGACACGGTACTGAACCGCCTGAACGCGCAGATCAGCGAACTGACCGAATTGCTTGCACTCGAACGGGCCGCTTCCGGTGAACTTGAAGACACCATCCTTGGGCTTCAGGCCAGCCTGAGCGATGCCGAGGCGGAACAGACACGCCTGCTTGGATTGCTGGAGAGCAGTTCCGGCGCCGCCGATGCCGCAGGTGGCAGGGCAAGCCGACTGGAAAACCTGCTGGATGATGAAAAGCAGGTCAGCCAGGAAGCCCTTGCCCAGGTGGAATTGCTCAACCAGCAGATCGCGGCTCTCAGACGCCAGATCGCAGCAGCCAATGCCGCACTGGAAGCTTCCGAAGCCAAGGAAGCCGAAAGTCAGGCCAAGATCGCCAGCCTCGGCCGCAGGCTGAATGCTGCACTTGTCCAACGTGTCCAGGAACTCTCGCGTTATCGGTCTGACTTTTTCGGCCGTCTCCGGGAAATTCTCTCGCAGCGTTCGGACATTTCCGTCGTCGGCGACCGCTTTGTGTTCCAGTCGGAAGTGCTTTTTGACTCCGGTTCGGAGGACATCAACCCGGCCGGTCAGACTGAGCTCGACAAGCTGGCGGACGCCATCCAGGAACTGAGTGTCCAGATCCCGGATGAAATCAACTGGGTCTTGCGCGTCGACGGCCACACGGATGCCCGCCCTCTTTCAGGAACCGGACGTCTGCGCAACAACTGGGAACTTTCCGCAGCGCGCGCGATTTCCGTCGTTCGATACCTGATTGAAAGGGGCGTCGATCCCAAACGCCTGGTCGCCGCAGGTTTTGGTGAATTCCAACCTCTCGAGGAAGGGGAAACACCTGACGTTCTGGCGAGAAACCGGCGCATCGAATTGAAGCTGACGGAACGCTGACGCTTAGAAGGTCAGTCAGGGCACAAGCAAACGGGGCATTTCAATGCAGATCGAATATGCAACCGTCCTGATTGCATCAGCGCTGGGTCTTGTCCATATCGCCTGCGCATCCTTCGCATTCAAGGCCCAGGTCGGCCACAAATACACGATCGGAGCACGCGACGAGAATCTGCTTCCGGAAGGCGTCGCCGGACGACTGAAGAGAGCGCAGCTCAATTTTCAGGAAACGTTCCCAATCCTGATCGCACTGGTCCTGGTGCTCGATCACGTTCAGGGGTTTGATGGTCTTAGCATGTTCGGTGCCGGCTCTTATCTGCTTGGACGCCTTCTGTTTCTGCCGCTCTACGCATTTGGCGTTCCCCTTTACCGAACCCTGGCCTGGAAACTGGCAACCGCCGGCCTGGTGCTGCTCGGTGTCTCCGTCTTTGTCTGAAATCCACCAGGCAAACCGATCAACGCCAGAACTTCAAAACGAAAAGTCTCGCCGAAACACACCTTCAGAAGCTTTCCCGCACTCCAGTGAGAGCAGGCAACGGGGACACGGACAGGTCAAAACATGCAATTGCTCAAAGGACATTGGCAGCTGATCGTGATCACAGGACTTCTGTTCCTGCTCTGGAACACACCTGTCGTCATTCCGTTGAAAATCCTGATTGTCTTCCTGCATGAACTGTCTCATGCGCTCGCCACTATTTTGACCGGTGGATCCGTCGTTGATCTTTCGCTGTCACCTCAGCAAGGCGGTCACGTCATCTCGCGCGGAGGGAATCGCTTCGTCGTGCTTTCCGCAGGATATCTCGGGTCGCTTCTCCTGGGCGTTGCGCTGCTCGTGATTGCGGTTCAGACCAAGCTGGACCGGGTCGCAGTTGCTCTGTTCGGTGTCGTCACATTGATGATCACTGCCTTGTACATTCGGGACCTTTTTCCCTTTGTCTTCTGTTCAATAACTGGTCTCGGAATGCTTGCCGTCGCACGTTACCTCGACCGCCGCCTCAACGATCTGCTGCTTCGGGTGATTGGGCTGGCCAGCATGATCTACGTCCCCTTCGACATTTTCGACGACACGATCAGACGATCGGGTGTCCGCTCCGATGCCTACATGCTTGCTGAGGAATTTGGCGGGCCAACTCTGTTCTGGGGCGGCTTATGGTTCGTTCTGAGCCTTGCCGTCATCGTTTGGTGCGTGAAATACGGACTGGGTCAGAACAGCAATGTCACGTTCAGCAAAAAGAGCGCGAAATGATCATCATGGAGCCCCCTTCGGCCCTGCGTCTGTTTGTTGTCATGCAGGGATCAATCGTTCCGCAGATCTTCAGCAAGATCATCTCCGTGGCCGTGCTATCCGGGACTGTGATGCTTCTCGACATGCATGTTGTTTCACTTCCGCGCATACCGATTGCCGCCATGGGTGTCTTCGGCATTGCTCTGTCCCTGTTCCTCGGTTTCCGCAACAACGCAGCCTATGATCGCTGGTGGGAGACACGCCGGTTGTGGGGGGCTTTCATTGGCGATGGATGATCCGGTCTTGTCACGACATACTTCAGAATCCGCCGATCCAGTAGAAACACGACAGGGCTACCAAAAGCCAAAGTCCCATGATCAACCAATAACCAACCGGCTCTTCGGAACGGCGAAATGCGCGGTGCAACCAGACAGTTCCGGTAAAGAGATCAAGAATTACCCAGCCAAGCAGCAGGAACCCCAAAAATGTTGTCCAATGCATAGTGTGCTCCCGACTCAGTCCGAATCCCGCAGCCGGCTCAAGAGGCTGCGATGAAACCATCGAATGGGATCTTCGGCGCCGGGCCCAAACGATAGCGGCCCTGGCTCAAAAGCCGGGGACTGCAGTCCCTTCTGTACCTTCTCGCAGATCCACACATCTTCCGTCTGAAAGTCCCCAGTTTCCAGAGGATGCTTGGTCCAGTTGTCCGAGGAGATGATTCCGGTTTTCTTGTCGAACCCCTGAATATATTTCCGCTCATCCAGTGACTGCCAGGGACCGACCCAATGGCGGATGATCAATCGCGTTGTGGAAGCCGATGTCGGTTTCAGCATTGTAATCGACAGCCCATAGGGCGTTGGCACAATGAGCGTGAGCGGGAACAGGAAGTAGACCCCGCCGTATCCGGTCTGTTGCGCGCTCCTGATCGTGCCGGTCGTTCCATTCTCGTCCCGGATCTTCTTCGGCAACCGGTGGCGCACCCCTTCCTCGTTCGCATACCAGATCATATGGTCGCCGGCTTGCTCCCAGATGTTTTTGTCCGGCGTCGGTCCACCGAGTGTCTGCTCATGCAAATAGGCAAGGTGATAGCCGTCGATGGCATTCTCCGCGAAGACTTTCCAATTGCATTTCACGTCATAGACCAGAGGAACCGCTTCCCTGACATCCGATGCATACATGTCATGAGGCCACGCTTGACCCGCAACCGGGGCAATCCAGTCGTCGAAACTCGCGTCGGGATCCGGATTGGCAAAGACGAAGTCATTGAATATTCCAAATCCAGCAGGCTTCAATCCGAGTTTCGAACGATCAAGATCCGGAAAACAGGTCTGTTTGTCAGGCACCCCGCGCAATTCACCTGCCAGTCCATAGGTCCAGCGATGATAGGGACAAACGATCGAATTGCCGATGTTACCACCCTCGCCGTCAAACAGTGTCGCCCCCCTGTGTCGGCAGATGTTATGCACCGCATGCAGGTCACCACTCTTGTCCCGGATCACCGTTATCGGAAATGCCCCGATTTCGGCGTTCTTGTAGTCACCAGCTTCCTTGAAGTCCGCGGTGACGCCCACAAAACACCATGAACCGGAAAACAGCCGCTCAACTTCCAGATTGAGCCAGGCTGAATCGGTATATGCCTCGCGGCTTAGTCTATGAAGTTCAGTCAATTTTGTTTCCCAAGTGCCATAACCAGCAGTAGCGCTGCATTTTTGGAGGCTTCTATGAACTGCGCCGAAACTCCAATCGGATAGAGCGCTTCAACGTTAAAGTAGATGCCGGAGATCCCCGCACCTGCCGCCTTGACTTGGTCCTCCGAAGCCTGCGGGTGTTCGCGAGCGATCTCGTTTTCGATCTTGCCGACAAAGTCTTCCAGCCATTCCCGCAGCCGGCAGGCCAGCTCACTGTCATCCGGCGCTCCGGCGCTCAATGCATTGAACACTTGAACCAGGCGCGGGTTCGCGTAACGCGGGTCGAACAAAAGGTCGATAAGCACGGCCAGCCGGTTTTGGCTTGGTAGATAGGACAGCAAAGTAGTCATGGAAGTCCGGCTCTGGGAGAGAAATCGCTCGATCAGTGCAGCCAGAAGATCTTCCCGATTGCCGACATTGTGCCGGATAAGCGGACGCGCCAGCCCGGCGACTTCCGCCACCTTGGCAAGGGTCGCTCCTTCAAGGCCATAGCGAGCCACACACGTTTCGAACGCATCCAGGATCTGTTCCCTTCGGTCATCCTTTATGTCCGGACGGGCCAAATTCACCTCCGAATAAATTTTCAATGTTGACAATCTAATCGCATGACCTCATTTAATTGTCAACTTTGATAATTTTGGAGAAACCCTTGCAAACCTTGCTCAGCCCCATCAGTCCGTCGTGGTTGGAACAGTTGGAGATCTTCATCGACGACTGGTTTTTTGTAATCGCGCTCGGGTTTCTGGCTTTCGAGTTGATCCGGTACTGGATCTACAAGCGGCTCAGCTGGACGCTGATCGGCGACACAATCACAAACTACATCACCCTCGCCATGTTTATCGGCCTGACGATCCTGTTTCTCGGCGCGTTTTATGTGGCGACGTTCTACTACGTTTGGCAATTTGCAATTTTCGATATCGAGATCAATTGGATAACGGTGCTTGTCTGCATCGTTCTCGCGGATCTCGTTTACTATTGGGAACACCGGTTCATGCACCGGGTGAACTTTGGCTGGGCAACCCACTCGGTCCACCATTCCTCGCCGTTCTTCAATATTTCCGTCGCATACCGTTTCGGACCGATGGATTCATTCTGGCCCGTGTTCTTTCACCTGCCGCTTGTCCTGCTTGGCTTCAATCCGGTGGTTGTCCTGTTTGCCGAAGTTGTCGTCCAGGTCTATCAGACGGCGCTTCACACCGAAGCCGTCGGCAAGCTGCCGCGTCCGGTTGAGGCGGTCATGAACACACCGTCCCATCACCGGGTTCATCATGGTTCGAACCCGGCCTATCTCGACAAGAACTATGCCGGGATCTTCATCATATGGGACAGGATGTTCAACACATTCGCGGAAGAGCGGGAGAAAGTGGCCTACGGGCTCACCCGCCCAATCAATTCCGTCAACCCGCTGGTTGCCTTCCTGCACGGCTTCTATCGCCTTGGCAAGGAAGTCTGGCAGATGCCCGGACTGTTTAACAAACTCGGCGTCCTCATAAACCCGCCCGGGTGGCAGCCTGCGAAGAAAAACGACACCAACATCAAGTGAAGCGGAGTTTCAAATGCCCACAATGCGACAGCGTATCACCGCCCTTTGCGTAAGCGCCGGCATAATTGTCGGCGGTGCATGGATGGCAAGCCATGTTCCGGCCGTTGAAGCTGAAGAAGCAAAAGCCGGGACACCGCAGGGACTGGAAGTAACCGTTGACGGCATCAGAAACAGCAATGGCAAGGTGGTTGTCCTCATCATGGACAATCGCGACGCCTTTAAGGCTTACGACTACAAGGCCGCCGTCGGATATCAGGAGATATCGGCCTCCACCGGCTCTGTACAGGCATTCTTTCCTGACCTCAGATCCGGCCCGTACGCCGTGATCGCGTTTCATGACGAAAACGGAAACCGCGACCTTGATATGAATGGCCAGGTTCCGAGTGAAGGCTACACGGTGTCGGGCGCCAAGGACGCCTACGACGAACCGCCTTTCAAACGGGCTGCCACCAGCAAGCCGAAGCAGACCGTTCGACTGTTTTATCTGAACTAGGTCGCACTCCGGCCACGCCTTCCATAAAAGACAATATGACAACCGACACCCGGCTTGAGGCACCTATCCATCTTCGGATGGATTGTGCCGGCAGGCCGGGACAATTAGGCTTTGATGGTTGCTCGCGTTGCAGCGATCACAGCGTGCCGGGAAGGCAATTCCAAGCGCTCCAGAATGGCATGAACATGATCTTTGACGGTAGCGATACTGATACCGAGGCCCTCGGCGATCGCCTTGTTGGACTGTCCGGCGATCACCAGCTTGGCCACTTCCCGCTGACGCGGTGTCAGAGGTGAAAGCAGATCTCGGGTCGAGGCCTGCTCGACAACTGTCACGAGAGGCGCCCCTATCAATCGGCTTGCTTCCAGATCGATCTTCAACTGCATTCCGGACGTGACCAATGGCGCCAGAGCATCGAGAACCCCTGCTGGTATCGGTGCCTGCGGCTTGTCGCGCAGATCGTTCAGCGCTGACGCCAGGGCTTTCAGAACTTCCGGGTCGACAGACATTTAGAAGGAACCCTCCATGAGCATGATGCCATTAGAAATCAGCAATTTCTTTCTCGCAATGCAGGCAGGTCCCTCCGGCCTGGAAATACTCGGGTCGATCTTTGCACAGGATGCCGAATATACAGAGCCGTTTTCAGGCCGAAGCGAACCTCACAAAGGACGGGATGCGATTCTGGAGGCCTTTGCCGCAAGCCGAACCGACGCATTTGACGATGCCGTTATCACCCTGGGGTCCGTGGAAGTATCGGGTGAGACCATTACCGTGAAATGGACTTGTCATTCTCAGGCAATTCCGGGAGGAAGCGGCAGCGGAACCAATGTGTTCAAGATTTCGGCCGGCAAGATCACCTCTCTGGTGACGACTCTCGACCAGGCATGAAAAAGGCCGCCAGCGACATCCGCTGGCGGCCTTTTTCTTAACTGAATACGAGAAGACTTACTTGTTTTCTTCGCTGCCTTCTTCGACTTCTTCCGCCGCATCAGCCTCATCAGCCTCCGCAGCTTCGCTAACTTCTTCAGCTTCGCCAGTCTCTTCAGCTTCGCCAACTTCTTCAGCAGTTGCGACGTCAAAAGATACTACAGCCTCTTCAGCCTCCTCTTCTTCGCTCTCGCTCTTCAGGGAGTTCAGCTTTGCAAAGACCGCATCAGCATCGATTTCTTCTTCTTCCTCGCGCTTGATCGGAGTGCTCGGATCAAGCGAGAAGGCGGCTGCGATTGCATCTTCGCTGGTGGTATCTTCGACCGGCATCAGCGTTTCGACAGGCTCGCCAACCATTGGCTGCGGAGCGTTCTTCGCAGCTTTCTCAACTTCCATGTCCAGCTCAAGCTGGCTGCAGAGGCTAAGAGTTACCGGATCGGACGGCGTCAGGTTCGCGGAGTTCCAATGGGTACGCTCGCGAATGGCTGCGATCGTCGGCTTGGTTGTTCCAACCAGGCGCATGATCTGTGCGTCCTTGAGTTCAGGATGGTTACGCACCAGCCAGAGAATCGCATTCGGACGATCCTGACGACGGGAAACCGGCGTGTAACGCGGCCCCTTGCGCTTGGATTCCGGAACAACCACTTTCGAACCCTGCAGCTTCAGCTGATAGTTCGGGTCGTTCTGAGCTTTCTCGACTTCTTCACGCGACAGCTGGCCGGTCAGAATCGGGTCAAGCCCCTTGATCCCCTGCGCAGCTTCACCATCGGCAATAGCCTTGACTTCAAGCGGGTGCAGTTTGCAGAACGAGGCAATCTGCGTGAAGCTCAGTGCAGTGTTGTCTACGAGCCAGACGGCGGTTGCCTTCGGCATAAGCGGCGTGTTCGCCATCGGATAAATTCCTCTCGTCTGCTCCCCCGCCCGGCGGGGCGAAAAAGCGGTGTTCCATCTCTGTTTCAAGGGAAGTGGCGGGAATATAAGCCGAACGTCGCGGAAACGCAAATGGAGTCACACATTCATCTTTCCGCAGCGCAGCATTGCACCTAGCGTCACTCCATGGTCAGAACGATTTTCCCAATATGGCCAGAGCTTTCCATCCGCTTGTGGGCCTCGGAAGCCTGACTGAAAGGGAACGTTGAATCCATGACCGGACCGACTTCTCCCGATTCGATCAGTGGCCAGACTTTCTCCTCCAGGCTTTCGGCAATCGCTGTTTTGAATGCGTCGCTTCTGGGCCGCAAGGTCGACCCTGTATGCGTCAGACGTTTTACCATCAGGCGCGAAAAGTTCACGTTCTCCGCAATTCCGTTTAGCGTTGCAATCTGGCAGATCCGCCCTTCAACCGCAGCCGCCTTCCAGTTTCGTTCAACGTAATCGCCTCCGACCATATCCAGGATCACATCGACCCCTTGCCCGTCCGTCAGCTCCAGCACAGCCTTTTCAAATGCCTGGTTGCGATAGTTGATGACATGATCCGCGCCGAGTTTACGAACCGCCTCGGCCTTCTCGTCTGATCCGACAGTGGTGAAAACTTCCGCACCGAACGCTTTTGCCAGCTGAATTGCTGTTGTGCCGATTCCGGACGTACCGCCATGAACCAGGAAGCGCTCTCCGCTCGACAGGCCGCAGCGGTCGAACACGTTGGTCCAGACCGTGAAGAACGTCTCAGGCAGGGCCGCAGCCTCAACCATGGACAATCCTTTGGGGATCGGCAATGCATGGCCACCTGGAACCTTGCAAAAGGTTGCGTATCCTCCCCCCGGCGCCAGCGCAGTTACCATGTCACCGACCTTGTGCCGCTGCACCTCCGCGCCACAAGCGACCACTTCACCGGCAACCTCCAGCCCGGGAAGGTCAGAAGCACCCTTTGGCGGCGGATAGGCGCCCTTTCTCTGCAAGACGTCTGGCCGGTTTACGCCGGCAGCAACGACGCGAACAAGAATCTCATGAGAATCAATTTCCGGCATCGGCCGTGTTTCCGGTTTCAAAACCTCCGGCCCACCGGGTTCGGAAATCGCTATCGCGGACATGTTTTCCGGTAGGTTTTGCATGGAGGACATTCCTTCTGGTTCATTTTGAGACTGGTCATCGGCCCGGCGTCTGGCAGCTCCGGGGGTTTAACCTATATTGAGTGCACAGTCAGACTATGGGAATGGAAATGAAACAAACAAGCGCTCCATTCAGATAGAGTGCGCCAAACTTCAGGGAGCCGGATAATGAGCCTGTTTGACGATGACGCCCCCAAAAAGCCCGCTCAGGGCGCGATCACGGTCGGCGAAGATCTGTCCCGCTTGTCGGAATCAGAGTTAACCGAACGTATCGAAGCGCTGAACGAAGAGGTTAACCGTACACGGCAGGAACTTGAGCAGCGCGGCACTATTCGCGATGCCGCCAACTCATTTTTCCAGAAATAACCTTGTTATTTGTTGCAAGGTTAACAACAACTGACGAAATCTGCCGCATAGTTAGGTAAACGAGGTAGGTAAATTTTTACTCGTTTACCTATCGTTAATCTTTCCAAAGTATAAATTTATGTATCCAGTCATCTGGATGTGAGTGGCTCCTGTCCACTCTGTTTGACGCCTCCCTGTTAAAGACTTCGAGCCGCAACCGTGCGGCTCTTTTTTTTGATCGCGCCTCATAGTATCTTATTGAAGTTCCGGCCAAAGCCGCTTTCTGCCAATCTGGCATACAGCTTGCAAAGCTATCGGCATGAGGAGCCGTTTCGTTCCAAAAAGGAACATCTGGCACGAGATGTCTTATCTCGGGACAGGCCAGTAATAAAGAAACGGGTCAAACTGGAAGAGTAACTGAGGCGTAGTAATCCCATGACGGAAGAAACAAAAAAAGCCATTGGTCCCGTTGGTGCCGTTCACATCGCGCATCACCTTGCCAACTCCGACAACTTCCAGAACCTGTTTCAGGAAGGCATGTCGCTGGTAGAGGAAACCGCCACCTATCTGGATGGCAACGGACGCGAGGAAGCCAAGCAGCTGCCTCGTCCAGCTTCTCTTGCCTACGCCACGGAATCCATGCGCCTGACGACCCGGCTGATGCAGTTGGCGTCCTGGTTGTTGCTGCAACGCGCCGTCAATGAGGGTGAAATGTCCCGTGAGCAGGCGGGCAGCGAGAAAAACAAGGTTCGCCTCGACAAGCTTTCCAGTGCTACAGGCGGCCCGTCCTGGGACGAACTTCCGGCAACCCTGCGCGACCTGATCGAGCGCTCCACCCGTCTTCAGGAGCGTGTCGTTCATCTCGACAAGATGCTTTATCGCAAGGACGCGGAAGAACACGTCGAAGAAGCAACCAACGACAATCCGGTCGCCTCCCAACTCAGTCAGTTGCACGCCGCCTTTGGCAAACTCGGATAACCTCTGCCGACACTCTTCTTTTGATGGAAGCCGCCGCAAGGCGGCTTTTGTTTTTCCGGCGTGGGGTTCCCTCGATCCAGGCAGCAAAGGTGGACGGCCTTGAGCTATCGGATCGAAATGAAACGAAACACCGAAGATCCTCCATCTGCGAACAACAAAAAACCCGGCCATTGGCCGGGTTTTCAATAAGCAGCTGTTGCAATGGGCTATTAGGAACCCAGGAAACCAGCAAACTTGTTCTTGAAGCGGGACACGCGGCCGCCGCGGTCCATCAGCTGACGGTCACCGCCGGTCCATGCCGGGTGAGACGTCGGGTCGATGTCCAGCTGCAGAGTGTCGCCTTCCGCACCATAGGTGGAGCGGGTGGTGAATTCGGTACCATCGGTCATGACGACCTTGATGGTGTGGTAGTCGGGATGGATATCCGCTTTCATGGCCGATCCTTTCAAGCGCCTTGAAGCCTCTTTCCGGGAAAGACGCCACGCCAGCGCAAAACGAAGTAAAGGGCCGCCGATCCGGTTGCAGACGCCGCCCTCAGAAACATGAGGCGGGGATATACCCTAAGGCGGCAGGCAAGACAAGGGGCAAAATCCTGCAATTCAGGTTTGGCTTCGATCAAGGAATTGCTGTCGGAAATCTGTCACATCGCAATAAACCGGCCATCAACCTTAAAGCCATTGTGCGATTGCCGGAACATGTTAAAGACGGAGCCGACAAAGATCTGGCTGGTAGGAATGATGAGGAGAGCCATCTTGGCTGACACCCCTGCTGCAAGTGCAAACACCGATCAGAAAACATCTCGCAGGTCCCTAAGGCCGCTTACCCGGCTGTTGCCTTACCTTTTGAAACACAAAGGCATGGTGTCGGCTGCGATCGTGGCCCTGTTTTCAGCGGCAATCATCACTCTCATCTTGCCCGCTGCCGTACGCAGGATGATCGACTTCGGCTTCGGCGCCGATGACCCGGCGTTGGTGAACTCGTATTTCATTGTGCTGATCGGCGTAGTCTGCGCGTTGGCGACGGCCAGTGCCACGCGCTATTTCCTGGTCATGTGGATCGGAGAACGAGTGGTCGCGGAAGTCCGGTCAGATGTTTTTGCTCATATGACCCGGCTCAGCCCGTCATTCTACGACAGCGCCAAATCGGGCGAGATTCTCTCGAGACTGACGGCCGACACCACCCAGATCAAGGCCGCCTTTGGCTCCAGCGCCTCTCTCGCCATGCGCAATTTCCTGATGTTTGCAGGCGCCTCGGTGATGATGGTCGTCACCAGTCCACGGCTCTCGGTCATCGTGCTGGCGGCGATCCCGGTTATTCTTGTCCCAGTCCTCGGCTTCGGAAGACAGGTGCGCAAGCGTTCGCGCTTTGCCCAGGACACTCTCGCCAGTGCCTCGGCCTATGCCAGTGAGATGCTCGGCTCGGTCAGGACCCTCCAGGCCTTCACCCATGAGCGTCTCAGTTCCGACAAATACGCATCCGAGATTGAAACCGCTTTCCAGGCTGCCCGCAAGGCAATCCTGGCGCGCGCGGCTCTGACCGGCTTTGCGATCTGTGTCATCGGCGCTAGCATCGTCGCGGTTCTGTGGATCGGCGCAAGCGATGTTTTCGCCGGCCGGATCACCGGCGGTGAGTTGAGCCAGTTCCTGCTTTATTCCATTCTGGCGGCCGGGTCTCTCGCAGCACTCTCTGAAGTCTGGGGCGAACTCTCGCAGGCCGCAGGCGCAGCAGAGCGGCTGTCCGAGCTTCTGGAAGTCCAGCCCGAAATCAGCGCGCCGGCCAATCCGGTCAAGCTGCCCGAAAGGACACGGGGCAACATTTCCTTCAACGATGTCTCGTTTGCGTACCAGAACAGCAAGAACATGCCGGTGGTCAGGGACCTGACCCTTGAAGTTTCGCCCGGCGAAACCGTTGCCGTTGTCGGTCCGTCCGGCGCCGGGAAATCAACGCTGTTCAGCCTGTTGATGCGTTACTACGACCCGAATTCAGGCATTGTTCGCCTGAACGGCGTTGAGCTGTCGCAACTCGATCCGGAGGACCTGCGCCGGCACATTGCGCTTGTTCCCCAGGATACGGCAATCTTTGGTGCATCCATTGCCGAGAACATCGCGTACGGACGACCGGACGCGAACCGGGACGACATCATTGCCGCAGCCAAGGCGGCGCTCGCCGCCCCCTTCATCGAGGCGATGCCCGACGGATACGACACCATGGTCGGCGAACGCGGCATCACTCTGTCAGGCGGCCAACGCCAGCGGATCGCGATAGCAAGAGCGGTTCTGAAAAGCGCGCCTGTCCTTCTTCTCGACGAAGCCACAAGCGCGCTTGACGCCGAAAGCGAGAACCTGGTGCAACAGGCGCTCGATCGCCTGATGAAGGATCGCACGACCCTGGTGATTGCCCACAGGCTTGCAACCGTTCTGAAAGCCGACCGGATCGTTGTCATGGACGACGGGCGGATTGTCGAATCCGGAACTCACGCTGAACTGAGCGCGGCAGGTGGCCTCTACGCCAAGCTTGCCCGGCTTCAATTCGGCGCTGAAGAGCAAAAAGAGACGGCGTAGCGGCCGTCTCTTGGATCATTCACAGATTGTCCTGAACATCTGCCATCGTCACAGTCTGGTTAAGCTTAGCTGAGACTGCTGAGCCAGTTCGGCTGGCTCAGCTGTCGTCCGGCACGGCGACGGTGTAGTTCAGCGGCAGCCGTCCACCGTCAGCGAAAATCGTCTGTCCGGTGACATATCCGGCATCACTTGACGCCAGAAAGGCCGCGACGCCCGCGATTTCCGCCGGCTCACCGATCCGCAGCATGGGCGTGCGGGACAGGACGCGGTTTTTGGCCGCCGGATCGCTGTTCACGGTCGCCAGCATTTCGGTCATGATCGAGCCGGGCCCGATTGCATTCACTCGAATGCCGTATTGTGCAAGGGACAGAGCCGCTGTCTTGGTCAGCTGCGTCATGCCGCCTTTGGAAACGCAGTAGGGAATCTGATTCGGGATCGCAACGACCGAGTTGATGGATGACATGTTGATGATGCAGCCGGGCTCACCACCGTTTTCAACCTTTTCAACCATATGCCGGGCAACTGCCTGCGAGCACAGGAACGCGCCTTTCAGGTTCACCGAAAGAACGCGGTCAAAGTCTTCCTCTTCAACTTCAAGAAAATCGCCACCGGCAACGATACCGGCATTGTTGACCAGGATATCGATATCACCGAACGCGTTCAGGGTCTCGGCGACCAGGTTCCGAACATCGAGACGCTCTGCAACATTGCAGTGAATGTAAAGCGCGTCGCCCAGGCTCTTGAGCTCCTCGGCCGCTTCCTCTCCTGTTGTGTCGTCCACATCGGCGATCACGACCTTGGCGCCATCCATGACAAACCGCTTGGCAACGGCAAAACCGATCCCACGCGCTGCGCCCGTAATGATGGCGACCTTATTCTCCAAAGACACGAAAAACCTCACGGCTGCTAAAGAAATCTGAAGCCGCGTAAACTACGCGGGCCGCCACGCGGCGGCCCGACATTAGTGTGCAAAATTGACGCTGTCGATGCCCTGTGAGGACCTCCAGTAACGTCACCTCATCCGATCAAGCCGAAATTCCATGTGATTTCAAAGCGTCACTGATTTCGTCCAAAATAGCCGGATCGTCGATCGTTGCCGGCATCCTGTAACTTTCACCATCCGCGATCTGACGCATTGTGCCGCGCAGGATCTTGCCGGAGCGGGTCTTCGGCAACCGGTCAACCGTGATCGCAATCTTGAAAGCGGCCACAGGGCCGATTTTCTCGCGAACAAGTCTCACCAGTTCCTTTTCAATCTCATCGTGGGATCGCTCGACACCGGCTTTGAGAACCACGAAACCGCAAGGCAGCTGCCCTTTCAGTTTGTCCGCAATTCCAATGACCGCACATTCCGCAACGTCCGGATGGGTCGCCAGGACTTCTTCCATGCCACCCGTGGAAAGCCGGTGCCCGGCAACGTTGATGATGTCGTCGGTACGCGCCATGATCGACAGATATCCGTCATCATCGATCACACCGGCATCCGCCGTTTTGTAATACCCGGGGAACTCGGCAAGATAGGCGTCGAAGAAACGTTGATCGGCGTTCCACAGCGTCGGCAGGCAGCCCGGCGGTAGCGGAAGTTTTACAACGATATTGCCCAGCGTATTGGGACCAAGCGGATGCCCGGCATCGTCCAGAACCTGGACGTCATAGCCGGGCATCGGAACCGTTGGCGATCCGGGCTTCACCGGCAACTGTCCAAGGCCAAGCGGATTGCCAACCATGCACCAACCGCTTTCCGTTTGCCACCAATGGTCAATCACCGGCACCTGCAACTGATCAATCGCCCAGTTGACCGTTTCCGGGTCAGCCCTTTCCCCCGCCAGGAACAGCGACCGATAGGTTGAAAGATCGTATTTCTTGATCAGCTCGCCATTCGGATCTTCCTTGCGGATCGCCCGGAACGCGGTCGGTGCCGTGAAGAGAGAAACGACATTGTGATCGGAGATGACGCGCCAGAAAACGCCTGCATCGGGGGTTCCAACCGGTTTGCCTTCAAAAACAACCGTCGTGCAGCCATGCAGCAACGGCGCGTAGCAGATGTAGGAATGGCCAACGACCCAGCCGACATCGGACGCCGCCCAGAAAACTTCACCGGGTTGAACGTCATAGAGATTGGACATGGACCACTTCAGCGCCACCATGTGGCCGCCATTGTCCCTGACCACACCTTTGGGCTGCCCGGTCGTACCCGAAGTGTAGAGAATATAGAGCGGATCGGTCGCCTTAACCGGCACGGGAGCAACTTTGCGCCCTTCCGCCTTTGCTTCATCGGTCAGGCTTCCAAGATCAAAGTCACGCCCATCGATCAGGTCTGCGCCCTGTTCCTCGCGTTGAAACACCAGGCAGCATTCCGGCTTGTGGGTCGAAAGATTGATCGCCTCGTCAAGCAATGGCTTGTAGGCAATGACACGCCCCGGCTCGATGCCGCAGGAAGCGGCGATGATCGCTTTCGGAGAGGCGTCGTCGATACGTGTTGCCAGCTCATTCGCGGCGAAACCGCCGAAAACCACCGAGTGAATGACACCAAGGCGAGCACAGGCAAGCATTGCCATAACTGCCTGCGGGATCATCGGCATGTAGATGATCGCCCGATCACCCTTTTCCAGACCCCTGTCCTGTAGAACAGCGGCGAACGCCTCGACTTCCTCAAGAAGCTCGGCGTAGGTGTAGGTCGCGGTCTTGCCGGTGATCGGACTGTCGTAGATCAGCGCTGGCTGGCCCGGACGGCCCCGCTCGACATGCCTGTCCAGACAGTTGTAGCTGGTGTTGCATTCCCAGTCGGGGAACCAGCGCCCATACTGCCCCTGGTCCGGATCAAAAACCCTGTCAGTGGTTGAAATCCAGTCGATCTCCGAGGCTGCTGCTTTCCAGAAACCCTGCGGATCGTCCTTCCAGCCCTGATAGACTTCGTGATAGCGGCTTGCCATGAAATGTCCTCCCAAACAGCCAGTCCGGCCTTTGGTCAACAGAGTGCTGTAAGGGCAGGAGAAATTGCAAGCCTTCCCGCGTTATCAATTTGGAGGTCGGGACTTTACGTAAGCACTCTGGCATGCTTGTTACGCAGGTCCGTTCCTTGTACCTATCTGAACTTTCCAGCTGATGATCCCGATTACAGATCCATGGTTTTACGCCGCAGCCATTCCGGCGGTGTTTCTAGTCGGCCTGTCCAAAGGCGGCTTCGGCGGCACGATGGCCATGCTCGGCGTTCCGATCATGACACTTGTCATATCGCCGCTTCAGGCGGCCGGTATCATGTTGCCCATTCTGATAATCATGGATGTCGTTGCGCTGACGGCCTACAAGGGCCGGGCGGATTGGAAGGCCCTGTCCATTCTCATTCCGGCAGCGGTTGTCGGCATCACCATCGGATGGGCCACAGCAGCCTATGTGGATGATGCGTTCGTCACGCTGCTCGTCGGAGCGACATCCATTGCATTCGTGGCAGACTACGTTTTCAAGCGGCGAAAGGCCGCCGAGGGCGCAAGTCACAATCGGCCGAAAGGCCTGTTCTGGGGGGCTGTAGCCGGGTTCACCAGCTTCATCAGCCACACCGGCGGGCCTCCCTTTCAGATGTATGTGCTGCCTCTCCGCCTCAGTCCGGCGCTCTTTGTCGGAACTGCCGTGATTTTTTTCGCGGTCGTGAACGCCATCAAACTGGTCCCCTACTTCATGCTGGGCCAGTTCGACGCCACCAACCTGACCACATCGGTCACCCTGTTTCCTGTTGCGCTGATCGCGACCCTTGCAGGCGTCAGGCTGGTTCGGCTCATCAAGGGCGAGACCTTCTACGGTATCATCTACACCTTCATGGGCATTATCGGCGCCAAGCTGACCTATGACGGCATTTACGCATTTCTTCTGTGATCTGCCGCTTCATGGCCGAATGATGCATTGCACACTTGATCGTTTCCGGCTTTCATGACGGAAAAATGATCAAGGGAGGATGATCATGGGTTCTACTGTCAGCCCTTTCTCGCAAGGGCTTGATAAGAATACGGCTAACTACGCCCCGCTTAGCCCGCTCAGCTTTCTGGCGCGCGCCGCGGACGTTTTTCCGGAGCGGACGGCAATCGTCCACGGACAGCAGCGAACCGACTACCGGACGTTTTATCGTCGGTCCCGGCAGCTCGCCTCGGCCTTGAGTACACTCGGCGTCGGCAGCAACGACACGGTCAGTGTAATGCTGTCCAACGTGCCGCCGATGCTCGAAGCGCACTACGGCGTTCCCATGGCCAGGGCGGTTCTGCATTCCATGAATACGCGCCTCGATGCTGCAATCATTGCCTTTCAGCTCGATCACGCGAACTGCAAGGTCCTGATCACCGATCGCGAATACGCCCCGGTCATCAAGGAAGCGCTTGCAATCGCGGCGGTCAAGCCGACGGTGATCGACTATTCCGACCCTGAATTCCCGCAGGACGGAGAGCGGCTGGGAACACTCGACTACGAAGAATTCCTGCAGTCAGGCGACCCGGAGTTCGCATGGTCTCTTCCCGAAGACGAGTGGGACGCCATCACGCTCAACTATACGTCCGGCACCACCGGCAACCCGAAAGGCGTGGTTTACCATCACCGCGGTGCCTACCTGCTTGCCCAGGCCAATGTCATCACCGCGTCCATGGCCAAGCACCCGGTCTATCTCTGGACCCTGCCGATGTTTCATTGCAATGGCTGGTGCTTTCCCTGGTCCCTGTCGGTCGTTGCCGGCACACATGTCTGTCTGCGCTGGGTCCGTCCGAAACCGATGTGGGATCTGATCGCCGACGAGAAGGTCACTCACTTGTGCGGTGCGCCTATCATTATGTCGACTCTGCTGAACGCAGGCGATGATCAAAAGCGCGAACTCGATCACGAGGTCGATTTCTTCACGGCTGCCGCCCCGCCACCTGAAAGCGTTCTAGCCGCAATGAAGACCGCCGGCTTCAACGTCACACATCTTTACGGTTTGACGGAAGTCTACGGTCCGGCAGTGGTGAATGACTGGAAGTCGGAGTGGGACGAATTACCGCTCGGCGAGCAGGCGCAGAAGAAAGCAAGGCAGGGCGTACGCTATGTCGCGCTGGAAGACCTGACGGTTCTCGATCCCGAAACGCTGGACCCTGTTCCGGCTGACGGGGAAACGCTGGGTGAAGTCATGTTCCGTGGCAATGTGGTCATGAAAGGTTACCTGAAGAACCCGGAAGCAACCGAAAAAGCGTTCGAGGGCGGTTGGTTTCATTCCGGTGACCTCGGCGTGATGCATCCGGACGGCTATATCCAGCTCAAGGACCGGTCAAAGGACATCATCATTTCCGGCGGCGAGAACATTTCCTCCATCGAGGTCGAGGAAGTTCTTTACAAGCATCCCGAAGTTCAGGCTGCAGCCGTTGTCGCCCGGCCGGACGAAAAGTGGGGCGAGACTCCCTGTGCCTTCGTTGAACTCAAACCGGGCTCGGAAGCCAGCGAAGCGGATCTGATCGCGTTCTGCCGCAACTATCTCGCCAACTTCAAGGTCCCCAAGACCGTTGTCTTCTGTGACCTGCCGAAAACCTCGACCGGCAAGATCCAGAAATTTGCCTTGCGCGAGCAGGCAAAGGCGCTGTGAATTCCTGACAGATGCCTGCCTCAAAAACAAAAACGCCGCGACATGCGCGGCGTTTTTTCATTTCACGGTCTTGATGCGTTAATGGAGGGTCACATCTTGCCGTATTCGCTCAATCTCGTCCTTGATCTTGAGCTTTTGCCGTTTCATGTCAGCCAATTTCAGGGAGTCTGTACTCGGGTGCAACTGAGCATCCTCAATCTTGCGTTCCATTTCCGCGTGACGGCGCTCGAGTTCGGCGAGATGCGACTGCATTGACATGGATAAAACCTCCTGTCTGTTGGCTCAACAGCTGCACACTGCCACAGAAAATCCAGCCTTGTCGATTGCAGATTCTGCATATCTGCTGCGTTTCGCCGTCAAATTATGCATTCGAGCGACTATCCTTAGAAAACCTTGAAAAACACGCGTCAAATAAGCGCTTCAAAACTCATGAAAAATTCCCACAACATTTTCGCCGACTAACAATTGTCAAGGCAACGCATATTTTTTCACAATCTGTTTCCCGGCAGAGTTTTGCGAAGCATTTAAAATTCGGCCAAGGGCCTGACAAAGATGCTATCTTGCCCGGTGGCAGTAAAATCGAATAGGACTTGTGTCCTGATTTGGGGGACATAGATGGCGCAAATGGAAACGGATGCACTGCGAATGGAGCTCGCACAGCTTCGTCAGGAACACAGAGATCTTGACGTGGCCGTGGAGGCGTTGGCGGCAACCTCCAACCATGATGTCCTTCAGTTGCAGCGCCTGAAGAAGAAGAAACTGATGATCAAGGACCGGATCACCGCGCTTGAAGATCAGCTGTTTCCGGACATCATCGCCTGACCATTCACCCAAGGCGACTTCCAGATTGCACACACATCCAATTTTTGGCCGATTTCCCGCGATTGGCGCTTGCGATGCGCTGCGCCCTGCCTATACTCCGCGGCTCTTCTGAGCCAGCTGGAATGGAGAGCATGAAATGGCACAAGCGGATGTCGCAATCATCATGGGCAGTCAATCCGACTGGCCGACTATGAAACATGCGGCGGACACGCTCGATCAGCTGGGCATCAGCTACGAAGCCCGAATCGTTTCCGCACACAGAACTCCGGACCGCATGTATGACTTTGCCAAGGGAGCAAAGGCAGAAGGTTTCAAGGTGATCATTGCCGGAGCCGGAGGTGCCGCTCACCTTCCTGGAATGACGGCTTCGCTGACACCGCTGCCGGTTTTCGGTGTGCCTGTTGAAAGCCGCGCCCTTTCCGGCGAAGACAGCCTCCTGTCGATTGTTCAGATGCCTGGCGGAATCCCCGTCGGCACACTGGCCATCGGCAAGGCCGGCGCGACCAATGCAGCCCTTCTGGCAGCCGCGGTTCTGGCCTTGAGTGACAAGGACATCGAAGCAGCTCTCGACACATACCGGTCAAACAAAACGGCGGCGGTGGCCGAATTTCCGACCGACGACATCAACTAAGGCTCCGGCAGCAACAGGATCAAGGCGATGAGCGCGAAGTCCCGCTTGAACCCAGGCGATACCATTGGAATTCTAGGTGGCGGGCAATTGGGCCGAATGCTGGCTCAGTCCGCTGCAAGCCTCGGCTTGAAAACGCACATCTTCTGCCCCGATGCGAACAGTCCGGCATTTGATGTCTGTGCAGCCCACACACTTGCGTCCTATGAGGATAAGGAAGCGCTCGACCGCTTCGCTGAAGCCGTCTCCGTCGTAACCTATGAATTTGAAAATGTTCCGGGCGAGACGGCAGCTCATCTTGATGCCAGGGTTCCTGTCAGGCCAGGCGTCCGGGCGCTGGAAGTTTCCCAGGACCGTTTGTTCGAAAAGCAGTTTCTAACCGGCGCGGGCGTCGCGATTGCCGGTTTTGCCGAAATCAATTCGCAGCAGGATCTTGACAACGCGCTCCAGAACTTCACAGGCAGGGGTGTCTTGAAAACACGTCGTTTCGGTTATGACGGCAAAGGTCAGCTGATGATCCGCGAACCGAAAGACGCCGAAGGCGCGTTTGAGAAACTCGGCTCGGTACCGGCAGTGCTGGAGGAACTCATCCCGTTCGACTGCGAAGTTTCGGTTATTGTTGCAAGGGATCTTGCGGGGACCTGCTCGAGCTACGACATTGCACGCAATCATCATGAAAACCACATTCTGAAGACCTCAACAGTCCCGGCCGGCGTATCCGAAACCACGCTTGAGGTCGCTCGAACCATGGCCGAGCAGATTGTTTCAAACCTCGAATATGTGGGCGTGATGGGTGTCGAAATGTTCCTGGTGAAGGACGGCGGCGTTGAAACACTTCTCGTCAATGAAGTTGCCCCGCGCGTGCACAATTCCGGCCACTGGACACAGGACGCCTGCCTGACGTCCCAGTTCGACCAGCACATTCGGGCCGTTGCCGGCTGGCCGCTTGGGTCTTCTGCGCGTCACTCGGATGTTGTCATGGAAAATCTGATCGGCTTTGATGCAGACGCCTGGGAGAGCGTTTTGAAAGAACCGTCTGCGCGTCTGCACCTCTATGGCAAGTCGGAAACCCGCGCAGGCCGCAAGATGGGCCATGTGAACAGGATTTCCCCCAAAACCGACTGAGCGTGACGGTCGGTGACGTTGGCACAAGCCTGCGACACCGACTTTTCCTAGCCTCTGACCAGCCCGAGCTGCTCGCGCTTGGCAAAGCGAACATTTGCCAGAAGCGCAACGCAGGCCAAGCCTCCGGCGAGACCGCACCACACGCCAACGCCTCCCCAACCGGCCAAAAAGCCGAGCCCCAGCGACAGGCTGATACCGACACCCCAATACCCGAACAGCGCATAAAAGAGCGGTATTGTGGTATCGCCCAATCCGCGCAGGTTGTTCACGCCGATGATCTGCCCACCGTCTGCCAACTGGAACAGGGCCGCGACCAACAGGAACGACACGCCATAGGCAAGAACTTCTTCGGCCTGGGGATCATTGAGGTCGAGATAAAAACCGACAAGCGTCTCGGGAATCGTCCAGAACAGAACCGCAAAACATCCCATGAAGATCATTGTCACCACCAGAGAGGTCCAGCCGGCGCGGCCGATACCTGCATGATCGCCGCGGCCCGCGGCCAGGCTGACCCTGGTCATGGCGGCAACCGAAAGGCCGACCGGCACCATGAAGGTGATCGAGGCGATTTGCAGCGCGATGCCGTGTCCTGCAAGCGGAATGGTCCCCAACCAGCCGATCATGATGGCCGAGGCGGTAAAGAGCGACCCTTCCGCAACAATGGTCAGGCCGATCGGCGCCCCCATACGCACAATCTGAAAGAAAACCGGCCAGTCGGAACGCCAAATACGGCCGAGAATGTTGTAACGCCGCAACTTGGGGTGCCAGAGAGAATAAAAGAGCAGAAAGAGAAACGTCGTCGTTGCACTGAAAACAGATGCGATTCCGGCCCCCACCAGCTCAAGACGCGGAAAGCCGAACTCTCCGAAAATCAGGGCGTAGTCCAGGATGGCATTCACAACAGCGCCGGCAATCGTCGCCCATAGCACCACCTGGGTGCGCTCCATCACCGTCAGGAACCCACGAACGGCCATGATAAGCAGAGCCGGCGCCATGGACCACTGCAGCACGCGCATGTAGACCCCGGCCAGGCGTGCCAGCTCCGGTTCCTGCCCAAGCATGAGCAGAATCGATTCGATGAAGAACAGCAGGCACCAGACCGGTACGCAGAACAGCGTCGAGATCCAGAAACCCATGCGAACTGCGCGGCGCAGATCGCGAGGCCTGCGCTGGCCACGCGCCCGCGCTGCAAGCGGAATCACGGCCTGCAGAACCCCCATACCAAAGAACCACAGCAGCGTGAAAAAGTTGAACGCAAGCACCGAGGCCGCAAGTTCTTCCGCCCCCAGACGGCCGATCATGAGAACGTCCGTCGTGTTGATCGCCATTTGCGCAAGCTGCGCCCCGGCAAGCGGCAGTCCCAGCGCCAGCGTTGGCATAATGTCGCTGCGCCAGAGAGATGTGCCCTGCGCCGAATCGGGCCCCTCGGACGCACGCTGCGCCATTGCTTCCTCCAACAATTAGGGCTAAGACCGGCCTTCTTGATCGAGGCTTCAGGTCTGGGTGAGACTTTCACCTCTAATCTGCAAAAGACGAAGTGTCCATATTTCTTCTCTGCCTTGAAACGACGTTGAGTCAGAATAGGCGTTCTTTCTTTGCGAATGACTGTGGACACATGAGGCTTGCTCTGGTATTAAGCCCGCCAAAGTGAGCGACGCGTCAGCGGCGATCCGGTTTCTGTACACAAGTGAATGCATTGTACAAAAGTGCTTATTGCGTTGACTGCTTGTGATCAGGGCAGTCGAGTAGATTGTTGACAAGACCTCGCTTCAATCAAAGTCCAATTCTGGCAAAGTCCAATTCTGGCTGCGGATAGGCCGCAGCGCATCGAAAACGGGAAAAAACGCGTGCAGGTTCTGGTTCGCGACAACAATGTCGATCAAGCGCTGAAGGCGCTCAAGAAAAAGATGCAGCGCGAAGGCATCTTCCGTGAAATGAAACTTCGCGGTCATTTTGAAAAGCCGTCTGAAAAGAAGGCGCGTGAAAAGGCAGAAGCTATCCGCCGTGCGCGCAAGCTGGCTCGCAAGCGGGCACAGCGTGAAGGTCTGCTCCCGGGCAAGTCCGCTCGCCGTTAATCCGGCTCGAGTGCGCCTGGCGGTGAAGACCGCCATTCCTAAGCAAAGATGCCGTAAGGCCGGCCGCAGTTACGGTCGGCTTTTTGGCGTTTGTTTGAGATTGCTTGGGACATGAGAAGGCAATTCCTTCCGCAGTCACATTAACGCCCAATTGGAGGCAGATGAACGGCATGTCCAATCGCTTGACTGTAAGAGATCATATGTGCCGCATGCGCAAGTACCTGCCTCATGCAACTTTGCTCAGCCTGGCTACGCTCCTGGCTGCGTGTAACACCGGCGGCGGTGTTTACAACGACGTTCCGATCAACAGCTCGGTCGGCTCGTCCACCAATATTGCCTCCCTTACTGCTGTAATCGAATCCAATCCTTCGGATGCCAACGCCTACAGCACGCGCGGTATCGCATATGGTCAGGCAGGAAAGCTCGACCTTGCGGTCGAAGACTTCAACCGTGCGATACAACTGAACCCGCAGTCCTATCAGACCTACGCCAACCGCGCTCTGGTCTATCGCCGCCAGGGCAAGAACGACCTGGCCGTTGCCGACTACACGCGGGCCATCAATATCAAGCCTGATTACGATGTGGCGTATGTGGGCCGCGGAAACATTTATCGCCAGCAGGGTAATTTCAACGCCGCCCTCGCCGACTTCAATTCCGTGATTGCCCGCGACAGCTCCGATGCGAGAGCGTTCTACAATCGTGGCCTGATCTACCAGGCACAAAATCAGGACAGCCTGGCGATCGAGGACTTCGCGACCGCGATCGGCCTGAACCCGAAGGCAGCCGCACCCTATATTGCGCGCGGCATTTCCTATCTTGCCGTCAACGATCCGGATGCAGCATTCTCTGATCTGTCCATGGCCGTGAACCTTGACCGTGAGTCCTCGGTTGCCTGGGCGAATCGCGGTCTGGCTCTTGAAATGCTCGGCAAGCAGAAAGACGCCCGTCGCAATTACACCCGCGCCATGTCCCTGGACAATTCAAACAAGATCGCGCGGGACGGCCTGGGCCGGGTCGGTCAGGGCTAAGGCCCGATATTCCTGAAGATAAAAATCTAGAACGGGCACTCAGCCCGGAACGTCACACGCGCACCACCTGACGGATGATGCAGCTCGAGGCTTTCCGCGTGCAGCGCCAGCCTTTTTGATGCCGCCAGCGCTTCTCCTTCGGCGTAGAAGCGATCACCGATGATCGGGTGTCCGAGTGACAGCATGTGGACCCGCAGCTGATGAGAGCGGCCGGTGTGAGGAAACAGCCGGACCCGCGAGGTCTTCTCGGTTCGATCCACCACCTCCCAGCGGGTCAGCGCCGGCTTTCCATGTTCGAAGCTCACCATCTGCTTCGGTCGGTTGGGCCAGTCGCACACCAGAGGGAGATCAATTTCCCCCTCGTCTTCCGCGACATGACCCCAGACTTCGGCAAGATAGGTCTTACGGGTTTTGCGTCTCTCGAACTGCAGCCCAAGGTGCCGATGTGCCGCCGCATTCATTGCCAGGACCATCACGCCGGATGTGTCCATATCCAGCCGGTGCACGATGCGCGCGCCGGAATGGAGTTCCTGCGCACGCCGCTCCAGGCAGTCTGAATGTTCCGCTGCTTTTCCCGGGACGCTCAGCAATCCGGTCTGCTTGTTGACGACAAGCAGATCCTCGTCCTCGTGCAGGACGGGCAGGAAGGGATCGGTTGGCGGGCAATAGACAAACGGACCGGGCGCTGAATCGGACATGACCGTTACTCTAAAACGAAAGGCGCGGAACAAGCCGCGCCTTTGAAACCGAAGTCCTGAAAACGTTCCATCGCCACCTGAATGGGGACGGAAATTCCAGGCTTAAACCAGCAGAACGGTCAGAACGCCGGTTGCAAGAAAAACGGCTGCAGGCGGGATCCAGCCGGTTGCGCCGAGTGCAAGGCCAATGGCCGAGGCAACGATGGTGGCGATCAGCATCAGCCAACCGAACACGGTTGCGGCGGTGCCGCCAAAAGCGAACAGGATCAGGCAAAGGACGATATTCAGGACAGCCACGGTTCCAACTTTTGAGAAGTTGATGAACCCTTCGTATGTCCGCTCGTGAGAGTCGTAATCCATTGCGGGCGCGTTGTTGTCAGACATAAAGTCCCCCAGGAAGATTCATAAGTCGGCTGCCTTCATACAATAAAGTTTTCCGGTTCGGCAATCATCGGATCGGCAGATTCCGCCCTTCGGGACGCGACTTTTTGACGAATTATCCCTGAGACCATGCAAATCGGTCACATGTGGGGATACCGCGAGCGGATTTCAGGCCGCAGTCGGGGCCCCGGCAAGGCCCGCGCCCTCAAGAACACTCTGCTGGCGTCGCCGAACCGTGGCTGCTTCGAAGCCTTCGATCTGCTCGTTGAACAATTCGAAGAAATTCAGCTCTGCCCGCAAATGCAGGAACACTCCTCCAAGGCCGATTGCGGCTCTATCCATGAAGACAAATTCCTGCGGCACGGTCACCGGTCCCAGTTCCTTGAGCGCAGAGTGGACGCGAAACGCTTCCTTGCGGCCATACTCGGCCGCCGAAACGCCGTCGGCAATCGAGCGGACCCGGTCACTGAGCAATGGACCGTAGATGAACCTGGCCCAGATATTGAGGACCTCAATGATTTCTTTCTTGAGGTTTTTGAATCCCCAACGCTCATAAGCCGAGACGACCCGGTCGTTATCCTCTTCCAGAAGGCCTCGGTAGAGGTCCACGACGCCTTCAACAAAGGCTTCCGGGAAAATGCGGATACAGCCATAGTCGAGCAGATTGATCCCGGCTGGGGCGCCTTCCTGCTCAAACACGGTGTAATTGCCCAAATGCGGGTCACCGTGAATGACCCCAAAATGGCTGAACGGATGCCACCAGGCGTGGAACATGGTCCTCGCAAGCAAATTCCGTTCTTCCTGACTATGCTCCTTGTATTCAAGCAAGGGTTTGCCCGTCAGCCATCCCATCGTCAGCAGCCGTCCGGTAGACAGGTCGTCCATGACTTCCGGCACACGGATCTGGTCGGCACCGGACAGGATCTCGCTGTACATTGCGATATGCGCAGCCTCGCGCGCGTAATCGAGTTCTTCGCGAACCCTTGCGCTGATTTCCTTGGCAATTTCACGTGTGTCGATGGCAGGACTCATGCGACGGTGCAGCGAAAACAGCATCTGAAGCTGTTTCAGATCCGCCTCCACCGCTGAAGCCATGTCCGGATACTGCAGCTTGCAGGCCAGAACTCTTCCGTCGTGGCCGGTCGCGCGGTGCACCTGACCAAGTGACGCCGCCGCGGCCGGCTCCCGGCCAAATTCGTCAAACCGGCTTTGCCAGTTTGCGCCGAGCTCTGCCCGCATGCGACGCTTGACAAAGGCCCATCCCATGGGAGGCGCACTTGCCTGCAGTTTCGCCAGCTCCGTCGTATATTCCGGCGGCAAGGCGTCCGGTATGGTCGACAGAAGCTGAGCCACCTTCATCAGCGGGCCTTTGAGGCCGCCAAGCGCTGCGGCCAGTTCCGCGGCATTCTTCGCGTTGTCGAGCTCCATTCCGAACAACCGGGCACCGGCAACCTTGGCGGCAATACCGCCCATATTGGTACCGACCTTGGCGTAACGCCCCATCCGGGCACTGAACCGATTGCTTTCCCGGTCTTTGGATTGCGGCATGTGGTGGTTTGCTCCCAATTGCTGTTCAGGCGCTGTCTCCACGAACTAAATATGAACTACTGTCGCAATATCCAGTTAAGACGGTCGAGAAAGCGCCTCGGAATGCAATGACTGGGAGAAGAAGCCTTCCAAAGCCCCCAGAAGCGCATCGCGTGTCCGGCTCAGGCCCTTATAGTCAAGCTGGTCTTCATCCAGCGCCTGCAACTGCTTGTGAAGACCTCCCGCAATTTCGGCACGATCGTCTTGCGTCTTGAGAGCCGTCAGGGGATCGTGATGGACCTTGATCGCGAACAGGATATCCCCGCTTTCGGGCAGCCGGCGCAAAGTCTGACGCTCCACACGCAGGAACAAACTGGCCAGAGCCTGCTCCGGGCAGTCAAACCGCATGTCCTTGGGAAGGGGATGATAGAGGTCGCCATCAGGATGTATTGACCAGTTGAAGCGGCACACAAGCTGATCGATCTTGAGATTGTCAAACAACCGCGCAACCATCAGTCCCATACGGCTGCCGTTGAAGCCCGGCACGCCTTCATGAATGCCGCTCATGGATTTTCCGAACTTTTCGGCCAGGGACCAGGATGACGGGAAGCACAACGATGCAGCCACCAGTCGATACCCGTCATCGCCCGGGCGCATGAGAATAAGATCTTCCTGTACGAGCCTGGACGCAATTAAGAGAGCAGGCATATCGGTCAACGACACATCACGGCCCGTGACCGGAATCCTGACGGTGCTTTCCTCAACCTGATGCGTCGCGCCATGGAAACGGGACAGGTTGTCCAGGATGAGAGCGAGCACTTCGGCCTGGGCCGCTTCCGTCCCGGCTTCCTCTCGGAAGACGCTGTCCGGTTGAAGCAGGTAAAGGCGCTCCTTTTCCGCCAGATGACTGGCGAAAAACGGATCCGGCTCCAGCCAGGCCTCCTCATCAATCGGTTTCAAACCAACGGTAAATGGCTGGCTGGTACCGTCATAAGGGGTGTGCTGGAATGAGGGTGACGAACTGAACGACATGCAGTCTGACCTGCGGACAACGGGTTGGCACTCAAGCGCTAGGCGCAACGCATCCGATCAAATTCGCCGGCGCCGTTCAAGTCGATTTTCGTCTAGCTTCCTTCAGACGGGATATCAGGTCGAAAGAACCTCGGACACCTGCACCTTGCGCCCTTCCTCAACCGACTTGATCGCGGCTTCGGCCAAAGCAAGGGCGAACAATCCGTCTTCGCCTGCAGGACACGGACTTGTTCCTTCCGAGATCGTGCGGACAAAGGCTCGAATTTCGGCAGCGTAGGCGTCCATGTAACGGGTCATGAAGAAGTCGTGAAGTTGCGGCCGCGTGAAACCCTCCGAATTTGCCAATTCGATGGAGACCGGCCTCTGGTTTTCCGCCGTCAGCATTCCAGCTGACCCGAATACCTCCAGACGCTGGTCATAGCCGTAGGTCGCGCGGCGGGAGTTCTGGATCGTGCACTGCTTGCCGTCAGCCGTCGTCATGACCACCGTCACCGTGTCGAAGTCATCATGTTCCGCAACCCGGGGATCCACGAGCACTGAAGCCGTGGCCTGCACGCCGGAGATCTCTTCTCCGAGCAGGAACCGCGCGATATCGAAATCATGGATCGTCATGTCGCGGAATATGCCGCCCGAAACGTCGATATACTCAAATGGCGGCAGGCCGGGGTCCCGGGCGGTTATAGAGACCTGCTCAACGGCGCCGACCTTGCCATCGACAATGGCTTTCCTGACGGCTGCGAAATGTGGATCGAAACGCCGGTTGAAGCCGAGCATCAACGGGGCACCGGCCTCACGCACAACCTCAAGGCAGGCTTTCACACGCTGCAAATCCAGATCGACCGGCTTTTCGCAAAAAACCGCCTTGCCCAGCCGGGCGAAGCGCTCGATCAGATCTGCGTGAGTGTTCGTCGGCGTGCAGATCAAAACCCCGTCCAGATCTTCAATCCCGGCGATCTCGTCTATCGACGCGACACGACAATTGTATTCATGCGCGACCGTACTTGCCGCGGCTTCCAGCGGGTCGGCAACCGCCACAAGCGCAGCCCCCCCAATGCCGGAAATGGCGCGAGCATGCACCTGGCCAATCCGGCCGGCGCCCAATAGGGCCAGCTTCACTGTCATCCTGTATTCTTTCGTTGTTTAATCGTTTGGCCTGCAGGCACGCCCGAAAGCGTGCCTAAGCGGTTTCGGCAAATTCAGTCTGGGTCTTTGCGCCGGTGATGTAGGAAACCACATCCTCGCCATCTGTCTCTTCCTTGCGAAGATTGGCGCAGATGCGCCCGCGCCGGAACACCACAATCCTGTCCACCAGATCGAACACCTGCCGCATGTTGTGGGAAATCAGGATCAACGGCTCACCCTGTTCCTTGAGTGTGCGGATGATGTTTTCCACCTGCGCGGTTTCCTGCACACCGAGCGCTGCTGTCGGCTCATCCATGATGGTCAGCTTGGAATGAAAGGTCGCTGTCCGGGCAATCGCCACGCACTGCCGTTGACCACCCGACATGTTGCGGATCGTGTTGCGAATATTGGGGATCTTCACCGCGGTCTTTTCCAGTCCCTTAAGCGTCGCCTCGCGCATGCCCTTGTAGTCCAGCAGACGAAAGGGTCCGAGGAAGTTCAGCTTGGTCAACTCCCGGCCAAGAAAAAGATTGTCCGGCACATCCAGATCGTCGGCGAGTGCCAGCGTCTGGAATACAGTCTCGATACCTGCTTCGCGGGCCTCAAGAGGCCCGGCAAAGTGAACCGGATTGCCGTCGAAGATGATGTCACCGCGCGTGCGTTGCTCAACCCCGGTGATCTGGCGAACGAAGGTGGACTTGCCAGCCCCGTTGTCGCCCATGATCGCAACGTGCTCGCCCTTGCGCAGCGAGAAATTCGCACCTTCCAGCGCGTGGACACCGCCGTAATGCTTGGTCAGGTCCCGGGTTTCAAGGATGATATCACTCATGTCTTCTCCCCCTCAGGCCCTTGCAGCCGCACGGCGCTGGCGCCACTGATCCAGAACAACCGCAGCAACGATGATCACGCCCTTGACCATTTCCTGGTAGTAGGCATCGAGCCTCAAGAAGGTGAAACCGGATATGATCACGCCGAAAATCAGCGCTCCCAGCACTGTACCCAGGATCGACCCTCGACCGCCGGAAAGCGACACGCCGCCGATGACCGCCATGGCGATGGCATCAAGCTCATAGACCAGACCCATTCCGGCTTGTGCCGTCAGGTTTTTCGAACTCAGAACGATCGCAGCCAGCGATGCAAGAGTCCCGGCGATCACATAAACAAGCACCTTGTGCCGGTCGACGCTGATCCCCGCCATGCGCGCGCCTTCTTCATTTGAACCGATGGCGTAGGTGTGTTTGCCGTAGACGGTGTATTTCAGGACAAGGTGAAACAGGATCGCAAGCGCAACGAAGATGATGACCGGCATCATGCCGGCGCCAATCGAAGCGTAGCTCTCCGTCGGGAAGGAAATCGGATTGCCCTTCGACCACCATTTGGCAATACCGCGTGCGGTCACCATCATGCCAAGCGTGGCGATAAACGGCGGAATGCGGGTATAGGCAATCAGGACACCGTTGACCGCCCCTGCCACGATACCGCAGACCATGCCGACGATGATCGGAACTATCACCGGGAGATCGAGAAAAGCCGGACCAAAGATCGCCTTTGGATTGGGGTTTCCGTTCACTTCGGCAACCTGCGCGAAACTCATCGCGATCATGGCGGTTGCGCCGACGATGGAACCGGAACTCAAATCGATGCCACCGACAATGATGACCTGCGTCACACCAAGCGCGATGATGCCGATGATTGCGACCTGCAGGATAATGATCTTAAGCCGGGCTTCATTGAAGATGGAATCGAACCGGCCATTGCTGTCGAACAGAAAGCTCTGTCCCATCAGAGCCGCACCAAGCCCCTCAAAAATCAGAATGATGAGCACGAGTGCCATGAAGACATTCAGCTCGTTCGGCCATCGCCGCTTTGTGGAGTCGAATTTAAGGCCGCCCGTCCCATGCGTCGTATCCGACATGTTCCGGCTCCTCCCAGGTTGTCGTTCGTTTTCTTTTGCGAAAAGAAAGCCGGGTGACGCATCACTTGCGCCACCCGGCCAGGCTGTTCAGCGACGTCAGTTCTTGGACAGGTAGTCTGCGATGTTGCCGGGCGTCACAAGTTCAAACGGTATGTAGACGGACTGAGCCACATCTTCACCGCGCGCAAGCGACAGGGCCGCATTCAGGGCACCGGAGCCCTGTCCCGCCGCGTTCTGGAAGACGGTGACGTCAAGGTCACCGGACTGCATGGCCTGCAACGCATCCTGAGTTGCGTCGATGCCACCAACGACAACATCGTCCATGCTGATGCCATTGGCCTTCATCGCCTGGATCGCGCCGATCGCCATTTCGTCATTGTTGGCGAACACCGCGTCGAACGGTTCACCTGTCGACAGCCAGTTCGTCATCAGATCCTGAGCTTCGTTCCGGCTGTAGTTTGCGGTCTGCTCATCGATCAGGGTGATGAAGTTGCACATGTCCATGCCGATCACGTCATGGACATCCTTGGTGCGCTGAATTGCAGACTGGTTCTGCAGCTCACCGATGAACAGGTAAGCGCGAGCTCCGTCGGTCTTGCCCGCAGCCCTCAACTGCTGACAGACTTCGAATGCCTGCAACGTTCCCGATTCAATTTCATTCGAGCCGACGAATGCCTGGTTGTCCGGCATGGTGTCCAGGTTGATCGGCTGACGGTTGACGTAGACCAGCGGCACACCTGCAGCAGCTGCCGCATTGGACATTGCCTCGGTTGCAGAGGTATCCACCGGATTGACGATGATTGCATCGACGCCGGAGGCGATGAAATTGTTGATCTGGTCAAGCTGCCGCGCAACATCGTTCTGCGCATCTTCGATCTGAACGTCGACCCCGTCCATGCCGTCGGACAGTTCCTGAATGCCGTTCCGTAGAACGGTCAGGAAGTTGTCATCGAACAAGGCCATGGACACACCGATATTTTCGGCCATGGCGCTTGTCGACAGAAGTGCGGACATTGCGGCCGCCGTTAGAAAACGCTTCATGATTTCCTCCACTTTGATTGAAGCAATTGTTGGAAAGTCACCCCGGAAGGAGTGTTTCCTCGACAGACACGGCACTTTCCAGGTGCTTCATCGATGCCTGCAGTTCGTCTTTCGGCTGTGCGAAATCGTGTACGATGGGCGAAAAGGCTTCATAGGAGATCGGCCCGTCGAACCCCGCCCCGATCAGCTCTTTCAGCTGATTGACGTTGCCCAACCGGTCCTTGGGACCGACAAGCACGCGGTGCTCGTCACCGATTTCCTGCAATGTGAGGTCGTGATCCTCGACACCGGAAACATGGACAATGCCTGTGTCGTCCGGAAAGAATTGCGTTTCGCTCGCCAGGTAATGGTGAAAGGTGTCGTGGACCAGCTTCAGCCGTTCCTCGCCACCGAGCGCGACAATGGCTTCCATCGCTTCTGATTTGAAACGCAGCGACGAATGCTCAAAGCCAAGCGCTTCGACCAGACCGACAATGTCGAAGGACTTCAGCATCGGCAGGATTTCGCGGAGGGCCAGACGCAGATTGGCCTGGCGCTCGCCATTACCGCAGCCGTGACCGTCACACCGCGGGATCAGGCTGATCGTTTCCGCCCCGATGGCCTTTGCGATCGTCAGCAGTGCTTCGGTTTCCGAAGCCTTCCGGTCATCCCAGGCGTTGAACATCTTGACTTCGGAAAGTCCGAGTATCCGAAGTCCCGCAGCTTTCGCCTTTGCCTTGACCATGTCGGGTGCATCGCCGTCGAACAGTTCAGACGGGAGGTCATTCCTGAACTCAACGCCAATGCACCCGAGCATCGCCGCCAGATCAAATGCGTCGGTATAGCTCTGGCGAGCGACTGTCATGTGATTCAAGGCGAATTGAAGCGCCATCTGGACCTCGGGGCTGTGTTTCGAATTGCACGTACGCTTGCAGGTCAGATGGTCTTTCTTCAATCACGAAATCGGCAGTTTTCCATCATTTCTGATGAAAAAATCATGTTTCTGATGATGTAATTTCGTCAAAATTAGAGAATTTCCGGAACGAAGATGTCCGGCTGTAGGAATATCTGCCGCGGCTCGTCGGTCACGCCATTGTCGGCGGCATCCAGCATTGCTTCGACAAGTGTTCCGCACAGCTTCTCCAGGGGCGTGCTGTCGATAAGCGTGACATACCCATCCTGAAGGGCGCTGGTTGAAATCTCCGTCAGCTCATTGACGACCATCGTTACGTCACCCGGCGCACGCCGTTCGCGCACCGCCTCGATCGCCCCCTCCATCCCGCCGCCGGCAACGAATATTCCACGCAGGTCTGCATGGCGCTGGAGCAGGTCGAGCGTTGCTTCGTAAGTCACGTTTCGTGTTTCGAGATTGACGAGAGTTTCGAGCAATTCGAACCGTTTGGGCTGTTCACGGAAATAGCTGCGAAAGCCGGTCTCTCTCAGCTCGTGACCATGCCACCGGCTTCCGCCGACAAAGACAGCCACCTTCCCCGCCCGGTTGCCGGTGCTATAGATCGTCCAGGCCGCCATTCGGCCGATCTTCATGTTGTTCAGGCCGACATAACTGTGCCGCAACCCTTGAGCAAAATCGTTGAGCAACGCAAAGACAGGCACGTTGCGACGATAGAGTTCACGAACCGCTCTCGTGGTCTCGTGATGGTTCACCGCCGTTGCCGCCACCGCATGATTGCGCTGCCCCAGCTCGAAAATCAGCTCCGCCTGCTCGTCCGGATCCTGAGACCTGGCAAAGACAATGTTCGGTTGGCCACGAACAGACGCACAAGCCCGAACCTTTGCCCCGAAGGTATTGGCGAAGCGCTGGTAGAATTCCTGATTCTCCTTTTGCAGAAGAATGCCCAGGCGACGCTCTGGCAGGTCTGAGCGCAAACGTTGGAGAATAAGGGGCGCAGCGTGGTAGCCAATCCGCTCGGCGGCTTCATACACCTTGCGTGCCGTCGCCTCGCGAACCTTTTCTCGTCCATTCAGGACCCTGTCGACAGTGGCAGTGCTTACTCCGGCTTCGCGTGCCAGATTGGTGATTGTGGGGCGCCGTGACATCGAAACTCCTGTGCTGGAATTTGATGTTATTCAATCATGGCTATTTCACCGAAACGCAAGTCTTTTGACAGGGTCGCAATCGGTGAGAAGAAACGCGGCCAGCCTGAACGGGGTCTGCGCCTGCAACGCAAAATGGGAGAGCTCCAGAGAACTCTCCCCTTTTCAAATGCAAAACCTCAATCAGGCCTGATCCAGTTCCTCAAGCTCATCGATAATGCGCTCGATGACTGCAAGGCCCTTTTTCCAGAAATCCGGGTCCGTCGCACTCAGGCCGAATGGAGCAAGCAACTCGGAATGGTGCTTCGTGCCACCTGCCTTCAGAAGATCGAAGTACTTCTCCTGGAAGCCTGCCTCGGCCTCTTCGTAGACCGCATAGAGCGAGTTCACAAGACAGTCGCCAAACGCATAGGCATAGACATAGAACGGTGAATGGATGAAGTGCGGAATATAGGTCCAGAACGTCTCATACCCTTCGTTCAGCTTGATCGCCGGACCGAGGCTTTCGCCCTGGACGGAAAGCCACAGCTCACCGATCTTGTCGGCGGTCAGTTCTCCATTGCGGCGCTCGGTGTGGACCTTGCGCTCAAACGTGTAGAAGGCGATCTGCCGGACAACGGTGTTGATCATGTCCTCGGCCTTCGACGCCAGCATGATTTTGCGGGTCTGCGGATTGTCCGCCTGACCCAGCAGCGACTTGAAGGTCAACATTTCACCGAAGACGCTGGCCGTTTCAGCCAGTGTCAGAGGCGTCGGCGCCATGAGTGGACCGTTGGCGCCTGCCAGAACCTGATGGACCCCATGCCCGAGCTCGTGCGCAAGCGTCATCACGTCGCGGATCTTGCCCTGATAGTTGACCAGAACATACGGATGCGCGCTTGGGACCGTCGGGTGCGCGAACGCGCCTGGAGCCTTGCCGGATCTGGCAGGTGCATCGATCCAGCCCTTGTCGAAGAACCGTCCGGCAATCTCGGCCATATCGGGCGAAAAGTTGCTGTAGGCGGAAAGAACCGTGTCCTTGGCTTCGGTCCATGGAATGATGCGCGTATCCGCATCCGGCAACGGCGCGTTCCGGTCCCAGGTATTGAGCTGGTCCATGCCGAGCCACTTGGCCTTCAGCTTGTAATAACGGTGCGACAGGCGCGGATAGGCATCACGAACAGCTGCGACCAGAGCATCGACCACTTCGCGCTCCACCCGGTTCGCCAGGTGACGGCTGTCGGCGATATCGGAAAAATTCCGCCAGCGGTCGGAGATTTCCTTGTCCTTCGCCAAAGTATTGGTGATGAGGGTGAAGGTTCGCAGATTTTCCGAGAAGGTTTTGGTAAGCGCGGCCGAAGCGTGCTTGCGTTTTTCCGCCGATGGATCAACCAGCAGGTTCAAGGTGGGTTCGATGGCAAGCGCCTCACCCTCGACATCAAAGGTGAGAGACGCCATGGTTTCATCGAACAGGCGGTTCCAGGCGCTGCTGCCGGTTACCGACTTTTCGTGAAACAGCTGCTCGACCCGATCTTCCAGCTGATAAGGCTTGCCCTTGCGCAGATCCTCGATCCACGGGCGGAAATGCGCGAGATGTTCGTCCTGCAAGGCTGTTTCGATCACCGCATCATCGACGGTGTTCAACTCCAGTGTAAAGAACAGAAGATGCGAGCTGGCGGTCGTAATCTGTTCCTGGACGTCGCCATAGAACTTCTGCGCGACCGGGTCGATGGTATTGCCCGCATAAACCAGGCCGGCGAACGAGATCAGCCGCCCCATGAGGTCTTCCAGATCCTCATAAGCGCGGATTGCGGTCACCAGCGCCGGAACATTGTCCTTTGCCAACTCGGCCAGCCGTCCCTTGTAGGAAGTCTCGAAGGTCTTGGCCCGCTCCAGGGATTCCTTCAGATCTGCCGTGACCTCTGGAGCATCCATTGCCGGATAAAGATCGGCCAGGTTCCACTCCGGCAGATTGCCGAGTTCGGCAGACGCAGAAGATTGAGGCGCAAAGACTGGGTGCGGCATCGGCATTGTTCACTCCGGTGAAAGATCGCCCTGAACGAGGCGTCGGATTCTCTGTTTGTGAATTTGTAGGCCGGTGCACCCGTGACCTGCAATTGAAAACAGATAACTTTTTTGCCTTCTCTTGGACGATTTATTTACCCAATTGCGACCAGAATGGTTCGAAACGATACAAATCCGGAAAAATCGAAGCGAACCATGCAAGCAATCAGCGGCAAAATCCTCATTGTTGACGACGATCCGATCCAGCGCAGACTGCTTCAGGAGGCGGTCAAGAAATTCGGCTATCGGTCGAAGACCGCTGAAAACGGCGCCGAAGCCGTGCGGATCATGAGCGGACCGGAAGCAAGCGAGATCGACCTGATCATCCTGGACATGGTCATGCCTGAGCTCGACGGTCTTGGCGTGCTGGAGCGTCTGCGCGGCGACAAGATTGCAACGCCTGTAATCGTACAAACCGCGCATGGCGGTATCGACACCGTCGTGAACGTGATGAACGCCGGTGCGCAGGATTTTGTTGTGAAGCCTGTTGCACCCGAGCGGCTCAACGTCTCCATCAGGAACCTCCTGAAAACGTCCGCTCTGGAAGACGAGATCACAAGATTTCGCAATAAGGCGTCCGGTACTCTGACCTTTGCCGACATCATCACCCATTCCGCCGCCATGGAACGTGTGATCAACCTGGGCAAAAGGGCAGCTGCCTCCAACATTCCCATTCTGATCGAAGGGGAAAGCGGTGTCGGCAAGGAAATGATCGCCAGTGCCATTCAGGGTTCGAGCGACCGAAAGTCGAAGTCAATGGTGACTGTCAACTGTGGAGCAATTCCGGAAAATCTCGTTGAGTCCATTCTGTTCGGACACGAGAAAGGTGCCTTTACAGGCGCAGTCGACAAACATACCGGCAAATTCCAGGAAGCACATGGCGGCACGCTGTTTCTTGATGAGGTCGGCGAATTGCCACAGGACGTGCAGGTAAAACTGTTGCGCGCCATTCAGGAAAACGAAATCGACCCGATCGGCGCCCGCCGGCCGGTGAAGGTGGACTTCCGATTGATATCGGCAACCAATCGCCGCCTGATTGACCAGGTGAAGGAAGGCGCGTTCCGTGAAGATCTTTACTACCGGCTGAATGTCTTCCCGATCTGGATCCCACCTCTGCGGGATCGGAGAGAAGACATTCCGGCACTGACCCGGCACTTTCTGGCACGCTTTGCAGCCGAAGAAGGCAAACCGCACGTGGCCGGTGTTTCGTCCGATACGCTGGCCATGCTTCAGGACTATCATTGGCCTGGCAATATCCGGCAGCTGGAAAACGCAGTCTTCCGCGCGGTGGTTCTGTGTGACGGTGCCCAGCTGACCGTGTTCGACTTTCCGCAGGTTCAGGCAGCACTGGACCAACCGATTTCGCAACCCACATCCGCAGCGCAAACTCAACCTACGCCGGCACAGGTTCAATCGTCTTATGCTCAGGAGCCGGTGCGGCCGCACATTCCGGCAGAACCTGTACATGCCGAAAGCCCTGCAGCTCCCGCGCCACAGTCAGGTTTCGAGTTCGCGGCACCGTTCGGCTTCATGCGCAACCTCGATCAGGACGGACACGTGCGAAAACTTGCAGACATCGAGGAAGAACTGATTCGGGCCGCGATCAATCACTACTCCGGTCGCATGACCGAAGTTGCAAGAAGGTTGGGAATCGGCCGGTCCACGCTGTATCGCAAGCTCAAGGAATACGGCCTGGAAGAAACCAACAAGGATGCTGCGGCCTGACTGCTGTTAATTTCGTTGATGGCTTAGAATTGGACGATTTTTTGTCGCATTCTGCCTTTATCCAGCTTCACGTAAGATTTTTTGCCACAAATGCAGGTGGGGCGTTGCAATTCTGCCACGATTATCGCGCAAGCGAAATTAAGGTAAAAACTTCTTAACTTGCAGCGGTTAGTGTATGTCTCCTGCTGGGGAGCACGGGATGGGCGAAAGCCTTCGAAAAACGGCGAGATAGAGATTGCGTAACCGGTTTGTTGATTTCGACGCCGTCGCTTGGCTGAAACGCGCTGCAAGAATTGCGGGCGCGTTAACCGTTGCTTATGCCTGTCTGGCAACTTCTGCCATCGCGGAAACCCGCACACTCAAGCTTTACAACACACACACCAAGGAACGGGTGTCGATCACCTTCAAGAAGAATGGCCGCTATCTGCCAGGCGGCCTGCGTGAGGCCAACCGCTTTCTGCGGGATTGGCGCCGCAACGAGATCATCAAGATGGATCCCGAACTTCTGGACCTGGTGTGGGAAGTCTACAGAAAGGTCGGCGCGCGGGATTACATCCACGTCGTCTCCAGCTACCGGTCTCCTGCAACCAACAACATGTTGCGCAAACGCTCCAGAGGTGTTGCCAAGAACAGCCAGCACACACTCGGCAAGGCGATGGATTTCTATATTCCGGGCGTCAAGCTTTCCAAACTGCGCGCCACGGGTCTGCGCAAGGAAGTTGGCGGTGTCGGCTATTATCCCAAATCCGGTTCGCCATTCGTCCACATGGATACCGGCAGGGTCCGGCATTGGCCGAAGATGAGCCGTTCGCAGCTTGCAAGGGTGTTCCCGAACGGTAAGACCCTGCACATCCCATCCGACGGCAAGCCCCTGAAGGGCTACAAACTGGCGCTTGCCGAATCCAAGTCCGGCAAGAAACGCACCTCGAAACCCACCATCGTCGCCTCCAGTTCGCGCCCAAGCTCCGGCAGCGAACCGGTCTCCACCCGGGACCAAAGCCTCACCGCTCCAGGAAAACCGATCCAGGCTTCCACCGGCAATGACAACAGCTCGTCCGGCGGCAGCAACCTGTTTGCCAGCCTGTTTGGTCGCGGCGGCAGCAACGACACGGAACAGAACACGCGGCCAGGAGCAGTTGGCAGCAAGCCCAAGGCAACGCAGACCGCGGACGCGTCTCCCGTCATCAAGAACCCGCCTGTGCCGACTCGCAAGGTTAAGCAGACCGAACCTGAAACACCTGTCGTCGACGAAGCGCCGATTGTTGTCGCCAGCGCTGCTCCGGCCTTGAAGCCGCAAGACGAAGCACCGGAAACACCGGCGATCGCAAGCACGCCGCCAGCACCCAATACGCTTGACGCGCAGCGTGTCGCCATCGAAAGCGGCGAACAGCCGGCGCCGACCAACGAAACCATTGATACGCGGTTCCAGATTGCACGTGCACCTTCGCAGAAACCCGACAATGGTTTGAGCGAAGCCGCTCGTGTTGCAGCTGCACAGCTCGGCATTTCGGAAGATGTACCGGTGCCTGGAGCGGCCACGACGGACGACCCAGTGGCAGCGATTGCTGCGGCAACCGGCACGGCAGTGCCGTCTCCGTCGCCAGCACCGCGCCCGGAGACGACCCTCGCCTATGCGTCTGCGACCGCAACTCCTCCGAGCCTGAACCGTTCACTGCTTCCATCCGCAACAGGTCAACAGCGCAGAAGCGAGCAGCGCAGCGCAGCAGCGGAAGCCGAAAAACCCAAATCCGCTCAGCCGTCCCTGTCCGGTCGCATTCCGCGTAGCCAGATTGTCGACCCGCACGCAGGATTTGCCAGCCTGCCGGACAAATCCGAACCGACGCTTCTGTCCGGTGCAGGAACCACCCGTCACCAGACGTTTGCATGGCTCAGCCACCCCGATCAGCGCAAGTTGAAAAACGTGATGATGCCGGGCAATCGTTTCGTCAATGCAAGCTTTGAAACAACGCCTTATTCCGGATTGAGAACTGATCGCTTCGATGGGCCGGCTGTTGTCGTCCTGCCGGTACGTTTCGCCCGGTAAGCAATGTTCGATCAGGTTTCAGGCGGCTGAATTTGCGCACAAAAGAAAAGAGCGGCTGATTGGCCGCTCTTTTTGTATCAGGAAGCTATTGGATCAGCCTTCGGAAGGTCCCGGGCCCGCCATGCCGAGAGCATGCATGTAGAGGTCCAGAACCGCTTCTTCTTCCTCGCGCTCATGCGGCTGCTTTTTGCGAAGTGAAACGACCTTGCGCAGGATCTTCACATCGTAACCGTTGCCTTTGGCCTCCGCGTAAACATCCTTGATGTCGTCGGAGATAACTTTCTTCTCTTCTTCCAAACGCTCGATACGTTCGACGAATGCACGCAGCTGGTCGGCTGCAACTCCACCCGGATCGGACATGTAGATTTGTCTCCTTATGTGTGTTTCTTGATCTGTTGAGTTGAAGGACCACAGATATGGGGAATGACTGCCGGTCCTGAAAAGTTAAGGTGCCGTGCCAGACTCGCCCCGGCCCGTCAAGCATCGAATGTGTGCCGAGAACAGCTCAGTGCTGGGGCTTGTTCTTCTCGAACGCGGCTTTCTGTTCGGCCGTGGCCTCGGTCTGGTACTTGGTCTTCCACTCGTCATAAGGCATGCCGTAGACGATTTCGCGGGCATCCGACTTCTCAAGGGAAAGACCTTTTTCCTCGGCAGCATCCTGATACCAGTTGGAAAGACAGTTCCGGCAGAAACCGGCAAGGTTCATCATGTCGATATTCTGTACATCCGTGCGGTTGCGCAGGTGGTCCACCAGGCGCCTGAAGACCGCTGCTTCCAGTTCCAGTTTTGTCTGATCGTCCATCTCGATGAACTCCTCCGTCTCGTCAATTGGCCCGCATGCCTAGTCGGTATCGGTGCGGGATTTGAAATGCTGGACCTTACGGCAGTCGGACCGCTGCGCAATATCACGCAATATGGGTTCCAGCCGATCGGCCCACTCAAGCACGCCTGCCTCGTCGGCAATCAGATCCTGACGCAATTCAAGCAGAACCTGCGAAAGACCGCGGCGCGTTGCGTGCCGATACATTGTGTCGTTTTTGAGAGCTCCGTCATAAGGCTCGTTGTCGCCGACAACAAGTCCGTCCTGCGCGCGTAATCCTTCCAGCATCGGCTTTACGGCACGCGGATCACTGTCCCACAGGACCGTTGCGTGCCACGGCCGCGGAACCCCTCGCCAGACCGGTGTGAAACTGTGGATCGAAATGACAGCCGGCGGCTCTGATTTCTCGATCATCACATCCAGCGTATGGTCGATCATGTCATGATACGGCTTGTGAAACTGCGCGATGCGATATGCCCGTTCAGTCTCGTCCACCTTCGCATTGCCGGGAACAACTGCACCGTCCGACAGACGCATGACCAGCGTCGGATCGTCCTCTCCCCGGTTCGGATCGATGAGAAGACGGGAGAAAGTCGATAGACAGGCAGGTGCCTTGAGACGGTTCGCAAGCTCAATTGTGACGGCGCGGGCTCCAATATCATAGCCGATATGCCGTTCGAACTGCTCTTTCGGCACACCAAGGTCGCCATAACCGGGCGGCACCGCGTTGCGCGCGTGGTCGCACAGGAGCAAAAGTCCGGCATCAAAATTGCCATCGACATATTCGGTCGGCTGGAAGGCCTCAACGGCCACGGCTGCTGTTTCTATCATATCTCGCTTCGTGAAAAATCTTCAGGCCCGGCACTTGTCTTGTCTGACCCGGTTCATCCGGGCGAAGGCATTTGCAAAGGCGCGCCGTTGCCGAATGACCCGGGTTAAACAAGAGGTGCACCGGGAGGATGCAGGCGCACAGGTTTAAGGCAAACTGCGTCCGGAACCAAGCCTGAATACACAAATCGGGTCCAGGAGCCGTAAGCGATTCGAAGCGCTTTAAATTTTGCCGCCAGATAGGGGAAAACTCTGTGAATACAGCTTTATTTACGTTGCGGAATGTAAATTGTATACCGTTTATTGACGCCTAATCTCTATCAGAAACCAAACCGCCTTGTTCCCGCCCCATTTCTGACCTCATAGGAGAGAAGACCGTATGACTGGGCAGATCGTCAGGACGGTTTCCGGAAACGAGGTTGGGTGAAAGCACCAACATAACCTGTTAACGACGTTGACAAGACCCGCTTGTCCACGCAAAAAGCGAATGTCTGTAAAGCAGCAAAGTGAACGACTGCATATGTTTGAGGTTGGGGAACGGTACCAGTTAAGGTCTCGGGCACGTGGGAACGTGCCCATGATGGCTTTCTTTACCGGCTTTCTCGCCTTGCTGTTTCTCTCGACTACCAGTGACGAAGCCAAGGCTGATCTGCGGCTCTGCAACAAGACCGACAGCCAGGTCGGCGTGGCCATCGGCTACAAGGACAAGACCGACTGGGTCACCGAAGGCTGGTGGAACCTTGCTTCCAACTCCTGTGAAACTTTGGTTCCAGGTTCGCTGGTGTCACGATACTATTACATCTACGCAGTTGATTACGACCAATTCGGCGAATGGGGTGGCCGGGCGTTCATGTGCACCCGGGAGAAGGAATTCACCATTCGCGGAATTGAGGACTGTGTGGCTCGAGGATTCGAGCGGACAGGCTTTTTTGAAATAGACACGGGCGAACAGAGCAGCTGGACGGTCCAGCTGACGGAGCCTGTGCAACAAGGAACAGGTGGGCGATGAGGCGTAACCGACGAGTCAAGATTCTAGCAACTCTCGGACCCTCCTCCTCAGAACAAGACATCATTGAAAAGCTGTATCGTGCTGGTGCTGATGTATTCCGCATCAACATGAGCCATACAGATCATGAACGTCTGAAGATGCTCGTTGAACGCATCCGTTCTGTTGAGGAAAATCTTGGGCGACCAATAGGGATTCTCGCGGATCTGCAAGGTCCGAAACTCCGGGTGGGAACATTTGCCGATGGCCCGGTCATGCTGGAAAACGGCGCAACCTTCACTCTGGACGCTGACACATCCGGCGGCGACATCAATCGCGTGCACCTCCCGCACCCGGAAATTCTTCAAGCCCTGGAACCCGGCCACCGTCTGCTTCTGGACGACGGCAAGGTGCAGCTGAAAGTTATCGAATCCACTCCGACCAAAGCCGTCACCGAAGTTGTCGTCGGCGGCAAACTGTCCGACCGCAAGGGCGTCAGCGTTCCCGATTCCGAAATTGCCACCAGCGCAATGACCGAAAAGGACCACAAGGACCTGATCGCCGCTCTCGAACAGAATGTCGACTGGGTTGCCCTGTCCTTCGTTCAGCGTCCTGACGATCTGGCGGAAGTCCGCAAGATCACGCGTGGCCGCGCCGGTGTTCTCGCCAAGATCGAAAAGCCGCAGGCAATCGGTCGCCTGGATGAAATCATCGAGCTCTCCGATGCAGTCATGGTCGCTCGCGGCGATCTCGGTGTTGAAATGCCGCTGGAACAGGTTCCCGGTCTGCAGAAGCGCATCACCCGTGCCTGCCGCCGGGCCGGCAAACCGGTCGTGATCGCAACCCAGATGCTGGAGTCCATGATCACCGCTCCGGTTCCGACCCGCGCGGAAGTCTCCGACGTTGCCACCGCCGTCTTTGAAGGCGCCGATGCCGTCATGCTGTCTGCTGAATCTGCAGCTGGCGACTTTCCGGTCGAAGCCGTCTCAACGATGGACAAGATTGCTCATCAGGTTGAACAGGACAGCAACTACCGCGCCATCATCTATGCTCAGCGCGCTGAGCCGGAAGCCACCGGTGCGGACGCGATCTCCGCTGCAGCGCGGCAAATTGCAGAGACACTCAACCTTGCTGCTGTGGTCTGTTACACGACTTCCGGCGCCACAGGCCTGCGTGCTTCCCGCGAACGTCCTTCCTGCCCGGTGATTGTCCTTTCACCTGTCCTGGCAACCGCACGACGCCTGTCGCTTGGCTGGGGACTGCACTGCGTAGTCAGTGAAGATGCCGCCAACGAAGAAGACATGATCGATCGCGCTTGCCGGATTTCCTATTCCGAGGAATTTGCCAAGCCCGGTCAGCGCATCATTGTGACCGCAGGCGTACCGTTCGGCACCCCGGGTTCCACCAACATGTTGCGGATTGCCTTTGTCGGCAACGACGGCCAGGGTGGCATTTGACAATCTAATCGGTTGAATACCAAAGGCGGCCCCCGGGCCGCCTTTTCTATGCCCGCTCCAACGCCCTCAAATGACGCTCCGAGCGGCTATCTGTCCCTTGCCCGGCCATCACTCGGCTGATCAGTCTTTCCAGGCCTCGTACAATCTCTTGCGTGTGGGTGTGATGCGGCATGTGCCCTGCCCGGTCCAATACCATCAACTCAGCGTCGGGCAGGCTTGTCAGAAGCCCTTCGCAATGGATAGAGGGCCAGACAACACTGTCCTGTGTTCCGGTCACGATCAAGGCCGGCTGGACAAGGGTGCGATACTCTTTGGATTGCTCTGTGACGGCCTGCTTCAGTGACGTGATATTCAACGCGTTTGCGCGAAAGGCCTCAGGCCGGAACAGCAGCGGCACCCTTATTTCCGAAAGGTAGTTTTCAGGCGGATGGTCCGGTGAAAAAACACTCGTGATCGCGCATGATGCCAGCCTTTCGGCAATCGGCAACGTCAACGTCCAGCAAAAAAGCGTCCCGATCAGTGGCATGGACGCAAGCGTATAGTACCAGTTCACGCCGCCTGGCCACCGATGACTGACTGGTGCAAGAAATGCGAGCCCCCGGACCCGCACTGAAGCAGCCAACCCGATGGCAGCGGCCACACTGCCCCCCAGCGAATGTCCAACAACAATCGCGTTGCTCACTTCCAGTTTTTCCAAAAGGCCGGCAATGACCTTTGCCTGCTCTCCCGGTGTGCTACGACCGTTCGATTGGCTTTCCGAAAACCCGAGGCCCGGCCTATCGATGAAAAGAAGCGAATACCTGCCTTTCAACGTCTCCAGAAACGCCAGACGCATGTCATAGGCGTTTCCGCTCGCCCCATGCAGAAACACGAGTACAGGTGCATGCTGATCGCCTGAGGCAGCCGGGTATGAATGATAGTGCAACCGGACACCATCGACGGTCGCAAAGTGGCCATCAGGTTTGAATTTTCCGGAAATCCAAGTGACACGCCACATTGTATAGAGCGCACATCCGCACAGCAGAATCACGGGCGTAATCAATAGATAATACATATGCCGGAAATAGCACCCGCTCGCAGGCAATCAAGCCTTTCGGAGTGATTGTCTCCGTTTCAAAGGCGATCGTCCTCAGGATCAGGCAGGTTCGCCTTCAGCTTCCTTCTCAAGGTCTTCAATTGCCTTGGTGGCATTTTCCAGACCGGGATTGACTTCAATTGCCCGTCTGAATGTTTCGAGCGCCTCATTTTCAAAACCCAGCCGTCGCTGGATGATCGCCAACCCTGACAAAGCCCCCCAGTGCCGGGGCTCAAGAGCAAGCGTGCGCTCGATATCGACCAGAGACTTGCCGAAATCTTCCCGCATATAGTGAACAGTTGCCCGCCGGTTCCAACCTTCAGCAAATGAAGGTTTCAGCACCACCACAATGTCCAGAAGGTCCAGCGCCAGCGCGTGATCCTCGGCCTGAATAGCCTTGCCTGCACGGGACATCAGCACATCGACGGTATCACTGCCCGAATCCATCCAGATCCGCTGGATCTCTCGAGCGGCGTGTTCAGCTTTCACAGGATCGCCGGTATCCGCCAAATCGGCATAAAGCTCATCCAGGCGGGTTTCTTCATCATCCGGGTCGGATTCCTCAACGACCACCTGCCCGCCATCATCCGGCAGGTCCTCCGGCATCGGGTTGAAGTCTTCCGCCGAGGGTGGCGCGACTTCGGGTCCGAGATCCGGCACGGGCTGCGCTCCGGCCAGGCCGGTACTGAAGAAACAGAGAAGGGCAAACACAAAAATCCGCATCCAACGATTATGGAACGTTGAATGCGGTGGTCAATCCGGGAATTTGACACATCTTCGTGCGCTGGCGTCTGTCCTGTTCCTGGATTTTCCCGTGAAGCCCTGAAAGAGCTTCAATTCCAAGGAAAATCCTCAGGCCTGCACGCAACAGCGCAGCAGCAAGATTAACCCTGGCGAGCTTTGAAGCGCGGGTTTTTCTTGTTGATGATAAAGACGCGGCCTTTGCGGCGAACCATACGGTTGTCACGGTGGCGGGTCATAAGCGCTTTAAGCGAATTCTTGATCTTCATGTCACTGTCCCCCCTAAAGGGTTCTTGTTACTTTAAACCAAATGAGCGCCTAAGGCGCTCACGTTCGATTGGATCGGTCACAAAGCAGCAGCAAATTCTGCGCCTGTCTTCTGATCGACCCGCGCTTCTTGGAACCTACAATCAGCGCAATAATGGTGGGCGTGACAGGGATTGAACCTGTGACCCCTTCGATGTCAACGAAGTGCTCTCCCGCTGAGCTACACGCCCGAATTTCTCGGTAGTCCGGCGCACCAGCGCCGTGGTGGAGTGCGATATAACGGGGATCTCAAGTCAGTGCAACCCCCCTTTTTACCGATCTGTCAAATTTTCCCTTATCCGGCACCGCACCCTGTTGAAAGCTGCACTCAGGCAGCAAGCATCCGTTCCACTTCCTGCACCAAGTCCTTCAAGTGGAAGGGCTTTGACAAAACTTTCGCGTCTTTGGGCGCATCCGATTCCGGGTTCAATGCGACGGCCGCAAAGCCGGTGATGAACATCACCTTTAGGTCCGGATCGAGTTCCGTCGCCCGGCGCGCCAGCTCAATCCCATCCATCTCAGGCATCACGATATCGGTCAACAGCAAGGAAAATGGTTCTTCGCGCAAACGTTCGTAGGCGCTCTTGCCATTGTCGAAGGAGATCACATCATACCCTGCGTTCTCGAGCGCCTTCGCCAGGAAGCGGCGCATGTCATTATCATCTTCGGCAAGCAGAATACGCGACATCGTAAACGACCATCCTTCTTAATATTGTTGATGATGCGGGTTCACCTTCAGCCGGTTATAGCCCGAATTCCACAGAATGATAGGGAGAATTGGTTCTCCTAAGCTTTTGAGCGCATCACTGTGGACTGTGTGTTGATTCCTTGGCACCATGGGACATGCCTTCATGTATCAGTCTGGCACGGCATGGACCACGAAGAGCAATTGGGACATAGCATTTGACGGATAACAAGACCTCTGCGAGCGAGACCCCATTCGAGGCCGACTTTAATGGCTTACCGGCATTTGATGTACTTTGTCCCGCCGATCAGCGCCTTCCCTACGTTTTCAATTCCCCACATTCCGGGCGTCAGTATTCGAAAGACTTTCTTGCGTCTTCAAGGTTGGACGAAAATTCGATCCGCAGGTCCGAAGATGCCTATGTCGATGACCTCTTCGCCCATGTGGTACCTCTTGGCGCCCCGCTTCTGCGAGCGCATTTTCCAAGAGCCTATCTGGACGTAAACCGGGAACCTTACGAGCTGGACCCGAAAATGTTCGACGGCCGGCTGCCAACTTACGCCAACATACGTTCCATCAGAGTGGCCGGCGGCCTGGGCACCGTTGCGAAGATCGTCAGTGAAAACCACGAAATCTATCGCCACCGTCTTCCTGTCGAGGAGGCCTTGAACCGCGTTGAGGAAATCTACAAGCCCTACCACACGACCCTGCGGAGGCTGTTGGCGCAAACCCATGTCACGTTTGGATATGCCGTGTTGATTGACTGTCATTCGATGCCGTCCAGCGTCAAATGCCAGACCACCGACACACGGCCGGATTTTGTCCTCGGCGACCGTTATGGCACCAGCTGCAACAGCGACCTGACGGACTTCGCCTATTCGATCCTGAAAAACCTCGGTTTCAACGTCAGCCGGAACAAACCTTATGCAGGCGGCTTCATCACTGAGCATTACGGACGGCCCGCAAGTGGCCTGCACGCCCTGCAAATCGAAATCAACCGCGGCCTCTACATGGATGAGACCACGCATCAGCCTTCCGTCGGCTTTGGAGATCTCTTCAATGCGTTGCGGGAGTTCGCGCGTGAGCTGACATCAATGCCGGATGCCGCATTGCCGGCCGATTCAATCGCAGCAGAATAAAAAGAAGGCCGCGCTCATAAGAGGCGGCCCAAGTCTAGGGAGGAAACGCCCAAGAAGGGCGGCGCGACAAAGTATGCCGCACCGCAATAATATTGCACCGCACCGCACAAACTTCAAGACGCACCCCTTGCGATTCCTGATCATATTTTGAGCAAAAGGTCAGGTTTTGCGGATTCAATTTTCAGCAGAACTGGTTATACAAGCAGCAACTCGGGCATTCTGTGATGATTGAGCCGCCTGTTGCGGCACGGAGGGGATTGATGACAACGACACCTGTTTCCAGCTCAAACGAGTTCGCTCCCTTTCTGGACAGGCTGGCAGACGCCGCCAGCGAAGCGATCATGCCCCACTTCCGGTCAGGCTTCGACGTTCACAACAAATGGGAAAACGGCTTCGATCCGGTCACGGTTGCTGATCGAAACGGCGAAACCGCAATGCGCTCGCTCATCAACAGCACCTATCCAGGTCACGGTATATTGGGCGAAGAACACGGCCCGGAAAATCTCGACGCAGAAAATGTCTGGGTGCTGGATCCAATCGACGGTACTCGCGCATTCATCACCGGCCTGCCGACCTGGGGCACTCTGATTGGACTGCGCACGGCAGGCAAACCAAGCCTCGGCATGATGGTTCAGCCCTACGTTGGCGAGAGATATGGCGGCGACGGCGAAACGGCCTGGTATCATGGGCCGCTCGGCAACAAGACGCTTGAGACCCGAGCCTGTGACCGCCTTGCAGAAGCAACCGTATTCACCACAACGCCAGCCATCTTCGAAGATGACGAGCGGGCCGCGTTCGACCGCATCGAGGCGTCCGTTCAACTCTCCAGATACGGCACTGACTGCTATGCCTACTGCATGGTTGCCGCCGGGCATGGCGATGCCGTCATCGAATCCGGACTGCAGGCCTACGATATCGTGGCCCTTGTTCCGATCATTGAAGGAGCTGGTGGCGTGGTCACGACATGGACCGGAGGCTCGCCAGCTGACGGTGGCCGGATTCTGGCTTCCGGAAGCCCGCAACTACACGATATTCTGCTGAAGGAACTCGCCCTGACAAGCTGACTGAGTCGCGCTACTGCAGTGCGCGTATCAGCTCCTGTTCCGCTTCAAGCCCGGGGATGAAAGCATCAAACGCAGCCCAGAACTGGTCGCGGAACACATCACGTTCCATCATCAGTTCATGTGCAGCGCCTGGGATCTCCACATATGCTGCAGCTTTTGTGCGCGAAACGAAGTCCTCGATTGCCGGCGTCGAGACAACCCTGTCATTGCCGGCCGCCAGCACCAGGCAGGGAAGCTTCAGGTTTGGTCCTGCATCCCGCTTGCGCAGGGACAGCATCGTTCTGGCGGCCGCGTTGACCCAACCCATTGTGGGTGCACCGACGCCGAGCTCCGGCGCCTTTTCCAGCACCTTGTTGAACCGCTCAAACCGAACCTTGTCCGATGTCTGCCGATTGGTCTCGAAAGGCACGAAAATTTCGCCGTTTCCACCCGGCACAAAAACCCGGCCAAATCCGGTCCAGGAAAACAGCCTGGCAAGGGGAAATCCGACCTTCTCGACAAACGCAGACGTCTTGGGCGCTGTTGCCTTGAGCGGTGGACGCCCCAGCAGGCCGAAACTGAGCTTCCTCAGCCCCCATCGCCATGCAGAAGCAAAATCCGGTGTCCAGGCACCTGAAGGCAGACCCAGCAGAGGGGCGGTGATGACGGCTCTGTCCAGCATCGTGCGGAGCCGCTCGGTGTCGGACAAGAGGACAAGCCCGCCCGTTGAGTGAGCCAGCGCAAAATGCGGCCCCGGATACGTCGCCAGGGAGACTTGCTTCAAAACCGTTCGGAGATCGATCCGGAACTTTTTGAAACTTGACACATGCCCGCGCCTTGGGTTGCGCGTCAGACGCTGCGATCCCCCCTGCCCGCGCCAGTCGAAGGTCACGACCGCAAACCCGCGTGAACGCAGGTCTTCGATAATTTCGAAATATTTTTCGATGAACTCGGCGCGTCCCTGCAACAAAGTCACGGTGCCGCGCCTCTGCTGCCCGGCCGCGTGCCAGTGCGCATAGCGGATCTTGACCTTGTCAGGCGTCACCACAAACCCGGTTTCCGCACCGTCCGGTATGGGATTGTCTGGATGGTCAATGAGGCTCATGGCAGTCCGATTCAAAAGGGCAATACCCTGTGATAGCTGGCTTGGGCCGGGGCGACAACAAACTTCAGGCCGGCACCCTGGGGTACCGGCCCTGAAACAGATGCAGTCGGACCTGCAATTACCACCGATATTGCCAGTTTTTCCGATGCCCGACCGGGCGGCTGCGTACAATGTCGGCCGTTCTGGAATCGACGACCAGCCGCATCGGCATTCCACGCCATCCGATCGCTTTGACAATGTACATCGGGCCCCGGCGATCCAGGATCTTGATACGATAGAAACCGCGGTGACGCAGGCTGCGGCGAATTTGCCTCGGGCCCAGTTCACGGTAGCCCCAACCACGCCCATTGTTCCATCCGCCACCGTGACGGCCAGGCCCCCAGCGATGATCGACCTTGATGACGCGCTCGGAGTTTACCGGTTTAAACGACCGGTCAACCTGAAACGGCGCGGCCGAAGCGACGGGAGCGAAGCATAGGGAAGCCAGCAATATGGCACCGGCAACAGGGGCGGAAAGCTTAGAAGCCTTTGCAAACATTTGAGTTCTCCTGATCTTGCCGCCAGCGCTGTGCTGACGTTGATCACAAGATGCACGACCTCGGTTGAACGCGGACGGAAGAGCCTGTTCATCCGCTGTTCATCTGACCGGAAACGGCGAAATATCCTCCCTCTTGAAAAGGAAAAACCAAGTTCCCATCTGTCTTCTTGCAGGCGCCAAATTGGGTCTGTGCCAAACACCTGTCCCGCCAATGTTGGGGGATCAGGATCACATAAACAGTGAAGTTTCAGTTGCTCAAAGAGAGGACAGAATCATGCGTCACTTGGACTTTTCTCCGCTTTACCGGTCTACCGTCGGGTTTGACCGCCTTTTCTCGATGCTGGACACAGCCGGCAGCGACACTCCGAGCTATCCACCCTACAACATTGAACGGACTGGCGAAAACGCCTACCGGATCACGATGGCAGTTGCCGGTTTCACCGATGAGGAACTATCGGTAGAAGCCAAAGAGCACGTTCTCACCATCAAGGGTGAAAAAGCCGAAGAAGATTCCGATCGGGAAGTCCTGTACCGCGGCATTGCAGCGCGCACTTTCGAGCGCCGCTTCCAGATTGCCGAACACGTTCGCGTCGATGGCGCCAGCCTTGAAAACGGCTTGCTGCACGTTGACCTCGTACGGGAAATCCCCGAAGCCATGAAACCGCGCAAGATTGAAATCACATCTGGCGGAGCCAAGCAGATCGAATCGACCGCTCACTAAATTCAAGCCGCTCACGCGGCAGGTTGAACAAGAGGCGCCCGGGCAACCAGGCGCCTTTTTGCATACTGTTCGGCTTGAACTGCCCTGAAAAGGGTCCTCTATGAAGGTGACCGGACAACAGATGCAGCTTCATCAGCTGCGTTTCACGCTGTCGTTCCACGAGCTCCAAGGCAAAGGATTCCCAGCCTTCATTCTTCGCCGGACAGCACCTTCAGGAATGTATCCACATCGGCCTCGCTCGTGGCGAAACTCGTCACCATACGCAGACAGACTTCATCTTCCGCGGGCGCAATGTTCGGTGTCAGGTCCTTGGCCGGCCACTCGTAGAGCTTTGCTCCAGCCGCTTCAAGTTTCTCGAGCTGGCTGCGCTTCAAGATCGGGAACAGCTCGTTCGCTTCCACAGCCCAGGCAGTCCGCCCGCCTTGCGCACAAATGCCCTCAGCCAACCTTGAAGCCATGCTGTTCGCATGACCTGCGGTTTCCAGCCAACTGTCATTCTCGAAGTAACCATCGAACTGTGCAGCAACGAACCGGCTTTTGGAGAAAAGGTGCCCACCGCGCTTGCGGAAGTACTCAAACCCCCTCGCGGCTTCGAGATCAAAGAACACCACGGCCTCGGCGCACCAGCATCCGTTTTTTGTCGCCCCGAAGGAAAGAACATCAACACCCGATTTCCAGGTCATTTCCGCCGGAGTACACCCCAATGTGACAAGAGCATTGGCGAAACGGGCACCATCCATGTGAAGCGGAACGGAACGGGATTTGGCAACGTCACTGATCGCTGCAATTTCTTCAAGTGCGTAGGCGGTTCCACTTTCCGTCGCCTGGCTGATGGAAACCGAAGCAACCTGTCCGTGATGCACCACCCCTTCGGGAAATCCGGCCATGGCATCCCGCAGCGCATCGGCTGTGAACTTGCCATCGCTACTTGAAACGCTGACAAGCTTGCCGCCGCTTGTCATGAATTCAGGGCAGTTGCACTCATCCACCTGTATGTGACTGTCGCGATGGCAGAAAATCGCACCACCCGGCCTGGAATAGGCAGCAAGCGACAGCGCATTGGCGGCGGTCCCGGTCGCAACGAAGAAGACCGCGACTTCGCGTTCGAAAATGTCGTTGAATTTCCGGTACACGCTTTCCGTCAGCGTGTCAGTGCCGTAGGCCGGCGAAAATCCGGTATTATGGCGGGACAGCGCCGACATCACCGCCGGAGCCGCACCCGCCCAATTGTCACTTGCAAAATTCATGTGCCGGTTTAAGCACTTGCCCGAACAACCGGCAACACAAATTTCCTAGTAGTACATTTCCCGCTTGCGGTAGTAGGACCCGAGCAGCCAATCCAGCGAGATCACGCCTGGTCCCTTCAACGTCGGCACCAGCAAGAGGAAGATCCACAGGAGTCGGTCATCGGAGATGATCGCGTATGGCTCACCGTCGAACAGCGCACCGATGGTCTTGGCGTCGGCACCGTGGCCATAGATGTCCACATATGACATGACGATGATGAAAATGATCATGCCGACACTTGCAAATCGGGTAAACAGACCGAGCACGACCATCACCGGAAGAATGAACTCACCCCAGGTGCCAAGCAGCACCAGCAGGCCATAAGGAAAAAAGGCAATCTGACTGGTGTCGTAGCTTACCTGCTCCATCAGCTGCGGGAACATCTGCGCATAGGCACCGGCGGTCGGCGTGAAAATGTTCATGACGCTGCCACCGATCTTGGTCATCGCCGAATTCAGGAAAAACTGAAGCAGAACCGCCGCAAAAATAAAGCGTGCGGCAAACCCTAAAAACCATCCGTTTGTCAGCCGTTCCAACGCTCCGAACACGATTGTGTACAACCGGACAAAAAACCCGATAAGAGCACCCATTAATTCCCCCTTCCCTTTCCTGCAGGAACCTCAGGCCATTGACTGTTCATGGTGCCCGGAGGTCGGAAAAAACGCCATTTGAAAGTACATCCGACAAGCAATCGGACAATGAAAACTCAGTCTCTTCCGACTGCGCGTGCGCCGCGGCCTCACCAAGCGGCGCCCCGTCCAGAAGAGATGTCAGGAACACATCACCGCCAGGCCGAAGCAAAACGAGCTCCACATCAAGCTCGGGGCGTGTGATCAGCACGGACTGCGATATGTTCAGATCAATCCCTTCGACTGCTTCGGGATCGAACCTGTTTGCCCGCACCAGGTCCCAGACCGGCCATTTGGAGGCGATCAGGCTGGCAGCAGGGTGTTTTGTAAATCGGGCGTTTCCGATAGCCTCCGGAGGCAGTGCGCTCAAAGCTGCCGGATCAAGAGGCGTCTCATCAGCCGCGTGATAGGCTTGCAGCCACGCCCATTCCAACCGGGCGACATCCGCAAGATAGGGATAAGCCGCAAGCGGCGGAAAGGTTTCGATGAAGTCGGCAAATTCGCTGCCATACCAGATCAGAACCGGAGACTTTGGCGGACGCTGGATCACAAATGCCCGGGCCAGAGCATTGAAATACTCGTCGCCTAGCAGGTTCATGATCGCCGGATAGTTTTGGCCAACCGCTTCGGTGAGACTGACAATCACATTGTTCCGATAGACGTTGAACCGCTTCGGCGCTTCATGTCCATCAGGCCCGATGATACCGGCCGGTGTACCGCCATCCGGATCCCAGATGGCTTCGCCAAAATCGCCCGTTCCGATTTGGGGAATTGAATCCTGCCTGCTCATTTCAGACAGCGCGCTTCAGGTCAGGTGCGGCGGCACCGGCAAGGATCCGCTCAGCCGCCTCCGCCTCACTCAGCAAAACCGGCCAGGCAGGAATGTCATTGTCCCATTCGACCAGCGTCGGCAGTCCGCCGGTCCGCTGGATCACATTTTCATAAAGCGCCCAGACAGCATCGTCGACTTCCCGATCATGCGCATCGATCAGCAATGGCCGCCCGGCATCGTCCTTGTCGGGGGCATGACCGCCAAGGTGAATTTCGCCGACGTCATTCATCGGGAAATCGGCAAGATAAGCTTCGGCAGATCGCGCGTGATTGGTGCACGACACATGAACGTTGTTGACGTCAAGCAGCAGACCGCAACCGGTGCGACGCACGATTTCCTTGAGGAAATCCAGTTCGCTCATGGTGCTCTGTTCAAAGGCGACATAAGTGGACGGATTTTCAAGCAGCATCTTGCGCCCGACCGTCTCATGAACCTCGTCGATATGATCGCAGACACGGTCCAGTGTCACTTGATTGTACGGCACCGGCAGCAGGTCATTGTAATAGGTCGTGTCATGGGTCGACCAGGCCAGATGCTCGGAAAACAGCCCCGGCTCATAGCGCTTGTTCAAAAGCGCCAGCCGTTTCAGATGCTCCTTGTCCAACGGGTTTTCACCACCGATGGACAGACCGACACCGTGGAGCGAAAGCGGATACTTCTCACGAATCGCTTCAAGCTGCCGATGGGGCGGGCCACCAGCTCCCATGTAGTTTTCCGCATGAACCTCGAAAAAGCCGATATCCGCGGAAGTTTCCAGAATTTCAGCAACATGTTCCGGCTTGAGCCCTGCTCCGGCACGAGCCGGGACCGTGGCATCAACGCGTTTATGGTCCGTGGGAGGGCTTGCGGGTGACATGGTGTGCTCCAGTTTGGGTGGGGTCCATTTTGGAGTGAAGTCTTGTCAGGCAGGCGATTTCAAACCGCCTGCCTGAAAACACTGGCCGCGCGCGTGGCGGCGCTGTTCAAAAACCTTAGGCTTCCGGCAAATCGCGATCGAGTTCGGTCAGGGAACCATGACGGTCACCCGGCAATTCCATGGTGGTGCAAGTGCCTTTCGGGACCAGGGTCCAGGCATTGCCCTGATAATCAACGGTAGAAGTGCCTGCACAAGTGGTTCCCGCACCAGCTTTACAGTCGTTCTGACCTTTCAGGGACACGCCGTAGCACTTTTCCTTGGCTTGGGCATGCGCGGGCACGGTGGTGGACAGACCTGCGATCGCGGTTGCGACGGCACCAGCAACGATCGCTGCAGACATGGCCTTATTCTTCATTTCGTACTCCTCTGATCGAACTTTTATTCAAATAGGGGCCCACGCTCGAACCGATGCAGCGAAGGCGCAGCACGTACATGAGCATATTGGCGATAAATAGGAAATCAAACGCCTGTGACCCTTTTGCGAGCAACCATTTAACATTTTCTAACAAACGAAAGAATCTTGCCCAAATCCTTCCAGAATCGACCTTTCCAGACGATTGGAACTTTTTGGGCGAAACAATTATACTGCACCCGCACCAAAACACACTTGCTCATGGCGGCGAAATCTGTCATGTTCGCGCCGCTTGGAATAGGACAGGGATACTGTCCCAATTGCTGTGAGCTGCAAGTCGATCTATACTGCAGCACCTGAAGCAGCGACCAGGCCGACCAGTCAGCGGATTCGAGGGAGGATCTGCGACGGAGCGGAACGGAAAGTTTCGGCAGCGGGCAGTCCGCTGCGTCAATGCGGCGGTTTGTTTTGATGGACCGGCGCGGTAAATACACAACAGAGCCGGGGCAGGTAAGCCAGGGTTCGCCGAGCCGCATTCTTGATGGAATGCGACCCGAACGAAACCGGACGCTTCGAGCCACGGCACCACTGGGGTTAACAGTGAGGGCGCATATGACGAAGAGAGAGCTGACGACCAGCACAGCCATGCAAGCCGGGGGCGTGGAGACAAAAACCACAGCTACCGCCACACTTGCCGAACGACTGGGCACGGCCGCCGACAAAGGGCTCTACAATCCGTCGCGCGAACACGATGCCTGTGGCGTTGGCTTTGTCGCCCACATGAAGGGCGGAAAGTCTCACAAGATTATTTCTGACGGTCTGCAGGTTCTGGAAAACCTGACTCACCGCGGCGCGGTTGGCGCAGATCCGCTCATGGGCGACGGCGCCGGAATGCTGGTACAGATCCCCCATGTCTTCTTCAAGGAAGAGATGGAAAAGGCCGGTTCCGCGCTTCCCGATTTCGGCGACTATGGCGTCGGCTTCATTTTCATGCCGCAGGATGATGCCCTGCGCGCCAAGTGTGAAGAAATCGTCGAACGCGTCATCAGTGCCGAAGGTCAGGAGCTGATCGGGTGGCGTGATGTGCCTGTCGACAACTCCTCGCTGTCAAAGGCGCCGGACATCGCGGCAACCGAACCGGTATCTCGCCAGGTATTCATCAAGCGTTCCAGCAGCGAAGATCAGGACGCGTTCGAACGCCGTCTTTATGTATTGCGCAAGGTGATCTCCAACACAGTGCGCGCGGAGACCGATGCGGTTGAAAAAGGCTTCTATATCGTTTCGCTGTCCAGCCGCACGATCGTCTACAAGGGCATGTTCCTGGCCTATCAGCTTGGCGCCTATTATTCCGACCTGAAAGACGAGCGGTTCACTTCCGCGCTTGCGCTTGTTCACCAGCGCTTTTCAACCAACACATTCCCATCCTGGGATCTGTCGCATCCGTACCGCATGGTCGCCCACAACGGCGAGATCAACACGCTTCGCGGCAACGTCAACTGGATGGCCGCGCGCCAGGCGTCGGTTTCCTCGGCGCTGCTTGGCGACGACATCTCCAAACTCTGGCCGATTTCCTACGAAGGACAGTCGGACACGGCTTGTTTCGACAATGCCCTGGAGTTCCTGACCATGGGCGGTTACTCGCTCGCCCATGCAGCAATGATGCTGATCCCGGAAGCCTGGGCCGGCAATCCGTTGATGGACGACAATCGCCGTGCATTCTACGAATATCATGCAGCCCTGATGGAGCCGTGGGACGGCCCGGCCGCCGTTGCCTTCACGGACGGACGCCAGATTGGCGCCACCCTTGATCGTAATGGCCTGCGTCCGGCCCGCTATATCGTCACAGACGACGATTTCGTCATCATGTCTTCCGAAGTGGGCGTTCTGCCGGTCGAAGAAGAGCGCGTTGTTCAGAAATGGCGCCTGCAGCCAGGCAAGATGCTGCTGATCGACCTTGAAGAAGGCCGCATCGTTTCCGATGACGAGATCAAGCGTCAATTGTCGACCGCCAACCCTTACAAGGACTGGCTGCACCGCACCCAGATCGTTCTGGAAGATCTTCCAGGCGTGCGCCAGCGGGCACCGGTTGCCGGCGAAAGCCTGCTCGACCGCCAGCAGGCCTTCGGCTACACGCAGGAAGACATCAAGCTCCTGATGACGCCGATGGCGACTGTCGGCCAGGAAGCGATCGGTTCCATGGGCACGGACACGCCGATCTCGGCTCTCTCCGACAAGTCGAAGCTGCTTTATACATACTTCAAGCAGAACTTCGCCCAGGTCACCAACCCGCCGATCGACCCGATCCGCGAAGAGCTGGTGATGAGCCTTGTTTCCTTCATTGGCCCGCGCCCGAACATCTTCGACCTTGAAGGTCTGTCGACGTCCAAGCGCCTTGAGGTTCGCCAGCCGATCCTGACCAATGAGGATCTTGAGAAGATCCGTGCGATTGGTGATATCGCCGACAATCAGTTCTCCGCGAAAACGCTGGACATCACCTACAACTCCGAAAAAGGCGCCGAAGGCATGGACGGCGCTCTGGAGAAACTGTGCGAGCGCGCTGAAAAGGCGGTTCGCGACGGTTACAACATCATTATTCTCTCCGACCGCCTGATCAGCCGGTCCCGGATCGCGATCCCGGCCCTGCTGGCAACTGCGGCCGTGCACCACCACCTGATCCGCAAGGGTCTGCGGACTTCCGTCGGACTGGTTGTCGAAACCGGTGAAGCCCGCGAAGTCCACCACTTCTGCGTCCTGGCCGGTTTCGGTGCCGAAGCGATCAACCCGTATCTCGCCTTCGAGACCCTTCTTTCCATGCACATGGAAATGGACTTCCCGGAGGAAGTTGATCAGTACGAGGTTGTCGAGCGCTACATCAAGTCCATCGACAAGGGCATCTTGAAGGTCATGTCCAAGATGGGCATCTCGACCTACCAGTCCTATTGCGGCGCGCAGATCTTTGACGCAGTAGGCCTGTCTTCCGAATTCGTGAAGAAGTACTTCTTCGGCACCGCGACGATGATCGAGGGCATTGGTCTGTCGGAAGTTTCCGAAGAGACCGTACTTCGTCATGCGGAAGCGTTTGGCGACGTTGCGATCCTGCGCCGGTCGCTCGAGGTCGGCGGCGAATATGCCTACCGGACGCGCGGCGAAAGCCATATGTGGACCCCGGATTCCATCGCCACGCTGCAACACGCCGTTCGTGCGAACCTGCCGGACATGTACCGGGCTTTCGCGAAGGAAGTGAACGAAGAAAGCGGACGCTTCGCCATCCGTGGCCTGTTCCGTATCAAGAGCGCGGACGAAATCGGCCGGACTTCCATTGATCTTGATCGCGTGGAATCGGCAGAAAACATCGTCAAGCGTTTCGTGACCGGCGCCATGTCGTTCGGATCCATTTCCCGCGAAGCACATACAACGCTCGCCATCGCCATGAACCAGATCGGCGGCAAGTCCAACACCGGTGAAGGCGGTGAGGAACCGGAGCGTTTCAACCCACTGCCGGACGGCTCGATGAACCCGCGGCGTTCTGCCATCAAGCAGGTTGCTTCCGGCCGTTTCGGTGTGACCACGGAATATCTGGTCAACGCGGACATGATCCAGATTAAGGTCGCACAGGGTGCCAAGCCGGGTGAAGGCGGCCAGCTGCCGGGTCACAAGGTGGATGCGGTGATTGCGAAGGTGCGTCACTCCACTCCGGGCGTCGGCCTGATTTCTCCGCCGCCGCACCACGACATCTACTCGATCGAGGATCTGGCGCAGCTCATCTATGACCTGAAAAACGTCAACCCGGAAGCCGATATCTCGGTCAAACTGGTGTCGGAAGTCGGTGTCGGAACGGTTGCGGCCGGTGTTGCAAAGGCGCGCGCGGACCACATCACCATCTCCGGCTATGACGGCGGTACGGGTGCTTCGCCCCTCACCTCCATCAAGCATGCAGGCAGCCCATGGGAAATCGGCTTGGCTGAAACCCAGCAGACCCTCGTTCTGAACGGTTTGCGCTCACGCATTGCATTGCAGGTTGACGGTGGACTGCGGACGGGCCGCGACGTCATCGTTGGCGCTTTGCTTGGAGCTGACGAATTCGGTTTCTCCACGGCACCGCTGATTGCCGCAGGCTGTCTGATGATGCGCAAGTGTCACCTCAACACCTGCCCGGTCGGTATCGCCACCCAGGACCCGGTTCTGCGCAAGCGGTTCAAGGGCGCTCCGGAACATGTCATCAACTACTTCTTCTATGTTGCAGAGGAAGTCCGTGAACTCATGGCGGAACTCGGCGTTGAGAAGCTGGACGACCTCATCGGCCGGTCCGACTATCTCGACAAGGACGAGGCAATCAGACACTGGAAGGCACAGGGCCTCGATTTCTCGCGGATCTTCTTCCAGCCTGAAGCAGCTGAAGAGGAAACTCGCTGGACAGCCCGTCAGGAACACCCGATTGTCGACATTCTCGACCGCCGCCTGATCGCTGCCGCCAAACCTGCGCTCGACAGCAAGGAGCCGACAGTGGTCGATGAGACCATCTGTTCCGTCGACCGTTCGGTTGGCGCCATGCTTTCCGGCGAAATTGCGAAGCGTTATGGCAACAAGGGCCTGAAGCACGCCGATACGCTGAAGATCAATCTCAAGGGCACGGCAGGCCAGGCGTTTGGAGCTTTCGTTGCCCGCGGTGTCACCATCGACCTTGTCGGCGACGCCAACGACTACGTCGGCAAGGGTCTTGCAGGCGGCAAGCTCATTGTCCGTCCGCCGGAAAACACCCGCATTGTTGCCGAGGACTCCATCATCGTCGGCAACACCGTTCTTTACGGTGCGACAGAAGGTGAATGCTACTTCCGCGGCGTTGCGGGCGAACGTTTTGCCGTGCGCAACTCCGGCGCAACAGCGGTTGTTGAAGGTGTCGGCGACCATGGCTGCGAATACATGACCGGCGGTGTTGTCGTCGTCATCGGCCAGACCGGACGCAACTTCGCTGCCGGCATGTCCGGCGGCATTGCCTACGTTCTGGATGAAGACGGTTCCTTCGGATCTCGTTGTAACCTTGCGATGGTCGATCTGGAGCCGGTGACGGAAGAAGACGACCTTCTGGAAAAGCTGCATCACCATGGTGGCGATATCGAGCACAAGGGCCGCGTGGACCTTTCCTGCGACATGACCCGCCACGACGATGAACGCCTGCGTCAGACGCTGACAAAGCATGTCGAACTGACAGGCTCGACCAAGGCGCAGGCAATTTTGGACAACTGGGCAACCTACCGTCCGAAGTTCGTCAAGGTCATGCCGGTCGAGTACCGACGTGCGCTCAGAGAAATGGAAGAGCAGCGCCTGGGCATGGTCGCAGCCGAATAACCGGCCAACTGAACGAAATGGCTCTCGGCCGTGTAGCGGCCGATTGCAGCCACCTTGGGAACGCATACAGTTTGAGGAGGTCACCTTGGGCAAGGTAACCGGTTTTCTGGAAATCGATCGGCAGGAACAAAAGTATCAGCCTGCATCCGACCGCATTCGTCATTTTCGTGAATTCACCATTCCCCTGAATGAGCAGGAAGTCGTCAATCAGGCAGCGCGCTGCATGGATTGCGGCATTCCGTTCTGCCACGGCCCGACCGGTTGTCCGGTCAACAACCAGATCCCCGACTGGAATGATCTGGTGTATCAGGGGGACTGGGACATCGCGCTGCGCAATCTCCATTCCACCAACAACTTCCCGGAGTTTACCGGACGCATCTGCCCGGCACCGTGCGAAGAGGCGTGTACGCTTAACCTGGAAGACATTCCGGTCAACATCAAAACCGTCGAACAGGCCCTTGCCGACAAGGGGTGGGAAGAGGGCTGGATTGTTCCGGAACCCTCAGCCACCAAAACCGGCAAGGCCGTCGCGATCATCGGTTCCGGCCCTGCCGGTCTTGCAGCTGCGCAGCAGCTGGCACGTGCGGGCCACACGGTTCATCTCTATGAGCGTGAACCGAAGGCTGGCGGCCTGCTGCGCTACGGCATCCCTGACTTCAAGATGGAAAAGCACTACATCGACCGCCGCGTCCAGCAGCTGGAGGCGGAAGGCGTAACATTCCACTATGGGGTCAACGTCGGCGTCACTGTCAGCCTGGAAGAACTTGCTGCGCGCCATGACGCGGTAATCCTGTGTGCCGGTGCTGAGCGACCACGTGACCCGGGTGTTACCGGCATGGAACTGGAGGGCTGCCACTGGGCGATGCCTTACCTGGTTCAGCAAAATCGCCGTGTTGGCGGTGAGCCGGAAGGCGAAGAGGCTCCGATCTGGGCAGGTGGCAAGCACGTGGTCGTCATCGGCGGTGGCGACACCGCCTCGGACTGTGTCGGCACCGCATTCCGTCAGGGTGCATTGTCCGTGACGCAGCTCGACATCCGGCCGATCCCGCCGCTCAAGGAAGACAAGATGACCGTCTGGCCATATTGGCCGACCAAGTTCCGCACGTCTTCCTCGCAGGCAGAAGGCGCGGAGCGCGAGTTCTCCGCAGCGACCCTCGCTCTGGTTGGCGAGGACGGAACAGTCACCGGCGTAAAATGCGCCCGTGTTGATGAAAAGCGCCGTCCGATCGAAGGCACCGAGTTCATCCTGCGAGCCGATCTCGTTCTTGCCGCCATCGGCTTCTCCGGACCATTGCTCGATACCTACATCGCGCAGGCAGGCGATGCACTGGAACTCGATGGCCGCACCAACGTGAAAGCCGACACGGACGACTACAAGACCAGCATGAACAAGGTTTTTGCAGCTGGTGACGTTCGCAAGGGTCAGTCCCTGGTCGTCTGGGCGATCCGAGAAGGCCGCCAGGCTGCTCGCGCCGTGGATGAGTTCCTGACCGGTTCTTCCGATCTGCCACGCTAAGACCAGTCACACGAAACCAAAAACCCCGTCGGTTGCGCCGGCGGGGTTTTGTTTTTTGCAAAGCTCCCTTGAAACCCTGAGCCTCTCGGATCTCAGGAGCCGCTTGGGACTTCAGTTTCCGGTCTGGTCTCGAGAGCGGAGGTTCCCTCTACAGCCATGCGAGGATCGTCCACGCGTCCCGGCATCGGAGGCAGCGTTTCACCTTTCACAAAGAAACGATACGCCGCACTGTTCTCGTCAATTTCCTTGTCGTCTTCGCCGCCAAGCAACAAGGCTTCGGGTGAGGTCGTTCGACCGGTGAGGACGATGAAATTCGGGTCATCCTCAACCCCTTCAAATGCCAAACCACCATATCCGCCCAACAGGCGTGACAGCTCTCTTTCGACGAAAAAGGCGACTTTCCGGTAACCCGCCCAGGTGAATCCGATGCGATTCTTTGTGCGCAGCCTCGTATTCTTCCCGTCGACATCCGGTCCGAATGAGGAATAGCTCCCGTCTTCTGCCAGGAAGATATCCCAGATATCGACGTAGCGAACACGACGGTCCTCGGCGGCTCCCTGAAAGATCGAGTTCAGTTGCGTGAAGTCGCCATTGACAAGTTCATCATAGGTCGGCGGCAGGCCTGCCCAAACGATGGGTTTCTTTTCCTGTCGAACGACCCGGATGAACGCATCGACCTTTTTTCTGTAGGCGGTCAACCACTCATCCGTCATGAATTCGATCGGAGGATCGCCGGGAAACTCCTTGCCCATATCACGGCGCCCGATCATGACGACAACCGCTTTGACATCAGCACCCCGGATCTTGGCAAGTACCTCTGTTGCCCAGTCAGGTGCGTTTTCGCCCGAAAATCCAGCTTTGTCCTGAGTAATCGCTTCAACGCGGATCTGTGGCTTGTCTGCAAGCGTGAACTTGAGGCCATCGGCGACACCGCGTGCCATCCGGTCGCCTACGACCAGAACCAGTCCAGCATCAGGATCTTTTGGCTGAACTTCAAATTTTGGTGGGGCTCCGGCAGGGCGAGTCACTTTCCGCCGTTTCTGTTTGGTCGGTTGCTGCCTTTGAATGCGTTGCCGGCCACCACCACCGCCAAACAGTTTTTGCAAAGGAGCAAACGGATTGAAGCCGCGGAACGGACCATTCTGGGCAACGATGATCTCATTGCCCGGCGCATCCTGGGCTAAAGCTTCAGAAACGCCCTCGCTCATCAAAACAAGCAGCAACGCCACAATGAGCCGCGAGAACAATCTCACGGCTCTGTCGATCCTGCCTTGTGCGGGCCGCAATTTCACCGCTGGCTCCTGAATGGAAATTCTGGTTGGTTCAGTTTAGCCGCCAAGCTTGAGATGTGCCAGCAAAACAACCGAGGCGTAGCCGTCCGGGACAAGTCCGCGGGAACGCTGGTAGGCTCGAATTCCCTTGCGGGTTGCAGGACCTATCCGCCCGTCTGCGGCTCCAACGGCAAATCCACTGCGGTTGAGCAACGCCTGCAACTCTGCGGTCTCCGAGCGATTGAGCGGCAGATGCTCACGCGACCAGTCCCCCTGCAAAGGGCCACCACCGATCAATCGATCCGCCAGATGACCAACAGCAAGCGCATAGGCCGTCGCATTGTTGTATCGTTTGATAACGTAGAAATTGCGCAGCATAAGAAAAGCCGGACCGCTGGCACCGGCAGGAAGAACCAGGACTGCATTGTCAGATGGGCGTGGAAATCCCTTGCCGTTGGAACGGCGAACACCGTAATTCGCCCACTGGCCGAGCTTCAGCGTCGTGTCACCATCAGCCAATTGATAGTCAAAACCTGCTGGAAGCTTCACCTCGTAGCCCCAGGTTTTGCCGGTTTGCCAGCCGTGTTTCTTCAGATAGTTGGCGGTTGAAGCAAGCGCATCTGGCACAGACGTCCAAATGTCGCGGCGGCCGTCACCATTGTAATCGGCTGCGTAGGCCTTCCAGCTGGAAGGCATGAACTGTGTGTGTCCCATCGCGCCGGCCCAGGAGCCCTCCATATCCTGAAACCGGACGTGGCCGGCCTGAACGATCGCAAGCGCGGTAACCAGTTCTTTCTGCCAAAAACTCTTCCGACGCGGCGCGGCGTAAGCCAGGGTCGCCAGTGCCTGAACGACGTTGTGGCGCCCCATATAGCCGCCATAGTTGGTTTCCATGCCCCAGATTGCCAGTACCGCTTCTCGGTCAACACCATACCGGGCTTCAATATGCTGCAGGACAGGGCCGTATTCGCTGAGCAGCTTCCGCCCTTTTTCAACACGGTTTTCCGAAACAGCGCTGTCAAGGTAGTCCCAGATCGGCTTTACGAACTCCGACTGCTTGTTCATCAGTCGCAACGTGTCATCGTCCGGCTTCATACCGGTAAAAACGGCGTTGTAGGTCTGGGAACTGATCCCGGCCGCTTTGGCCGTCGGCCAGAAATCGCGCACGAACCTGTCGAATCCCGGTTCCGCGTGAGCGGACAAGGACGTAAGGACAAGGCCCGTTGAAAACAGAGCAGGTCCCAGAAGGTCCTTCATCCGCAATTTCTGGCGGTTTTTCCGGAAAAACGAAAACATCACGCTGGCAGTTATCCGTCCAAAGCTCCGCATAGGGGCCTCCTTACGCCCTGGTCCGTATCAATATCTGCTCCCAACCCATGAATGATTTGTTCAGGTTACCGTGTAGTTAATGCCGGAACCGAAGGCCTGCTTCAACTGAGTTTTCCGTGTAGTCGCTTCCGTCTTCGGAACTGTCGAAACGTCGATGGGTATAGTTGGCAGTGAGAGCCACGTTCCGGGTCAGGGCAAAAGTCAGCCCTCCGAAACCGCTCAAAGTGCTTTCCTGGATGGAAACACCTTCATAGTCGCGAAAGCTGTATCCGAGGCCGGTTTCGCCGACGAAACGGTCGCTGAAGGCATGCGCCAGCCTGATGTCGCCCGAATAGATGATCGACCCGCTGGAGCCGTCGATATCCGTCGCTTCAAAGCGGGTTCCAACGCCTGCCGTGACAGTGGTCAGACGACTTGGGGACCAGACTAGAGAGCCGTCAACAATCAGACCGGACAGATTGTCCAGGCGGCCGTCTTCCACGTCCTCGATCCGCCAACCAACGCCGAGTTCGCCGGTGACCTTGGGGCCGGATGCAATCGTCACACCGCCACTGAGCTGGTAACCGTTGGCATTGCGTTTTTCGCAAATACTGTCGCTGCACGTATCATCGTAACGGCGCAGCAACAGCGCACCTTCGACAAAGGGTGACAGGACGCCACCAGCATTGCCGTCAAGCCTTAGTCCTGCTGAGTACAACGTGTTGTTGCGGCCACTTTCCGAAATTCCTCCATCGGATGTGTAGACACTCCGGTCCGCGCCCAACGAAGCAGTGGCTGCAACGAGGCCAATCCGCCGGGTGCCTCTGAGGCTGCCTGAAAGCTGCTGAATATGATCCGTGCCTGACGAAGATTCGGCGCTACCGTCTTCTTCTCTGGTGTAGGAATATGCAACGCCTGTTGTCACCTGCGTTGCCTCGCTGACATCAAGACGCAGGTTAGCGGCCGCTGCAACCGAGCCGTCATTGTCATCCGAATTCTGCGGATATCCGGTGTAAGTGCCTCGGAATGAGGCATCGAACTGGTGGCGCGTCCAATCCGACCTCAACGACAGATCCGGAGAAATCCGGTATAGACCGCCAGATCCTCCCGAAGCCGACTGCGACGTGTTGTCCGTCCAGCCTGTGGACAATCCCAGTTGCGGCGTAAAGGTAAAGGACCCAAGGCGGATGCCTTCCGGAGCATCAAACGTGGTGTCGCCGCCAAAGACGCTGTCGTCTATTCCTGATCCCGACAAGGGTTGAGACCGGCTCACAGCCGCAATTCGGTCGGAAAATGGGCGAACAGGAGCCACTCTGCCGTCGGTCCCAAGTCCACTCGAACCAGTCTCGGCCTCGGCGGAGTTCAACGTCTGCCTGAGGGAAAAAACGTTGGATTGCGTGGGGTTAACCCTACCATCGTTCGCGCGTTGATCTGACGCGTCAGCCGAGTTGAGAGCGCTTTCGGGGTCTCCTGTCCCGCGCAGATCCGATAAAGCCGTTTGCGCAGCCGAAGGGGTGGCCTGGATTGCGGCGAAACAAATTATCAGGTGCACGATGCGGCGCATTTAGTTCCAGAACCGGTCGAAATCTTGATCCGGTCCAAACTGACGAAGGATGGTTAATCCTTCGTTTCTTTCTTGCAAATTGACAGGCAGCAAAAACTCGCCAAATTTAATCCTTTTAATGCATCACGTCTTCTTGATCCGCGAGAAAGAGTGGCCTAGTCCTAGGCACTCCTGAAAAATAAGAAATGTTCCATGGCCAATCCATTGCTTGACCCCACTTCCGAAAATGACACAAACGCAGCCTCAAAATGGCTGGTCTCGGCGGAAAGAACGCTAGAAACCGAGATTGCAGGGTTGAGTGCGGTCAGAGCTGCCTTGAAGGATGGACTCGGTAGCCCGTTTCAACAAACCTGCGAGCTCATTCAAAAGAGCCGAGGCCGGGTCATCATTACAGGCATCGGCAAAAGCGGGCATATTGGAACGAAGATTGCCGCGAGCTTTGCATCGACTGGTACGCCTTCTTTCTTTGTTCACGCAAGTGAAGCCAGCCACGGCGACCTAGGCATGGTCACCGAACACGACGTGGTTCTGGCCCTGTCCTGGTCCGGAGAAACCCAGGAACTGGCCAGTATCGTCAACTATTCTCGCAGGTTTAAGGTTCCGCTCGTTGCAATCACGTCCCGAAACGACAGCACATTGGGTAAGGCCGCCGATATTGTCCTGAAGTTGCCGAGCGTCGCGGAGGCCTGCCCTCACGGGCTTGCACCCACGTCGTCCGCATTGGCTCAACTGGCTATCGGTGATGCTCTTGCGGTTGCTCTTCTGGAGGGCCGCGGCTTCACCGCGCAGGACTTCCGCGTGTTTCATCCTGGCGGTCGACTTGGGGCTAGCCTGAAATCGGCCAAGGACATCATGCATTCCGGTGAGCGGATGCCGCTGGTCCCCGCGAACGCCCCCATGAGCGAAGGCATCGTCTTGATGACCCAGAGGGGTTTCGGTGTTCTGGGCGTGGTTGACGAACTCAAGCAGCTCATTGGAATCATCACCGATGGTGATTTGCGTCGCCATGTCTCTTCCAACCTTTTGGAAAAGAGTGCGGGAGAGATCATGACGCCGTCGCCCAAAACGGTGTCACCGGATACACTGTCCGCCTCGATCCTGGAACTCGTTAACAGCCTTTCGATCACATCGGTCTTCGTAATCGAGGACGGACATCCGGTCGGTATTGTCCACCTTCATGATCTGCTGCGGATCGGCGCTGCCTGACACCCGGTCCGTTTCCATATTGCATGCGCTCGTTTCAGAAAAAGTGTCTTTTCTGAGATAGGTGAGTAGCATCATTAGGATTTGATTAGCCTTAACGCATTTAAACTGCACCAGAGTTTCATCGGCCTGAGGCCGCAAACCCTGGTGTGTGTACAGAATGGATCTGGCGACTCTAATCGGCATTCTTGGTGCGTTTGGCATTGTCACGACCGCTATTTTTCTTGGCGGCAGTTTTGGTCAGTTCATTGACGTGCCTTCGATGCTGATCGTTATCGGTGGTGGTCTGGCCGCCACATTGATCCGCTTTCAGCTTTCCGACATTGCAACCGCCTTTGTAACGGGATTCAAAGTCGCGCTCGCGGGCCGGAACGCTTCTCCTCGCGATCTGATCTCCGAAATCACCAACCTGGGCGAAATCGTTCGCAAGTCCGGACCGCTCGGCCTGGAAAACGTCGATGTATCGGACCCGGTGCTGGCAAAGGGTGTTCAATACATTGCCGACGGCTATGAGCTCGAGTTCATCAGGGAGGCGATGGAGCGCGAACGCGATCTGCAATTGTCCCGTCTTTCCGAGGGCAAACGCGTCTTCAAGGCGCTTGGCGATTCGGCCCCTGCCTTCGGCATGATCGGAACGCTCGTAGGTCTGGTTCAGATGCTTGCGAATATGGACGACCCGGCGGCCATTGGCCCTTCCATGGCTGTCGCGCTTCTGACAACTCTCTATGGCGCCTTGGTCTCGAACATTATCTGCTTGCCGCTGGTCGACAAGCTTGATGCAAAATTCGATGTCGACGAACTGAACCAGACCCTGATCATCGATGGCGTCTGTCAGATCAGAGAATCCAAGAGCCCTGCCCTCATCAAGGAAATGCTGGTGGCGTATCTGCCTGAAAAAGCACGCGCTGACCTCGCAGAAGCCGCCTAGGGCAAAGAAGAACCGGACGATCAACAATGGCAAAGAAAAAACAGGAAGGCGGCGGCGGAGCTCCCGATTGGCTTGTAACCTTCGCGGACCTTATGTCCCTGCTCGTCTGTTTCTTCGTTCTGATCATTTCCTTCTCCATCCAGGACAAGGAAAAACTGCAGGTCGTCGCCGGTTCCATGCGCGAAGCCTTCGGCGTGAAGGACAGCTCCCGCAAGACCGGGATCATCGAAGTCGAAGGTATCCCGATCCGCGATTACATGAAGGACATCAGCCAGGTCGAACAGGAGATGGATTCCGACTTTGCACAGGAGCGTCACGAGAAGAGACGCAAGCAAGGACCCGAAGCCAACACCAACGACACGCTGGAAGCCGACATCGAAAAGCCCCGCCAGTTTGCAACGGCTGCGGCTTCCTTGCGCCAGGCGTGGCAGGAAATGCCTGAAATCACCGAGATATCCAGCAATATCATTCTGGAAGAGTCTGACGAGGGCTTGAACATCATGCTGGTTGATCAGGATGGTCGCTCGATGTTCAGGGAAGGGTCCAAATATCCCTATGAAACCACGCGCCGTCTGATCGCAAAAATGGCGCCGGTTCTGGCAAAAATGCCTAATCGCATTGAAATCACGGGACATACGACCGCTGGACGTCCAACCACGAACCCGAGTTACACCGGTTGGGATCTTTCCAGCGAACGCGCCAACATCGCCCGGCAGATCCTGGCAGAATACGGCGTTCCGGAAGATCAGTTCTTCGCCGTCGTCGGCAAGTCGGACACCGAACCGCTCTTTCCGAACGACCCCTATCTTGCGGCGAACAGGCGTGTCGGAATTCTGCTGATGGCGGAAGAACCGCCGATCCCGCCAGGTCACAAGCCCTGATCGGTTCGGCGGATCTGTTTCAGCAAATCGACCTCAATTCAATCGACCGGGCTAACCACCAGCCGGGCACCGTCAATTGATTCAACACGCACCTTTGTGCCTGCCGGCAGGTCCGGACCGGTAATCCGCCAGATCGTGTCATCAATCGAGAGATTGCCTGCACCTTCATTCAAAGGGGTCGCCAACGTAAATTCCCGTCCGATATAGCGGCTCCCCCGCTTGTTCAGGCCAGGATCACCTCTTTCAGATGCCATGCGCGCCATCATGCGCCGGCCGACGAGCAGGCTGACCAATGACAGGACCAGGAACAGGGCGACATGAACCTGCCAGGATAGTCCGAGTGTCAGCGCAACCACCCCGACAACCAGTGCCGACAGACCGAACCACAGGAAAATGGTCCCCGGAGCCAGGATCTCCAGACCCAACAGGATGAGCCCAAGAACAAACCAGCTCCACGGACCCAGCGCTGCAATTGTGCTTTCAACCAGGCTCACGCATTGCCTCCATTCGATGGTCCGGTATCAGGAATCCGGGAGGCCGTCCGGTTGGTTTTGGCATCCTCGCCAAAGGCCTCCTTGGCGATTTCCCCAATACCACTCAAGGCTCCCAGCAACGATGTGGCTTCCATCGGCAGGATAAGAGTCTTCTGATTGCGCGAAGTCGCCAGTTCCTTGAAAGCTTCGACATATTTGTTGGCAACGAAGTAGTTGATCGCCTGAACGTCGCCGGCAGCAATCGCCGCGCTCACCATCTGGGTGGCCTTGGCCTCGGCTTCTGCCTCTCTTTCGCGCGCCTCCGCGTCGCGGAAGGCTGACTCGCGGCGACCTTCAGCTTCAAGAATGAGCGACTGCTTTTCACCTTCCGCCTTCAGGATCTCCGACTGCCGCTTCCCTTCCGCTTCAAGAATGGAGGCGCGTTTTTCACGTTCGGCTTTCATTTGCCGCGCCATGGCATCCACAAGGTCACGCGGAGGATTGATGTCCTTGATTTCGATACGGGTAATCTTGATACCCCAGGGCTCCGCCGCGGCATCGACAACCCTCAGGATCTGTGCGTTGATTTCATCGCGGTTGGACAGAAGATTATCCAGATCCATGGAGCCCATCACCGAGCGAATATTGGTCATGGTCAGGTTCAGGATAGCGTTCTGCAGACCCAGGACTTCATAGGCGGCACGCGCTGCATCAAGCACCTGATAGAAGGTGACCCCGTCGGCTGTGACGGTGGCATTATCCCGGGTAATGACTTCCTGGGAAGGAACGTCAAGAACCTGTTCCATCATGTTCAGCTTGTGGCCGATCCGATCGACGAACGGGACGATGAAATTCAGTCCCGGTGACAAGGTCTTCCGATATCTGCCAAATCGCTCAATCGTGTAATTGTAGCCTTGCGGTACAGTTTTCACACCCGCAAAGATAATGAGAATGACCAGCACCAGTAGGCCGATCAGGAAGATATCAAATCCCGTAAATCCATCAATTGGCATGAACGTCTCCCGCAATGTTTGGGTCTGCCCTGAATCGTGCGGCAACTATGCGCTGTTTCACCCAACTGATCCAGCGCTATCGCCGTGCGCACAGAACGGCTCCCGGATACGCACACGTATCCGGCAACAATTCAAAACAGACCCTTAAAATATGGGGACCCTCGTCACTTCTTACGAGGACAATTGCCTGCCATCCTTAACACCGGCTTGCAGGTTGATCAGACCCAGCCACCTAGTTCGCGGCGAACGATGTGGGCAATGACATCCATTCCGAGCTCACTGTCATTCAGACAGGGAATATGACTGAAGTTGTCGCCACCGTTTTCCTCGAAGATCTCACCGGCCTCCCCGGCAATCTCTTCCAGCGTTTCCAGGCAGTCAGCCACGAAGCCCGGATTCATGACGGCAACATTCTTCACGCCGTCTTTCGCAAGCTGTTCGACAGTCTTGTCGGTATAGGGCTGCAGCCATTCCTCAGGACCGAAACGCGATTGAAAGGTCACCCGCAGTTTTTCCTTGTCCCAGCCGAGAACGTCGCGCATCAGACGCGTGGTCTTCATGCAGTGGCAGTGGTAGGGGTCGCCCTTCTTGAAATAGGATTGCGGTATGCCGTGATAGGACGTCAGGACAACATCCGGCTCGAAATCGAGACTGTCCAGATGCTGCTCGACTGACTTTGCCAGCGCCTTCACATAGACAGGATCGTCATGATAAGGCGGCACCGTCCGAATAGCCGGTTGCCACCGCATGTCCAGAAGCGTCTTGCAAACCACATCATTGACCGTAGCCGTCGTGGTTGCTGAATATTGCGGGTAGAGTGGAAATACTAGGATGCGGTCGCAGCCATCTTCCTTCAGAGCTTTCAGCTTGTCTGGAATGGAGGGCTGGCCATAGCGCATGGCCCAATCGACCTTCAATCGACCGCTTTCGCCCCCAAGCATCTGCGCAAGCTTGTCGGATTGGCTGCGGGTTATGGTGCGAAGTGGCGATTCGTTCTTCTCGTGGTTCCAGATCTCATCATAGGCCTTTCCGGATTTGCCCGGGCGCGTCATCAACACGATGCCATAAAGAATCGGGTACCAGATCGCGCGTGGCCATTCGATCACACGCTTGTCGGACAGAAATTCCCTCAAGTACCGGCGCATCGGCCAGTAATCGGTCGCATCCGGCGTCCCCAGATTGACCAGCAGCACACCAACCTTGCCGCTCTTTGCCGGAGGATGGCCTTCCGGCAATTTTAACTTGCTGAATTCCGCAGCCTGATCGGAGGCAATGGGCGCGGTCGGTTGAACGGTCATGGGCTGGGTCGGTCCTTGCGCTTTTCTTCTTCTGTCGCACTACATAAGCCAAGCTGACGGGAAGGCCAATGCGGCATAGTCCATACGTTCAAGAAAACCGCCGGATCACCTGCTTGTTCATGTTCGCAAAAACTAACAAAACAGGTTTTCCAACCCCATAACGACCGAGTTATCCGTATTCACGCTCGTCCGCGATCACCTTACCATCATTTGGAAGTGCGCCTGCAGGTACAAGTTCAACGTCTCCCTTTAGACGCGTGATTTCCCGCAAGGTCGCAGCTACACGCTCTGAAAGATCGTTTTCCGTCCGTTCCGTTTCGACCGAGAGTGTCATCGCATCCGTTTCGCCCCGTCTGCTGACGGCGAGGCGCGCCTTGGTGACTTCCGGATGGGCGGCAACGATCTGCGCAATCTGCGCAGGGTCGATGAACATACCTTTTACTTTGGTGCGTTGATCGGCACGGCCCATCCAGCCCGCAAGCCGCATGTTGGACCGTCCGCACGCAGATTGACCCGGTATGATCTTCGACAGGTCTCCGGTCGCGAACCGGATCAACGGATAGAGGCTGTTGAAGTTGGTAACCACCAGTTCACCGACCTCGCCGTCGGCAACAGGTTCACCCGTACCTGGCCTGACAATTTCAACGATGTAGTCCTCATTGACGACCATGCCTTCCTTTGCCTCGGTCTCGTAGGCAATGACGCCGAGATCCGCCGTCGCGTAGCATTGTCCAACCTGAATACCCTGATCCTCGTATTCCTTGCGCAGGGACGGAAACAAGGCGCCGCCGGAAACCAGGGCTTTCTTGATGGAGGAGATATCACGGCCTTGTTCCCGTCCCCTGTCCAGGAGGATCTTCAGATAGTCGGGCGTTCCGACAAAGGCAGTCGGCTTCAACACCTCGACCGCTTCAACCTGTGTGTCCGTATTGCCGACGCCCGCTGGGAAAACGGTGCAGCCTAGCGCAATAGCCCCCTGATCAAGGATGAACCCTCCAGGTGTCAGGTGGTATGAAAATGCATTGAGAACAATATCCCCTTTTCTGAACCCGGCAGCAAAGAGACTGCGGGCTCCGTTCCAGGGGTCAAGACCAGGCGCCTGCGGTTCCCAGATGGGACCGGGCGACATGAAAACACGTGCCGCCTCTGACAGGTCACCGGCCAGATAGCCTCCAAATGGCGGATTTGCCTTCTGCTTGTTCAAGAGGTCTGATTTTCTCAGCATGGGCAAAGCGGCGAGCGCCGTCCGGTTCTGGACCGCACCAATGTCGCACCCGTCCAGATGCTCTGCCCACGCGGACGATTTCGAGGTCGCATGTGCCAGCAAATCCGGCAATCTGGCAAAAAGATCCTGTTCACGCTGAGCGGGATCTTGCCGCTCGCGCGCATCAAACTGATTGTCGCTCATGGTCGTCTCCGCCTGTTGCGGCCCTTTAGGCCAGCCAGCGCTTCCTTCGCTTGTAGTGTTTGACGTTCCGGAACGAGCGGCGGCCTTCGCCGCCAACGCCCAGATAGAATTCCTTCACATCCTCGTTTTCCCGCAGGGCCTTGGCGTCGCCATCCAGAACGATGCGACCTGATTCGAGGATGTAGCCGTAAGTCGCGTATTTCAGCGCCACATTGGTGTTCTGCTCCGCCAGCAGGAAGGAAACGCCTTCCTTCTCGTTCAGCTGACGAACGATTTCGAAAATCTCTTCCACAAGCTGGGGAGCCAGTCCCATGCTGGGTTCATCTAGCAGGATCATTTTCGGCCGGCTCATCAGCGCGCGGCCAATGGCGCACATCTGCTGCTCGCCGCCTGATGTGTAGCCTGCCTGGCTTTGGCGCCGTTCACGAAGGCGCGGAAAATAATTGTAGACCATCTCGAGGTCGGCCTTCACGGCGGCATGACCGTCTTTTCGGGTGTAGGCACCCGTCAGCAAGTTTTCTTCAATGGACAGGTGACCGAAACAGTGCCGCCCTTCCATCACCTGAATGCATCCCCGACGGACCAGATCGTTGGGTGACAGCGCCTGGACTTCTTCGTCATCAAACAGGATCTTGCCCTTGGTAACTTCACCACGCTCGGCGCCGAGCAGATTGGAAACAGCCTTCAACGTTGTCGTCTTGCCGGCACCATTCGCGCCCAGCAGAGCCACGATCCCGCCTTTCGGAACCGTCAGCGACACGCCTTTCAAGACGAGGATCACGTGATCGTAGATGACCTCGATATTGTTGACCGACAGGATCGTTTCCGCAGCTTCAGCTGCATTTTCCGAACCGGGTTGTTCTACATCCAGTAATGCCATTCCATACTCTCCTGAGAGGCTCCACCGCGCCTGATGCGCGATGGAGCGGACTGCCTATCAGTTCGGGCAGGGTTCGGTGCGCTTCGGCCACGGCGCGTTTTTCTCAGCGTATTCCGCAGCGGCCTGCTCAAGCAGCGGACGAACGAGGTCGGTCATCGGCTCGATCCAACCCGACGCCTGACGCCATTTCTTGCCGTCCCACTCCTGAATGAAGACAGGGTTGCTGCCGGAATGGTCTTCGCAGGTGACCTTCATCGGATGCGCAAAACCGGCAAGACCCAGTTCTTTCAGACGGGCCTCATCCAAGTTCAGGGCTTCCAGACCCATGCGCATGTCCTCGCCGGTAATCACCTTCTTGCCGGTCAGCTCCTGTGCTGTCCGGATGCCTTCGGCGATGATGACCGAGTTGAGAACGCCACGATTGTAGAGCGTGCCGCCAATGGTCTCCGCATCGGTGGAGGACAGACCAGCACCAACGACGTACTTGTCGATGTCGTCAAGTGCCGGGAAATCACGGCCGACACCGGAGAAGTTCATGGCCTTGTAGCCCTTGGCTCCTTCACCGCCAGCTGCAGCATCGTCATCGCCTGCGGACCACCAGACACCGATGAACTTGTCCATCGGGAAACGGATCTTCACAGCTTCCTTGATTGCGGTCGGGTTCATTGCACCCCAACCCCACATCACCATGTAGTCCGGGCGGTCACGACGCACGTTCAGCCACTGTGAGGACTGGTTCTGCATTTCCTTTACGCCAACCGGGTATTGCAGCAGCTCGAAGCCGTATTTTTCAGCCAGCTGCTCCAAGAGCGGGATCGGTTCGCGGCCATAACCGGCATCCAGGAAGATGTAGCCGATCTTCTTGCCCTTCAGGTTCTCAAGACCGCCTTCCTGCTCACCGATGTACTTGATGACCACGGACGCGCCGTCCCAGTAAGTGTCCGGCACGTTGAACACCCACGGGAAAGTGGAGCCGACCGCAGCGGCGGACAGGCCATAACCCATGGAAAGCACGGGGATCTTGTCAACGCCTGCCTTCGGGATCAGCTGAAGGGTGATACCGGTGGAATACGGATTGTAGACCAGCGCACCTTTGCCTTTGGTGGCCTCATAGCACTCAACGCCCTTTTGCGCGTTGTAACCGGTTTCGCATTCTTCCAGTTCCAGCTTGACGCCACCGATACCGCCATCGCGCTCGTTGAGCATCTGCAGATAGTCGTGCATGCCATTGGCAATATGAATGCCGGAAGCTGCAAACGGACCGGTCCGGTAGGTCAACAGCGGAACATAGTTGGTATCTTCTGCCTGAGCTGCTGTTGTTGCGAGGCCTGAAATGGCGACCCCGGCGGCAACAGCGGTTCCCAGCGCAAGTTGCTTTATGCTCTTCATATTACTCCTCCCATGCGGCCCCGGACCATCCGGCACCGCCAGACCTGTTGCGCCATTCCTCCCCGGATCGGTCCATTTTCCGGATGGCGGGTTCAAAGGACCGGTGTTCCTAGTAAGGGAACGGCCAGACCCTGAGCTTTTGTTTCCCGATCTGCCAGAGCCGGGCAAACCCGTGCGGTTCGACGATCAGGAAGAAGATGATCAAGGCGCCGACGATCATGAAGGTCACGTGTTCAACCGTTTCCGCCGCCAGATCGATGCCGAGAACACCCGGAATGAATTTCAGGAAGACAGGCAGGATCCAGATGAACGCCGCCCCCATGAAAGCCCCTCCGAGACTGCCCAATCCACCAAGGATCACCATGAACAGGATCTGGAAAGACAGCGAAATCGAATAGGATGAAGGTTCAGCAGCGTTCAGCCAGAAGAACACCATCATCGCGCCGGCGACACCGCAAATGTAGGACGAAACGGCGAAGGCCATCAGCTTTGTCTGCAACGGACGGATACCCATCAACTCGGCGGCGATATCCATGTCGCGGATCATCATCCAGGACCGGCCGATCCGTCCGCGAAGGACATTGGCCATCAGGTAGGCGATCGCGATCGTGATGCACAGAACGATGAAATAGCGCACGATCGGGGTGGCCTCCGCACCGGAGACAACGACACCAAAGGCTTCACGGTGCGGGACTTCGATCGCGCCGGAAGCGTTGTAATTATACAGCCACGGAATGCGGATAAAGCACCACTCAAGGAAGAACTGCGCTGCCAGTGTGGTCACCGCCAGATACAGCCCCTTGATGCGCAGGCTCGGCAGACCGAACACGGCCCCGATGGCAGCTGAAAACACACCTGACAGCAGCACCATCACGATGACGTTGGCGTCCGGAAAGATGGTCGTCAGCTTGTAGGCGGCATAAGCCCCTACCCCCATGAACGCACCGGTTCCAAGGGACAGCTGCCCACAGAACCCGGTCAGCACGTTCAGGCCGATCGCTGCCAGCGAGAACACCAGGAACGGGATCATGATGGAGGTGAGAAAGAAGTCATTGGCAAAGGCCGGGATGACGACAAAGGCAACAACCAGGATGACCGTCAGACCGATCCGGTCCTGCAGGATCGGCATGAGCGCCTGATCCGCCTTGTAGCTTGTCTTGAACTGGCCAGCTTCGCGATAAAACATGGGCGCTAGATCCTTAAATCCGCTCGATGATGCGTTCGCCGAAGAGGCCTTGAGGCCGGAACAGCAGGAAGATCAGGGCGATGATGTAGGCAAGCCACGACTCGATGCCGCCGCCGACCAGACCACCCCAGTAGAGTTCGCCGATCTTCTCACCAAAGCCGATGATCAGACCGCCGACGATGGCACCCGGGATCGATGTGAACCCGCCCAGGATCAGAACCGGCAGCGCCTTGAAGGCGACGATCTCCAGCGCAAAGGACACATCGGATCTCGCGCCCCACATGATGCCTGTCGCCAGCGCCACCAGGCCTGCGGCAAACCACACGATGGCCCAGATCTGGTTGAGCGAGATGCCGACCGACAGCGCAGCCTGGTGATCATCCGCCACTGCACGCAGCGCGCGGCCGATCCTGGTCTTGTTGAAGAAGATCCCCAGTGCCGTCACCATGATCACCGCGATCACGGCTGCCGCAATATCGATATGCTGCAGGATGATAAGCCCGCGCTCACCCATTTCGATAGCCGTCGATCCGGTCGGCAGACCGAGTTGCTCGGTGATCATCTGTTTCGGTTCGCCGCCGAAGACGAATTCACCGAATCCGATCAGGAAATAGGTCAGGCCGATGGTCGCCATCAGCAGGATGATATCGGGCTGGTTGACGAGCGGTCGCATGACGACCCTCTCCACCCCGTAGGCCAATACGCCCATGACCACGATGGTCAACGCCAATGCCAGGTAAGCCGGTATGCCGTTTTCATTGAGGCCGACCAGCGTCAGGCCGGCGAACACCACCATGATGCCTTGAGCGAAGTTGAAGACGCCTGAGGCCTTGAAGATCAGAACGAAACCGAGTGCGATCAGTGCGTAGAGAATTCCGGCAACGAAGCCTTCCCACAGAACCTGCAGGAAGAAGTCCGGCATGTCGTACATCTGTACGAAGGGATCGATGAAAATGTCGTATAGCATGTCCTGGTCCCTCCCTAGTGGCTCACGCCGAGATAAGCGTCGATCACGGCCTGGCTGGCCTGCACCTCTTCGGGTGGGCCGTCCGCGATTTTCTTGCCGTAATCGAGCACAACCACACGGTCGGAAAGATCCATGACAACGCCCATGTCGTGTTCGATCAGGGCAATTGTTGTGCCGAATTCCTGGTTCACGTCGAGAATGAACCGGCTCATGTCTTCTTTTTCTTCCAGGTTCATCCCCGCCATGGGCTCATCGAGCAGAAGCAGGTCCGGCTCCATGGCAAGCGCCCGGCCAAGTTCGACACGCTTTTGCAGTCCATAGGGAAGCCGCCCGACGGGCGTCTTGCGGATCGCCTGGATTTCCAGAAAGTCAATGATGTCTTCAACTTTCCGGCGATGTTCGATTTCTTCCTGTTCCGCAGGGCCACGCCACAGCAACTGCCAGAAGAAATTCCGGTGCATCTTCAGCGAACGACCCGACATGATGTTGTCGAGCGTGGTCATGCCCTTGAACAGTGCCACGTTCTGGAAGGTACGGGCGATTCCATTGCTGGCCGCCTCGTAGGGTTTCATCTTGCGGCGGACCTTGCCCTGCCAGGTGATGGTACCTTCCTGCGGGTGATAGAAACCGTTGATCACGTTCAGCATCGACGTTTTGCCGGCACCATTGGGTCCGATGATCGCCCGGATCTCGCCCTTCAGGATGTCGAACGAAATGTCGGTGATCGCTTTGACCCCGCCGAAGGACAGTGACACGTTGTCGACGCGCAGCAGTTCTTCGCGCTCCGCTTCATCTGCACTTCCGGCAGGAGAAAGCGTCTTGTCAGTTACAAAGGCGTTCATTCGGCAGCCTCCTGAATGCCCTTCTCCGCGTCATAGGCGTTCATGTCCCGGATTTCGACCTTTGCCTCGATTGCGCCCTTGCGGCCGTCCTCGAAGGTCACTTCCGTGCGGACATGCTTGGACGACGAGCCGTCATAGAGCGCTTCGATCAGTGGAGCGTAACGCTCTGCGATGAACGACCGGCGGACCTTCTGCGTCCGGGTCAACTCACCGTCATCCGCGTCCAGCTCCTTGTGCAGGATCAGGAAACGCTTGATCTGGGCGCCTGCCATCATCGGCTCCTGCGACAGGTCCCTGTTAACCTGATCGACATGACTTTCAATCATGGCGTAAACATCCGGATTGGCCGCCAGTTCCTGGTAGGATGCGTAGTTGACGTTGTTGCGTTCCGCCCAGGACCCGACAGCCGTCAGATCGATGTTGATGAACACAGCCGCAACATCCCGCTCGTGACCGAACGCGACCGCTTCCTTGATGTTCGGGAAGAACTTCAGCTTGTTCTCAATGTATTTCGGTGCGAACAGCGAGCCGTTGTTCAGCTTTCCGACATCCTTGGCCCGATCTATGATCTTCAGATGACCATTGTCGGCAATGATGCCCGCGTCGCCGGTATGAACCCAACCGTCAGGCGTCTTGGTTTTTGCGGTTGCCTCGTCATTCTTGAAGTAGCCGACAAAGACACCCGGCGAACGGTACATGACTTCGCCATTCTCCTCGATCTTCAGCTCGACATCAGGCGCTGGCTTGCCAACCGTATCGCCAAAGATCTCGCCGTCGGGCTGCAGCGTGATGTAAACGCTGGCTTCCGTCTGGCCGTAGAGCTGTTTCAGATTAAGACCGAGTGACCGATAAAACTGGAAAATCTCCGGTCCGATGGCTTCACCTGCAGTATAGCCAACCTTCATGCGGGTCAGACCCATGCGGTTTTTCAAGGGACCGTAAACGCAGAATTCGCCAAGCCTGTAGAGCAGCCGCTCCTTCAGGCCGACCTGTTCGCCGTTCAGGATCTTCTCGCCCACCTCGCGCGCAACACCCATGAAGTAGTCGAACATGGCACGTTTGGCTTTTCCGGCGTCCTCCATGCGTACCATAATCTGGGTCAGCATGTTCTCAAAGACGCGCGGCGGTGCGAAGAAGTAGGTTGGAGCAATCTCAAGCCGGTCGGTGTCGATCGTATCCATACTTTCCGGACAATTGACGCAGTATCCGGCGGTGAAGGCTTGGGCGAGCGAAAAGACGTGGTCACCGATCCAGGCCATCGGCAGGTAGGCGAGCACTTCCTCGGTTTCATCCAGGTGATCGAACACATTGGCGTTTCTGGCCGAGATCACCAGATTGTCGAAGGACAGCATGACACCCTTAGGCCGGCCGGTGGTGCCGGAGGTATAGAGCATGACGGCGATGTCGCTGCCCTTGCCGCCCGCAAAACCTTTTTCCCATTCACCCGCGAGTGTGGGATCCTTCGCCAGCAGGTCCCGGCCTTTGTCCTGCACGGCGGCATAATCATGCAGATGCGTGTGATCGTAGTCCCGCAGCCCGCGCTGCTCGTCGTAGATGACGTCGGTCAGGCTCGGAACTTCTTCCGACATCGACAAGAGCTTGTCGACCTGTTCCTGGTCTTCGACGACGGCGAATTTGACCTCCGCATGACCAAGCACATAGGCCATTTCTTCGGCAACACTGTCCGAATAGACGGGCACGGGAACAGCTCCCAGCGCCTGGCACGCAACCATGGCCCAATAGAGCCGTGGCCGGTTCGCCCCGACGATGGCAACCTTGTCCCCGGCACTCAGACCGAGACTTTTCAATCCGATGGAAAACGCGCGGATTTCTTCACACACCTGGGACCACGTCCGGCTCTGCCAGATCCCGTAGTCCTTCTCCCGGAACGCAGTCCGGGTCCCGAAAACCTTCGCATTCTGCATCAGGATTTTCGGAAAGGTGTCCTCCTCACGCGGTGAAGCGCTGGCCGACCCTACCATGTATCGTTTCTTCCCCTAAAGCATCCTGCGTCCGGAGGAACGCAAGCCCAGATGCTCTAATAATCTCTTGTCGATCAGTGTTCCGACTTGCCACGCACATGTGGAAAGGCAGGTTGATCTGGAAGGCGCCCCAATTATTAGGGGTCGTTCTTTCACCGGGTATGAAACTATCTGCCGCCCGAACCTTCAACCGCTAATTTGTGAAGTTTCAAACGATATCCTCGTCTCGTTCCCGTTGAATTGAAGGCTAGACCGGGTGATTTTCAGCAATATGTGTCAAACATGTCGAATTGTTTCATTTGCGCTGCATGTGCGAAAGAACAGTTCAGGACAGTTTCAAGTGGCTAATGTTATCTGTGACTTAGCTACTGGCTCTTGATCCAGGACAGAATTTTTCCTGCAACAATTTCACAGTTCCGGTCCATCATCGGCAAATGGGAATTGCCGTGAATGCCCTCGGCCGGAAGGTCCAGAAGATCGACCCGACCACCGGCGCCCGACAATTTCTCGATGTAGTCCTTCACCACTTGCCGGTAGGCGACCCAGGTCGGCAACCGTTCCATGTTGTCGCCCCAGACGAAGAGATGCGGAACTCTCTCCGCGTGCCCCATGTCGGGCGGTGCGGCGGCCGGTTCGATCACGACCACACCTTTGAAAAGTTCAGGTAGAGATGCGACTGCCTCGAGAGCCAGGTTCCCGCCCTGGCTGTGTGCAATCAACCAGACGGGACCGACGCGGCGAAGCACGTCATAGTAGGCCTCCAGACTTTCGCTGCCGTGGTCCGTCCATCGCGGTACGAGCTGAGCTCCAAATGCGTCAAAACTCTCAACCGGAAACTGACTGCCGGGGAAGGGCCTGCGCTCGGACGGGTCGTGAACATAAGACCCCTGCTCGCCGATACGAAACATGTACCAGGCTTCGTCCTGGGTGCGGAAGATGGGAGCAGAGCTGTAAATGCCCGGATAGGGAGACCATCCGGCGCGCCCGCGTTCCATGGCATCGCAGACATAGGTATCGAACCCGGCATTCAGGAAGAAGTTGCGCCATCCCGGACGCCCGTCCGGCGTGGTTTCCCAGGTTACCCCTGTCATTGCCCCACCATGCCAGAACATCACAGGGGCATCGAACGCCGGCGACACTTGTCGAACATACTGCACGTAGCACTGGCCGGTCACATAATCGCCGTTCATATCAACCATGCGCGAAGGACCGTTCCTGGCGACCTGTATCTGCCTCTTCGGCTGACCGGTCAGCGTCACGATGCGTCCTCCGGCAAAGAAGCAACCAATGTCGCGGATGTGAACACCGGATTGGGACGGCATGTCCGTCATCTCATCCCTCCCCTTCAACATCCAGGGCATGCAGCATTGCCTGGTCGATATCGAACGCGCGGATGCGCACACCGGCAGCGAGCGCCTTCAGCATCACCTCTGCAATCGCCTCCATCGCCTGTGCCACCACTTCTCGGGTACGATGTTCCTTGGCCCGAAACTGCATGTCCACATAGACGGGCTTTGGTGTGCAATGGATCGATGCGCACATGATGACCTGGCAATGATCCGGGTCGGCCAACAGAACCTCGCGCATCATGCGCTCGAGCCCTTCCTGAATCCGGGTCCGATTGGCACGGACCAACGGATCCAGTTTGTCGTCATAGAAAATCTTGAGTATCGGCATGCTGCAATTCTCACCTTGAAGAAGATCAGGTCGCAAAAGCGACAAGGCGAAAAACAGGCTACCACAACCGGCACACGCTGGATCCGCTCGCTATCGCCCTCTTTCCAAGCAGGTCGACGGTGAGCAGATCTTTTGAACGCAATCAATGAACTGGCTGCGTCTCCTTTTTCAGACTGACGTCGAGCATCGTTTCCCGCCCCATGTCTCCAAGCACATTTGCAAGGAACCAGGCAGGGAGAGACTCCTGCAAAAGCCGTTTACTTTGAGCACCTGCCCACGTCATCTCCGGCACTGAGCTGGCGTGTTCAATTCGATCATTGCAGCATTCGTTGTTAGTTTAGTGTCAGGTCTATACAGAAAGTATGCGGTGCCCGAAGATGTCACTCAGCAGCGAACAGTCAATCAGCATTCTCAGAGATGCATTGGCTGAGGTGCAGGCCACCATTCGAGCTTACGATACCAAGGCGCAAATCGTCGGTGTCGGTTATGTGTTTGCCCTCGGAATTGTCGATTCGGTTGACCGTCTAGTTCCCAACGAATCCGAGATTGGGCTGTTCGGCATCGCATTGGCCTGGATGGTGGTGATACTTCCGATCCTTTTGTTCGGACACGTGCTCTATCCGTCGCGCAGAACAGCGCCCAAACTCGAAACGAATTCGGAAAAGCGGCCTGAATCCGTATTGTACCCGGACACCGTCCACCATGAGACCGTCGATGGGTACAGGCAGTCACTGGCCCGGTGCGACATGATTAATGAATACGCCTACGAAGTTCTGAGACTGTCCCAGCTCAGGGACATAAAACGACAACGCTTCGTGCGCGCGCTGTTTCTTGCTGCCGCGGCATTTATCTTCCTGTTCTCAGGTCAACTGATCAGAATGCACACGCTAGGCGGATTGACCTGATTTCGTCAGAAGGCTCTGACAATCCGGCCTTTCGCAAAGTCGCGGACGGATTCTCATCCCTTACAATGCCATATCACTTGCAGGAGATATCGACCTCATAGCGAACGTGTTCAGGATTGCCGTCGTCTGCCGGGAGCAGATCAATAACGCCGCGAGCATGCCTGAACGCACCCGTTCCGCCTAGAACAACCAGCTCGGTTTTCGGTGCCGATACTTTCGCACTGTCATGAATGTCATTTCTGGGCGTGTGGATACCGTCCGCAAGAATGCTGCCGTTGTCGAACAGAAAAAACATGCGCAGCAGGTTGTGGGAAGGCTTGCCATCATGATCGGGATCCAGCAGGGAGATTTTCCAGCGAACCTCACCGATCGGGCGCCCATCCTTGTCACCAATGATGCGTTCACCGACCCGGATATCGCCAATGCTGGGGCCTTTTTCGCCTTCGTCATGAGTCGTCACGACACGGCCATCCAGCGAAACGATCTCGAACGGCTCGCAGGTCGGAGTTTGTGCCAACAGGGCAGTCGGAAAAAGCAGTGAAATGAGAACGAGGCCAAGTCGTTTCATATCGGTCTCCCATTGATATCTTCCACTTATAAGAGAATACTTCTGATCAATGTGCAATATGGGTTGAGTTCACGTCCTGCCGTCCAGCCTCGCATATGCAGTTCCCTCCCCCAATCAGACTACTTTTCTCCAGTTCAGTCTCCGGAAGTTTTGATCTAATCTCCCCGCCATGGAGGAAACAAAGCACTTGAAGGCGCAGCTTGATCTGATGCAGGCAGCGCTGGATCACATCAATCAGGGCTTCACCGTCTTCGACGGCGACCTCAAGCTGGTCGCCTGGAACCGGGGACTGTCGGACATGCTCGACATGCCCCCGGAGATCATCCGCCGTGGTTCCCACCTGGAAGCGTTCATCCGGGTGAATGCCGAGCGCGGCGAATACGGACCTGGCGACATTGAGGGCAAGATTGCCCGCCGGATCGAACGGGCAAAGCTGTTCGAACCGCACTATTTTGAGCGCGTTCGGCCCAATGGCCAGATCATCGCCGTTTCCGGTACACCGCTGCCACAGGGCGGCTTTGTGACAATCTACTCCGACGTCACCGAGGACCGTCGCCGGCAGGAGAAGCTGGAACGCACGGTGGAAGAGCGCACCCGTGCGCTCAGGCAGAGCGAAGACTGGCTACGGCTTGTGACCGACAACATACCGGCGCTGATCGCCTATCTGTCTCCTGGCCCGGTTTTCCGGTTCGCCAACCGCCGTTATGCGGACTGGTTCGGGCAGTCGGTCGCCTCCATTGCCGGGCGCCCTGCCCCGGAAGTTGTCGGAGAGGAGCTGTTCAAGGAACTCCACCCACATATCGAACGCGCCTTCGAAGGCAAGGCGGTCAGCTATGAGTATCAGCGCAAACGGGCCGACGGCAGCACCGCCTTTATGCGTTCCACTCTGATACCCGACATGACTGTTGACGGCCGAACGCTCGGCATCTTCGTGTTGTCGCTGGACGCAACCGACCAAAAACAGGCAGAGGCAACGTTGGTGCAGTCTCAGCGCATGGACGCAGTCGGAAAACTGACAGGCGGCCTCGCACATGACTTCAACAACCTGCTTGCAATTCTGATGGGCAACCTGCTGACCGTCAGCAGGATGGAAGACCCGATCGACAAGAATGCGCTCGACAGGAAGCTCTCACCCATGCTGGAGGCAACCAAGCGGGGAACCGATTTGATCCAGCGTCTGCTGGCCTTCAGCCGAGGCAAGGCAATCGACCCCCAAACCGTTTCGCTGGCACAGATCATCGCGAGTGCAGGCAAGCTGTTGGATGGGTCGTTGCCTTCGACAATCACCCTGGAAACCGATGCGTCCGACGTTGGCATTGGCGCACGGATCGATCCAACACAGATGGAAACGGCGCTGATCAACCTGGCTTTCAACGCTCGCGATGCCATGCCGGACGGAGGATCACTTCGTATCTCCCTTTCCAGGACCGAGTTGAACAAGCAGGACGCAGAAGAACTGGGTCTCTCGGGCGGATCGTATGCACAAGTTACCGTGGAAGACACCGGCAGCGGTATGGATGACGAGACGAAGTTGCGGATCTTCGAACCGTTTTTCACCACCAAGAACTTCGGCACCGGCAGCGGCCTCGGTCTTTCGATGGTCTATGGCTTCATTCACCAGTCCGGCGGCGCGATCAAGGTCGAAAGTGACCCGGGCAAGGGCACCCGGCTTGCACTGTTCCTGCCTTTTCAAACGCTTGACGAGGCTGGCCTCGATGGTTCGGAGACATCCTGCCGGGGCGATCTGAAGCGCGGTGACGGCGAACTTCTTCTGCTGGTTGAGGATGATCCGGACGTCGCCAACACGGTCACGGATCAGCTGCAAAATCTCGGCTACACGGTGCTGCGCGCCGAAAGCGCGGAAGACGCACGCAATCTGGCATTTGAGCTGCCCGAGCTGCGAGCCGTGCTCAGCGACATCATCATGCCGGGACAGATGAACGGTCTGGCGCTTGCCCGAGAGATCCGCCAGAAACGGCAGGATCTAGGCATCGCGCTGATGTCCGGTTACGCGGACTGGTCGGCGCTTGCCGGACAGGATGACTACAGTGAATTTCCGGTCTTGGCGAAACCGTTTGCAGATGATCAACTGGCAGATACCCTGCAGAAAATTCTCTTCCCGAGCACTTGAGGACCACCTTGCAGACACGCTCAGCCCACGCGGCCAAACGACTGGTTTTCATTGTCGATGACGAACCTGAAATCGGTCAGCTTCTTCAGGAAGCGATGGACCAGTTCGACATCGAGGGAGAAGTCTTTTCCACCGCGGCTTCCGTGCTGGCGGCCCTGGGCACGCGGACACCCGATGCCTGCATCATCGACCTCGGCCTGCCGGACATGGAAGGCATGGCCCTGATCAACGAAATCCGTCGCCAGTCATCTGTGCCGATCATCGTGCTTTCGGCACGCGGACATGCGACCGACAGGGTGATGGGCCTGGAACTTGGGGCAGATGACTATGTGGTCAAACCCTTCGACCCGCGTGAGGTCGTTGCCCGTATCCGTTCCATTCTGCGCCGTTCCTCAGATCAGGGGCAGGCCTCGACAGGAAACGAACTGGCTCGCTTCGAAGGATGGATCTATCAACCCTCCTCTCATTGCCTGACAACACCGGAGGGCGAAGAAACGTTCCTTTCGACCGGCGAAGCCACGCTGCTGGAAGCATTGCTGCGCGCACCCAAACGCGTCCTGACGCGGGACTATCTTCTGGAACATGGCGGGCGGGACGAAAGCCTGGATCGTTCGATAGACGTGCGCATCTCACGCATTCGCAAGAAGCTGAACCGCAAGAACGGCCCTGCTCATATCCGAACCATTTATGGCTCCGGCTATATGCTCTCATGTGATGTCCGGTGGGAGTGAGCTGATCTGCGGATCGCTTTTTTCCGGGTGCTCTTCGGGGAGGATTCGCGAAGAAATCGGTCGGCCAGCCATCGCGAATTGGTCTCTTTCTAACAAAAAAAGCGGGAAGATTTCTCTTCCCGCTTTTTCTGTTTCAGGACCGGCCTCTTAGAAGCTCAGAGAAATATCTCTGTGGTCTGAGAGACAGGCGGCTACGTCTAGGGCCATACCGGTAGGCAGGCGGCTCTGGGCGCGCAGTCCGATATTGTTTACCACTGCAGCGTCGTAAACTTCGAGCTGCGGCAGGATCTCCGCTGCCGCCCGCTCACGCCAGGCGAGATCGGCATCCAGGGCGGCGATCGACTTGTCGATCTCGGCCAGGGCCTCTTCCGCATTCGGCTGCCGGCTGCGCATGATTTTGCGGGCATCGCTCAGGCCTTTGCGGATATCGCCCGTGCCTTCCGCTTCACCCACCTTGGAACGCATGGCGGCGATCGCATCGACGGCGGCTTTCGGCTCAAGCTGCGGCACCTGGTTTTTCAGTTCCTCAAGCTCGGGCTTCAGCGCCGCAACCTTTTCCGCATCTGCCAGGATCGCCTTCAGTTCCAGCACAGGCTCATAGGCCTGGTCCACCGTCCGGCGGTAGCTCTGGCGGGCCGAGGTTTCAGCCTTCTGGATCTTGGCGAACTCACCATAAGTGTCGTCCCAGTCGGACGGGATCTCGGCGAGAAGCGCATCATGCTCGGCCTGAAGGTCTTCAATCCGCGCTTTGGCCCGCTCACCCTGTTCGGGTGAATAGATGCCGGTCGGACCCGACCTGTCGACAATGACCTGAAGCTCCTTGATGTGCTCGTCTATGCGCCTTGCATCGCGTTCCAGCGCACGCACCTGAACGTGAACCGGCTTGTAAGCCCCCGAAGCGGCCGCAACCTGGGTTTCGGCATCCTTGATGGTTTGCATCAACGGCAGGGCTTCACGGGCCTTTTCGAATCCTTTGGCCATGTCCTTCTGCAGGTCTTCCGGCAGGAAACTCATGTCGATGTTTTCCGCCGCCTGGATTGCCGCCAGAACGCTGTCGCCATTCTGCTGGAAGTCCTCGTAGATGAGCGTTTCCATGCAGTACTGAAGGCGCGGGTTCTTCGGCGGAGGTGCCGTTTCTGACAGAAGCGTCGAGCGGTTCGGCAGGTAATTCACCAGCTGAGGATAGAAGCCGACAATGCCAAGCGCCACGAGCTGCAGCGCGATAAAGGCAATCACGCCCTTATACATGTCGATGGTCTTGACCACTGCAGGTGCAACGCCGCGCAGATAGAACAGCGCGAAACCGAAGGGAGGCGTCAGGAACGATGTCTGGATGTTCAGACCGATCATGACGCCGAGCCAGACCGCGGTAACGTTGGCGGACGGATCCGCAAGCAGGATCGGGGCAACAATCGGCACCACAACCACGGCGATCTCGATGAAGTCGAGAAAGAATCCCAGGATGAAGATCACCAGCATCACGATCAGGAACTGAGCCCAGAAACCGCCTGGCAAACCCTGCAGGAATTCCTTGACAAGCTCTTCCCCGCCAAAGGCCCGGAACGCTGAGGTCAGCATCGCGGCACCCAGCAGGATGATGAAGACAAGCGACGTGGTCTTGGCGGTCTCCACCATCACACCGCGCAGCGTGTCTTCCAGCTTCAAAGTCCGCCAGCCGGACCAGAAGATTGCGATCAGCAACAGCGACACGGCAATCAGCGCAAGCACCAGTCCGAGCAAGTCCTGACTGGTCTCGATCAGTTTTATGTTCACCGCTCCGATGAAACTGATCACCATCGCAAGTCCAAGCAAGGCGAGGATGGCGATAATAGCAGGCGAATAGGCGCCCTTTTCACCCTCCCGCAGGCGATAGCCGGCCATGATCATGGCGCCTACGGCGCCGATCGCACCCGCCTGATTGACGGTTGCTACACCTGCAATGATCGAACCCAGGACCAGGAAGATCAGAGCCAGCGGCGGCACCAGCGTGATGAGAACCTTGACGGCAAACTTGCGTGTGAACGTGCCTTCTTCATGAACTGCCGGAGCTGCCTTCGGGTTCAAAAGAGCAAAGCCCAGAATGAACAGCATGTAGAGGCCGACAAGCACCAGACCCGGAAGAAACGCACCGAGGAACATTTCACCGGCACTGGTCGACACCACCGAGAAATCCGACGGCATGGAAATCTCGCCGGTGCTGGACTTGTAGAGTGTCGTCCGCAGGGATCCGGCCTGATCGACCGCGCTGGCGAGCTGGTCAGCCAGAATGATCAACACGATGGAAGGCGGGATGATCTGGCCCAGCGTTCCGGACGCGGCGATCGTGCCCGTAGCGAGCGGAACCGAATAGTTGTTGCGCAGCATGGCGGGCAGTGAAATCAGGCCCATGGCCACCACGGTCGCCCCCACAATGCCGGTTGTTGCCGCCAGCAGCGCGCCAACGAACACGACCGAAATCCCGAGACCACCCGGAACCGGCCCGAACAGGCGGGCCATGGTGACCAGCAGATCCTCGGCGATCTTCGAACGCTGCAGCATGATGCCCATGAAGACGAAGAGCGGAATCGCTATCAGCGTATCTCGCTCGGCCTCCCAGTAGATTCCGCGGAAGTTGGTGACCCCCGCACTCAGCCACTGGCTGGCCCCACCGTGGGCAAAGTAGGCAGCGGTGTCTCCAGCGAAGAGATAACCGGACAGCGCAGCGATGCCGATGGTCAGGATTGCAGAGCCTGGAAGAGCGAAGGCAACCGGGAAACCCGAGCCCAGAGCAAACGCCATCAGGACGACTAGAAGGAAAAGGAAGAAAAGTTCCATATCAAGCGGTCTCGTCAGGCTCTATTGAATTGTGTGGCTGTCGTGGTCCCGGCCGCCCGGTTCACCGCGGATATCGGCGACGGCGTCCATGAAGTAGGATACGAACTGGACCATCATGGAAACGGCAAAGACACCCAGGAACCCTGCCATGAGGTATTTCACGTAAAGGCCGAAACCGGCCTGGGTTACCTCGTAAGTCAGGATCGGACTGTTGATGATGTTCTGCTTGCCGCCCATGCCGATAATCAGGATGACGGCGCACAGGCTCATGCCGAGCACGACCGATCCGATGGCATTCACGTAACCTTTGGTCTTGGCCGCCATGCCTGCATAGAAAACATCCACCCGCACGTGCCCCTCTTCCAGAAGCGTGTAGGCGCTGGCGAACAGGAACAGCGCCGCATACCAGAAGCGCACAAGGTCGGCCAGAAACGCCTGTTCATACGAAAATACGAACCGGCCGATCACAATCAGAAGCTCTGCGACAACCACCAGAAGCGCGAGCCAGGTAAATCCGAGTGTTCGCGTGAAAGCGGCGATTACGACGGAAAGCCCGATCAGAGGCATATGTACATAGGCCCCGCGGAAACGGGACTTGCCGAGATCATCAGCCAGAGCGGACCCGACCACGTCAGCCAGCAGCCCTTCAACGCGCAGGAAGGAGATCACCGTATCGACCAGCCCCACGATCAGAACCGCGAAAAACGCGGCCCGGATGATAAAGGCATTGATGTTGCTGATCTTCAGACTGTCTTGGCGAAGCGTTGTCTGACCACTTCGCAGAACGTAGGCAAATGCCCAGATGACCAAAACCGCATACAGACCCAATTGCAGCCAGGACCATAACAGCGGCAGGGACCCGTTGGCCCGGCCACCGAAGATTGGCGCTATTCCCGGCAGGTTCTGCCAGTAGGTCAGATAGTTGTTGAGGAGAAACGCTGCCATGACCGCAAGCACGATCCAACCGAATAGGCGGAAGATACGTGCGCTCTCCGGAGACGGAGTATGACCGGAATTCATGGCATGCGAGCCGTCTTGAACGTTGTCCAAGGCCGTCATCGTGGCAGTGCCCTTTGTCTTTTACATAGAAAGAGGGACGGGATTTCTCCCGTCCCCTAGCTAAACCGTCCGGCTTATTCCGGAATGCCGAGGAAGCGGTTCCGCTTGTTGCTATAGGCGACATCGGAGATCGCCATCCAGCTGCCGATTTCCGCACGGGCCTTGATGAAGCTTTCGAAGATCTTCTTGGAAAGATCGGAATGATCCATTGCTTCCTCAAGAACTTCCTGAGCGGCTTCACCGAAGCTGTCGTAGATCTCGTCGGAGAACTCGCGCAGCTCAACACCGTGTTCGTTGATCAGGCGTGCGAGATAGACACCATTGTTGGCGTTGGTTTCCGCCATGGTGTTGGCGTTTTCTTCCGCACAGGCTGCGACGATGATCTGCTGGTCAACCTTGTCGAGGCCATCCCACCATGCCTTGTTCATGCCCATTGCCAGCATTGCGCCCGGCTCGTGCATACCCGGATAGTAGTAGTACTTGGCCGCTTCGTAGAACTTCATGAAGTAGTCGTTGAACGGACCAACCCACTCGGTTGCGTCGATAGCGCCGGACACAAGGTTTTCGTAGATCTGACCACCTGGCAGCGAGACCGGAGACGCGCCGAGTTTCGCCATGACGTCACCGCCCTGACCCGGAATACGCATCTTCAGACCCTTGAGGTCGTCAGCGGTTTCGATTTCCTTGTTGAACCAGCCACCCATCTGCACGCCGGTGTTACCCATTGCAAGGTTCTTGAGGCCGAATTCGCCAGCCAGCTCATCCCAGAGCTCCTGGCCGCCACCGAACTTGATCCAGGCGTCCATTTCAGTAACGGTCAGGCCGAACGGAACTGCGGTAAACGCTGCCCAGCCCGGATGCTTGCCCTTCCAGTAGTAGTCAGCGCCGATATAGGCCTGAGCGTTACCGGAAGCGACTTCGTCGAAAGAGTCAAATGCGCCAACGCGTTCGCCGGCAGCGAAGTACTGAACATTGATGCGACCAGCAGTCAGTTCCGCAATACGGGCTGCAAGACGCTGCGCCGGAATACCCAGACCCGGGAAATCCCGCGGCCAGGTGGAGACAATCACCATGTCCTTGGTGCCTTGCGCGATTGCCGGAGCAGCAAGCGCGGAACCAGCAGCAATACCGCCAGCACCCAAACCAGCCTTTTTGATAAATGAACGACGATCCATTAGTTTCCTCCCTAAACGGACCTGATATCGGACCGGAATACACCCTTGCACCGATCTCGGCGTATGTCTAGTTGACCAGATGACGTGTCCGCTATTCGTGTTTTTGCGCATCTTCTCAGTAGTACTACCGAGATGTACGCAAGAGAATCCAATTTCGGCGGACGGCAGCGCAACAAGAGGGCAAATTTCGTGACGTTCAAGACCAAATTGCTGCTCATCACCATCTTGCCCCTGATCGCGGTCTCGCTGCTCATCGGAGCGGCAACCTACTATCAATCGCTTGAGCTCATCAGCGCGGAAACCAGGGCGGTCGAGCAGAGAGTGCTGGCGGCAAAGCGCCAGGAGATTCGCAACTATGTCAGCCTGGCTTTGACATCGATCGAACAGATTTACAACGAAGAACCGGGCGGGCGCGAAGCAGCGCAGGAGGAAGTCAAGGAAATCCTGCACAATCTGACCTTTGACTATGACGGCTATTTCTTTGTCTACACGCTCGACGGCACCAACATCGTTCACCCCAAGCTCCCGCATCTGATCGGCGGCAACTGGTGGGACCTGCAGGATGCTGACGGCGACTACGTTATCCGCAACCTGATCCAGGCGGCACGAAGCGGCGGCGGGTTTCACCAGTATGTCTGGCACAAGCCATCCACCGGAAGCGTGGAAGAAAAGCTCGGCTACGCGATTCTTCTGAACAAATGGGGCTGGATGCTCGGAACGGGACTCTACACCGATGACATCGCTCGTGAGGTGGCCGCGATTCGCGCCGATTTTTCCCGCAGCATCCGTCAGACCCTGCTCGTGACGTTTATGATTACCCTGGCGGCAATCGTCATCGCCGGCTCACTGATTGCCGGCGTGCGGTTTTCCGAACAGCGTTTTGCCGACAGCAAGCTGAAGGAACTGACCAACCGGATTTTCCAGGTACAGGAGCAGGAGCGCAAAAGGGTTTCGACCGAACTTCACGACAGTATTTCACAGTTGCTGGTGTCGGTGCGCTACGGTGTCGAACTCATTCACAGCGAGGCCAATCGTCATCCCGACCTTCAGGCCCAGGCCGCCAAATGTCTCAGCACCCTGGACGGAACTATTGCGGAAGTTCGGCGAATATCGCGGGATCTGAGGCCGAGCGTACTGGACGACATGGGTCTCGCAGCGGCCCTTGGAAGCCTCGGCAAGGAATTTCAGAACCAATCCGGCATCACAGTCAACGTCACGGCGGAGCAATGCCACACGCGCCTTTCCGAAGGTGCCAAGACCGCACTCTACCGTGTCGTCCAGGAGTGCATGACAAATGTTGCCAGGCATGCGCAGGCCAGCGAAGTCAACATCAGCCTGAAGGTCGGCCTGCAGAATCTCGTGCTTTCCGTTGAAGACAACGGCGTCGGCCTGCCCCGCCCCCTGCCAAAGTCGGGTGGTCTGGGCTTTCGCAATATGCGAGAGCGGATAGAGACGTATGGAGGCAAGCTGACCCTTAGCCGACGTGCATCCGGCGGCACCCGGATAAAAGTCCAGATGCCGCTCGACAACCCGGCCGCAAAAGCTGCATGATGAATAGATGACCGTGCATTCACCTTCCACCCAAACAATCAGCAAACCCGTTCGCGTACTGCTCGCCGACGATCACGAACTGGTTCGCGACGGCATCCGCGCACGGCTGCGCAAGGTGCCCGAGCTGGAAGTTGTCGGGGAAGCGACCAACGGCAGGGATGCGGTCAGTCTCGCGCAAGATCTGCGCCCCGACGTTCTGCTCATGGATGTTTCCATGCCGGTCATGAACGGTCTGGAAGCCGCCACGGAAATCCGCAGGACCTGCCCGGAAATCGCGGTTCTCATCCTCTCCGTCTATGACAATCCGGAATATGTGCGCGGTGTCGTTCAGGCCGGAGCAAGGGGTTACATTCTTAAAGACATCTCCGCTGCGGAGATGATCACCGCAATCTCCAGCGTCGCCTCCGGCGGATACTATTTTTCCTCCGCCGTTGGACCGACCCTCGTCGGCGCAAGCACGTCCGCACCGGTGGAAGATCCCTACGGTCTCACCGACCGGGAGCGCCAGGTTCTGACCGCAATCGCCAAGGGTCAGCCCAACAAGGAAGTCGCCAAGGAACTTGGTATCAGCGTTCGCACGGTGGAATCCCACCGTCTCAACTTGCGTGAGAAAGTCGGCAACAAGAACGCCGCTCAACTTTACAAGGTCGCGCAGGATCTGGGATTGTTGGACTAGATTGAATTCAGCCGGGGCTTTCAGACGTTTCCAGACGTCTGAAGCCTCCTGAACCAAGGGGGCCGACTTGACCAAACCGCTCGTCCTGGTAACTGCTGATGTGAAGTCCATTGACGGCTTCAGCTGGCACGCCGCAATCTCCACCTATCTTCATGCGCTGCTGCAGGGATCAGGTGCGATCCCCATGATCCTTCCATCCCTGGGCGCCGAACTCGATCTGGATGCGGCACTCGATCAGGTTGATGGCGTACTGGCCACCGGATCGCGGTCGAATGTCAATCCGCAGCTCTACGGCCAGGCTCCGACGGAAGAAAACGGCCCCTACGATCCTGACCGGGACGCGACCACCCTGCCATTGCTGAAGCGCGCCATCGAACGCGGCATCCCTGTCTTTGCCATCTGCCGCGGCATGCAGGAGCTGAACGTTGCACTCGGCGGAACCCTGTTGACTGAAATTCAGGCGCTTACCGGCAAGGCCGACCATCGCGCACCATCCTCTGATCGTCAGGACGAACGCTTTCGCATCGCGCATCCGGTGGAAGTTTCAACGGGCGGATGCCTGGAAAAAGTCCTTGGCGCCGAACCCTTCGAGGTAAACTCCCTTCACCGTCAGGCGGTCGACACCCTGGGAAATGGTCTTGTGATCGAAGCGCAAGCGGAAGACGGAACGATCGAAGCTGTCTCGGTCAGGGACAGTCCGGGCTACGTGCTGGCCACCCAATGGCACCCGGAATACTGGGTCATGACCGACGGCCCTTCCAGAAAACTGTTCGTCGCCTTTGGAGAAGCTGTTCGGTCTTATCGGGAAAAACGGCTTGGTCTTTAAGGTACCGGGTCAGCCCCAACCAAGCGCGGCAATCAGCAGTGTCGCCCCCAGCAGAAACACAATCGTCGCACCGAGAATTTCTATGGCGCGGTGAATTCTGATCGACATCAGGCTGCCTTCGCCGAACAGTCGCACAGCCAGGTCCTTGGCCCCCACAGCCAGTCCGGCGAGAATCGACACGGTGATGCCTGTTCCGACGGCCATTGCCAGAGTGGACATGACACCGGCTGCGATCATGCCCTGCGACAACGCAAACACCAACACCACCAGAGCCCCTGTGCAGGGACGCAATCCGACTGCCAGCACGATGGAAGCTGCGCGCGCCAACGTGATTTTGCCTTGGACCATGTCCGGAGTGGGCGCGTGCGCGTGACCGCAGGTCGAGCAGACACCGTCGGGTCCGACATCGTGATGGTGATGATCATGTCCGTGGTGATGATGGCCATGATCGTGACCGCTATGATGGTGATCATGAGGGGAATGACTTTGAGTACCAGCTCCCGCAAGCGCCAGCCGGTCGCTCCCGAGGCGTTCCGCAAGGCCCATCAACAACGGTTTTCCCGCCTTTTGCCAGAGCAACCATCCGCCTAGACCGGTAATCAGAACGTATGAACCGATTTCAAACCAGCGGGCCGTATCCTGGATCGCGATACTCGTCAGGTTGAAGACCACCGCGAGACCCCCGACCAGAACAATTGCCGTGACGGCTTGGGCGAAGGCAGACGCGAAGGACAGGATGATGCCCTTGCGCAGGGTTTCGTTATTCGCAACCACATAAGATGTGATGATCGCCTTGCCATGCCCCGGACCGGCCGCATGGAACACGCCATAGGCAAAGGACAAGCCAACCAGCAGCCAAAAGGCATTCGGATTGCTCCGAAACGCTCTCAGGCTGGCAACCAGCTCCTGGTAAAATTCCTTCTGCTTGCTCGCAATCGTTCCAAAAACCCGATCGAACACACTGACCTGAACGACCGGCGCGTCGGACGCTTCAATGACAGCAACCGTGGTTTCAAACCTTTCGGCGACGTCCGCAGCTCTGGAATTCTCACTGTCCAGCACTCCCTCGGCCTGAACAGGCTCGGCGCTCTGATCCGAATTTCCAGGAGAATGAGCTGACTGAGGTGCACCTTCATCTGGTTTGGCGACGGCAGCAAGAGCTCCTGCATCTGCGCAGTTCACGATCAACTGGTTGACCTGCGTCGCCGCTGCGGTTTGCAACTCCGGTGGCAGATCTCGTTGATCCGCGCCTATCTGGGCCAAAGCATACGCAGTCGCTTCATCCAGAGGCGGCGGCCCCTTGCGGGTCACCTGGCAGGTTCCCGGAGCATTGACGACCCCGACAGCGGTTTCCAGTTCGCTGAAACGGAAATCGACATAATAAGTCGGGTCGTAAACGTCGATCGTGATGGTATTCTTTGCGTCGCTCGTCTCTTTCAATGGCAGCGTGAAGTGAAGTTCGAGGAGATCAACCGCTTCTGGAGCAGTCCCGCCATTCATCTCGATATCTTCCTGAATGGCTTCGAAGTCCTCCGGCTTCATCACCCAGTAATCCCTCAGAGAGACATTCGCGACCTCGAGCCAGTAATCCGTCGGCGCGTCGAAATCGAACTCGACGCGGGTATTGTCACCAAATGTGAAATAGCCGAAGTCGGCCATGCTCTCGATATTGACCTGCGCCAGTTCGCTGAGCTCTTCACGGGAATAGATGCCGTCGCCATTGGTGTCGAACCCCTGGATGGCGAATGCGGAAAAGGCATCATCGAACCGAAAAACGTGTTTGACGGCAACGGCCTGACCGCTGTCGTCGAAAACGAGCTGTGACCTTGCCTCGACAAATACATGAGGATGCGCAAACGCGCCGGTTACCATCATCAACAGCGTTGCAACGCAGACGCAAACACGGCTTGCACCTGCCCCGGCAAAGTTCAGAAATCTTGCAAGATTACCGCGCACCAACAAATTCCATTCGATCAGATGCAATACACTTACATGCTCCATCAGCCCTTGCCCATAGAAGACGGCAGGAAGATGGCCCGGCAGGTTTCGCACCGCAAAAGCTTTCAGGAATAAATTTCACAATATCTCCAGATAATCGGAACATTGATTTCCCATAGCTTTCTCTTGTTAGGAGAAAAGAGACAATATTTCGCCTTGGGAGACTAAAATATTTGTAACGACAATCACCTGACAGAGCCAATAATGAACGCCTTGCACACATCTGTTCATCACAGCGCCGTTTTCGATCATCCGGAAATGGGGGAACACGAAAACATCGTCTTCGTCCAGGACAAGGAAACCGGCCTGAGCGCAATCATAGCGGTTCACGACACCACCCTGGGCCCTGCCCTGGGTGGATGCCGTGTCTGGCCGTATGAAAATCCTGCGGATGCATTGACTGACGCCCTGCGTCTCTCCCGGGGAATGACCTACAAGAATTCACTGGCCGGGCTTGATCTGGGCGGCGGCAAGGCCGTGATCATGGCAGATCCGCGCAAGGAAAAATCCGTTGAGATGATGGAAGCCTTCGGGCGTCATGTCGAACGTCTGTCAGGCACCTATATTACCGCCGAGGACGTCGGCGTTTCGCCGGACGACATGGAAGCAGTCGCCAGGCACACCGATCACGTGCGCGGCACAAGCGCAACCGGTTTAGGCGACCCGTCTCCCTACACCGCTCTTGGAGTGTTTGAAGGCATCAAGGCCTCTGCCCATCATGTTTTTGGCAGCGCGGATCTTGCCGGCAAGACAGTGTCTGTCCAGGGATTGGGTCATGTGGGATTTGACGTTGCCCGCCAATTGCATGACGCAGGTGCGAAGCTGATCGTTTCCGACATTCATGCACCTGCTGTATTGCGAGCGATCGAAGACTTCCGGGCGACTGCCGTTGATCCGGCTGAAGCACATATGGTTTCTGCCGACATCTTCGTTCCGTGCGCCTTGGGAGCAGGCCTCAATGCCCGCACCATTCCGCAAATTCAGGCGCGCATCGTTGCCGGCGCAGCCAACAATCAGCTTCAAACCCCCGCGGATGGCGTGGCTCTGAGAAAACGGGGCATTCTTTATGCTCCTGATTATGCCATCAACGCCGGAGGCGTAATCTCGATTGCACTGGCGACACCGGGTGGCAGCGACACATTGGTCAGGGAAAAAACCCTTGCAATCGGTGACACGCTTTCAACGATATTCGAGCGCGCGGCACGCGAAGAAACGACGCCTGAGCAGGTTGCTGACACAATGGCAGAAGAAAGACTGGCTCTGTCCCTCTAGGACTGATTTCGCCCCATTGACCTCATCGTTCAAACGGCGGCCAAGGCCGCCGTTTTCTTTGGCTTTTTGTCTGAAGTCTCAGGAATGCCGTTTTTCGTTGGCCCTTTGAAACATCTGGCGCACGATCTTCTTGGCGTCCTCGACTGCTCTTTCACCCATCTCCGCATAGCAGGAGGTGACGCCTTCGTGCAGCATGTAGAGCGTTGAGGCAAACGCGTCCTGCCCGCTGAGTTCTCCGAAGAAATCGAGCAACTCGCCCTTGTGACGCTTGACCGTGGTTTCGATGTCCGCGCTGTCCGGGTTGGCAGCGAGCGCCTGACGGAAGAAACACTCCTTGCCTTCAGTCATTCGCATCCAGCCACCAAGCTTGTCGAACAATTGCTCGGCTGCCGCCAGTCCAGGAGCGCTCACGCCCTCGCGAACATATTTCAGGTAGCGCTGGTGACGGTATTCCAACGCCCCCAGGATCATGGCTTCACGTGAAGGAAAGTGACGGTAAAGCGTTCGCATGCTGACGCCGACGCCGGCCCGCAGATCGGGAACACTGGGCTCTGCAAATCCTCTGCTCCAGAACACTTGCTCCAGGCCCGCTGCGATTTGTTTTTGAGCATCATCCATAGTCGAACTTTGGAAGCTGCACATTGAAAATGCAAGTCAACATTTTCAATTTTGAAATTAATCAGGAAAGAAAGAACAAATATTACGGAAAAACAGTCATATTGAACCAAATAACCACCGTAGGAATACTGTAATTCGACCTAGCAAGTCGGCCTCCTGGCGGACCATTCAACTAGGAAGTCAACGAATGCCCTCACTTTCGCACTCAAATGTCGGCGGTGCGGATAGACCGCGTAAATCCCGCGCAGCGGATCCTCATATTCCTCCATGAGCGGCACGAGCCTCCCGGCCTGAACCTCCTCATAAACAAAAAACAGCGGCAGCCTGAGAAACCCGAGATGACACAATGCCGCTTCGCGCGCTGCAGAGGCGCTGTTGACCTCCAAAGGCCCTTTGACCGTTACTGAAACCCGGTCTCCACCGACCCGAAACGCCCAGTTCTGCTTGAAGCGGTAATTGGTATCGATGATGCATGGCCGTGTCGCAAGATCTGCCGGAACTTTCGGCACACCATATTTCTCAATCACTTCCGGGCTGGCACACAGCACGGTTCGGAAAGGTGCGATTTTCCTGGCGATCAGACTGGAATCTTCCATTTCCGTCACCCGGACGGCGACATCGAAACCTTCTTCCACCAGGTCGACAAACCGGTCTTCCAGGCGCAGATCCAGATTGATCTCCGGATAGAGAGCCAGGAATTCCATCATCGCCTTGTTCAACATATCGTCGCCGAGCGACCTTGGCGCGGAAACCCTGAGCCTTCCGCGCACTTCCTGGTGAGAAGACTGAACGGACGCCTGAAGGTCGTCGATCCTCTGCAGGATCTCGACGGCTTCCTTGTAGTAGGCCTCGCCAACGTCGGTCATTGAGACCTGGCGGGTCGTCCGGTTCAACAACCGGACACCGAGCTCGTCTTCCAGTTCACCGACATATTTTGAAACCAGCGCCTTGGAGCGGCCCATTTCTCTGGCGGCAGCAGAAAATCCATTTGAATCGACGACTTGAATAAAACAGCGCATGCGCGTGATTGCGTCCATCCGGTTTCCTTCCAGCTCCGCACCTAGACTGAAACTCTGCTTAACCGATTTGCCGATTGCCGGTCAAAAGAGCAACGACCTCCGTAGCCTCTCTAACGGCATACCGGAAACGCAAGGCAAGGCAATCTGCCGTCAGCGAACCGCAGTGTTCCTGCGACGACCGATGCGCGTCAAGCCGATCAGCAATCGAATGATAAGAAAACCGCCAAGGGCGCCGGCACCGGCACTCAGAAGGCCGGCAACCGTCACCGGGACGGCCGGTTGGTAGTCCTGCATGGTGGCTTGCGCCAGTCTGCGATCGAAGCCACGCGCGAAAATGACCAGCCGTTCGATCGACCCTGCTCCGCTCAGCTCCAGCTGTTGCTGTTTCAGACTGGACAGCCGGACTTCCGCCGCTGCCATGCTGTTCCCTCGAGCCTTGATAAATGGATCATCAGACGCCAGCTGGCGGTCTATGGCCTCCTGCAAACTCAGTCCGAATTGCGCGGCATCTCTCTTGAAATCTGCAAGAACCTCCTCCAGCGCATCGATTGCGCCGCCGAGACGCTGGCGGTATTGCTGGGAAAATTCGGGCAATTGGGAGGTGGCCGTTCCACTGATCAGCATGACGACTATGATTAGGACCCGCGCCATATCACCTCCCGAACCACCTAATCCTGCAGACTGACAATCCCGGCTTCTGCCGCTTCCGTTCCAAATGCAAGTCGAACGCCTTCGGCGTCCCACCCCATGGACGAGACGGGCCCCTTGCCCGGACGGCGCAGAAGCACTTCGGCATTGTCGGCAAAGCGGCACATCATGATCATGCCGTCCTGATACCCAATCGCGACAACATCTTCCTTCGGATGACAGACCACCGAAGTCACCAGAGCATCGCTGCGCGTGCCGAGTTGCAAGGGCGACTGCCCCATCGGACCGGTCTTGCCGAAAAAGGGCCAAAGAATTGCAGCGTTGGCTCCGGAGGTTGCCAGGTAGCGACCCTTGGCAGACCAGCTGAACGACTTGACCTTGGCTGGATAGCCCGTCATCCGCATGTCCTGACTGTCTGTCAGCCGCCATCCGTGCAGGGCGTTTTCCTGCATTGCGGTGACGAGATACTTGCCGTCGGGGGAAAAACTGATACCCAGATGAGCACCCTTCCAGGTCATCTCAACCGGGGCTCCGTCGGTTCCTGCCCACCAGAGGGTAGCACCGTCATAACGCGATACGGCAAGCCGCACGCCTTTCGGGGCGAATGCTAGACCGCCCACTGCACGCTCATGGGCAAATTCCTTTTCCCGCCCATCGGCCAGACGAACCCAGGCCGTGCGTCCGCTGGCAAACGCAACGGCACCGGAAGGACCCGCGGCAATCAGATCGATCCACTTGCGTGGCCGTTCCGCAACCAGCTCATAAGAGCCGTCCGCGGAACAGGAATAGATGCAACCGTCGTCGCCGGAGGTAATCAGCCCCTTGCCATCAACCGCCGGTTCGGCCGCCAGAAGCCCGTCTTTATGCGGTTTGACTTTCTTTTCGCCTTGTCCGGAAAAAACAATCTCACCTTCACCGGAAGCAAAATAAGCACATTCATTCAGAAAACCGGCACGGACGACGAAACCGTCCATGTCCACAGGAGCAACTGTCGGCAAATCTCAATTCCTTATTGCGCGGCGCAGGCCTGAAAACTGTCTTTCAAGACATCCCAGTTGAGGTCACGTCCGATGAATACCAGCCGGCTTTCACGCGGTTCATCTGCTTTCCAGTCACGTTGATGATCGCCCTCAACGATCATGTGCACTCCCTGGATAACATAGCGCTGCGGGTCGTCCTTGAATGACAGGATGCCCTTCATCCGCAAGATGTTGGGGCCCTGAACCTGCGTAACCTGGTTGATCCAGGGAAAGAACATGTCCGGATTGAGATCGCCTGCCTTCAGGGAGATACTCTTGACCGAATGGGGGTCCTCATCATGATGGTGATGATGGTGACCGTGATCATGGTCGTGATGGTCATGGCCGTGATCATGATGATGGTCATGATCACAGCTCGGGCCACACTCGTGAGCGTGGTGACCATGCTCCAGGAAATGGGGGTCCAGCGAGAGAATCCGGTCGAGATCGAATGCGCCGCGGTCCAGCACCTTGGCTATGTCGACACCGCAACGTTCGCTTCGATGCTGGATTGCATAAGGATTGATGGCCCGGATGCGCGCTTCCACATTGGCCAGCTCCTCTTCCGACACCAGATCGGTCTTGTTGATCAGAATGACATCCGCAAAGGCAACCTGATCTTCTGCTTCTTCTGTGTCTTCCAGGCGTTGAAGAACGTGACGGGCATCGACCACGGCAACAACGGCATCAAGTTTCGCCGAGGCACGAACATCGTCGTCCATGAAGAAGGTCTGTGCCACCGGAGCTGGATCGGCGACACCCGTTGTCTCGACGATGATGGCATCGAAAGCACCCTTGCGCTTCATCAGGTTCTGCACCGTGCGGATCAGATCGCCGCGAACCGTGCAGCAGATGCAGCCATTGTTCATTTCGAAGATTTCTTCGTCCGATTCGACAAGCAGATCATTGTCGATACCGACTTCACCGAATTCATTGACGATGACCGCGTAGCGCTGACCGTGGTTTTCGGTCAGTATCCGGTTGAGCAACGTGGTTTTTCCAGCGCCGAGATAACCGGTCAGAACGGTGACGGGGATCTGTGCCTGAGCATCCTGGGTCGCAGACATTGCGCACTTTCCTGGCATGTTGATGTATTTTTCACCTGCCTGAACGCAGGTCGCTTGGGCGCGAATATAAGCACATCGGTTGCGCATTGGGAGGGCATCCCGGAAATTTCCTGATCTGGCGCTCTACAACGACTTGTTACCGGTTGTTGTCGAATGACAAATCCTTCAAATGCATGCCGATCCGAACCGGTTCCGGGAATTCAAGCCTTTTCAGTTTCTTGCCGACGGCATTAACGTTGGCCGGATACGCCGCAGCACATTTGGAGACAGGCATGTTGAAGACGATCGACGGTTTTGACCGGATTGGTGAAGAAAACGCCTTTGCGGTGCTGGCACGCGCGACCGAACTGGCCAGCCAGGGCCGGGACATCATCAATCTGGGGATCGGTCAGCCGGACTTCAAAACGCCCGACCATATTGTCGAAGCCGCCGTGAAGGCTCTTAAGGACGGTCATCATGGCTATACCCCAGCAACCGGCATAGCGCCGCTTCGCGAGGCCGTTTCTGCTGACCTTCTGAAGCGTCACGGTGTTGAGACCGATCCGGACGATGTCCTGATCGTTCCGGGCGGCAAGGTCACCATGTTCATGGCGATCCTGATGTTCGGTGAACCGGGCGTCGACATTCTCTACCCGGACCCAGGCTTCCCGATCTATCGCTCGATGATCGAGTTTACCGGCGCGCGCCCGGTACCGGTTCCGATCCGCGAAACAAATGACTTTGCCTTTTCGGCCGAGGAAACGCTCTCGCTGATTACCGACAAGACCCGACTTCTGATTTTGAACTCCCCCGCCAATCCAACCGGCGGCGTCACACCGAGATCGGAAATTGAAACACTCGTGGCAGGTCTTGAGGATCATCCGGGTGTTGCCATCCTTTCAGATGAAATCTACTCCCAGATGACCTATGACGGCATGGAGCATGTCTCCCTGCTGGAGTTTGAATTCTTAAGGGAAAGGCTCATTCTGCTCGACGGCTGGTCCAAGACCTACGCAATGACCGGTTGGCGAATGGGATTCTCACTTTGGCCCGACAGCCTGATGGACAAGGCCCGGAAGCTTGCCGTGAACGCCTGGTCCTGCGTCAACGCTCCGGCCCAGTATGGATGCCTCGCCGCACTGACCGGACCACAGGATGCGGTCACGGAGATGGTCGCCGAATTTGATGCGCGGCGCCGTGTTATCGTCGACGGCCTGAACGCCATTGACGGCATCTCGTGCAAAACCCCGCGCGGTGCTTTTTACGCTTACCCCAACATCACAAAGACGGGCTGGAAAGCCAAGAAACTGGCTTCCGCGCTGCTGGAGGAAACCGGAGTCGCAACCATTGGAGGTCCAGACTTCGGAGTACTCGGAGAAGGTTACATTCGCCTATCATATGCGAATTCAACTACAAATATAGAAAGAGCCCTTGAACGCGTAAAACTATTTCTTGAAAAAGATCAACTTATTTGAGTTATCAATCAAACAACTAATTAAGAATTCAAAAATACACAAGGAAATGCACTAACGTACGCAGAGTCTTCCTCTACGTATCTTTTTATTAAACTTTTATTGTCTTGATTGAATACGTATGACAATCAACGACGATAGAGCAGGACTTGCCATGGCTGGGAGTATTAACCTGGATCTGGAACAGTCGTTCGGCGACCTGAACGAATGCGTTCTGATTACCAATTCGACCAGAACCATATTGTTCGCCAACAAGGCCATGGAAAAACTGCTTCGCGAAACGCGGGAAAATCTCGTCGGCTCAACAACCGAACGCTTCTTCGCCGACAAGGAGCAATTCGAAAAGATGGGCGAGCTTTACAACTCGCCCGCAGATCAGCGTCACCGGAAGGCCTACTCGATCAAGCTGCAACGCGGAGACGGCACCTCGGTTCCGGTTGAAGTCGTTAGCGCTCCCTTGTTTGATTCCGGCCAGAACCTAACCGGCCTTTTGTTCATTGCCCGTGACGTCAGCGACCGCATGGCGCTTGAGACCAAGCTCAGCGACATCGCGCTCACACTGGAAGATGCGCTGGATGCGGTGTCCGAGGGCTTCGCCATTTACGACAATGACGACCGCCTGATCCTTTGCAACGACAACTATCGCGACATCTACGCCCATTCCGCTCCGGCCATTTTTCCTGGCAACCGGTTTGAGGATATTCTCCGCTTCGGCCTGAACAGAAAACAGTATGAAACGGAGGGAATGGAAGACGAGGAATGGCTTGCAGATCGGCTTGCCAAGCACCGGGAAGCGGATGGCGCCATTGTCGAGCAGCAACTGCAGGACGGCCGCTGGCTGCGCATCTCTGAAACCAGAACCCGGAGCGGCGGCATCGCCGGTATTCGCGCAGACATCACGGAGATGAAGGAAGCCAAAGCCCTAGCTGAGAAGGCTTACAGGAACCTTCACCTGATGGCTGACAGCATTTCTGCATGCGTGGGTGAAGTCGACATTGAGGGAAAGTGCCAGTTTCTCAACAAGACCGGCTGCGAATGGTTCAATGCTCCGCGTGCGGACTTGATAGGCACCCGCCTTCGGGACCGCCTGCCGGAGAGCGAACGCGCCTGCATCCAGGAACTGTTCATGAGAGCCCTGAAAGGACAAAAGGCTTCAAGGGAACTCAGTATTCACTATCCCGACGGCATAACCCGGGTCAGCCAGATGGACTGCAGTCCGCGTATCAACAATCGCGGCGAGGTTGAGGGACTGGTGGTTCTGGTAACCGACATCACGGACCGGAAAAACACCGAAACCACCCTGGCCGAACTTTACGCGATCACATCGACCCGCGAACTCGGGCACGAAGAAAAGATTGCCGAAATCCTGAGGCTGGGTTGCGAGCACTTCGACACACCGTTTGGCATCATCAGCCATGTTGTCGAAGATCATTACACCATCACTCATGCGCACAGCCCGAACCGAGAGCTTGTTTCAGGCACATCATTTCCGCTCAAGGACACTTACTGCATCCTGACTTTGGATGCGAACGAACCGATTGCAACGGCAAATGCCGCGAATTCCGAGTTCGCCAAGCACCCCTGTTACGAGATTTTCGCGCTTGAGACCTATATCGGCGCTCCGCTGCTCGTCGACGGAATAGTCCACGGCACCATCAATTTCACAGCGCCGGATATCCGCAAGCGCTCCTTCACACCGGCTGACATTCAGATCGTGCGCCAGTTTGCAGACTGGATCGGGCACGAGATCGCACGCCAGCGCGATCATCAGGCACTCATGGACGCAAAGATCAATCTGGAGCGGGTCGCCAGCATTGATGATCTGACCCAGATCCTCAATCGCCGCGCATTTCTCGAACGCGCCAACACCGAGATCCAGCGTTACCGCAGAAGCAAACAACCCTTCACCGCGGTCATGATGGACATCGACCGTTTCAAGCAGATCAACGACCGTCATGGTCACGCGACCGGAGACGAGATCCTGAAGAAATTCGCCGACACCGTCAGCGAAGAACTTCGCACGGTTGATGTTTTCGGACGGGTTGGCGGTGAGGAGTTCTGCCTGATCCTCTGCAACGCCGAAACGGAAGACGCCCTGAATGTCTGCGAACGGTTGCGACTGAAAATCCTCAGCGAATGCCAGCTTGACCGGGTCGAACAGACGGTCACCTGCAGCATGGGTCTGGCCACGACCACGCGGGACGACATCGAGTTCACCTCCCTGATGCAAAAGGCCGACACAGCGCTGTATGAAGCCAAATCCACCGGACGCAACAGGTGCGTAGCCTTCAAAGGATCCAGGGTGACTGAGGCGTCCTGAGCGCAGTTACCGCAAGGCACGAACATCACACCGTTCGCCGAATCTCCGTCCGGCCTCGAACTTTAAGCTCGACCTTAGTATAATGCGCGATACGTCGCCTCGAAGCGCACGCATGCCGTTCTTTTGACGTTTCAAGGCCACATCTAAAGTATCTTTCTGTCGTGTAGAGCGGATAAAAGCGCTAAACCAAAAAAATTCTAATAATGCGCCCCCTCTGCAAGATCATCGCCGAGGCAAAGACTTCTCTTTGACTTTTCAGGCCCGATCAGGGAGGAAATTTTGTTCAGTAGAATTCTCATTCCGATTGACTTGAACCATGCAGACAAGCTCGAGAAATCCGTATCTGCAGGAGTAAATCTGGCCAAGGCCGAAAAAATACCAATCGTTTTCACAGCTGTTGCTTCCACAGTGCCAAGCGCACTAGCGCACACCCCGGACGAGTTCCGCGCCAAATTGAACGCCTATGCGGCGTCCCAGGCTGACAAGCATGGTGTTTCAGCGTCCGGCCATGCGGTTTTCGCACATGATCCTGCAGCCGAACTGGAAGACGCTCTTCTCAAGGCGATTGACGAGACCGGCGCCGACCTAGTCGTCATGGCAACGCACGTGCCGAACATGGCTGATCGCTTATGGCCGTCAAACGGCGGACGCATCGCTTCACATGCGGACATTTCCGTCTTTCTCGTCCGGTAACAGATTTCTCGAACAATAAGGAACGCTCCCATGAGCGATGAAACTTCCAATCAGGGCATTCGCGACCCGGAAGGTGCCGCCAATGTCATTGAGACCGACTATGAAATCGGTCAGGACAATATCGAAACCAATGTCGGCCCCTTCAATCTCGACATCCACAATCCGGTTTTTCTCGTATCCGGCCTGACCATCGTCGCCTTCGTCTTTCTGACCCTTGCGTTTCAAAATGAAGTCGGTCCGGTTTTTGACGCCATGCGCAAATGGCTGACGTCAAATCTGGACTGGTTCTTCATCATTTCAGGCAACATTTTTGTTCTTGTCTGCCTGGTTTTGATCGTATCCCCTTTCGGGAGTGTCCGCATTGGCGGCAAGGACGCGGCGCCCGACTACACATACTTCGGCTGGTTCGCGATGCTGTTCGCCGCCGGAATGGGCATCGGCCTCATGTTCTTCGGCGTTCTGGAACCGGTCTATCACATGGCCTTTTCGGAGCCTGTCGGCGTGCCTTCGCCCTTCGATGCCGACGGCAACCTGATTGAGGAGAACGTCGCGGCGGCCAAGGCCATGGGCATGGCCGCGACGATTTTCCACTGGGGTCTCCATCCCTGGGCAATCTACGCCGTCGTCGCTCTGGCGCTGGCGCTGTTCACCTTCAACAAGGGCCTGCCGCTCACCATGCGCTCCGTGTTCTATCCGATTTTCGGTGAACGCACATGGGGTTGGCCAGGACATGTCATCGACATTCTTGCGGTATTCGCGACCCTTTTCGGTCTGGCAACATCCCTCGGCTTCGGCGCGCAGCAGGCCAATGCAGGCCTGGAGTTCGTCTTCGGCATTCCTGTCAGCAACACCGCACAGGTTGTCCTGATCATCGGCATCACGATCGTTGCACTGGTCTCCGTATTGCGCGGCCTGGACGGCGGCGTGAAGGTGCTGTCGGAAATCAACATGCTGATTGCGGCATTGCTGCTTCTGTTCGTGATTTTCGCGGGTCCGACCAGCGCCCTCGTTTCCGGCTTCATCAACAACATCACGGCCTATGCGCAGGAAGTCATTCCGCTTTCCATGCCATTCGGCCGGGAAGATGACGGTTTCCGCCAGGGATGGACATCCTTCTACTGGGCATGGTGGATCTCCTGGTCGCCATTTGTCGGCATGTTCATTGCGCGCGTCAGCCGTGGGCGGACCGTGCGCGAATTCGTGGTCTGCGTCCTGATCATTCCGACGCTCGTCTCGGTCATCTGGATGACAGCATTCGGCGGCACTGCCATCGAACAGGTCCTGACAGTCACCGGCAGCCAGGTTCATGAGCACGTGATCGCCAGCTACAGCCCCGAATTGTCTCTCTTCGGCATGCTGGCAGACCTGCCACTGGCATCGATCACGTCCTTCATCGCCATCATCCTCGTGATCGTGTTCTTCGTCACATCATCCGACTCCGGATCGCTCGTCATCGATACGATCACGGCGGGAGGCAAGGTGGATGCACCGGTTTCCCAACGGGTGTTCTGGTGCACTTTCGAAGGTCTGGTCGCAATTGCGCTGTTGCTCGGAGGCGGACTGGGCGCGCTCCAGGCCATGGCCGTTTCAACCGGCTTCCCCTTCACGATCGTGCTGCTGATGGCATGCTACGCGATCTTCAAGGGCCTCAAGGACGAACCCCGGTAAAGCCAAACACGAATTGCCTCGGGGCGGCCTGCCGCCCCGGGGGTGTTTCAGATCTGACTGAAACATTCGTCTGCTGGTCTTTCGCGATTCGTGAGAAGATTTAGTCGGCGTCCAGCTTCGGTCCGATCCGCACACCCGGCGGCGGCGAGCTCTCCCGGATGCGCAATTCCGGTTCGATGACAATCGGCTTGTTGGGAACACGGTCCCCGGCGATCTGCCTAAGCAGTGTCAGAGCCGCCAGCCGGCCGATCTTCTCGGGCTGATTGGCCACCGTGGTAAGCGCCGGCGTTCGCGCATCGGCCCCATCAATGTCATCGTAACCGGTAATGGCAATGTCCGGACCAGGCTCAATACCCGCCCTGCGCAGCGTCGTCATCATGCCGAAAGCCACCAGATCGTTGAAGCCAACGATTGCGGTCGGCCTGGGATCGGCTTCTAGGATTGTCGGTACGGCGGCGCGCCCGTCGGCCTGGGTCATAAGCTCCGGCAAGTCAATCTGAATGCCCGGATCCAGACCTGCCTCGATCAGCGCCTTTCGCCATCCTTCGTTGCGCAAACGACCGGTAGAACTTTCGCGGCGCCCGCCAATCATGGCGATATCTTTATGGCCCTGCTCAATCAGATGCTTGGTGGCAAGATAGGTTCCACACATATCGTCACCGCGCACGCAGGGAGCCCACACACCTGGCAATTCCCTGGCCACGAGCGTGACCGGAATGCCTTGATCGACCAGCCTGTTGATCTCTTCCGCGGACGTCCCGACCGAAGGACACAGGATCAAGCCATCCGCGCGGTGCTGCAGCAGCGTATTCACAAAAGCGCGCTGGCGCTTGGTATCATCCCTGTGGTTACAGATGAAAATCATCTGTCCCTGTTGTTCCAGCACATCCTCAAGCGCGGAAAAGACCTCTGCAAAATAAGGATTGAGAATGTCATGAACGGCGACGCCGACAATCTGGCTGCGGGAGGTGCGCAACGAGGCTGCGGAGCGGTTGTAGATGTAACCGATCTCCTGCGCCGTCTGCTTGACCTTTTCCCGGGTCTCGTGGGCCACAAGCGGACTGTCCCGCAGAGCGAGAGAAACAGTAGCAGTCGAAATCCCCAGCTGGTCGGCAATATGCCCGAGCGTAAGCCGTTTTCCGGGTTTGGGGGGCAATTCCGGTGACGGTGGCTTGGATCCGTTGTCTTCTGACATTCAATGTTCTCAATACCGCGGCGCGACAGGAGCACTCGTTATAGCTCTCTCCCATCGAGGTAAACAGATAAATGTTTTATGTCCAAACCGATACGTTGATTGGATCAGACTGAAATCAGCGTTGTTGCGGGGCAGACTCGTCGAACTCTTCCCGGAGATTGACCACCACTCTACGGTTCTGGGACTGACAGGTGATGTCGTCACAATCCGTAACCGGACGCTCAATACCGTAGCCCTTCACCCAGACCCGATTGGGGCTGACCCCAAGGCTGATCAGCTCGGTCATCACGGCATTTGCCCGTTGCGTGGACAATGTCTTCTGCGTGGCTTCGCTGCCACCGTCATCCGCGTGGCCCTGAACCTTCACCAGCCATTTCTTGTTATTTTTCAGCCACTTCGCCTGATTTTCAATCGTCATGCGGGCTTCGTCGGTGACAACGGCCGACCCTTTTTCGAAATAGACCCGGCGCCCGACGTTAATGATGAATTCCTCTTCCGATCCCGGGCCGACGTTGACGAACCCGGCCGCGGTCGCATTGGTCACGTCCGGTGTGGTGAGGCTACCGGCGCTGTTACAGGACGCAAGTCCAATCCCGCAAAGAAGCGCGATAGCCGCGCTCTGGCCTATCCGGCCGAAAAAACTACCCAAGGAATCCCCCAATTACCCTTTATGGCAAATCCACAGCGCCGGAATTACCCGGCGCTGGCACCCAGATGCTCAAGAATCAGCACTGCCGTGCCTTTCGGGCAGCGCTGATAAAGATCGATGATGTCCTCAGGCAGCATTCTGATACAACCGCTGGAAACGTCATGACCGATGCTCCACGGCTCAAGCGTACCGTGCAACCTGTAGCCAAGGTCGCGTCCATCCCTGTAGAGATACAGCGCTCTCGGCCCCAGCGGATTGTTGGCAGCCCCGCCTTCCACCTTGCGTGGCAGATCGGGTTGGCGTTTCAACATCTCCGGTGGCGGCACCCAGCGCGGCCAGAGCGCCTTGCGATCAACTCGTGCCCGGCCGTACCATTTGAATCCCTCACGGCCGACACCAACGCCATATCTGAGCGCCGTGTTGTTTTCCCAGATCCAGTAAAGGAAGTGATTGGTTGTATCGACAACAACGGTGCCCGGTGGCTCGGGACTGAAGTATTTCACCATCTGCCGGCGCCATACCGGCTTGATCCGGTTCATGTTGGTCCGGCGATACTGATACCCGTTATCCGGCTGATACCCGTTGAAATACGCATCCGCAGCGGCGCTGGCTTTTGCCACATGAGGCAATGCAAGCGTACCCGCGACTGCGGCTGCTCCTCCCAAGAACTTACGGCGATCAAGTTCCATCCCATTCCTCCTAAACAGGCTGGCGACCAATTCCTTCAGGCGGCCCGGCGCCAGGCGGTATTAAGACTGAAAGTCGCCCGGCCCGTCAACAGCTGTCCTGGCATTGACTTGAGAAACACCGATCCAGAGCATTTTCACCCACCAGCCGGCTTATATTCCGCGCACGCGCTCACGATAGAGGATGTATAGGCCTGAGCCGACGACAATCGCGGCCCCCACCAGCGTCGTCACAGTCGGCACGTCTGAGAAGATCAGGTAGCCAAGAGCGATCATCCAGACAATCTGAGTATAGATAAACGGAGCCAGAACCGGAGCCGGAACCATGCGATGCGCCATGATGAAGAGGAAATGGCCCCCACCACCAAACGCCCCGGTTGCGAACAAAAGCACCCAGGTCCAGACATCCTGAGGCATGACCCAGACCGAAAGTCCGGCCGGTGCCATCGCGATCGCTGCCACGATACCGGAAATGATCAACATTCCGGCCGAGCTGTCGGTGGTGGTCAGCTGCCGGGTCAAAATCGCGTAGGTGGCATAAAATGTCATTGCGGCAACGGAATAGATTGCCGCCCAGTGCATTCCCCCCATACCCGGCTGCGTCACCACAAGTACACCGGCAAATCCGACGATAATGGCGATCCAGCGTCGAAGTCCGGCCCATTCACCCAGCATCGGCCCGGCAAGCGCGGTGATCACGAAGGGAGCGGCGAACATGATCGACATCGTCTCGGCCAGCTGCAGGTAGCGAACGGCCAGAAAGTTGAAAATGGTCGTGCCCAACAGACAAAATGCCCGTATTCCCTGCAGGAAAGGACGCCTGGTTTTCAGCAGAGACGGCGTTTTCCAGACCTGGAACAGAACAAACGCAAGCAAAACGTGACTGACAAAGCGCATCCACACAATCTGCAATGTCGGCAAACTCGCAGACAGATACTTTGCAATCGCATCCAGCACCGAGAAGCACAGGCATGCCAGAACGATAAGTGCGATACCGGCGAAAGGAGCCACCGAAACGGTGGGTCCTGCGGCCAGGCGTTCCCGACTGTACTGCGCCATTGGCGACGGCCCTTTTCCAAGATCATCCGTGGATGAATGGATTGAGAAACGGACTTTCCGGCTGAAAATGTCCGGTTGCGATAAGATTGACCACCCGCTACTGATGACACAGGAAAGCAGGGACAAAGATGCCAGTTGCAGAGATTGAAACGTGGCTGGGGCGCCTGACCATCCATGAAACAGACGGCGCAATAACCCAATTACAATGGAACGGGCCGTCAGGCCAAGAAGAAACACCATTGCTGCAGGAAGCCATTGCGCAACTCGAGGCTTATCTCGATGGTCGGCTGAAGGTTTTCGACCTGCCCCTGGCACCGAAAGGCGGAGAGCTACATCAGGCCGTGTTCCGGGCAATGCTCGCAATTCCTTACGGTGAAACCAGAACTTACGGCGATGTCGCAAGGGAGTTGAACACCTTCGGACAGCCCGTCGGGCAGGCCTGCGGCGCCAATCCGATCCCCATCATCATTCCCTGTCACAGGATTCTGTCGGCAAACGGACTGGGCGGCTATTCCGGCGATGGAGGAACCGATACGAAAATCGCCCTCCTGAAAATGGAGGGCGGTTTCCCGTTTCTGCTTTGACGATGGATGTCGAGTTTCGACCGGCCTGAGCCCTGTCAGGTGTCGCCGCTCTCAGGATCCGGCAGTTCTTTCGCCCATTCCTTGGCCCATGCTCCCAATGGCACAAGTTGATCGTATAGCTCTTTCCCGAGCGACGTGGACACGTATCCATCCGGGCTGCGCTCGATCAGCTGAGCCAGCCTGAGTTCCTTGATCCGCTGGTTCAGGACCGCCGGCGAGATCGTCTCGCACTTGTCCTGAAGCTCACGGAATGTGCATGGCTCGTTTTCACGAAGGGTCCACAGGACACCCATGGCCCATCTGCGACCCAGAAGGTCGAAAAGGGCCATGATCGGCGCACCGCTTTTGGATCCGCGAACCGGTTTCCCTGGATAGGGGATTTTTGTCATGTCATCGCCACTATGTTTTTAATAGCAAATCTGCAACTTGCATGCTATGCAATACATAGCACACATTTTCGTCCCAAGGAGTTGAGGGTGAGCTACGAACTTTGGATAACTTTTGTTGCTGCAAGTGCAGCCCTGCTTGCAATCCCCGGCCCAACAGTCACGATCGTCGCCGGATACGCGCTCAGCAGCGGAAGGTCTGCAGCCTGGGCAACCGTGCCCGGTGTGGTTCTGGGTGATTTCACCGCGATGACCGCCTCCCTGTTGGGGGCAGGTGCAATACTGGCGACGTCCGCGACGCTTTTTACCGCTCTCAAACTTGCCGGTGCAGCATATCTGATCTGGCTTGGCATCAAGCTCTGGCGTGCAAAGACACAGTTCAGCATGGACGCCAACGCCGGGGCGCCACAATCGAAACGGTCAATCTTCTGGAACTGTTATCTTGTGACTGCCCTGAACCCGAAGGACATCATGTTTTTCATTGCCTTTGTACCGCAATTCATCAACACCAGCGAACCGGTTCTCCCGCAACTGATCATCCTTGAATTCACGTTCTTGGCGATGGTCGCCGCAAACATTGCGCTTTGGACGATCTCCGTCGGCCATCTGCGGTCGAGCATCATCACGTCGCGCCGCATGAGGCTGATGAACCGGATTGGGGGAAGTTTTCTGATCGGAGCAGGTGTTCTGACAACCGCCACCCGGTAGCCCGGGATGCTCCGCTCTCAGGTGGCGCGACCTGGCGCCACCTTTGGAGATTGCATGAGTGAAGAAGCGCTCCTCGAGAGCCGCTTTTTTAGAAAATGATAAACCCGAAGAAGACCACGATAGCAGCCATGGCACTCCAGATCAGGAACTCCCTGAAATGTGCCTGACGCGACCTGATCTCCATCCAGCTTCTTTGCCGCGGGGAAGGCCACATGCCGAACTGCGGACGACTGAAGGACGCACTTGACGCCTGCTTAAAGCGGCGACGTAACTCTGCCGCTTTCTGGGCACCACGTTCCTCATTAATCGTCTGATACCTCGCAACCATCTCAAACATCTCCATCCTTGCTGTTTGGGATGCCAAAAGAAGTAGGTTGCCCCTGCGTCCATTACAAATGAGCGATTTGTAATCTTTGAACGACGCAATTTCCGATGGCGAATGCAACACCAGGAACCCGTCTTGCAGCATTCACAAAGAACACGTAGGAAACGGGATCTTCTGAAAGCAGTTCTCCTCATGCAAACACCACAAGCTTCGAACGAAACCATCCCGGCCGGGGAAATCACCCAGCCCTCTCTCGCCGAGATGACACGGGTCTCGCTGAAGGTCGGCCTGCTTTCCTTCGGAGGACCTGCAGCCCAGATTTCGGTCATGCATCAGGAGTTTGTCGAGAACCGCAAATGGTTGTCTGAAGACCGGTTCCTGCACGCGTTGAACTACTGCATGTTGCTGCCCGGGCCGGAAGCCCAACAACTTGCCACCTATTGCGGCTGGCTCAGTGGACGCACGCTCGGCGGCCTGATCGCTGGACTGCTTTTCATCTTGCCCGGCGCACTCGCCATGGGCATCGTCAGCTACGTTTATGCAGCCTATGGCGACACCACCCTCATCTCGGCCATCTTTTACGGAGTGAAGGCCGGTGTTCTGGCTATCGTGCTGCAGGCTCTGTCGAAAATAGGCCGGAAGGCTCTCAAAACCCGGCTTTCATGGCTGATCTGCGGCCTTTCCTTCTGCGCCCTGTTTTTCTTCTCCATTCCTTTTCCCTTCGTCATTATCGGCGCAGCTCTGATCGGTCTCCTTTTCGCCCGCGCACCGGAAAGCGCGCCAGAGGAATCCGCGTCACATGCAAAGCACGCCTCGATAGCCGGAACGGTCCGGACACTGCTCGCAGGTTTGGTGATCTGGGGAACTCCGCCGCTTGCCGCAGCTCTTCTTCTCGTCCCCGGCAATGTCTTTGCCGAGGTTGCCGAATTCTTCTCGCTGCTCGCAGTTGTCAGTTTCGGTGGCGCCTATGCTCTGCTCAGCTATATGGCCCAGGTTGCCGTCGAAACGAAATCCTGGCTCTCCGCCGGTGAGATGCTTGACGGCCTGGGCCTTGCCGAAACAACACCCGGCCCGCTCATCCTGGTCACCCAGTTTGTAGGCTTTCTTGCCGGCTGGCGCGATCCCGCACCGTTCTCGGCTCCCACCGGCGCAATTCTGGCCGCTGCCATGACGACATGGGTGACATTCACGCCCAGCTTCCTCTTCGTCCTCGCCGGAGCGCCATGGATGGAAAAGCTGCGCGGTAACAAGAGACTGGCCAAGGCACTTTCGGCAATCACCGCGGCGATTGCCGGAACCATCCTGAACCTTGCCATCTGGTTCGCAATCAATGTTCTGTTTGCGGAGACGAACACCCTTCAGCTCGGGATGTTGGACCTTCTTTGGCCCAATCCACAAAGCCTCGACCCTATCCTTGCCGGCATAGCGATACTGGCCGCTGTATTGGTCTTTGTCGCGCGGCGCGGCATGGCGACAGTGCTGATAACGACAGCCGTTCTCGGGTTCCTGGTCAAAACCATGCCGCTCTGGAGCTGATGGGAAGTCAGCCACTCATTTAAACGCGACGCATCAGATCCGATTGACCTTGTTCGCGATCTCAGGCGGCGGTGAGTTCTTTGTTCTTGCCGCTGGCTTCAGGAGCGTCGTCCTCAAGATCAGCTTCATGCTCCGGATCATCGTCCACCGAAACCGAGAGATTCTTCTCAACCTGCCGCAGGAGCTTGCGCAACTTCTTGCGGTCCTTGTCATCAAGACCAGACATCGCTTCACGCTCCAGCCGTTTCCAGGCCTTGTCCACGGAGGCGACCAGATCCCGGCCCTCATCCGTCAGATAGACACGCGCCAGACGCCCATCCGTGTCGGAGACGCGGCGGCTGACATAACCCTGACTGGACAGACGGGTCACCATTTTGGTGACGGTTGGCGGCTGAACGCCGAGTGCCAGTGCAAGTTGGCTCATTGTCCGTCCATCGGAGTCGGCAAGCACTTTCAGCACCAGCTCCTGCCCCGGATGCAATCCTATCCGCATGAGATGGGCTCCGGAGCGGGCACGTTGCGCTTTTGCCGCCTGCACCAGACGAAAAGTAATGCTCTTCTTGTAGTTAAAAGCCATCGCCCCTACCCGTACCCAATTCAATTCGAATCAAAAACTTCAGTAATGTGGCGCAACCCTAACGAGGTTATTTAACCGTCAAATGACAGTTCGCAAAAAATACATGTTTTTCGAAACAGGACTTTGGGTTGAAGGCACTTTCCCATCTAAGCAATCCGGATATCGACCATTGCTTAGCCGGGAACAGTCCTCAGGCCCGCACTTTTAGCGATGCAGCCAGGAACGGAAGCGCCAGGGTCAACAGGGCAACAACTGCGAAGGATGCCCTGAGCGAAAACGCATCTCCGACAAATCCGAGCAAGGGCGGTCCGAACAGGAAAGCTCCGTAGCCAAGCGTCGCGACGGAGGCGAGCGCCACCCCCTTCGACATGTTCTGATCGCTCGCCGCGCGTGACATGGCCAGCGGGAAAAGAACCGCGTAGCCCAGCCCCATGATGAAACAGCCGGCCCAAACCGCCCAGATATTGATGCCGGAGATCAGCAAAAGACACCCCAGGAATGCAACCACCCCACTGAGACGCGCAACAGGCACGGGGCCGAAACGGGCGATCACCTTGTCACCGGACAACCGCATGATCACCATCGCAATGGAAAAAACGGTGAATGCTGTCGGCGCGATCGCTTCGGAATAGCCAAGGTCCTCGATCTGGTAGAGCGCTGCCCAGTCGGTGACAGCCCCTTCACCAAGCGCCGCACACAGGGCCATCAGTCCGACAAGGACGAGCGCCCCCCTGGGCACCGCAAACAGGGGTGCCTTCTTCTTGGTATCGCTTGCCGGTTCAGCTTTCGGCCAGGCTTGACGGTAAAACCAGACCAGAAACGGAACGGAAAGAGCGCTCCATAGTCTAAAGTGTTCTGAAACACTTAGGTCGAGCTCGATCGCGAAACCACCGGCGGCAGCTGCAAGCCCGGCCCCAAGACTGTAGAGGCCATGAAATGAAGACATGATCGGACGGCCGAGGCTCGTTTCGACCTCCGCCCCCCAACCGTTCATGGAAACGTCAAGCCCACCGAAGGAAAATCCGGCCAGGAAAAGCGCGACAGTCAGGAACGGCGTTGTTGGAGCCAGGCCGACGGCCAGGAAACTGACAGCTGTCGCCGCGGCGAGGAACTTGGCAACCGGTGCTGCCCCGAGACGGTCTACCCAATGCCCCGTAAACGGAAAGGCGACAAATGCACCACAGGCCATGACAAGCAGCAACACCCCGAAACCGCCTTCATCCAGACCGGTTGCGGCCTTGATGTCCGGGATGCGCGATGCCCAGAGACCAACGAAGGTTCCGCACATGAAAAAGATCGCCGAGACGACCCGGCGTGCGGCAATAGCTTGCATGTCATGACCTGAATTCTGGGGCGCCTAGTGCCCGGTAAGACGCTCCTTTTGTCACGCCTTTCCGGCTTTCTCAAGCGCAATCAGGCCACGAGGGCGTTGAACAGGGACTGGGCGTCATTTTCACTGTTCGCGGCTTCCAGATAGGCAGCGATTGCATTTGATCTTTTCAGAGAGTCGTCGGAACTGCCCTCTTCTGAGGAACCTGAAGAGTTTGCGGAAGTGTTTTCTTCTGCTTCACCGTTTTTGGCCTGCGCTTCGGATCCACCATCCGGGTTCCCTCCAGCCTCCGGAGAGGCCGGACCGGTGCTGTCCTCGTCCTCGCCTTTCAGTTCCTTGGCCTTTTGCTGTCGCAGCTCAGCCTGTGCCTCGCTCAGCTGCGATCGGGCTTGCTGCGCCACCTTCAGATCCTGGGAAGAGGGTTCGGCCGGCGCAGTTGCTGCTCGAATGACAATCTGCATCTTGCGGATCGTGGCCTCTGGCGTCCGTTCTTTCGCGGTGTCGATTTGAACCTCTCCACCAATTGCGTAACGCTTGCCGTCCGGTCCTTGCTGGAAAGTGTAGGTAGGTGCGCTCGCATAGGCTCCGCCCACCCGAGCGTGCGCCTGCTCGTGAGCACGGACTTCGCGATCCCGCTTGGCAAGTTCCTTGACCTGCTTTTCCTCCGCTTCGTTCAGACCATCGCCGTCAGAGTCCTCTTCCTTTTCAGAATCTTTCTGTTGCGCAGGCTGAGCAGCGGTCGCACTCTGGCCACTGCCACCTGCGGCAGCGCCGGTGGCCGATCCCTGATTTCCGCCCGCCTCCTCGGCATTGTCATTGTCTGACTGCGCTTCGGAACCCGAAGCAGTTGAACGGCCCTTGGACGTTTCCGATTGATCGGCTTCCTGTAGCGCCAGCACCGCTTGAGGTGTCAGAACCGGAACACCCCTTGCCTGACGCGCGGAGTTGCGTGGACTTGCCAGGCTTTCGCGCGCACTTGCCCCGTCCCGGTCGGAGGAAGTTTCTCCAGTACCAGGTCCCGTATCACCGGCGACGCCGTTGTTTCTCAACAGATTGGCCGGTGCATTGGACAAGAGCGCGCCAATCATTGACCGCATTTTCGGGAAAAGACGTCAGCAATTTCTTAACGCTGGTTAAGACATCCCTATCATTTGTTCGTGATCAACCGCTGTAACCACCTTTCAACCGATCCCCTTGTCAGAGCTGTGTTGCTATGCCAAGCAAATCCGGCAATCGCCTCCAAGACAGGATCAAGCAATGCTGCCCAAGCGTTTCTGGCACGACATGACGACAACCGACTTCCAGGCCCCCAACCGCAAGAACTGGATCGCTGTCTTGCCTGTGGCGGCAATTGAACAACACGGCCCGCATCTTCCACTCTCAACGGATACCGCCATTGCGGAAGGTCAGATCAACCGCGTGCTTGAATTGCTTCCAGATAGCTTGCCTGTCACTTTTCTTCCCATTCAGGCAGTCGGCAAGTCGGATGAGCACATATCTTCTCCGGGCACGCTTACCCTTTCCTGGGACACCGTTACCCGTTGCTGGATCGAAATCGGTGAGAGCGTCAGGCGAGCCGGAATTCGAAAAATGGTGCTGATCAATTCCCACGGCGGCAATGTCCCCATTCTCGACATCGTCGCCCGGGAACTCCGGGTCAAGCACGACATGCTGGTTACGGCGACAAACTGGCTGCGTTTCGGCCAGCCGGACGGGCTGTTTCCGGAAGACGAATTTTCCTACGGAATTCACGGCGGAGATATAGAAACCTCCTTGATGCTGCACCTGCGACCGGACCTTGTCCGCATGGATCAGGCGGAAGACTTCACATCAGAGCAACAACGGTTCCTGCGGGAGTTCAAGCACCTCCGGGGCCACGGCAAAGCCCAGTTCGGCTGGAAGGCACAGGACCTCAACCCGACCGGGGCGCTCGGCAATGCATCCATGGCAACCGCCGAGAAGGGCCGCAGATCGCTGGATCATGCGGCCAGAGGCTTCATTGAGTTGCTTGAGGATGTTGCAACTTATGATCTGGATCGGCTTTGGCAGGAAGAATAGTATAACAATTGACCCGCTGGACAAAATATATCCTCAAACCAACGAGGCAAGCTTACCGACACGTAAGCAGAAAAACCCAGTACAGGGGCATCAGAACAGAAATGAGTGCAGTAAAAATCGACTAAGGAGCACTTTATTCTGCATCAGACTAAATCCTATATTTCATGCAGTTGACCTAGCTCCAATTAAGAGACACAGTAATCACGATTTTTTCCGGAGAACGGCTCTCGTCCAACAATGAATCTGTCAATTCGGCAACTGGCGACTTTTCGCGAGGTGATGCGCAGTGGATCGATTTCCGAGGCAGCCCGCACTCTCGGCCGGACCCAACCGGCCGTCAGCTCGACCATTGCCGGGCTGGAGACCGAGCTTGAACTGAAGCTATTCGTCCGCGAACAAGGCCGCCTGGTCCCGACACCGGAAGCCGAGTTTTTCCTGGAAGAAGCCGAAGCCATCCTGAGGCGACTGGAGATTTCGAAGCGCACTCTGCGTGGTCTGGCCAATCGCGAACACGGACAGCTGCGGATCGTCGGCACACCGGAAGCCGTTGTCAGCTTTCTACCCGATAGCCTGTCTCGCTTCCTGGCAGACAAGCCGAGTGTAAAAGTCGCGCTTGTCAGCCGGGCCCCGTCCGAAATTGAAGAACTTATCGCTGCCAGACAATTTGATATCGGGTTTTCCGAAACACCGTTGGTCCGCAATTCCTTCGATCAGATCGATTTCGATCTGGAATGCATGTGTGCGGTACCTGCGACCGATCCGCTGGCATCAAAGGAAGTCATCACTCCTGCGGATCTCGACGGCTATCCGCTGGCGATGCTCCATTCCGAACACCGGAGCCACAAGCAGGCGCTGGCGCGTTTTCACGATGCCGGTGCAAACTTCAATCAGCGCTTCGAGCTGCGGTCCGCCTATCCTGGCCTCAGGTTCGTGGAGGCAGGTCAATGCGCGCTCATCTGCGACATGATCACTGCGTACAAGGCACAGGAAGCTGCGGGAAACCGCAACGGCCCACCCATGATCGTCTTTCGGCCATTTCGCCCGCGCATTCAAAACAGTTTCTCCATCCTGACACCGGCGCATCGGCCGAGTTCCATCGTCGCCAAGGACTTTTGCGATTTCCTGTCGAGCGAAGTTGCCGAAATCCGTTCGGCCATGATCACCAACGGCCTGTAAGGTCACCTCCAGCTTCCGTTGTTGATGAAAGACGACGTCATCCGACAGTCGATGACCTTTCAGTTGCTCCCCTTCCTTCGGTTTCCGAGCTGTTCCGAAGCAGATCCAGAAACAGTCTGAGCGCAGTCATGGACCGGTACTCGCGCGGAAAATAGAAGTAGAAACCGGGTGTGTGAGACTGATGTTCCTGCAGTACGGGCACAAGACTTCCGTCAGCAATTTCCTGCGCAACATAATCATGCAGAACGAAGATCAGCCCCTCACCGCGCCGAGCAGCATCAACAGCCACCGGGAGAGAGTTGACGATCAGCTTTCCGGATACTTCAACGACGTAGTCTCCGTCATCGCCCTGAAAGTTCCAGGCCGCGAGCCGCCCCGAACTATGAAAGCGATAGCGGATACACTCATGCGAGAACAGATCCTCCGGAAGCTGGGGTTTGCCTTGGCGCGAAAAGTAATCCGGAGCCCCGACCACAGCCAGCTTCATCCGGGGTGACAATCTCACCGCCACCATGTCCTGCGCTACAATATCTCCCAATCGAATGCCGGCATGCATCCCTGCCTCGAGAATGTCTTCGAGCGCATCCGTCAGCGACAACTCTATATCGATTTCAGGATAGGCCGCCCGGAACTGGGGCAAGGTTTTTGCGACCAGCAGGTGATAGGCAAACTCCGGGATCGCCAGTTTCAAGGTGCCGCGGGGTTCGTGTCCGGTTGCCCGGGCACTTTCAACAGCATCCGATATCTGATGAAACGCAGGTGCCGTCCCCTTCAACAGGGCCCGACCAGCCTCGGTCAGATTGATTGACCTTGTCGTGCGAATAAACAGCGCGGTTCCGAGGCGTTCTTCCAGGCTTTTGAGTTGGTGGCTGACCGTGGACGGCTTGAGGCCCAATGCGTCCGCAGCCGCCTTCAGGCTACCGTACTGGGCAATCGCGGTGAAGATCTCCAAGGTCGCCAGAGGAAGTCGCATGTTGTCCCGCAAATCGGTTTTATTATTAGATTTGATACATGAATGTACTGCTATTTCTGGATATTATCAAAAACAGAGCACCTAACTAGATTTCCCTCATAGCTTTCAAACGGCAAGCTCCATGAGGAAATATCAATGGGCAAGCAGCACCTAGACCTTCAGAACACTCCGGAAATCAGCGGCATCTCTGTGCAAACAGTCCGGTTTCCAAGCAATGGAAATGAGTTGAAGGGAACTCTCTTCGTACCGGCCGGCCAAGTCGACGCCCTCCCGGCCGTAATCGTCACTGGGGCCTGGACGACCGTCAAGGAACAGATGGCCGGCACCTATGCGCGTGAACTGGCTTCGAGAGGCTTCGTAGCGCTTGCTTTCGACTTCACCGGCTGGGGTGAAAGCAGTGGCACCCCACGCTATGTCGAGAACCCGGAAGTCAAAACCGCAGACATTCATGCTGCATCCCGTTTCTTGGCCGAACTCGACCTGGTTGATGCTTCTCGGATTTCCGGACTGGGTGTTTGCGCCTCATCCGGCTACATGGCCTCGGCGGTTGCAGACAGCGACCTGCTGGCAAAAGTCGCGCTGGTCGCGCCTTGGCTCCACACACCCGAGATGGCTGAAGGTATCTACGGCGGTGCAGAAACAGTCGCCTCACTGATCGCCGCCAGCGAAGCTCCCGGGGCGGCAGAAACCGTCCTCTTGGCAGCAAGCGCGACAGATCAGAAGTCGGTCATGTTTCAGGCGCCTTACTATACTGAAGAGGACCGGGGCCTGATTTCCGAATATGACAACCGTTTTTCCATCGCGAGTTGGAAGCCCTGGCTCACCTATGACGCCCAGACTTCCGCCGATCGTCTTACCAAACCGATCCTGTTGGTTGGCTCTCCTTCCATCGCACTTCCTGCTGGTGCAGCAGCTTATGAAGACCGCACCCGGGCTCCTTTGGAGAAGCTCTGGCTCGGCGAAGATGTAACCCAGTTCGACTTTTACGATCGCAAGGACGTCGTCAGAACGGCGTCTGACGCCGTGGCCGACTTTCTCAACACATAATCAGAAACACCGGGAGCAGCACGATGAAGACTTTCGCTCGAACAGCAACCTTGGCAGCAGCACTTTTGGCAGGAGCAAACGCAATGGCCGCTTCACCAGACGAAAACATCAAGGTCGTGCAGGACTTTTTCGCCGCCTATGGCGCAGGAGATCTGGAGGCGATAGCAGCTGTCATGGACGAGAATGTCCAATGGCACATCCCAGGCCGCCACCCGCTTTCGGGAACCAAAAACGGCCGCGATGAAGTCCTGGCATTTTTTGAACAACTCGGCACAGCTGGCTTCAAGGCCGATCCGATCTATTTCGGCGCGGACGAGACCCATGTGGTGGACATTCACCGCGGCTGGTCCAACGCAGACGGCAAACCCAATGTCGACACGACATGGGCCCTGGTCTACCGGATCGAGAACGGCAAGATTGTCGAGGCCACAAATCTCAGCGCCGATCAGGACGCCGCCAACACGTTCTTCTGGTCGCAATACCAGCTGGCTCCGGTGCCTGAGCGCCTTGCAAGGTAATCGCCCTTTTCACTCAAAAGCTTCAGACGGGGACTGACTCATGTCTCAAGACATCATCAATGCCGTAGTGCGTTTTTTCGAGGCCGTCGACAACCGTGACTGGGTTGCGGCAAGGACCTTCATGAACGATCCGATGCGTCTGGATTACTCCAGCTATGGCGCTGGTCCAGCTGCCGATTTGAGGCCAACAGATATCCTGCATGGCTGGCAACAAGTCCTGCCTGGCTTCGACGCCACACAACACCAGTTGGGTCCACTGATCATCGAAGTTGAAGGTCCCGAGGCGCATGTCCGCGCCAACGTCACTGCAACACATCGGATAAGTGAAGCGGCAGCGGGAGAGCTTTGGACCGTATTCGGCAACTATGAAATCGGCCTTACGCAAACCGCCGAAACCTGGCGGATTTCCTCATTGACCTTTTTGTTCAAGTACCAGAGCGGCAACACCGAACTGCCTGCACTCGCACAGAAGCGCATAGCCGCCTAATCGAGGATCGTACTCATGAAAGCAATCACTACCGTCGCGCTGCTTCTGGCAGGCGCCACCTCCGCTGTCGCCGATATCTCCGACGAACAGCAGGTGCTGAACGCAATCAACAATGTCGGCTACTATGCCGACCAGGGAGACTGGGACAGGGTCGCCGCTCAGTTTCATCCGGACGGGGCGGTGCTCGACTACACCTCCTACGCCAATGCATCTGCTGGCACGTCCTCCGATCTACCGACCCTGCTGCCAGCGGAAATCGTGGGGGCATGGCAAACCGTGCTACCGGGTTACGACCGCACACATCACTTGATGGGCACCGAAAGCGTGAGCATCGACGGCGATCGGGCAACCACCACGTCCAACATCTACGCCACTCACATTCTGGAAAACGAGGGCGAGGATACCTGGGTCTTTATCGGCGACTACCAGCACGAACTGATCAGGACCGGTTCCGGCTGGAAGATAACCTTCATGCGCGCCAACCTCCGGGCTCAGCTTGGCAATCCCGAGCTCCCAGCCCTCGCGATGGAACGTGTCAAGGCCGAAGCCCGGTAACACAACACAACGTGAGGAGCGTGATCCAATGCTGAAACGGTGTCTAGTGACGCTCTTGCTCTCGGTGCAACCAGTAACGGCAGACGAGCTGCCTGCTGCGATTGCCTGCTACGAGAGCAGCACAAACGAAATGAACATCGATGCCTACATGGCCTGTTTCATTCCGGACGCCACGATGATCGATGTCTCGCGCGAGTTCCAGGGTCATGACGCCATCAGGGCATGGGCCCTGCGAGAAGTGATCGCCAACGGGGAAACCTTCAAGCATCGAAAGATACTGGAGACGTCAGAAGGTTTCGCCAAAACGGAAGTCAACTGGCTGTCCTGGGTGGTTCATTACTCCTACTGGTGGAACCCGGAAGGAAAGATCACCCGAATGTCCCTTCAATACGCAGACTGAGTGTTCATCATGAAACGCGCACTGGTAACAGGAGCCAACCGGGGGATTGGCTTCGCAATAGCTATAGGCCTCGCGGTGCAGGGCGTCGAAGTCATGCTGGGAGCTCGCGACCTTGCGGCCGGCAAGGTGGCAGCGCGCCAAATTGGCGCTTCGGCTCTGGAACTGGATGTCGCCGATCCGAACAGCATTGAAGACGCTGCCAAAGCCGTCGGACAGATTGATATTCTGGTCAACAACGCCGGAGTTTTGGCTTACGGCAACTTCTTGCAGGACGCCGAAGAATTTCGCAGATCCATGGACGTCATGGTTCATGGACCGTACCTGCTGATGCATCATCTGGTCCCGCACATGATGCAAAGGAACTATGGCCGGGTGGTCAATGTCTCCTCCGGTTGGGGAGCCTTCTCAGATGGCGTGTCAGGCCCTGGCGCGTACGGTGCGGCCAAGGCAGCTCTGAATGCCCTGACCGTCGCCACAGCCCGTACATTGCCTCCCGACGTGAAGGTCAATGCAATGTGCCCGGGTTGGGTGCGCACCCGCATGGGCGGCGCTTCGGCGTCGCGTTCTCCCGAACAAGGCGCGGATACAGCGATCTGGCTTGCAATGCTGCCGGACAATGGTCCAACCGGCGGTTTCTTCCGCGACCGCAAGAAAATTCCCTGGTGAACAAGAGCGAGACTGCCCCGATGAGCAATGAAGCTGCGATGAGAGCTTTCATCACCGACTGGTTCCAGCGCTTTGATCGGTTGGATCCTCCAGAGGCTTTTCTCGAGGATCTCGATCCGAATGTCGAATGGAACATGCCCGACGTCTCGGTGTCCTTGAGCGGACATGAACGCTTTCTCGATTGGTACGCGGGCGTTCTGGAAAGTTTTGAAGCGCCCACAGAACACCATGTCAGCAAGATTTCAGCTGGCAGGAGCAGCGCAGATTTTGAAGTCCTGTTCCGCGCCCGTCTCAAGAATGGCAGCTGCGTCGAAATGAAGGTTCGTGAGCAATGGCAGTACGTCCTGCGGCCGGATGGGCAACCGCTCATTACCCGTTACAGCGCAACACCCGTCAAAGAAGAAAAAAAACAATGAAAACACTCGTCCTTACAGCACATCCGGACCTGTCAAAATCTCAAATCAACCGGCAGTGGTTCGACGCACTGGCCTCGGCTCCCGGCGTCACCACCCGTGATCTGAGCAGAATTGGCGGCCCCACCATGACATTCGACCTGGAAATCGAGCAGGCATTGTTGCTCGCACATGAGCGAATTGTGTTTCAGTTTCCGTTCTACTGGTACTCCGCGCCACCCGTGTTGAAGGCCTGGATGGATCAGACGCTTGGCAACGGCTTTGCCTATGGCCCGGGCGGCGACAAGTTGAAAGGCCGCGAACTCGTCATCCTCGTCTCGACCGGCGGCCCCGCCGACAGCTACCACGCGGGCGGTTACAACAATTTTTCGATGGATGAGTTGCTGAAACCGTTCCAGCAGACCGCCTTGCTGGCCGGCATGACCTACCTGCGGCCGTTTGTTTTTCACGGCATGGCTGTGGCTGATGCAAAGCGGATTGAAGCAAGCGTGTCGGAAATGCTCACTCACATCACCAATCCCGAACTCGACCCGAAGGTCAAGCTGTCACGGCTGCTGAAGGAAATCGAAGAAAATTCAGGTGAGGTTGAGACTGCAGCCTGACAGCTAAACGTTGTTTATTTGCAGCTCCCGGCATTGGATACCAGCGCCGGGAGCCACGCCCTGACCGCATCACTGTCTTCAACAAGGCAGGGTCAAGAGATCAGGGGCCCGAACTCAGGTTCCGCCCAGATAAGCCGCCTGCACGGCTGGATCGTTCAACATTGCTTCTGCGGAATTCTCTCCGGTGATGACACCGTTCTCGATCAGATAACCCCGGCCTGCAATTGCCAGGCTCTGCTTGGCGTTCTGTTCGATCAGCAGCACACCCATGCCGCTTTCCTTGATATGGGCGAGGCTTTGGAACATTTCCTGGCACAGCAACGGTGACAGACCCAGCGAAGGCTCGTCCAGCATCAGGATCTTCGGATCCGACATGATCGCCCGGCCAATCGCAACCATCTGCTGCTCGCCGCCCGACATGGTCCGGGCAATCTGGTTCCGCCGCTCCGCGAGCTTGGGAAAGAGTTCAAGCACGGTTCTCAGGTTCTTGTCCTGCTTTTCACGCGCCCTCGGAAGATAGGCTCCCAAAAGCAGGTTTTCCCATACGGTCAGGTCACCGAAAATACCGCGCCCTTCCGGCACGAAGGCAATGCCGGCCTCTACGACCCCATCGGATTTCAATGCCCGCAGATCGCGACCATCCAGACTGATGTCGCCGTCCACCTTGCCTTCGCTGATCCCGGCAATTGCCCGCAAGAGCGAGCTCTTGCCCGCCCCGTTTGCACCGAGCATGACCACGATTTCACTCAAGTCCACTTTCAGGCTGACACCGTGAAGTGCCTGATGCAGGCCATAAGCCACAGTGAGGTTGCGTATTTCCAGCATCAGCCCTCTCCCAGATATGCCCGGATGACAGCCGCATCCGAAAGAACCTCAACCGGCGTACCTTCGGCGATCTTCCTGCCCGAATTGATCACGACACACCTGTCGCACAGCGACCGGATCGCATCCATCACATGTTCCACCAGAATGATTGTCCGGCCCTCCGAGCGGAGCGATCCGATAAGGTCTATGCCAGTGCGCAATTCGGTCGGGTTCAGTCCGGCAAGCCACTCGTCCAGCAAAAGAACTTCCGGCTCCCCGGCAAGTGCGCGTGCGAGTTCGAGACGCTTCTGATCAATGTAAGTCAGGCTGTCGACGCTCAAGCCGATCTTGTCTGCAAGCCCAACCCGCTCCAACAGGCTTTCGGCAAACTCCGTGACCTCGCGTCCCCAGCGCCTCTTGTGACCGAAGACACCGCCTGCAATGACATTCTCGCTCAAACTCAATCCCGGCAGGATCCGCACAAGCTGAAAGGTTCGTGACACACCGAACCTGGCGTTCTCGAAAGTCTTGGCCCTTGTCAGCTCATGACCATTGAGAACTATTGAGCCGGATGTCGCCTTAAGGGCACCGGAAATGAGGTTCATCGTGGTTGATTTTCCGGACCCGTTCGGCCCGATCAACCCCATCACTTCATGCTCTCTCACGTCGAATGAAACAGCGTCCACCGCAACCAGGCCGCCAAAGCGCTTGGTCACATCCCGGACAAAAAGAACAGGCTCGCCCGGGGTCATGCCTCACCTCGCTTCAAGAATTTTTCTGCCAGACCGACAACACCGTGCGGAATGAAATAGACAATCAGCAGGAAAGCGATCCCAAGCGCCATTGTGGTGGCATTCGGGAGATAGATCGTGATGACCTCCCATAAGAGCGTGAACGGAATCACACCGAGGAGAGGCCCCCACAGGCGGTGAATTCCTCCCAGAAGCGCCATGATCACGACCAGGAAGCTGAGTTCCGGAGAAAAGACCACATTCGGTTCGATGTAGTAGTAACGAGGAGCAACCACGGCACCGACCAGAGCGGCAAAGAAGCCGGTCGTCATGAACAGGATAACCTTGGCTTGCGCGGTGTCGATGCCGACATGCTGGGCGACCTGCTCGTCATTGCCGAGAATGCGCAAGGCAAATCCCAATCGCGACCGGCCCAGCAGCCATCCGAACAGAAATACCGCTGCCGTGATCGCAAGCAGCATCCAGTAAATGTGCACCTCGGTCAGGTCCGTCAGAACGTAAAGACCGCGGGAACCAAGGAAATTGTTCTGCACCCAGCTGACGAGATTGCGGATCATCTCCGCAAGGCCAAGCGTGAAGATAACGAAATAGACGCCGGAAAGACGCAAGGTGACGAGTCCGATCAGCGCGGCCAGGATGGTCGCGACAATCGGTGCGATCACCAGCATGGTCCAGTAACTCTGCTCGTAGTCGCTCATGCCTGTTCCGACCAGGTATCCGCCGACACCGAAGAAGGCGCCCGTGGACAGGGCAATGTATCGTGTCGGGCCGGAAAACAGCGCCCAGCTGGTGGAAAGCGCGGTATACATCAGGACATAGACGGCCACAGACAGCCAATACCCATCAACCAGGAGCGGCAGCACAGCCGCAGCCGCGACAATCGGCACGCCCAGAACGAGCGGCAGCAGGTTTGACTGCGTCATGCGGCCCTCCGCCCGAAAAGGCCCTGTGGGCGGAAAAGAAGAATGAGCAGGAAGATCAGATAGGCCGACGCCAGCGTCAGGCCCGGGTCGATCAGCGTTGCAACCGCGGATTCCACCATTCCGAGGATAAGCGCGGCAATGATGGAACCGCGGATATCGCCGACGCCGCCCATGATCACGATAATCAGCGCCTTCATGGTGAAGATCACACCGACGGAGGCATCCAGCGTGATGAAAGTCGAGACCAGAACGCCGGCAACTCCCGTGACCATGCCGCCAACGGCGAAGGCGAGGGCCGATACCCGGTCGACATTAATCCCCACCAGACCGGCCGCTTCCGGGCTGACCGCAACCGCGCGCACAGCCAATCCGGCTCTCGTCCGGTTGAGCCAAAGATAAAGCCCGCCACCGATCAGCACCGCGAAACAGAAGGCGACCAACCGGTTCAGGGCAACCGTTGTGCCGAGCAGCGCAACCGGCGAGGCCAGAAACGAGTAGGTGAAATACTCCGAGTGGATGGACACCATCACGCCGACGAGAAAGAAACTCATGCCGAATGTGGCAAGAATCGAATCCACCTCCAACTGCCCCTGATTGGCGGAGCGGCGCACCAGAGGTACCAAAAAGACCCTGTAGACCGCCCAACTGCCTGCAAAACCCAGTATGGCGACAGCAAAAAGCGTCACCAGCGGGCTCATGCCGGTGGTGGTGAAAACCCAGAACGCGGCCAGAGCCCCAAGCACCAGAAGTTCACCATTGGCAAGGTTCATGATGCGGGCGACCCCGTATTGCAGATTGAGCCCCATGGCGATGAGCGCATAGGAGCCCCCCAGCAACAGGCCAGAGATCACGATGTCCATCGTGCTTTTACCTTTCTCGGAATTGGGTGGGCCGGCTGGTGTTGCCGGCCCTTCGGGAACCGTTAGTTCCAACCTTCTTTGGCAACCGGGTCGGCGCTGTCGCCCATCCCGGTGTCAGCAACCGCACGGAACTGGCCGTCGCGCCATTGACCAACCGACCAGTACCGGTCCGAATTGTTGTGCTTGTCGAATTTGACAGGACCGATGACCGTGTCGAACTCGTTCGCCTTGATGTAGTCGATCACGGCAGCCTGATCGATCTCACCGACGCCTTCAATCGCCTGTTCCAGGATCTGCAGTTGTGCGTAGTAAGTTGCCGAGGCCCAGTAATCCGGGACCTTTCCGGTCACTTCCTCGTGCGCATTCCGGTACTCCTGCATGGCTGGCGTATCGGGATTGACGCCACCAGCTCCAAGCACCCCTTCGATCTTGCCGCCGAATTTCTTCGAAAATGCCGGGAAGGCGGTCGCCACCGCCGAGTAATAGGCTCCCACATCGAGATCCTCGATGATGGCCTGCTCCGCGAGTGCGAATGTATCCGGCGGATAGGACCAGGCGACAAATGCATCGGGAGACGCCGCCTTCGCCCCTTTTACCACTGGTGACAGATCAGGTGTTCCAAGCGGGTAAGACTTGTCATAGACAATTTCAAATCCTGCCTCGACAAACTTCGGCCGGGCCGTGTCGGCCAGCTCGATCCCGAAAGCGTCTGCAACGTTGACCATGGCGACCTTGTTGCCGATGACGCCCTGCTCGCGCAGTTTCGTCAGTGTGGTCACCACGCCGTCAACAAACCCGGACGTGCTGCCCAGGGTGAAGAACATGTTCGGGAACCTTTCGGTGAGCTCCTCGATCTCGTCGGTAATCGAGCTCACTGCAATCAAAGGATAATTGTATTTGGCGTAGATCGGCGCGGCAGCCAGATTAAACCCTGTGCCATATGGCGACAGCATGAAATCCACCTTGTCCTGGGTCGCAAGCCGCTGAACCGCCTTGATGTGTTCAGCCGGATTGGTCTTGTCGTCGTAAGTCACGATCTCGATCGGCCGCTTTTCACCACCGACAGATAAACCGCCCCGGTCGTTAACCTGCTGCACCCACAACTCGATGTTCGGTATGTGGGTCACGGCCTCGCCCCCGGCCAATGGCCCGGTCAGATGCGAAACCACACCGAACTTAATCGGATCCGCCGCCAGTGCCGATGTCGACATCAGACCTGCGGTCAAGACACCTGCAAGTGCAAGAAAATTACGTCGCTTCATCTGGTCCTCCCAATTGGTCAGAGAAAACAGCATCTCGTTCATGACCACTAACTTTGTATCCATAATTCTTCAATATTGGCAAGAAAAATCCTTTATCAGCCGAAAAAATGCTGCTATTTCGAAAATATGGATACATAATTGAGTGCTTCGAAAGGACGGCGATCTGCTAAAAATGGATACGAAAATCATCAGACAGGTCCCAGGTATGGAAAACGCTCAATCGGACAAACGGCTTGTGACAGTGCTGCACAGCATGATCATGGACGGCAGGTTGAAACCCGGAGAGAAGATCAGCGAAGTTGGCGTCGCCAACATGTTCGATGTCTCCCGGACACCTGCGCGTCTGGCCCTGCGCGCACTTGAAGTCGAAGGTCTCATCAAGAAACGCGAAGGTCGCGGCTTTACCGTTCAGGAATTCAATCTCGGCGACATCAAGCGCGCCTATGAGGTGCGCGGTGTGCTGGAAGGGCTGGGGGCCTCCACCCTGGCCAAATCGGGCATGTCGGACAAGATCGATGCCTTGCTTCTAAACGTCATCGAAGAGATGGACGAGGCCCTGACCGGTGACATGAGCCTGAACGCCAGGATCGAGCGTTACCAGGAAGGCAACATCACCTTTCATGAAACGATCATGCGCCAGTGCGGCAACCCGTATGTCAGCTTTGCCTTCGACCGCATGGAAACGTTGCCCATGATCAAACTGGGTTCGGTTGTCTTCAAGGAAGAAAACGCCGAGCAGGAACTGATGCGGTTGCGCTTCGGCAACATGCAGCACCGGCTGATCCACGACGCGATTTCCAAACGCGACAGTCAGCGGGCCGAGGCAATGATGCGTGAACACGCCAATCAAACCCTCGTCTACACGGAACTATTCAACGAAACCTAGCTCACACGAACCCCACGGAAGGGACGCTTCGATGGAAACTGGACTGCTCATCGACAACGAGGACATATCTGCCGCCGAAGGCGGGACCTTCGACCGCCGGAACCCGATGACGGGTGATCTGGCGACTCGTGCTGCGGCCGCCCGCAAGGCAGATGTCGACATAGCAGTTGCCTCATGCGCCGAGGCTTTCAGTTCCTGGTCGCAAACACTTCCTTCCAAACGTCGCGCGATCCTGAACCGGGCTGCGGATGTTCTGGACGCGAACGCCGGTCGCTTCATCGAGGCGGGCATGTCCGAAACCGGCGGCACACGTACCTGGATCGGCTTCAACGTCAAACTTGCGGCCAACATCCTGCGCGATGCCGCGGCCATGGTGACACAGGTCAAGGGCGAGATTCTGCCCTCCGACAAACCCGGCACCTTTTCGATGGCTCAGCGCCGGCCCGTCGGTGTTCTCGTTGGAATGGCGCCGTGGAACGCACCGGTCATTCTCGCGGTGCGCTCTTTTGCCATGGCCATCGCCTGCGGAAACACCGTGGTCTTGAAAGCTTCGGAAAAGTGCCCGGCAATGCATCGCCTCATAGGCGACTGCATGGTTGAGGCCGGATTGCCTGCAGGCGTTCTGAACATTCTCACCCACACCTCCGAGGACGCACCGGAAGTCGTCAATGCACTCGTGGACCATCCGCTCACAAGACGCATCAACTTCACGGGCTCCACCCGGGTCGGCAGGATCATCGCAAAACGTGCTGCCGAACACCTGAAACCCTGTCTGCTTGAGCTCGGCGGAAAAGCGCCGTTTGTCGTGCTCGAAGATGCAGACATTCCTGCGGCTGTGGACGGTGCGATTTTCAGCGCCTTCATGAACCAGGGACAGATCTGCATGTCGACCGAGAAGGTTGTCGTCGTCGACGAAATCGCCGATGAATTCGCTGTAGCCTTCGCCGAACGCGCAAAAGCACTGGTGCCGGGCCACCCGACGGAACAGGTGGATCTGGGATCGGTGGTTGATCGAGACACAGTCGACCATGTCGGGCGTCTGATCGAAGACGCGCTTTCCAAGGGAGCAGAGCTCCTGTGCGGCGGTGCGCCAGAAGCAGGTACGATCATGCCGGCGAGCATCGTCGACAGGGTCACTCCGGAGATGGAACTCTATAGCGCGGAGAGTTTCGGACCGGTAACGGCCATGATCCGGGCGCGAGACGCGGACCATGCGATCGATATCGCCAATGACACCCAATACGGTCTTTCTTCGGCAATTTTCAGCCGGAACACGCGCCGCGCCATGCAATTGGCCGACCGTATCCAGAGCGGCATTTGCCACATCAACGGACCGACGGTTGGCGATGAAGCCCATATTCCATTCGGAGGCGTCAAGTCGTCCGGCTACGGCCGTTTCGGCGGCAACTATGGTTTGAACGAATTTACGGAAGTTCGCTGGATCACGGTCGAAGATCCTGACCAGCACTACCCGATCTGATCAGGAGGCGGATATGCATGCGCACAAGACCTATATCGTGACCGGAGCAGCTTCCGGGATCGGAGCGGAAACCGCACGCATCCTGAAGGAGGCCGGTGCGACGGTCATTGGCGTGGATCGCAATGAGGCAGCACAGGTCGATGTCTTCCATCTGGCAGACCTCGGCGACCCGGCCTCAGTTGAGAAACTGATCGAGGCTCTGCCGCGGGAGGTAAACGGTCTCGCCAATATTGCCGGTGTCCCGCCGACAGCCCCTGCCGAAACGGTAATGCGGGTCAATCTGACCGGTCTGATCCATCTGACTGAAGGTCTCATCCCCAAACTGGCGGATGGCGCATCGATTGTTAACCTGGCGTCCCTTGCCGGATTCGACTGGCAAAGCGAAGTAGCACAGGTGAAACGTGCCCTTTCGCTCCGGCTAGAGGACGACATTGAAACCTTCTGCGCGCAAGAGGGATTGAACGCTTCCGAAGCTCGCTCCTATTTCCTGAGCAAACAGGCCTTGATTGTCTGGACGCTTCAAAAGCGCTGGGCCTGGCGCAATCGCAACATCAACATGAATGCGGTTTCCCCGGGACCTGTTGAAACACCGATTCTGAAAGATTTTCTGGAAACGCTCGGTGAACGCGCCGAAGAGGACATGAAGGTCATGGATCGCCCCGGCACCCCTCAGGACATCGCGCCAATCGTCGCCTTTGCTCTGTCTGACGACGCCAAATGGTTGCGCGGCGCAAATCTGACTGTCGATGGCGGCATGTCCAGTCACATTCTCACCGAGAAATTTGGCCTGTGACCGGTACGCCCGCAACTTCTTCAGGCAGCTGTCCAATCTCATTGGCCTCGACTTTGCCAAAGCAACGATGCGTGATCGCACGCAAGTGAGAAAGCTGAAAATGACGATGAATGTTCAACCTCAAGCGCTCTTCGCGGCTTTGATCGCGACTTTTCTGGCCGCAGCATCTCTTCCGGCAGTCGCCCATCAGGCGCCGGTGCATGAACACACGCAGCTGGTTCCGATCCCGGATTATGACCTGCCATACGGGCCTGCGGGAGGAGCAGCTGCCCTCCAGGCCGCCAATGCCTTTCTCGCCACCTTCGATGAGACCACCAAAGCGCAGTTCATGTTCGAACTCGATGCACAGGAGCGCTCCGAATGGTCCAACCTGCCCGCGGGTATCGTGAACCGGATAGGCATTTCAGTCGGAGAGCTTTCCGACGACCAGCGAAAGCAGTTGTTCGAGTTCCTGGCATCTTCCCTGAGCGAGGACGGCTACCGGCGTGTTATGGATGTTATGGCCGCCGAAGCCTTTCTGAGCACCGACAGCAGGGCAAAGCGCCTTAAATGGAACCCGGAAAACTACTGGCTGTCATTCTACGGCACCCCGTCGGCGGACGCCCCATGGGGCTGGCAGTTCGGCGGACACCATCTTGGTCTCAATCTGTCCATTGACGGCGGCAACGTGAAAACCATGTCGCCCAGCTTCGTCGGCACCGAGCCTGCGGTCTTCACGCTGGACGGCATTGACTACGAAGCCGTCGTCGACATGCATCACGCCGGCCACGCCGTGTTTGCCTCTCTTAACGACGATCAGCAGGCAGCAGCCGACGCTGGATCCGTCCCGGAAGATATCCGAACCGGTCCGGGCAAGGACGGATTTGTGCCTCCGATAATCGGCTTGAGCACCGCCGGGATGACCGATGAGCAGAAAACCCTGTTGCTTGATGCAATTGCCAAATGGGTCACGATCCAACCGGATGAAAATGCAGCTCGTCGCATGACCGATATCGAGGCTGAACTGGATCAGATCAGTTTTGCCTGGACTGGGGGAAATGACGTCAACTCACCGGTCTATATGCGCATTCAGGGACCAACACTGATTATCGAGCTGCTGTCTACCGGTGGCAATGTGGGTCAAAGCGCCAGCGGACTGGGCCATTACCACACCATCTACCGCAATCCGACGCGGGAATACGGCAGGTAAACTGCTGAATAACCTGATAAACCGAAGCGCCGCTTAGAAAAATATCGGCGCTTCTTTTTTTAAGTGGCGGGTGCGCGACAACACCGCAGAGCCGATTGCCTGTATGGCCGAGCGTACCGCAAGATGCTATCAAGCAAGGCATTGTCAGCTCCAGCCCGAAGCCACCACTGATCAATGTTATCCGTTCTTGCTCATCGTACCTATCGGCATCTTTTCGCCGCCCAGGTAATCGCCCTGTTCGGAACCGGTCTGATGACCGTCGCACTGGCGTTGCTTGCCTATGATCTTGCAGGCGCTGATGCGGGCACCGTTCTCGGCACCGCACTGGCGATCAAGATGATCGTTTATGTCACCCTGTCGCCCGTCGCCGCCGGGTTTGCGTCCCGTTTTCCCCGCAGAACCTATCTTGTCGTGCTGGACCTGGTGCGCGCCGGCACGGCGTTGGCCTTGCCGTTTGTAGATGCAGTCTGGCAGATCTACGTCCTGATCGCGCTGCTGCAATCAGCTTCCGCCGCCTTCACGCCCGCATTCCAGGCGACGATCCCAGACATTCTGCCGGAAGAAGAAGACTACACCAACGCCCTCTCGCTTTCGCGGATGGCTTACGATCTTGAAAATCTGCTGAGTCCGATGATCGCAGCAGCGCTTATCGGCCTGGTCGGCTTTCACTGGCTCTTCAGCGGCACCGTTGCCGGGTTTCTGCTGTCTGCTTTGCTGGTGGTCTCGGTCACACTGCCATCGCCAAAAGGCGTCCAGACAGCTTCACCCTTCAAGCGCACGATAAACGGAATGAAGATTTATCTGCGAACCCCGCGTCTTCGAGGGCTGTTGGCATTAAATCTCACCATTGCCAGTTCAGGTGCAATCGTCATCGTCAACACGATTGTCATCGTCAAATCCTATCTCGGTCTGACCGATGCGGACCTAGCCTTGGCGATGGCGGCCTATGGCGGTGGTTCAATGGTAATGGCCATCGCTCTTCCGAGGCTGCTGTCCAATCTGAATGACCGCCCGGTCATGCTGATCGCGGCCGCTTCGCTGCCCCTCTGGTTGCTCTGTTTTGCCATGCTGGTCGCTTCCGTTGCGAAGACCGAGCTCTGGCCTCTGCTTTTGGGCACCTGGTTCCTGATGGGGATTGGGACATCGGCAGTCCTCGTGCCATCCGGTAGGCTGCTTCGCAACTCAGCTCACGCGGAAGACCGCCCCATGGTCTTTGCCGCGCAATTCGCTTTGTCACATGGCTGCTGGTTGATCACCTACCCGCTTGCCGGCTGGCTGGGCAGTGTCGCCAGCCTGTCCACCACTCTGGTCACCCTTGCCGGAATAGCCGTTGTTGGTGTGCTGTCGGCTGCACGGCTCTGGCCCGCAGGTGACAAGAAGGTTCTCTATCACGAGCACCCGGAACTGCCACGTGATCATCCACACCTGGCCAACGCCTCCGGCAAGCGTCACGCCCATCCGTTTGTGATCGACAGTCTGCATGCGACCTGGCCTGACGGGCGGCTCTGAATGGACCTGCTGGTCTCCCTGCAACGCTGGATCAACGATGCGGTCCGTGCGTATCTGATCGAATTCGGTCAGTCGGGAGACTGGACAGTGCTATTGAGCATGACCCTGGCGGGCATCATGTTCGGAGCCATTCACGCCCTGACCCCCGGCCACAGCAAAACCATTCTGGTTTCTTACCTTGCAGGCTCCCGCCATGGCGCCTTTCGGGCACTTGCCGTCTCGACCCTCCTCGCGGCCACACATGTACTGATGGCCGTATTCATTGCCCTGTTCGCTTCTCAGCTGATGGAACGCACTCTCACCCAGGCGGGCCGCGCACCGGATCTGGAAATGCTGAGCAGGTCCTTGCTGCTCGTCATCGGGTTCTGGCTGCTGTTCCGGGCCTTCAGAAAACGCCCCCAACACTCCGAGCGGGAAGGGTTGGGTGTTGCGGTGACCGCCGGCCTCGTTCCCTGCCCGCTGACGCTTTTTGTCATGGTGCTGGCATTGTCACGCGGCATCCCCGAAGCAGGTCTCATGTTTGCGGCCTCAATGCTGGCGGGGATCGCATTCACCCTTGGAACCGTTGCCGTTTTGACCGTTGTCGCCAGAAAACTGCTTGTTTCCCTGATCACCCGTGGCGGATCAGCCATCGGCACGATTTCGCGCATTCTTGACGGTCTGGCCGGAGGCTTCATCATGCTTTTTGCAGCTCTTGACCTGTACAAGGCCTGATCCGCACACCCATATGACTGCCTCATGCGGTTTGGTTGTTGGAAATCAGCTGCTCGTGACTTGCCGCGCGGCCTCGTTTGGCCATATTTGGCAACTAGCAACCAGCCCATTGGATTGGGCGACCTGATTCTGATGACAGGATTTCTTAACGGACGGGATATGAGCGGAAGCATTCTACGCATCTGCCGCAAGTTTGCGCTTGGCACACGGCTGCTGACCGTTTTGGTCTGCCTGTCGATTGCCTCCTGGTCCGTTTCGCCCACCGTGGCACATACGCCGAAACTCCTGAAAACAGTCCAGGATCAACTGCAGATGATCGAAGATCACGGCCACTCTCACGGAGAGGAAATCGACATTCTGTGGGCCATGCACGGTCACCAGCACGATGTCGCGGATCATGATCATCATTCCGTCGATCTGACCCGTCTTGCGGGCGGACCGGCGGCACATTTCGGCCGGGACGACTGGATGATTGCGCCATCCGACGGCGGACCGGCACGTATTTACCTGTTGGAACGACCTCCCCGGGTCTGACGGACCTGCCCTCTCGGGCCTCCGCAATCAAATTCAACAATATGGAAATACGTTATGAATCTCGTCTTTCGGGACGGGTGGAGCACGCTGGCTTTGCGCCAGGTGGTTCGCCTGTCACTGATCATGCTTGCGCTTGGCCTGAGTGCCACACTTGCGCAAGCTCACAATGTGACGGCAGGGGATGCCGGCTACATTCAGGAAATCTGGGGGGTCAAGATCATCCCCTTCATGTATCTGGGCGCCAAGCACATGGTCACCGGATACGACCACATCCTCTTTTTGTTCGGCGTGGTGTTCTTTCTCTACCGGATGCAGCACGTCGCGATCTATGTCAGCCTGTTTGCCATCGGCCACTCGACCACCATGTTGCTGGGGGTCTACTACGGCTGGAACGTCAATCCCTACATCATCGATACGCTGATCGGCCTGTCCGTCGTCTACAAGGCACTCGACAATCTGGGCGCCTATCAGCGCTGGTTCGGTTTTCAGCCCGACACGAAGGCGGCAACGCTGATCTTCGGCCTGATACACGGCATCGGCCTGGCAACCAAAATCCTTGACTATGAGATTGCCGAAGAAGGCCTGATTCCGAACCTGCTTGCGTTCAACGTCGGTGTCGAGATCGGCCAGCTTCTGGCCCTGGCCGCGATCCTGATCGTCATGGGCTACTGGCGGCGTACGCACAGCTTCTGGCGCCATGCATACACGGCAAACGTGGTGATGATGTCCATGGGCTTCCTGCTCATGGGCTACCAGCTCACCGGCCTTTTCGTCACTTCCTGAATCTGAAAGATCAAAATCATGTACAACGCACAAAAACCGACCCGGGACGAGTTGCCGAGCTCGGCCCAGCTTCTCCGGTCCACCATTCTCGCACTCGCCGCCGCGCTCGTCATTCTGGTGACCATCGTCATGCCGGCCGAATACAACATCGACCCGACGGGCATCGGTCGCGCCATCGGCCTGGCGGAGATGGGCGAGATCAAGACCGAGCTTGCCAGGGAAGCCGAACAGGACCGCCTGCGCTCAGAAGCAGAGGACCAGCGGTCAGACTTGATCGACGGTCTGCTCGGTCTCTTCGTTTCTTCCGCTCAGGCCCAGGAAACCTGGAAAGACGATTTCAGCTTCACGCTGGAACCGGGTGAAGGCATCGAATGGAAACTGGTCATGGAAGAGGGCGCAACGGCGGAGTTCTCCTGGAGCACCGATGCCGGGCGCGTCAATTTCGATCTTCACGGTGACGGCGGCGGCCAGAACATCACTTACGAAAAGGGACGCGGAACCATCGGAGAGACGGGTGTTCTCACCGCGGCTTTCACCGGCAATCACGGCTGGTTTTGGCGCAATCGCGACAGCTCGGACATCACCGTTCGTGTTCAGCTTCGTGGGGACTACAGCGCTCTGAAACAGACGTACTAGCCAGGACAAACCCGCGGAGTGGACATCACTCCGCGGGGACAGGCCTCGGGCTTGAGGGGGACTGCAGCACGGACAGGCAAATGATGGCCTATTCCGCAGCGGTTTTCAGACTGGCCATCAAATTATGGAACTTTTCGCCCTGAACGGCGACATGTTCACGAAGGGCCTTGGCTGCTGCTTCCGGCTCCCCTTTGGAAAGCGCATCCACAATGGCCTCATGCTCGGCCATCGACTGAGCCATACGTCCGCGAAACTTGAGCTGCTGGCGACGGAATGGCTTCAGGCGCTTGTGCAGCTTTGATGCTTCCTGCGCCAGAAAGCCGTTACCGGATTGCAGGTAAATGGTTCGATGGAACCGTTCATTCTCCGAGTAGTAATTGTCCGGATCCTGAGCATCGACGGCGAGCTGGCACTTCGCGTTGGCATCACGAAGATCTTCAAGCGCCTCTTCCGATATCCGCATGGCGGCAAGCCGCCCGCACACGGCCTCAAGTTCGGCCATGACTTCGAACATCTCCATCAGTTCGATCGGTCCCGGCTGCCGGACGAAGGCACCCCTGCGAGGAATGAGTTCGACCAAACCTGAGAGCGCAAGCCTCTGAAAAGCTTCGCGAAGCGGCGTTCTGGAAACGCCGAATTGTTCAGCAAGCCGCACTTCATCCAGTCGGTCGCCATCCATATAGACGCCGCTGAAAATCTGTTCTTCAAGCGCTTCGGCAATGTTGTCTGCACGACGTTGTTCCATGTCCCTATTTTTAGCTGGAGCAAATGTGAAACGCAATCTTGAACTTTTTGTATACAAGAATGTTGACTTGAAAAACAAAAGCGCATTACTCTGAACCATCCCCTCAGGCATGCTGAGGTGGAGACTTCGGGAGGAAATCATGAAATCCATTTTGAAAGGCGCGGTGGCCGCCCTTGCCATTACATGTGCTGGCACCTACGCCAACGCCACGGAATTACGGCTGTCTCACCAATGGTCCAACAAGGATATTCGCCATCAGGTGGCACAGATTGTTGCAGATGAAGTTGCGGCGGCAGATGTCGATCTGAACATCAAGATCTTCGGCTCCAAATCCCTGTTCAAGCCGCGTGAGCAGTACAAGCCCCTGAGCCGCGGTCAGCTCGACATGACCGTGTTTCCGCTGAGCTACGCTGGTGGCCAGCAGCCGGCTTACAACCTCACCCTGATGCCCGGCCTGGTGAAGAACCACGACCATGCAGCCCGCCTCAGCAGCTCGCCCTTCATGGAAGCTCTTGAAGCCAAGATGGCCGATGACGACGTCATGGTGCTGGTGCACGGTTATCTTGCCGGCGGGTTCGCGGGCACGGACAAATGCATCACCAATCCCGAAGACGTAAAGGGATTGCAGACCCGAGCTGCCGGCAAGTCCTTCGAGCAGATGCTCGCCGGAGCAGGCGCGTCCATCGCCTCCATGGCCTCTTCTGAAATCTACAACGCCATGCAGACCGGCGTCCTTCAGGCCGCCAACACATCGTCCTCGTCATTCGTCTCCTATCGGATCTACGAGCAGGTGAAGTGTTACACACCGGCCGGCGACGTTGCCCTGTGGTTCATGTATCAGCCGCTCCTGATGAACAAGTCGACCTTCGAAGGCCTGACGGAAGACCAGCAGAAAGCCCTTTTGGCAGCCGCTGAAAAGGCCGAGGCGTACTACCTGGAAGAAGCCAAGAAACAGGACGCCGCTTCTGCAGCCGTCTTTGCCGAAGCTGGTGTTGAAATCGCCGAGATGAGCCCGGAAGACTTCGAAGCCTGGCGCAAGTTGGCCATGGAAACGTCTTACCAGAAGTTCGTTGAGGAAGTGCCGGACGGACAGGACCTGCTCGATAAGGCCCTTGCTGTCGAGTAAGCAAGACCGGTTTACGGCGAATGGGGCAGCAACATGCTGCCCCACCCTTTTCAATTGAACCAAACTTTCAGGGAGACGGTTATGGCCGGCCATAGCTCCGCTGTTGTCGCTCGTACGGGAGACAACCCCTTCCTTCGCGCCGTCGCGGTCCTTTCAAATCTGGCAGGCTGGTGCTCGGCCGGGATGATTGTCGCGGCTGTCGCAATCACGTGCCAGATGATCATCGTCCGCTTCGTCCTGAACGGCTCCACCGTCTGGCAGACCGAAGCCGTGATCTATCTTGTTATCGCAGCAACGCTCGTTGGTCTGCCTTATGTCCAGCGTCTGCGAGGCCACGTGAATGTGGACCTCATCCCGCTGTCTCTTGCCCCGCGCCCCAGGTTCCTGCTGGCGATGCTGACGTCGGCCCTGTCCATCGTCATCGTGTCAATCATGCTCTGGTACGGCTTTGAGTATTGGCATTTTGCCTGGGAACGCGGATGGCGGTCCGACACGGTGTGGGGTGTGCGCCTCTGGATCCCCTACTTGTCCATCCCTGTTGGCTTTGGCCTTCTCCTGCTGCAGCTGATCGCCGATCTGGTAGCGGTCGTGACCGGCACTGACAAACCCTTTGGCCTGGAGTAACGCTGATGGATCCCCTTCTCCTTGGCGCGATCGTCGCAATCGCGACAATCCTGGTTCTTTTTTCCGGCGTGTCCGTTGCCATCGGGCTGCTGATCGTGTCTGCCGGCTTCCTGATCATTTTCGACGGCCCGCGCTCGCTGGAACTGATGCCGGAAATCCTGTTCGGCAAGCTCGATAATTTCGCGCTGCTGTCGATACCGATGTTCATCATCATGGGGGCGTCAATCGCCTCCACCCGGGCAGGAGCAGACCTCTATGAAGCACTGGAACGTTGGCTGACCCGGGTGCCCGGCGGCCTGGTTGTCTCCAATCTGGGAGCCTGCGCGCTGTTTGCTGCCATGTCCGGTTCCTCACCGGCCACTTGTGCCGCCATCGGCAAGATGGGTATTCCGGAGATGCGCAAACGTGGCTACCCGGACGGGGTCGCGGCCGGTTCCATCGCCGCCGGAGGCACTCTCGGCATTCTCATCCCACCATCGGTCACCATGATCGTCTACGGCATCGCGACCGAAACCTCCATCGGCCGGCTGTTTCTGGCAGGTGTCATTCCGGGTCTGCTTCTGGTTGGCCTGTTCATGGCCTGGTCGCTCTATTCGACATGGCGCTCAGGCGATGGTGCCCGGCTCAGCTCCGGTTCCTACAGCTGGGCACAGAGGTTTGAAATCCTGCCGCGAGTCCTGCCGTTCCTGGCAATCATTCTTGGTGTCCTCTACGCCATGTATGGCGGCATCGCGACACCCTCGGAAACTGCTGCGGTCGGCGCGTTGCTGTGCCTTCTGATCGCCGTCATCATCTACAAGCTCTGGCAGCCTCAAGCGATCTGGGTCGTCCTGCGCGACAGCACCAAGGAATCGGTGATGATCCTCTTCATCATCGCTGCGGCCGGTGTCTTTTCCTACATGCTCAGCTCGCTGTTCATCACCCAATCGATTGCCGAGTGGATTGGCACTCTCGATGTCAATCGCTGGGTCCTGATGGGTGCCGTCAACATCTTCCTGCTGATCGCAGGGTTCTTCCTGCCGCCTGTCGCCGTGATCCTGATGGCAGCTCCAATCCTGCTGCCCATCATCACCACGGCGGGATTCGATCCGATCTGGTTTGCCGTCGTGCTGACCATCAACATGGAAATCGGTCTGATCTCGCCACCGGTCGGCCTGAACCTTTATGTCATCAACGGCATCGCACCGGACATTTCCCTGAAGACCATCCTGACCGGTTCGCTGCCCTTTGTCGGCTGCATGGTTCTGGCAATCGTTCTGCTGTGCCTGTTCCCTGAACTGGCGACCTGGCTGCCTGACGTCATCATGGGGAAAGCGGTATGACACTCCTGGCTGACCTTCTATCGACGGTTTTCGAGCGACGCTACCGCCAGCCTCTTCGCCGGAAACAGGCAAACCGACCGCTCGACGAGCTGGCCACCGATCTGGTCGGCTCGGCGGGAGAGACTTCCGGCCTTGCGATTGCGCAGGACATTCTGTCCGGTTTCGATGAGCTGGAAGACCAGGACAAGATTGCGTTCTTCCAGAAAATCGCCACCGCACTGAGCATCGACCCGGCAAGGGTGCGCGAAGCTCTGGATGACTATGAAAAGGCCCCTTCAAAAACCAGCTACCGGAATTTCATGTCCGCTGCCGAGCCTCGCCGGCAGGAGCTTTTCCGGCGGCTGAACCGCGTTCCGGGTGCAACAGGCACACTGGTGCAAATGCGCGCGGATCTTCTGCGGCTTCGCGACCAGGAGCCCGAACTGGAAGCGTTGGATCTCGATCTCCGGCACCTGTTTTCTTCCTGGTTCAATCGCGGTTTTCTGGTCCTGCGCCCGATCAACTGGGAGAGCCCTGCTCATATCCTGGAAAAGATCATCGCCTATGAGGCGGTGCATGCCATCGACAGCTGGGATGATCTTCGCAGGCGCCTGGAGCCGGCCGATCGCAGGTGCTTCGCCTTTTTCCATCCGTCGATGCCGGATGAACCGTTGATCTTTGTGGAAGTCGCCCTGACCAAGGGCATTCCGGACTCCGTGCAGGCATTGCTTGCAGAAGACCGCGCGGCCATGCCGGCCGAAGACGCCGACACGGCTGTGTTTTATTCCATCTCCAATTGCCAGACCGGTCTTGCCAGCATCTCGTTCGGCAATTCCCTGATCAAGCAGGTGGCGGCTGATCTTTCCGGCGAGCTGTCGGGCCTGAAAACCTTCGTGACCCTGTCTCCCATTCCAGGCTTCACACGCTGGCTGAAGAAGGAAGGTCACGAATGGGACAGCAGCGCCGCCAACGATATGAAGGCAGATGCCGCCTACTATCTGTTGAACGCCAAGACATCGAAGGGCTTGCCGGTCGACCCCGTCGCCCGATTTCATCTCGGCAACGGTGCAATAGTACATGCCGTGCATGCCGACGCCGACATTTCCGACAAAGGCCGCGCCCAGTCGAGTGGCACGATGGTCAACTATCTCTACGACTTGCCACGTGTCGCCCAGAATCACGAAAACTTTGCTACCACACAGGAAGTGGTGGCCTCGGATCAGGTGCGTTCGCTTGCCAGATCCTCAGCCTTCTCGCAGACCAGGAAAGGTAGCCCCAATGGCTAACCCGCTCTACGACAGCCTGTTCGGCATACATGCCGGCAAATCGACGCCGTTCTTGCATCTTCCTGACGGCAGCACGCTCACGCATGAAGACTTTCTGGCCATTGCTGCTCAAATCGCTCATGCGATGACGCGCACTGGTTTGAAACCGGGCGACCGTGTCGCCGCCCAGGTTCAGAAATCACCCCAGGCCCTGGCGCTTTACGCAGCCTGTGTCCAGGCAGGTCTCGTCTTCCTGCCACTGAACACGGCCTATACCGTGGACGAGCTGTCCTACTTCATCGAAAACAGCGGCGCATCGCTGATTGTCTGCGATGCAGGTAGCGAGCCGGCTCTAGCACCGATTGCCCAAGAACTCGGTGCCCGGATAGAAACCCTCAATGCGGATGGAAGCGGCAGCCTGACGGATCAGGCAAAACAGATGCCCGCAACATACACCACTGTTGAGCGGAGCGCGGACGATCTGGCCGCGTTCCTTTACACGTCCGGCACCACAGGCCGCTCCAAGGGTGCGATGCTGACCCAGAGCAATCTGCTCTCCAACGCACAGACGTTGGTAAAGGAATGGCGCTTTACTTCAGACGACGTGCTGATGCATGCCTTGCCCATCTTCCACACGCACGGTTTGTTCGTTGCCTCCAACGTCACTCTGGCCGCGGGTGGCTGCATGATCTTCCTGCCAAAGTTTGACATTGAAGAGGTCATTGCCCGGTTGCCCCAGGCAACCACCATGATGGGTGTTCCCACCTTTTATACAAGACTGCTGGACGATGATCGTTTCACCCGGGACCTGGCCGCGCACATGCGCCTCTTCGTCTCCGGATCCGCTCCCTTGCTGGCTGAAACCCACGTTCAATTCGAGGACCGCACCGGCCATCGCATTCTCGAGCGTTACGGCATGACCGAAACCAACATGAACACGTCGAACCCGTATGATGGCGAGCGACGCGCCGGAACCGTCGGCTTCCCCCTACCTGGCGTCGAACTCAAGATCACCGACCCTGAAACCGGTGCGAGCCTGCCTGCAGGTGATGTCGGCCAGATCGAAGTGCGAGGACCGAATGTGTTCAAGGGGTACTGGCAGATGCCGGAAAAGACCGCTGCCGAACTGCGGGCCGACGGCTTTTTCATCACCGGCGACCTTGGCCGAATAGATGAGGACGGTTATGTGCACATCGTCGGCCGCAACAAGGACCTGATCATCTCCGGCGGCTACAACATCTACCCCAAGGAAATCGAGTTGGTACTCGATGACCAACCGGGGGTTCTGGAAAGCGCCGTCATCGGTGTGCCTCACCCCGACTTTGGCGAGACCGTGCTCGGTGTCCTCGTTCCCGAAAAAGGAGGCAAGCCGGACCTTGAAGAGATTCAGGACTCGGTCAAGACCTCGCTTGCCCGTTTCAAGCATCCACGAAAACTCATTCTTCTTGATGAGCTGCCGCGCAACACCATGGGCAAGGTCCAAAAGAATATCCTTCGGGACAAATACCAGACGATGTTCACCCAGCCATAACACTTGGCCGTCACTTCGCACCGGCAGGAAGGACGCTCCGGACTGCCGGTCCTTTTCGGATAGATCTCATGTACAACAACATTCTGGTACCCGTTTCTTTCGAGACCGGGCGCGACGCCCGTCAGGCTCTCGAGGTGGCCGACGCTCTGCGTGCGGAAAATGGCGCGATAACAGTCCTGCATGTGTTGGAACACTTGCCCCAATACGCAAGTGATCTCCTGCCTGAGGATCACTTCGAGACGGCCCGCAAAACCGTTATCGAAAAACTCAGCCCTTTGGTTGAAGGCCTGAGCGATGCGAGTGTCGTTGTCATGGAAGGCCATTCGGCGCGCACCATTCTCGATGTTTCCGAGACCCAGAAGAACGACTGCATCGTCATTGCAAGTCATCGCCCGGGCATGCAGGACCTGTTTCTCGGCTCCACAGCGGCCCGCGTCGTCCGCCATGCAAAATGCGCGGTTCACGTGGTCAGGTGACATCCGAAGAGGGGCGCAAGCGAGCGGAAGTCAATGACCTCCGATTTGTCCGTCATTGCCGTTTCTGACGCGGCACCCTGCCCCGGGCCTGAACCGGGGTCGATGGCCTAACCTTTCAGATCTTGTTCGCCCGTCCAAATGAGGCGGCACCGCATGGATTGCAACACCCTGACCCGATGATGCCTGCTTGAACTCCAATTGAACAAAACGGTTTTTGAAAGACTTAACTGTTGTCATCCCTGCGAATGCAGGGATCCGGCAAACGCAAGGGTTTGCGGTACAAATTGATACCAGGGTTACTGGATCCCAGCCATCCACTACGCTGCTGCCGGGATGACAAATGCTGAAATCTTGTGCCGAGCTTCATAGACTTATCGCAGCAACTATCCGACTGACATCTGGAAGTTTGAGAGAGCGGGTTCATCAAAGCCGGACAACAGTGATTCATATTCGGCAATGACGACAGAAAGATAAAAAGAACCTCCGCGTCTTGCGACATTAACGAACGCGACACCATTGCCTTCAGCGATCGCAATCAACAGTGCATCCACCCACATGCCCAACCACCTGAAGTGGTAGAAATCCGCTTCGGTTGGGTACACCGGTCAAAAAACTTTCTCAGCAAAAAACTCACGATTTTAAGCGGTTACAGCGATCGCAACCGCAGAATTCCGCGTGTTCACTCGATTCAATACATTAATGGTCGACAAATCGTCGACCAATAGTGTATTTACCATTCCCCAAGCTAGGAGGAACCATGTTTCAGATCAATCTGACGCCCGATTGCTACGCGGACCTTCCCGTGCTGGGAACCTTCGACATTGTTGTGCTGGGAGGGGGGCCTGCCGGTATTGCCGCAGCAACCTGCGCAGCCGAGGCCGGCAGCAAGGTGCTGCTGATCGAAAGGCTTGCCTATTGCGGGGGCGCTGCGGTGTCAGGCATGTCCGGCACGATCTGCGGCCTCTACATGACCGTTGAAGATCCGCATGCCAGAAACGCGAAGCCGGAACAGATCATCAATGGTTTCACCGAACGTTTCCGCTCGGCGCTTCTTGATGACGGCGGACTGACTGAGCCGCAGATCTACGGCAAGACCTGGGTCGCGACCCACGACTGCGCCAGCTACAAGAAAGTGGCTACCGACTTCCTGAGGCAGGCCGGTGTCGACGTGCTCTACCACACCCAGATGATGGACGTGGAGAAGGACGGTGACACGATCACCAGTCTGGTCCTCAACACCAAGTCCGGTTTCACCAGGGTTTCCGCCAGGCGTTTCATCGACGCTTCAGGTGACGGTGACATTGTCTTCAAGTCCGGTTTCCACACCACCAAGGGCAACAACGGCGTGATCCAGAATCCGTCGATGATGTTCAAGATCGGCAATGTGGATCTGGACGCCTACAACGCCTACTGGGGCGCGGACACGATCTGCCCGCCCAAGGTGGTCGAAAAGCTGGAAGCACGTGACGAACTGGTGCGCAAGAAAGTCTGGCTGTTCCCAACCGTCAATCCGGGCGAGATTCTGGTCAATGGCACCAAGATCACCGGTTTTGATGGCCGCGCCCTGGATGTCACCAATCCGATCGACCACTCCGAAGCCGAGCAGTTCTCGATTTATCAGGCAAAGGCCTTCTTCGAATTTCTCCGGGAGGAAATTCCAGGCTGTGAGGACGCCTATTTCATCGACTACGGCGCTGAAGTCGGTGTGCGCCAGACCCGCTCCATCGATGGCCTCAAGCGCCTCATGAATGAAGATGTCACCGGCAAGACCAAGGCGTCCGACAGCATCGCACGGTCCAGCTGGCCGATCGAGCTTCACTATGGAGCAAAGCCGAAAACCGAATGGCTGATCGACGATTACTACGACGTTCCGTTCGGCACGCTTGTGCCCAGGGAGGGCTCGAACGTCATCGTCGCCGGCAGATGCCTGGCAGCCGAACATGAAGCCCTGGCCTCGGCCCGGGTGACAGCGCAGTGCTTTGAATATGGCCGGGCAGCGGCCATCGCAGCCGACTTGTCCATCAAGGAAAGCAACACGTTCCAAGAGATCTCGGGAGACGAGATCGCGCAGCTGATGCGCAACTGAACAGGGAAAGGGAGGAGCATGTCAGTTCAAGCTGAAACGCGCGGGGTCGTGACCGACACCCGCACGCTGGGAATTTCCATCACCATCATTGCGGCCATCGCGATGATGCTGATCGTCTTCCCGGACGGATCGAAGACCAGCATCAGCGGGATCTTCGAGTGGATGACCAACACTTTCGATTTTGCCTTTCTGGGCATCGGTTTCACCGCACTGATTTTCCTGATCGTTCTGGCCGCTTCCGACGCCGGGAAGATCAGGATGGGAGCTGCCGATCAGGCTCCGGAATTCACATGGTCCGCATGGGGCGCCATGGTGTTTCTGGCCGGCATTGCCTCCGGCCTCGTTCTTTGGGGCGGTACCGAATGGGCGTACCACTATGCTTGGACACCGTTCGGGATCGAACCCAAAACACCCGAGATGTTCACCGTGGCCCAGGGCTACGGTATCTTCCACTGGGGACCAACAGCCTGGGCGCTCTACTGCGTACCCGCCATTGCCATGAGCTACATCTACTACGTCCGCAAGAAGCACATCTACAACGTGTCTGAAAGCTGCCGTGGCGCTCTCGGCGATCTTGTTGACGGCCCGGTCGGTTCGATCATCAACTACCTATTCATCTTCGGCATTCTGGGAGCGGCGGCAACGTCCCTCGGTCTCGGCACGCCGATGATCGGTGGCGCGGTAGCCTCCGTGCTGGGAATTGAGCCATCAACATATCTCGACGTCTTCATCATCCTGAGTTGCACTGCGGTGTTCACCGCGTCGTCCGGTCTCGGACTGGATCAGGGCATCAAGCGCCTGTCCTATGCCGGCACGCTGATCTCATTGGCGATCGTGGTCTATATCTTCGTCGTCGGCCCGTCCGGCTTCATTCTGGGTCTCGGCCTCGATGCCATCGGCTACACCGTCGACAACTACATCAAGATGTCCACTTGGACCGACAGCATCAACAAGTCCGGCTTCCCGCAAGCCTGGACAGTGTTCTACTGGGCCTGGTGGGTTGCCTATGCACCGTTCATGGGCATGTTCGTCACCCGCATTTCCATGGGCCGGACCATCCGTGAAATCGTGGTGGGGATGCTGGTCTTTGGCAGCGCAGGCTGCACCCTTTTCTACCTGGTTCTGGGTGGCTACGGCATCAGCCTGGAAATGCAGGGCACCTTGCCGATGGTGGACCTGGTCAACAATGACGGTGTGGCACCTGCCATCATCGAAATGTTCAAGACACTGCCGATGGCCAAACTGGTGCTGGTCGCCGTTGCTATCTCCGGCATTGTCCTGCTGGCCACCACCTTCGACTCCGCAGCCTATGTCATGGCCTGTGCATCGACCAGGGAACTGGACGAAGGCCAGGAGCCCAACCGAGGCAACCGCCTGTTCTGGTGCGGCGCAATCGCGATCCTGCCACTGACCCTGCTCTTCCTGGGCGGATTGAAAACCATGCAGACCGCTTCGGTTCTCGTAGGCCTGCCGGTCATGCTCATCCTGATCTTCATGATGATCACCACAGTGAAGTTCATCAGGGAAGACCAGTCGCAATAAGTCTTGAAGGGGGCGGAGGTGCGACAGCGCATCACCGCCCCCTTCGCGTAAGCAGAGCACTTTTCAGGAACTCGGAGCCGGTTGACCGCGTGTTCCTGTAAAATGCTCTGGCCAGGATTGGGAGTATGATCATGGCAAATCGCGTGGAACAGATCGAGCTTTTGGCCGTCGGACCGGACGTCGAACGTGTTACCTGGTCGGCCATGCTGGGTGAAATGTACGAAGCCCTGCTGATCGCCCGGCTGACCCTTTCCGATGGGACCGAAGGCATCGCGGGACTGACAGCCTACACCGAGCACGAATTCGACCGCACCGGGTTTCATGCGGCCAGTCTGATGGCACCCTTTGTCCTCGGAAAAGACGTGATGGACATTCCGCAGATCTATGCGGACATGCGGGCTCGTTACGTCCCGCTTGGTCACCTGGCAACGTCGCTTTTCGACATCGCGCTTCACGATGCCAAGGGCAAGCTTCTCGGATTGCCGGTCTATCAGCTGCTTGGAGCCGCACGGGACAAGATCCGCGCCTATGCTTCCAGTCCACTGCTGCCGGACGACGATGACTATGTCGCCTATTGCAAGGAGATGCTGGCGCAAGGGTTCACCGCCATCAAAGTGCATCCCTATTGCAGGTTTGAGGACGACTATCGCCTCGTCACCCGGCTGCAAACGGAATTTGACGGCATTCCAATTGGCTGGAGCCTGGATGCGGATGCCAATTACACAGTCGAACAGGCTTTGCGGATGGGACGCCTGCTCGATACGGCCGGCTGGGAGTTTTTCGAAGCCCCGATCCCCGACAGCGATCTTCGCGGCTACAAGCGGCTGGCCGACTCGCTCGATGTCGACGTGATCTGCGGCGGAAACTCCCTACCCAACCTGCACCTGATCGACCTGGCCCTTTCCATGGGAGCATGGGACCGTTCTCGCTTTGACGTGACGGGAATGGGCGGCTTTACCGGAGCCAACGCCGGCATGGCCATGACCCGGGCCCATGGAATGAAATGCGAAGTGCAAAGCTGGGGCTACACGCTGACACAGGCCGCAAACCTGCACCTGATGCTGGCCCACGACAATTGCGATTACTTCGAGCAGGCCGCGCCCTACGAAAAGTACGAGTTCGGGGCAAGGCGGGTAATCCGCCCGGATGCGGAAGGTTACGTCCGCCCGTCAGGTCTGCCCGGCCTGGGCATCGAAATGGACTGGGAAGCCCTCGCCCCCTTCATTTACGACAGCCGTGTTTTCAAGGCTTGAGCCGTGAAAATCACAGCAGTTCGAGCGCATATCCTGCGCGACCCGAAAGCAGGTGATCACCGCTTTGAGGGATCTTACCAGAATGTTCTGGTCGAGGTGGAAAGCGACACCGGCCTGATTGGCATCGGCGAAAGCGACGCGCCGCCGGCGCTGGTGAAGGCGGCAATCGAAATGCCGGACTACAACCACCTGTCACGAGGCCTTGCCGGAGTTCTCATCGGCCAGACACTGGATGATCCGTCGCGCCTGTGGGACGACATGTACGACGCAACCCAGTGGCACGGACGGCACGGCACGGTGATCCATGCCATATCCGCACTCGACATTGCGCTGTGGGATCTGTTTGCCAAGGGCTTGGGGGCTCCGGTCTGGGCTTGCCTGGGCGAAAAACACCATGATCGCTTGCCTGCCTATGCAACGATCTATCCTCTCTCCGAAACGCTTGAAGGCATTGAGAGACAGGCAAAGAGTTTTCTGTCGCAAGGCTTCAGACATCTGAAAATCTGCGTCCACTCCTGGTGGAACAATCGGGACCTGATGGAACGAAACCTGCGTTTTTTGCGTGACTTCGTCGGACCGGATACTTCATTGATGCTGGATGTGGCACTTGAATGGACGACGCTCGACCAACTGCGCCCCGTCTTGCCTCTGCTTGAAGAGCTGGATTTCAAGTGGATTGAAGCGCCTTTTCCGCTGAATGACCTGAACAGTCACGTAACACTCAGAGGCTTGAGCCGCATTCCCATCGGTATCGGCGATCTGGGACTGACAACCTGCCGGGAATTCGAGCCCTATATGGCGGCCAACGCGTTCGACATTGCCCAACCGGACATCACAATGTTCGGTGGTCTGACAGAGACTCGTCGTCTTGCAACCAAGCTTGAGAGCAGCTACGCGCGGATCGTTCCGCATGGCTACAACACCAACATCACCATAGCGGCAAACCTGCAGTTCCTGGCCACCTGTCGCCAGGCCAGTCTTGTGGAATATTCCACCAGTTCGTCCTTGCTTCGTCAAAGGCTTGCCACCGGCCTCACCCCGTTGGATAAAGACGGCATGATGGAAGTCCCGACCGGCGCTGGCCTTGGGGTCTCTATCGACCCGCAAGTATTCCAGCGCGTAAGGCAGGACATATGAACCTCACTTCGGTGACGAAAAAAACCAAGGCCGAACAGGCTCACGACATCATCGAACTGGCAATCGTCAATTGCGAACTGGCCCCCGGAGCTGTCTATTCAGAAGCGGATCTTGCGGAAATCCTGGACATGGGCCGCACCCCGGTTCGCGAAGCGCTGGTGAAACTGTCGAGTGAAAACCTTGTCAGACTGACTCGCGCCGGAGTGGTCATTCCCGAGATCAACCCTCTGACCATGCTGAAACTTCTGGAGCTGCGCGAACCGATCGAACGCCTTTGCATCCAGAAGGCCTGCGAATATCAGACCCCTTCGGACCGGACCCGTTTCGAACAGATCCTGGCCCAGTTGAAACCACTGCCCGATGATGACCGGCGCGGTTTCATGGAGCTCCTTAGGGAGGTTCATCTGGCGACGGCCGATGCTTCGAAAAACGAGTTCCTGCACTTCACCCTGAAATCCACCCAAGGCCTGTCCCGGCGCTTCTGGTTCCACTTTGCCGAAGACACCGATCAGGCCTTCTGCAGGGAAATCTACTCGGATCTGCTCGCTGCCCTCATTCAGGGCCAGAGTGACAAGGCCATCGAGAAATCTCAGGCGCTGATGGTCTACCTCAGGGATTTTTCAAGACAGCGATAACGCACCCAGTCGCTCCAGGTTGACTGGCAGACCACTACCGATGCTCATGCCATCGTCTGGTCGATGACTGCCCTGTTTGCCCGCGCGACGATGCCGGTGGTGTGAAAGCCGCTGTCGATATGCAGCACTTCCCCGGTCATGCCACGCCCAAGGTGGCTAAGGCAGAACAAGGCTGCATCGCCAACTTCTTCAATCGTGGTGTTTCGCCGCAATGGTGCATTCATCGCATTCCATTTGATTAGCGAACGCAGTCCGGAAATGCCCGATGCCGCGAGTGTCTTGATGGGCCCCGCCGAGATCGCATTGACGGTTATGCCCGACGGACCGAGATCATGGGCCAGATATCTGACTGAGGCCTCCAGCGCGGCCTTGGCCACACCCATGACGTTGTAATTCGGGACCACCTTTTCGGCGCCGAGATAAGTTAGCGTCAAAATCGATCCACCATTGGTCATCAAGGGAACTGCCCGCTGGCACAAGGCGGTCAGACTGTAGGCAGACACATCAAGTGCCACCTGAAAGTTGGACCTCGATGTATCGAGATAAGGGCCGTCGAGTTCGCGTTTGTCGGAAAAGGAAACGCCGTGAACCACAAAGTCCAGCGGCCGACCATTGAGAGTTTCGGAAACCTGAACAAAGAACCGATCCAGGCTGTCATCTGAAGACACATCACATTCCAGACAAGTAGCCTGCAACTCCTCTGCAAGCCCGCGAACGCGCTTGCCGACAGTGTCGTGGGCATAGCTCAACAAAAGCCCGGCGCCAGATCCGGAAAGAGCGCTGGCGATACCCCAGCAAAGTGAATGCTTGTTGGCGACACCAAGAACGAGACCAGTTTTGCCTTCAAAGAGATTGTTCATGCAGGAAGACCTTCTTTTTGCTTTTCTTCTTTGCGGAACCGGGAAAACGAGAACGCGATCCTGTAAAGGGCCGGCACGTAGAACAGGGTCAGGACGGACGCCAACCCGAGGCCGCCTGCCATGAGCGTTGCCATGGGTTCCCACAATGCACCTCCGGCATAGGCCATCGGAAAGAGACCAATCACCGTCGTCATCGACGTCAGCAAAATGGGTCTTATCCGCTTCCGGCACGCTTCCACGATTGCCTCGTTGAGCGGGTGGCTTTGCCGTTCGATGTCAATCTGATCGATCATCACGATCGCGTTGTTGATGATGATCCCGGAAAGCGCGATCATGCCGAGTGTTCCGAAGAAGCTCATGGGTTGATTGAACAAGGTCAACGCCAGCGGCACGCCAAACACCACAAGCGGAATGCACAGGAAAGTAATTCCCACCCGCCGAAACGAATTGAACTGGATGATCAAGGCAAACAGCATGACCGTGAGAGCTGCCGGAAATCCGCCGCCGAGTTTTTCCCGGACATCGCCTGCCTGCTCGACTTCACCACCGATCTCGATCCTGTAGGCCGGGCCCAGTTCTTCCAGCAAAGCATCCAGCGTCGGTTGAATGAAGTCCACAAGGTCGTAGGCCGTCAACTCCGTCGACAGGACCTTCACAGTCACGGTTCTGCGTTGATCAACCCGGCGGATCGAATAGAACTCCAGCTCCGGCTGCAGGCTTGCGACATGATCGAGCGACACCATGCCATTTGGCGTGGCGAGCACGACGTTCGAGAGATCCTCGAAACTGTCCCTCGCATCCGCCTGCCCCCGAATGATGATCGGGATCCGCCGATCGTCTTCCCGCAAGACTGACACCTGCCGGCCATCGAAAAAGCCTTCCAGCGCGTCTGAAATGTCTTTTGAGGTGAGGTTGTATTCCCGTGCGCGGTCCTGCGCGACTTTCACTTCACCGCGCACCTCGCGATTACCCCAGTCTCCCTGGTTCTCGACCAGTCCAGGCGCAGCTTTCATCTCGCGCTCGATCCGGTAGGCTGCGGCAAGCAACCTGTCCGCGTCAGGACCGGAGACCTCGATTTCGATACCCGGCTCCCGCCCGGCCATGGCCAGTCTTTTCAGTCTTGCGCGAGCATTGGGAAAGGAGGAGGCCAGTTCCTGTTCGGCCCGGGCGACCACATCGGCGGATGACCGGTAATCGGTGGTATTGACCACCAGAAAGGCGGACGCCGGATCAATATCCGCTGGATCAAGCGTCAACACGAACCGAGGACCTCCGAAACCAACAAACGTGGTGACATTCAGAACTTCGGGATTGTTGTTTTCGTCGCTCAACCATTCGCTCAGTCGCAGCGCTTCAAACCGCGTGGAAGAAATGTCACTGCCTTTGGGAAGGTCCAGGTAAATGAGGAACTGTGCACGTTCGCTCAACGGAAACAGTTGCTGCCGGACTTTTGGCATCTGACTCATTGCTCCCGCCCCGACAAGAAGAACCAGTAACAGCACGAGCCATGGGGCCTTCATGCCCCAGGATATGAGTTTTGCGTACCCGTCCGCCACACGATCGAAGATTCCGCGTTTTGTCTCCATCCTGGACTTGGGTAGGAACCAGACGGCAAGAGTCGGCAAAAGGTATACAGCTGCAATGAACGACCCGGTCAGCATCAAAGCCACGACGGCACCCAGCGAATAGCCGTACTGCCCTTCTGTGCCGTCGACCATGAACAGAGGTAGAAAGGCGGCAACGGTGGTAACCGATGCAATGAGAAGCGGGCCGGTATACTGGGATCCGGCGGCGATGGCCGCCTCGTGGCGCTCGGCACCCTGGCGGATACGCCTGTCCATGTCCTCGATGATGACAACGCCGTTGTCGACGAGCATGCCTAGCGAAATGATAATCGCGGCAACGGATACCTGCTGCAGCTCAACGCCGAGAACCGGCATCAACGCAAATGAAAAGGCGACGGCAATCGGAACGATGGAAGAAATGACCAGAGCCTGCCGCAGTCCCAGAAATGCGAACATGACCAGCAGGACCACAAGGAATGTCTGCAGCATGTTCGACATGGCGTTGCTGACCGATTCATCGACCACTTCCGGCTGAAAGGTGGAAAATTCTGCTTCAATGCCCCAGGGTTGCTCGGCATTGAACCGGACAACCAGTTCGTTGAGCTGTTCACCGATGGCGATGATGTCTTCACCCGTGTGCATTTCAACCGCTGCAAGGACCGCCGGTTTGCCGTCGAAATAAACCGGTCGTTCGACGGGGTCGGCATAACCGCGACGAACCTTCACGAGATCGCCAAGCCGCAGCAGTCCGGCTCCGGGCACCTCCACTAGTGTGTTTTCTATGTCCTCTATGCGGGAATAGTCCCCTGTTGTCTCAAGGGAAATCCGCGTGCCATCCGATTGAAACGATCCGGATGGCAACCGGACATTCTGGCTCCGCAGAGCATTGATGATCGGTTGGAGCGCAATGCCCATTGAAGCAAGACGGCTCCGGTCGACGTCAAGCCAGATTACCTCGTCCTGCGTGCCATAAAGAGTGACCGCCGAGATCGCTTCGACGGCGTAAAGCCGGTCTCTCAACGTTTCCGTTGCGCGCTCCAATTCTCGTAAAGAGAAGCCATCACCCGTCACTGCGATGGTTGCAATTGCCACATCGCCAAAGTCGGTGTTCACGATCGGCCCGAGCGTTCCGTCAGGCATCTCGCCAGTAAGATCCTTCATGTCGTCACGGATGTCGTCGAAAACGTTTTCGACTTCATCTTCCGGAACCGCGGTTTCGATATCGATCTCCAAGATCGCGGCACCGCTGATCAATTGAGTGCGGACCTCATCAACCCCGGTGATCGCACGAGCGGTTTCTTCAAGTGGTCTGGCAACCAGCTCTTCCAGCTGAAAGAGGGAAAGACCCGGATTGATCGCCGAGACGATTGCGGTTCGAACCGTAACCTCAGGATCTTCCCGTTTCGGAAAACCGACATATGTCGCCCCCCCCGCAATCAGGATCAGCAACAGGACGAAGATCGTAACGCGCGTGTTCCGGATGCCGAATTCGGTCAAGCCAGTCATGATTGCCCCCCGTAATCGGCGGACATCCATTGTCTGACCCGTTGTCCGGGTTGGAGAAACGGCACACCCGCAGTGACGATCTGGTCACCTGGTCTGATGCCATCGACAACGACCATCTCGAAATCATTCATGCCGCTGATAACAACCGACTTCAACGACAGTGTTTCAGTAACAGGATCGAATACGAAGACCTTGCCCGTTCGGTGCTGTTTCCCGGTGGACGGGACACCCAGCTCCGCTTCCAGATGAGTCACAAGTGCGGAAAGCGGTAATGCGATTGCACCACTTGCGTCGGTGACCGGAACCTCAACCTCGATCTCGACCGAAACTCCGGATCGCAGAAACGGCTCGGCTTCTCCAATCGTGACGATTACCGGAAACGCGGAAACGGACGGTGCCCGGTGGGCGATCTCCGAAATTTTTCCGGAAAGCTGAAGATCGGGGCGACCGGACACTGCGACACTTACCGGCTGATCGACCGACAGGTTCTGCACGACGTCGAGATTCACCAGAATTTCAGCCTGAAGACCATCATCACGATAGAGCGTCAAGGCGGTCGTGCCCGGTTGAACGGATTGGAAGCTTTCGATGTCGATGGAGTTGATAAAACCGTCGAAGGGCGCCGTGAGTTTCGTATCTCCCAGACTTTCTTCAATCAGCTCCTTCGATTTGACGGCCTGTTCCACCCGGGCAACGGCGAGCGTCAGATCTGTTTCCGCTTCGTCCAGGCTGGCTTGCGAAACCACACCTCTCTCAAAGAGGCGGCGGCGGCGCTTCACATCTCTTTGGGCGTTTTCCAGTGTACTTCTGGCTTCCTGCAGGGCCGCCACCGCTTGCTGAAGTTGAAGCTCATAATCCTTCGGCTCTATGGCCATCAGCCTGTCACCTTCGGATACCACCTGCCCGATCTGCAGATCCACGAGCCCGACGCGACCTCCGACCTCGAATGCCAGCGGCGTGATCTGACGTGGCTCGAGCACTGCAGGATAGGCGCGCAGCCTGTAGGCGGATGCAGCTTCCGCTGTCACCGTTTTGACGGCACGAACCGGAGCTTCGTTCGATCTGGTCGAAGCGTCGGATGACGGGTTGCAACCCGATATCAGAACGGCAGCCAAAATCGAGAAAACTGGAACGATATGCTTCATGGGAGTCTTGCCTGTTCACCAATGGTACTAATCAGTACCAACTTGACTCCCTATATGGTACTGAATAGTACCAAGTCAACATCCATTTGGAGACGGTGGTCTGTGATGGCAGCATCCCAACGGCGCGTACCAGAAGAAAGACGCCAGCAAATCATTGATGTCGCAAAGAAACTCTTCTCCGAGCGCGGCTACTCAAAAACGTCTCTGGAAGCGATCCTTTCCCAGACCGGCGGCTCCAGGCGTGACATCTACGATTTCTTCAAGGACAAACAGGGTCTGTTCGACGCGGTCATGCACGACCTGATTTCGACGATCGTCACGGGAAGTCAGGTGCCGAAGGAAACTGAATTCACCGACGACGTTCAATCCGAACTGGAACGGATGGGAGAGACCTTTCTCACCAATATGCTGAGCCCGATCGTGGTCACCACAATGCGCCAGTTCATCGCTGTCGCTACGGAACGGCAGGACCTGGGCAAGGCGGCATACCAGGCCGGACCGGCAGTTCTTTATGAAAGATTCAAGACCTATCTCGATGAACGCGTCCGACGCGGCGACCTTGAACTGCAGGACACCGGGACGGCGGCGAGAATGTTCATCGAAATGCTGAAGGGGGATTATCAGACACGTGCACTCATGACCGGTGACAGCGGCATGACCCCGGAACTGCGAAAGACGCATGTGCAGGAAATCGTCAGAATATTCCTCTATGGAGCTCTGCCCAGAAGCTAGAAACTCACAGGCATCGACCCGGACTACGTTGTTTCCAGGCAATCTTTCCGCTGGGATTGCTTTGTCGCTCTAGGCCTCCGAAACACATGAAAGAAGCAAGTCCAGCGCCCGTCCCAATTCTTCTTCAGTGCTCCTGCAAAATCCCAAAATCAGCCCGTTGTGACGCACCTCCCCGATCGAATAATGTGACAGAGGTTGCACCGACATGCCTTTTTCAGCCGCACCCCGGGAAATACGAAAGTCTTCAAACCGGCTGCTCAAATGCAATACAACCTGCATGCCCGCCTGATGGTCCTTGAACCATCCAATTTCCGAAAAATCCCGCTCGAGCCGGTTCAGCAGAAATTTCCGCCGCTCCCCGTAAATGCGTCGGACACGGCGCAAATGCCGATGAAACTCACCGGATTTCATGAACTCCGCCAACGCGGGTTGCGGCATGTAGCTGGCTTTTACGCCGGTCTGCTTCATGGCTGAGTGAAATTGCTCCACCAGGCTTTCCGGTACAATCATGTAACCGAGCCGCAGCGAACTGGAAAAGATCTTTGAGAAACTACCGATGTAGATTGTCCGCTTCAGGCGATCGAACCCCGCCATTGCCGGGATCGGACGCCCCGAATACCGAAACTCGCTGTCATAGTCATCTTCGACGAGCCACGCGTTGTTTTCCTTTGCCCAGTTGATGAATTCCAGTCGTCGGCTGGGCGCCATGGCACCGCCTAAAGGAAATTGCTGCGAAGGTGTCAAAACGACCAACCGAGGCTTGTTACGTGAGGCCGGGAGCTCCGCGCCGCTCCCGTCTATGGCCAGAAAACACGGTTTCAACCCATAGTCTTGGGCAAATCGGCGAACCGGAAGATATCCCGGTTCTTCCAACCCGATGGTATCTCCGGTTTCGCACATTGTGCGAACACAGGTTTCGAGCGCGTCCGTCGATCCTGCGGTTACGATGACCTGATGCGCCGAGGCATCTACGCCTCTCCATTCTGAAACATGATCCGCAATCGCTTCTCGCAGCTCCAAGCTCCCGAACAGCGCGCCGCCAGTCAACATGGATTGTGGGCCGGTTCTACAGACCCGCTTCACGGTCGTCGCCCATTGCCGATGCGGAAACAGCCGCAGATCCGCCTGACTGATTTCAAAAGGTCTCGCAAGGTCGGCCTGCATTTCGGAGGTTGCAGAAGGTTTGCGCGCCCTTTGCTCTTGCAGCTCGACCTGGCCCATAGCGCAAACCGTGTAGCCAGACCCTCGAAGACCTTGCAGATAACCCTCAGCCTCAAGTTGCTCGTAGGCGGTAATCACAGTGGACCGGGAGACCCCGAGCTCGGTCGCAAACATTCTGGTTGGCGGCAATCTGGTGCCTTCAGGCAACTCGCCCGAGATTGCCTGCTCGCGAATGAACCTACAGATCTGCTCAAAAATCGGTGTCTTTGAGGTTCGATCGATTGAGAATGCCAGCCAGGATGTGAGCTTCATAATTTGGTATGGTCATTTTTCCGATTTTTGGACATTAATGAACAACCAAAATCGTGACAAGCGTAGTCGACCGATCACAAGGGCGGAAACCAGCCCTGTCAAAGGACTTCATGCATGTCGCGTTCAACCACGTTGTTCTTGTTCTACCTTGCCAATTTCCTGCAGGCCGGAGCCTATGGGCTTACCTTCATGTTGCCGCGATTGTTCGAAGGCCTTTCGGCCGACGAAAAGGTGGTCGGCCTCATGCTGTTCGTCACGGCGATTTCAACCTTGCTGACGGTGTATTACGCAGGACATCTCTCTGACCGGCTTGGCCGGGTGCGCACGTTGGGGATCGCCTGCCTGCTCATTGCGATCTCCCTCACTTCATATGGACTGGCCGAAAGTGTCGGCGCTCTGCTTGTTCTGGCGAGCATCTCACTCGGGGCCGGGTGGGGCCTGACCTATGCTCTTGCCCCGATCGTATTGACCCGCCTTGTGCCCAGCGAAGAGCGCGTGCGATTTTTCGCCCTGCTTTCGGTCGCAGTAATGGCCGGATTCGGCTTGTCTCCGGTTCTCGCCTCCGTGCTGGAAAACGCCTCTTTCACGGTGAATGACGCCTTTTACCTGACAGGAGCCCTGTGCCTGATTGCCGCGCTGATGTTTTTCGCTCTGGTCGCTCCCGTTCACCGGCATTCACAAGCGGCAGGCAATGAAACGCGTTCCAGCCTGTCGTTGAGCGCGGTGGCAGCAATCATGCGGTCACCTGCACGACTTCCCGTCGTGATGGTCTGTCTGGGGGCGAGTGTCTTCGCCGGTATGAACAATTTCCAGACGGTGTTTGCCGATGAACGCGGGCTTGATTATGCAGACTACTTTCTCGCCTACACGCTGACGGTGGTCTTGTTTCGCCTCGCGCTGGCACGCTTCAGGGGAGGAAACAGTCCCTACCTGACAATCGCTGCCTTGCAGTATGTGATGTTCGCGTCCGTTGTCCTGTTTCTTGGTACCGGCAACGATGATCAGCTTTATCTGCTGGTCGCATTCCTCTTCGGCATCGGTTACGGCGTCAGCTATCCGATACTTGCCGCCATGGCTGCCAACGACGCAGACGAATCCTTGATACCGCAAACCTTGCAGTTCTTTGCCTTGAGCTACTTCGTGGGAATATTCGGATTTCCTCTGATCGCCGGATGGATGATCGTGGAAACAGGATCTTTTGCGTTGCTGATCCTGGTCGCCGGACTGGCAGGGATTGAGGCAACAATGGCTGCCTGGAGAGGGTTGAGGGACCGCGTCTCGGCAGGAATGACACGTTCTTCTTGAGAGCGACACAGGACAGATGATGGCCAACCTGCAAGCCGGGCCATCACCTGTCAGGTGCCGGAGTTCGACGCAGTTATGCGGCCAGGTTGAGACCGCTCTGCCCGTCGAAGAGATGGCATTTCTCGAGCGAGATATGAAACTCCAGCTTTTCACCGGAGGACACCGGGCGGGGATTGAACATCACGGACTGCACCTGCCCACCGCCGAGATCGGCGAACAGCGCGGCCTCCGCACCCAGGTCTTCCGACAACATGACCGGCATGGAAAGGGAAGCGCTTTCCCCCTCGACCGGCAATCCATGGCCTGCAGGAGAAATTGCGTCGGGCCGAATCCCAAGCTTCAAATCCCTGTTTTGTGGCAACTTGCCGACGAGCCGTTTCGGCACCGAGATCTGCGCGCCGCCTGGAAGTGTCAGGACCGGTGCGCCCTCCCTGCTCTCGACTTCGGTATTGATCAGGTTCATCGGCGGTGAACCGATAAAGGTCGCGACAAAGGTGTTCACCGGATTTTCGAAAACGTCCCGCGGGGTCCCTATCTGCTCGATGTGCCCGTCCTTCATGATGACGATCCGGTCCGCAAGGGTCATAGCCTCGATCTGATCATGCGTGACATAGACGATGGTGTTGCCGACACGCTGGTGCAGTTTCTTGATCTCGATGCGCATCTGCGTCCGCAGCTTGGCATCCAGGTTGGAAAGCGGTTCATCGAACAGATAGACATCGGGATGTCGAACGATCGCACGGCCCATTGCCACGCGCTGGCGTTGACCGCCTGAAAGCTGACCGGGTTTGCGGCCAAGATAATCCGTCAGTCCCAGGATGTCGGCAGCATCGGCAACGCGCCGGTCGATTTCAGCCTTCGGCGTCCCGGATATCTTGAGGCTGAACCCGAGATTGCCAGCGACGCTCATATGCGGATAAAGCGCATAGTCCTGAAACACCATCGCAATGTTGCGATCTCGCGGCGGAAGGTCATTCACCACCCTGTCGCCAATGGACAGGGTACCGCCACTGATTTCCTCAAGGCCTGCGATCATGCGCAGTGTGGTGGATTTTCCGCAGCCTGAAGGACCGACCAGAACAACGAACTCCTTGTCCGCAATGTCAATGTCGATGCCATGCACGACCTCGACCTTGCCATAGGCCTTGACGATTTTGTTCAACGCTACGCGTGCCATGATTGTTCGTCCCTGTCCTATTCGCCAAGCTCGACCCAGACCGGCAGATGGTCGGAGCCACGGGCGTTTTCATCGATATGCATGCTGCGGATGCGATGGCGGAGTGACGCGCCAACCAGAATGTGGTCGATCCTGTCATCGGAAAAATGCGACGTTCTGCCGGACGTTTCCTCATTGCCAAGCCAGACCCACGGATCGACAAACCCGTCGATCGTCTGCACCCGGCCACCCTCCATCGACTTCGGCCCGACAAACGTCTCGTAGACCGGAGTTTCGACGTTGCTGTTCAGGTCCCCCATCAGGATCACATCGCGTGGCATCGGCGGCACCGGAGCATCGTTCTGCCAATGCGCATCGATCAACTCCGGATCACCGCACCAGGCACCGCCCTCTCCAGGCGCTGCCAGGATGCGATCACGGACGAAGTGAGCCTGTGTGACGGCAAAGTCCGGGGACCAGTAGAAGAGATGGGTGTTGTAGACACGGATCGCCCCACCCGGCGCGTCAATCACCGCTTCCAGCAACGCCGCCTGCACGGCGTGGCGGGTGATCGACCCCATTTTCGGCAACGGGTATGTGCGGGTGGAAAGGATCGGATAGCGCGACAGGATCATCTCGCCATGCTGGCGGCGGCGATTGACAAGCCGGCCATCGGCGTCTCGATAGCTCCCGTCAGTGTCCTGGCCCGCTCCGTAAACCCAGTGATAATCTCCGAGCAGCGTTGCAATTTCAGCTGCCTGATCCACCTCGCCACCCCGCTTGAAAAAGCGGTCCACCTCCTGCAGGCCGATGATGTCGGCGCCTTCCAGTTCGCGTGCAATGCGAGGTAGGTCCAGTTGATCGTCGATACCTACACCGTATCGAATGTTGTAGCTGACAAGTTTCATTTCCGGTTCAGTCTTTCTTCAGTCCAAGCGATCCGCGCAGTTTGAAATCGCAATCCAGTGTCACGGTCCGCGGGGCGTCTATGTCGTTTTCCAACCTGCTGATCGTCAATTCAGCAAGGGATTGAGCCACTGCCTTGACGGGCTGCGCCACGGCGGTAATGCCGGGCGTCAGCAAGGAGAAGTAGTCGGGGTCATCGAAGGAGACGACGTGCATATCCTTGCCCGGCACCAGCGACGCACCGCGCATGAATTCAAGTCCGCCGGTTGCCAGAATGTAGCTGCTGTAAAATATGGCCGTTGGCGGGTTGGTCATTTCACAAAACGCGCGGGTCGCGACATGACCGTTGCTGCGGCTCCAGTCCTGTTTCCAGATCAGCTCTTCGTCAATGGGAAGGCCCAGCTTACGCATCGTATCAAGGTAACCGTCAAGGCGATTGCGTGCGGTTGATTCAAACAGGTCACCACTGACAAAGCCGATCCGCTCATGCCCGAACTCAACCATCCGACGCACCGCCTGAGCGGTTCCTGCCCGGTCATTGACCAGAACCCTGTCGGCGGCAACCTCTGGCAGGTCGTTGTTGAACAGAGTAATTGGCAGGTCCCCGGCCACCTGCCGTTCGACTTCGGTCTGAATGCCTTCCGTCGCCGACAGGAGCAGGGCGTCGATCCGACGGGACGCGGCGGCCTCCAGCGCCTCAATCATCGCCTTGGCCTGATGGCCATGGTGAAAGGTCAGCAGGGAATAACCGTTCGCTTGAAGTTCATCGACAAGAACGGACAGGATCGCCGAATTGAATTCATCAAAGACCGGCACCAGCAGTCCGATTGACTTCGTCCGTTCGGTTTTCATTGCCCGGGCGACAATGTTTGCCCGGAACCCAAGCTCGGAGATCGCAGCTTCGATCCGGTCACGATTGGACTTTCGAATGTTCCGGCCATTCAGGAAACGGGAGACAGTGCCGACGGCGACATCAGCCTTCTTTGCAACATCCAGAATGGTCGGACTGCGATGGTTCATCTGAAACTGTCTTTCTGTTGCTCCGCATGAATGACGAGAGCGGTATGAATATGAAATCTGGGAATCGACAGTAGTAGACGACCACGTTCGCTGTCATGCGTCCATCGCACCTCCTGCCCCGTATAGGCACAGGTGACTTTGGCCGGAGCGGCATCCGTTTTGATCCAGGCAGTTGCACCATCGATTTCAGGTGCGTCCTCAATGATCTCGACAGGACGCGTCTGACCATCATTGTATTTCATCCCCGCCCCCCGCAACTGCGTCGGAGCATAGAGAACATGCAGGATCTGCCTGTGTTCGGCGGGCTGGTTCATCAGGGAAAGCCGCGCCGCCGACGGCAGGTCGGTCCCCATCAACCGCTCGCCGTAAACCCGGTTGATCATCCCGCGAAGCAGATATTTGTAGAGCACCTGCCCGGTTGCACCGTAGAGCCTGAAAAGTGGATACGCGCAGTGAACGAGCTGACCTTTTTGCAGGATCGCCGGGCCAATATCCTTGGCCGTGGCATCTTCCGGCGTATGCAGATGTGAGCAGAAACGGTCCCATTTCCGATTGAAGTAGGAGGGCCGAACGGCCGCAAGCACGTCAGCGTCGTGAGCCCGAAGCCCGAGAGGCTGTTCGTACATCACGATGGAAGAGCCCGGTAGGTCCGGATCAAGGTCCGGCTCGGCCCGCAGGTAACTGGGATCGAAGCCGACATCCGGTGCCAGCGAGGCTCCGATATCCAGCATCAGGGCATTGCCATCTGCGTTCAGTCCCGACTGTCCTGTCGCCAGAACGGCTCCGCCCCCTGCAAGATACTCTTCAATCCTCACGGCAAGGTCGTTGTCCAGCCGGATGTCATCCGGCAGCACGACCAGGCGGTACTTCGACAGATCCGTATCCCCTTCGATCACGTCAAACGGGATCTGCATTTCCAGCATCGTTCGGGCAGCAGCCGTGTCGCTTTCCGACGTCCGATGGCCAAGGTGGGCGGTCAGCCCACCCTCCTGGGACTCAAGCGACAGCAGAGCGACATCGGCCTCATATTCAGCCCCCACCGCATAGGGCTCCAGCTGCCTCACTCGTTCATAGGCCGGGCGGATCAGGTCATAAGTAGCCGGATCCATGGAACCACGCGGGTGCAGCTGATCGCCGATCGAGCAATGTGCGCCCATTGCAATCATCTGGCAGCACTCGAATATCAAGGCTTCAGGCCGTTTGAAACCACCGAACTCGCCCCAGTGAGTGTGGAAACGTCCAGTCATGCCGAGCATCGGCAATCCAAGTCCGTCCGCATAACGTGCCGAGGCCGGAAAGTGATCGTATCCCCAACCACCGGTCGGCAGGCTTTCCAGTTCAAGCTGGCCGTAGAACCGGTAACGCTCTTTCTGTCCTTTGAAGATATGACCTGAATTGTAGAAGATCCGTACGTCCGGAAATTCACCGTTGATTTCGCGGGTAAAGCGCTCGAAGAACGCCATCAACACGGCCTTGTCGTTGGCCTTCCGGTCCGCGGCAACCAGCGGATCGAGCCCTGCTTTGCGCATGGACCGGAGGCAACTGTTACAGACGCAGTCGTAAGACCCCAGAATATCCATGAAGAGTGCCGGCGGTGCATAGGCTTCACAGACCTCGCGCGTCATGGCGATCAGATGATCGACATATTCGGAGTGGTTCAGACAAAGCGTGTGCCAGGTCGGCGTCAGCTGGTTCATGGCACTGGCTTCTGTACCGGGGTAGTTAGCCGCCCGGTTTTCTGCCTGCATGACCCGCCATTCCGGATGTTCGCGCGCACTCAACTCGTCCCATTGCACAGTCATGTAGATCGGCGTTTCAATGTCGGATTTCCTGCACGCCCTTACCATGTCGCCGAGTAGATCCGGACGGCTCAGATGCGGGTGAGGCTTGCCGATCTCGGTCGGATAGTAGGCCCAGCCGTGATGGCAACGTCCAAACAGCGTCACTGAAGAAACTGCCCCGTCCTTGAGCACCTGCACGAATTGTTCGGGATCGAAATCGTCACCGACTCCCTCGATATGTTCCGAGGTGTGAAAATCCAGATGGATCTGTCGGAAGCGGAAATTTTCCGGCTCTTGTTTCGGCATGCTTGTTATCCTTTTGCGCCGCTACGGTTCTTGCCGTCGGCCGAGAAATACTTCTGGAACACCAGGAAAATGATCAGGGGCAGCACCGAAGTGATGATGGTAGCCACCGCGCGCTGATCCCAGTTGGGCTCGTAGGCGCCGGAAATCGTGGAAAGGAGTACCGGCAGCGTCGCGTTTTCCCTGAGGAACAGCATCGGGATCAGCAGAGCGTTCCAGGTCCACATGAACTGCAGGATCGCGACTGCAGCCATCGCGGTCAGCGAGTTGGGCAGAACGATGTAGAAATAGGTGCGCAAATGGCCGCAACCATCGACTTGTGCCGCATCGATAAGCGATCTCGGGAAATTGCGCAGAAAGTTCTTCACCAGAAGAACCGCCCAGGCAAAGGACAACCCGACAAACGGAATAACCACTGAAAGATAGCTGTCGATCAGCCCCAGTTCGCGCCACAGCTTGAACAGCGGAATGATCACCACCTGGTTGGGAACCACGAACGCGTTGACCAGAATCAGAAGCAGCACCTTGCTGAAGGGGAACTTCAGATAATGGAATGCATAGGCTGCCGCAGGAGCGAACAGTACCGGCAGGATCGTGGCAAACAACGCGATCAGAAGCGAGTTCACGAATGCCTTGCCGAGCGGATAGGTCGTCCAGACCTCGACCCAGGCATCAAGCGTGAATGTGAATGGATCGAGCACCCACCAGCCTGACGTGATCTCGACTTCCGGGCGGATCGACATCATCACGATGCCGGCCAGCGGCACCAGCCAGAGGGCCGCAACTGCTCCCATGATGAACACAGGCCATGTCGGGGTCTTGCGGATCATCTGGCTTCCGAGCTCCTTTTGAGGATCAGGGGCAGCGAACAGACCATGATGGCCAGAAGCAGCACGATGGTGCTGGCGGCGCCGTAGCCCTGTTTGAAGTAGACAACCGTCTCCTGATACATGAAGTAGCCAACGGTCTCGGTTGCGCGGATCGGGCCACCGGCGGTCAGGATCTGGATCATGTCGAAAGCCTTGAGGCTGTTCAGCAGATTGATGAAGATTGCGATACTGACGCCCGGCAGGCTGAGCGGCATCATGATGTAGCGCAGGATCTGCCAATTGGTGGCGCCATCGACATAGGCCGCCTCGATCTGACTGCGGGGTATGGCCTGGATTGCGGCAAAGCAGGTGAGCAGAGGCAGACCGGCCTGCGTCCAGACATAGGCCGCAATGACACCCCAAAGGGCCGTGTCGGGATCTCCCAGCCAGGGATTGGTCCAGTTCTCAAGTCCCACGGCTCGAAGGACGCCGTTCAAGAGACCGAATTCCGGCTGCAGAATGCCAAGCCACATGAGGCCACTGGCTGTTTCCGAAATTCCATAGGCGGCAAATATGACGATCCGGAAGGGAGCGGTTGCCTTGGGCGCGAGCCCGGACATCAACGCGAACGACCAGCCGATGGCAACGGATATGAAAGTGCAGGACAACGTCCAGGTCAGCGTGACCCTGAGTGCATTGTGAAAGTTCGGGTCGGCAAACAGCTTGATGTAGTTCTCCAGCCCCGCCGGCTTCGGACGGCTCAATCCGGTCCAGTCCAGGAAACTGACCCGGAACGTATCGAGCAGCGGATAGAGAACCCCCACCGCAAAGAAGAACAGGGTTGGCGCCAGCAAGGCGAACGCGACCCAGTCATATTTCCTGAGCTTCCCGGACAGGAGCCTTGCGGCCAGCCCCGAGAAGGGGCTGGCCGGGGTCTGCCGGGAAGAGGAGGAATGAGACCCGTGCAGCATTATCGGTAGACTTCGTTGGCCTTGGCTTCGATAGCCTGTGTGATCGCGTCAATGTTGGCGTCAGAAGGATCTTTCAGGAACTTCTGCAAGCTGACCCGGAACTCGCCGCTCAACTCCGCCGGTAGCAGATCATCAAGCACGAAGAAGACGTCCGAGCTCTGCAACAGGGCCGCATATTTGGCGACGACAGGATCGTATCCCGACAGATCGCTGTGCGCGCTCGGCGTCGCCTGGCCATATTGGGCGATGATCGCCGACCCTTCCGGGCTCAGGACATAGTCGATGAATTTCTCTGCAGCTTCCGGATTGGCGGCGTTTTCCATGACAACAAGGTTCTTGCCGTCAACACTCATAGCGTCGGCATGAGCCGGATCGATGGTCGGGAACTGGACGAAGTCGTAATCGTCGCCCGGCGTCAGCGCATATTCGTTGGAAGCGCGGCTGTTCACCCAGGTACCGATCAGCATGTAGCCGGCCTTGCCGTCCTTCAAAACGGCATCTGCCGCATCGGTCCAGTGCGTGGACAGCATGGTTTCCGCATCCGCGCAACAATTGGCCTGGAGCATGTCGCGCATGTTGCGGAAGGTGGCCTTGACCGGTTCGTCGGTCCACTTTGCCTCGTGGCGCGCCAATTTGCCGGCAAAGTCCGTGCCGGCCGTCTTCAGGAGGGCATTTTCAAACCATTCCGTCTGGGCCCAGCTGCGCGCACCGATGAAAACAGGAAGTTTTCCGGACTCGCTCAAAGACCCGAACGAAGCCAGGAAACCATCCCACTCGGTTGGCACGCTCTCGATGCCGGCGCCTTTCAACGTATCTGTGCGATGCCAAAGGCCGGATCTGTTGCCCGCTATGAAATAGGCGCCATAGGTCTTGCCGTCGTGATTGCTGAGGTTCCTCCAGCTGTCGCTGAGAGCGCTCGACCAACCATACTGCTCCCATGCACCATCCAGCGGCTGCAGCAGACCATTGTCGACCATTTCCTTTTCCAGAGACGGCCAAGTGTTGATCAGTATGTCGAATTTTTCGCCGGCCAACAGCGCGGTCCGGATTCCGCCCCGCGCATCGTCACCACCGGCCGCCGGGTTGATGTCCTTGACATCGATCTCCGGGTACTTGGCTTCAAAGCCCTCTTCCAGCTTCACGATCATCTCGCGCTCGGAACCGCCGAGCCAGTTGAAGATGACAAGCTCCTGATCCGTAGCCTGCGCAGCGCCGCCAAACACCGCACTGGCAACCAAGGCAAGCGCTGACGTTCCAACCATGAATTTCATAACGTCCTCCCAAAATGAAACGTTTCAACTTCTAAATCTAATAAACTGACATGTTAGTTTGAATCAAGCGGAAAATTTCAGATTTTATTTTGATAACGTTTTCAACTAATGCACTTGAAGCGTCCAGAACAGTCACCGGAAGGTGCACAAGACCGCCATGCCATCCCTGCTCAAGCGTCGTGGCGGGAAGCAGTTTTTTCTGGGAAATTCAGGAGGTTTTTAAAGGCGTGCATGCGCATGCCGGAGGTGACATCTCATGTCTCCTCCGACTCAAAAACGACCCGTGACGCTGCAAGCGGAATGAACGAGTTTTTTTGCGTACGCCTACCGGCTTTCCTTTCGCCCACCGGCAAAGGTGACAACACCGACGATGATCAGGCCCGTCAGAATCAGGCGCACGCCGGCGGCTGCCCCGAAGGTGTTGAGCATAGCCACCAGCAAAAAGAGAAACAGGGCCGACCCGTAAATGCCCGGCACATTGGAATTGCCACCCGCGATGGACGATCCACCGATCACAACGACTGCAATTGAGGCAAGAAGATACTCTTCGCCCATATTCAGCGAAGATCCGCCCGAGAAGCCGGCCAGAAACACCCCGCAGACCGCCGCAAGCACCGCGGACAGCGTGTAGGTCAGGTACCGAATTTGTTCCACGGGCACACCGGCAAGCCATGCAGCACGAACATTTTGCCCGAAAGCCGTCACCGACCGGCCATAGACCGTGCGGTTGAGCAGAACGGCCATGCCGAGCGCAAATAAAACAACACCAAGCGACAGGACCGGCAGCCCTGCGATTTTCGCGGTCGAAACCCATTCAAGAGCCGACGGCGGTTTGATCTTGACCCCGCGACCCAGGGCAATCGCGCTGGATTGCACCAGAAAGCTGGACGACATGGTCGCAATGATCGGAGGGATACTGAGGACACGGATGAGGCCGTAATTGAACAGCCCAACCAACGCTCCAACGACAACCGCCGCAAGAAAGCCCGGCAGAATCATGGCGTTGTCGCCGCCCATCACCATCATGGCAACCACGGCCGACAACGTGATTGTCGACGGGATGGACAGATCGACATTGCCCGGCCCGAGCGTGATGACGAACATTTGCCCGATCCCGACCATCACGAAGAAAGTCGCGAAGGACAGTGCGGTCGATGCCAACGCCAGACCGCCGCTTCCACTGATATAGGCCGCCGTGACGGCCCAGGTCAGAAACGCCGCCAGGAAAGACCAGCTCCACGGACGATTGCGCGTGAGTGTATCGAGCACCTTCATCAGCGTTTCTCCAGACGATTGACGACAGCCCTCAGAGCCAGAACGATGATCAGGATTGCTCCCTGAGCACCGATCTGCCAGTCCGGCGAGATCCGCAGAAATGAAAGGAAGGAGGCGGTCAGGGTCAGGGTCATGGCACCAAGCACAGCGCCAACCGGCGACACGCGTCCTCCAACGAACTCGCCACCGCCGAGAATGACCCCGGCGATCGACAGGAGCGTGTAACGAAGCGCGATGTTGGCATCTGCAGACGTCGCGAGACCGACCAGCGTGAGCCCGGCGAATATGCCGAACAGAGCGGTTAGCGAATACATGACCATTTTCAGTTTCAGGATCGACCAGCCTGCCCGAGTGAGTGCCTTTTCATTGCCGCCGACACCGCGCATCAAGACACCCCAGGATGTGCGCATCAGCCCGAAATAGACAACCAGAGCCAGAACCAGTGCTGCAATCAGAGGCATGGGCACGTAGGGCGGCTTGAAGGAAACAAGGGCCCGGATCCAGTCTGGCGCCGCTCCGCCGGGCGTTGGCAGAAGGAGCACCGCGCAGCCGGACCAGACAAACGACATGCCCAGCGTGACAACAATGCTGGGCAACTGCCGCAGATGGATCAATGCTCCAAGAGCGGCATAAACCAGAACACACCCCGCCAGAGCCGCGATTCCCAACAATGGCGTGTCGTTGAGCCAGGTCGCCCCGATACAAGCGACTAGAGACACGAAGCTGCCGATCGACAGATCCAGATCGTTCACGGCGATCACAAACATCTGGGCTATGGTCGCAAGAGCAATCGGCACCGCGAGATTGAAAAGAAGGTTGAGGCCGAAATAGCTCATGGCGCGTGGCTGCAGCCAGAAAACGCCTAGTAAAACGAAGGTCAGCGACAGCGCGGGCAATACCCCTCGCCAGAACCGGGCCGAGGTAAAGAAGTGAAGATATGTCATGCCGGTTCGGCCACCTGTTTGAAAGAGGCAAGCAACAGCTTTTCTTCCGTGATGTCGTCGCCCGAAAGAGTCTCGGCGATCACCCCGTCGCGGAACACATAAACGCGATCGCAATAGTCGAGCTCTTCCATTTCGGTCGTGTACCAAAGGAAGGTTCGTCCTCTGGAGGCTTCTTGCCGGATGATGGCGTAGACTTCGTTTTTCGTACCGACATCGACCCCTCTCATGGGATCGTCCATCAGCACGATATCCGCCGCCGAGCCCAGCGCGCGAGCAAAAAGGACCTTTTGCTGGTTGCCGCCAGAGAGCGACAGGATCGGCGCCTCGACATCTGGCGCCCGTATCCCGATCCGGTCCTTCCAGGCTTCGGCAAGTTCCTGCTCCCGCTCTCCCTGCACCAGCAACCCGGAGCGCAGTCTCTTCAGTGAACTGATACCGATATTCTTTCGGATCGACCAAAGGGGCAAAACACCGTCCACCTGCCGGTCACCGGCAACAAAACAGCAGGCTGCCTCTCCCCCGGTTGAGGGCAATACTCCGTGACCGTCATAGACAGACAGAAGCGCCGCCGTCTGCCCCTGACCGGCAAGACCGGCAAAGCCGATCACTTCACCTGCCTGCGCCCTGATGCTCTGGTCATCCGGCTGACCGGGTGGACGCATGTGGACGCGCTCTTCACCTTTGGCGCTTGCAGGAACGGCATCCCGGCGCGGCGCTGCCTCGGCAACCACGGTGCTGCCCATGGCTTCCACTAGGCTGGTCCGGTCGAAATTATCAGCGGCACGCAAGTCAACCACGCGCCCGTCTTTCATCACCGCAATCGTATTGGAGACTTCGAGGATTTCGCCAAGCAGGTGCGAAATCAGAATGACACTCACTCCGTGCGATGCAATGTCCCGGATATGAGCCAGCAGCTGGTCGGCGACCTGGGCATCCAGCGACGAGGTCGGCTCATCGAGGATCACGAGGTGCAGCTCAGTATCCGTCACCGTAAAGGCACGGGCAATTTCCACCATCTGCCGCTTTGCGATTGACAGATCGCCAATGATGTCGCCGCTGGAAATTCCATGTCCGGGAAAAATCAGGTCCAACTGATCCATGATCAGGATGCCGGCGCGCTTGCGCCAGCCGAAGCCTTTCAGCACCGGATGAATGATCCTGGTGTTTTCGGCAACAGAAAGGTTCGGACACAGCGACAGTTCCTGAAAGACGCAGCGGATGCCAAGATGTCCTGCACTTTGAACCGAGTAACCCTTGCCCTGATTGGTGTCTGCCACTTCAAGATCGCCGCCGCTTGCGGTCAGCGTTCCGGCAAGAATATTCATCAAGGTCGACTTGCCGGCCCCATTGTGACCCACAAGCCCCAGGCATTCGCCGGTGCGGATTTCAAGATCCACACCAGCGAGGGCCTGTACCGCCCCGAATACTTTTCGAATTCCCTTGAGAGCAATCAAGGGAGGCATAATTTCCGTTGTCATCGCTCCCCCGGAAAGTCAACGGACGGTACTGGAACGCCTTACTTGACGCCGTCGAGATAGGACTTGGCATCGTCGAGAGAATACTCGACGTTGGAAACCCCACCTGCCTCGGTGTTGGCGAGCCCTTCTTCCAGGTCCGCCTGATCGATTTGCAGGAACGGCACGATCAGATCCTTGGGAACATCCTTGCCGTCAAGGATCTGCTGCGCAACCCAGAAGCCAAGCGTCGAGACACCCGGCGCAATGGAAACCGACATGGTTTCATAGCCGTTGGCATCCTTTTGCTCCTTCCACCATGTCAGCTCGTCATGCCGGTTGCCCATGATGATGATCGGTGTCGGACGTCCGGCGGCTGCAAACGCCTGGGCCGCACCATAGCCATCTCCACCCTGGGTCACGACAGCAACCACTTCCGGCAGACTTGGCAGGATCCCCGCGACAGCCTTCTGGGCAACGGTCTGGGTCCATTCGCCATGAACCGAGCCGGCGACATTGAACTTGTTGTGGTTGGCAACACCAGATTCGATGCCCGAGTGAATTTCGTCGTCAACGAAGACACCGGCAAGACCGCGGATTTCCAGAAGATTTCCACCGTCCGGGAACCGTTCCGCTAGGTAGTCGACCTGGATCTCGCCCATCTTCTTGAAATCGACCGCAATGCGCCAGGCACAGGGCTCGGTGACGACACCGTCAAACGAAACGACCACGATGCCTGCGTCACACGCTTCCTTGACCGCGCCGTTGAGCGCTGTCGGCGACGCAGCGTTGATGACGATTGCATCATAGCCCTGAAGGATCAGGTTCTGGATCTGGGCCGCTTGTTCGGTCGCCTGGTTTTCCGCCGTGGTGAACGCATCACCTGCGGCAACCACGCCGTCCTTGACCGCCTGATCGGCGTTCTTTTCCCAGGAATTGAGCATGGCCTGGCGCCAGCTGTTACCGGCATAGTTGTTGGACAGTGCAATCCGCTTGTCCGATGTGTCGGCAATTGCGGACGGGACGCCTGCGGCAGACAGCGCAAGGACGGCTGTCGCAAGCATCAGGGAACGTCTGATAGTCATGATTTCCTCCCAATTAAAAGTACTTCAGTTCCTCAGAGAACTTCTCTCCTGGTTGCGCCCCGCACACCGACATAGATGGCGTAGAGCGAGGTCGTTGCTGTGATGAAGAGACGGTTGTTTTTCGGACCGCCGAAAGTCAGGTTCGAGACTGCTTCGGGAACGGCGATACGTCCGAGAAAGTCTCCTTCAGGCGAGAAAACCTGAACGCCATTTCCCGAACTCGACCAGATATTGCCGAATTCATCAACTCGGAAACCATCGGGAACGCCAGGAGAGATCTCGGCAAATACGCGCTCGTTCTCCGGCAGCCCCTGCTCATTCAGATCGAAGGCCAGGATATGATGCGGGCCACCGTCCAGATGGGAAACTCCGGTATCAGACACATAGAGCCGATCCTCATCGGGAGAGAAGGCCAGTCCGTTCGGCTTGACCATACTGCGAACAACAGCGCGCAGTTCGCCGGTTTCCGGATCGAGACGATAGACATTGCAACCTTCCTGCTCCGGTTCGGCCCGCTCGCCTTCGTAATCCGTCAAGATGCCGTAGGTCGGATCCGTGAACCAGATCGATCCATCCGACCGCACAACGATGTCGTTCGGGGAATTCAGCCGCTTGCCCTCGAAATGCGACGCAAGCACTGTTCGCGATCCGTTGTGCTCCCGGCGAACGACAGAGCGGCTCTGATGCTCGCAACTGACCAGCCTGCCCTCCCGATCGATCGTGTTGCCATTGGCATAGTTGGATACGGAAACCAGTGGACGAGTGCCCAGACCCTCGACCCATTGCAGGATGCGGTTGTTGGGAATATCCGACCAGACCACACAGTCGGCGCCGGCCATGTAGGCCGGCCCTTCTGCCCAGAGGCAGTCCTCAAAGAGCTTTTCAAGCCGGCATATCGGGATAACCAGATCCCGCATCCGCTCGCACTCAATTTCCACACCCTCGTGCAACAGCCCCACGCTCCCTCAATGATCCGTGCTGCCGCTTACTTGAAGCAACATCGTCTTGAATTGGTATGGGAGAGCTTTCCATGCCGCGCTCGGGATGTATGCTGTACTTTCCACATCAAGCTCTGCGGGTTCCCGTATCAATGCACGCGGAATTCGGCAGCGTCTCAGCGGGAAAGGCTCGGGCGCGGAAGAATGGAGATCGCTATCCTTGACCGAAAGTAGCGCCAATACCGGAGCGAGCCCCATCAGCACTGAAGCCATGCTCCAGCGGTTTCTGCTCATTTCAAGAGCCGTGGCCGGTCAACTGGACTTTCAATCCCTGATCCAGAAAGTGTCGGAGGAAGTCGGCTTTTTCCTGCCTCACGACCACATTGATGTTTGCATTCTGACCGGTGACCAGGACATGCATGTGGCCTATGAAGCCCGCCTTCACACCGGCTGGGGTGACGCTCCGGACCCGGTGCCGGTTTCCGTCAGCCCGATCCGAAGCATCCTGCGCGGTGAAGAAGCCTTCATCCTGACCGCCGACGCCCAATGTGATGAGCGTTTTCATTTCGTTGGCGCCTTCAGTGATCCGATCTTCGACGCGCGTTTGCGCAGCCGCCTTCACGTTCCCCTGCAAGTCGAGGGCAAGGTAATCGGCGCGCTATCCTATTCCTGTCATGCGCGCAGCGTTTATGAAGACAGTCACGTCACGATCGCCCAATATGTTGCCGATCTGCTGTCGTCCTATATTCACGCGCTGCACCAGGGAGAACGCGCCCGGAACGCTGCAATTCGGCAAGCGGAGATCCACGCACACGCGGAGGGCCTGCGCGCCGGAGCCCTTAGATTGACGGAAGCCCTGGAACAGGAACGCCAGCGAATCGGAATGGACCTTCATGATCAGACGCTGGCAGACCTCACGCGGCTCAATCATTCCTTGAGACGCCTTCGCAATCGTCCGATGATCCCGGGAGATGCGCTCAATCAACTGACCGACGATCTGGAGGTCAGCCTGCAGGAGCTCAGAAGCATTATCGAGGATGCAAGACCGAGCGTATTGCAGCTCTTCGGCTTTGATCAGGGCATTGAGGCGCTGTTGGAAAGAGCTGTCGCTTCCCAGCCAAGGGCTATCGACATCCACTATTCCGACACAACGGGAGGCGCAGGAAACGACCTGCAGGAAACCTTGCAGATCGCGCTCTTCCGGATCACCCAGGAAGCAGTCAACAATGCGATCAAGCACGCGGATGCTTCACGCATTGACGTGTCCCTTTCCTTGAAAGATGACAGCCTCTGCCTTTCGGTGTCCGATGACGGACGCGGACTGCCTGAAGAAGATGCAGACCATCTGGGTGGCATAGAAAACATGAGAACCCGCGCCACCCTGATATCTGCCGAGTTCTGCATTGCGCCTTGCTCGAAAATGCCCGGCACCTGCGTGCGCGTGATCCTGCCGGAAACAGCAACAAGAAGCGGCATTGCCGCCTTAGACGAACAAACAGAAGACCAAGATGCGCGTATTGATAGTTGAAGACGATGTCCTGCACCGTTCGTTCCTGCGGGAAGTGATTGAACGGGAACTGCCGGATGTCACCGAACTGATCGAGGCAAAGGATGGAGACGAGGGCGTCGCCCTTGCCGCGCAGCATTGTCCCAATGCCATTGTCATGGACCTGCAGATGCCGAACCGGACCGGTGTGGACGCCGCCCGCGCGATCTGGCGCAAGGAACCGGAAACGCGCATCCTGTTCTGGTCAAATTATGCCGACGAAGCCTACGTCCGTGGCATTTCGCGCATTGTGCCGGTGGGTGCCTCATACGGCTACATCCTGAAATCCGCGTCGGAAGACCGGCTGAAACTGGCGCTCCAGGGTGTCTTTGTCGAAGACCAATGCATCATAGACAGAGCGGTGCGCGGGGTTCAGCAACGCGCCGACGACCGGTTGCAGGGCCTGACCGACTCCGAATACGAGGTGCTGATCGACATTGCCCTCGGCCTCACCGACCGGACGATTTCACGTCGGCGGGGCATTTCCCTGCGCAGCGTCCAGAGCCGGTTGCAATCGCTTTACGAGAAACTGGGCGTCGATCAGGAAACGGGCCGCGACACAGGCGGCGCCATTTATAACAGCAGATCCAGGGCCGTCAGCATCGCATTCCTGCGCCGGCTTATTAACGGCAAGGCGATCGAAGCCGCTGAGCTGGATTACCAGGCCTGGTTCGCGAGCCTCGACAACGAGGTCAGTTAGTTAAGCTGAAGCCTGCTTCACTTCAATTTACCTGGTTTGCGAGAGGCCGTGCCTGACCGCGTCTCTCCAAACGCTACCCCTTGACGCCCCCAGCCGTCAGGCCGGCAACGATCTTTCTTTGAAAGATCAGAACCAGTGCGACAAGCGGCACAGTGACGATGACCGATGCAGCCATGATGATGCCCCATGGCGTCTCGAACTCGGTAGATCCGGAAAACAGGGCGATGGCGACAGGAACAGTTCGCGTATTGGCCGAAGACGTGAACGTGAGCGCAAACAGGAACTCGTTCCAAGCCCCGATGAAGGCAAGAAGTCCCGTCGTTACCGTGGCTGGCCACATCAGGGGCAGAAAGACGTAAACCACGGTCTGCCAGGGTTTCGCACCATCCATGATGGCGGCCTCTTCGATCTCCACCGGCAGGTCTCTCATGAAAGCAGTGAGCACCCAGACAGTGAAGGGCAAGGTGAAGATCAGGTAGCTCAGGACGAGCGCATACGGCGTGTTGTAAAGACCGCTCGCCCGCACGAGCTCAAACAATCCCGCAAGGATCGCGATCTGCGGAAACATGGAGACACCCAAAATGGTCATCAGCATGAGACTGCGTCCGCGAAACTTCACGCGCGAAAGCGCGTAGGCCGCCGACACCGCAAGCAGCAGCGACAGCAGCACTGTCAATGTAGCAACGAACAGTGAGTTGAACAGATTGCGCGGGAACGCACCCGTTTCCAGCACGGTGCGATAGTTGGCCAGATCGAAATGCGCGGGCCAATAGGAAATCCGGAACAGATCCGTTCCCGTTTTGAAGCTGCTGACGATCGCGTAGTAGAACGGAAAAACGGACACGATAACGATCACCGCGACCAGCGCGTAAAATGAGGACGTCTTGGCAATCTGTCTTGCAGCGCGCGGCATGATCATCTGTGATCCTCCCCGGTCAGATCGACGCGGCCCAGCCAAATATAGGCAATCACGCTGGCCCCGATGATCAGGAAAAGAAGCGTCGACTGCGCCGAGCCGTAAGCGAACTTGTCGAAATCAATCAGGTTTTCCCTGGCGATCACCGACATGGTTTTGGTCTGGGTCGAGTTAGGCGTCAGGACGTAGATCAGATCGAAGATCCGCATCGCATCGAGCAGGCGGAAAATGACCGCGACCATCAGTGCCGGGCGGACCAAGGGCAGGGTTATGTAGAAAAACACCTTGATGGGATGAACGCCATCCACCCGGGCAGCTTCATAGATATCCCTCGGGATCATCTGCAAACCGGCCAGGCACAAAAGCGCCATGAACGGGGTGGTCTTCCAGATATCGACCACAAGAACGGCAAGCATCGCCGTGTCTGGATTGGCCGTCCAGGCTATCTTTTGAGAGATCAGGCCCAGTTTCAGGAGAATATCGTTGATGATGCCGAATTGGTCATGCAGCATCCACCCCCAAAGGCGGGCGGAGACAATGGTCGGGATTGCCCAGGGCACAAGAATTGCTGCGCGCACCAGTCCGCGACCGCGGAATTCGGCATTCAGGACCAGCGCAATCATCAGACCCAGGACAGTTTCTAACCCGACCGACACCACTGCAAACCGCAGTGTATTCCAGACCGCGTTCCACCAGTCGGGATCGACAAGCGTACCGCGAAAAATTATGCGACCAGAGGAAAGAGTGCGCCAGTTCAGATAATTATCGAAGCCAACCCATTCACCGCCGTAGAGGTTGGTCAGGCTCGTGTTGGTGAAGCTGAAATAGACCGTGCGCGCCAGGGGCCATGCAGCCACGCACAACAGCACCACGATCATGGGGGCAAGAAACCACCTTGCTGCCCGGATCCTGCTTTGCTGCAGATCGGATTTTTGAAATGCGGATTGCCCACCTGTTGCGATGGCCATCCGGCCGACATTTGAAACCATGACCGGTGACGCCTTCAAGCGAAAGTCGGGAGCCGGGCACCAGGTGCCCAGCCCCCTTCGGAGGACCTCGTTATTACCAGGAGTTGCCCTTGATCTCGTTCAGCTCGATTTCAAGAAGTTCCAGGTTTTCTGCAGCTGAACCGTTGCCCGACAACGTGTCATGAACGGCAGACCAGAATTTCGACGAAACCTCGTTGTACTTGGTCTTGGTCGGAGCGGAGGGGCGCGGCACAGCCTGCAGGAAGATGTCCTTCCACTCTGCGATCGCCGGCTGCTCGGCCTTGATTTCCTCGTCATCGTAAAGAGATACAAGGGTCGGCAGGCGCGACAGTTCCAGTGCCCGGCGTTTCTGCGCCTCCGGGGAAGTCAGATAAAGGGCCAGCGAAATCGCCGCGTCCGGGTTCCTTGAATATTTGGAGACGGCAAGATTCCAGCCACCCAGAGTGGCGGCCGACTTGTCGTTTGAGCCACCGCTTGGCAGCGGGACGACGCCAAACTTGTCCTTGACGGCTGAGTCGTCGGAGTTGCCCAGCGCATAAGCATACGGCCAGTTTCGCATGAAAACCGCGTTGCCTGTCTGCCAGACCCCGCGTGCGTCTTCCTCCTGATAGGCGAGAACACCTTCCGGCGAGATCGTGCCGACCCAGCTCTTTGCCAGCTCCAGCGCATTGATGGCCTGCTCGTTGTTGATCGAAACGGTTCCATCCGGCTCGACAATCTGACCGCCGCCGAATGATTTCACCCACTCCAGCGCATCGCAGGTCAAACCTTCATAGGCATTTCCCTGCCAGACAAATCCCCAAAGGTCGCTTTGCCCACCGGCTCGCTCTGCAGCCTGCACGCTTTTCGCCGTTGCCGTCAGCTCCTCCCAGGTGGAAGGGACAGCAGCACCATGCTTCTCAAGCAGGTCCTTCCGGTAATAGAGGGCAGGGGCGTCGGTGAAGAGCGGCAACGCCACCAGTTTGCCGTCCACCGTCTGGGATTCGATGATCGACGGGAAATGCGCATCAATCACATCGGAAGCAGCATTACTCAGATCAACGAAGTGATTGGCGAGTTGCGGCGCCCAAATGACATCGGTCTCGTAGACGTCAATGTCTGAGTTGTTGGCAGCCAGCCAGAGCCGGTACTGCGCAAAGGAATCCGTTGTCGACGGTGGCATCGACGTGAACTCGAGCGTGTGACCGGTTGCCTCCTCCCAGGGCTTCACGATCTCCTTGAGGATCTTGATATCCTTTGCCGGTGCTCCCGAGACGTAATTCACGACATCCGCAGACGCCGGTGCAGCGAACACAGGCAGGCAGAGCGCTGAAAGCAACACTCTTTTCAAAGATGATTTTGTTGAAGTTGGAGCCATCGTTTCCTCCCATGGCCACTTGCCCGTTGGTGTAAACTTCATGAAACCCGCTAAAAATCGCCGTTTTCAGCCAATTTCAGTTGTCCGAAACGTTTTGGACGCTAATTCAAACAAAATCACAAGTCAAGCAGACCACGAAAAAGTGAGGTTTACCGGGCCGGTTTGCCCGTCGATTGCCGTTCGATGAACTGATCGGGAACCGTCACTTGAAGCTCGGACAAGGGAGCACCTTGAATACGCCGCACGAGAATATCCGCCAACGGAGCAGAACTGTCGCGCAAAGGGGAACGAGTGACGGTTAAAGGCGGATCAAATGAAACCGCGCGAGAGTCCGGCAACGCATCATCATGCGCGATGACGGAAACATCTTTGGGCACTGACAATCCAAGAGACGCAGCGGCTTGATAAATTCCCTTTGCAATCAAGGTATTACCACAAACAAACGCCGTCGGGACCTCCCCTCCGCGACTCAGGATCTGAATGGCCGAAACCAGACCAAAATCTTCCGACATCTTGTCGGCATATCGGATCCAGGCAGATTTCGGCTCCAGCCCATGCCCACGAAGCGCGTCCGAATACCCCTTCACACGATGCGTGATGAAGCCGTGTTCCTTGGGACCGGAAACAAAGGCGATTCGGGTGTGCCCGAGACCGATCAGATACTCCACCGACCGGCGTGTCAGCCCATAATTGTCGATATCAAAGTAAGCATAATCAAAGCGTTGCTCGGCCTGACCGTGAATCACAAACGGCACCTTGTTCTTCTCAAGCATCGCAACGCGAGGATCATTCTTGACCGGAGCAATGATGATAAATCCGTCAGTTGTGCCACGGTCGATCATACGCTGATAAACTCCGAGAATGTTCTCCCTGGCGCTGACATTGAGAACAAAATCCATGTCGCGCTTGGAAAATTCCGAAGACAGGCCGGAAATTATTTCGAACCAGATGTCCCTTGTCGTGATGCCGTAGTCATCAGGCAGAACCATTGCAACAATACCGGATCGACCGGACACCAGCTTCCGCGCAATCTGATTAGGCCTGTAATTCATGGCCTTAGCAGCTTTCTGAATGCGCTTCCGCGTTTCTTCGTTAACGTCGGAATAGCCGTTCAGGGCACGACTGACAGTCGTAACCGAGATGCCCAGCTTCTTGCTGATGTCCTTGATGGTTGCCATGAACGATCCCCTGATTTGCCATCATTCTTAGCCGAGTTTCTTCACTCAGGCGAGAGATTGGAAATGGACAACTTGCATTTCCAAAACGTTTTGGATAGTCATATTCGCCATCAAACCTGTCAAGAACCAGCGAGGAGGCTTGGTCATGAAAGAAGAATGGTGGCGGGGATCCGTAATTTATCAGATCTATCCGCGCTCCTTTCAGGATACCAATGGCGACGGCATCGGCGACCTGAAAGGCATCGTGCAACGCCTGCCCTATGTCGCCTCGCTCGGCGTCGACGCGATCTGGCTGTCTCCGATCTTCACATCGCCCATGGCCGATATGGGTTACGATGTCTCCAACTACACCGACATCGACCCGCTCTTCGGATCGCTTGCAGATTTCGACACATTGATCGCGGAAGCTCACAGACTGGGGCTAAAGGTCATCATCGACCAGGTCCTGTCCCATTCCAGCAACCAGCACCCGTTCTTTCTGGAAAGCAGGCAGTCCCGCACCAATCCGAAGGCGGACTGGTATGTGTGGGCAGACCCCAACCACGACGGCACGCCACCCAACAACTGGCAGGCGATCTTCAATGGTGGCGGCGCCTGGGAATGGGAACCGCGCCGCCAGCAATACTATTTCCATAACTTCCTGAAGGAACAGCCTGACTTCAATTTTCACAATCCGGAAGTTCAGGACTGGCTCTTGAACGTTCTTCGTTTCTGGCTGGACCGGGGCGTGGACGGTTTCCGGCTTGATACCGTCAACTTCTACTTTCACGACGCCAAGCTCAGAGACAATCCGGCAGACTACGTGAAGCGCGAAGGACCGGTCGGTCGGCTTTACGACATGCAGTATCCGCTGTTCTCGAAAAACCAGCCGGAAAACCTGCCTTTTCTGGAAAAGTTGCGCAGTGTCCTCGATGAATACCAGGGCCGGACCCTGATTGGAGAAATCGGCGACCATCACCATGGCACGGAATTGATGGCGGCCTATACCAGCGGCAGACGGCTTCACATGGCCTATTCGTTCGATATGCTAAGCGAAGAATTTTCCGCCGGCCACTTCCGCAACCACATTGAAACCTTCTTCCGCGAAGCGCGGGACGGATGGCCGTGCTGGGCATTTTCCAATCACGACGTTCAACGTCATTGCAGCCGCTGGTCGGACCATGGTGGTGACGAGGTTGCCCTGGCCAGACAGGCGGCTGCCCTCTTGCTGTCGCTTGAAGGATCTGTGTGCCTCTATCAGGGCGAGGAGTTGGGGCAGACGGAAACGGAACTTGCTTATGAAGAACTGACCGACCCTCAGGGCCTCAATTACTGGCCGGCGGACAAGGGACGCGACGGCTGCCGCACCCCCATGGTCTGGACGCATGATGCCACTCACGGGGGATTTTCAGACGCCGAAACGAGCTGGTTGCCGGTCAAGGCGCCGCAACTTGCCAAGTCCGCGGACCTTCAGGAACAGTCCAACAGCAGCATCCTGAAAACATACAGGCAACTCCTGAAACTTCGCCACGACAATCCGGCTCTCAAACACGGACAGACCCGGTTTCTGGACACCGAAGAACCGGTCCTCGCATTCCTGCGGGATGGACAGACGCTGTGTCTGTTCAACCTCTCGGCGCAGTGGCAGGAACTGCAGGTCAGCGGCATTCAGGACGTTCTCTTCAGCGAAGGCGCAGACCTCGGCGCGACCAGGCTCCGTCTCGCTCCAAACGCATCATTGATTGCGCAGGCCGCACAGGATGTATCAATAAAGCAGCAACCGGCAATGGCGGGACAACCGGTCTGATACCGGCAAAACTCGATGAGTATTGCACCGATACACAAAATCCCGCCGGCCGGCGGGGCTTCATTCTTTTTTACGTCAGGCGGACTTTGTCCACGTCCACGCTTCTTCCAATTCGTCAGTGGCAAAGTGCCGTTCGCCGATTCCCAGATGCCTGGCAATCTTCGCATCCTGTTCGACCAGCCAGCCCAGCGTCTTGCTGTCCGTGACGATCGCCAGCTTCGCGACGTTCTTCAGATGAGTGGTGATCCACCTGAGATCAGCATAAGCAGCCTCAAGAGACGCCCACACGTTTTCTCCAACAATGACAAGCAAATTGAGTTTGTCATGCTCGGCAAGCACTTTTTCGGCAAGCTCGATCATCTCTTGTTCTTCAGTGATATCGATCTTTCCGGAAATCATGAGACCCAGCGCGGGACCCTCGCTTTGTGGCAATACCTTGTACATTTGTCTTCCTCTTCAATGGGACAGTGCAGCATCCCTGCTGCACTGTCCCATTTCAACTGCAAAGAACCACAGGCAACCTGTTGACCTGAAAAGGCGTCAGGCCATCTTCGGATTTGCATGCTCCGGATAGAGCGAAGGCAGTATTCCGCTTTGCCTGCTGGTCTTGCCCGCCCCTCGGGTAACCTCTTCAGCAATCTGGATCAGGCGGCCGGCATCAAAGCTCACGCTTTCCTTGTCCACCGCATAAAGATGCTGTTCCAGTTTGCTTACCTCCTGCTTGAAGGACTGCGGAACCGAGACCGCTTTCGGCAATCCGCGTTGCCAGGCGAGCGCTGCAAGATAGATCTTCCTGGCATCCTTGCTCCTGCCCGCTGACTTGAGAGCTGACAGCAATTGGTCCGCTTCCCGGCGGGCCTTGCCGGACTTGTCTGCGTGTTTTGAGACCGGTTCCTTTTGCACCGGCAATGGAACATGCCTGCGCCGGGCAGCCATGGCAACGCCGAACGCGAGCGCCAGCGTCACGGCAACGCCGCCTCCCGCAAGGGCCCACTCTTCCATATGGATCGAACCGTTCTCAGAAGAAAACGAGTTTGTCGGCCCGGAGGAAGCAGCGGGCCGCGAAGGCGTCGCCGACGCCGTCACGGGCCCATCCACATGAATGGTCTCGGACGGGATGGTTGCAGTTTTTTCTTCACCTGCTTCCGTATCCCACCAGGTCAGGGAGATTTCCGGCAGCACAACTTCACCGCCCGTTGTCGGCACGATGGACGTCACGATCTCACGGCGTCCGACGGTACCTTCCTCGGTGCTGAACTCATCGGTTGCGTCGCTGTCGACATAGATCCGCGCCCCCGTGGGAGCGGTAAACTGCAGATCCGGCAATTGCTCGGAACGGGCCCCCAGCGCCAGAATACTGACCTTGCGCGTCACAGCTTCGCCGACCTTGAACTCAGGCTTTTCAGAAGACCACTCGGATATCAGCTTGACCGCTTTGGCGGGCAGGAACCATTGATCCGACTGCGTTGTGGCGCCGCCCTCCACCGACAATTTGATCGCGTCGGACCGTGCTGCAAACGGCTTGCCGGGCGAAAACATGTCATCGAACATGCTGCCGCCAAAGCCGCGTGAGCCGAATGCACTGCCCTTGAAGGGAAAATCGTCAAACAGGGATCGCCCGATCCCCATGCGGTCAAACGGACTTTGACGTGCATTCGGATCCTTTACCTCGCCCCGAATGACAAAAGGCGCGATGGTCACTTCACCGGTCTTTTGCGGCCGCAACATGTATTGGCGCTCGATCACGGTGACCGGTTGCCCGTTTCTCATGATTTGCGACGTCCGATCCTCGCCATTCGGCGCCAGTTCATAGGCCGGATCGCTCGGTGCGACCAACTCGGCTCTCTTGAGAGGCACAGGTGTTTCGATCCGTACCGTCACCGGAATTTCCTGGTAGAGGTAATGATGGTCACCCTGAAGCGTCGCCTCGACCGAAACCCCGTCTACACCCTGAGATTTCGGCATGTCAGACGGATCAAGCACTGTCAGGGTCAGCGGCTTGCTGCTGGCGCCGTCAAACGACAGCTCCGGGATCGTTACCTGTCCTTTCTGCTTCGGCGACAGGGTGACAATCCAGCTTTTCTGCTGCGAATGTCTGCCATTGATTATCTGGGTCTGCATGGAGCTCGACGTTCCAAGGACATTGAACTCCCTTTGCAAAGGGGCCAGATCAGGCATTGAATTGCCTGCACCATCCGTTGTCAGTGTCAGCTGGAACTGATCGCCAAGCGCGACCTTGTCCGTGTTGACCCTCGCATTCAGACTTGCCGCCAGCGCACCATGGCTCACCGCAAGCGTCAGCGCTGTCGCTAACAGAACTTTTTTCACTCCGTTACGCTTCATCGTTTTATCCTCGCCTACTGGGCTGCGCGCAGCCGCGCATAGTGTTGATGGATCCGCGCTTTCAGCAGACCGGACGGATCATCCGGCACCCGGCGCAGTTGTTGTTCCACCGCTTGATCGACTGGTGGCGGCGTGCGGGAGTAGCCTTCCGCAACGGGTTCATCTTCTTCTTCGCCGTTGCCTGAGAGCGCTTCCGAGAAGAGGCGTGAGAGCATGTTCTCACTCGGCTCCTGCTCTGCCTGTTCCTGTGTGTCAGCACCTTCGGAAGACTGTGGCTGCATGGCTTGTTGCTGGCCGGTTTCTTCAGGCATTTCTGCAGTCTGACCTTCGGCTTCCCGCTCCTGAGAGGCGTCCGCCTGCTCCCGGTTCTCTTCTTCGGCGGCCAGTTGTTCAGCCGACTGGTCTTTGGCCTGCTGATCCTGGCCCTGTTCATTTTGGGCAGCCTGATCCTGGGCGTCAGCGCTCTCACCTTGCTGCTCTTCCGGCGTCATGCCGCCTGATTGCTGCGCAGCATTTTCCTGGCCGTTCTGCTGGTCATCTGCCTGTTGTTCGCCAGATTGTTGCTCACCAGACTGTTGCTCACCAGACTGCTGATCTGCCGATTGCTGTTCGCCAGATTGCTCCTGCTGGTTCTGATCTTCGCTGCCTTGCGAATTGGCTTCCTGATTTTCAGAACCACTTTCCTGCTGCTGATCCTGCTGGTCTTGCTGATCCTGCTGACCCTGCTGACCCTGCTGGGCCTGGTCCTGTTGATCTTGCTCTCCCTGACCGCCTTGTTGATCCTGTTGCTGTTGGTCCTGGTTCTGCTGCTGTTGCTGTTGTTGTTCTTGCTGCTGTTCTTCCAGCAACTTGGCAACAAGATCACGGTTGAACTGAGCGTCTTCATCTGCCGGTGCGGCGTCCAGTGCGCGGTCATAAGCCTCCAGCGCACCTTCAAGATTTCCGGATTTCGCAAGCGCGTTGCCAAGATTGTAATCCCGCTGCGGATCCTGCGAACGTGAATAGGCAGCAACGGCGGCACCGTATTCTCCGGCCCGATAGGCTGCTCCCGCCTGCCATTCAGGAACGTCAAAGGTTCTCGCGGCGGTTTCGAAGTCACCATTCAGGAACGCAGTTTGCGCTTGTTGATCACGTGTCGCCCACAAATCATCCCAGGTGCTCGCGCTTGCCTGTTGAGGCTGAGCCAACAGACCGGCGCCAATCACGACAAGACCCATGAGGACACCACGGCGGAAGACAAAAGGCGCCAAGAGTGCCGGAATGATCAACAACCAGTATCCCATATCCACCCAGCTATCAGCCTGGAAGTCATTTGCTTCACCTGCAGCACGCATGGACTGATCCTGTGCTGGCAACAGCGCGTTGAGATCCGCATCACCGGGAGTGATCATCGAAAACTGTCCGCCGCCCGCACTCGCTAAAGCTTCCAGGCTTTCCTTGGAAAGTTTCGTCATGAAAGTCTGCCCTTGAGAATTGCTGATGGCACGGCCGTCGGCAGTCTGCAGCGTGGCCCCTTCCTCGGTTCCGGCCGCAAGAACGGAAATCGTGTAACCGGCTCTGCGCGCGGCTTCTGCTGCAACAAGGCTCGCATCGGAGTCGCTACCGGAATTGTCCGCAATGACGATGATCTGGCCACGCGTGGCGTCCGCTCTTTCCAGAACCTGTTGAGCTTCGCCGATTGCCAGATCCAGCCTGTTGCCGAGCACCGGCATCAGGGATGTTGACAGTTCGGGCAGCATTTGCTCGATGACGCGTGCATCATTTGTCAGCGGTGCTGCGACAAACGGAACATCCGAGTAGATTACGAGGCCACGTTCGTCCCCTTGCGTGCGGGACAGGATGTCCCGCAGCTTGTGAACCGAGCGCTTCAGCCGACTTGGCGTCAGGTCATCGGCATTCATCGACTGGGCAAGGCTCAGCACTGCAACCACCGGCTCACCGCCGGTAAAGGACGGCACATCGGTTTTCTGCCAGGTCGGGCCGGCAAGACCCGCGATGATCAGAACGACTGCGGCAAAGGCGACGGGAGCAACCAACCTGCTCCTGCGCTGCTTTTTGCCTCCCCGCACCGACAGATGCGACAAGAGATGGGCATCGACATATCGGGCCCAGGTATTTCCGACACTGCGGAAGCGACCATTCCACAACAGCACAGCCAGAACCGTGGCCGGCACCAAAGCCCAGAGCCATTCAGGCCGCAGAAAATGAAAATTATCCGACAAGAAAGTCATCTCAATCAGCCTCCAGCCACGCTATGACGCCGTGAAAAAGTGGTGGGAACGACCAGGATCAATGCAAACAGAGCTGCCAGGATCAGCGCCGCGCCTGCGGGCCAGTAATAAAGCGCCACTTCCGGGCGGATATGCACCGGGTCCCCCGCAACGGGCTCCAGGCGGTCAATCTCGCGGTAGACCGTTGCCAGTCCTTCGACATTGGTTGCCCTAAAGTATTTGCCTCCGGTCATGTCTGCGATCTCTTTGAGGACGCCCTCGTCAAGATCTGCGGACGGGTTGACCAGCTGCTGCCCAAATCTCGTGTTGACTGTCATCGCTTCCGCGCCGACGCCAATCGTGTAGATCTTGATGCCGAGTTCCTCAGCAAGCGTGGCAGCCTTGAGAGGTTCCATGACACCGGAATTGTTCGCCCCGTCGGTCAGCAGAACCAGCACCCGGCCATTTTCCGGACGGTCCTTCAGCCGCTTCAACGAAATTGCGATGGCATCGCCAATGGCCGTTTTCTGACCGGTCAGACCAACTTCTGCCTCGTCCAGCAGATCGCGGACCGCATTCCGGTCGAAAGTCAGAGGCGCCTGCAGATAGGCACGATCGGAAAACAGCACCAGGCCGACCCTGTCACCCTTGCGGCTTTCTATGAATGTATCGGCAGTCGCCTTGACCACATGAAGACGCGTCGACGGACGGCCACCGACTGCAAAGTCCTGCTCATCCATCGAACCGGACAGGTCGATCGCCAGCATGACGTCTCGGCCTTCGGCAGGAAGCGGAACTTCCGGGCCGACAAATGCCGGACGCGCAAGTGCGGTCACCAACAGCACCCAGATAAGCGAAGCCAGTGTCAACTTCCACAAACTGCGGTTTTCAGCGCCTGCCCCGCCGGAGGCTCCGCCGAATACGGACTTGAAAAACGGCACACGCAGTGCACCGGAAAGGCCCGGGTCAGCAGGTTTGGCGAAGTAGCGGACAAGGAAGGGGAGCGGTAAGGCCAGGAAGGCCAAGGGCCACAGAAACGTAATCATGCGCACCTCCTGATCCATTGTTCTGCTGCGTCGACGAGCTTCTTCTTCTGCTCGTCCGTCGCCGGTTTCGACGGTGCGTAGGGTGCTTGAGACAGAACCAGTGCCAGTTCACGGGACATGCCGCTTTTGCCGCTGGTAAGATATTCAGCCCAATCCTTGTCGCTCAAAATGCCGATGGAGCGGCCGTTCAGTCGAATGGCAACCCGCCGCAACAGCGCCGAGACATGTGTCGCCAGCTCCGAAAGATCGGTGGCATCTTCACCGCGCATTTTCTCAAGTTCGCCCAGAGCGACGTAACGCACGGTCCGCCTGCGCAGGATCGACCAGACCATCGACGCTGCGACAGCCGCCAGAAACAGGACAGCAACGCCCCACCAGCCTGGGGCAAGTGGCCACCAGGAAACCGGTTCAGGCAGACGGATGTCCTTAAGCTGCTCAAGTTGTGTCAGTATCTGAGGGGGAAGTTCTGTCGTCATTGCGACCTCCTTCCGGGTTCAATGCCTTTGACATAAAGAAGAGATTTCGGATCATCCGGCGTCGACAGCGCATGAAACGCCATTGCCCGTTGGCGGCATGTCAGCTCCAGACGCTCTTGCCGCTCGTTGAATGCCGTCGAATAATCCTGCAACGCATGGCGCTTGAGGCCCGATAGAGAAACCGCCCGGTCTCCATCACTGATCCGCCCTCCCCTCGGAGGCAATTCGCAATCCAGAGGATCGGTCACCATGATGTTGGTGACGTGAGGGCTTTTCGATAGCCGGCGAAGTTCCTGTTCGCACCGCTTGTCGAAATCGGTGAAATCACTGACGATGAAGGCAAGGGCTCCTGGCCGGCATTCATGACGCAAACGGCGTATGCCATCGGCAAGGCTCAGTTCTTTTCCCGGTTTTCGGTCCAAACGGGTTTCTTCCGCAATTGCCTCGATGAAACGAAGCACCGCCCGGCGAGTCCGCGCACCGCGAAAATCGCGGACACCACTTCTCGTCAGGATCAGGCCACCGACCCTGTCGCCGCCATCATGGCCAATCCATGCCAGTTTGGCGGCAATCTCTGCTGCCAGATGCGATTTGAAACGCACACGGCTACCGAATTGCATCATCTCGCGCAGATCCAGAAGGATGTGGACCGGACGCTCTCTTTCTTCCTGAAAGAGTTTCGTGTGGGTCCGGCCGGTTCGTGCGGTCACCTGCCAGTCGATGCTGCGAACGTCATCGCCGGGCTGGTACTCACGGGACTCGGCAAACTCCATGCCACGCCCCCGGAAAACCGAACGATTGGTCCCCCACTGATGTGTGCTGACACGGCCGGACGGGGCGAATCCCGACGTTGCCCTTGGAGGACGGGTACGGATCAATTCCGCCGTACTCGCCTCAACGCCTGCCGCATAGGTGCGGTGTTCATGCATGGCCCGATACCTCAGCTAACCGGAACGCGATCGATCAGAGCATCAATGAAGCCGTCACGGGTCTCGCCATCGGCTTCAGCCTCAAAGCTCAGGATGATCCGGTGGCGCAGAACGTCGTGCAAGATCGCCTGAACATCTGCCGGGGTTGCGAAGTCGGAGCCGCGCATCCAGGCATGCACCCTTGCACAACGATCAAGCGCAATCGTGCTTCGGGGAGAAGCGCCGTAGGCAATCATGCGGGACAGATCGTCGCCGTAAGCTCCCGGGTTGCGGGTCGCCTGAACCAGTTGAATGATGTATTCGGTCAGGGCTTCGGAAACATGTGTTTCCAGCGCTTCCCTGCGGGCGTCAAAAATCTCGTTGATGCTGATTTTGCGCTCAGGCCGTTCTATCTCACCAAAGGTTTCGCCGCGCACCAGTTTCAAGATATCGCGCTCGGCTTCCGCCGAGGGAAAATCGACATTGACCTGCAGCAGGAAACGGTCGAGCTGAGCTTCGGGCAACGGGTAAGTGCCCTCCTGCTCGATCGGGTTCTGCGTTGCCAGGACCATAAAGAGTTCCGGCAGCAAATGTGTGGTGCCGCCAACCGTGATCTGCTTTTCCGCCATGGCTTCCAAAAGCGCGGACTGCACCTTTGCCGGCGCACGGTTGATCTCATCCGCCAGGATCAGGCTGTTGAAAAGCGGGCCTTTCTGGAAATTGAACTCTCCGCGCTCAGCGCGATAGACGTCGGTTCCGGTCAGGTCGCTCGGCAAGAGATCCGGCGTGAACTGGACGCGCTTTGCGTCGCAGTCGATAACTTCCGAAAGAGCGTTTACCGCCTTGGTTTTTGCCAAACCGGGCGCGCCGATGACAAGCACATGACCATCGCTGAACAGACCGAGCAGTATGCGGTCAACAAACTGCTGCTGGCCGATGATGCGGGAATTCATGAAATCGCGAAGATATTGGGCAACATCACCCTTGGTGTTTGCCGCAGTAGCAGTTGCATGCAGGTTCATGATCTGGCGTCCTTTCAAAATGTGACGTCGCGATCGCCGGATATGTACTGCTCGCCGTTTCGTTCCGACGGGCTGTGCTCCGGTGAGCGCAATTGGACTTCGGTATTGGAGGGTGAACCTGCGCGAATCCGGAAACAGGCAGGGATCTGCGTTTGCAACGCCTTGCAGGCATTGCGAATTTTCATTCGCAGTTTTGCAGTCATGTCAGCGACGCTCCGATCCGGTCCCCAGGGGCAGGTATTGTTTGAACAACCGGAGAATGGGGTGTGCGCTTTAACTGCGCCTGTCGCGAAGTTTAAAAATAATTGAGGTTTGGAAATTCAGGTCGAAACGCCAGACAAAGGGCGCGTTCGGGATGAGGAGCTTTACTGCGCAGCCTTGGCTTCGACCTGCGCGCGGCTTGGAAAGCGCAGTATGATCCGAAGGCCCGGCGCAGCGTCCTGAAGCGTCACTGATGCACCATGGTGCTCGGCAACCGCCGCAACCATGGCAAGCCCCAGGCCACTTCCCGGCTTTGTCCGGGCACTGTCGAGCCGCTCAAAGGGTTTCAGGATCCGGTCGCGATCAGCCTCGGGAACGCCAAGCCCGTTGTCGACGACACAAAGCACGATCTCAGGATTCTCCTGATGGCACTCAACGACAATCGAGGTTCCAGGCGGGCAGTGTTCGATGGCATTGCCGAGCAGATTTACCAGGAGTTGCTTGATCATTCCCGGATCGGCATGCATGAGCAACTGGGCGTCCGACTTGGATGACAAGCGAATGTTCTGGTCAGCCAGTTCAGCCAAAGGTTCCATGAAATCGATCATATCGCGAATAAGCGTTGGCAAATCGAAATCCTGATAGGAAGAGGTTCCGGCGCTTGCCTCGATGCGTGAAATTCGCAGAACGGTCTCGATGATTGCATTGAGCCTTTGCACCTCACCAAGTGCTGCTTCGATATCTTCTCGCGGAGCCCGGTGTTTGTCTATTTTTTCAAGCGCCTGGTTGAGACAGATCTGTGTGTTGGACAGCGGGGTCTTGATGTCGTGCGCTATGGACGATGCGGTCGACTGCATGCCCTCCATCAGCCTCGCCAGGCGGTCAAGGTGCCAGTTGACCTCTGCTGAAATCCGGTCGATCTGGTCATGGTCGGAAGACACTGCAAGCCGTGCGGAGATATCCCCACGCGAAATGTTCTGCATCACGCTTTCCATTGCGCGCAGCTTCTGCAGGGATTTCCGGCTTGCAAAATATCCAAGCAGCAATGTACCGGCGGTTATCGCAGTGCCGAGAAAAATCAGCCAGAACAGCAGCCACCAACGGGCAGCGTCGATGATCCGGCTGCTCCGGCCGATCACCAGTGTCAGATCATCCAGCGACACGCGTTTGAGATAAAATCCCTGTGTGGTCGCAGCTGCCTCGGAATAGCTGACCTGTACCTTCTGCCAACCGATTGCCGGAGGAACGGATGGCAATGTTCCGGCGAGGCGAATTCCCCCGCTGTCAAATACGCCGGAGGCATGTCCGATCGGCAGCGCATGTTCCGTGAGGTTCCTGATGGCATTGACCAACCCGCTCTGGCCTTCGGATCGGTAGATCTGCTCAAGAAGCACGATTTCCTCTTCGGTCTGTGCCCGCAGTTCTCCTTCCAACGTATTTGTGACAGCCAGGACCAGAACCACGCCGGCGACCACGATCATCAACACGAACGCACAGGCCACCCGCAGGGAGTTCTTGAAGGCAAGGCCCGATCTGACGTCAGCGCGGCGCACGGATTGAATACCCGACATTGCGAATGGTCTGAATAAGCGCCGTATCAAACGGCTTGTCGATCTTCTGGCGCAGCTTGCTGATATGAGTCTCGACGACGGAAGTACCCGGGTCGAAGTTGAAGCCCCAGATCTTCTCCAGCATCATGGTGCGTGTAACGACCCGCCCTGCGTTTTCCATCAACAACTGCAACAGTGCAAATTCCTTCTGCTGTAACTCTATCGGAGTACCGGCCCGCTTGGCGGTCCTCGCCAGCAAGTCCAGTTTCAGATCATGCACCTTCAGCTCGGTGGCGGCCGCAGTTTCCTGGGGCCTGCGGGAAAGCGCGGTGATCCGGGCAAGCAACTCGGAAAAATGAAACGGCTTGACCATGTAGTCATCACCGCCTGCCAGAAGACCTTCTACCTTGTCGTCAACATCGCCAAGCGCGGTGAGAAAAATCACCGGCAGTTTGCTGGTTGTCGCCCTCAGCGCCTTGACCAGGGAAAGCCCGTCCATGCCTGGCAGCATCCGGTCGACAATGGCAAGGTCACAATCATTGTAAAGACAATAAGTCAGCGCCTCACGACCATCCGTCAGCCAGTCGACGGTATGCCCGTTCTCCGTGAGCCCGTTCCGGATGTAGTCAGCTGCCTTCTGATCGTCCTCAGCAAGTAGAATCTTCATTTATGGGTCCAAAACACAAACTACCAGTAATTGATATCAGCAACCTCGAAATATTCAATCCATTGTATTTTGAATATAACTAAGATGCCGCGCTACGACAGCAAGATTCGCGCCTTTTGATTAATCCGGTGGTGTGTTCCAGCACCGAAACATTGATCGGCCGCACAGTCCTTTCAGCAGCATCTTCTCGCGTGGTGTCAGGTTTGAGCTCTCTTTTCGGGCTCCGCGAGCGAAAGCCATTCCCTCGCCGAATTCGCACTGTGTCTCAAATGAGCAGACCTTGCTCGAAATCACCGTCTAGCACCGAAAGTGGACAGGCCACATCTTTCCGTCACAACGGAAAGGAACCGAAACCATGAAACTTTATTCAGCACCGGGCACCTGCGCCACGGCCATGCACATTGCACTGGAATGGATTGGCAAGCCTTATGAGGTTGAGCATCTGGATTTTGCCGCAATGAAGTCCCCTGAATATCTTGAACTCAATCCGTCCGGTGTCGTCCCGACACTGGTGGACGGTGAACTGGCGTTGCCGGAAGGCATGGCAATCCTCCTGTATCTCCTGGATCAGAATCCGGACGCAGGCATCGGGCCTGCGGCAGGGACCGTGGAACGTATCGAGCTGCACCGCTGGCTGGTTTATCTTTCCGGTACCTTGCATCCTTACTTTTGGCCGCACTTCATGCCGATGCGCTTCACCACCGACGAGAACGGTCAGGAAGCAGTCCGCGCCGCAAGCCATATCCTGGTCGACAAGGCTCTGACGCTCATCGACGATCATCTGGACGGACGGGACTGGATGGTCGGCACAAGCAAGTCCATTGCCGACGCCTTTCTCTATCCGATGGCCGGGTGGGCTTATGGCTTCGACAAGCCGACATCACACTATCCGAACATTGATCGCATCATCCGCAAACTGGCGTCCGATCCAGCTGTTCAACGCGTACACGAAGCTCAAGGGACCAGCCCGAAGGTGGACGCTGCCGCCTGATCTCCCTGACACCAGGTCCTGTCGGGTTTTTCCGGCAGGACTCATGGCTATGGATGCCTGAAATGAACACTCAAACTCAAAAGTTCTCGGTTCCCCTGCGCGCTCTGCATTGGTCCATGGCAGTGCTTCTTATCGGCTTGCTTGTGTCAGGCATCTATGCGCATGGCATGACACTGGACCACCCCTGGAAGTTTGATCTTTATGCATGGCACCGTGCCTTCGGGGTTCTCGCCTTCGCACTGGTGATCCTTCGCCTGATTGTCCGCTTCGGCTCACGTTCCCCTGAAATGCCGGCAACGCTACCCTGGTACGAAAGAACCTCAGCCAGGGCAGCACAGATCTTTCTGTATCTTGCGATGCTGGCAATTCCTGTTTTTGGGTATGTCGCAAGTTCCGCAGTGCCGGAGTTTCCAAGCATCCCTCCGCTGCACGCCATCTGGTTTTTCGGTCTGGAATTGCCTCTGTTTCCGATCACCAGGAACTACGAGACGACGGTCTTTTACATCTCCATTCACAAGTACCTGGGCTACGCCATGATTGCGATCATCACTGTTCATGCGGCTGGAGCTCTCAAGCACCGCTTTTTTGACCGCCCGGAAAACGATGTTCTTTCAAAAATGCTCTGAACGCGACCGTTCAAAACACGGCCGCAAGATCGGCTGCGACTGCCGGGAATGGAGGTGAACATGCCCAAGCGAAGAAGGGAGCATACGCTGATCAAGGCTCCGGTAAACTCCCTGCTTGTAAAGATGGCAGCTCCCATCAGCCTTGGCATGATCTCGACGTTTCTGTTCCAGATAGTCGACACCTATTTTGTCGGCCTCCTCGGTCCTGCTGAACTCGCTGCGCTGACATTTGCCTCCAACGCCTATCTTGTCATCGTCTCCATCTATATCGGGTTCTCGGTCGGTGTTTCCTCGGTTGTTGCCAAGGCCGTCGGTGCTGGCAACAGGAAACACGCTTGCGCGATTACCTCCTCGGCATTGGGCGTGGTTCTGATGCTTTCCATCCTGATATCGATTGCAGGCGTCCTGACCATCCCCCCCTGTTCGCCATCCTTGGCGCACAAACCGACACATTGCCGCTGGTCGCATCCTATATGAGCATCCTTTATCTGGGACTGCCATTCTTGATGGTCGGCATTGTCGGAGGTGGAGCGATCCGCGCAATCGGAATCACCAGGGATACAGAAATCGTGTTTGCCATCGCCGGAGTGGTGAATCTGGTATTTGATTACCTTCTAATCTTCGGGGTTGGTCCCTTTCCCGCACTCGGGATTGCAGGTGCCGCCTGGGCGACGGTTCTATCGTTTCTATTCATATTCGTCGGAATAGGAACACTCTTGGTACGGTACCAGTTGGTGGGAGCAACAGGTCAGACTGGTGTTGCCGGAGATCTTCGAGAGTTCTTTTTGACTTCCTTGCCCGCTATCTTCACGCAGATACTGGTCCCTGTAACGGCAGTTTTCACGACGTTTCTTCTGGCTCGATATGGTCCGGACGCCGTTGCAGCCTATGGTGTGGCCAGTCGCATCGAAACGTTGGCACTTGTCGGCATTTCGGCGATCGGCATGGCGATGACACCGTTTGTTGCGCAGAATTTTGGCGCCGGAAAACATGGACGGATTGATGAAGCGATCGTGTTTGCAGGCAAGGCGTCCCTTGTGATCGGCCTTTGTCTCTTCGTTATCCTTGCCTTTGCCGGATCCTACGTTGCAAAGATCTTCACCAAGGACCCCGGCGTCATCGAGTTTGTCAGTCTCTATTTCAAGGTTGTCGCATTTTCCTACGGATTTCAGGGTCTGGTGAATGTCACTGTTGCTGTTTTCAATGGGCTGCAGACGCCTTTGACTGCACTCAAACTGATGTTTGTTCGCTCCGCGCTGATCGTGTTTCCGGCATTGGTAATCGGATCTATTTTCGGCCCGTTATGGATCCTGATTGCCCTTTGCGCAGCGAACATTCTGGCTGCAGGCTATGCACATCACCTCATGATCGCATCGGCACGCCAGTGGCGCCATACGCGTGTGATCTCAAATTCCGTTCGCAACATTTCCAAAACCTTCAGAAAACGCGTGAAACGGTAAGTAGTCCCGCTCCGTCTTCCAAAACGCGCTGCTACACAGCCTTCAAAAGCAGATCATAGATCACCGCAACCCATTGCGGGTTTGGTTCGCTTCGCCGCGAGACAAGAACCAGGTTTCTTGAAATCGGTTGTTCCTTGAGATCGGCCACACACACATTTTCATCAGCGTATCGAACGATGTCCGGCCGAGGCAAAATCGTGTATCCCAACCCGGCCTTCACGCATTCCATACAGGACTCGATGCTGTCCAGGACAAGAGTCTGTTGATTCGAAGGGGGCCGGTTCCTGACAAAGCCCGCAATCAGTTTCCCAATCCCGGTGCTTGGCCTGAAATGAATGAACGGCAACCTGGCGGAAAGAGCGTCGAAATTTGCACCGCGTTGATCGGCAGGCGCAGCAATACTCATCACTTCAGACGCAATCACGTCATATCTGAGCGTATCGTCCTTCTGACCAGCGGAAGTGATGACTGCACAATCGATTTGTCCCGCGGCCACCCGGCTCTCCAGAATTTCGGACAAGGCAGAAGAAAATCTGAATTGCGCTTCGGAAACATGCCCCCTGGCGAGTTTGATGAAGCCAGGCAGAATTCGCACGCTGGCAGAGTGCACGAAACCAATCTGAAACACACCATGAAGAACAGTTGCAGTTCCGCAGATACCGACAATAGCCTGTTCTTCGCGAAGAAGTGCCCTTGCACGTTCCGCAACCAATCGTCCCAAAGGTGTCAATTTTGGCGGGCGAAAGTTTCGATCAAAAAGATCCGCTCCCAACTCTGTCTCCAGAGCCTTCATTTGCATGCTCAGCGCGGACAGCGTCATGTTTTGAAGCTCAGCCGCCTTACTGAAAGACTGAACATCATTTATTCGAACAAGCGTTTCCAGTGCGCGCGTTTGCATTTCTTCAACTTTTCTGAAGTTGATTTGCAATCTAATTCGATTGATTTGAATAAACCCATTCACTTACAATTTCAACCGAACAAAAGTCCTCCTGTCCGGAAGCCCAGGCAAGACCATGACAAAGTTGACGTGCGACCAGACATTGCTTCAATCGGCTGCCAGAAAGCTGTCCCAGGATGTCTTTCGTGCGCGCGCTGCCGACATTGACCGTTCTGAGGAGTATCCCTGGCACAATGTCGAAAGCCTGACAAAGGCAGGCTTCATGGGCATGACGATACCCTTGGAATACGGGGGGCTGGGTCTTACCTACTTCGACGCAATCCTGGTGATTGAGGAAATCGCAAAAGTCTGTGGCGTAACCGCACGCATCGTCGTTGAAGCCAATATGGGCGGCGTAGGTGCCATTATGAAGTACGGCTCCGAGAAGCAGAAAAAATTGGCGGCAGATCTCGTCCTGAGCGGTGATAAACCGGCGATTTGCATCACGGAACCCGGCGCGGGCAGCGCTGCAACGGAAATGACGACAACCGCCACACGTCGCGGTGATCACTACATTCTCAATGGAACCAAGCACTGGATCACTGGAGGCGGCGTCTCAAAACTGCATCTGATTTTCGCCCGCGTCATGGAGAATGGCGTTTCGCAGGGAATTGCCGGATTTATTGTCGTTCGCGGTGATGCCGATGGCCTGACGATCGGTCGAAGGGAACCCGCAATGGGCCTGCGTGGCATTCCCGAAACAGAAGTGATCTTTGACAATCTCGTGGTACCGGACGACATGATACTCGTCCCGCCAGAAGGCGTAAAACGCGGCTTTGCCGGTTTGATGAACGCCTATAACGGTCAACGCATTGGAGCCGGAACCGTCGCCCTCGGCATTGCTCAAGGCGCTTATGAACTCGCGGTAGACTACGCAAAGACCAGAAACCAATTTGGCCGTCCGATTGCGGAGTTTCAGGGATTGCAGTGGATGTTGTCCGATATGTCGATCGGACTGGCAGCTTCCAGAGCCCTCCTTCACAATGCAGCGTTCGACGCAGGTACTGGCTTTCCTGACATGGCAGCAGCAGCCCAGGCCAAGATCCTTGCTTCGGAAACCGCCATCAAGGTGACCAACGACGCTCTACAGATCCACGGTGCAGCGGGATATTCCAGAAACCTCCCGCTGGAAAGAATGGCTCGAGACGCGAGAATGTTCACGATTGGCGGGGGAACCGCCCAGGTCCTGAGAACTCAAGTGGCAAGCAGTATACTTGGCATGAAAACACCACAGACGAGGGACGGCTACGTCGACAATTCGGAAGAGGAACAAAAGACGCCTCCCGGCGCGGAAACTCCGCTTCTTCGTCTGGCGTAATCAGTACTGAAAGTCTTCGCTCTTATCTTCTATGTAGCCTTTCCCACTTTTTTCTAGATTGCCTTTCTTTTCCCGTGTTGTGCATTTGCGCACTAACAGCCCGGCGTTTGAGGCCGGGTTGTTATGTTTGGTTTGCGGTGTTTTGCTTTGCGTATTTTGCCCATCTTTGTTGGGCTTTGGGCTCGTTGATGGGGCCCTTTAAGTTTTGGCACTGTTTCCTTTGGCGACGCCAAAAAAGCCCGCTGGTTTTCACCGTGCGGGCTTTTTTTGTTTTGTTGTTTGTGCATGATTTTCTTGTTTTGTGCGCCGTTGCGTCGGACGTTGTCCTCGTTGCGGGGACCCCGTCGGGTCAAAATCGACG
>NZ_JBDZYI010000003.1:0-1283822 GCF_040329435.1 Roseibium sp. SCP15 | reverse complement strand
CGCGGATGGGAACGACGATCCAACGTTTACTCCGCAAGAAGGCACCGCCGGAACCTACGGCACCTTCGAAGTGAATGCTGCCGGTCTTTGGACCTACACGCTGGACAATGCAGCTGCACAGGTGCTTGCGGGTGGGGAAGAGTTCGAAGAAGTCTTCACGGTCGAGGCGACGACGGAAGACGGCGAATTGGTCACCCAGGATGTGACCGTCACCGTGACCGGTGAAGAGGACGGGCCAGTCATTACAGGGAATGCCGAGGGAGCGGTTGAGGAAGACGCCGAGATCCTGACGACATCCGGTACTCTTTCTGTTTCCGACGCTGATGCCGTCGACAACCCGAGCTTCACGCCGCAGGAAGGCACTGCCGGAACCTACGGTACCTTCGAGGTGAATGCGGCTGGCCTTTGGACTTACACACTGGACAATGCGGCAGCCCAGGTGCTGGCTGGCGGCGAGGAATTCGAAGAAGTCTTCACCGTCGAGGCGACGACGGAAGACGGTGAAGCGGTCACCCAGGATGTGACCATCACGGTGACCGGTGAAGAGGATGGGCCTGTCATCACTGGAAATGCCGAGGGAGCCGTCACTGAAGACGCCGAGATCCTGACGACATCGGGAACGTTGAATGTCTCGGATGCTGATGGCAACGACAACCCAAGCTTCACGCCGCAGGAAGGCTCGGCCGGAACCTATGGCACATTCGAAGTGAACGCTGCCGGTCTGTGGACTTACACGCTGGACAACACCGTTGCTCAGGTTTTGGCTGGTGGCGAGGAGTTCGAGGAAGTCTTCACCGTCGAGGCGACCACGGAAGATGGTGAGGTTGTTACCCAGGACGTGACCATCACTGTGACCGGTGAAGAGGACGGCCCTGTCATTACAGGGAGCTCCGAGGGAGCCGTCACTGAAGACGCCGAGATCCTGACGACATCTGGAACGTTGAATGTCTCGGATGCTGATGGCAACGACAATCCAACGTTTACTCCGCAAGAAGGTGCCGCCGGAACTTACGGCACGTTCGAGGTGAATGCGGCTGGTCTGTGGACCTACACGTTGGACAATGCCGCTGCGCAGGTTCTGGCCGGTGGGGAAGAGTTCGAAGAGGTCTTCACAGTCGAAGCGACGACGGAAGACGGTGAGGTTGTCACGCAGGATGTCACCATCACCGTGACAGGCGAGGAAGACGGGCCCGTCATCTCCGGTAATTCCGAGGGAGCTGTTGATGAGGATGCCGAAGTTCTAACCACGTCTGGCAACCTGTCGGTCTCCGATGCTGATGCCGTCGACAACCCGAGCTTTACGCCGCAAGAAGGCACGGCTGGAACCTACGGCATGTTCGAAGTGAACGCTGCAGGGCTCTGGACCTACGCGCTGGACAATGCCGCAGCTCAGGTTCTTGCAGGTGGCGAGGAATTTGAAGAAGTCTTCACCGTCGAAGCGACCACGGAAGACGGTGAGGTGGTTACGCAGGATGTCACCATCACTGTAACCGGCGAAGAAGACGGACCCGTCATTACGGGTAACTCCGAGGGAGCCGTCACCGAAGATGCCGAGATCCTGACGACGTCTGGAACTTTGTCCGTTTCCGACGCTGATGGGAACGACGACCCAACATTTACTCCCCAGGAAGGCACGGCCGGAACCTACGGCACGTTCGAGGTGAATGCTGCTGGCTTGTGGACCTACACGCTGGACAACGCCGCTGCTCAGGTACTTGCCGGTGGCGAGGAGTTCGAGGAAGTCTTCGCGGTCGAGGCAACGACGGAAGATGGCGAGGTGGTCACCCAGAATGTGACCATCACGGTGACAGGCGAAGAAGATGGGCCCGTCATCACTGGAAATGCCGAGGGTGCTGTCACTGAGGATGCCGAGGTTCTGACCACGTCTGGTAATCTGTCGGTGAGTGACGCGGATGGAAACGACAATCCAACGTTTACTCCGCAAGAAGGTACGGCCGGAACCTATGGCACCTTCGAAGTAAACGCGGCAGGTCTGTGGACTTACACGCTGGACAATGCCGCTGCTCAGGTTCTTGCCGGCGGTGAGGAGTTCGAGGAAGTTTTCACGGTTGAAGCGACCACAGAAGACGGTGAGGTGGTCACGCAGGATGTCACCATCACAGTGACCGGTGAAGAGGACGGGCCTGTCATTACAGGTGATGCAGAAGGAGCTGTCACCGAAGATGCCGAGATCCTGATGACATCCGGCAACCTGTCAGTGAGTGATGCTGATGGCAACGACAATCCAACGTTTACTCCGCAAGAAGGCACGGCCGGGACCTACGGCACCTTTGAAGTGAACGCGGCTGGCTTGTGGACCTACACGTTGAACAATGCAGCTGCCCAGGCACTGGCTGGTGGCGAGGAGTTCGAGGAAGTCTTCACGGTCGAAGCGACGACGGAAGACGGTGAAGTTGTTACCCAGGATGTGACCATCATGGTGACCGGCGAGGAAGACGGCCCTGTCATCTCCGGTAATTCCGAAGGAGCTGTCACTGAGGATGCCGAGATCCTGACGACATCTGGAACGTTGTCGGTGAGTGATGTGGACGGCAATGACAATCCGACCTTCACATCCCAAGAAGGCACGGTCGGCACTTACGGCACCTTCGAAGTGAATGCGGCTGGTTTGTGGACCTACACGCTGGACAATGCCGCCGCTCAGGTTCTGGCCGGTGGCGAGGAGTTCGAAGAGGTCTTCACCGTCGAGGCGACCACGGAAGATGGTGAGGTTGTCACGCAGGATGTGACCATCACGGTCACGGGAGAAGAAGATGGTCCTGTCATCACTGGGAATTCCGAAGGAGCTGTCATTGAAGATGCCGAGATCCTGACGACATCCGGCAATCTGTCGGTGAGCGATGCCGACGGCAATGACAACCCGACCTTTACGCCGCAGGAAGGCACGGTCGGCACTTACGGCACGTTCGAGGTGAATGCGGCTGGCTTGTGGACTTACACACTCCATAACGCAGCTGCCCAGGTTCTGGCCGGTGGCGAGGAATTCGAAGAGGTCTTCACGGTCGAGGCGACAACGGAAGACGGCGAAGTGGTCACCCAGGATGTGACCATCAAGGTGACCGGTGAGGAAGACGGGCCTGTCATCACGGGGAATGCCGAGGGTCCTGTCGAAGAAGACGCCGAAATCCTGACGACGTCCGGTACTCTTTCCGTTTTCGACGCGGACGGGAACGATAACCCAAGCTTCACACCCCAGGAAGGCACGGTCGGCACTTACGGCACATTCGAGGTGAACGCAGCCGGTCTTTGGACCTACACGTTGGACAATGCCGCGGCTCAGGTTCTGGCCGGTGGCGAGGAATTCGAGGAAGTCTTCACCGTCGAAGCGACGACCGAAGACGGTGAGGTGGTTACCCAGGATGTCACCATCACTGTGACCGGCGAGGAAGATGGACCGGTCATCACAGGGAATGCAGAAGGCTCGGTTGAAGAAGACAATGTCTTCAGTGCTAGCGGTAATCTGTCGGTCTCTGATGCTGATGCCGTCGACAACCCGAGCTTCACACCCCAGGCAGGTACGGCCGGAACTTACGGCACATTCGAGGTGAATGCGGCCGGTCTTTGGACCTACACACTGGACAATGCCGCCGCTCAGGTACTTGCCGGTGGCGAAGGGTTCGAAGAGGTCTTCACAGTCGAGGCGACCACGGAAGACGGTGAGATTGTCACACAGGATGTGACGATCACGGTGACCGGCGAGGAAGATGGACCGGTCATCTCGGGGAATGCCGAGGGTTCTGTCGAGGAAGACGCCGAGATCCTGACGACATCCGGTACTCTTTCCGTTTTCGACGCGGACGGCAACGACAATCCAACATTCACGCCGCAAGAGGGCACGGCCGGGACTTACGGCACATTCGAGGTGAATGCGGCTGGTCTGTGGACCTACACACTGGACAATGCCGCTGCGCAGGTGCTTGCGGGTGGCGAAGAATTTGAGGAAGTCTTCACCGTCGAAGCGACCACAGAAGACGGTGAGGTTGTCACGCAGGATGTGACGATCACTGTGACCGGTGAGGAAGATGGTCCTGTTATCTCCGGTGATTCTGAAGGGACGGTTCAGGAAGATGGATCGCTGGTGGATTCCGGTGCTCTCATTGTTTCTGATGCGGATGCTTCTGATGCCCCTTCATTCCTTGTCCAAACAGGGACGGCGGGTGCCTACGGGATCTTTGAGTTAACTGAAGGCGGGAACTGGACCTACACTCTGGATAATGCGGCAGCGCAAGCCTTGGCCGGCGGTCAGTCGCTGACGGAAACATTCCAGGTTGAAGCTGAGACTGCAGATGGGGAGACCATCTCCGGTGCTGTCACCGTCATGGTGACCGGAGAAGAAGATGCTCCTGTCATCAGCGGTGTTGATACCGGTGCCGTTGCCGAGGATGGTGTCGCGAACACTTCAGGATCGCTGACGGTGACAGATGCCGACGAAATCGACGAGCCGACATTCACCGCACAATCCGGCACTGCGGGAATATACGGGACGTTTGCCATTACCTCTGCAGGAAACTGGACATATGCGCTCGACAACGCCGCCGCACAGGCGCTGGCGGGTGAAGAGGTCGCAACAGAAACGTTCCAGGTGGAAGCGAAGACGGAAGATGGCGAGACGGTCACACACACGGTCACGATTTCGATCACCGGCCAGGAAGATGCACCGGTGATCACCGGTGTTTCGACCGGTGAAGTGTACGAAGACGAAGTGTTTTCAGCTTCCGGAACACTTTTCGCCTCCGACCCCGATGCGGCGGACAATCCGTCATTTGTTGCCCAAAGCGGAGTTGAAGGTGCTTATGGCACGTTCGAAATTGCTGCAAATGGCGAGTGGATCTACATGCTGGACAATGATGCGGCCCAGTCGCTGGAAAGAGGTGAGGTTGCGACCGAGACTTTCATCGTTCAGGCTGTCACACCGGACGGCGAAAGCGTGGAACAGACTGTCAGTATCTCGGTAAACGGCACAAACGAAGTTCCGGAAGTGCCGGACATTGTCCTTGTCGCAAACCTGACCAACAACAGCGGATTTGAAAACGGGTTCGTCGACTGGCAGCAGATCACGGGTCCGCAAACAGGTCCCAATGGCGAGGAAATTGTCAGCAACTACCAATATTCCTTTGTCATCGATGAATCGGGTGAACTGATTGACGGAGACAATTATGTCGCCGACATCAGCTTCTCGGGCTGGCTTGATCAATGGAATGACGGTCCGAACCGGGGAACCGTTTACGGGCCATCCCTGCTCAGCAACGAGTTTGCCGGATATGCAGGCGACATCGTCACCTTCGTTTATCGCCCGTTTGCGGGTGGTGATGCCGCTTCCATCACAGCCGTTTTGATCAATGTCGACACGGGCGAAAGAACCCTGGTCTTTTTCGAGGAAACTCCGGTTGGTGGTTCTACCGAGACGCGAACCATCGATGTGCCGATCTCCGAGGACGGCAACTTCCAGATCGAATTCATCGTCGGCAGCTTTGATGCAACCGATGGCGGTTTTGTCGGTGCACGTCTGGTGATTGGTACTGCAGGTATTGTTCGCAAGGGTGTTCTGGCGGGTGACAGCCAGACATTTGAGCCGGTCCAGTTCCTGGAAAATGCCACGGATCCGGAAGGCGATACGCTTACTCTTTACAGCGTTGCTTCAAAGAGTGCCTACGGCGCGAGCGTCTCGATTGTCGATGGCCAGGTCGTTTATGATACCGGGGATGCGTTTGATTTTCTTGGTGAAGGTGAAACGGTAACGGATACCTTCACGTACACGATTTCAGATGGCAATGGAGGCTTTACCACCGCCACAGCTTCCGTCGATGTCGTGGGTGCCGCAGATGACGACGAAGAGGTTGAGGTGGCTGCGCTCACCTATGCACCGGTTGCCGATCAGGCGCTTCCTGCGGAGACAAACAGCGATCCGGCCCCGGTGAACACCACTGGCACTGCCATGGAGGTTCACGATCCATTGCCGAGCGCAACCGTGACATATGCGTTCCCGTCGACGGGATTGGGGTCCAATGGACTCTCCGCTTATTCTGCGACCCAGCAAGCCGCTGCGATTATGGCCCTGGCCCTTTGGGCAGAAATTTCCGGTTTGACTATTGTTGAAGCCGCGGAAGGGGAGACGGCGACCATCAGGTTCCTGAATTCCACCAACATTGACTATGCAGAAACCCACGAGGCGGATGGTCTCAGCACCATTCTCACCAATCCGGATTTCCTGGAAACCCTGTCGCCATTAGTTGGTACCTACGGGTTCTTCACGCTGTTGCATGAAGCGGGCCATGCGCTCGGTCTGGAACATGATGATGGCAGTCTGACCCAGGTGCAAACCGTAATGTCTCTGCGGTCTCCGGACAGTATCGGAGTTGACTGGTGGAATGCAGAAGGCGTCTGGATCTATGCCCAAACGCCCATGGTGGAGGATATTGCTGCGATCCAGGCAGAGTATGGCAGCAATCCGACAACACGTTCCGGCGATACGGTCTATGGGTTCAATGGTACGGAAACCGGCACGATTTACGACTTCTCGGCAAATGTCGATCCGGTTCTGACCATTTATGATGCAGGCGGAGTTGATGCGCTGGACTTCTCCGGTTGGGATGCGCCGGCTATCATAAATCTCAATCCGGGGACCTATTCATCCGTCAACGGCATGACCCACAACATCGGCCTGGCGTTCGGTACAGTCATCGAAAAGGCGATCGGCGGTGCTGGCGACGACGTCCTGATAGGCACCGATCGCGCCGAAACGCTGGATGGCGGAGCCGGGCGCGACACCCTGACAGGTGGGGCCGGTGCCGATACGTTCGTTCTTGGACATGGAGACGTCGCCGACGTCATCGTGGATTTTGAAGTAGGTGTCGACAGGTTGGATTTGCAGGCGTTGCTGGCTGCGAATTTTGAACCGGAGAACGTCGATGACTACGTTCAGGTATCACGACAGGGCGACGACGTTGTTATTCGTGTGGACCGGGACGGCGCGGGAGAAACATCCGACTTCAAGGATGTCGCCGTGCTCCAGTCTGTTGAGGCTGGCGGTGTCATCGATTTCGTGTTCTCCGACAATGGCGTTCAGTCAACGGAAACCGTTGTCGCCTGACCAGAGATTTCGTGAGAGGGGGCTGGATGCAGATGAAAACCTGCGCCCAAGGCTGATGAAACGCCTTGCCGGACAGATAGGTTCCGTATTCGGGATTGCGCGGCTATCCGCGCTGCTCCTGCTGTTCTTTCTGCTCGCGGTTCGTGTGTGGGATCCGTTTCTGGTCGAACTCGTTCGCTTGAAAACGTTCGATCTGTATCAGGTCGTCAAACCACGAACCTACCAGAAGCTGCCCGTCGTCATTGTTGATATCGATGAAAAGAGCCTTGCAGAGCTCGGTCAATGGCCGTGGCCACGATCGACAATCGCAACCATGCTGCAAAACATCGCGCAGGCAGGCGGTGTAGCAGTTGCCTTCGATATCGTGTTCGCTGAGCCGGACCGCCTGTCGCCTGATCAGTACGCGCGCTCCCTGCCAGGATTAAGCGCTGACGTTGCCGATGAACTGGCAGGCCTTCCGAGCACGGACGAGACGCTTGGCAAGACCATGCAGCAGATGCGGGTGGTTGTCGGACAGGCCGGTCGAATGGAAATTGCGGAGGTGGAACGGCAGGAGCAGTCCCAAACACCGGTCGCGCTTATGGGGCCGGACCCCACCAACTTCATGTTCGATTACCCCAAACTTCTGCGGAATATTGATGTCCTGGAACAGGCCGCAACCGGAAAGGGATTGTTTTCGGTCAACCCGGATCCTGACAACATCGTGCGCCGGGCCGCCCTTGTGGCCATTGCCGACAGCAAGATCCAGCCCGCACTGAGCATAGAACTGCTTCGTGTCGCCACCGGGCAGAACGCCTTTGCGGTCAAAAGTGACGAAGCAGGGATCAGGAGTGTCGTCGTGGGCGGGGTGGAGGTTCCAACCGATCGCAACGGCCGGATCTGGATCCACTACTCACCTTCGATCAAGGACCGGTTCGTACCGGCTTTCGACATTGCCACCGGCGCATTCGATCCCGCCAGAATCCAGAACCACCTCGTGGTGATCGGCCCGTCCGCAACCGGTCTTCTGGACCTGAAGGCAACGCCGCTTGACCCTGCCATGCCGGGTGTCGAGGTACATGCGCAGATCCTTGAGAACATTCTCAGCCAGTCGTTCCTGACGAGGCCGAACTATGCGCTGGGGGCGGAGCTGGTGGCTGCCGCGGTTCTGTCGCTTCTTACGATCTATCTGGTGCCGATCCTCGGAGCACTGCCGGTATTCGCGTTCGGGTTCGTGCTTGCCGCCAGTTGGGCAGCCGGAAGCTGGTACCTGTTTGCCAGCAAGAAAATGCTGCTGGACGCCGGATATCCTTTGCTCACCAGTCTGAGCTGCTTTCTTCTGCTCGTGTTCATCAACTATCGACGTGAAGAAGTGCAGCGGCAGGAAATCCGCTCTGCGTTCGGGCAATACCTGGCACCTGATTATGTGGAACAGATTGCCAGCGATCCGGAAAGCCTGACGCTTGGTGGTGAACGGCGACGCATGACGATCCTGTTTTCCGATGTTCGCAATTTCACGCGGATTTCGGAGAGTTTTGCAGATAATCCGCAAGGTTTGACCAGCCTGATGAACCGGTTTCTGACACCACTTTCCAACGCGATCATGGATCAGCGAGGGACGATCGACAAATACATGGGCGATGCAATCATGGCGTTCTGGAATGCGCCATTGAACGATGAGGATCACGAAATTCACGCCTGCAAGGCGGCCCTGGCGATGCTTCAACGCATGCACGCGATCAACGCGGAACGCGAGCAGGAAGCGGAGGCGGAAGGGCGGCCTTTTTTCCCGTTGAATGTGGGCATCGGTATCAACACCGGAGACTGTGTTGTCGGAAACATGGGGTCTGAATTCCGTTTCGATTATTCGGTCTTGGGCGATGCGGTCAATCTTGCCTCCCGTCTTGAAGGGCAGACGAAAACCTACGGCACGACTATCATCCTGGGTGAGGCGACGGCGCAGAAAGTCATCGACCAGTTCGCAATCATTGAAATCGACCGCCTGAGGGTCAAAGGCAAACAGGAACCGGAACGGATCTATTGCCTGTGTGGGGATGAAGAGGTCGCACGCAGTGAAGAGTTTCAGAGCTGCAAATCGCACTTTGAAACGTTGCTGGAAGAGTACAGAAGCCAGAACTGGACAGCAGCGCTTGCCGTCTGCAAAGACCTGAAGGGTGCCCTGAACCCGGAACTTGCAAGTCTGGCCGAGATGTTCCGGGTCAGGATCGAGCAATTTCAGTCCTCGCCGCCTCCTGAAGATTGGGATGGCATCTATAGCGCCGAGACCAAATGACTGCCCAAGGCAGTCGTGAGGAGCCGCAAACTCGGTATCTTTTGGTGTTTTTCCGGCAGGCCCGTTCAATCAGCTGGCGCAGACAGGACTACGGTATAGCCGTCGGGATCGCGCAACCAGAGTTCGCGTTGTCCGGAGTTCGAATTCTCAAGTGGCCCCTGGATGATTTCTGCGGTCAAGGTACGTGCCCGTTCAACCGCGTCGCCGAAGTCGGAAATTTCAAACCAGATCAGAACACCGTGTCCTGCCGGTCCAAGGTCGCGATCCACCATGTTCGGGTGATCTTCAATGTCCCAGGCATGCAGTTGCAGCACCAGATCGTCACCGTGGTAGAGGCGGTTGTAGGAGTTGCCGTGGGTTTCCTCGACCGAGTTGCCCAAAGGTTGAAGCTGCAGCAGGTCTGCATACCAATTGCTGCTTCTCAGAACATCGTCGACGGTGAGCAGGGTTTGGGAGCGGGGTGCTTGATGCATAGGCATAGCCGGGAGATCCAGAGCGTCAGAAAAAAACGCGGATGTCATGTCACCGACATCCGCGGCGCCTGAATAATGGCAAGTCGGGGGGAGGGAGCGCTACACACATTCCGTTGAGCAGCGGGCTGCGTTTGAGGGGACTGAGCAGCCGAAGGGCGACGCCGTATGGGTTGGTTTCAAAACGTCACCTTTTCGTCCCTTATGGTTTCCGGTCTAGACGTTTTCCAGCTGGCGTTCCTCCGCTGAGCTGTATGCCAGATATTTGCGCTGAGTTGCGATGTGATCGGCAACGAATTTCGCATCGTGCCAAACACCCCAGATAAAGGAAGATCCCCGTCGCGACTGCCAGGGCAATCCAAGGAAGTAAATGCCGGGCTCGGTTGAAATTCCGCGCTGGTGATTGGGTTTGCCGTTTTCGTCGAATGCATCGACTTTCAGCCAGCCGTAGTCGACCGCAAAGCCGGTTGCCCACAGGATCGTCGTGACGCCTGCTTCTGCCAGATCGAGCTCGAGAAGCGGATTTGTCACACAGTCCGGGTCCGTCGCAATCGCGCGGGCTTCAGGCTCTTCGGGGAGGTCAAGTCCATTGCGGGCGATGTAGGCGTCGGCTTCGTCGAGGACAGACAGATAGTTTTCGTCACCAAGAGAAATGTTGTCTGCAAGGTCAGACTGGAAAGTCACGACGCCATTCTCATAGGACTTGGTCAGGCCAACAAGGGTCATGCCTTGATGCGCAAGACGCCTGAAGTCGACGGTGCGCCCGCCGTCGGCACCGCTGACGGAGATGGTGACGTGTTCCGTTCCCGGGTCGAGTGCGGCTGCATCCCATTTGCCCAGGACACCAAGCCACCAGACGAAGTCGCGGCCGCGATAAGCGCGTGGAGGACGGTCATGCGGACCAACCGAGAGATAGACGCGTTTGCCGGATTGAAGCAGTTCATCGGCGATCTGGACACCTGAAGATCCCGCCCCGACAACGAGCACCGCACCTTCAGGCAGTTGATCAGGGTTCCGGTAAGCGCTGGAGTGCATTTGCAGGACATTTGCGTTTTCAGGAACGACCGGTGGAATGACCGGACGCTGGAACGGACCGGTGGCGGCAACGACGCTGTTTGCCTCGATTGTGCCGTCTGAGGTTTCTACCGTGAAGCCCTTGCTGCCTTCGTTCTTTGAAACGCATTTGACTTCAACGCCGCAGCGGATCGGTGCGTTGATTTTCTTGGCGTATTCGACAAAGTAGTCGGCAACCCGCTCCTTTGACGCAAAGGCGTCAGGGTCGACATCGGAAAATTCCAGGCCGGGAAACCGGTCGTGCCAGGCGGGGCCGTTTGCAACAAGAGAATCCCACCTTTCCGACCGCCAGCGCTCCGCGATCCGGCTGCGTTCCAGTACGATATGAGGCACGCCACAATTGCTCAGGTGCTCACTCATGGCGACGCCTGCCTGGCCAGCGCCTACAACGAGCGTATCTGTTTTTTCAATCGGCATTTCAGCGTCCTTTTTCTGACATTCAGGGATACTCACCTGCATTGCCGATCAGTCTACGGACGTGCCCGGATCACAAAAAATATGATTTCGTGAAGCGTTGATTGGGCTTTGCCTAATTCCATTGAAAAGCGGCGGAATCCGGCCCTTTTGCGGCTCGAAAGGTTGCTTCCCGGCCATAAGTTTGTCTGGATAGCGCCGTGGTTAGGAAGGTCCTAATTAATGGTAAGCCAGTCCGTTCTTGGGAGAGGCGATTGGGTGTGAAATTCTCTCCGCACACATATCCCATGCCGGTGGAGGATCGATCCGGATCGCCCGGCTTTTGCGCTTTGGTTTCACGCAAAACTTCGGCGTCGAAGTCTTTGGGGCCGGATCAGACGGAGATTACTATGGCGCATACCCGAATTCGGAAATTCAACACGAAGGAAACCTATCCGGAGCAAAACCTGGACAATGACCTTTGCCAGGCAGTGGTGACGGAAGGTGGCAAGATCGTCTGGTTGCGGGGGCAATGTCCGCAAAGTCTCGATGACGCCGTCAATATCGACAGCCATGACCCGGTGGAACAGACCCACAAGGTGATGCAGAACATCCGGCAACTGATCGAGGAGGCCGGTGGCAATATGGAGCATCTTGTGAAGGTGGTGGTCTACATCACCGATGTTCGTCACCGCGAGGCCGTTTACAGAACCATGGGTGAGTACCTGAAAGGTGTGCATCCCGTCTCGACCGGTCTTGTCGTGCAGGCTCTGGCACGGCCGGAATGGCTGGTCGAAATCGACGGCACCGCCGTTATTCCGGATTGATCCCATGACCTTCTCTCTCGTAGCCCGTTGCGCCGAGACGGGAATGTTTGGCGTTGCGATTTCCTCTTCCTCCCCGGCCGTTGCCGCGCGGTGCTCTTATGCCCGTGCCGGGGTGGGGGCAGTTGCATCGCAAAACGTGACTGACCCGACACTCGGCCCGCTTGCGCTCAACCTGATGGAAGAAGGGCTGGACGCCGCCGCGGCCATCGCGGAAGTAAAACAGCGCGGAAAGTTCATTGAATACCGGCAGGTGCTCGCCGTGGACGGAGACGGGCTGAGCGCGATTCACTCCGGGCCGAACTCCTTGGGCATCTGGACGGAGGCGAAGGCTGAAAATGTCGCTTCCGGCGGCAACCTTCTGGCAAACGATACCGTTCCCCAAGCCATTGTTGATGGTTTTCTGAGTTCTTCCGGACACCTTGGAGACCGTCTGATTGCAGCGATGCGGGCTGGTCTGGCAGCTGGCGGCGAAGCAGGTCCGGTGCATTCTGCCGGTCTGAAGCTGGTGGACAAGGTCAGCTGGCCGGTTGCGGATCTCAGATGTGACTGGACCGAAGACTGCCCGATCGAAGCGGTCGCAACAGCCTGGGAAATCTACAAACCGCAACTGGACGCCTATGTGATGCGTGCGCTCGATCCGCGCGAAGCACCGTCTTACGGCGTTCCGGGCGACGAATAAATCAGGGAGACAATATGCTCACTCATCAGGACTGGACGTCGAAAGCCGCGCAGCTTGAGTTTCGTGGCAAGGCATTTATCGACGGCAAGTTCGTCGACGCGCAATCCGGCAAAACCTTCGACAGCATCAATCCTGCGACAGGCGGTGTTCTGACGACAGTAGCTGAATGCGATGCCGCGGATGTCGATCTCGCCGTTGCGGCCGGACGCAGGGCATTTGAAGACGGTCGCTGGAGCCGCATGGCACCAGGAGATCGCAAGACCATTCTCTTGAAACTGGCCGAGCTGATCCGCGAGAACCTTGAGGAAATGGCGCTGCTCGACAGCCTGGACATGGGCAAGCTGGTCAATGTTGCCGTCACGATTGATGCGCCCGGATCCGCACATTTCTTCCAGTGGTACGCGGAAGCGATCGACAAGGTCTACGACGAGGTCGCGCCAACGGGGCCGGGTGACCTGGCGCTTGTTGCGCGTGTGCCGCTTGGGGTCGTCGGGGCCGTAACGCCATGGAACTTCCCGCTCGACATGGCAACCTGGAAGGCCGCGGCAGCGCTTGCGGCCGGTAACTCCGTTGTCCTGAAACCGGCGGAGCAATCGCCGCTCTCCGCTCTCAGGCTGGCCGAGCTTGCTGCCGAGGCCGGTGTTCCCGATGGAGTGTTCAATGTCGTACCGGGCTTTGGTGCAACCGCCGGGAAAGCGCTTGGCCTGCACATGGACGTGGACTGTCTGGCCTTCACCGGTTCGACTGCGATCGGCAAGATGTTCATGCAGTATTCCGGTCAATCGAACCTGAAACAGGTTTGGCCGGAAACGGGCGGTAAAAGTCCCAATCTTGTCTTTGCCGATTGCGAAGATCTCGATGCTGCGGCAGACATGGCGGCCTTTGGTATCTTCTTCAATCAGGGAGAGGTCTGTTCGGCGAATTCGCGGCTCTATGTCGAGCGCTCGATCAAGGACGCGTTTGTTGAAAAACTGATCGCCCGCGCAAATACCACTCAGCCGGGCGACCCGCTTGATCCAGCTTCGAAAATGGGCGCGATTGTCGACCAGAAACAGACCGAAGGCATCATGAGGTTTGTCGAGGCCGGCAAACAAAGCGCCAATCTTGTCGCAGGCGGCGAACGTGTGACGGTCGATGGCAAGGGTTGCTTCGTGCAGCCGACGATCTTTGACGATGTCAGACACGATGATCCGCTGGCCAAGGATGAGATCTTCGGTCCGGTTCTGTCGGTCATTGCCTTCGACAGTGAAGAAGAAGCCGTCACAATGGCAAATGACTCGGTATACGGTCTGGCGGCGTCCGTCTGGACCGACAATCTCAGCCGTGCCTGCAGGGTATCCGAAAAGCTGCATGTGGGAACAGTGTCGGTCAATACGGTGGATGCCTTGTCCGCTCAAACGCCGTTCGGTGGCATGAAGCAGTCGGGCTTCGGCCGCGACCTGTCTCTCCACTCTCTTGAAAAGTATACCGCTTTGAAGACAACTTGGATAAAATACAAAGCGTAACGCAACATGAGAGTCCGGGGACGCGTATTGCTGAGATATACGCTCAGGCAACTTGAGTACTTTGTTGCTGTCGGTGAAGCCGGCAGCATTGCTCTTGCCTCTGAAAAGGTGAACGTATCCTCCCCGTCGATTTCGGCTGCGATCAACCAGCTGGAAAAGGAATTCGGCCTGCCGCTGTTTGTGCGCCAGCATGCCCAGGGCCTGTCCTTGACGCTAGCCGGGCGCCGGATGATGGAGCAGGCCAAATATGTTCTGCAGGAAGCCGACAAGCTCATGGATCTGGCCTGCGACATTGCAGGTGCCGTACGGGGGCCCTTGGCAATCGGCTGCCTGCTGACCTTCGCGCAGGTGGTTCTACCGGCCCTTCGAAGAAGCTTCGAAAACGAATTTGAGGATGTGCGTGTTCGGCAGTTCGAACTGAACCAGGCAGAGATCTTCAGCAACCTTCGCAGGGCGGAAATAGATGTCGCCCTGACCTATGATCTGGACCTGCCCGCCGATCTTGTTTTCGAGACGCTCATGGAACTGCCCCCTTACGCAATCGTGGACGAGAACCACCCGCTTGCCAATTCACCCCATGTCACCGTGGAAGAGCTGCAGGCCTATCCGATGGTTCTGCTGGATCTGCCTTTCAGCTCGGAATATTTCCTGTCTTTCTTTTCCGAAATCGACGTGAAGCCGTATATCGCCGAGCGCACGCGTGACATGGCAGTGATGCGCAGTCTCGTTGCCAACGGCTTTGGTTATTCCATTGCAAATGTCCGGCCCCTGAACGACTGCTCGCCCGATGGCAAACCGCTCAAGTTCATTCCCCTTGTCGGTGATGTCCGGCCGATGAGAATGGGGCTGTTGATGTCGAACGATGCAGACCGAACCAGCGTTGTCCGTGCATTTGTCGAGCATTGTCAATTGCTCAATAAAAACGGTGACTTCGCCGGCCTTGGCGTCTGATCGAAATTTCAGAAGTCCGGAATTAGCTTCGTCCTAATCAACGCTTCTGCAAGCTCGTCTTTCGTCTTCTCCGCCAAAAGCTATCCTCACTCTCAACTGCTTGGAGAGGAGGCAAGATTGCGCGATCCCCGCTACGATATTCTGTTCGAGCCGATGAAGATCGGCCCGGTTACGGCCAAGAACCGCTTCTATCAGGTTCCGCACTGCAATGGGGGTGGCTACCGGGACCCGTCGGCTGCCGCTGCCATGCGCGGCATCAAGGCCCAGGGCGGCTGGGGCGTGATCTTCACTGAACAGTGCGAGATGCACCACACATCCGAAATTACGCCGTTTATCGAGCTGCGCCTGTGGGAAGACAAGGACATTCCGCAATTGCGCAAAATGTCCGAAAAGATGAAGGAATTCGGCGCACTCGCCGGTATCCAGCTGGCCTATTCCGGCATCAACGGCCCTAACCTTTACACCAAGGAAGTGCCGCTGGCGGTCTCGGCAATGCCGATCCGGACCTTCACCAACGATCCCGTTCAGGCACGTGCTCTGGACCGGTCGGATATCAAGGATCTGCGCCGCTGGTTCGTCAACGCGGCCAAACGCTCCAAGGAAGCGGGTTTTGACCTGATCTGCCTGTATGGTGCTCATGGTTTCGGAATTTTCCAACACTTCCTGAGCCGGGCAACCAACCAGCGCAGCGACGAATATGGCGGCAGTCTTGAAAACCGATCCCGCTTCGTCAACGAGGTGATTGCCGACATGAAGGATGCTGTCGGTGACACGATGGGTATCACCCTGCGGGTCAGCCTTGATGAAACCATCGGCGAACTGGGCTTTTCCAACGCGGAGGTCCGTGACTTCATCGAGATGAACAAGGATTTGCCCGACCTTTGGGATCTTGCCCAGGGCACCTGGGAAGATTGCTCCGGCCCCTCCCGCTTCAAGGAAGAGGCCGCGCAGCAGGATCTGGTCCGCGGCATTCACGAACTGACCGAAAAACCGATCGTCGGGGTCGGCCGTTTCACGTCGGCAGATACGATGGTCAAACAGATCAAGTCGGGCCTGCTCGACTTTATCGGCTGTGCGCGCCCATCGATCGCGGACCCGTTCCTGCCCAAGAAGATTGAGGAAGGCCGGATCGAAGACATCCGCGAATGCATTGGCTGCAACATTTGCATTACCGGTGACATGACCATGTCGATCAGCCGGTGTACGCAGAACCCGACCTTCATGGAAGAATGGCGCAAGGGCTGGCATCCCGAACGGATGAACGAGAAGGGCGATAGCTCCAACGTTCTTGTGGTTGGATCGGGTCCGGCCGGACTTGAAGCCGCGCGTGCGCTGGCCGAACGGGGCTATGACGTTGCCATTGCCGAAGCGACCACTGAACTGGGTGGCCGCGTTGCCAGGGAACGGCGTCTGCCGGGATTGAGTGCCTGGGGGCGTGTACTTGAATATCGCGAATACCAGATCAGCCAGAAGGCAAATGTCGAAACCTATTTCGACAGTGAGCTGGATGCGGAGAATATTCTGGAATTCGGTTTCGAAAACGTCTGCATCGCCACCGGTTCCAAATGGCGTTCCGACGGTGTCAGCCGGCAGCATGTGGTGCCCTTTGCCATGGATGCTTCCATGCCGATCTATACGCCGGACGACATCATGGACGGCAAGCTGCCAACCGGAAAGGTCGTGATTTATGATGACGATCACTACTACATGGGCGGGGTCATGGCGGAGCTGCTGGCCAAGGAAGGCTGCGATGTCACGATCATCACGCCGTCCGCCTACCTGTCTGACTGGACCGTTAACACGCTGGAGCAGCACGCCATACACAAGAAGCTTGCCGAGATGGGTGTGAACATCGTCCTGAACCGCGGCGTCACGGCAATCGGCAAGGGACATGTCGTCTCCAATTGCACCTATACCGACATGAGCCAGAAATTTGGCTGTGATGCGGTGGTCATGGTCGCATCGCGACTGGAGAACAACGGCGTTTATCTGAACCTGAAGGCACGTGAAGCCGAATGGGCGGATGCAGGGATCAAGTCGGTCAAGATTATCGGCGATGCCAACGCGCCCGGACCGATCGCCTGGGCCACCTATGCCGGCCACAGATATGCGCGCGAGCTTGACGGCTCCGACATTGGCGACGACCTTCCGTTCCGTCGTGAGATCACACAATTGGCGGCGGAATAACAAGACGGAAACCTGGAGAGCCGGTCTGATCTTGTCAGGCCGGCTAGCCCGTGCGGACCGGTAGGGAGCAGGATGACACAGACACTCCAAGCGCTGGAGCAATTGATCGGCTTCGACACCGTCAGCGAAAAGTCCAATCTGCAGATTGTCGACTTCATTGAGGATTACCTGAAGGCAAGGGATTTTCGTCTCACCCGGATCGGCGACGACAGCGGACAGAAGGCGGGTCTTTATGCCGAGATCGGACCGACCGAAGGCGGAATAGTCCTCTCGGGACATACGGACGTCGTGCCGGTGACAGGGCAGGCCTGGACCCGCGATCCCTTTCGACTAACCGATGAAGGTGGACGGGTCTTCGGGCGCGGAACGACGGACATGAAAGGTTACCTGGCATGCATGCTGAGTGCTGCCGACCGGGCTTCAAATCAAGAGCTCCGGGAACCGCTCAAGCTGATCTTTTCCTATGACGAGGAGATTGGTTGCGTCGGCATCCAGAAAATGACGGCTCGACTGTCTTCGCTCCTGGGCAAGCCGCGTGCTTGTCTGGTTGGCGAGCCCACGGAAATGCAGGTTGCCATCGGCCATAAGGGCAAGGCAGCGCTAAAGGCTGTCTGCCACGGTCAAAGCGGCCATTCGGCCCTGGCTCCGACTTTTGTCAATGCGTTGCATCTGGCGGCCGACTTCGTGGTTGAACTGAAAGGCATTCAGGACTGGCTGCGAGAATATGGCGCGCGTGACGAAGCCTATGACATTGCCTACAGCACGGTTCATGTCGGCAAGTTATCCGGAGGAACGGCGTTGAACATCGTACCTGATCGCTCGGAGCTGGTTTTCGAATACCGGCACTTGGCGACGGAGCCGCCCGACGGGATCATGGACCGGATACGGGAAGCGGCAGACCGTGTTACCGACAGGTATCGTGAGGCCTTCTCAGGCGCGTCGATCGAGCTCGACCGGTACAACGCCTATCCCGGAATTGATGTGCCGGCAGACGCGAATGTTGTGGCCTTGGGGCAGAAACTGGCCGCGACGAATGCAGTTACCAAGGTCGCCTTCGGTACGGAAGCGGGTGTCTTCGACACGCTCGGCATTCCGACAATTGTCTGCGGCCCCGGCTCCATGGAAGGGCAGGGGCACAAGCCTGATGAATTCATTTCCAAAGATCAACTGGAAGCCTGCGACCGGATGATGGATCGCGTGCTTGATGAGATCACAATCTGAGGACCCACTATGACCATGCATGCTTACCTCCTGACAGCTGGCAATGCTGCGCTCGAAACCTGGGGGACGCCTGAAGACATTGGCTGTGAAACGGTAGAGGGCTCGGTTTCTCTCGCTGGGAGTTTCGACCTTGGAGGTCCTGATGATGCTGTCTTCGGCGGACGGTTCTCCGCGTCAAAGGGCAAATACCGTGTGACCTACGGGTTCGACGAGCATGCAACGGTTCTCGACGGGGAAGTTGCCCTGACCGATGAGGAAAGCGGCAAGACCCAGGTTTACGGTCCTGGCGATGCCTGGATCATCAAGAAGGGCACGAAAGTGTTGTGGGACATTCGCTCCGAGAAGGTGGTGAAGTCCTATCTGGCGGTCGTGCGTGGCGACTGACCTTCGCAGACAGGATGTGACCGGACCTTCCGGTTCGGTCATCATCATCGTTACCCGTTGCCTTGCCATTCGCGGCTGTTTGGCTGCGGAAAGACATAAATCAACGTCTCCGGGCTGGTCGGAGGTGCACTCGCGCCGGCGTCACTGAATGACCGCCTTTGTTTCGTGGCGATCTTGATGGCGTGCTGTTTTCGATCATCGCAAAAGCTGCCATCCCGCGAAAACTCGTAGCCAAGGACAGCTCTCAGCAATAGTTTTTCGGCGCGACGCCATATTTGCGTTTGAAGGCTTTTGTGAAAGTGCTTTGCGATCCGAAGCCACATTCAAAGGCAACCGCAAGTGCCGAAGTCTGCGCGATCGTCAGCAGCCGGGCTGCCTTTTCAAGCCTGAGTTCCGTCAGGAACTTCTTTGGTGTTGTTTCCAAGGTGCTTGAGAAGTAGCGCTCAAGCTGTCTTCTTGAAATGCCCAGCTCTGAGGAAAGGGATTTAAGGATATCCGGCTCATCCAGACGTTCCGCAATAATCTCGATCGCCCTGGCAAGAACCGGATTGTCCCGGGTGAGCGTTCTCAAGGGCGTACATGTGGCCGGAGCCCCCGGTTTGTGAAGGCTGATGAACAGAACATTGTCTTCCACGGCCAAACGTGCCGCCTTGCCGAGGTCGTCTTCCATCATGGACAGAACCATGTCGGCAATTGCGAACCCGCCAGCGCAGGTCGATATCCGCTTGTCGACCTCAAAGGCAGCACCGGACGGCGTGAGACCAGGGTGCCTGCAGTCGAGTTCCGTGCGGAAGTCCTGGTGAACAGTGAAGGCGTGACCTGCCAGAATGCCTGCCTCGGCGAGTGCGAGAACCCCTCGGTCAACCGCCATGATTGTTCTGCCTTCCCGCCATTGCTGGCGGATGTGAGCTGAAAGTCTTCTTGATCGCGCCGGCTCGGTTTCGTCCCCCAGTACGAGCAGCACGGCACCCGGGGAACATTTTCCCAGGGCGCCGTCCAGTGCTGGAACCGTGCCGATTTCACTGGCAACCGGCAGGCCGTCGACACTTGTGAAACGCCAGGAGTATCGTCTCGTTCGTTCCCGAATGTTTCCCTTGCCGAGCAGTTCGACAATGACTGTCAGCGCCAGCATCGAAAACCCTTCACTCAGGATGATCTCGAACGATCGATTTTTGCTGTCCGGCATAGAGGAAGCCGGTAGCTGAGGTCTCCGGGACGTTTCAAGCATGGGTCACAGTTTCTCGGTCAACTCCGGGACTGCCTCAAACAGATCGGCAACCAGTCCGAAGTCGGCGATCTGGAAAATCGGCGCTTCTTCGTCCTTGTTGATCGCAACGATTGTTTTTGAGTCTTTCATGCCGGCAAGGTGCTGGATTGCACCGGAGATGCCGACAGCCACATAAAGATCGGGAGCCACAACCTTTCCGGTCTGGCCCACCTGCCAGTCATTGGGTGCGTATCCGGAATCGACTGCCGCGCGCGAAGCCCCGACCGCTGCACCGAGTTTGTCGGCAAGCTTTTCGATGAGAGCAAAGTCTTCTTCCGAGCCGACGCCGCGTCCGCCGGAGACAACAATTCCGGCAGAGGTCAGTTCGGGACGGTCGCTTACCTCGACTTTGTCTTCGATCCATTCAGACAGGTCCGTCCGTCCGGAAAAGGCAATCGGTTCCACAATGGCATTGCCACCGGTGCCGGCTGCCTCGAACGATGCAGTCCGGAAGGTGATGACTTTCCTGTTGTCCAGCGACTTCACCGTCTGAACCGCGTTGCCTGCATAGATTGGTCGTTCGAACGTATCCGCATCGACAACTCCGGACGCGTCTGAAATCACCATCACATCCAGAAGGGCTGCGACACGCGGCAGGACGTTCTTGGCATTCGTAGTGGCCGGAGCTGCAATGTGGGTGTAGTCGCCCGCGAGAGAGACGATCAGATCCGCCGCCGGTTCAGCCAGAAGTTTGTCGAGCGAAGCATCCTCCGCGCAGAGGACTTTTGAAACGCCATCGATCGTTGCTGCTTCCCTGGCAGCTGCCGCACAGTCGGCCCCGGCACAAAGGATCGTGACATCGCCCAGCTGCCTGGCTGCCGTCACCGCCTTTGCTGTCGCATTCGTGGACAAGGTGCCGTCGTTCACTTCGGCAAGAAGAAGTACTGCCATCACACTGCTCCCGCTTCCTTCAGTTTTGCAATCAACTCGTCGACCGATGCTACCCTGATGCCGGCGCTGCGGGCCGCAGGTTCGGTGGTCTTCAAGATCTGGAGCCGAGGAGAAACATCCACGCCAAAGTCAGCCGCAGACTTTTCCTCCAAAGGTTTCTTTTTGGCCTTCATGATATTGGGCAAGGATGCATAGCGCGGCTCGTTGAGGCGCAGATCTACCGAGATGATCGCAGGCAATCTGACGCCGATTGTCTGAAGACCGCCATCGACCTCACGCGTGACCACGGCCTTGCCGCTGTCAATTCGGACCTCGGAAGCAAATGTCGCCTGGGCCCACCCCAGCAACGCTGACAGCATCTGGCCGGTAGCGTTCATGTCGTTGTCAATTGCCTGCTTGCCGCACAGAACAAGGTCCGGCTTTTCGTCTTCGATGACACCGGCGAGGATCTTGGCAACGGCGAGCGGTTCGATATCGGTTTCCGCATCGTCTGCGGCAATCACGAGGATTGCGCGATCCGCTCCCATGGCCAGAGCCGTGCGCAATGTTTCCTGAGCCTGTTTCACCCCGATGGAAACGGCAATCACTTCGCTTGCCTGACCGCCTTCTCTAAGACGGATAGCCTCTTCGACCGCGATTTCGTCGAAGGGGTTCATCGACATCTTGACGTTGGCGAGATCCGGTCCTGATCCATCAGGCTTTACACGAACCTTGACGTTGTAGTCGATCACGCGCTTGACGGGTACAAGCACTTTCATTTGTCCTGGTCTCCTTTGACTGGAGTTGGGTTTTGCAGGCGGAAAAGTTATTCCGCGGTTCCGTAAATCATAGTTCTGAGCGAAAGGATCCGGTCCTGCGCATGCGGTGTCAGAGCGTTGGTTTCGCTGGTGACTTCGCGGATGCTCTTGCCCTGTGCCAAAGCCAACTTTGCGATTTTTGCCGCTTTGTCGTAGCCGAGATGTGGCGCAAGCGCGGTGGCCAGGACCAGGCTGTCATTCAGAAGCGCCGCGCAGCGATCTGTATCCGCCTGAATGCCAACGATGCATTTGTCGGTCAGAACACCGATCGCATTTGTCAGAATTCTCAAGGTTTCCAGTATGTTGTAAGCCACCACGGGTTCCATGGCGTTCAGCTGCAATTGACCGGCTTCGGCTGCCATGGTCACCGTCAGGTCGTTACCGATTGCCTGGAAGCAGACCTGATTGACCACCTCCGGAATGACCGGGTTCACCTTCCCCGGCATGATGGAAGACCCTGCCTGCACCGCGGGCAGAATGATCTCTCCAAACCCGGCGCGTGGCCCAGAGGAAAGCAGACGCAAGTCGTTGCAGATCTTGGAGACTTTAACCGCAATGCGCTTCAGCACGCCCGAGAACGTGACGAAGGCTCCAAGGTCTGAAGAGGCTTCGATCAGGTTGCCGGATTGCTTGAGTGGAAATCCGGAAATCTCCGAAAGGATGGCGACGACTTTCCTGCCGTAGCCCTTGGGAGCATTGACGCCGGTCCCTATCGCGGTGCCACCGAGATTTACCTCGGTCAGCAACTGGCCCAGCTGCTGCAGGCGTTCAATGTCTTCGCCAACCGTGTGAGCGAAGGATTGAAACTCCAGACCGAGAGACATCGGTACGGCATCCTGAAGCTGGGTTCTACCGACCTTGGGAATGTCCTTGAAAGCGCGTGCCTTGTCGTCAAAGGCCTGTTGCAACCGGGTAAGGGCTTGGCACAGAGGGGCAATCTTCGACAGCACCGCCAAGCGGATCGCCGTCGGGTAGACGTCGTTCGTGGATTGCCCGAGATTGACATGATCGTTGGGGTGCACAAGCGCATAGGTTCCGGCCGGCTGCCCCAGATTTGCCTGCGCCAGATTGGCGATCACCTCGTTGGCGTTCATGTTGGTCGAAGTGCCGGCACCGCCCTGGATCATGTCCACCACGAAATGCTCATGATGTCCGCCGCCGATGATCTCACGGCATGCATCGATGATTGCTTCGGCTTTTTCCGGGACAAGCGCACCCAGTTCTGCGTTTGTGCGTGCTGCAGCCCATTTGACCATGGCCAGCGCATTTACCAGCGTGGGAAAATGCGAAAGGGGAACACCGGTGATCGGAAAGTTGGCAAGAGCACGCGATGTCTGAATGCCGAAGAGAGCCCCGGCGGGAACATCGAGCGTGCCGATCGCATCGGTTTCTGATCTTGTTTCTGAAGACATCGCCATCTGAATTTTCATCGAAAGTTCGAGGCACGGTAGGTTTGGGAGGCAGATGAATACAGTCGAAAATTCCGCAGCTTGGATTAGCTAGATCCGAAACAATACCTATGGTGTCGGGAGGCGGCGTCCGAAGCTTGTCAATGACACAAGATGGATGGTCACCTAGCAGAAGAAATTCTCGAAATATGAACTCAGGATATTGGAAAAATAGAAATTTTACAATGTGTTACCGGATTCAATTTCGTTCTGGTTAGATCAGGGTGCGTGTCAGTATTTCTTCTTAGGCTGAGGCTAACGTGCGCTGAGGAATACAGTTCTTAAGGAGTGAAATCGGCCTTCCTATACTCAGCTGAAATCGGCAGTGTAGAGGGAGGTGTCATTGTCCGCAGAACACTCGATAGCGATTGATGTCAAGGACGCGGTGAAGCGCTACGGCTCCTTCACTGCCTTGAAGAAAATATCGCTCTCCATCATGGACAACGAGTTCTTTACGCTGCTAGGTCCGTCCGGCTGTGGCAAGACAACACTGTTGCGCATGATTGCCGGCTTTGAGGATGTGACCGAGGGTGACATCTTCCTGTACGGCCAGGAAATCGCGAACCTGCCGCCCTATCAGCGTCCGGTGAACACGGTCTTCCAGAGCTACGCCCTTTTCCCGCATATGACGATCCTGGAAAATGTCGGGTTCGGCCTGGAAATGCGAGGCAAGTCCAAGGCAGACGCCCGCAAGCGCGCTGGTGAGATGCTGGAGATCGTCCAGCTGTCGCAATTCTCGCAGCGCAAGCCTTCTCAGCTTTCCGGCGGTCAGCAGCAGCGCGTTGCACTGGCCCGGGCGCTTGCGCCGCAGCCCAAGGTTCTTCTTCTGGACGAACCGCTGTCCGCGCTGGACTTGAAACTGCGCAAGGCGATGCAGCTGGAGTTGAAACATCTTCAGCGGGAAACCGGCATCACCTTCATATTCGTCACCCATGACCAGGAAGAAGCGCTCACCATGTCGGACCGCATCGCGGTCATGTCTGCGGGTGAACTGCAGCAATTGGGCGCCGCAAGGGACATCTACGAAAGCCCGAGAAACATGTTCGTGGCCGACTTCATCGGTGAAACCAACCTTCTCGAAGTCTCCGTCGATCAGGTCGTCAACGGCCGGGCCATCTGTCATCTGGGCGGTGGTCATGAGCTGACCTGCAATCAGGTTGACGGCATTGACGTGGGTTCCAAGGTGCACATGTCCGTCCGGCCCGAAAGGTTGTTCATTTCCCAGGAGCCGACGGAGAGCGAAAGCCTGAAGGGGCGCGTGTTGGACAACGTCTTTGTCGGCACGGACATCACCACAATCATCGACCTGGCGGACGGCCCGAATTTTACCGTCCGGACTTCGAATTCCGACCGTGGCAACAAACGGATCTTCGAGCCGGGCAATGAGGTTTATGTCAATATGGAGCTGGGGGCCGCACGCCTCCTGGTAGACTGATGGCGGCGGGTGCGACAGGCGGTGGAAGCATAGCTTCCGACACATATGCGGAGACCCGCAACTGGCTGCTGATGCCGGCTTGGCTGATCCTGGCGGTGCTGTCACTAGCGCCGGTGTTCCTGATGCTGATCTATTCCTTCCTGACGAAGGAGTTCAGGGGAGGGGTCATCTGGGAATTCTCGCTGGCGGCCTATGACCAGTTCTTCTTCGATCGCGGTCTGTTCGGGGACGAGCCTCCAAAGATCGAATGGACTTACATCACAATCTTCTGGCGTTCGATCTGGCAGGCAGGGGCTGCAACGCTGCTCAGTCTGGTGATCGGTTTTCCGACCGCCTATTACATCGCAACGCGGCCGGCGCATGTCAGGCCGATCTGGGTGTTCCTGATTACCATTCCGTATTGGGTCAACCTGCTGATCCGCACAGTTTCAATGAAATTCCTGCTGCGGGACCAGGGACCGCTCAACGACCTGCTGATTTCCATCGGTCTGATCGACAGCCCGATCCACATCGTGAACACGGACTTCGCGGTGCAGCTGGGCCTGTTCTACTCCTATCTGCCTTTCATGGTGCTGCCGATCTACGCGGCTGTCGAGCGCTACAATTTTGCGCTCAGCGAGGCTGCGGCGGACCTTTACGCCAACAAGTGGGTCACCCTGCGGCGTGTGTTGCTGCCATCGGTGAAGTCGGGTGTCATTGCCGGCTGCATTCTGGTGTTTGTGCCTTCGCTCGGTTCCTTCCTCGCACCCGATCTTCTTGGTGGCGCCAAAAACCTGATGATCGGTTCCCTGATTGAAGAACAGTTCAAGGGCAACGCGGGCAACTGGCCATTCGGAGCAGCGGCCTCGATGATCCTCCTGACGATGGTTCTGATCATTCTCATGATCTTTGCCCGCCAGCAGGCCAAAGCACAGAAAGCGGAGGGCTGAGGAATGGCATCCCGTCGATACGAAATCAAAGCCTATACCGGTTTCAAGACCATCACACTGCTTTGCCTGTTCGTGCTTTACGCGCCGCTGGTCGTCGTGACCGTCTACAGCTTCAATGCTTCCAAATCGATCACGATCTGGGAAGGATTGTCGCTGCGCTGGTACGCGGATGTCTTTGTCGGACCGGAAAGCGAAACCTTCAAGCTGGCGGCCCGCAACAGCTTCCTGATCGCAATCATCGCCGCTACGGTTTCGACAACGGTCGCGACCCTTGCTTCCACCGCGATCGTGAGGGGTGGCCAATTCAAGCTGCGGACCGTTTCGTTCGGCCTGATCTCGCTGCCGCTGATGGTTCCGGAAATCGTCACGGCCGTGGCCACGCTGATCTTCTTCAATTCCATCGCGCTGGAACGCGGATTGCTCACGATCCTCGTGGCCCACATCGCCTTCTGCATCCCGTTCGCCTATCTGCCGATTTCCGCGCGGATGCAGGGGATCGAGGACAGCTATGAGCAGGCAGCGATGGACCTTTATGCGACCAGACGGCAGGCTTTCACCAAGATCCTTCTGCCGTTGATGATGCCTGGCATCATCTCGGGCTTCCTGCTGGCCTTCATCGTCAGTCTCGACGATTTCATCATCACCAACTTTGTCAAGGGAGCCGGTGTCGAAACGCTGCCGACAGCGATCTTCGGTGCGGTGAAGCAGGGCATCAAGCCAAACATCATGGCCATTTCGACGATGTTGCTGAGCGTGTCGATCATCTTCGTCACGATCTCCTACTTCGTCAGCAAAGCCGACAACACGAAATAATCCAGAGGACGGAGGTAGAAATGAAATCCTTACTGAAAGCAACGGTGGCGGCATCTGTAATGACGCTGACAGCCAGCGCGGCGCTCGCGGAAGAAAAAGTGGTTCTCTACCACTGGTTCGAATACATGCCGCAGGAACTCCTGGACAAGTTCACAGACGAGACCGGCATCGAGGTCGTCATGGACACCTACGACTCCAACGAAGCCATGCTGGCTTCCCTGAAAGCGGGCGGGATCGGAACCTACGACCTGTCGGTGCCGGGCGATTACATGGTCAAGATCATGGCCAATGAAGGCCTGCTAGATACCATCGCCGATGGTGAACTGGCCAACAAGGGCAACATTGAGCAGCAGTGGCTGGATGTGCCGTTCGATCCGGGCCGTCAGTCGACGATTCCCTATCAGTGGGGTTCCACAAGCTTCTCGGTGGACCGAAACGTCTATGAGGGTGATATCAACACCACTGACATCCTGTTCGATCCACCGTCTGAGCTGTCCGGCAAGATCAACATGCTCGACAGTCAGGGTGAGGTCATCGCCATGGCATCACTTCACCTGGGTATACCGCAGTGCTCCAATGACCGGGACCAACTGAAGGCTCTGAACCAAATGCTTCAGGGTGCCAAGCCGCACTGGGCGTCGTTCAACTCCGACACCGCGAAAGAAGTTCTGGTGTCCGGAGATGCGGCCGCCGGCATGATCTATAACGGGTTTTCCGCAAAGGCTCGTGAGGAAGGCGCGACCGTTGAGTACGCTTACCCGAAGCAGGGCTACATTGCCTGGATGGACAACGTGGCGCTGTTGAAGGATGCCCCGAACCGGGCAAATGCACTCAAGTTCATGGACTTTCTTCTGGAGCCGGAAAACGCGGCCATCCTGACCAACTGGACCCAGTATTCCGCAGGTGTGGAGGGCGTCACGCCGTTGCTGAATGAAGCGCTCAGAACGCTTCCGGAAGCCAATCCGCCCGAAGGTGCAGGGCCGGCTTCTTTCATTGAAGTTTGCGATCAGGCAACCCAGGAGGTCTACGACAAGATCTGGGTCAATCTGAAAAAGTAAGAAGAACTCCGCCGCCGGGGTGTCCTGCTCCGGCGGTTCCCAACTCTGTTTCTCCGGAAAGCCAGTGTTCATTTCAGGAAGCGCCTTCGGGTCGAGTCTGCTAGGCAGGCTCGATTGTGGTTGAACAGGCGCTGCCGGAACAGGAAACAGAACATGTCCTTGTCTCAAACTCAGATAGACCAGTTGATTGCCGCGACGCGTGGTGTCGCGCAGGAGGTCGTGATGCCGCGTTTCCGGTCTTCAACCAGTGTGGACGTCAAGGCAAAGAAGCATGTCTTCGATCTGGTAACGGAAGCAGATCTTCTGTGTGAGCAGAGACTGACGCAGGCAATGCCGGACATACTGCCCGGTGCCTCCTTCGTGGGAGAAGAAGGCGTTGCCAGCGATCCGGGGCTTTTGTCTCACGTTGCAAATGCCGATCGGTGTGTGGTTCTCGATCCGGTTGACGGCACCTGGAATTTTGCCAGCGGTCTGCCAACATTCGGTCTTATCCTGTCGGTTGTCGAAAAGGGGATCCCGGTCTTCGGCATGCTCTACGACATCCTGAATGACAGCTGGGTTGCCGCTGAAGCGGGAGGTGGAGCGTTTCTGTTCCAGCCTGAAAAGGAAACCCGAAAGCTGCTGTTGGGCACGCAACATCAAAACCCGTTATCTGGATTTTATTCTCCGTTCGAATTTTCTGAAGATGCGAAGTTGCCCCTTGCCGAACTGGCGCTTACCTTTGGCCATGTCACCAGTCTTCGATGTGCGTGTTACGAGTATCTGACATTGTTGCAGGGGCATTCGGACTTCATTCTCTCGGCGGGTGTGAACCCGTGGGACCATCTGGCCGGTCTGCTTGCGGTCAAGGAAGCCGGCGGCAGGAGCGGACTTGTCGGCCGTGGTGCTTACCGAACGGACTATCGGGAAGGCAGTCTGTTGACGGTTGCCGATCCGGAACGGTTCGAGACGCTGGAGGCAAAATTCGCGTCGGCACTGGGTATGACGACCAATGCGGTCTGACATGTAAAAAATCGTCCTGGAACCACTCGGGCCGAAGCAGACAACATCATCGAAGCTGATAGACCGTTCATTTTTGAAGAGGACGGTCTTTCTGCGTTTGTTTCAGCTTTTGCGGGAGGAGTTTTCATTCGCCGGGTGGAGGATCTCTTTTGTAATCAATTGAAAGATATAACTTAATCAGGTTTTGTTCGTAGGTTTTCCAGTTAAATCATGCAGTCTCTGGATGCCGTCAATGCTAAGTGATTTTCCGAAAGGTTACATGTGAAAACTGGAAGCCTCCTCTGAAACGGCTCGCATATGGTGTGGGCAGCAACAGAGGACGAATTATGGTTCATTTCCCCAAAATCGCTTTCATAGGAGCGGGTTCGACCGTCTTCATGAAAAACATTGTCGGCGATATTTTGCATCGCCGGGCTTTGCGCGGCGCACATGTCGCCCTCATGGATCTAAACGAAAAACGCCTGCAGGAATCCGAAGTGGTCGCCAAGCGCATGGTGGCTTCTCTTGATGTGCCCGCCAGGATCACAACGCATCTCAATCAACGCGAAGCCCTGGACGGCGCGGATTTCGTTGTCGTGGCTTTCCAGGTCGGCGGCTATGATCCCTGCACGATCACCGACTTTGAAGTGCCGAAGGAATTCGGTCTGCGCCAGACGATTGCCGACACATTGGGCGTTGGCGGCATCATGCGTGGTGTGCGTACCGTTCCGCACCTGTGGTCGGTCTGTGAGGACATGCTTGAGGTCTGCCCGGATGCGACACTGCTGCAATACGTAAACCCGATGGCAATCAACATCTGGGCGATCAGCAGGAAGTATCCGAAGATCAAGCAAGTCGGCCTTTGCCATTCGGTTCAACACACGGCCCGCACGCTGGCGGTCGATCTGGGTATCGACCCGAAAGACATGCACTACCGCTGTGCAGGCATCAACCACATCGCGTTCTTCCTGCATCTGCACAAGGTCGAAGCCAACGGGCAATACACCGACCTCTATCCGGCCTTGAAGGAAGGCTACGCGAACGGCACATTTCCCACCGGAAAGGCTCAGGAAAACCCGCGCTGCCCAAATATCGTTCGTTATGAGATCCTCAAGCAATTCGGCTATTTCGTTACCGAGAGTTCAGAGCATTTCTCCGAGTACGTGCCCTGGTTCATCAAGGAAGGTCGCGAGGACCTGATCGAGCGGTTCCAGATACCTCTGGATGAGTATCCGACCCGATGCGTTCAGCAGATCGAGCGTTGGCACAAGGATTCCAGCGAACTGATGAACAACGAGCAGATCGAGGTCGAGCAGACCGACGAGTATGCTTCGGAGATCATCAACTCGATCTGGACCGGGGAGCCGAGCGTGATTTACGGCAACGTTGCAAACACCGGTCTCATCACCAACCTGCCGCATGGCTGCGCCGTCGAAGTTCCGTGCCTGGTCGACCGAAACGGCGTGCAACCGACCTTCGTTGGCGATATCCCGCCGCAACTGGCGGCGATCATGCAGTCCAATGTCACTGCACAGGGACTGACGGTCGATGCCTTGATGAACGAAGATCCTGAACTCATCACCCATGCGGCGATGATGGATCCGCACACGGCGGCAGAACTGGATCTGGATCAGATCCGCGCCATGGTCCTGAGACTGAGACAAGCTCACGGCGAGTGGCTGCCTGAATGGGCACGCGCCTGAACGAGGTCCTCCCAGCGATGACCTGACCGGGAAGCCGACGCGTTTCCTGGCAGGTTGTCTGGGGCACCTGCGGGCTGCATAGCGGTATGCGGCCCGCTTTTTTGTTCAGGCAGCGTCTTTCTTGTGACGAAAGGCTGCCGGAGACATGCCCATGCGGTCGCGGAAAACCTCGTAGAACGCCGAAACCGAACCGAAGCCGCTGTCCAGGGCCACGGTCAGGATCTTCACGTCCGATTCCGCCAGCATCATCTTGGCGTGGAACAGTCGAACATTGTTGATGTGCTGCTTGACCGTGCAGCCGAGGAACTTGCGAAAGATCGTGGTGGCGTGATTGGAGGAAATGTTGGCAGCCTCCGCCACCTGGATCTGCGTAATCGGCCGGGCATAGTTTTCGGCGATGAAACGCAGCATCGTGTCAAAATGAATGACCAGATTCTGGTGATGACGGCCGATCTCCTGGTCGTAAACCGGCGGCATTAGAATTTCCGGTTCCGCAATGGCCAGTCGAGCCAGCCGGGCCTGAACCTCGAGCGTGTGAACCGCCCGCCAGGGTCTGGTGCGCCAGGATGCCTCCCTTGCCCATTTGCTCGTCAGGGCATTGTCCGCTTTGTCAGGATTTCCGTTGGTTATCACGGCACCTGCCAGCAGCAGGTTGACGAACTCCTTGGGCAGTGGCCATTGCAGAAATTCGCTGAGCTGAACATAGGCGTTCGTGATCGTTCCCTGGCCGATAACATTGGTAACCCGGTGCGGATAAGCGGCCCAGAAGACAACGAATTTCCCCGGTTTTACATGCACTTCCCGACCGGAAAACGAATAGGTCATTTCACAATCGTTCATGAAATTGACCTCGATGGAAGGATGGTAGTGAAACGTCTCATCCATCGTTTCCGGCACATGGTGTTCCAGAAGGACACCGTGTTTTTCCGGAACATTTCCACGGGCAAGCTCCGAGGGGGCCTCGTCAAAATATTCGAAATTGTCCAAAGAGAACTCCGTCGTTGGAACCTTCCTTTCATGTTCCACGAAGTTTCGATGAAACAAAAGAGTAAATCCGAAAACAGGAATGCAAGGTGTGAAAACAGGAAGAGTTTGGAAAGAGCGCCAGTCAGTGTGATGAAGGTAAAATTCATTGGGAGGAACTTATGAACCACCTCAAATCGCTGCTGGCAGCGTCAGTGTGCCTGACCGCTATCGGCGGCAGCGCACTTGCCGACAAACTGCCACCGGAGAAGGATCTTTCCGGCCTTGAATATGAGCTGATCGGCCGGACGGATCTTTATGACTACCGCGCTCTGGACAGTTACAGCGAAGCTCCGTTCCTTGCGGACATGGCAGCGGAAGGGAAGCTTCCGGCGGTGAAGGATCGTTTGCCGAAAGAGCCGCTTGTGTTCAAGACCGGTGCGATGGTCGACGGCACCGGCGAATATGGAGGTGTGTTCCATCACGTGATTGGCGGCCGTCCGGAAGGCTGGAACTGGCTGGCCGGTCAGCATCAGGGCTGGGGTGGCATCAACATGGCTATCCAGGAATGCCTGGTGCGTCAGGGGCCGCGCTGGCAGATCAAAGGCGAAGATCAGACCGGACCCTTGCCCAATCTTGCAAAGTCCTGGAGCTGGAACGACGACAATACCCAGCTGACGATGCATCTCATCGAGGGTGCGCACTGGTCGGATGGTGACCCGTTCGATACCGAGGACATCCGCTTCTGGTGGGAAGACAACGTTGAGGACGAGAATGTTTCGTCTCGTTTGAGCAAAGGATCGCTCGCTCCGGGCGCCAAGCTTGAAATTCTAGACGAGTATACTTTCCGCTGGACATTCTCCGAGCCGCAATCGGAAACCCTGGTGGAGAACCTTGCTTACATTCAGGGCTGTCCCGGTCCGAGCCATGCTCTGAAAGACAAGCATCCGAAGTACAATCCTGACGCTACATACGAAAGCTACACCAACGCCATGCCGGGAGAAGCGCTTCCCGTTCCGGTGATGGGGGCATGGGTTCCGGTATTGCACAAGCCGGACGAACTGGTCGTGATGCGCCGCAATCCATTCTATTGGAAGGTGGATGAAAAGGGGCAGCAGCTTCCTTACTTCAACGAAATGCACTTTCGCCTGTCCACTTGGGATGATCGCACAACCCAGGCCGTTGCCGGGTCCGGCGACTTCTCCAACATGGAAAACCCGGCAAACTATGTTGCGGCTCTGAAGCAGTCTCAATCACCGGACAGTCCGGTAACGGTTCGCTTTGGAAAGCGCGCGCTTGCCTGGCGGCTGGAGTTGAACTTCTCCGACATCGGAGCTGAAGACGAAGTCGATCTGGCATTGCGCGACCTTTTCCGCAACAAGGACTTCCGGATTGCCTTGAGCCATGCGCTTGATCGCGATGCCATCGGTCAGGCGGTCGCCCGCGGTCCGTTTGCCTATCCGTATACCGGCGGGTTCACGTCCGGGTCTGCCTTCTTCGATCACGACAGCACCGCGTATCAGCCATTCGATCAGGCAAAAGCCAATGCGATGCTTGATGAGTTGGGTCTGCAGGACAGCGACGGCAACGGCATTCGCAACCTGCCGAACGGTGGCGACGATATCGAGATCGACGTCATCTTCAACTCCGGGCGGAATGAAACCCGCAAGCAGCTGGACGCCGTCATCTCGCAACTGGGTGAAGTCGGTATCCGGGTCATCGCCCGTGGCCTGGACAAGACCAATTTTGAAACGGCTCGACTGGGCGGTGCCTTCAACGGCATGATCAACCGTCGGGGCTTCCCAACGCTGACGCGCGAACCTTGCAACAACATGCCCATCAGTGAATCCTGCCCGTTCTTCCACCAGTCGCAGAATGGCGAACGGTCCCTGCTGCCATTCGAGGAAGAAATCCAGGCTGCCTACCGCACCTTCATTTCCTCAAATGACAATGCGGAAAAGCTGCAGATGACCCGGGACATCCAGCGTCTGATCACCGAAAACGCCTATGTCATCGGTACGATCCAGACACCGGCTGCTCTTCTGGTCAACCGCCGGATCAAGAATGCCCATCCTGGGACGCCAGTCTACATGTTCGAGTGGGCCGAAGACGGTATCATTCGCGAGCGTCTGTGGACACCAGCAGCCGAGCAGGTCAAAGAGCTGTTGCCGGGCACCATCGCTGAGTACTGATAAAAAAACTTAGCCGTAAAACAGTATGCGGCTCCTTTGGGGGCCGCATATTTCCTATCCGGGAAAATTGAAAGTTTTCTGATGGCGCTCTTGCTCTATTTCGTGAAGCGGATCCTCGTGGCCATTCCGCTTCTGATCGGGATATCGATCGTCTCCTTCGGTCTGGTTGTTGCCGTGCCAGGTGACTTCGTCGATTCCTGGATGGCCCAGACCATGGCACAGACAGGAATGTCGGCGGCCGAACTCAAACCCCAGGCGGAAGAGCTCCGGCAAAAGCTCGGTCTGGACAAGTCCCTGGTTCACCAATACGTGCTGTGGCTCAAAGGCATCGTGTTCTCAGGCGATTTCGGTCAATCCTTTGTCTACAGCAAGCCCGTGACCGAAGTCATCGGCCTGCGTCTGCCGCGCACGCTTGGTCTGGCGATCGTCACGCTGATCCTAGGACAGGGTATCGGCGTTCTGCTTGGCATCTATGCTGCAACCCATCAGTACAAGCTGGGCGACAACCTTGCGACACTGGTCGCGTTTCTGGGCATCGTCATTCCGAAATTCGTGATGTCGCTCATCATCCTTTACCTGATGGCCTATGTCTGGAACTCCAGCTATATCGGCTCACTCTATTCTCCTGAATTCATTCTTCAGGAGCATTTCAGTTTCGCCAAACTGTGGGACTTCTTCCTTCATGTCTGGCCGATCCTGTTCATCTCGGTCTGGGCGGGCCAAGCGTATACGACCCGGATGATGCGCGGAAACCTGCTCGATGTCATGAACGCGCAATACATCGAAACGGCACGGGCAAAGGGACTCAGCCGCCGCAAGACGTTGTTCCACCATGCAGTGCCGAACGCGCTGCACCCGGTGATCATGAATATGGGTGGTCGGTTCGACTACATGATCAAGGGTGAAATCGAGATTGCCATCGTCCTCGGCATCCCGACGCTGGGGCCCCTGATCCTGAGTTCGGTGACCGAACGCGACATGTACGTGCTCTCGGCCATTTTCCTTCTCGTTTCGGTCCTTCTGGTCATTGGCAACCTGATTGCCGATTTCGCGCTGGCGGTTCTTGATCCGCGTGTGCGCAGAGCGGAGTTCACCAAAGAATGAATGCCTTGACCCAGCTTGATATGAACGCGGAAAACGCGAACCACGTTTCTCTGTCCTACTGGCAGCTGGTGCGCCGGCGGTTCATGGCCAATCGATATGGCATGGCCGGACTTATCGGATGTCTGATCGTGCTCAGCTGCACCGTCTTTGGCGGCTTCTTCGCACCCTATGGAGCCCAAACGAAGGACCGCAATGCGCTCTATTCACCGCCGCAGCTGATCAGCATCGTCAGCCCGGATGGAGAATTGACCCGCCCATATGTGCGCGGATTTGAAGAAAAGATGGATCCGGTGACTTTCGAGTTCACCTTTGAACCGTCCGACAACAAGATTGTGCCGCTGGGCCTCTTCGTCAAAGGAGAGCCGTATGAAATTCTCGGCCTGACGTTCGAGACCCATCTGTTCGGCTCGCTCAACGGGGTGCCGGTCCATCTTCTGGGCACCGACGGTTTGGGCCGCGATGTCTTCTCACGCATGATGTACGGCACCAGGATTACCATCCTGATGGCTGTCATGGTGATGGCGGCAGCCTGCGTCATCGGGACAATGATCGGCGTCAGCTCCGGTTACTTCGGCGGCACCTACGATCTCGTCGTGCAGCGCGGTGTGGAGTTCGTGAAATCGTTTCCCGATCTGCCGCTCTACCTGGCACTCGTTGCAATCCTGCCGCGTCGTGCCGATGCGATGGCGGTCTTTATCATGTTCGCGGCCATCCTCGTGCTCTTGCGCTGGGCGGATCTTGCCCGCGAATTGCGCGGCAAGGTCGTTGCGATCAAGTCAGTGGAGTTCGTCAAGGCGGCTGTTGCCGTCGGTGCTTCGGACGGTCGGATCATTCGCCGCCACATCATTCCGAACATGTCGTCACATATTCTGGTCTGGGCGACCTATACGTTGCCGGAGATCATCCTGCTGGAAAGTTTCCTTTCCTTCCTCGGTGTCGGTGTTCAGTTGCCCATGGTGTCCTGGGGATCGATGCTCAATCAGGCACGCGACATCCAGGCGTTGACGGCAGCTCCCTGGTTGCTGGCTCCGGTCGGCATGATCGTTATCTCCGTTCTGGCTTTCAATGCGCTGGGCGATGGCCTGCGCGACGCGATGGATCCTTATTCCAATGACTGACAAGTTGCTTTCCGTTCGAAACGTGAACGTGTCGTTCAAGACGGCGACGGGGTTGCGTCATGCGGTTCACGATGTCTCGTTCGATGTCGGCAACGGGGAAACCCTGGCCGTCGTGGGTGAAAGTGGTTCGGGCAAGTCCGTGACTGCCCGCGTCATCATGGGGATGCTTGCGCCCAACGCACGGGTCGGCGAGGGGACTCAGGTGATCTTCGATGGCAAGGACATCGCGACATTTTCCGAGCCGCAGCTTCAGGACATTCGTGGCCGTCGCATCTCCATGATCTTCCAGGAGCCCCTGACCAGCCTCAACCCGATCTACCGGATCGGAGATCAGGTCGCAGAGATCATCAAGGTGCACCGGAAGCTCGGGAAAAACGAGTTGAAATCCGAGGTGATCCGGCTTCTCAAGGAAGTTCAGCTGCCCGATCCGGAAGCGCGTTATCAGCAGTATCCGCATGAATTGTCCGGAGGTCAGCGGCAACGTGTGATGATCGCCATGGCGCTGGCGAACAATCCGGAGCTGCTGATCGCCGACGAGCCGACGACCGCGCTTGATGTTACGGTACAGGCAGAAATCCTCTCGCTTCTGCGCCAGTTGCAGAAGGCGCACAATATGGCTGTGATCCTGATCACCCATGACCTTTCGGTTGTTCGGGCCGTCTCGGACCACGTGGTTGTGATGCGCCGGGGGGAGGTTGTTGAAACGGGTGAGACCAATGAGGTGTTTCATCATCCTCAACACCCCTACACGAAGCATCTGATCGCCTCGGAACCGAAGGGCGAGCCAAAGCCGATCCAGAAAGACGCGCCGCCGGTTTTGACGGCGGAAAACACGCGGGTGGCGTTCAAACTCAAGACGGGTAGTTTCTTCAACCGCAAGACCGTGGACCTTGTTGCCGTCAATGACGTTTCCGCAACCATCCGCCGCGGCGAAACGCTCGGTGTCGTTGGCGAATCCGGGTCGGGCAAGACGACATTCGGGATGAGTATCATCGGGCTCGGACAGAAACAGAACGGCCCGGTGACGTTTCAGGGCGAGCGGATCGAGCATCTGTCGCGCAAGGAATTGCAGCCCTACCGGACACGCATTCAGGTCGTCTTTCAGGACCCGTTCTCGTCGCTCAATCCGCGCATGATCATCCGCCAGATCTTGGAAGAAGGCCTGATCGTGAACGGGATCGGTGCGTCTTCAAAGGAACGTCTGGAGTTGATCAAGCAGGCGCTTGACGATGTGCAGATGCCCCACGATGCGCTCGATCGGTTCCCTCATGAGTTTTCTGGTGGTCAAAGACAACGCTTGGCAATTGCGCGCGCGATCGTGCTGAAACCGGAGTTCATTCTTCTGGACGAACCGACGTCGGCCCTGGATCTGTCCATTCAGGCGCAGATTATCGAGCTTTTGCGGGAACTTCGCGACAAGCACGACTTGAGCTACCTGTTCATCAGCCACGACCTGAAGGTGGTGCGCGCGCTTTGTCATCGTGTCATCGTGATGAAGAGCGGGAGCGTTGTGGAAGAGGGGAATACTGCTGAAGTGCTGGAGAAACCCAAAACGGACTATACCCGACGGCTCGTCCGCGCGGCATTTGATGTCGTCGCCTGAGGCATGAGCGGGGCCGTACCTCATATCGTGATCGTTGGTGGCGGAACCGCCGGCTGGCTGGCGGCGCACATGCTGCGCCGGTTGTCACAACAAACGGACACGGCCTGCCGACTGACCGTCGTCGAGGACCCTGACATCCCCACGATTGGCGTGGGGGAGGGAACGACTTCCGTTTTCCGCGACGTTTTGCTCGATCTAGGATTTGACGAATTCGAGTTCATGCGCGAGACCGGCGCAACCATCAAATACGGTATCCGGCATATCGGTTGGGGGAAGCGGTCGAGCGGTCCGGGCTCGGACTATATGGGTCCGATTGACGACCCGCACCAGTTGACGCCCGATCCGACCGGACAGGGCAGGCCCTGGCTGCACTACAGCGCAATTGCTGCGGGGCAGCCGGCAATCCGTTCACATGTGTTCACGCCACTGATGACGGGACAGCGCGCTCCCTGGGCGCAGCAGGGCGAAAAGCTGGTGCCGGTCAGTCCCTATCACCATGCCTACCATTTCGATCAGGCGAAGGTCGGTGCCTTTCTGCGCCGGAAAGCCGACGGGATCGAACAGGTATCCGCCAAGGTGACCGGTCTGGAAAAGGACAACGCGTCCGGTCTTGTCACTGCCTTGAAGTGTCAGGGACAGCCCGATATCGCCGTGGATTTCGTTTTCGACTGTACCGGGTTCCGGCGGGCTCTGATGACGGAACTCGGCGCCTCCTGGCATCACTACGGTTCTTTGTTGCCGCTCAACCGGGCAATGCCCTTCTGGCTGGAACACTCGGAGGCAGGCGAGATTGCCCCTTACACGACAGCACGCGCGTTGCGCTCCGGATGGATGTGGCAGATTCCGACCGCGGATCGCCTTGGCTGCGGTTATGTCTATTCCGATGCGCATTCGACGCCGGAGGAGGCACAAGAGGAAGTCGAGCAAATCCTGGGGTGCAGCATCACGCCTCGTGCAGATCTTGCTTTCAAGGAAGGGCGCCTGACTGAGCCTTGGGTGGGCAATTGCATCGCCCTGGGGCTATCCCAATGTTTTCTGGAGCCGCTGGAAGCAACATCGATCCACGGAACCGTGGTGCAGTTGCTGTTGCTTGGAGCCGGCGGTTTCCTCGCTCACCTTGGTGGTGACATCTCCGTTTTGCGCGAGAAATACAATCAGGCGATCAATCAGCAGATCGATGATTTCGCGCAGTTCATCAATCTGCACTACGCTGGTGGGCGAAGGGACAGCGCCTTTTGGCAGGACATGACGGAAAGTGGCATTTCCGATCTTAATCGGGACCGTCTTGAGCTGTGGTCGAACGAGGCTCCGGTTCGAGCACATTTCCCGACACTTCCCGCCGGTTTGCCGCATGTACAGGAACAGCTCTTTATGCCTGTTCTGGATGGTCTGGGGCTTTTGCCAAAGGTACCATGCAAGGCTGCCTTGACCCAAACGGCCGGAATGGCGCGCGCCGCGCGCATTCAGCGCGAGGGCAATCGCGAAAAATTTCGCAAGATATCGGCCAGGGCCCTTGGGCACCGCGAATTTCTCACCCGACTGAACTCAGGTGAACTGCCTCACTGAGCGGATGATGACAGGTGAAAGCTCAAGCGCTCTTTCGGACGATCAGTTTTCCTTCAAACCTGTTCAGTCCCGTTCCATCGGTCTCGTCCCGCAAAAAGGCCACCAGGCTTTCCGCCATGTCCGACATCGGCTGGCGATAAGTGGTCAGTTGATAATTGGGGCTGTCTGCTGCGGGAATGTCGTCAAACCCGGTTACGGCAATGTCTTTCGGGATCGAGAGGCCGAGCTGATGCTTGATCGCGTCGATCGCACCGATTGCCAGGGCATCGTTTTCACAGACAATGACATCCGGAAGTTCGCTGGCAGGACGGTTGGAAAGCGCGGAGGCAACAGTGACGAAGCTTTGTTTCGCGTCATAGACACCAGCTGTCGCGACTTCCGGGCGATTGCCGGTTTTCCGCTCCCATTCCGCCATGAAAGTTTCCTTGCGCAGCAAATGAGCTGAATCGGATTGCGGTCCGGCGAGAAACATTGGCCTGGAAAACTTCTTCTTCAGAACGTAGTCGGCGATCTCGCGCATCGCGGCTTCATCGTCGCAGCAGATCGAGACTGCTTTCGGATTGCGGGACATGCGGGCAAAGGTCACTAGCTTGCGCACTCGCTTGGCTCCTAGAGCCGTTTCCAGAACCTCTTCGTTGAAGCGTGAACCAATCACAACTGCCGCATCGACCCGTCTTTGACTGGCGCTCAGAAGTGCTCCCGGTGCATCGTCTTCGTCCAGCATGTTGACCAGGAACGTGTCCCAGCCGGCCTTTCTCAGAGCCTTGGTCAGACGTTCAAGCATCACCAGCTTGTGCGGATTCGCAAAGTCATCGATGAGCAGGGACACGATCCGCGAATTGTTGGAGCGAAGGCTGGATGCTGCCAGGTCGGGGACATAGCCGAGTTTTTCAGCAGCTTCCGTTACCCGTTTTCTGCTTTCCTCGGAAATGGACGCATTTTGCCGAAATGCGCGATTGACCGTCCAACGGGACACGCCGGCCTCGGCAGCCACATCATCTGCGGTTACCGTTTGAACCGGTGGATTCATCGTTTTGTCAGCCATCGCGTTTCATCTCGACATTTGCGCAAGTGAGATATCATCTAACCAGTTTTGCTCTCGAGTGCAAAATATGCTTGCTCTCGGGAGCAAGAACTGTCATTTGTCCGCCAACTTGGTTTCAATTTGGAGGAATGCCAATGCCCAAGGTTGGCTTGCTGGGCGCAGGACGCATCGGTCAGGTGCACGCGGTGAACATTGCCGGGCACCAGAACAGTGAACTGGTTGCCGTGTCCGACATCCATGAAGATGCCGCGCAGGCGCTGGCTGCAAAATATGGTGCAGCGGCACGTGCGTCCGAAGATATTCTGAAGGACGACGGTATTGATGTCGTACTGGTTGCCACTTCAACCGACACTCATGCTGGCTTGATTGAAGCAGCAACCGCTGCGGGCAAGGCCGTTCTTTGCGAAAAGCCCGTGGATCTGTCTCTTGCGAGGGCAAAGGCCTGCCTGGAAGCTGCCGAAAAGACAGGTCGCCCTGTCATGGTGGGTTTCAACCGCCGATTTGATCCAAACTTCTCTGCATTGAAAAGGGCGGCCGATGCCGGGGAGATCGGCAAGAGCGAACTGCTTTCGGTGACATCGTTCGATCCGGCGCCACCACCGGTTTCTTATGTGAAAGTCTCCGGCGGACTGTTCCGTGACATGATGATCCACGATTTCGACATGGCGTGCTGGATCATGGGGGGAGCCCCTCAGAAAGTTTTTGCGACAGGAAGCTCGATTGTAGATCCGGAAATCGGTGCTGCGGGGGATGTCGATACCGCAGCCGTCACGCTGAGCTGGGCCGATGGCCGGATTGCCGTCATCAAGAACAGCCGTCGTGCAGTCTACGGCTACGATCAGCGTATCGAACTGCTGGGGGCGGACGGACTGCTGGGCGCCAAGAACGTTCTTGAAAACACGGTCGAAAAGATCACCGTTGACGGCAATGTTTCGGCAAAGCCGGAGTATTTCTTTCTGGAGCGTTACATGCGTGCCTACGCTGCTGAATGGGACGCATTTGTGACCGCAGTGGAAACGGGCAAAACCATGCCGGTTACGCTGGAAGAAGGGGTCCTGGCCCTGGCGGTTGCCGATGCCGCCACCTTGTCTCACCAGACCGGTGAAGCTGTTCCGGTTTCACTCTGAAAGGACACGACATGAAGCGGGAAATTGGATGCTGCACCTGGATCTTTGGCGACGCGAGTCTGGAAGAAGTTGCGGACCGGGTAAGGCGTGCCGGTCTTGATGGCGTCGAACTGTTCGGTGCGGTTGATACAGTCGATCCGAAACAAGCTCTGGCGATTTTCCAGGAGCGTGATCTGAAGATCTTTTCAATCACACCCGGAGATGCCGATATTTCACATCCCGACAAGGATGTGAGAGGGCAGGCATTGGCCTATTACGACAGGCTGATGGATTGGGCAGTTCAGCTGGGAGGACCGCTCATCTCCTGCCACGGACAGGTAACGCGCATCAAGCCCGTTTCCACCCAGGCGGAAGAAGATGAGCTTCTTCTTGATGCCGTTCGTCAGATTTGTTCCTTTGCCGGGAAGCGCGATCTCAGCGTCGTTTACGAGATCCTGAACCGCTACGAAACGCACCAGGTCCGGACTGTTGCGGAAGGCCTGAACCTTTTGGAACAGGTTGGGGCGGCCAACCTGACATTGCTGCCGGACGCATATCACATGAACATTGAGGAAGCCGATCCGGCCGAAGCATTGCTGACCGGAGGCCGCAAGATCGGTCTCTATCATGCGGCTGACAGCAACCGTTGCGGTATCGGTCAGGGGCATACCGACTTTGCATCTCAGGTACGAGCGCTTGATGAGATCGGTTATGCCGGACCTGTCATAGTGGAGTGCAACGCACCCGGTCCCAATCCTTTCACTCCGGATAAGGGAGATGGGTTCCGCGATATCGTTGAGGCACAACTGGCTGCATCCGTCACAGCTCTGCGCGCACTCGGCAGCTAAACTGGATTAAGCAAAGAAGCTGCGGGCGTCTCAACGCCCGCAGCCAAGTTTCTGCTTGCCGAAGTTTTTCAGAATGTATAGGTGGCAAACAATCCTGCGTTGAATTGATTGGTGTCCCGGGTGATCGGGCTGTCAGCAGCGTCCCCGATCAGGCGCGTATAGCCGACATTCGTTCCCAGATTGATATGGTCGGTGAGTGGAACCACAAGCGTTGCATCACCTGTCACCGACTTGAAGCCCGCCGAGGCATCAAAGTCGGTCAGACCGGATTTGGCCGATTGCTGGGAGGAAACCCCGAAATAGCCATCCATGTAGTTTTCATCCGCCCAGGTTGTCGAAACACCAAGCAGAAGCGCAGGACCGCCCGGTCCGTCCTTGTTTGTTGAACTGGACCCGAAAATCGGACCGGTGCCGATAAAGAACGGTGTTTCCTTCAACAAGGGAGCAAGCGGAATAAAGGTCTGCAAACCCAGGTCGACCGTTGTGCCGTCCGCGCCACCAAAGACATGGGTGACTTTCGTCTCGGCTTTGATGAACTTGTACTCGTAGCTCAGGAAACCGCTGGTGCTGACGCCGGCATCGATATCGCCGAGGCCGCGAAGTTCGGAGCGGCTGTCACTTTCCTGACGGCCGCCATCATATCCAACCGAAGTTCCGACCACGAAACCCTTGTTCTGGTAAAGGTTGACGCCCAATCCGTCACCGGGGCTTAAAAAGATCGTGTCGTTCCAGTTAATCTCCACGAACGGGACCGGACTGACCGACGATTCTGCGGAGCCCTCATATTTGGGACCGTAGATCGCGCCTGCACCCAGGGTGACCGTCCAGTTTTCCTTTGTCAGGAACCCACCCTGCATAACCGTGGAAAAGACATCTTCTGCGAGCGCTGGCTGAGATGAGACTGCCAGCAAAAGAAGTCCGCAGGGGAACAGTTGTGAAAGACACTTCATGAAAAACAACTCCGGTGTGACACCTGGCAAAGATGGACAAAGAAGACCCGATTTCCGTCGGCCAGGCTTTCCGAAGGAGAGGTAGATCATTCCGGGTAATCGAAGGGTTATTCATTAACTTATTGAAAAATATGGGAAATGTATCTTCTTGGCGTTTCCCGATAACCCGTTGGCCGCATTGCGGCCATAATGCCGAGCGGTTTCGTCGTCTTTCGCTTTCTGTAAGGTCCCTGAATTCTGGCAAAGCGTAGAAAAGAAGAGTCTGGGCATTCAGGTATCTAAGACCTGCCCTTGCGAAGCAGTTGAGGCGAAATGGCATTCAAGTGATGTCGGCGCCCGGAAACTGACCGGTTGAAGCTTGAGGCAAGGCTCTTTCAGCGAGGCAAGGAGCAGACCCAAAGGCGGAACGAAGTTCAGAACTCTTCAGAACAATTTGATGGGGTTGCTGCCTGAGGTCAGGCTCATCTGAGTCTGACTGTCTTGAAAAAATGAATAATTGCAGTGATTTATACGTTAACCGTGGCATTACCCGACAAATGAGAAAGAAGGCGCGCTCAGAGTGTTCTGTAAGGCGTGTTCATGCGGGTATCGCACAAATTCTTATTTCTCCCTCTTCTCGGTCTGCTTGCCGGTTGTGTGTCGACGGCAGGTGAATTCTTGAAAGAAGAGCGACGAGAGGTTCTGGACGGGTTGCCCCAGCGCTGGAGCCAGTCGGATTCAGCTGCAGCGAACGATATCGGCAGCCTGATGGGGCTGGTCAGCGAACCTGCTGTCAGATCTTACGTTGATACGGTTCTGGCAGAAAACATCCAGCTGAAGCAGTCCGTGATTGATCTGCGGTCGGCGGAGTTTGCTCGTGTGGGCGCAAGCAGCGCCCTGTGGCCATCTGTCGACGGTGCCTCCTCTGCCAGGCGTCAGCGGGTGAAAACAGGTCGAACCGGAGACTATTCCAACAGCTTCGACCTGTCGGCCACTCTGAACTGGGAAGTCGACTTGTGGGGCAGGTTGGCGGATGCACAGAGCGCTGCCTATTCGGATCAGGATGCCGCTGCTCAGGATCTTCAAGCCGCCCGTTTGTCCACCGCGGGGCGGGCGATGAGGGACTGGATCCAGCTGGTTACGCTCAACCGTCTGATACAACTGGATAATTCCAGAATATCCAGTCTCAAGAGAACCGAAGACATCATTTCGGAACAGTTCACACGTGGCCTCGGATCTCTAGGGGATCTGGAAGGTGCGCGCGCGTCGACCGAGAGCTCCAGAGCGAACCTGACAGATCGCAAGCTTCAACGCGACCAACTTGTTCGCAACATGGAGGTCTTCGCCGGGCAGTTTCCGAGTTCCAGACTCAAGGCCTCTGGAAAACTGCCGACAGTCAAACTTCCCAAGAGTGGCTTTCCATTGGCAACGATCGGCAGGCGTCCAGACCTGTTGGCGGCCTATGCCAGAGCCCGGGCCGCGGATTATCGAACTTCTGCGGCCTATAAGGAATTGCTGCCGAAGTTTGCGATCAATTTCACCTTGAGTGATCAAGCTTCGGACCTTTCCGATTTGCTGCAAGGCGGTCCGGCATGGTCGCTGCTGGGCAACTTGACCGCGCCGCTTTTCGACGCCGGTGCGCGTAAAGCCACGGCCAAGGAGCAGGATCTGGCTGCGGCCAATGCCTGGCTGGACTATCGGGATGCTCTTTTGACGACGGTGCTTGAAGTGGAAAACGCCCTGAATGCGGAGTTTTCACTCAGGAAACGACAGGGACAATTGGCCCGCGCATATGAGCATGCCCAGGAAAATTACCGCCAGTTCGAGCGCCGTTATCGGGACGGCCTGACCGATATCGTTACGCTGCTGACAGCGGAACGTGCAGCTTTCGATGCGCATCAGGCACTTTTTCAGGTTCAGCAGGAATGGTTGCAAAACCGGATCAATCTAGCCCTTGCCCTTGGCATCGGGCTGTGAGGCGAAACCAGTTCAGTTCGCGGTTCAAGACAGGAAAAGCCATGTCAATAAAATCCGTTCTAGGCATTCGTACCAGTCATTTGGCGGTCCTTCTGGCGTGCATCGAGGCAATCTCCGTATTCGGTTTGCCCGGGGAGTGTTGGCCGAAGAACGCATTCAGCTTTGCTTTCGTCTCCCCTTCCTTTGCGCAAGAGGAAACGGCAACCCCATCAGAAGATGAAATGCCTGTTCGGGAAGATGAAAGGGCCTTTCCGCTTGTCCGGGTGACGTCTGTTTCCGCAACCCGGGAAAGTGCCGAAGTAACCGGATACGGCATTGCCAGGGCGCACTACCGGCAGACACCTGTTGCCGAAGTTGCCGGCCAGGTGAAGTTCTTGTCGGATCGCTTCGAGCCAGGACAGAAGGTCAGGCAAGGCGAAGTCCTTCTGGAGCTGGAAGATGTCGCATACCGGTCTGCTGTGGCGACAGCCCGGCAGAATCTGATGCAGGCAGAACTGACGCTGCTTGAAGAACAGCAGCGCGCGGAACAGGCCAAGCAGGATTGGGAGCGCTCGAAACTGGGTGAAAATCCTGCTTCCGAACTTGTTCTTCGCAAGCCTCAGATGGAAGTTGAAGCTGCCAAGGTTGAAGCAGCACGAGCGGAACTGGAACTGGCTGAGAGCAATCTTGCCAAAACGCGGATTGTTGCTCCGTTTGATGCAATGATCATTTCCCGTTCCGTGACGCCGTCTGCTTTCGTGTCCGCAGGAACAGCCGTGGGAGAGCTTTATTCACTCGACAGATTCGATTTCTCCATCCCGCTTTCTGCCAAGCAGTGGCAATCGCTCCGGCGGGATCCGGGAGCGCTTGACTTCGGTTCGCTGAGTGCACGGATCCTGCTGGATGGTGGCACCGCTCTTTCCGCTGACGTCGAAGGTGAAGACGCGCTTGTTGACGAAAGCACAAGACAGCGTTCACTCAGGCTGAGCATTCGCGATGCAAATGCGGTTCCCGGCAACCTCAAACCTGGAAGCTTCGCATCGGTTCTCATCAGTTCAAATGCTGTGCAGGATGTTCTTCTGGTCCCGGCAGAAGTGGTTACGCCAAACGGGTTTCTGTGGTCGGTCTCACCAGACAATCTTCTTGTCCGTCATTCGGTCACTCCTGCCTTCAGGAAAGGGGAGCTGGTCGCAATCCCCAGGGATCAGTTGAAGGACGTGACGAGCCTCCGCGTCGTTATGAGCCCGCTCGCAGATTATCTGCCAGGACAGAGAGTTGAGCCAAGGGAAGCAACTGAAGCCACCGGAGACGTCGTTCTCTCCTCAATCGAAAAGGGAGACCTGTAATGTCCGGCAAGGGACCAGATGATGGTGGTTGGATTGCCTGGTTCGTCCGCAATCCGGTTGCCGCCAACCTTCTGATGATCTTCATTCTTCTTTTGGGTGGGATGAGTTTTCTGTCGATCCGTACGGAAGGGTTTCCAAGCCAACCCCCACGCTCGGTATCCATTTCCGTTTCTTATGACAGTGGTTCGGCCTTTGAGACGGAGAGGGGCGTCACCGCCAAGATCGAACGCGCGCTCAAGGGGCTGGAAGGGGTCAAGGAAGTTACAAGCACGTCCTCTTCCTCGCTGTCTTCCATATCCATCGAAATGATCAGCGGCTACAACCTCGACAAGTTGCTAACCGACGTCAAAAACCGGGTGGACGGTGTCACGCTTCCCGCAGAAGCAGAGACTCCCGTCGTTACCCGCGAACTGGACATCGAGGAGATCGCGTTTCTGAACATCTACGGAAATGTCGATCATGATGTTCTGAAGCGGGTCGCGCGCAGGATCCGGGACCGGATCCTGGCTGATCCGGCAATCCCCAGTGTCACGATCCTTGGAGAGTTGACGCCGGAAGTCTCCATCGAGATCGATCAGGAAACCTTGCGGCGATATCAGGTATCCTTCGCGGATGTGGTCAATGTGGTCGCCACGTCTTCGGTAACGGAGGAACAGGGGCTCCTCAAAAGCGAAAACGGCCGTATCGTTGTGAAGGCCGACGCCCAAGGCACATCGCTCCGGGATTTCGAGACGATTGAACTCATCAGCGGTCGGGACGGCCAGCGCGTCAGGCTGGGAGAAATTGCGACGGTCCGGGACGGGTTCACAGACGAGCGCCAAGTGTACCGGTTCAATGGCGAGCCTGCGATCCGGCTGACGATGGAGATGATCGGAAAAGCCGACCTTGTCCATGCTGCGGGGCGGGTGCGCGAAGTGGTTGACGAAATCCGGGCGGAAACCTGGCTGCCCCTGGAAATCAAGCTTTCGCTCTGGAATGACAAGAGCGTTTTCATAAACGACCGGCTTTCACTGATGGCGAAAAACGGCCTGATGGGAATGGCGCTTGTCCTGCTCGTTCTTGCCTTGTTTCTGGACATACGAACTGCCTTCTGGGTGTCGCTCGGCCTGCCGATTTCCTTTGCCGGCGCATTGATCCTGATGGGAGACAGCATCTGGGGTCTGACCCTGAACGAAATCACCACATTCGGTTTCATCATCGCACTCGGAATTGTCGTCGATGATGCAATCATCGTTGCGGAAAGCGTTCATGCGGAAAAGGAGAAACATGGAGCCTCGGTGCAAAGCGTCATTCGAGGCGTCAAAAAAGTGGCGGTCCCGGCAGTCTTCGGTGTCTTGACGACGATTGCCGCTTTTTTTCCGATCACGCTTGTGCCCGGAAGGCTTGCTGAAATCTTTGCTCTGTTCGCCTGGGTGGTGATCTTCAGCCTGCTGTTCTCCATCATTGAATCCAAGCTCATCCTTCCTGCGCACCTGGCGCATGCTCGTGAGCGACCGCCAAGCAAGAACTTTATGGCACGCGGTGTGCGAGGTCTGCACAAGGCAATTGGCGATGGCCTGAAATTCGTCACGCAAAGGGTCTACAGGCCGACATTGAGAGTTGTCCTTCGATTGCGATATCTGGCATTGATTGTTGCTGCCGGCTGTTTTGCGGCATCTCTATGGACAGTGCAGTCAGGGCTGGTGCGTACGGTTTTCTTTCCCGACATTCCAAGTGAATTGCTGACAATCAGGTATGTTGCAAAGTCCGACCTCGGCTATGGCACCATTTTCGCGGAAGCCCTGCGCATCGAAGAGGCAGGTTGGCGTGTGAATGACACGTTGGCGATGGACGAAGCGACCAGCATTCCGCCGATTGCCAGCATCGAGACCAGCGCCGGTGAAAACGGCGATGTCACGATTGTCGTCGCCTTGCGCCCCGAGGCGAAGGATATCTATCCGTTGAGGCGCATTGCCGACCTCTGGAGAAAGGAACTCGGAAGCGTTGAAGGTGTGCAGAGCCTTGAATTCACGACCGATGATTTTGACGATCCTGAGTTCGGAGTGGATCTCATTCTCGATGATCCCGACCGTCTGATCGCCGCAAGCCGGCAGGCAAGAGATCGTGTGGCGGAATTGCCGGGCGTCCTGTCCGCGACCAACAGCTTTCAGGCAGCCCGCAGCCGTGTCCGTGTCGAACTGAACGATCGGGGCAGGGCGCTTGGTCTCTCCACTTCAGCGGTCGCAGCCCAACTCGCGAGCGCTCTCAATGGCGCCGAGGTCCAGAGGTTCCAGCGGTCCGAGGAAGAGGTGAAAGTACGCGTTCGTCTGCCCTTTGAGGACAGACGAACCCTCACGGACCTCGAGGCTATGTATATCCGGCTTGCCGATGGCAATCTTGTACCCCTGTCCGATGTCGCTCGGCTGCGGACCGACTTTACTGTTGACGAAGTCAAGCGTTTTGACAGCAAACGTGTTGCCTCGCTGACTGCGGATGTCGACAATGCAACCGCGACTGGCGAGGATCTGAAGGTCATATTCGACGGCGAGATTCTCCCCGAACTCAAGCGCGAGTTTCCTTCGCTGACCATCCGCTACACCGGTGATCTGGAGCAGCAGGAAGAGGCGATGGGTGGTCTGTTCCAGGCGTTTATCATCACCCTGGTCGCGATCTACGGATTGCTGGCTGTTCCCTTGCGATCCTACAGCCAGCCGTTCATCGTCATGGCCGCCATACCCTTCGGCATTGTGGGTGCGATCCTGGGGCATTTGATCAACGATCTGCCCATAAGTATTCTGTCGATCAACGGCATTCTTGCGCTCTGCGGCGTTGTCGTGAATGACAGTCTTCTGCTTGTGTCCACGGCGAACACCAACAGGGCAGAGGGAATGGACAGGATAGAATCGCTGCTTAATGCCGGTTGCACAAGAATGAGAGCAGTCCTTTTGACAAGCGCCACAACGTTTTGCGGTCTTGCACCGCTGATCACGGAAACCTCCGAACAGGCACAATTCCTCATTCCGGCGGCCGTTTCGCTCGGCTATGGCATCCTGTTCGCAACGGTCATCACGCTTGTTCTGATCCCGACGTTCCTTCTGATCAGGGATGATATTTTCAGACTGGCCGGGTACCTGTTCACGCCACGCCGGCAGGAGGCCCTATGAACAAGGATCCGTTGCTGGTGCTGCTGGTCGAGGATGACATGGATCTGGCAGCAACCGTTGCCGACTATCTGGCACTTGAAGACATCGATTGTGACCACGCCTATAACGGTCAGGCGGGCATCGAAGCGGCTACGAACAACAGATATGACGTTGTGCTTCTCGATCTTGCCTTGCCCAATATCGACGGGTTGACCGTTTGCCAGACATTGCGTCGAAGTGGCCTGAATTGCCCGATCCTCATGCTGACGGCAAGAGACACGCTGTCCGACAAGGTCGCCGGATTTGAAGCGGGAACAGACGATTATCTGGTCAAGCCGTTTGCGTTTGAAGAGCTGGTTGTCCGCATAAGGGCGCTTGTCAGGCGCAAGACCGGCTGGGATCAGAACCTTGCAATCGGCGATTTGCAGATCGACTTCAGCGAACGCAAGGCCAGGCGGGCAGGGCGTGCGCTCCGTCTGACGCCGACCGGCTGGACACTTCTGGAAACGCTGTCGCGTAACAGCCCCTCAGTTGTAACGCGGGAGCAGCTGGAAAGAGCTGTCTGGGGAGATGACGTTCCGGACAGCAACAGCCTCAAAGTGCATCTTTACAAGTTGCGGCGGCAGATACAGCGTCCGCACGAAAGCAAGCTTCTGTATACGGTCAGCGGCGCCGGGTTTGTTCTCAGGGAGACATGATGGTTCGTGCATTGAAACGCCTTTTTTCCTTCGGCGAGAACACGATCCGGCGAGACATCCGGTTGTTTTCACTCTGTCTGGCAGCGCTTGTTGTCGTGACCTACAGCTTCTTGCTGGTCTACTATTTCTTTTCCGGCCTGGAGGGCGCCAGCTCCTACCAGTTGCGCGTGATGGCAACCAGTTATGCCGAAGGACTTGCGAAAGACCCTGACATTCCGAGGTCCTTTGCCAATATCGAAATGTACTTCGAGTACGACGAGTTGCCTGAAAAGGTGAAGGAGATGTTCCCCGCTTCGACAATCGAGCTTGGAGAGCTGGAATCGGAGATCGAGGAAACCGAAGAAAATGACAACGACATTCTCTACCTCCTGCTGCTCAGTGCGCTTACCGACGGAAGTGATCTGTTTCTCGTCCAGACAATCAATCTGGATGAACCGGACTGGTTGAACGTCGAACCTTTCCTGCAAGAGCATTTGGGACTTGTGGTGCTGCTGGTCGGCCTCTCGTTCCTTGTTGTGACCTACATACTTGTCTGGATTCTTGCGAGAAAAGTCGTCACTCCGGTCCAAAAACTCCAGAACTGGGCGGATTCGCTCGGAGACAATCCTGGTTCCGTCCAGCTGCCGGATTTTAAGTATCGTGAACTCAATACGGTGGCGGCACGCCTGGCGATGTCAATCGAACGGATCTCGGGATTTGTCGAACGTGAGGCGACCTTTCTGCGGCATGCTAGCCATGAGCTGCGCACTCCGATCGCGATCATTTCAGGAAATGCAGCTTTGCTTGCGAGAAAGGAAGAGCAAAGTGCGGATCGCGTCGCGGTCGAACGCATACAGCGAGCAAGCCACTCCATGCAGCAACTCGTCGACACCCTGCTGTGGCTTGGCCGGGAAAACGACCCGGCTCCGGAACTCAAGGCGATCGAGCTGGCTGCGGTGACAGATGAACTGATTGATGAACTTGGATATCTCATAGGCAGCAAATCGATTTCGGTGGTCAAGGATCTCGACCACTCGTCCCTGGAGTTGCCTGAGTTCCCGACGAAGATCGTCCTGTCCAACATGCTCAGGAATGCGTTCCAACACACAGCTGCCGGAACGATCCTGATTACGGCACGTGAGGGGTCTGTTCGTGTTCTCAACGTCGATACGACGCTGCAGGATGCGGGGGAAGAACCCGCCGGAGAACTCGAACATGGGATCGGCCTGTCGCTTGTGAGCCGGATTGCGCAGCGTCTTGATTGGGATTTTTCCATCGAGCGGACGGGCAATGAGACCCGGGCATTGTTGAGATTTGCCCCCTCCGAAGACAGTCCGCGCTGACATTCAACCATCACCTTTCGGACGAGGTTCTTCCGACAGACTGAGTTTGTCGCGCGGCGTTTATGGAACTGCGGCAGCTGCGTATCCGTTGTGTATCAAGCTTGTCGATTAATGCAGCCTCCGGGTTTGGGCCGACACAATTCTTACAGTTCTCACGTCCGCGTGAAGTTGGGCTGATACCTGAAAACCCGATTATCTGCATAGTGGGCTCACAGGTGCGCGTTGCGGCCTGAAGATGATCGCGCTTGCAATTTTTCTGCTGTAAGGCGCTGGAAGGACAGCATTAATGGCATTCTCATTTCTCAAATCGGTTTCCAGAACCCCTGCATGGAAAACGATCTCCAATACACGGGATACCGGCCGGCGTGCAGATGATGGCGACGCGTCCGATACCGAAATCGCACCTCTTGCTTCCCTTGAGGCGAGCAGCGGTTCGACGACCCGTTCCTCGCATCGCGTAGAGCTGGAACAGTCCAGCAATGGCGAGGCGGGAAGCAGATTTGCTCCGAGCCGAAAAGAGCAGGGCGGTCGTGATGACGACGATCGGCGTGAAGGAAGGGAAGAAGCGGAGGAGCGTTCCGGGAACGGCTTTGAGTTGATGGAATTTTCCTGGTCCGGTCGTGGTGGTTTTATTGGAAAGCTGCTGGCAGGTGTCTCTCAAGGAGGGCTGGGTGCTCTTCTCGATGTTGAACCTGTAAGCTTCTGGATCGATTGGTCCGGCACGGATTATTACGTCGGAAACGACGGTAAAAACATCGCCAATGGTCTCGGCGGAAATGACTATATCGAACTTCGGAAGGGCGATGATACTGCCTATGGCGGCAGTGGCAACGACTTCATTCACGGTGGCCGTGGGGACGACAGGCTTTATGGCAATTCTGGAAGGGATGTTCTGGTTGGTGACCAGGGTAACGACTTCCTGGACGGTGGCTCAGGCGATGATCATTTGATTGGTCATGCTGACGACGATCGTCTCTGGGGTCAGGATGGAGATGACCGGCTTGAAGGCGGCGAAGGCGACGACCAGCTGTATGGCGGCGCAGGCGACGACCATATGGAAGGTGGGGATGGCCGTGACCTGATGCGGGGGCAGGAAGGTTCGGACATCATTTTTGGCGGCGACGGCAATGACCAGTTGTTTGGTGGCGACGGGAACGACATCCTTCTCGGTGGCGGCGGTGATGACCATATCTATGGCGGAAACGGGAATGACGCGCTTGTAGGAGAAGCCGGCGACGATGGCATGGTTGGCGGTGCCGGCAACGACAAGATGACAGGTGGCAGCGGTGACGACCGGCTTCATGGTGGGCTTGGCGACGACCATCTGAATGGCGGAAGCGACAATGACTGGCTGTGGGGTGAAGCCGGCAACGACAAGCTCTTTGGTGACAGCGGCCGCGATATCATGCGTGGTGGTGAAGGCAACGATGAACTCTTCGGCGGCAGTGGCAACGACTACCTTCAGGGTGGTTCCGGACATGACCACATCACGGGTGGAACCAACGGTGACGGAGATGTCGGCGACTACATGCTCGGCGGGGCCGGTTATGACATCTTCTATTTCAAGGCCGGAGACAGTGGCGGTTCGTCAAGTGCCATCGATGTGATTGAAGACTACGGCAACGGTGGTGACCTGCTTGTTGTGGAAGGCTTTTTTGCGAACTTCCTCGGAGAGCAGTCCGGTTTTTCCGATGTGGAAGGGGCCGAGGCTTACTTCGAACATGCCCAACATGAGGAATATGGTGACGTTACCTATGTCCACGTGCGCGATGGTGAGGGCCTTGAGAGCGACCTGACTTTCTCGCTCCTCGGGCATCATGCACTCACACAGAACGATCTTTTCATCATCTGACAAATCCGGCAGGACGAGGCGGCAGGTTTCCTGCCGTCCTTGCCCTTTGCCAACCCAGCTATCCGGCGGTTGATGTAGAGCTGCTGGGGGTGAGCCTTCCAGCTCCCACGATTAATCCCCAAGCGCCGCTATTCAAAAACGTAACCAATTCCGCGAACAGTTCTTATCGTTTCGGGTTTTGTGGGATTGGGTTCGATCTTTCTCCTCAGTCGGGAGATCCGTAAATCAATGGAGCGGTCGAAAGGTTCCCAGCCCTTGTTGTGTGCCTGTTCAAGCAGCTGGTCGCGATTGAGAACCCTGCCGCGATTTTCGGCAAATACCTTGAGCAGGCTGTATTCCATGGCGGTTATCGCAATCTCGCCGCCGTCGTCGCCAAAGAGTCTTGCACCATCGAGATCCAGGCGGCAGTTGCCGAAGGCGATCGTGCCGTTCAGTTTTTCTTTTTGTTCAACTTGCCGGTCAATCGAGGCCTGTCGGCGCAATGCGGCCTTTATGCGGGCTTCGAGTTCGCGCAGGTCAACCGGTTTGCCGACATAATCGTCGGCCCCCATTTCCAGCCCGATGACCCTGTCGATCACTTCGCTTGCAGCCGTGAGCATGATGACTGGAACCTCCGACGACGTTCGCAACTCTCGCAAGGCGGTCAGGCCGTCGGTTCCGGGCATGTTGATGTCCAGAATGATGAGATCCGGTACCTCGATCTCCAGCTTGATCTTCAGTTCGGTAGCGTTCGGCGCTTCGGAAACACGGTAACCGCGCTCGCTCAGGTATTCGGCAACCATTTCCCTCAAATGAGGTTCGTCATCGCAAACCAGAATGTTTTTCAGCTGCTCTCCAGTGTTCATGGCTTGGTATCTCCGGCGCCTAACTGCTTGATCAATGTCTCCAGCTCCTTTCCCGAGATCGGTTTTTCGATGAAGGGACGTTTGCTTTGAGACAGGAATTGCGTGACATCCTTGCCCATGGAATCGCCGGTCACAAAGCCGATCCGCTCGGTGTAACCAGGCAACCTTTGCAGCAAGATGTCGTAAAACTCTTCACCGTTCATTCCGGGCATCTTGAAGTCGCTGATAATCATGTCGAACGCATTGATGGACAGTTCCTCAAGGGCCTGTCTTGCGTTTGTGCACAAGGTGGTCCGGCAGCCAAGGTCCTCCAAAAGGTCCCGAATGAGCTCTCCCACGTCAGCTTCATCATCGACCACAAGAACATTCTGCTTTTTCAAGGAGACATCTTTTTCGGAGCGTTTGGGCAGATGCCTATCCTCGGACCTGTCCGCACGGAGCCTGACGAAGAAACTTGTTCCGGAACGGGGGCTGGAAGAAACTTCCAGAACACCGCCATGGGTGTCGATGATCCTGTGGCAGAACGCCAAGCCGACACCCGTGCCCTGACCCACATCCTTGGTGGTGAAGAAGGGTTCGAAAATCCTGGCCTGTATGGTCTTGTCGATCCCGGGACCATTGTCATGGATCTCGATGACGGAGTGATCGCTGTCGTCATCGCAATAGGAGCGGATGGTCAGGATGCCCTTTTCCCTTTGCGGCGCCAGGGCCTGCTCGGCATTGACGAGCAGGTTGGTGAAGACCTGTATCAGTTGATCGCCATCTCCGGAAACCAGCGGCAATTTATCGTCCAGGTCGGTGTGGAGCTGTGTACCGTTGGCTCTCAGGCCATAGCCGCCAACCTCCAGTGCAACCGACACGATTTCGTTCAGAGAACATTGTTCTATCTTTGCCGGCTTTTGCCGCGCCATTGCCAGGAAGGTCTTGACGATTTTGGCGCTTCTGTTCGCCGCCTGGGCAATGCGGTCTACCCTTTTGGAAAGAACTGGATCATCAAGTTTCCCTTCGAGCATCTGCGCGTATCCGACGACGATCGAAAGTGGATTGTTGAGCTCGTGCGAAACTCCGGCCAGCAGTTCACCCAACGCAGAGAGTTTTTCGTTCTGGTGGGCTTTTTCGCGTTGCTTCTCCAGTTCCGCCTGCATCGCAAGTTGTTCGGAAATGTCTCTGGTTGAAGAAACAATGACGTCTTCACCCTTGTAGTCCGTGACGCGCGCGGCCGTCAGACCCTGCATAACAGAACCATCCGCGCGCCGGAACTGGACGCGGTAGTCGTCCAGAGACCCGGTGGGCAGCAATGCTTGAAGGTATCTTTCCCGGTCTTCCGGTGTCAGGAAGAAGCTCAAGGTGGTCTCGATGTTGCCAAACCGTTCGCGCGAAGCGGGCGGGCAATAGATGATCTTGCCGTCCTCGATCCTGGAGACGAGGAAATTCGCCGGACAGGCTTCAACGATCTTGCGCAGGAGCATGTCCGCCTCGCGCTGTTCTTCTTCTGCCCGCCTCTGTTCCGTGATGTCGTTGAAGGATACGAGGTAGCCATCCAGTTCTGTCTGGTGCGCCGAAGCAAGCAATATGCCGCCGCTGCCAAGCTTTACGGCCTCGCGTTTCCTGTAGGAGCGAATGAGCATCACGAGCTCATCCATGAATTGCTTCTTGCTGATTTTTTCCGGAACCAGCAGCACGTCAGCCTCGATCAGCCGGTCCATCATCTCAACGACATTTTCACCGGCCTTGGGCGAGCGCAGGCCGTGAAAGAAAATGCTGTGCCATTTGCGATTGCCCATGACGAAGTTGAGATCGGGGTCAAACAGAACCAGGCCTTCATCAAGTGACTGGATCGCATCGTTGAGCATCTCGAGACTGCGAGCTTCAGCTCGTTTGAGGGCGGTTGTGTCGGTGACGACGACGACCCGGCCGTTGTCCTGCGTCACCGCCCGCTCCACCAGGTAGTGCCGTCCGTCCTTGAAGCTGACCTCCATCGGTTCCAGAGAGGCACGCTGTTCGAGAATGGCTTTTGAAAAGGCGGAAGCGGCATCGTCGCCGACCGGAATTCCGAGCACCGTCGCAATGTTGGGCGACAGGGTGGAAATTCTCTCTTCGTCGGTAAGCTTCAGCAATTCCTCGGGCGACAATCTGAACGGTCCTGAAAAAGCCTCGTTGCAATGTGTGAAACGGCCGTCGGCGCCCTCGATTGCAACTCCCACAGGCAGCCTTGCAACGGCGTCGGTAAACAGGCGTTCTGCCTTTAGTTGCTCTGTCACGTCTTCAATGGTGAGCAATCTGCCCTGCAATGCGGTTTCATAGACATTGCCGACCAGTTCCCTGCCGTGGTTGTTCGGAACCGAAAATCCCTTTGCCGACTGCCTGATCAACCGGTCGAGCTCATTGAGCAGCTCGTCTTTGGGAGTCCAGACCGGCAGCGGAAACAGACCTGCGTCGATTGCCCGCGAATGTATTTCCCGCATCGTGTGACCGGGGACGAGAAAACTGTTGTTGGGGTCTGCAAGCTCACGGAATTTCTGGTTGGCGAAAACCAGTTTGTCGTCATCGTCGACCAGGGCAATGCCGATATCGACCGCTTCGATGGCATGATTGAGTAACTGGCGGGCCCGGGCCTGGGTCGTGCGCTGTTCCGTGACATCGAGCACCGTTGCAACGACACCGCCGTCGCCGAGCTTGACGAGTGTGATGACCTTTTGCGAGCCGTCAGCGACACTGATTTCAACTTCCAGAGCGCCTCGGGTGTCGAGTGCCTTGAAGATCCCTGGCAACCCACCTTCCGGGCCCCTGGTGATCGAGACCTGCCCCGATCCGACAGCCTTGCCAATGACTTCGCTCATTGGTGTGCCGGGTTTCAGAACATCCTTGTGAGGGCCGAGCATCTCTGCGTAGCGCGTGTTGGCAAACACCAGGCGCTTGTCCTGGTCGTAAAGGACAAATCCTTCGTTGAGTGCTTCGACCGCATCTCTCAGTCGTGCGTTTGCACGGCTGTTTTCCCACAGTGGATCGCTGGTCTCGCTCTGCCCACCGGCCGCCTCCTCATGGTTTGTCACGTCTTGCACCGTGACCAGGGTTCGTCCCTTGCCGGTTTTTCTGGAAGACAATCTGACCATGCGCCCATCGTTTCGGATGAGCTTCACCGCTTCCTCACCGGAACGGATGGTTTTCAGAATGGTTTGGGTTGCTGCGGCCGGCGTCGTTTCTTCCGGAAGGACAAAAACGTCACCTTGAGCCATGTGATGAAAAAGTGCGTCAGCGGATTGCTTTATCTGCGGCCGGGAATCCGTGGGGAACCAGGCCAGTTCCAGAAATCGATCGTTGCACAGGAGAAAACGCAATTCGGGATCAAGGAGCAACCAGCCATCCGGTAGAGCTCCGGTCACATCCTCCAGCAACTCAAGCGTCGACTCTTCGTTTGTTACATCGACATTCTGATCGTCCGAAGTGCCCTTGCCTTCGTAAACCATCTGGTTCCACCCGCCTGTCCCGGCCGCGGCCGGGCAAATTGAATGCACATAAAGCTGAAAATTATCAGTTCAGCGTTTCTGAATGTATCAATTGTATCAGCCAGGCAAAAACAGACAGTTTCCGAAGCACCGGTCAGGTGGCTTTTTTCGGGGTCTCTCCAGCGAGAGGCCCAGTGGTATTTCCTGTTTCACAACGCTAGTTGAACATGGCGTTCGGAATGACAAGAGCGATTTCCGGAAAGGCCACGATCAAAGCAAGTGTTGCAATCATGGCGAGCCAGAACGGCATGATGCCGGCAAATATGGTTTCTATCCTGACATCCGGCACGACGCTCTTGACGATGAAGACGTTGACGCCAACGGGTGGAGAAATCAGCCCCATCTCGAGCACGATGACCATGACGACGCCGAGCCAGATCGGATCGAAGCCCAAACCAACCACAAGCGGAAAGACAATCGGCAGCGTGATCACCAGCAATGAAAGTCCTTCGATGAACATGCCAAGGATCACATACCCCAAGAGGATGAGGCCAAGGGTTCCGTAGGTTCCAAGCGCAAGCCCGGTCATGCCATCGGCAATGGTTGCAGGCAGATGGGAAAGAGCGACAAAAGGAGAAAAGACATTCGCGCCAACCAGGATGAAGAAGGCCATACCTGTTGTCTTCAGGGTTTCCGCGCAGATGCCATACAGAGTTCGTGCGGTGCATTTTCGGCGTGCGATCAGCATGACAAAGGCAAAGAACGCGCCGACACCTGCAGCTTCGACCGGGGTGAAGAAGCCGGTGTAGATGCCGCCGATCGTGATGAGAATGATGACGCCGATACCGGTAGCTCGGAAGAGACTTTGAAGCTTCTCGCGCCGATCGAAAACCGGCCCGCGCGGTCCTTCCTCCGGCCATAGAAAAGTGACAATGGCAATGGCCAGCAAGAACATGGTTGTCAGCAGAATGCCGGGAAGGACGCCGGCCATGAACAGCCGTCCGATGGATTCCTCCGTCAGCACCGCGTAGATCACGAAGCCGGTGGATGGGGGAATGAGAATGCCCAGTGTACCACCGGCGGCAATTGACCCGGTAGCCAGGCGCGAACCGTAGTTGAAGCGCCGCATCTCCGGGTAGGCGACCCTGCCCATAGTGATGGCAGAGGCGATCGAGGAGCCGGAAAGCGCAGCGAAGCCTGCACATCCCATGATGGTTGCGGCCGCCAGGCCGCCTTTCAAATGACCGATGATCTTGTGGGCGGCATCAAACAGATCGCGGCTGAGACCGGCAGCGGAAGCCAGGTTGCCCATCAGGATGAACAGCGGAATGATCGTCAGTTCGTAAACGGTGACGGTGGCAAAGACCTGCCCGCTGAGCGAAAACGCGGCAGCGGTAAATCCGGACAGAATGACGGTTCCGAAGAAGCCGACCACCAGCAGCGCAATTGCAACAGGTGTTCCAAGACCAAGGAGAATGAAAAGGGCTACAAAGCCGAGACAACCATAGAGCTCAGGGCTCATCTTGAAATTCTTTCCAGTACCAGAACAAGTGCAGCAAGGCCGCAGCCCGCGGAAACCGCGTAGTAGGACGGTCCGTATGGAAGCTGCAGCAACATGGTGGATTCACCGAATGTTGCCGCCTCGAGCGCGTTGGAAAAGGCTCGCCAGGACAGGTAGCCGAGCATGACAGTGCCCAGTGCGGTTACCATCCAGTCCAACACCATCTGAACTGCCAGAGGCAGTTTCAGAACAAGTGTGTCGATGGCGATCAGGCGTCCTGCGAGCACACAAAGCGGAAAACTGAGGCTGACGACAAATGACAGGAGGATCTGGGCGTAGTCGTTCGCTCCGAAGATCGGCTTGTTGAAGAAGGACCGCAAAAGCGCGTCCGAAACCGAAAGTCCCATCAATGAAAATACAAGAAGGCCGCCGGCTATGACCAACGGCACTTCAATCCAGTTGCGCCAGCCTGCCGAGGGCAGGCCGGACGCTTCAGGCTTTTTCAGCGACATCAGCTCACTTGCCGCTCAAGGCAGCGGCAATTGCGTGCGCGTCCGCACCGGTTTCTTCGCTTTTCTTGTCGAGGAAAGTGTTCAGGGCATCGGTCATCTTGGCCCGGAACTCGGCTTCAGCCTCTGGCGTGATTTCGACAAGCTCGACACCACTTTCCTTGGCGAGTTCAAGCCCTGCCTGACCTGCCTTGTAGAAGGCTTCTGCGCCCTTCAGACTGATTTCCCGGCCGGTCAGTTCGTTGAGCTTTGCCTTCTGGTCGTCACTGAGGTTATCCCAGCTGGACTTGTTCATCAGAAGATAGAAGCTGTCCAGCGCCGTCGGGATGTTTGTCGTGACGTATTTTGCGGTTTCGTTCAGCTTGTAGGAACGGATGCCGGACGGGCCGATCATGACCGCATCGATGACGCCGGTGTTCATGGCGTTGTAGGCATCGGTGGTCGGCATGGAAACGGGAATACCGCCCCAGGCCTCGACAAGTGTTGCCATGACCGGGTTTGGCGTACGGATTTTCATGCCCTGCATGTCGGCAAGGGTCCGTACAGGCTTCTCCCTGGTAACCAGAACCGAAGGGTTGTTTGCCCAAAGCCCGAGCAGCTTGGTCTGGTCATATTCATCTTCGATGAGGGCAATGTTGTCCCAAAGTGCGTTCGTTGCATCCGTGCCGTTGGCAAACAGACCTGGAATGTGAACGACACCCGTCTTGGCAAACTGCTTCGGGGTGTATTCCGGTATTCCGAAGACAATATCGGCAACACCTGTCACGACGCGCTTGTACTGCTGCACCGGTCCTTTGCCGAGTTCACCTGACGGATAGATCCGCATGGTGAGTTCGCCGCCCGTCGCCGTATCAATATCTTCAGCAAGGGGGGACATCACCCCCTGGTCCATGGGGTGCATGGACGGCATGAAATGAGCGACTTTCAATTCTTCGGCGCCTGCCGACTGAATGCCAAAAGCAATGGCGGCGGAGGCGATCGCAGCCACCGCCTTCGTGCGGACGCGTCCCACACTTACCTTCATTGACTCTCCCTCCCGTGATTGTCATCCAGTTAATTAACTTGAATAATTATCATTGTTAATTGCATAAGAGGGTATGAGAATTTACGAGTCAACCCGGTTTATCGACGAGGCGCTGAATGTCTGAAGACTTTACGCTGCACAACCGGATTGGTTTCAAGGTGACCCGCCTGGCGAGGATCATGGAAGCCCGGTTGGAAAAGCAGCTTTCCGAACACGGGATCACCCGGTTGATGTGGTGCGCGCTGCGCGGGATCGGGATGGAAAACGTCAAGACGCCTTCGGAACTTGCCGACTATATCTGCATCGCCAGGCCTGCGGTTTCCAGGCTGCTGAAGACCATGGAAGAACGCGGGCTTCTGGCACGCAGCGGCATCAACGACGACAAGCGCTACACGGAAGTGGCGCTGACGGAGCTCGGTGTCGAAAAGATGAAGGCCTGCCATGTTCTGGTGCGAGATTTGAACGAACATTTCGCCGGCAAACTGGATGCGGCTGCGTATGAGCGTTTCATGAACATGGTCGATACGTTGACGGAAGACGAACAGGTTCAGCTTATGCGTTTGTGAGCGCGATGGGTTGAAGAGAGGGGGAGAGAGTGTTTGTGGTTGGAGGCTTGCTGTCCGTTGAACCGTCACAGAAGACTGCGGAGTGAACGCGGTGAAATATTTCTCTGACAAGACACGCCCCTTTCATCTGGGTCCTTTTCCGCTCGAGCGCCTGGCACGATCCGAAACCGGTTACGAAACGGCCGGAATGCCCGCGTTCGGGCAGATGACGTTTTCCCGTCCGGACAGTCCCGAAAACGTCATCAATGCGATGAGCGAAGCTCAGGCGATGCTCGACGCCATACGGGACGGATTGGTCAACAAGGCAAGGGCAGACGTTCCTGATGATCTTGTCGAGCGGCAGAACCACCTGAAGGCGTTCGGGTATTTCTCCGATGTGTCGATGGCAGGGACCTGTTCCGTTCAGCCCGAAATGTTCCTGGAGGCACCGTTCCGAAATCCGGATGTCGACCGGCTGGCGGAAAAACTGCGGACCACGCAGACCAAGTCGCTTGCTTCCGGTATCGACATGATCATGGCAGATCTTCGCGACGCAATGAATGCGCCGGCAAAGGATGTTGCCCATCACAGGCATGCGTTGGTGTTCCTGGTTCAGCATCCGCGCGAGGTCCGAGAGGACGAGCCCGGTTCTGTCTGGCTGGAAGGAGCTGCAGCACATCGTTCCGCCCTGCGTGCCATGGAAGTTGCCGTCGTCCTGGCGCAATACATCCGGTTGCTCGGTCACGAAGCTTGCGCGCACGGCCACACGACGGCCGATGTTGATCTGCATCACCTTGCCGTTGCCTCGGGACTTGCGACCGTTGAAGGCGGGCAACTGGTAAATCCGTATCTCGGGCAAGGCTTCTCCATCGCGGCTGTGACCACTGACTTTCCGATCGCTCATGACAGGCCATTGTTGCCGATGTCCCGGCAACCGAAGGCAAAAACGCACGGTCTTGCCTGGAAAATCGGGTATCGAACCGGCAAAAGCGCTCGCAATCTGGAACCGTTTGCCAACCGTCGATACGTTGATGGTGCGCATCCGTTCGAGACGTTGAAACGCGTTGATGAGCCGACGACCTATATCGATGAGGAACGCGTTCCGCGGGTTCCGAAGCGCACCGACATGTTTGCACGCTCGTTGTTCGGTGACATGGGGCAAAGGAACCAGAAAGCTGCCACCAACGGTCAGTATGTGCGCAAGTCCGCTCCGTCCATGGCACAGCGGCGCGCGCTTGGCGCCTTTGTTCTCTTGCAGGACGGGGAGGCTGAGACGGAACGTTCAAGTTCGACCTCGGACCCAAGCTCCAACGCCGACAACCTTAAGGCCTTGTCCTATTTTCTCGGAGTTGATGCCGTCGGCATTTCGCGCAGCCCGGAGTGGAGCTGGTACTCGCACGACGCTACGGGAACCGCGATCGACCCACCTCACGATCAGGCGATCTCGATGGTCATCGACCAGGGCTATGAAACCATGGAAGGGGCCTCCGGTGACGACTGGATCGCCGTGTCGCAGTCCATGCGGGCTTATTTGCGATTTTCCATCCTCGGGAGTGTTGTTGCCAAGCAGATCCGCAATCTCGGCTACAAGGCCAAGGCGCATACGGTCATGGATGGGGAGGTGCTGCAGCCTCCTTTGCTCCTGCTGTCGGGCCTTGGGGAAGTCAGCCGTATCGGCGAGGTTATTCTCAATCCTTTCCTGGGGCCCCGCCTGAAGTCCGGCGTTGTAACGACTACGATGCCGGTGACACATGACAAACCGATTTCCTTCGGGTTGCAGAATTTTTGCGAGAACTGCAACAAGTGTGCCCGCGAGTGTCCTTCCGGCGCCATCACCGCCGGTCCGAAGCTGATGTTCAATGGCTATGAGATCTGGAAATCCGACAGCCAGAAATGCACCACCTACCGTATTACCAATCAAGGCGGGGCGATGTGTGGGCGATGCATGAAGACCTGTCCCTGGAACCTTGAGGGCATTTTTTCCGAAGCCCCATTCCGCTGGGTGGCAATGAACGTGCCGCAAGCTGCGCCGGTGCTGGCCAGGCTGGACGATCTTGCCGGTAATGGACAGCGTAATCCGGTAAAGAAATGGTGGTGGGATCTTGAGCTGCAGGAAGATGGTGCCTACAGGCCTTCCAGCTTCCCGGTAAATGAGCGTGACCTTCAAAAGGATCTCGACCTCAAATACGAAGACCAGACGCTGGCCGTCTATCCCGCCAACCTGGCGCCACATCCCTGGCCGTTTCCGTTTCCGATGGATCGGGAGAAGGGGATTGAAGCCTATCAGGCTCTGATCACCGCCGAGCAGTACAAGGCCCGCCTTGAAAGGGGCGAGACGGACGGGATCGCGCACGAATACAGGATTGATGGTGACGCACCGGTTATCCGTGTCGAGATCACCAAAGCGGAGCAGATGGCGGACGGTGTCACCAAGTACGAGTTCTCGTCGCTTGACGGCTCTCCGCTTCCGGCGTGGGAGGCCGGTGCTCATATCGATATCGTCGTGGCCCCGGAGTTTCTGAGGCAGTATTCCCTGTCAGGCGATCCTGCGGACAGAAGCCGGTATCAGATCGGAGTCTTGCGGGAAGACGAAGGACGTGGCGGGTCCAGACTTTTGCACCGCATCTTCACCGAAGGGCGGAAGATCTTCATTTCCAAGCCGATCAACCATTTTCCATTGCACGAAGAGGCCGAGAAGTCCTTTCTGATGGGTGGCGGGATCGGCATAACGCCGATGATTGCCATGGCACATCAGCTGCATGCGATGGGTGCGGATTTCGAAGTGCATTATTCTTGCAGCGACCGGGAAGGCGCGGGATATCTGCAGGATCTTGAACGGGTTCCCTGGTCGGACAAGGTCCACCTGCATTTCAGTTCCGAGGGCAGCCGTGCGAACCTGGACGAGATCCTTGGCAGCTACAGCGCCAATCATCATGTCTATGCCTGCGGGCCGGATCGCTACATGACTTCGGTAACCGAGGCTGCCGAACGGGCAGGCTTCGGCGAGGACGAGTGTCATGTCGAATATTTCAATGTGCCGGAAACACCGGAATACGAGAACCATCCGTTTGTTCTGAAACTGGCCCGCAGCGGCAAGCAGATCGAGGTCCCCGCGGACAAGACAGCCGCGGATGTCCTCAACGAAAACGGTATCACCGTCGACGTGAAGTGTTCCGATGGTATCTGCGGGGTGTGCAAATGCGGTCTCGTTTCAGGGGACGTTGAGCATCGGGATTTCGTTCTCTCAAAGAAGCAGCGGGAAGGTGCGATCATTCTTTGCCAGTCCCGTGCAGTTGAAGAAGGTGGTGTGGTTGAAGTTGACATGTAGTCGCCTTGCCCGAATTTCTTCTTATTTCTGAGACAAATACTCCAATTCGTGTCTGGTCTTTTGCTTGCCGATTCTGTCTTATGTGGATTGAACGGTTGCAACTTTGACCTGTCCCTTGACGCTGCGAGGTGAAATACATGAACCGGGGTATTGGAGTGATCCTTGCGATTGCGGTCGCGTTCATCCTTGGGTTCTGGATTTCGTCAAGCGGGCTCATTGGCTCGAAAAATACCCCGGCCCAGGTGTCCTCCCTGTCGGAAGTCGGCCAGAACCAATCGGATGGAACCGAAGAAAAATTTCCGACCAATGCTGTCTTCGTGACTGTCGAGGATGTTCAGCTCACCCCGCCCAGATCGCGCATTCAGTCGATCGGGACCGGCAAGGCGGTTCGTTCCATTCATGTTACGGCCGATGTTGCCGGAACGGTCGAGAAAATTCATGTTCAACCGAATACGGACGTGAATGCCGGAGACCCCATCGTCACCCTGGAGCGCAAGACCCAGGAAATCCTGCTGGGCAGTGCCAAAGCGGAATTCGAAAAGCAGAACGCTGCGTTTGCCAGATACGAAACGCTACTGAGCCAGCATTCCAACGCCGTTTCTCAGGCCCAGGTGGATGAAGCACGGGCCGCTCTCGCCGTTGCCCAGGCCCAGGTGGCGGAGGCGCAGTACGAATTTGACCGGCGTATCATCCGGGCGCCTTTCTCGGGTCGGATCAACCTGAACGATCTCACGGTCGGCAGTTACCTGCCGCAAGGTGCGGAAATCGTGACCCTGGTCGACGCCAGCAGCCTTCTGGTGGAATTCACGGTTCCTGAGACATCGATTTCCCAGATCCGGATCGGCGTTCCCGTGCGGTTGTCGACGCCAGCCCTGCAAGGCCGGATCTTCAGCGGCGTCGTAGAGTCCTTTGACAGTTCCATCGATGAAGAATTCCGAACCGTTCGGGTTCGGGCCGAGGTGCAGAATCCTCAAAACCTGTTGCTTCCGGGAATGACTTTCAGCGTCAGTCTGGCCAGTTCGGACAATCCACTGCCGATGGTGCCGGCGGTTTCCATTCTCTGGAACCAGAACGGCGCCTATGTCTGGCGGCTTGGAGCGGACGACAAACCGGAACGGATCGAAGTGGTTCTGCGGCACCGGCAAAGCGACAATGTCTGGGTTGAAGCGGACCTGAAAGACGGTGACCGCGTGGTGAAGGACGGAGCCTTCAAGGTCAGCCAGGGCGCCGACATCGCGATTGAAGTTGCCGGAGCAGAGGCAGGCCGCTCTGATGGGTGAAGATGCGGCACACAAGGTCACGCGTGAAAAGCTCGGACTTGCAGCGACGTTTGTCGGGCGCCCGGTGCTGGCGCTTGTGGTCAACCTCCTGGTGATCATTGCCGGACTGACCGCGCTACAGGGTGTCGAGGTTCGGGAACTGCCGAACGTATCGCGGCCGGTTATTTCTGTCAGGGCAACCTTTGCCGGTGCTTCCGCAAACACAGTGGACGCGGAAGTCACCAGTGTTCTGGAAGATGCGCTGGCGCGGCTTGAAGGGCTGGAGAACATCTCTGCGACATCAAATTACGGCAGCGCCAGACTGACGCTCGAACTCAGCTCCACCACCGACATCACCGATGCCGCCAACGATGCGCGCGATCTTGTCTCGCGTGCCAGACGAAACCTGCCCGACGACCTGGAAGAGCCGACAGTCCAAAAAAGCGATGCGGATGCAGATCCGATTGTCAGGCTCGCCTTGAGCGGAACCCTGCCTTTGACCGACCTTGCCTCACTCGCGGAAGGCATCGTCTCGGACCGGCTGCTGTCAATTGAAGGTGTCGCGGAAGTTCAGACCGTTGGCGATTACGACCGGATCATGCGTGTCACGTTCTCTCCGGTCGCCCTTGCCAGCCGGGGGATCTCGCTTGCCGACATGCGCTCTGCGCTGGCCAGTGCCAATCTGGATATCCCGCTCGGAGCGCTGGAGACCAACACGCAGGCGCTGATTGTCCGCTCAGTCGCTTCAACCACGACCGAAGAAGCCATCTCCGCAATCCGCCTCAATCGTGAAACGGTTATCGGCGATGTCGCCTTCGTGCAGTTCACCTCTGACGACCCGACCGTGATTACCCGGATCAACGGTCAACCGGCCGTCGGCCTCAACGTCATTCGACAGTCTCACGCCAACACGCTGGCAATCTCGAATGCTGCCCGAACCGCCGTTGCCGAGTTGCGAGAAGAGTTGCCCAGTGGAGCTGATCTGATGATTGTCTCCGATGACGGTGTTTTCGTGGAACGGTCCATCGCCGGGGTGGTCACGAGTATCGGTATGGCCGTCGTGATTGTCGTGGCGGTGATTTTTCTGTTCCTTCGATCTGTGAGAGCGGTGATCGTGCCGGCGGTTGCTGTGCCGATCGCACTCGTCGGAACCCTGTCGGCCATCTGGGCGGCGGGGTTCTCGGTCAACACGATCACACTCCTTGCGCTGGTGCTGGCAACCGGCATGGTGGTTGATGACGCCATCGTTGTGCTTGAGAACATAGTTCGCCGGAGACGTGAAGGCTTTGGAGCTTTCGCCGCTGCTGCAGTTGGCACACGGGAAGTCTTCTTTGCCGTGATCTCCACAACAGCGACGCTCGCTGCGGTGTTCATTCCGATTTCCTTCCTGCCCGGCCAGGCAGGCGGCATTTTCAGTGAATTCGGGTTCGTTCTCGCCTTTTCCGTGGCGTTGTCGTCTTTCGTTGCGCTGACGTTTTGCCCTGCGCTTTGTGCTTTCATCGATCCGGGGAAACCCAATGGCAATGCGAATGTCACCGAGGATGAGCAGACCGAGCCGAGCCGAGGCGTGCTGGCACACTTCGACAGGCTGATCGATGCCATCATCAGGTGGCGCTTTAGGGTGCTTGGAGCAGCGCTGTTGTTTGCCGCTGCTTCCCTGGCACTTTACGGTTCACTGCCACAGGAAATCACGCCGTCGGAAGACCGGGGCACCATCATGGTTGCTCTGCGAACACCTGCTTCTGCGAGCCTTGACTACACCAGCCGGCAGGTCGAACGTGTTGAAAAGATCCTGGAGCCTTATGTCCAGTCCGGCGAGGCGGTTGCGGTCCAGTCGATCATCGGCTTTGGCAACACCAACTTCGGACTGGTCTTCGTGCGATTGGCGCAATGGGAAGAGCGGGCGAGAAGTCAGCAGGAAATCGCCGCGGAGATTCAAGGGCCGCTCAGCCGGATACCAGGCGCGCTCATTTCCCTTCGCAGTCCCAACAGTCTGGGCATCCGGGGCGCTGGGCGGGGAGTTCAGTTTGCGGTCGTCGGCAAGGAGTATGATGCTCTGGGAGACCTTACCAACGAGCTGATCGCGGCGATGGATGGTGATCCAGCGTTCTCCAATCCGCAACTCGTTAATGAGGTCAACCAGCCGCAGCTTCTGCTTGAGGTCAATCGCGACCAGGCAGCCAATCTGGGCATCGCGCCCCGTGATGTTGTCGAGACCTTGAACACGGTTATTGAGGGCGACAAGGTTTCCGAGATTTTCCTCAACAACGAGGCCATTGACATCCAGCTCGAAGTGGGGGGACGCCCGATCAATGATCAAGGTGACCTGGAAAACACCTTTCTTCGGGCGAGCAACGGCCAGTTCGTCCCAATATCGACCGTGGCTGAACTGTCGGTCTCTGCAGCTGCTTCAACGCTGGCTCGTGAAGCCCGCGAACGGGCAGTCACTGCGCAGGCCAATCTCGGACGAGGCGTTGACCTGGGAACCGCAGTCGCGCGGCTGAAGGAAATCGCGCCGGACATTCTGGGCAATGAGGGCCGCCTGGTTTTTCTTGGAGAAGCCGCAACACTGGACACTGGTGAAACGGCAGCGCTGCTGGTGTTTGCCGCAGCCCTGTTGATTGTCTTTCTGGTTCTATCGGCACAATTTGAGAGTTTCAGCAGTGCCTGCATCATTCTGATCACGGTTCCCTGCGGACTGGGCACGGCCCTGCTTGCCATTTTGATGACTGGTGGAAGCTTGAATTATTACAGCCAGATCGGGCTCGTCATTCTGGTCGGTATCATGGCCAAGAACGGCATCCTGATTGTCGAGTTTGCCAATCAGCTGCGCCAGAAAGGCCAATCGGTTGACGATGCCATACGCAATGCCATGCGGATCAGGCTCAAACCGGTCATGATGACCATGGCCTCCACCGTTGCAGGCAGCATTCCGCTTGTACTTGCTTCAGGGGCAGGAGCCGAGGCCCGGATTGCGGTTGGCTGGGTTGTGGTCGGCGGCCTGGGGCTCGCAACCATCTTCACTCTGTTTCTGACCCCGGCAGTTTACCGGATCATTGCCTCCTGGGCGCAGCCTCCGGGGGCTTCAGAGAAGCGGTTGAGCAGGGAACTCGCCTAGAATGCTCTGACTTCGACGATCCCGTTTTCCGGACGGCGTGGCAGAGGTGTTGCCACGCCCGTTGAAAGTGCTATCAGGCAAATTCCTTGAAGGTCTTCAGAGCTGCCCGGTCATAACCGTGAGAAGCGGTCCACAGCTGGCGGGTGTAGTCATGGGCGACTTCGCCGCTGCGCATCTGTTCCTCGGTCATTTCCTCGATGACCACGCCCCGGTTCATGACCGCGATCTTGCTGCACAAGTGACCGACCACAGCAAGATCATGACTGACCATGATGTAGGTCAGTCCGTGCGCCTTGCGCAGCGCCGACAGCAGATTGAGGATCTCCGCCTGAACAGAGACGTCCAGAGCGCTTGTCGGTTCGTCCAGCAGGATGACCCTTGGCTCCAGAATGAGTGCCCGGGCGATGGCAACGCGCTGACGCTGGCCTCCGGAAAGCTGATGGGGGTATCGGAAACGGAATTCCGGTCCAAGGCCAACCTCCTTCAGGATCCTGATGATGCGCTCATCGCGATCATCAAGATTATGAATGACGAGCGGCTCTTTCAGTGTGTCGTCTACGGTACGGCGAGGGTGCAGTGATCCATAGGGGTCCTGAAAGACCATCTGCATGTGCTTGCGTGAAGCAACGGTGCGCTTGGGCGTGAGGAGCTGGCCGTCCACCTTGATGGATCCGGTCCAATGCGCATTGATGCCGACCATCGCGCGCAGAATGGTGGACTTGCCGGAACCGGACTCGCCGACGAGCCCGTAGCTTTCGCCTTCCGCAACTTCCAGATTGACGTCGCGGACGGCATGGATCTGATTGTGACCGGAGCCAAAAACGATGTTCAGGTCCTTTATGTCGATCATCATGACCGGCCTCCATCGGCATTGCCGCCTTCGGTCAACCAAGCCGGGTCCCGTTTCAGGACCGGCAGGTCATCGTGCCTGCCGTCCAGGCGCGGAAGGCAGTTCAGCAGGCCCTTGGTATAAGGGTGTTGAGCCTGGTCGAGATTTTTGGCGTCGAGCGTTTCCATGATCCGTCCGCCATACATGACAAGCACCCGGTCGCAGAAACTGGAGACCAGTTGCAGGTCGTGGCTGATGAGCACAAGCCCCATGCCGCGTTCGCGGACCATGTCATCCAGAAGGGCCAGTACCTGCATCTGAACCGTCACGTCGAGCGCGGAGGTCGGTTCATCGGCAATCATGACCTGCGGATTGGTGATCAGCATCATGGCGATCATGATGCGCTGCCCCATGCCCCCGGATACCTGATGCGGATAAAGGTTATAGACCTTTTCCGGTTCACGGATGCGCACGGTGTCCAACATGGCTAAAGCGCGTTTTTTTGCGTCCGCCTTGGAAATGTCCTCATGGCGGCGGCAGGATTCGGCAATCTGGGCGCCAACGGTCAGAACGGGATTCAGCGAGTATTTCGGGTCCTGCATGATCATCGAAATGCGGGAGCCCCGGATGCTGCGCATCTTTTTCTCGCTCGCCTTCATCAGATCCAGGCCGTCGAACTCCATCTTGCTGGCGTCGATCGAGCCATTGCCGGCCGTCAGGCGCAGCAGAGCTCTGCCGGTCTGGGATTTGCCGGAGCCGGACTCCCCGACAATGCCGAGCCGTTCCCGGCCCAGGTCGAAGCTGACGCCGCGCACCGCATGGACAGGTCCTTTGGGCGTTGTGAAGCGCACGTGCAGGTCACGCACCGAAATCAGCGGATCCTGTCCCGAAGGTTCTGAAGAAAAACCGGTCATCCTCATCTCATTCATGCTCAGTGCCCTCCCGAACTGCGCGGATCGAGCACGTCTCGCAAACCATCACCCAGCAGGTTGAAGCCCAGGGAGACCACGAGAATAGCAATCCCGGGAATGGTCGGCACCCACCATTGATCAAGCAGGAAATCTCGGCCGGTTGCAATCATTGCGCCCCATTCGGCCAGGGGAGGTTGCGCACCGAGGCCAAGGAACCCAAGACCGGCTGCCGTCAGAATGATGCCTGCCATGTCGAGGGTCAGTCGGACGATCGTCGAAGACAGGCACATGGGCATTATATGGGCAAAGAGGACGCGGGCCTTTGATGCCCCCAAGATTTCGGCAGCCATGATGTATTCGCTGCTGCGCAAGGTCAGCGTTTCCGCCCGGGCCAGACGTGCATAGGGTGACCAGGTAGTCAGAGCGATTGCCAAAACCGCGTTTTCCAGACCCGGGCCTAGAACAGCCACGAACGCAAGCGCCAGAATGAGGCGCGGAAACGCAAGGAAGATGTCGGTGATACGCATCAAGACCTTGTCGACAATGCCGCCGAAAAGGCCGGATGCCGTTCCGATGATCAACCCGATGGGCATGACGATGATCGAGACAAGGAAGATGATATAGAGGGTGACGCGCGACCCCCAGACAATCCGGTCAAAGACATCGCGCCCGAGCTCATCCGTGCCGAACCAGTGCTCGGCGCTCGGTGCGGCCAGGCGATTGGCAAGATCCTGCGTCGTGCCGTCGCCGCTTGCAATCAAGGGGGCGAACAGTGCGACGAAGCAAAGGAAGGAGACGATAAACAACCCGAGCATTGCGATCGGGTTGGTCTTGAACGACAGCCAGCCGATATAGGCCCGCTGACAGCGCGCCTGGAAGGCGTTCTGGGGGAAGTCTGCCAACAGCCAGGCAGTCAATCCGCGGTTCGATTTGATGGACGCGTCTGACATTACTTGGCCCTCGGATCGACAATTCGATAGAGAATGTCGGACAACATGTTGATGAAGACGAAGGACAGTCCCACGACCAGCGTGCCGCCGATTACGGCGTTCATGTCCGCGTTGAAAAGCGAATTGGTGATGTATTGGCCGATCCCGGGCCAGGCGAACACGGTTTCGGTCAGGACCGAGCCTTCGAGCAGGCTGGCATAGGTCAGGCCGATGATGGTGATCAGCTGCACCAGCACGTTGCGGAAGGCGTGATGCCAGATTACGGCACCCTCGTTCAGGCCTTTGACCCGGGCCGTCAGAACATATTCCTGGTTCAGCTGGTCCAGCATGAACGAGCGGGTCATGCGGGCAATATAGGCGAGCGAGTAGATCGCCAGCATCGAGGCCGGTAGAATGATATGCGAGACAGCGTTCCAGAAGACATCCCAATGTCCTTCGATCGCTGAATCGATGAGAATGACGCCGGTTATCGGATCGACAATGCCATCATAGAAGAAGTCGATGCGGCCGGGGCCCGCGACCCAATCCAGCTTTGCATAGAAGATCAATAGGGCAACCATGCCCAGCCAGAACACCGGGATCGAGTGGCCGAGCAATCCAATGACGCGGACGATATGGTCGATCAGTTTGCCTTGCCGCACGGCCGCCAGGACGCCCGCGGGAATGCCGATGATGATCCCGACAATCGTTGCGATGGTGGCAAGTTCAAGAGTGGCGGGAAAGAAACGCTTGATGTCCTCGATCACCGGACGGGTGGTCATGACCGAGTTGCCAAAATCGCCATGCAGGATGTTGTTGAGAAAGATCAGATATTGCTGCCAGATCGGCTTGTCGAGACCGAGCTGAAGATACATCGCCTCATAGACTTCCTTGGACGCGCGATCGCCGACGATCGCGACCACAGGGTCATTGGGCATGATGCGGCCGATAATGAAGGTAATGGCCGTCAAACCGATGAAGGTGAGAAGGAGCATGACGATGCCCCCGCCGATCTTTCTGGCCACATTCACATAGGGTTTGAAATCCACCGCCGCGCTTCGCACTGTGGAACTGTCAGTCATTCAGATATTCCCGCAACTTGCACCCGCCGAAATGCAATCCGGGAATCCTGCCGTAATTTTCTGCCAAAGCATCCGCCCCCGGATAACAATCGATAGCCACGCAAAACCGCACGCCCCTGGAGATGTCGGGCGCGCGGTATTACGCATTGTCGATGGCCGCACATGTTTGCTGAGTGCAACATGCGCGGCCGAGCCGCTATCAGTTCTTGGTCACGTTGCGGTAATACGCCTGGTCGGACGTAACGCCGTTGACGAAACCTTCCACGTTCGCACGCTGACCGAATGTCCCGATCGCTTGGAACATGATGGTGAACGGAGAATCTTCGCGAACCTTCTTCTGCAGATCGGCGTAGATGTCCGCCCGGACTTCCGGATCGGATTCTGCCGCTGCTTGGTTGGTCAGTTCGGTCAGGCCTTCCGCATCCCATGCGTTACGCCATGTCAGTTTGCCGGTCAGCTTGGCTTCCAGACGGTTGTCAGGATTGTGAGCAAAGGCGTCGGCGTTGGAATGCGGATCGGAGTAATCCGGACCCCAGCGGGCGACGATCAGCTCGTGTTTGCGGGCACGGTACTTCGGCCACAGGGTCTTACCGTCGGACAGGATGATCTCGGAATCGATGCCGACTTCCTTCAGGCTGGCCTGAATGTTCTGTGCAACTTCCTTGAACGGAGATTTGTTCAGCGTATCGATGGTGATCTTGGTGCCCGGCTCAACGCCAGCTTCGGCAATCAGAGCCTTCGCCTTGTCCATGTCGTAGCTGTAAGGCGTCTCCATGGAAGCTGCCCACATGCCTGACGGCCAGAAGTTCTGGTGGATCTTGTACTGGCCATCGAGGATGGACCCGACCATGCCGTCGTAGTCGACGATGTAGTTGAGTGCTTCACGGACCTTCGGTTTGGAAAGAACCGGGTGCTCCATGTTTGTCGCCAGATACATCAGGTATCCCTTCGGATACTGCTGTGCGGAGACATCCGCATTGCCAGCGAGGCCCTTGAGCTGATCGGCGGTCAATTCCATGGCAGCGTCAACATCGCCCTTTTCCAGCAGCAGACGCTGTGCTGAAGGTTCTGCAACGTGGCGGATCACGACACGATTCATTGTCGGTTTGCCATGGCGATAGTCATCGAACGCTTCAAGAATGAACAGTTCGTTGGCCTTCCAGGTTTTCAGTTTGAAGGGACCGGAGCCAGCGGCGTGGTCTTTCAACCAGCCGTAACCCATGTCGCCATCGACTTCGTGCTTCTGGACTTCCTTCATGTCCACGATGGAGGCAACACTTGAGGAGAGCAGGTTCAGCACCAGCGCGGGGGAGATGTCTGCAAGAATGTTGATCTCGACGGTATTGTCGTCAACGGCAACAACAGCCTCGTCAACATTTTCAGGGGTCCAACCGATCTGCTTGATGATGAATGCCGGTGTCTTGTCGAGCTTGATGGCCCGTCCAAGCGAATAGGCAACGTCGGTTGCGGTCACGGGATTGCCCGAGTGGAAGGTCAGCCCAGGGCGCAGCTTGACGGTGATCTTTTTCCCGTCGTCGGAAAATTCATAAGACTCCGCGATACCTCCAACCAGCTCGGTCAGGTTGTCCGGCTCAAACAGGAACAGACGCTCGTAAAGATTGGCAAGGACACGGCCACCTGTAAATTCAAAGGTTTCCGCTGGATCAAGCGTAATGGCATCCGCGGTGTTGCGGGCGATGACGAATGTATCTTTAGGTGTTTCCGCAAGTGCCGGAAATGCGACGGATGTTGCTAGAATTGCCGCAAGAGACGCGCTCTTGAGAGATGGTAGGAGTTTCACGACTTTTCCCCTCTGAAACAACTCGGATTTCGGAATGCCGGCTAACGCCAGCGATCTTGCATGCAGCCCGCTTCATTTTCCGAGCCAGGTTCCTGCATTCAAATGACCGGATTAGCTTATATCGACAGGTTGAATTCGACCAACAGGCTTGTTATGCAAATTTTGCATACATTTTTGCGCTGCATATAATTTCGCCAATTGGTTCAGGAGATTAGCGTGGACACCAACTGGTTGACTGACTTTCTCGTTCTCAGCAAGCAAGGGAACTTTTCCCAGGCGGCGGAGGAGCGCAACATCACGCAATCTGCCTTCAGCAGGCGCATCAAGGCGCTTGAAACCTGGTTGGGGGCGGAACTTTTCGACCGTAGCAGTTATCCGGTCACGCTCACGCAGGAAGGGCAACAGTTTCACGATACAGCTCAAAATGTGCTTAGGGAGCTGGAGCTTAACAGGGTCGAGTTTCAGCGGCGCAAATCCAGTTCCACACCCGACCTGCGTCTGGCCGCTGCAACGTCGCTGGCCCTGAGTTTCGTCCCCGACTGGCTCAGTCAGGTCAAGGCAGCCTGTGGTGATTTTTCGGTCTCGATCGACACCTATGATTTCTATGAAATGATCGAAATGCTGGCAGACCGGAAAATGGATCTGGTCCTGCTTTATTTTCAGCCACAGGTGCCGGCATTTTTTGAGCACCACGAATTCGAATCCATCAAGTTGGGCGAAGATACTATGCATCTTTGTACTGCACTTGATGAGACGGGAAGTCCGGCCTTTGACGTCGATAACCCGCCCAGGGGCGGCCTCGAATATGTCGGCTATGGACAAACCGGATATTTTTCCAAAGTCGAGGACCTGATCTTTTCGAAAATGACCGCGCAGGATCCGACCTTTGTCTGCACGTCGCAAAGCGGTACCTGCGAGTTCATGAAAAGCCTGGCTCTCATGGACCGCAAGATGCTTTGGCTGCCAGCCTGCAGCGCCTACGAAAGCGTCCGATCCGGACAGTTTGCGCTGGCAGGAGACGGCCGGTACGACATGGATCTTGAAATCTGGGTCTACAAGAAACGGGATACGACCTCACCCTTGATCCAGAAAATCTGGTCTCACCTCAAAACCGATCCCTGCACCGGGCATTTGAGCGGTTTTCAATTGAGATGAGGAATTGAAGGGTGTCTCGCCAAGGCGGCAGTGGTGTGAGGTGTGTCGACGAGACTGTCGAATGCTCGCCAGCGCGCACCATATGAATGGTGGCCTTACTCCGTTTGTTTGGGTTGGAGGAACCTGCGCGCCGTGAAAATGCGCGCATCCCTGTTGGCGAAGACGAGTTGGAAGTCGGGAGACGCGAGCAGTTCCATCTCCATGTTGTCCAGTGCTCCCTTCGGCATGATCCCGAGTGCTTCCACATAAGCCTTCTGACTTCGTGTCAGGATGATGTAGCCGTCTGCCCAGCTTTCATTCCGGAACCACCGGCTCAACACGCCTGATGGATCGCTCAAGATATCATTTCTGGCATCGGGACGTTCATTGGAGAGCGGGACATAGGTGAAGTTCTCGTAGTTTCTGAATTGAGACGGGTAACTGCGTGCGCCCTCCACCAGGAGAGTGCCGGCTGGTGCCCGTTCATAAAGCCATTGGGAAGCTGCAACCTCGTCCGGCGAGAAACGGTACTGCCTGTCCTTGCCGTTGTTGCCGAAAAAGAATCCGATGGCCATCAGGATGGTCACCGCGGCAAAGGCGAAGCGGGTGCCATGTCCACGTCCGGACATGTTGGTCGGGAAGAACAAGGCTGCCGCGAAGAAAGAGAGAAACGGTACGCAGAAGAGGAAAATGCGGAAGATTGCCTCACCGCCATAGGACGTTACCAACATGATGCTCAATGGTGCGATCGCCAGGGCGCAAGCGATACCGTCTCGTCCTCCGTGATTAAGCCGTCTCAGCCATCCTAAGCCGGCAAGGATCGCAACGCCGAGGGTCAGCAGCCTGCCTGCCCAGGCGACAATCGCGACTTCGGGTTCAACGGTGGACGTGTCGATGAATTTTTCCGTGAAACCGCTGAACGAACGTAGCATTCCAGCCACTTCTTCGGGCAGCGCCAGGGCTGTAAAGGGAGCCGCCGGATAAATGACCCAGGAAACCACGGCAAGGGCGGTGAGGGCGGCATATCCAAGACTGAGCCCCGTCAGGAGAGACAGGAAAAAAAGGGAACTGATCAGGATCAGCGGTGTCAGTTGATGCGAGGCCACCATCACCCAGATAGACAGGCTGACGAGCAGCACCAGCAAAATTCGGATTGAGCGGCTCGTTTGAGGCACTCTGGGCGTCCCGCGCGTCAGAAGAGCCCGGAGTTGGTGGAGTCTTTCATGGGCTTTGGACGAACCGGTAATGCTCGAAGGCCTCAGAGGGCCGAGACAGGTCGCCAGCACGAGAAGGTAAAGTCCATAGGCGAAAGCCTGGGGAGAAAAATAGTCCTGTCCGACCCAATTGGCGCACAGGAACACCCATGCCGCGGACCAAGCCAACCGGAAATCGTCGGTGAACCGCCGAAAGATCGTGACGAGTAACGCCGCATAGCAAAGATTGGCCAGGACGGGAAAGAAGCGGACGATATTGGCAATTTCAATGGAGCCAAGGCCGAAAAGACCTGCGAGCTTCGAGGACATCCAGAAAAAGAACGGCCAGTTGTGGTAGGCGGCCAGAAAAGGGGCCTCACGGTCTACGCTTCCATGCCGTTGGATGTAATCGACAATACCGAGATGTTTCCATGCCCAGGAATATCTCAAAGTTTCGTAGACGACGGGTGCGGTGGCATGAAGAAAGAAAACCAACAAGACTAGGTTGAGGGGACGAAGAACCGGCCACCGGCAGGACGTGTCGAGACTGAGTGCAAAGCTGAATGTGGTCAGGCACAGGCCTAACCAGAATGTAACGGGCAGGATGGAAACCAGGCCGAAATTGTCCAGGAGGTCGGCGTCCATCTGCGGCAGGCTTGAGAGCCAAAGGACAGCGGCAAGAACTGCGCTTGTTGCGGACGCGAGTTCGATTGCGTTGGCGACGCCAAACAGTTTCACTGATGATTGGGCTCCATTTGCACGGCGATACAACCAGACGGTCTGCCGGTCGTCGGGCCGTATGCCCCGACCCCAAATGCGGAGCCCGGGTTTCCTGAGCGTTTCCGGTGATGTCGTTTCAATACTCATGGGACACTCATCCGGTTCGTGCCGCAATCGCGGTCAAAACTCGGTCGACATTGGCACGCATCCACAACCAGTTTCCGGGATAGCGTTCGGACTTGGTCAGATTGGACTTTATGTGATGCAACCAGGTCAGCAAAAACATGCTCTTGCTGAAGTCCCGGTCGTCGTTCGCAGTTGAGACTGATTTCATCGGCTCGAGCGAAAAGCCCAGGATGTCTTCATATTCAAAACTGCTCTCCAGAATACAGGTCCTGGCGATCTGCCCGAGCTCTTCTCCACTGCCCAGCATTCTGGTGGTGACCGCCAGATGAAAGAGATCAACAGCCAAGGGCGCGTCAGTCTTGGAATTGTCCCAATCGACCAGACCGGAAATCTCAATTTTGTTGGAAGAGCTGGCTGTTCGCGTCAGCAGAACATTTCCGGGGCAAAGGTCTCCGTGGCAGCGGCCCAGCGGAAGTTGTCTTCCAATCAAGGCCCTGCGGAGGTCTTCGCGCAGGCATTCCAATGTGGCCGCTCGATCTTCATAGCCCCAACTTGACCGCGTTGCCGTCGTGATCGTTTTGATCGGCGCGTCTATCCACCGGTCTGCCCACTCCTGGTCGAGTATCGACCGCTCCGCCGTATTTGCGTGAAGTTGGGTTACAAGTGTCACGGCAGCATTGCCGACGGCTTCGGGATGAGCATCGTCGCCAAAAAACGCCCTGCCATCTTCTCCAGGCAGGGCAGTTTCCACCGATCTGAAGAACCCTCCTTGCTGATCTTCTCCAAGAAATTCAGGGAACCATCTTTTCAGGTCTTTGACGCGATGATCGGAATGAAGTTCTCTCAGGACCTGTGCATTGCGTTGCAGTGCCGCAATCCCGGAGCGTGTTGTTGCATATTTGACCACTGCCTCAGGGATGTCTCCGTCATGACCGGGAATGTCTTCTTTTCGTGTCAGAAGCAGAGTCGTGCTGTCTGTTACGGAAACCGGCATTCTCTTCAAATCGTGATGATTGAGATCGAAGTCGCCGATCGCGCTCTTGGGCCCTGGAAATATGTCCCAGGTCGAATAGGCCTGCTTGAACAAGCGGCGCTTGATCATGCCGGCAATGTCCGCCAGTGAGGCGGCCAGAAGCAGGGTGATGTCGGAGATGGTTCCGGGTTTGGATTGCGCCATGTTGAGTGCGAGGAAGCCTGCCAGCACGAGCGAATGCGCAATCAACCAGCCATATGCGACACCCAGGGCTCCGAGTTGCTGGAGCAGCAGGGCACTGGATGCGGTGAATATGACGAGCGTCGCGAACTGGAGGATCGCCACCGCCTGCGTGCGGCCCTTGGCCCGCAAGGCGGCAATAAATGTGGTTGTCGCCGCCCAGGGCAGACATGAAAGGATCAGAACCCTGAGAATTGAAGTGCTTTCTGTGACATAGGCCGCGCCGAACAGTTTCAGCAGATAAGGAGCCCCGATCCAGATGACCGTCACTGCGCCAAACATCATCAACATGGTGTGGCAAAAGGCATCGGAGGTCAGACGGATTATGCGCTGCGGGAATGCTGCGCTTTCGGCCAGCAACGAAATTCCCATGGAGCGGCCGATCAGGTAAACCGAATAGGTGAACGTCCAGGCAATGTGATAGGGAGCATTCGCTTCTACCCCGGCAGTGGATGCAATCATGAGCGGGGCAAGTCCGAAGCCTGCTGTCAGAAAGATGCTTCCGGCATAGTCCCAGCTCAAGAAACTCATGATCGACTTGAGTTCGACCGGCTCGGTCTTGCCGGTGTGTTTCCGTATCGCCAGATGCCTGAAAATCAGAACGTTTATGACCAGAACAATTGGAATGAGAGCGATGGTCCAGCCGAGAAAAATTCCATTGACGGGCATCGTGGCCACAAATGCGAATCCAACCAGAAACGCGATTTTCAAAAGGGCATAGACAGTGTTTTCAAACGGGATCATGACCGAGAGGCGCAGACCGGACAAAGCTGCGTCCTGAAGTGCGAATATGGTCCAGATAACGGTGCCTGAAACGAACACCGCCATCGTCACCGGATCCGTTCTGAGTAAGGCCAGGGCAGGTGTTACGGTGCCGACACCAAGTGCAAATCCAAGAGCGATAGCGCCGGATACCAGACCTGCGGCGACATAGGCTTTCAGGATCAGTGGACCTGCCTGATGACCGGCGGTCGGCAGAAAACGATTGAGAACCGTACCCAGGTTCATTTGGCCGAAATAGCTGATCGGCGTCATCAGCGCGATAAGCGCTGCTCCGAGACCGACCTGACTTTGGTCATAGAACCGGGTTGCTGCCATCCAGAACACGATGCCAATCGCGGAAGTTAGACCGGTGCTGGCTATCATTGCATAGCCATTCACGAGCAGTGGTGCTGATTTCAGTGCTTTCTGGATCTGGTGCATTAGGTTGGAGCGGCTGGCAGTGGCGGAAGTGATGGGGCCGGGAAGGGTCGTGCGCAAGTCGCTCATCACGGCGACCTCTGCCATACCCGCACGTAGTCAACTTTCAGCTCGGCAGGGAACCTGGTGCTTTCATCCGGTGCTCCTGGCCAGTTTCCACCAACAGCCAGGTTTATGATGAGATACATCGGAACGTTGGAAATCAGCTCCCGTTCCTCAATTCGCCACAGCTCTTCACCGTCGAGATACCAGGTGATTTCTTCCGACGACCATTCCAGACCGTATACATGCCAGTTTTTGCTGAGGTCATCTGTTTCGATTTCATGGCCTTTCTGGCGGACGTCTCCGTTGGCCTTCTTGTAATGGTAGTGCAGCTCCAGAACCCCCGGGCGATGGCCGAGAACCTCCATGATGTCGATTTCCGGTTTGGAGGTGTGGTTATCCGGCAGCAACCAGAAGGCAGGCCACAATCCTTGTCCGGAGGGAACTTTGGCGCGCATTTCGAAAAAGCCATAGGTGGTCGAAAAGCGCGTGTCCGACAGATCCTCTTCGTAGTAGCGGCCGCTTGTCACCATTCCGGACGTGTAGGGAAATGTCATGCCCTCGTGTCCGATCACTTCCTCGGGTTTGGCGGTGAGGATCAGGGTTCCATCTTCAACCCGGATGTTTTGTGGCACGTACCACTGAAGTTCCTTGTTGCCGAGGTTGGTGCAGCCGTTGTTGTCCCACCAGTAGCAAGTCGTCCAGCGATCCTGAGACAGTTCGGGTTCTGCAAACTCATCTGCGAAGATGAGATCGAACCTGCCCTCGGGACCGAGCGGAGAAACGGGAAGCGAAGCAGGGCGTGGAGTTGGAATTGGTGGCGGTGCGTCAACCGCTCGGGCGGGCTGAACGGTACTCAGGAACCCGGAAGCAACGGTGACAAGGATGGGGCGGAACCGGGCACTAGACATCGGTAAAACCGATCAGCCGTTTGATCCCGGAGCGCATGGTGCGATCGGCCGAAAATATGGGTACCTTTTCAAACCAGAGTTCTGCATAAGGAACCGCGACAGCACCGAAGTGTCCCTTGAACTGGGCGAGAGATCGCGACAACCCCGTCTCCCCCATATGGTAGTGTGCGCATTTGCGGCTGCAGGCGAGTTCGATAATTTTGGCCTGTAGCAAATAATTTGCGTAGGTGCGGCCAATCAGGCGTTCATCCATTGCTCCGCGCGTGTAATGGGCGTTCCGGTCCACAAGTACGATGGATCCGGCAACGGGCTTGTCGTTGTGGCTGGCAATCGCCACTTGGAAAATGCCACTGGCACAGTTGGCCATGACCCGAAACTTTCTAGACGAGTCCCGCATGTGTCCGCGCAACTGTGCGAGCCAGCCAAATTCATGCTGTTTTCGAGCCCATCGATCGATCGACCGCCTGAACAACCGTTCAAAACTGGCGATCAGGGTTTCGGTATTGCCGATTTCTACCGTAACACCTTTCTTCTCCGCCCGGCGGATCTTGCTGCGTGTGTTCCCGGAAAAACGGGTTTTCCGGACCTTGTCGAAACCCCCTTCCAAATTGAGGATATGGGATGTCTTCGGCACAGCAGACCAGCCTCTGGCCACCGCGGCCTTCAGCCATTCTGCAGCCTGGAGGGGGTTGGGCCGTACCGAAATAGCAGTACCTGGAATGTCAGAGCAGTCTTCCAGAATCGCTTCCAGATGCTGAGCTGCAAGAGGCTCCTTGGCGAGCACTCCGCCGAACCCCCAGGAGGAGGGAGGGGAATTCAGGGTCGAAAAGGTGAAAGGAACGAGCGTCTTCTTGAAAAGAGGAAGGATGGCCTCGTGACCATCGGAAAACAGATAATGGCGGCTGACCTGCCGCCCACCGGATCCTTGAAGAATTGCGCCAGCCCATTTTCTGGACTGCGTCGGCATGGCGAACGGGTCGACGGCGTAGATCTTGTCCCACGCTGAAGCAGACGCCTCCCATGCGACTTCGTTTGAAATAGGCTGTATGTGTTCGTTCAGCATCCTGTTGCTCTATTTAAATATTTAATAAATATAGCAAATCAGAAAAATGCTTAAATAGATAAGTATATTAGCGCGTAGACATAATTATTAGCTGACTTTGTTGGCGGGAAATGTTGGTTTAACCTATTCCTTTATCACCATTGCCGTGGAGGAGGGGGTGTTTGCAGCGGTTGACAGACTGACGACGATGAAGGCGAGCCGCGCCTGTAGGTGCTGCAACGCCTTCTTCTTGTCGATCGCTGTTCTGCTAACCGCTTGTTTTTACCTGCTGGGCGCAACGTTGGCAGCGCGGGCATCTTCCGAACTTGATCTGGAGCAGACAGACGACCCGGAACTCAGGCATGTACTGCAGCGAGCGTTTGTCCTGCCAATGATGCTGGACCTGCCGGACGTCACCTATCAGAGGCGCAATGATCTGATTTCCGCGGAAGCAGAGAAACTTGAAGGTATTCTGCGTTCTCTTGGCTATCTGGCCGCTACCGTCGAAGTCTCCGATGACATGACTTCCAATGGATACGCGCGGTTGACACCCGTTCCGGGTTCTCTTTATCGCATCGGCTGGATCAGAGCTGTCGGTCTGCCTGACGGACTGCCAGAGGAAACGCTCATAGGGTTCGATGATCATGCGGCGCGCTTCGTTGGGCAAACGGCCACGGCTGGGATTCTCGAAGAACTGAAGTCAGGGCTGATCTGGCGTCTCAGAGAAGCTTCCTACGCATCGGGAGAGGTGCTGCAGTTGAAGGACGTTTTGGACCCGCAGCTGCGCTCCGTGGGAATATCCTTTGCTTTCCTGACTGGCAGATCAACGCACGTGGCGGACGTTCAGGTTCAAGGGTCTAGGCACGCCGATCTTCTTTCAGAACTTGCCTCCAGTACTGTGAAGGAAGGCGAACCTTACTCGGAAGCTGCTATGGCTCGTCTGCGTGAGTTGTTGGAGCAAACTGCCCTCTTTAATCGGGTCGACGTTTCGCTTTCCAATGTCTCGTTCCCCTCAGGTACGGCTGAAGTGGAAGTCAAGTTGGTCGACAAACCGCCGGAGCCGCATTTTTTTCAAAGCGAAGCGGGGCTTGGCCCTGTCCTGGCGATCCTGACGATGCTGCTGATCGTGTTACGGGAATGTGCGGGGCCTGATTCAATGTGGATGGGCAGACCAATTGGCCCTGCCTTAACCGGCACCGTTGCCGTATTTTACGCAATCAATGTGATTGTCATCGTGGCAGTTCTGGTCTCGATAATTTCAGTGCAGATCTAGGGTGCCCCGGCTTGAAACCCGGCTATGGTGTTTCGTGAAAACACTGAAAGAACGAGCATTGCTTTTCGAATTGAAATCCTTGATTTCAGGCAAAGAAAGGCGCTTCAGTTTTTTGCGCAATGCTTTGGTGGTCATGTCTTGCTGACATTGATGCTGCCTGCAATGAAGCCGGGCGCGCTGGCATCCTTGGAAGGTTTGGCGCTGCCGATAAGCGCATCCATTTCCTGTTTGATTTTCCGGAGCTCAACTTGCGCAAGTCTGGTTTTTTCCCCCCTCTCCGGAGCGTTGGGAGCCAGCTTTTCAAGCGAGATGCGGAGGTTTGCCTCCACATCCTGCCAACGATTGACCAACTCAAACCATTTCTCGAGGATCGAGGGATCAACCTGCCCTGTCATGAAAATGCGATCCTTCATATATTCCTGCCGCCGATTGAATACATCTAGGCCGACAAGTATGCGCAAATCATGACGTGAGTATAATTCGAAGATCTTTTGAATATTATTATTAACAATTAAAAATTTAACTTTTCCTCAGTTCCTTCAACCTCGATCTACTCGCAGAATTGGTTTCGCCTTTGAAATCCGCTTATTGTGCTCGTTTTTAAAAGGAGAGTGAAAAGCAACCCGGTTTAAACGGGCTGCTCGCGGACAAGCGCCTGGTAGACCCAAACCATCCGTGTTGTCTTTCCCTTGAAAATTCCAGGTACGTGCGTGGGCCCGCGCTGATGCACTAATTTCTGTGAAACTCGGCATAAGGAATTGCGAGTGCTCCGAAGTCGCTCTTGAAACGCATGAGAGTGTCGACACCGCCGGACTCACCCATGTGGTATGTCGAACATCCGGCTTGGCAGGCGTCGAGTATCATCTCGTTCTGCAACAGATCGTTTCCCGGAAACTTGGCAAGCAGTTCGGGATCGCTGGCACCGCGCCAATAGACCGCCGCTTTTCCCATGATGAGAAAAACCGTTCCAGCAACAGGTGTTTCGTCGATCGACGCAATATAGACCTGGAGCCTGGATCCCATCGCTTTGGCCACGTTCTCGAATTTCCATTTGGGTTCACGACGAATGGCAAGATACCGGATGAGTTGCGGCGGCAGGTTGCGTCTTTTGGCTCTTACCTCCGACCAGCGCAGATAGATCGAAAAGTATTTGTTCACGAGTTCAGCGTTGTTTCCCTTTTCAATCGTCAGGCCCGCTTTCCGCGCCTTTCTTACTCGGTTTCTCTTGGTGCTGCGGATGCGATCCTGCCAAACCCGGTCGTAGCCTCCTGCAAGGTCGATGACATGAGACACACGCGGTGAAGCGGACCAGCCGTTTTGTCCTGTGGGCCACATGTCGATCTGGACGGGGTTGGGACGGATCGACAAGGTTCGAACCCTCAAGCCGTGCATGTCTTTCAGGATCGCCTGAATGTCGTCCTGGCCAATCGGGTAGTCGGAAATGCAACCGCCTGCGCCAAAGCCATGGGGCATCGATGAGGCACTGCGCTTGCCAATCACCGATGACTTGACTGCCAATGGCACCAGGATCCGTCCGCTCGCTGTCTGGTACAGACGGCTGGCGTTGGAATATCTGCCGGTTTGTTCGATCGCAGCCATCCACTCGGCTGACTGGAATGGGGTCGCACGCGCATCGGAATGAAATATTTCGCACCACTCGGTTGTGGGCGGTGGAGAAACGACTTCTTTGATATGCATTGATTGCTATCTCGCCAAGTTTGTTTCCCTTTCGTCAGTTACATCGCAAGAGTGTACGATGGAGCGAGCTGGAAAAGCAAAAAAGCATCGCTCTTCCCTCATTTACTGATTGGAACCAAAGCCGGAATCAGGTTCAAATTGTTTGTTGGTTCAAAATCAACTTGTCCCCATCGGGTTGGGTTGCTCAGTTCGAGTTATTCGACTGATCCCGGCTCCCTTTCAGACATTCATGTTGTGAGAGCGTTCGGCCATGTAGCGCGGGATCAGGACGTAAGATTTTGCAGTAACTGTCAAAACTAACTAGGTGCTTTAAACAAAAAGTTGCGCTCGCGAGGTGTTATATATTGCACGGCTGATAAATAGATCGATCTATTGACATAATTTCGGCTACCTAAATAAAGATATTTGCTTGCTCAAAAACATTTGATTTCAAAGAAAAGTTTGATATCTTTTTAGTAAGATACTTTTAAAAATTTAAACGCCTGTGTTTAAAACTAATATATATTTTCATTGTTGTTTGAAGATGTGCGATTCATCTTATGTATCGATTAGGTCGATTTATGGTAAATATGTTGTTTTAGGTATTAACACTGACTTCAAAAGAATATCATGTATTTGCTCTAAATATATTTCAACTGTGCCTCTCTGCTCTAGGGTGGGGTGTTATCATTGTTCGACCTTTAGTTGATCGGGTAACATATTGATTTATGTCTTGCGATTTTTTATTGGTATAAACTGCTTACTATAAATTGTTATCTGAATTGTGGAGCCAAATAGGACTGTTTAGCACTTCCTTGTGCGCAAATTACTCTGCGTAAGATGCGGATTGTTAAAAGGCGGCAAATGCATGGGAGGCCACAAATGTCGAGCCAATTGCGTTATTTGTATTTCGTAGGGCCTGGAGACAGGCTGCCGAACCCGCTTGAAAATGCGTTAATCAGGGAGCTCCCTGACCTGGCGGTCCATATCACAAACGATTGGGGCGGGCTGGTCAGGAGGGCGGATTCCGATGGTGTTTGTCCCAATCTGATCCTGATCGATGAAGCCTATGGGGTGGCCAATGCCACCAGTCTCAGAGAGTTTCAGGAAACGTATCCCAATACCGGTCTGTGCCTGACATTCAACGGTGATTACCACTCAAAGCAATACATCCGGGAATGCCTCAAGACAGGTGTAATTCATAATATTCTGCCGATGAATCTCAGACTGGATCTGTGGTTATTTGCGGTGCAGATCATGCTGCATGGCGGTTCCTACATGCCGCCGGATTTGGTCGAGTTGTTGGAAATCGATCGCAATCTGCAGATTGAGAAAACCCGCAAGGCGGATGAAAGTACGCTGAATGGTGACAGTGCTGTCGGGGCCTTGACGCCCCGTGAGCGCGAAGTTCTCGCATTGATTGCCCAGGGTAAGCAAAACAAGATGATTGCGGCCCAGCTCAGTCTGTCCGAACACACCATCAAGCTGCATATTCACCACATCATCTCAAAGATGGGGGTTTCCAACCGCACTGAAGCGGCTGCGGCCTTCTTTCAGATCCATGAGGCTGAAGAAAGGCGTCGTCTGGAGCGCTGATTTTCAGGCGTTTGGACCTGAGGCGGTGTCTGGTTCGCAGTGCAATGCGTTTGCCGGCAAGGTGGAGGTCATGAGACCTGCTATGTCGAGCCTCGATTGCGCGCGTGTGCCTTTCGGGCGCGCCGAACCAATCCGAGGCGCGTTCTACGCTGTATCTGAGGATTTTCCAAATAGATCAGTCACACCCAATAGGGTTGCTTGAAGCGAACTCGGTCGTGTCGGTGGGGCCTTAAGCTTCGGCACTTGGTTGGTTTCGGCATCATGAATGGTGCCGTTTCTGGTTTTGCCGATCTGTCAGTTAATGCTGTGCGGGTTTCCTTCGTGATAGTTGAGGAATAGCGCTTTTTTCTTTTCCATTAAGTCGTGCATTGTCAGCATTCTGAGATGAAACCAGAATGTGTCTTCCGGCTGGTACTTTCGGTCAAATTCAGGCTGATAGTCTGAATTGTCGCTGAGATGCTGCCCACTATCCATCTCGTTCGCCTTTCAGTCCTGTTTAAGATCATTGAGCAAGATGCCGTGTGTTGGAGTGTGCTCCTCGTGCTTGGTTGCTTTTTGTAACATTGTAATAATATTAAAAAATGCCGTAGATGTCATCTTGGCATTTTGTATAAAATATTAAATCTTGGGGAAAAATTGTTTGTAATTTTCAATAGGCCATAAATTCTGATTACGTCTAAAGAATGGCACCTGCGTCATTCTCGGGGTTATTTCTGTCCTGGTTTCTCCTTGCGCATTGCACGTATCCGCTTCTCCCGTCGATTTCTAAAATGCATGGACAAGAAGGCGGGTTGTTTGCACCGATAAAGGGCCGTTGCGGCACAGGGATCTGACACGCAGCGATGAGCAATACTCGAGGATGGCCGAAATGGTTCTTCGTTTCAAAAAGCCATCCACCCGTCCGTTGAAGTAGCCTTGTTCTGCCAGACGCATCTGAACAAAATAAAAGAACGCGTTGGGATTGCTTCGCAAAATTCGACGCATCAGACTTGGGCGGCTGCGTGGTGGAACTTCTTCAATTCGAGAGTAAAGAGAACCATAGCCAGACTTTTTCGAACTCAGTATTTCGAGAAGAAGCTGGCGATATTCAAGCTCACCCGGGTCTACTTTTTCAGAGACTTTTTCCAGTTGGGCGCGTGCCCGTTGAATGTTTCTGGCGCTGGGCTGCCGCGAGCCCCAGTTTTTCGGATCAAGGTAGTAATCAAACAGCCGCAGTGCGGCTTCTGTATTGCCGTTGTCGGCCATGCCGGACAGCTTGTTGAGCAACTTGGTGCGGGGGAGGAGTTGAGCAGACCGGTTGTTGCGGCGCATTGCCAGCGCGACTGTCGCATCTGCAACCCCAAGATCTTCCGCTTTCCGGAACATCTCCAGTCCACTCCTTGGGCGGCCGATTTGCCGGAACTCACCTTCAACCAATCCAGTGCCCATCAGGTAGAGGGCATATGAATTTCCCAGTGACTTGGCGTGAGCCAGGTATCTGTAGGCTTTCCTCGTGTTCTTCCGGCCGAACCATCCATAGCGATGAATTTCGGCCAGTCGTAAAGACGCGGCTATGCTGCCTGCATCAGATGCCTTTTCATACGCTTCCAGTGCGGCTTCCCTGTCGATGAAACCGGCATATCCGAACGAATAGATATCTCCGAGGCTGACAAGCGCGCTCAGAGAGCCGTCATCGGCAAGTACCTTAATTTCCCTTAGGGCTTCATCAACGTCCGGTTCGCTGCCGATGCCGCGCAGAGACATCTCGGCAATCCGGAGCCTTGCTGTCCTGTCTCCAAGATCTGCAGCTTTCGAGAAATAGACAAGCGCCTGAGAAGGATCGTATTCCAACAGCCTTCCATCCAGGATGAGTTCGCCCAGGCGTAACAAGGCCGCGGCCTCAAGTGGGCTGGTAACCGCTGCAGAGGAAACCGAGGAATAGAGGCTTGCTCCAAGGAACCAGAGAGCCAGTGTCATGCTGCGCGCCAATTGGCGCGCAGCTGACAATTTGAGCTTGTAGGCTGCCCATATCATTGGGTGTTGGCGTTGTTGGGCGTGCCGGTTTCGTCCAATGTTTCGATACCAGCTGCCTTCTTGTAATACAGGACGGCAAGCTCTCCATCTGCCGGCAGGATTTCGCCCCGGCTGTAAAGATCTCCCAGCAGGATGTAGGCCATGAAGACACCCTGCGATGCAGCTGCTTCATAAGCGGAAATCGCCGCGTTGGCATCTACCCGTCCGGCTTCGCCTGACACATAGACTGTGCCGAGTGCCAACATGGCATTGGGATCTCCGGTGTCCGCGGCAGATTGCAGAAGCGTCATGCCGGCCTCGCGGTCCACTTCTGTTCCCTGGCCTCGCAGCAGCATCAGGGCGGTCTGTACGCGCGCAGTTCCGCTGCCTGCCTCTGTTGCGGTCTGGTAATAGCCGAACGCCTTTTCCATATCCTGGGGCTGACCTTCGCCGATAGCGCCTGAATGAAACTCTCCCAGCATCAGATTGGCGTCAGAATTTCCATCCTCGGCCAGCTGTTCAAGCACTGTCACACCTGTTGTCGCATCGCGCGATGTGCCGACGCCTTCAATCAGCATGAACGCCATTCTCAGCATGGAGCTGAGATCTTCGGAAGCTGCCGCGGTCCTGTAGAAATCAAATGCCTTTGTGACGTCGGCCTGAATGGCATTTTCCTCGCCGTTCTCATAGAGTTGACCGAGAATGTACATGGCCGATGCGTCGCCGGACTCGGCCATGTCCTGCAAAATGCGCAGTCCTTCGTCGACGTCCCGATCAACACCTTCTCCTCGAACCAGCATGAGGGCTGTTTGCTTGCGCCCTGTGGTGCTGCCTGCCTCGCTGGCCATGGAGTAGGCCTCGAAGGCCTTTTTCGCGTCTGGTGTCAGCAGTCCAGGTAGCCCGCTGAGATGTATATCTCCCATCAGCAGCATGGCGCTCGGGTCCTTTGCTTCGAAAAGCTGGCGTGCGATTTCGTAGCCTTTGTCAGGAGCGGATGGGGTGCCTTCGCCGTCGATCAGCATGCGTGCCGTAATGATTGCGGCCGCGATGTTGCCCCCGTCGGAAGCGCGTTTGTAGTAACCGAAGCTGCGTTCCGGATCGGCATCAACACCTTGGGGTTTCCCGGTTCGGTAGATATCACCGAGTGCCATCAGTGCCTTGGCATTGCCCTTTTCAGCTGCTTCCGTCAAAAGCTCAATCCCACCGCTGATGTTATGAGAGGTGCCCGTTCCCTCTATCATCATCAGCCCGACATTGACGGATGCGGTTTCACTGCCAAGATCGGCCGCCTGCTGAAAAAACGAAAATGCTTTTTCCGGATCCGAAGTCACCAGTTCTCCGCTGAGGTATAGGTCGCCGAGTTTCAGGAATGCATCCGGGTTCCCGAGATTTGCTGCCAATCTGTACACACGGACCGCACTGTCGCCGTCAGGTCGAAGATTGTGAGCGAGGCCGGGGACAAGTTGTTCCGGAGGCATCGCGGAAAGAATCCTGCCGTTGCTGGTCGAGAGGTTTCGGTAGTAGGCGAGGGCGACCTCTTCGCCCGCTCGATCGATGGCGCCGGTGCTGTATAAGTCGCCAATGCGTGTGATCGCCTTGGTGACCGCAGGGTCGGGAGTACCCCGCCAGCTGGTTGCGTCAGTTGCATTTGCTGCATAGCCGGTCGCCATGCAGGTTGCGATTATCAGGAAGCCGCGCTGAAACACGGACGAGCAAAAACACTGTTTCATCAAATTGGTCCCCCGGCAGGCTGGTAGGGGCCATCGCTGGCCAGCGGTGGCGTTAGTCGGTTGCGAATGCGTCGCACAAGTCGCCAGCAGGTCCCGGCAATTCGATCCTGTGGCGGCGCGGTGGGTATCCCCTTGCCTTCCAGCAAGGAGATGAGACCCGCCTGGTCGTAGTCTTGGGTGACGATCAGGCGGGAAAGTCCGAAACGGTTTTCAGAGGTGTGTGAGAGCGCATGGCGAACACGGACGGCGGAGGAAAAACCGGCATCGCGTGTCAGCCGTCTGGTCGCCGCAGAGGCATACCCGTGCGGGTAAGCAAAAGCCTTGACTTTGCCGCCAGTGATCTCCTCGAGAATGGACCGGCTGTCCCGGAGTTCCCTTTCGCAGGCTGCGCTGTCAAGGATGTCCATCTCCGGGTGGGACAGACTGTGCGCTCCAATTTCGATGCCTTTTGTGTGGAGGTGTCTGATTTCGTCGGCCTGCAACATCGCGCGCCCGCCTTCACCGAGTGGTGTCAGCCATTTGCTGTGGCCGGCAATCAGCCCTGCGACTACATAGAGTGTGGCTTCGAAACCGTGTCTGTCCAGAACGGGAAAGGCATTTTCCAGAAAGTCCTTCAATCCATCGTCAAAGGTCAGAATCGCGGTTTTGTCGGGCAAGGGAGTGCCGGCGTCCAGCCTTTCCAGGGCTGTGGAAACGCCAAGGACTGCATAACCGTTTTTTGCCAATGCCTGCATGTGCTCCGAAAAACGTTCGGGAGTGACAGACCAGGTTCGGTATCTTTCATCCACATCGGCAGCGACTGAGTGATACATCAATATCGGCAAAGTAAGCATGGCCTGTCACTCCGCCGCTCGGTCAGCGCCCGCCAGAATAGGCGGCCGCATTGGTGATGAGGTTGTCCGGGGTCTGGCAAAGCGGCTTCTGAGATAGCCGGGCAAGCCCATGGCAATACCGAAACGTTCGCGCCAGATCAGGTGGCGCGGATAATCATCCGGCAAACGCTTCATTTTGCCGGATGAGCCTGAAAGCAGGTGGTTCAAAGCAGCCGGCAGTTTTTTCGCGAAGCGGAACACCTTTGTAGGATTGTCTAACACCTGCTGGGTCAGATAGGCGCCCAGTCCGACACCATAACCATAAGCTTGACGCTGAATGCCTGCTTCAGCGCGACGGTGATAGTGCCAGACAATGGCGCCGGGCGTATAAACGAGCTGATATCCGGCCTCGAGAATGGCTACGAACGAGGCGAGGTCGTCGCCCCCGCGAGCCGGTGTGCCGGCCCCGAGTGCGGCGTCGAAGGCGCCGACTTCCAGCAAGGCGTTCCGCCTGAATGCCATGTTCGCACCGGAGCCGAATGCTCCGGCAGTATACGGAAAAAGCGGATCCTCCGGTTTGTTTTCCTCCAGGTCAAAGACGCGGCGCTTCACGCCTTTGCTGAACCCGCCGTGATGTTCGGTCCAGTATTGTGCCCGGGTTTCAAGCTCGGCAGGCAGGATCATGCCTGTCACGCATCCGATTTTGCGCGAAAGAGCGAACTCGGATGCGATCGCAGCAACCCAATCGGAATCGACAATGACGTCATCGTCCGTGAAGGCGACGATGTCGCCGAGCGCGAGTGCCAGCCCGGTATTGTGTGCCAGTCCGAGGCCGGGGCGATTTTCGCGTGCATAGTGTACGCGCCCGCTCGGGGCGAAGACACCGGCAATCAGATCTGCTGTTGCATTCGAAGACGGGGCGTTGTCGACAACAACGATGTTCATCGCCGAGTAGGATTGTTTCAGCAGGCTATCAAGACATCTGAGCAGGCTGTCCGTCCGGTCGCGTGTTGCTACCACCACCGTAACCCATGGGCTGAACGGACCTTTCGGTGCCCTTGGCAGGTGTGAAATCTTTGCATCGGGAAGACGTTTCATGACGTCCGAAACGCAAGTTTTCAAATCACTGGACTGGTTGAAATGAATTTCTTCCAGGGCAATCGGCGTGCCTTTCGATCTGAAAAGACATAGCGCGCCGCCGTACCAACCGTCCGGTTTCAATTGATCCTGCAGTCGTGAGGGGAAGCGGTCATCAAGTTCCCAATCCAGAACTTGAATGGGATCGAAGGAAGGCGGCTGATGACGGTTCGGGTGGTGATGGGGCCAAAGACGCGTCAATGCATAGGATGTGGTCGTGGCAGCAAAGCCGGCCACGATGGCGAATGCGCGGATCAGGCCAGTGAAATCACCCTTCGCTGTATCGCCGAGATTGCGCAGGAAGCCCAGGGGTAGCGTTTTGAGGGAATAGCCCTTTTCCGTTGTCAGGGCGTGATCTGCATTCCGAAGACGTGCCAGTTCTGCTTTGGACTTTCCTTCCGCCCAACACCGTCCCAAAAAGTATTTCCACGTGCATCTGGCTGCTGGCACATGATGTCGAACCCGGGCCTTGGGTTCGTAAAGGATAACCTGGTTGGGGAGCTTTGATTTGGCGCGAATGAAAAACTCCGTTTCCTCGCAGCCTGCACCGTTGTTGCCGACACGGCCAAGGCTCGTTCGAAAGCCGCCCGACAGCTCAAGGACGTTTTTTCGAACGGACATGTTGCAGCCGATCAGGTTTCGAACCTGGTTGCGTGTCTTTGGTAGTCCGAGATAACTGCAGCCGATCACCCAATCGAATTCTCGAGGAAACCACTTTGGCCGCTTTGTCGACCATGCGGGAGCAATGAACCCTCCCACCGCCATCACAGTCGGGTCTTCGTAAGCTTTTGCCAGCTGTTCAAGCCAGTTGGGGTTTGCTGCGGCATCATCATCTAGAAAGGCGACGACATCACCGCAGGCGCTCTTTATGCCTGTGTTCCTGGCTCCCGACAGGCCTTTCTCAAATTCGTTCCTGATAACGAGTGCGGTCGAGAATTCGGATTTGAGCACTCTGTGCAGCGCGTCGCTGTGATCGCTGACAATGATCAGCGAAGCCACGGGATAGGTTTGCGCCCGCACAGAAGAGACCATCTCGCCGATGTGACGCAGCCGATCCAGCGTATGGGCACAGACGACGACCGATATCGTGACATTTGTGCTCATGGTCCTGCTCAGCGTGTCGGGTCGCGGACGTCTGTGGAAGTCGTCAGGCTTGGGCGGGCGAGAGGAGGTGAGACACCTGTCAGTCTTGCGGTCTGAGAGGTGAAGCCGAGGCGAACGATCGTCTTCAGAACGCGCCATCCGTCGGGAATTGTCCGCAAATTGCTGACGCCGTGAATGCGGGGAGCTTCCTTGCTGGGAACTTCCGAAATGGCCAGGCGCGCCTGGAGGGCCTGCACATTCATGCTTGTTTCGATCTCGAAGCCGTCGTCGTTTTCGAGCGATAGCCGTCTGAGACTCTCACGCCAGAATGCGATGTAGCCATAGCAAAGATCGGTGAATTTGCCGCCAAATCGCCAGGTTACGAGCTTGACGAAGCCCCAGTTGCCGACGCGGCGATACCACTCCATGTCGTCGGTGCCGCCTCCCTGCAGGAAGCGGGAACCCTTCACGAAATCAGCGCCCGACAAAAGGGCGCCTACAAATGCGGGAATTTCTGCCGGGTCCATGGATCCGTCGGCATCGATCATGACAATAATGTCTGAACGGGAAGCTGCGAAACCGCATCTCAGAGCAGCGCCTTTGCCGGGACGATCTTCAGGTACGATCTTGATGTCTGGCATGAGGCTGCGCGCAACCTCGATTGTGTCATCCTTGGAGTTTCCGTCTACCAGGATTACTTCATCGACCCATCCCGGAATTTTTTTGAGCACTTTTGGAAGATTTCGTGCTTCGTTTTTTGCAGGGATGACGACACATACTGTTGGTTGCCGCATGATTTACTACTCCGACATTTCCTCTCCTATTCGCTTTTAGATAAAACGAAATATATCATAGGCCTCTTTATGTATATCTCGAATCTAAAACTTAGTTGCGGTTAAGGGTAGGGTTGTGAGTTGCATTTTTTATGTTTTGTTAAGTATATTTTTCTTCCGGAAAATTCGAAATATATAATAATAAGTATAATCAAAAGAGCAGTGAGCCATTCGGCCTGCCGATTGGATTGGGCATGCCAGCACGCATTGGCGGAAAAATGGTCTGTAGCCAAAGGTGCGCATCTGAGAGATTGATACACACAACAGGAGCGTCGACAGTGTGCTCGATGTGATGGAATTCTGCTTTCGCTCAGTTTTTCTTTTTCAGCTGTTGCGATCGAAGCAGGTTCAACTCCCAAAGGTAGAAAAAATCCCTATGACTTCCAGGAGTGAAACGAAGTCATAGGGCAGTCGTTTGGGGTGATTTGCACATTACCCATACATTGTAATTCATAAAGCTTTTGAATGAATTACATAATTATATATAGATGCTAAATACTAGGTGCGGCGCCCGGCAAACCACGTTTCGCATCCGTGATGGCAGGTTTTCTGGTTCCAGGAGAAATGCTGCTTCACCAAGTCTTGCTGCGTCCTTGCACGCTTGGATAAAAAGCTAGTGTATCGGGTGATAGGCGAGCCATCGGATTGCCAATTGTTCGAGAGCGTGAGTGGGAACTTGGCAATTGGTCGAAACTTCGATACCGATCTCCCGAATACTACGCTATCTGACGGGAAAACTGCACCAACATGACGATACTCATCACCGGCGGTGCCGGGTATATTGGTTCTCACTGCTGTGTCACATTTCTGGATGCAGGTTATGATGTTGTCGTTCTGGATAACCTGAGCAACTCCAACACGGCTTCCTTGACGCGGGCCGAAGAGATCTCCGGTCGGAAACTGGTGTTCGAACAGGGAGATGTTCGCGATCAGGCAACGGTGGAAACATTGTTGAAGCGACATGAATGTACCGCTGTTATCCACTTTGCCGGTTTGAAGGCTGTTGGCGAATCTACTCGCTATCCTCTTGCCTATTACGACAACAACGTTATCGGCACGCACCGGCTTTTGAGCGCGATGGCGAATGCAGGTGTCAGGGACCTCATCTTTTCCTCGTCAGCAACGGTGTATGGTGAGCCGCAGCAACTGCCCTTGACCGAGGAACACTCACTCAATCCGGTCAATCCTTACGGGCGGACGAAGTTGATTGTTGAAGACATGCTGCGTGACCTGGCTGCCAGTGATCCGGGCTGGCGCATCGGAATTTTGCGGTACTTCAATCCGGTGGGAGCGCATGCGAGCGGACTGATAGGTGAAGATCCGCTGGGTGTTCCGAACAATCTCATGCCATTCATCACTCAGGTTGCTTCCGGGCGACGAGAGAAGTTGAACGTTTTCGGCAACGACTACGAAACTCGGGATGGGACCGGCGTTCGTGACTATATCCATGTCGTTGACCTCGTCGAGGGGCACTTGCGTGCCTACCATGCCCTTTCAAATCTCGATGGGCGGGACAACTGTTTCGCGGTGAACCTTGGTACAGGTGATGGCTATAGCGTTCTGGAAATGGTGAAGGCGTTCGAACGAGCGTCGAACCGGATCATTTCATATGATTTTGTGCCGAGACGGGCAGGGGACGTCGCTGAATGTTTCGCCGACACCAAGAAGGCCCAAGAGCTGCTTTCCTGGAGTGCTGAACGCGAGCTGCACAATATGTGCGAGGATACCTGGAACTGGGTGTGCAAAAATCCCAAGGGGTACAGTGATTGAAAGAAATTCGGCTGATGCGGCCGGGTCGTGGCGACCTTGGCAAAGTAGACGCCATGAAAGTAGGATCTCGACTCCACAATCGAATTTCAAGGCGGACGGGCGGGGCAATGCCCCGCCCGTCCCCGGCCTGAAATACGAGACCGCAGATAAATTTGAGGAAGTGTGTTTCGCCTCAGGCGGCGCGAACGCGTTCCAGGAATTGAGCAATCTCGTCGCGCAAGTTGGTTGCTTCCTTCGAAACGGCCTGAGACGCGGACAGGACATTGCCTGCCGATTGCGTGGTCTCGGATGCAGAGTTCGTGACATCGGACATGTTTTTCGCCACGTCCTGAGTCCTGATGGCTGCCTGTTGCACGTTCTGGCTGATTTCCGCAGTGGCGGCTCCTTGCTGTTCAACGGCCGCGGCAATGGATGAGGTATAGTCGTTCACCTCGTTCATCGTGCTAGTGATCACTTCGATGGCCTCGACTGCTTCGCGTGAGGAGCCTTGAATGTCCGAAATCTGACTTGAGATTTCCTCCGTGGCCTTGGACGTCTGTGTTGCCAGTTCCTTGACCTCGGACGCCACGACAGCAAACCCCTTGCCCATTTCACCTGCCCGGGCTGCTTCGATCGTGGCGTTGAGTGCAAGAAGATTTGTCTGCTCGGCAATGTCGCGAATGAGATTGACGACTTCTCCGATGTGCTGCGCAGCGGCGTCAAGCTTGATGACCTTCTCGTTGGTCGACGAGGCTGCGCCGGCGGCCCCGCCAACGATGCTCTTGGTTTCTTCCACCTGGCGGCTGATTTCGGCAATGGAAACCGATAGTTCCTCCGCGGCGGAGGCGACGGTCTGCACATTGGTCGAGGCTTCTTCGGAGGCGGCCGCTGCCGAAGAAGCGCGCCCTGAAGTGTCATCGGCAATTCCGGAGAGGACCTGGGCTGTCTGCTCCATTTCATCCGTATTGCCGCTTACGGCGGAAAGAGTTGTTTCGATGGTGCTGTCAAAGCTCGAGATCAATTCATCGATCTGATGCTGCCGAAGAATCTGGGCTTCCCTTTCCGTGTCGGCTTCCGACACCAGACGCTGTCGTTCGATTGCATTGTCCCTGAAGACGGCAACAGCCCGGCTCATGTCGCCGATTTCGTCTCTGCGCTCGACACCATCAAGGGTGACGTCGGTGTCTCCCGTGGCAAGTGTGTTCATGGCGTTGGTCACTGATACAATCGGGCGGGATATGCTGCGACCTATGAACCAGGCCAAAAGGGTGGCACCCAGCAGAGCCACCGCAAGAAAGCCAAGCTGCACAAACAAGGCGTTTTGCTGGGCTGCAAAGGCCACGGCTTCCGGGACCGAGATGGCGATCACCCATACATTGTCGGTAAGAGCGATCTTGAGCGGCTCATAGAGCCTCAGGATCTCTTCGTCGGACTGCGGGTCGATGATCCCGGTTTTCAACATTCTTGACTGGCCGGCGAGCTGCTCCGCATTGGTCACCGAAAAGCCGAATTCAGCGGCGCTCTTTCCAGGCGCGCCCTCAACCGTATGGGCAACCATGGTGCCTTCTTCGGAAAGCAGGCTGACATAACCGACTTCGAAAGGCCTGGCCTCCTTCATTATGGTCTGAAGATCGGTCATGGCGATGTCGACACCGGCAACTCCGACAATCTTGTTGTCGACGCGGATCGGCAAGGCGAGGGACGTGATCAGTGTTTCAACACCGCCGACCGGATAAAGATATGGCTCCAGAATGACTGCTTTGCCGGTGGTGAAGGGCAGTTGATAATAGTCACCATCGCCAGACTGATCATAGGAAAGGAGTGGCTCCAGGACCGCCTTGCCTTCAGAGCGGTACCAGTAAGGAACAAAGCGGCCGGATGCATCGTGCCCTGCGGTGTTGACATATTCTGCGTCTTTTCCATCCAGCGCATCGGGTTCCCAACCCGTCCAGGCGCCTAGGATAGAGGGATTGGCTATCAGGGTATTCTGAATGACTTCGTTGTAAACGGCTCGATCCTTGATGCCGGCCTTATGCAAAGCTTCCAGACTGTCACCGAGTGACTTTGCCAGATGCATCGACTGGTTCAGAGTTTCAGACGTTCTGGAAGAGTAGTAGTCGGCGGTTTTCTCAACGATCTCGACCGAGCCGCTGTTCAATGCCTTGTTGGCAGTGAAGATCGATGCTCCGATGACGAGCGTGAGAGAAAGAAAGACGGCAGAAAACAATGCTGCCATTATCTGCTGTTGAATACTCAGCTTCTTAAGCATAGGCCCCCCTAATGTTTTGAAGTTGCCCTGAGGTAGGCAAGGAATCAAAAAATAAGAACTGAGAAATATTATCTTTGCTGGGAAATTAACAAATACTTAGATAGGTAAATTTTATGTTTAGTGTAGTATAGTTCCTATTGTAAACGATTACATCTGTATAGTTTTTTAGTTTTTGTTTCGAATAAATTATCGTGTTGACGGAATTCATCGAAATTAGACGATCATTGATTTTTTTCTTTTTCTCCATCTCCCAAGGTTTTTGGACATAGGGAAACGGATGGAGTGGAAAAACTGTTTCCTGGGGAGAATATCTGACAATGAGATTCGCGCATTCCCCCTGGGGTTGTATCTTTGAAAATCTAACTGAAGTCTGTTCAGTTGGTCGCTTGCTCTGTGCAACTGCCTGGAAAACAACAAAAAACCAGCTCTTTGAGAAGTGAGATGAATCGACTTCGAAAAGTGGCTGGTGCCACCGCAGTCCTTATCTGAGTGGTGATGCGGAATGGGTTGAGAGGGGCTTGTCAGGAGGAAGAGCTTCCGTCGGGTGGCAGGTTGAACGTGAAGCCCGGTGCGGAGGAAGCAGCGCTGGGAAAAACAAGGCCGCCCGCTTGTGTTGAAGCGGGCGGCCTTCTTTCGACAGTTTCGGAACAGAGTGCTTAGGAGCGCCCTTTCCAGGGTACGAGAACCCGCTCGGCCATGCGCATCAGAATGTCGATGCTGTAACCGACGATCCCGATCAGGATGATGCCCATGATGACGATATCGGTCAGCTGGAACTTGGAGGCGGCGATGATCATCATGCCGGCCCCTTTCTGTGCGGCAACCAGCTCAGCTGCCACCACAGTTCCCCAGCAAACACCCATGGCAACCCGAGCGCCTGTGAAGATTTCAGGCAGCGAATTCGGCATGATCACGTAGCGCAGGACTTGCCGTTTGTTCGCTCCAAGGGAATAGGCAGCGTGGACTTTCGAAATGTTCACGCCCGAGACGCCGGCTCTTGCCGCAATCGTCATGATCCAGAGCGCTGCCAGGAACAGAAGGACGATCTTGCCCGTTTCCCAGATGCCGAACCAGATGATCACCAGCGGGATCAGTGCCAGAGGTGGAACCGGACGCATGAACTCAACGATCGGGTCAAACCACCCGCGGACCCAGCTTGAAAGGCCCATTGCATAACCCAAAGGGATCCCGATCAGCGAGCCTGCGATGAAACCGCCGATAACCCTGATCAAGGACCATCCGAGGTGTTCCCAGAGGGTGAAGTTCTGGTAGCCCGTCGAGGCGATGTCCGCAAAGCGCTTCACAACCGCTTCAGGGGAGGGCATCCAGATCGGTTCCATCTGAAGCCCTGTGTTTGGCTGGAAGTTCAACGAGCCTTTCGGCGTCATGGTGACTGTGCCATCGGCGACGCTTACGCTTTCGCCCGGCGCAATCGGGGTTCCGTCAACGGCCGTTACCTTGGCGCCGTCACCATCGTTTCGCGTGACTTTCAGAAGCACGGACCGCCAGGCGCCGACACTTGCTGCATCATCTTGCGCGAAACCATCGCGCGGGGCCGGCTCTGGCGCCTTGATCTTGTTGCCCACTTCATGCACGACAACGTTGACCGCCGCCTCGCTGGTCTCTCCGGCATCATTGGTGACGGTGTAGGTGAAGTTGGTTTCACCAACGAACGGACCAGGGACATGGAACGGGACCAGGCTTGAGCCGGTGAAAGCGCCCCAAATGAAGAAGATCACCACGATGGAGATGATGGAGGCTGCCCGGTTGGGGCGGATAGCACTTTCATCTCCGAACGTTACAGTCTTCAGGCTGGTAAAGTCCTGCCTGCGCTGACTGAGACCGGTGACATAGGTGACAAGGAAGTAAGCTGCCAGAAACAGCGATGCGTAGATCAGGAAAACGATAAGTCCGGTCATGCTGCGGTCTCCGATCGTCCCATGATTTCCTCTTCCATTTCCCAGATCATGGACAGGATTTCTTCGCGGGTTTCGGCAAAGCCTTCACTCTTCTTGACCTCCCGCAGGTCGTTGTCGACGCCGCGCTCCGCGAAAGGCAGTCGGTACTCCTTGTGGATGCGCCCGGGGCGTGGTGCCATGACCAGAAGTCTTTCACCCAGAAGCAATGCCTCTTCCACCGAGTGGGTGATCAGGATGACGGTCTTGCCGGTTTCCTTCCAGAGTTTCAGCACGAGGCCCTGCATCTTTTCGCGGGTCAGGGCATCCAGAGCACCCAGAGGTTCATCCATCAGGATGACGTCGGGATCGTTCGCCAGGCATCTGGCCAGTGCAACGCGTTGCTGCATGCCGCCTGAAAGCTCGTAAACCGCTTTTTCCTTGAAGTCCTGAAGACCGACTGTCTCCAAAAGGTGGTCGACGATATCGTCCCGTTCCGCCTTCGGCATCGATTTCATTCTCGGGCCGAATTCCACGTTCTTGCGGACATTCATCCATTCGAACAAGGCCCCTTTCTGGAATACCATTCCGCGTTCGGCTCCCGGTCCCGTTACGACGTGACCGTTCATGCGAACCTGACCGCTGGTTGGGGCCAGAAAACCGGCGACAATGTTCAAAAGTGTCGTCTTGCCGCACCCTGAAGGACCCAGGACCGACATGATTTCGCCAGTGGCGAGTTCAATCGAAACATCCTGTAGTGCCTGAACAAACGTTCCGTTGGGCAGGTCGAAACGCATAGATAGATTCTCAATATGAAGGCCGTCCATAGCCTGCCGTCTCCTGCAGCTTGAGAGTTGAATTGAAGGGGCGGCTCGATGGCCGCCCCATACTATGCAGGATTGTCGACTTACTGGTTCTTGGTCGCTGCCAGGTAGCTCGGGTCGACAGTGTCGACATATGTGTCCAGAGCCTGCGGAATGGATCCGGCATCCTGGAAGACCTTGGCAACGCCGAGCATGAACGACTGGACATTGCCACCCATCCATTTGTCGCTCAGGGCGTCGTCAACGGACGGGAAGGTAAAGGTGTTGAGAGATGCTTCGGCATCGGCAGGGTCCATACCCGCATCCTTTGCGATCACCTCAAGCATCTCTGCCTTCTTGTCTCCGGCGTTCCACATTGCATTCGCGTCGGCGGTGACTTTGAGGAACTTGGTCAGCAGCTCACCTTCTTCCGATGCGAAGTCGGCCGGAACGCTGATGCCGTCAAAGACGAGAATACCGAGTTCTTCCTTCTCCGCGCCGGTCAGCAGAACGTTGCCATGCTCTTTCATCCGGCGAAGGGCGCCGCCCCAGCCGCAGACCATGTCCAGGTTGCCTTGAGCAAATGCAGCTGCGCCGTCGGCGGGGGCCATGTCGACAATTTCAAGGGTCGAGATGTCGACGTCGAAATGCTTCATCTGCTCCAGGAAACCGAAGTGGGCAGCGGTGCCAATCGGAACGCCGACTTTCTTGCCTTCCAGCTCTTTTGCGTTGTTTTTCTCGATTTCGAGGGTTTCGGCGACAACACAGTTGTCATTCTCGGAATAGCTGACCGCCACATCGGTGAGGATCAGGTCCTGGCCTGCCGATGTCGCGACAACAAAGGGAGGAATGCCCTGACTGACGGCGATCTGAACGTCTCCGGAAGCCATCGCCGCGGACATGGCTGTGCCGGTGTCAAAGGAAACCCATGTCACTGGAATGCCGAGCGCTTCGTCATACATGCCGGTGGCTTTGGCATATTGGAATGGCATCGGCCATTCGAGAAAATAAGCAACAGTCAGTTCATCGGCAGCATTGGATGCCTGAACGCCGCTCAAGAAGGACAAGGCTGCCAAAGTGCCAAGAAGCTTTGATTTGATGGTCATTGTTTTTCCCACTGTTCCCTGGTTGTTTGCAGGCGTGCGGGTGTTCCCGTCTTATGCCGCTATTCGATTGGGCTTACCTGCGTAGGTAAAAATGGTTACGGCAGAACGGCGCTGTGACAATAAAAACACTCGACTGGCTCTAACGTAATTCCAGATCTGGCCCTATATGTCGCCGCTCGTGCGTGCAGTCTGAACTCGAAACCAGCAGTGCTCTGCTGCAATAATGGGCAATTGCCAGATTGCAAGCAAGTCCTGCTCGTGTTCGAGCTTACTGAAATCGTTGCCACGACGATGAAACACGAAAGGCCGTTGCCATGAACATTGCAGCATCTCCAAACGATATGAGCGATATCATCGAGGCCGACCGCACCCATGTCTGGCATCACCTGCTCCAGCACAAGGCGCTGGAGACGAACGATCCGAAAATCATGGTCGAAGGAAAGGGGATGCGGCTCTGGGATGCCACCGGCAAAGAGCACCTCGACGCCGTTTCCGGAGGTGTCTGGACCGTAAACGTCGGATATGGCCGTGAATCCATCGCTGATGCGGTTCGCGAGCAGTTGGTCAAGCTGAACTACTTCGCCAATTCGGCCGGGTCTATTCCAGGTGCGCTGTTTTCTGAACAGCTGATTGCAAAAATGCCGGGAATGAGCCGTGTCTACCTGACCAACTCGGGAACCGAGGCGAACGAAAAAGCCTTCAAGATGGTTCGCCAGATCGCGCACAAGCGCCATGGTGGACGCAAGCACAAGATCCTGTTCCGCGAGCGCGACTACCACGGCTCCTCAATCACCGCGATTTCAGCCGGTGGCCAGCCGGAAAGAAACGCTCAATACGGTCCATACACTCCGGGCTTTGTCGAAGTGCCGCATTGCTGCGAGTACCGGGCACAATGGGATGTCGAATCCTATGGAGAGCGGGCAGCAGATGCCATCGAGGAAGTGATCCTGCGCGAAGGCCCCGACACGGTTGGCGCGCTTTGCCTGGAACCCGTTACGGCTGGAGGCGGTGTCATCACTCCGCCGAAGGGGTATTGGGAGCGCGTCCAGGAAATCTGCCGCAAGTATGAAATCCTGCTGCATATCGACGAAGTGGTCTGCGGTGTCGGCCGGACGGGCAAATGGTTCGGTTACCAGCATTACGGCATCGAGCCGGATTTCGTGACCATGGCAAAAGGCGTTGCTTCCGGTTACGCCGCCATCGCCTGCATGGTCACCACCGAAAAAGTCTTTGAAATGTTCAAGGACGATGCTTCCGATCCGATGAACTTCTTCCGGGACATCTCCACTTTCGGTGGCTGTACAGCCGGTCCCGCTGCTGCGCTTGAAAACATGCGCATCATTGAAGATGAAGGCCTTCTGGACAATACGACCGCCATGGGCGAGCGTCTGGTGAGCAACCTCAACTCGCTTATGGAAAAGCATCGTGTCATCGGTGATGTGCGCGGCAAGGGATTGTTCTGCGGCGCGGAGCTGGTTGCAGACCGGGCAACCAAGGAGCCGGTTGCGGAAAAGCTGGTCCAGGCCGTTGTCGCGGATTGTGGTGCGCAGGGCGTTATCATTGGCGCCACGAACCGTTCCCTGCCGGGCCTCAACAACACGATCTGCCTGTCTCCGGCCCTGATCGCGACATCTGACGACATCGATGAGATCACGGCTGCGATCGACGGAGCCCTGACCCGGGTTTTCGGCTAATCGGGCTTTAGCGCCCCGGACTGATGGGGCGCCAACCAATCAAGTCAGCGGCATGACGGTGATTTCCGTCATGCCGGCTTGCCGGCCAGGCCGGAAAATCTTGGTGCTGTGAAAGTCCGTTCCGACCGAATTTGCCAAATTGACAATCCGGTTGTTTAATAGGTCCAGTTCAATCAGACTTTAGGGCCAGCTATGGCGATTCCGGCGGAGACTTTTTTTCTTCAGCCAGACAACGAAACGACACTTCAGCAGCAGATTCAGCGGCTGGTCGTAGAGGCGATCCTGTCGGGACGGTGTTTGCCGGGCGAGAAGATGCCCTCGACACGCAAGCTGGCCGATCATCTGGGCGTCGCTCGAATTACCGTGACGATTGCCTATACAGAGCTGGTCTCCAACGAGTATCTCGTTTCCAAGGGGCGTTCGGGTTATTTCGTGGCGCAGACCGCTCCGAGCCGGCCGAAATTCGATTTGCCGGACCAGGAGGAAGATGGTCAGATCGACTGGGCGCGCGCCATCGGGCAGCGCTTCTCCGAACATGTGCCGCTTGTTCGCCCATCCAACTGGCAGGACTACAAATATCCCTTCATCTACGGTCAATCGGACCCGAGGCTGTTCGACCACCACAACTGGCGAAACTGCGCTCTTCGGGCCGTGGGGCGGAAGGATTTCGACATTCTGGCGACGGACTACTACGAGCGGGACGACCCCATGCTGGTGGAATTCATCCTGCGCCAGATCCTGCCCCGCCGAGGTATTACAGCACGTCCTGAGGAAATCCTGATCACGATGGGCGCACAGCACGCGCTCTGGATCACAGCGCAGATCCTTCTGACCCAGCGCCGCACCGCGGTCATCGAGAACCCGTGCTTTCCCGGATTGCGTCAGATCCTCAACCAGACCCGATGCAACACCGTATCTGTCGACGTCGATGCAGCAGGTCTGCCACCGGAAAATCTGCCTGACACGTTGGATGTGGTCTTTACCACGCCAAGTCATCATTGCCCGAGCAACGCCACCATGCCGGTTTCGCGCCGTCACCGGTTGTTGGAGCTGGCTGCGCGCAAGGGCTTTGTGATCGTCGAGGATGATTATGAATTCGAGATATCCTTTCTGAAATCTCCTTCTCCGGCGTTGAAGTCCTTGGATCCAACGGGTTCCGTGATCTACGTGGGCTCGTTTTCAAAGTCGCTATTTCCCGGCTTGCGTCTTGGATATCTGGTGGCATCCGAGCCGTTCATTCGCGAAGCACGCGCGCTGCGCTCGCTTGTCTTGCGGCATCCGCCGGGCCTGATCCAGCGAACGGCCGCTTATTTTCTTTCTCTCGGGCACTACGATGCCCAGATTGCTCGCATGGGCCGGATCTATCGAAAGCGCAGATCCATCATGGAAGAATGCATGAGCGAGCATGGATTGTCCCAGTCCGGGCAATTCACGTTCGGTGGGTCGTCTTTCTGGATGAAGGCGCCGGAAGGGATCGACAGTTCGGAACTGGCGCTGAAATTGAGGCAAGACGGAGTGTTGGTCGAGCCGGGTCGTGCGTTTTTCGCAAACGGTCAGGAGCGTCCCGGTTTTTATCGCCTTGCCTATTCTTCCATCGCTTCGGTGCGTATTCCTGAAGGAATTTCGCTCATCGCCAAGGGGATTGATGAAGTCGGTTCCAAACACGCCTAGTGTTCATCGTAATTTCTACGGATAACTTGATGCCCTGATCGAAGGGATCAGAGCCACAATGCTTGCCTATTGAAGGCCGTGCCGAGGTCGTCAAGGACCGTGCTTGCGAATATTTTTCTTCGCAACCGGTTTCAGTAACAAGCTTTTGTTTTCAATATGTTGGCGTGAATTTGAACGAGCTCGGTGGGCCGCACTGGCTCAGGTCCTGAAACGAAATTCATCCGACCGTGAAATTTTGGTTGATTTTTTCATGAAGTGGCGTGAAATTATCCGTCAAATTTTCACGAACGGATCGCCATGACGGACGCCAGCAACAGCCTGGGAGAAGATCTCAGGGCCCTTAGAACGGCTCGGAAAATGACCCTGGAGGAGCTCGCTCAGAAGCTTGGCCGGTCGGTTGGCTGGCTGTCACAGATCGAGCGCGACATTTCCACGCCCAGAATGTCGGACCTCAGTCAGATTGCCGATATCTTCGGTGTTCAGCTGTCGCTTTTCTTCGGCAATACCGAGGCGCCTGCAAATGAACAGGGTCGTATCGTTCGAGCAGGGGCACGCAGGGTGATTGGCGAGCGGGATCAGGGGCTGGTCGAGACGTTGATCTCTCCCGACCTCACCGACAGCTTTGAGATGATCCACTCGACATTCCAGCCCGGTTCACGCCGTGTGCAAATGATTTCGCGACCCACTCAGGAAGTTGCCTACATGGTCTCGGGCAAGCTCGATATCTGGCTTGATGAAGAGAAATTCACCGTGGAGACGGGTGACAGCTTCCGCATCCGGGACGCTTCCTACCGCTGGGAAAATCCATACTCGGAACCGGCCATTGCCGTCTGGGTGATTTCCCCGCCCGTTTACTGACACCCTTACAAAAGGTCATTCGAATGTCTGTGCCCTCTACAGCCCGGGTTGTTATCATCGGTGGTGGTATCGTTGGTGTGTCAACGCTGTACCACCTTGCCAAGGACGGCTGGTCAGATTGTGTTCTGCTGGAAAAGAATGAACTGACCGCAGGTTCGACGTGGCATGCCGCCGGCAACTGTCCGAACTTTGCCATGAGCTTCGGCGTCATGAACATGCAGCGATACGGGCTTGAGTTATACCGAGGTCTGGCGGATGAAGTTGACTATCCGATCAACTATCACGTGACCGGATCAGTGCGCCTTGCCCACAGCCATGAGCGGATGATGGAATTTGAGCATGCGGCGACCATGGCGCGCCACATGGGTCTGCAAATGGACGTCTGCACGCCGGATGAGCTTTTGCAGCACTACCCGTTCATGGAACTTCATGACCTGGAAGGTGGCCTTTGGGATCCTCTGGACGGTGATATCGATCCGGCTCAGGTAACACAGGCACTGGCAAAAGGTGCGCGCGCGCACGGGGCCAAGATTATCAGGTTCACGCCTGCAACCGGCGTGCGGCGTGAAAATGGCGAATGGATCGTGGAGACCGAAAAGGGCGAGATCCGCTGCGAATACGTGGTCAACGCAGCAGGCTATTATGCTCCGCGAGTTGGCGAGTGGTTCATTCCCTATGGCGGTCGCCCGGTGCCGGCGGCGGTGATGAGCCATCAGTATTTTCTGACCGAACCGGTGCCCGAAATCATGGAATGGAGCGAAAAGCACGGCCGCAAACTGCCATTGCTCCGCGACGTCGACACCTCCTATTACCTGCGTCAGGAAACCAGCGGCTTTAACCTTGGTCCATATGAGCGGAATTGTCAGGCGGCCTGGGTCAGGCCGGATGATCCGATGCCGGACGATTTCAGCTTCCAGCTTTATCCGGACGATCTGGATCGCCTGGAGTGGTACATTGAAGATGCAATGGCCCGTGTCCCGCTTTTGGGGACGCAGGGTGTCAGCCGCAACATCAACGGACCGATCCCTTATGCGCCGGATGGTTTGCCGATGGTCGGGCCGATGCCGGGCGTGCCGAACGCATTTGAAGCGCACTCGTTCACCTTCGGCATCGCGCAAGGTGGCGGGGCCGGCAAGGTTGCTGCAGAGTGGATCATGCACGGCCAAACAGAGTGGGATATGTGGTCGTGCGATCCTCGCCGGTACACCGACTACACCGACAAGCAGTACTGCATCGACAAGGCGATGGAGGTCTATGGTCACGAATACGCCATGCACTTCCCCCATCACGCCTGGCCGGCAGGACGTGACAGAAAGCAGTCAGCGGTCCATGCCAAGGTGCTGGAACTGGGTGGCCAGATGGGTGTTTATAACGGTTGGGAACGTGCCAACTGGTTTGCACTGCCTGGCGATGATACTTCCGAAGAAGGGACACAGACCTGGACCCGGTCAGGTCCGTGGGAGCCGCGCGTTCGCGAGGAATGCGAAGCCGTTCGCGATCATGTAGGTGTTCTGGATCTGCCTGGTTTCTCCCGGTTCAGCCTGGGCGGAACTGGCGCTGCGGAATGGTTGCGCGGAAGGATTACCGGAGCGCTGCCAAAAGTCGGCCGGATGAATCTGGTCTATTTTGCGGACGAGCGCGGGCGTATCCTGACGGAGATGTCCGTTCTCAGGCACGGTGACGACGACTTTACCCTGATCACCGCGGCAGCGGCCCAATGGCACGATTTCGAAGTTCTGAAGTTCAATCTGGCCGATGGGTTGACCTTAAGCGACCGGACGCGGGAGCTGACGACACTTATCGTGAGCGGACCGAAGTCACGCGACCTTTTCGAGCAGATCGCCGAAGCTGATCTCACGCTCGGCTGGCTCACTCATCAGAAAGCGATGGTTGCCGGCAAGGAAGCGATGCTGGTCCGGGTCTCCTTTGCCGGTGAGCTCGGTTGGGAAGTTCATGCAAGTTTCGATGACATGCCGGCAATCTACGCCGCAATTCTGGAGGCAGGTGCAAAACCGTTCGGGATGTACGCGCTCAATTCTCTGCGTCTGGAAAAAGGCTATCGCGCCTGGAAGGGGGACCTTTCTACCGACTACACGCTCTTTGAAGGGGGTCTCGATCGCTTCGTGAAACTTGACAAGCCTCAGGAGTTCCCCGGCAAGGCTGCCTTGATGAACGAGAAGCAGCAGGGCTCCACACGGCGGTTCGTCACGATGATCATCGACGCGGAGGACTGCGACGCTCCTTACATGGCGGCGGTTCTGAACGGCGATGACCTGGTCGGTGAAATCACATCGGGTGGCTGGGGTTACCGGGTAAATGCCTCGATCGGATTGGGCATTGTCCGCTCTGATCTGGCGGAGCCGGGCACCGAGCTGGAAGTGGAGATCTACGGAAAGAGGTGCAAGGCGACAGTGCAGCCGGATGCACCGCTTTGGGACCCAGAGAATGAACGTATCCGGGCGTAAGTCGCCCGGAGCAGTTTCTATCCCTTGGCTTCATTTGGAGGAGAGTTCATGAGCGGAAGTGAACTGAAGCAACGCCGCCGTTCCGGTGGACGGTCCGCACGTACCGCAGCCAGGGCCCGTCCCCTGGATGAGGCAATCCGGCCGGTGCGGCCGGGATTGCCTGGGGGGCAGTTTCGACCTCTCAAGGAGGAGGATGTCGGACGCATCCACGAAGCAGCGATTACGGCGCTCGAAAAGATCGGAATGGGGTCCGCACCGGCGTCGGGCCGGGAGTATCTGATTGCCGCAGGGGCCATTGAAGGTGATGACGGGCGTATTCGCTTCCCGCGTGGGCTTGTAGAAGACATGCTGGCGAAAGCGGCAAAGGACATCACGCTGTGCGCCAGGGACCCGCAATATGACCTGCATCTTAAAGGCACCAATGTGCATTTCGGCACCGCAGGTGCCGCCGTTCACATGGTTGATCCGGATACGGCCGAATACCGAAATCCCTCCGTTCAGGATCTTTATGATGCCGCGCGCATCGTTCAGCGCCTGGACAACGTCCATTTTTTTCAGCGCCCGGTCGTCTGCCGCGAGTTTGCCGACCCGTTGGAGCTGGATCTGAACACGGTTTATGCAGCCTGTGCCGGAACGACAAAACACGTCGGCACGTCATTTACCGAAGCAACCAACGTTGCGCGCTGCATGAAGCTTCTGCACGAGATTGCGGGAGGTGAGGAGGCATGGCGGGCGCGACCTTTCGTGTCAAACTCAAACTGTTTTGTGGTTCCTCCGCTGACGTTCGCTGAAGAAAGCTGCGAGGTGATGGAGGCCTGCATTCTGGCCGGCATGCCGGTGTTGCTGCTTTCTGCAGGTCAGGCAGGTGCTACAGCGCCAGCGCCGATCGCCACTGCGGTGGTGCAGGCCGTTGCCGAGTGTCTTGCCGGCGTTGTCTATGTCAATGCGGTCAAGCCCGGGCATCCGGCGATTTTCGGAACCTGGCCGTTCGTCAGCGATTTGCGCACGGGGGCCATGTCCGGTGGCAGCGGTGAACAGGCTCTCCTGAGTGCCGCCTGCGCGCAGATGCACCAGCATTATGGTCTGCCGGGTGGTGCTGCTGCAGGGATTGCCGATTCCAAATTGCCTGACATGCAGGCCGGCTGGGAGCAGGGGATCAGCAATGTCATGGCAGGGCTGTCAGGCCTGAACATGGTCTACGAGGCCGTGGGAATGCATGCTTCGCTGCTCGGCTTCTGCCTGGAATCGCTCGTACTCGGCAACGACATGCTGGGACAGGTGCAACGCTGTGTCCGCGGCATCGAAGTCAAGGATGAGTATGTTGACCTTGAAGTGGTGAGTTCCGTCGTTCTGGAAGGCCCAGGCCATTATCTCGGGCATGACCAGACGCTGCAGCTGATGCAGAGCGAATACGTTTATCCGGAGCTGGCCGATCGTTCGAGCCCGAAGGAATGGGAAGAGCGCGGAAAGCCGATCCTGTTGAATACGGCATCGGATAGGGTTCGAAGCATTCTGGCCGAAGACGGTCATCAGATCGACCCGACAACCGAAGCTGCCCTTCAGGCGGCCTTGCCGCTGGCGAAACTTGCGCGGCCCTGAGGGGGCTGCGCCTGACTTTTGAATTCTAGAACAGAAAGACAAGAACGTGACACCTCCTTCCAAAGCCCGGGTTGTCGTCATCGGTGGCGGCGTCGTCGGCTGCTCCGTCGCCTATCATCTGACCAAGAAGGGCTGGACTGACGTCGTTCTCCTGGAGCGCAAGCAGCTGACGTCCGGCACAACGTGGCATGCCGCCGGACTGATCGCTCAGCTGCGCGCGACCGAGAACATGACCAGACTGGCCAAATACAGTCAGGAGCTTTACGGCAAACTGGAAGCGGAAACCGAGGTTGCCACCGGTTTCCGTCGCTGCGGCTCCATCACTGTTGCTCTGACCGAGGAGCGCAAGGAAGAGATTTTCCGTCAGGCCTCCATGGCGCGCGCCTTCGGGGTTGAAGTGGAGGAAATCTCGCCTGATGAGGTCAAGGCCCGCTACGAGCACCTGAACACCGAAGATGTTGTTGCCGGTGTCTATCTGCCCCGCGATGGTCAGGGTGATCCTGGCAATATTGCGCTTGCGCTGGCAAAGGGCGCCCGTATGGGCGGTGCCAAGGTTCTGGAGCGCGTGAAAGTCACCGGTCTTCAAAAGAACGCTCGCCGGGTAACCGGTGTCGAATGGGAGTCCGCTGAAGGAACCGGCGTCATTGAATGCGATCACATCGTCAATTGCGGGGGCATGTGGGGCCATGAGCTTGGCCACATGGCGGGCGTAAACGTTCCGCTTCATGCATGCGAACACTTCTATATCGTCACCGAGAATGTCCCCGGCTTGAAGCAACTGCCTGTTCTCCGGGTGCCGGATGAATGCGCCTACTACAAGGAAGATGCCGGCAAGATCCTGCTCGGTGCCTTTGAGCCCAACGCAAAGCCCTGGGGCATGAAGGGTATACCGGACGACTTCGAGTTCGATCAGCTGCCGGAGGATTTCGACCACTTCGAACCCATTCTCGAGGCGGCTGTGAACCGAATGCCCCTGCTGGCGGAGACGGGCATCCATACGTTCTTCAATGGACCGGAAAGCTTCACGCCGGACGATGCTTACCACCTCGGCCTTGCGCCGGAGATGGATAACGTCTGGGTGGCGGCCGGATTCAATTCCATCGGAATCCAGTCGGCGGGTGGTGCCGGCATGGCGCTGGCCGAATGGATGGATACCGGAGCCAAGCCGTTCGATCTCGGTGATGTCGACATTTCGCGCATGCAGCCTTTCCAGGGCAACAAGCACTATCTCTTCGAACGCTCCAAGGAAACGCTTGGGCTGCTCTATGCCGATCACTTCCCCTACAGGCAAAAGGCGACCGCACGCGGTGTTCGCCGGACGCCTTTCCATGAGCACCTCAAGGCGCAGGGCGCGGTGTTTGGCGAGCTGGCGGGATGGGAACGTGCGAACTGGTTTGCAGACGAAGGTCAGGAGCGAGAGTACCAATATACCTGGAAGCGTCAGAACTGGTTCGATAACGCGGCACGCGAGCACATGGCTGTCCGGGAGAATGTCGGTATCTACGACATGTCGTCGTTCGGCAAGATCCGGGTTGAAGGCCCGGACGCGGAAGCTTTTCTGAACTATGTCGCCGGCGGTGACTATTCGGTTCCGAATGGCAAGATCGTCTACACCCAGTTGCTCAACAACAGCGGCGGCATCGAGGCGGATGTGACGGTGACCCGGCTTTCCGAAACGGCCTATCTGGTCGTTACCCCGGCCGCAACGCGCCTGGCAGATGAAACCTGGTTGCGCCGCCATGTAGGCGACTTCCGTGTGGTGATCACCGACGTGACCGCTGGTGAGGCTGTTCTGGCGGTCATGGGCCCAAATTCGCGCAAGCTGCTGCAAGCGGTGTCGCCAAATGATTTCACCAATGCCGTCAATCCTTTCGGGACTGCTCAGGAAATCGAAATCGGCATGGCGCTCGCTCGTGCGCATCGGGTGACCTATGTCGGGGAACTTGGCTGGGAGATCTACATCTCCTCCGATATGGCTGCCCACGTTTTCGAAACGCTCCATGCCGCCGGACAGGAGATGAATGCCAAGCTGTGCGGCATGCACATGATGGATTCGTGCCGGATTGAAAAGGGCTTCCGTCACTTCGGTCATGACATCACTTGCGAGGACCATGTGCTGGAGGCTGGACTCGGTTTCGCCGTCAAGCGGGACAAGCCCGATTTCATCGGCAAGGACGCGGTCCTGCGCAAGCGCGAGGAAGGTCTGCAAAAGAGACTGGTTCAGTTCCGTCTGAACGATCCTGAGCCGTTGCTTTATCACGCGGAACCGATCCTCAGAGACGGTGAAGTGGTCGGATTCCTGAGCAGCGGAAACTACGGCCATTCACTCGGTGGAGCGATCGGTCTGGGCTACGTGCCATGTGCTGGGGAAAATGCGGAGCAACTGCTGGCTTCCTCATATGAAATCGAAGTCGCCGGTGTCCGGGTAAAAGCCGAGGCTTCATTGAAACCGTTCTACGATCCGAAATCCGAACGGGTAAAAGTCTGACCAGAAGTGCGCCCGGCCTCCGGGACGGTTTGGCGGTCGGGCGCACTGCAAGCAGAACGGGCCAGCCTTACGGGCATGGCGTTGAAACATGTGGCGCATTTTCAACGGTATGAGCGCGAGGTTGGTCCGTTTTGGTTTTGCGGACCGAGCGAATGAAAACAGATGCGGTAGTGTCGTCGGTATCTGTCTGTCGAGGGCCGAGCAAGATCCTCTTTCGATTGCTCTTTAGCGGCCCTGTTCCGCGCTTTTTTCAATTTCAGTTTCTCCATCAGTCCAGTTGTTGTCGTTTGTCTTGCCTTGCTTATGAAAGACTTGATGCCACGTGCGCTGGTTCAATCCGCCTCTGGCTATATGCAGGCTGGCAATCTGGCCCTAAGAGAGATGAGGGAAACAGAGTTAAAACTAGTGCCAACACAAGAACCAGAACTGCATAAGCAGTGCAGACCTCATTGAATTCACGGGAGTATTCGACATGAAAATGACGACCGAGGAAGCATTCGTCAAAGTGCTTCAGGCGCACGGGATCGACAATGCGTTTGGAATCATCGGTTCCGCATTCATGCCGATTTCGGATCTGTTTCCAAAAGCCGGTATCACCTTCTGGGACTGCGCACACGAGTGTTCAGGCGGCATGATGGCCGACGGCTTCACCCGCGCCAGCGGCCGGATGAGCATGATGATCGCCCAGAACGGTCCGGGCATCACCAACTTCGTGACCGCTGTGAAAACGGCCTACTGGAACCACACCCCGCTGCTGCTGGTAACACCGCAGGCGGCCAACAAGACCATCGGTCAGGGCGGCTTCCAGGAAGTGGAGCAGATGGACCTCTTCAAGGACATGGTGGCCTACCAGGAAGAAGTCCGCGATCCGACACGCATCGCTGAAGTTCTGAACCGCGTGATCATGCAGGCGAAACGCGCAAGCGCTCCGGCACAGATCAACGTTCCGCGTGACTACTGGACTCAGGTCATCGATATCGCGCTGCCGGCGATCGTTGAATTCGAGCGTCCGGAAGGTGGCGAGACGGCAATTGCCGAAGCTGCCGAACTGCTGAGCAATGCCAAGTTTCCGGTGATCCTGAATGGTGCCGGTGTGGTCATCGGTGGGGCAATCCCGGCGTCGATGGCGCTTGCGGAACGTCTGGATGCACCGGTTTGCTGCGGCTATCAGCACAACGATGCTTTCCCGGGCTCGCACCGTCTGTTTGCCGGTCCGCTCGGCTACAACGGATCGAAGGCAGGCATGGAGCTGATCTCCAAGGCTGATGTCGTACTCGCGCTCGGCACCCGTCTCAACCCGTTCTCCACCCTGCCGGGTTACGGTATTGATTACTGGCCGAAGGACGCCAGCATCATTCAGGTTGATATCAATCCGAACCGTATCGGTCTTACCAAGACGATTTCCGTCGGCATCGTTGGGGATGCGAAGAAGGTTGCCGAAGCCATTCTTGAAAAACTGTCTCCGACTGCGGGCAACGACGGTCGGGAAGATCGTGTTCACACGATCGCGCAGACCAAATCGCGCTGGGCGCAGCAACTGTCTTCCATGGACCACGAGGACGACGATCCGGGTACGACATGGAACGAGCGTGCACGTGAGGCCAAGCCGGACTGGCTGAGCCCCCGCAAGGCGTGGCGTGCCATTCAGGCAGCCCTGCCGAAAGAAGCCATCATCAGTTCCGACATCGGGAACAACTGTGCGATCGGCAATGCCTATCCGAGCTTTGAAGAAGGACGTAAGTATCTTGCACCCGGACTGTTCGGTCCGTGCGGTTACGGCCTTCCTTCGATCGTTGGTGCCAAGATCGGCTGCCCTGACACACCTGTGGTCGGCTTTGCCGGGGATGGTGCTTTCGGCATCGCGGTTACCGAACTGACTGCCATCGGTCGCAGTGAGTGGCCCGCGATCACGATGGTTGTCTTCCGCAATTATCAGTGGGGTGCCGAGAAGCGGAACTCGACCCTTTGGTACGACGATAATTTTGTCGGCACCGAACTGGACGAGCAGGTCAGCTACGCAGGCATCGCGAATGCCTGTGGTCTGGAAGGCGTTCAGGCACGCACCATGACCGAGCTGACCGAGCAGCTGGACAAGGCAATCGAGCGGCAGATGAAGGAAGGCAAGACGACCTTGATCGAAGCCCTGATCAACCAGGAGCTCGGTGAGCCGTTCCGTCGCGATGCAATGAAGAAGCCGGTTGAAGTTGCCGGAATCTCAGCGTCCGATATGCGTTCGCAAACCGCGACCTGATATGAAGTCGGCCACGTAGCGTTATGGACGAAATACTGGTCCTGAATTCAGGATCGTCCTCGATCAAATTCGCGCTGTTCGCAGCAGACTTGTCGAAAAAAACTTCAGGAAGTGCCGTCGAAATCGGCGGCGCTTCCAGTCTGATTGTGGATGGAAGCGGTGTCGAGATGCCGCTTTCCAACCATGTTCAGGCCCTGAAGGCGATCTTCAAGGCGTTGGAAGGGAAGGGCATCGACCTTTCCCGGCTCACCGCAGCTGCGCACAGAGTGGTGCATGGAGGCAGATACCTCCAGGCACCGTGCAGGGTGACCGAGAACGTTCTTGAAGAAATTGAACGCTGCGTTCCATTGGCGCCGCTGCACAATCCGCATAATCTTGCCGCCATCCGTGCCGTCGCCGAAGTGGCGCCCGACCTGCCGCAATGTGTGAGTTTCGACACCGCATTTCACGCTGACAATCCACCCGTTGCAAGGCGGTATGCCATTCCCGAAGCCGAGACCCTGGCTGGTCTGGAACGGTATGGGTTCCATGGCATTTCCTATGAAAGCCTGGTGCACAAGCTTCCCGGTATTTCTGGTGAAAACATCCCGGACAGGGTGCTGGCGCTGCATCTTGGAAATGGTGCCAGTCTGTGTGCCATTCAGCATGGCAAGTCAGTTGCCACCACTATGGGGTACTCGCCTCTTGAAGGCCTGACGATGGGAACCCGATGCGGTTCGATTGACGGCAATGTTGTGCTCAAGATGGTAGCCGATCACGGTGCGGAGAGGACGTCGCAGATACTCAACAAGGAAAGCGGTCTTCTTGCGCTCGGAGGACATTCCGACATGCGCAAGCTGAGATCGCTTGAAACCGACCAATCACGCTTTGCTATCGAGCATTTCTGTTACTGGGCCATACGCCACGCAGGCTCGATGATCGCCGCCATGGGAGGATTGGATGCGATCGCGTTTACAGGCGGGATTGGCGAAAACGACGCGCAGACGCGGGCGCGAATACTTGAGGGATTGGACTGGCTTGGCATTGACGTGGACCCAAAGGCCAACGAGGCTGGCTCACCAGGGCTGCACAGCGATGCGTCACGCGTAACAGCGTGGATTGTGCCAGCGGAGGAGGAAGAGATGATTGCACGAAATGCCATGTCTCTGATGGAGGGACATTGATGGCTGGCGTCGACCGGATGCTTGATACGTCGCCAAAGGTGTCGGACGAGGTTCGCAAGACGACCTGTTACATGTGCGCCTGCCGCTGCGGGATCAACGTGCATATGAAAGATGGCAAGGTTGCCTACATCGAGGGCAACCGGGATCATCCCGTCAACAAGGGTGTTTTGTGTGCCAAGGGCTCTTCCGGCATCATGCAGGTCAATGCGCCGTCCAGGCTGCGGGCACCACTCAAGCGCAAGGGACCGCGCGGTTCGGGAGAGTTTGAGGAAATCTCCTGGGACGAAGCGCTGGAGCTTGCGACTTCCTGGCTGGAACCGATCCGCAAATCTGCACCGGAAAAACTGGCGTTCTTTACAGGACGCGATCAGTCGCAGAGTTTCACCAGTTTCTGGGCCCAGAATTTCGGTACCCCGAACTATGCCGCCCATGGTGGCTTCTGTTCGGTGAACATGGCGACTGCCGGCATCTACACGATGGGAGGCGCTTTCTGGGAATTCGGTCAGCCGGATTGGGACCGCACCAAGCTGTTCATGATTTTTGGTGTTGCGGAAGACCACGACTCCAACCCGATCAAGATGGGGCTTGGCAAGCTGAAGTCCCGCGGTGGCAAGGTCATCGGCGTCAACCCGATCCGCTCGGGCTACAACGCGATCGCCGACGAATGGGTCGGCATCACGCCCGGAACCGACGGGTTGTTTATTTCCGCGCTCATTCATCTGCTGCTCAAGGCCGGCAAGATCGATCTGCAGTATCTTGCCAGGTTCACCAATGCGCCATGCCTTTTGAACGAAACAAAAGGGTCGCCGGAAGAGGGGCTTCTGCTGCGCAATGACGACGGCAAGCCGCTTGTGAAGGATCGTCACTCAGGAACACTCAAGACGTTTGATGAAGCTGGTGTGAAACCAGATCTGGCGGCGAGTGTTGAGATCGATGGGGTGACACATCGGACCGTCTTCCAGCATCTTGCCGAGCGTTTTCTCTCGGACGAATACAGTCCGGAAGCCGTTTCGGAAAAATGCGGCATCAAGCCGGGTCGCATCAAGGCCATTGCCGCAGAGCTTGCTCGTGTCGCCTTCGAAGAGGCTTTCGAACTTGACCAGCCCTGGACGGATTTCCGCGGAGAACGGCATGAAAAAATGACCGGCAGACCGGTCAGTTTTCACGCGATGCGGGGGATCTCTGCGCACTCCAACGGCTTTCAGACCTGTCGTGCGCTGCATGTCCTTCAGATCCTTCTCGGCACGGTCGAGGTTCCAGGCGGTTTCCGCTTCAAGCCGCCTTATCCGAAGCCGGTTGAAGCGCACCCGACGCCCCACTGTCACTCCAAGCCCGATTGCCCGCTCGACGGGCCGCACCTGGGGTTCGTACGCAGCCCGGCAGATCTGGCGCTGAAGGAAGACGGAACACCAGCGCGGATCGACAAGGCTTTTACCTGGGAAAATCCGCTTTCGGCCCATGGGTTGATGCACATGGTCATTTCCAATGCCCATGCCGGTGATCCCTACAAGATCGACACCCTGTTCCTTTATATGGCCAATATGGCCTGGAACTCGTCCATGAACACGCGCGGTGTCATGGACATGCTGACGGACAAGGACGAGAACGGGGACTATGTCATCCCGCGCATCATCTATTCCGATGCATACTCCTCCGAGATGGTGGCTTATGCGGACCTTATCCTGCCGGATGCGACCTATCTGGAACGCCATGACTGTATTTCGTTGCTGGATCGGCCGATCTGCGAAGCGGAAGCTGCGGCAGATGCGATCCGCTGGCCGGTGATCGAGCCTGACAGGGACGTTCGTGGTTTCCAGTCTGTCCTGATTGATCTCGGCTCCAGACTGGGGCTGCCCGGCTTTGTCGATGACAGCGGAGAGCCGCTTTACGAAGACTATGCCGACTATATGGTCAATCACCAGCGCCGACCCGGCATTGGACCGCTTGCCGGCTTCCGCGGCGATGGAACCAAAACCGGCCGGGGCGACGTCAACCCCGACCAGTTGAAGAAATACATTGAGAACGGCAGTTTCTTCGTGGAACACGTTCCGGACGAGGCGGCGTTCTACAAGCCGTGGAACAATGCTTATCAGGATTGGGCCGTCGGTCTCGGGTTCTACGACAAGCCGCAGCCGTATCTCTTTCAGCTTTATTCCGAGCCTCTGCGGCGCTTTCAGCTGGCCGCTGAAGGTCATGGAGAGCGGCAACCGCCCGATCATCTGCGGCAGCAGATTATCGAGTGTCTCGACCCGTTGCCGGTCTGGTATCCAGGCCTTGAAGAGAGCCTGGTGGATCACGAAGCCTATCCGGTCCATGCCCTGACACAGCGCCCCATGGCCATGTATCACTCCTGGGGCAGTCAGAATGCCTGGTTACGGCAAATCCATGGTCATAATCCGCTCTATGTTCCGACGAAGATCTGGACGGAAAACGGGTTTGAAGACGGCGATTGGGCGAGGGTCACATCGGTTCATGGTGAAATCATCGTGCCGGTTGCTCACATGGCCGGGCTGAATGACAACACGGTCTGGACCTGGAATGCCATCGGCAAGCGTAAAGGGGCCTGGGCGCTTGATGAAGATGCGCCCGAAGCGACCAAGGGGTTCCTGTTGAACCACCTGATCCACGAGTTGTTGCCTTCCAAGGGCGATGGTCTGAGGTGGGCGAATTCCGATCCGGTTACCGGGCAGGCCGCCTGGTTTGATCTTCGCGTGAGGATTGAAAAGGCTGAGCCTCCGGAGGAAAGCCAGCCCGTGTTCAACGCTCAGGTGTCACCGGTCGGAAAGGGACCGAACGTGGTTCGTCAGAAGGTGAGCAAATGACCCAGCTGCCGCAAACAACCGAAAAGAAGCTAGGTCTTGTCATCGACCTGGACACCTGCGTCGGGTGTCATGCCTGTGTGACCGCCTGCAAGGGCTGGAACACGGAGAACTACGGCGAACCTCTGAGCGACACCAATGCCTACGGAAGCAATCCGGTCGGCACGTTTCTGAACAGGGTGCACGCCTATGAGGTCGAGCCTCAAAACGGCGGATGCAGTCAGACCGTTCACTTCCCGAAATCCTGCCTTCATTGCGACGATGCGCCTTGCGTCACCGTGTGCCCGACGGGAGCGAGTTACAAAAGACAGGAAGACGGCATTGTTCTGGTTGAAGAAGATGCCTGTATCGGATGCGGCCTGTGCGCCTGGTCTTGTCCCTACGGCGCGCGCGAGCTGGACCTAGCCGCAGGCGTCATGAAGAAATGTACGCTTTGCGTCGACAGGATTTACAATGAAAACTTGCCGGAGGAAGATCGCGTTCCTGCCTGTGTTCGAACCTGTCCGGCAGGAGCCCGGCATTTCGGTGACCTGGCGGATCCTGCCAGCAATGTTTCAAGACTGGTTGCCGAGCGCGGCGGCTTCGACCTGATGCCGGAGCAGGGCACAAAACCGACCAACAAATACTTGCCGCCGAGGCCGAAGGATCAGCTCATTGACACGGATGTGCTTTCACCTCTCCTGAAACCTGTCGCAGAGGAGCCCAAGGGCTTTCTCGGTTGGCTGGACAAAGCACTGGAGGCGCTCTGATGCATCCGGCACCTTCCGTTATCATTTTTACCGTCCTGTCGGGTCTCGGTTTTGGCTTGTTGGCATTCCTCGGACTCGGTTTCCCGCAAGTGTCAGGCTGGTCGGCGTTCTTCTATTTTGCTCTTGCCTTCGCACTGGCAATCGCAGGGCTCGTGGCATCGACGTTTCACCTCGGCAATCCTCAACGGGCCCTGAAGGCATTCACGCAATGGAAAACCAGCTGGCTCTCACGTGAAGCCTGGCTGTCTACAGCAGCGCTTGTCGCTATGGCTGTCTTTGGTTTTTGTGCCGTGTTCCTCGGCTTTTCACCGAAGATTTTCGGGTGGCTCGGCGCAGCGTTATCAGTGGCGACTGTGCTTGCCACTGCCATGATCTACACGCAGCTGAAGACGGTTCCCAGGTGGAACCACTGGATAACACCGGTTCACTTCCTGACGCTTTCTCTTGCTGGAGGCGCCATTCTGGCGCAACAGGTGCCGGCTGCATTGCTTCTGCTTGTCTGTGCCGGAGTTGCACAGCTTTTCGCATGGATTTTGGGGGATCGGCGGTTTGAGGAGCGCGGACATTCGATCGGAAGTGCGACAGGACTGGGCGACAAGGGAGCTGTTCGCCTGTTCGAGCCGCCGCATACGGGAACCAACTATCTCATGAAGGAGATGGTGCATGTTGTCGGGCGGAAACACGCTCAGAAACTTCGGTTGATCGCCTTTGCCGGGATGGTGTTGTTGCCCTTTGCGATCCTTGCACTGTTCCCGGTCAATGTAGCGACGACGGGTATCGCAATCCTGTTCTATATGGTGGGGACTTTTGCTTCCCGCTGGCTGTTCTTTGCCGAAGCGGAACATGTCGTCGGCCTTTACTATGGCGTTGACCCTTCGCAGCAGCACCAGTCCGGTCTGAGCCGCGCCAGGTCATGAACAGGCTCGGCCAGCCTCCTGTCACAGATGTGACAAGAGGCTGGAGCGGCCGGGGTCAAGGATTGACGACGACGTAGACGGTTGTTCCGTTTTCAACGACGGCCTGATAGTAGACGCCACCGCAATTGTAATAGGCGTTGTAAGGTGTGCAGCCTGAAATGGACTGCCGGCGGTTGACGCGGCGAGAGGTTCTGCGAGCGGTTCGCCGCGCCGTGTTCTGGGAGGCGGTTTGTGCCTCTGCCTTGCCCATGGAAAGAGAAAGGGGAGAACCGTTTTCGGCGGAGTTGAAGTCAATTTCGCCTGCATATCCGATGGAGAATGCGACTGCGGCGATGGTGAGGATCTTGGCTTTCATTGTACTTTTCCTTTTCAGTAAAGGACCGCAGCCTGAGAGCTGTTGTTGAGACTGCGGTCGGTTGAAGTTGAAGAGCTGGTGTTTTCCAGTCTCTTCGGGTCAGCTTCCGGGGCTTTCGGCACCTGGCTTGGATTTCAACTGCGTGCCAGGCCCAAGGCTCGGAAGAATTCTGTTTCCGGTTTGACGTTCGGTTTTGTGAGATGCTCGTCGGGATCAGTGGCTGCTGCCTGTCAGGCCGATGCCTGATGCCAATCCCAGCCAGGCTTTGATGCGCAGGCCGACGGCCTTGATAATTCCCATCGCCTCGATGACATGGGAGGTCATTGTGCCTTCCATCGAACCCTTGAGCCCCGTGGTATAGGCCTGGACGATGCAGCCGCTGCCGGGAACCAGAAGTTCTGCGTGTTCAGGGTGGACAAGATCGAGATGGGCTACGATCTGTCCGCGTTTGACGCGTTCCGACGGTTCCATGAGACGCCCGCTCGGGGCCATCTGACCGGAAGAAATGGGCTTCTGGATTCTTGTGATCCGAGCAGGCAGCACTGTGTTGCGCATACCGATGTTGAAGTTGCTTTCGCAAGCAATTTCAGCGGCCATGCCTTCGTAGAGCTCGGTGCGGGACACCTGCGAAAATCCAGCTACGATCCGGGAACTTTCCCTTGTGCTCCGGTCTGGGATGATCACCATCGCCGGGCTCATCGCGGCCTGGGCAGCTCGTGACCCGATGCTCAAGGTAACCTGCTCAACCGTCCCGTCGACAAAGCTGTGAACGCGTGTCTTTTCAAGTTCGATTTCAGCCTGCTTCAGAGATGTCCTGGCACTTTCAAGCTGTGCGGGAAGAACAGCAGCCGCCTGAACCTTTGCCGCTGCCAGTTGGCTCTTTGAAGCCTCAACCTCCGCTGACCGGGTGTCTCGCTGCGAGATAGCGCGCTCCAGTTGGCTCGGCTGGAACGCCGCTGAGCCACGTGCCTGCAATTCGCGATGATCCTCAAGGGTGGTCTCAGCCTGTTTCAGGGAAGCTTCGGCAGCATCCAGCGCGGCCTCGGCAGTGTCGACTTCCAGAAGAGCTGCATCGATTGCAGCATCTATCTCGCCTACCTTGCGCTCGGCATACTCGACCTTTGCAAGCTCAGTCGAGTTTTCAACGGCAAAGAGCGGATCTCCAACCTTTACGTGATCACCACCCTTGACGAAAACCTCGGTGACAGTGCCGCCGTTTTCGGCAACCACCGGGACAGTTCGGAACGGGACCAGTCCGGTATGGGACTTGGGGTAGTAGTAAAAGACTGCGAAGAACACGATCAGCGCAAGAATGAACCACATGAACAATGCCGTGTGGACACTGTAGAGCGTGACAGGCATGCCTCGCCATTTCAGGTAGATCACCCTGAACACGAATGGAAACGAAGTGACGAGAATCTCGATCATTTGGCCAGCTCCTCGTGTCCGGGGCGCCACCAGAGCATGAAGTCTCGTGCGATGGCAGTGGCAATCAGAGCTGCCGGCAGGAGAATGCTGAAGTGAGCGAGTGCCGGCATGATCTCGTATGCAAGGGCGACGGTGAGCATCACGGGCACGGTGGTGCGCAGCGGTGTTCCCTTGGCCAGGCGCTCCGCATAGTGGTCGAAGCGTGCATAGAGATGCATGATCAGGTAAATGGCCAGGAAGAAGACGACCAATCCGACATGGGAATAAAAGTCATCCTGTCCGGGCTGGACCCACCATCGCGGGTTTCCGCTGCTCGCGGCAGCTTTGGTTGTCATGGTGCCGACCAGCAGCAGGACCGGCAAAACGATCGATTTCACAGCGATTATCCTTTGCTTTCTGGGTTTTGGCTGCCTCCCCGGCAGCACCGTTTGCTGATGCTGCAGAATTAAGAAAAAAGCAGAGGTCGTTCTTTAGGCTTCTGGCCACGTGTTTTTTTGTTCTGGACAATCGGGCAATATTGACCGGCGATTGAGCTGAAACTGATGCCAGGCCAGGAATGAGGAGCAGCAGCGTGCCGCGGATCAGCGCCTACAGGCTAAAGCATCTTGCGCGGGTGTATGAGAGCGAACCGGCAGTCACGGTGCCGTTCGCCGATGTCCTCGGGGAAGTGGGGATCGATCCGGACGTCCTCACGACGATGGACAGCAGAATCAAGCTGATTGATGAGGCGAGGGTCGTGGAGATGGCTTGCCAGGCTCTGTCCGACAAGACATTTGCCGCGCGTGCCGGGCTATCGACGCAAGGATCAAAAACGCTTCTGGCTTATCTGGCCCGTGCAAGCAGGACTCTGGGTCAGGTTCTCCAGCTTGCGCAAAGGTACTACGCGCTGGAAGACCCGCACATGAAGTTTGCGGCAAAGGAAGGTGCCAAGGGGCCTATCGTCGTCCTCGACAGTGGCATGCTGGGAGCAAAGGAATTCCCCAGACATACTGAATTCCTGATGTTCGGAATGTACAAGAGAACCAGGCAGATCGCGGGACCGGATTTCGGTGAGCTGTCCCTGCTCCTGAAGTGCGGCGATCATGAGCATTGCGAGCAACTGTCCCAGATTGCCGGATGTGAAATCGAAGCCGGGCAATCATTCAATGGTCTGCAATTGCCCCCAAACGGATTGGCCTATCCAATCCCGACGGCTGACCCGGCATTGCTTGACCACCTTCTTGAACACGGGGAGGAGCGTCTTCGGCAGATGCCGCAGAATATGAACGGCGTATCGGAGAAAGTTGCCAAGCTGGTCTTTTCGCGATTACCGGGGCACCTGCCAAGTGGTGACGAAGTGGCAGCAGAGCTCTGCATGACACGGCGTACGCTTACCCGTCGTCTCTCCGATGAAGGAACCAGTTACAAACTGCTTGCCGACACTGCCCGATGCGACATGGCCAAACGCATGCTTCTGGGAGAGGACAGTATTGCGCAGGTCGCCTTTCTTCTTGATTTTGCCGACCAGGCAGCCTTCTCCGTCGCGTTCAAGCGGTGGACAGGGACAACACCTGCGAGCTTCAAGAGGACACATATCTGATCGAACGCAGCTGTCCTGATCTTCAAGCAGCGGAAAGGTGATTCACCGAGGTCAACCTGGTCTGCCCGGGAATGTTCTCAGCTGCCTGCAGCCAGGTCTTCTTCAAGTTGCAGCGGTTGCTGAGAAAGTCGGGTTTTGTAAACCTGATAGCCTTCCATGACCCGCATGACATAGTTCCGGGTTTCCGGAAACGGGATGCTCTCGATCCAGTCGACAATTTCGTCCGTACTCTTCCCGCGCGGGTCGCCGAACCGTTTGAGCCAGTCTTGAACGCGGCCGGGGCCTGCGTTGTAGGCCGCCAGCGTCAACACGTAGGAACCGTTCCAATGGTCCAGTTGCTCATGAAAATAGGCCGCTCCAATTGCTGCATTCAGCCCGGGATCGCGCAGAAGCGCGTTCTTGCTATATGGCAACTCGAGTTCCTTGGCCATCGCCCGGGCTGTTTTCGGCATGACCTGCAGCAGACCCATGGCCCCGACCGGTGAAATTGCGTCTACCCTGAAGGCACTTTCCTGTCTGGCTATGGCGTACATCATCGCCAGATCGGGGGTAGACTGTACCATTTCCTGCGGGATGGCTCCTGTCGGGAACGCAAGTTTTTCAATCTGGATACCTCGATTGAATGCCGACTTGCCGACCATCAGGACCGAGTTGTGCTTGTCTTGCAGCTCAAGCCGCAAAGCGAGCAGCCGGAGATGAGCCGGATCGGTAAGTGTTTTTGCCAGATGGCGGTACAGCCTTGCTGCCCGCTTCTGATCACCAATGTTTTCAAACTCGGTTATCGCCCTGGCGAGTATGTTGGAACTGAAGGCCTTGCGGTCTTGGTGGGAAATGGAGACCTTCCGCAACTCCAATTCGGGACGCCCCAGGCGTTCATGTGCCAGTTGACCATAAAAGGTTCCGGGATATTCAGCGGCCTGCTCAAAATATCTGGCGGCATCTTCAGGACGTTCATCCGCTTCCGCCGCCCGGCCAAGCCAGTAGAGAGCTCTGGACTGACTGATTGGGGTGGTGGTGATTTCCTTGACGGCAGCGAAGTGTTCTTCTGCGGCCTCGGGCTTTTCAAGGAACCGCAGGGCAAACCAGCCAGCATGAAACTCCGCGTCGGCAACGGCGATATGGCCGGTTGCGCTATGGGCCGCAGCCAGAACATAGGCTTGTATGGCCTTGCCGCGTTCCAGCATTTCACGTGACACGATCCGGCGTTCCACCCACCACTTGTCCGGGTTGACCAGAACGTCCGGGTCATACGGGGTTTTGCGCAGCAGCGTTGCTGCGGTTTCGTATTGGCCCTTTCGCCGTGCATGCAGGATCTTGCTGAACTGAAAACCGGGATCGTCTGTCCAGCTTTCATGTACCTTGCCGAGCGATCGCGCAGCATCCGAACGCTTGTTGACGACAGCGGCACGGCCTTTGGCAAGGCTCTCGGCCTTGGCCAGGGCGGACATCCGGAGCGCAAGTCTGGTCTTGCCTTCATAGAGCAGCGTGTCCATGCGCAATTTATGGTCTGATGCTTCAAGAACGGACTTGAATTTTTCGGCGTACCGGGCCTGCTGCTTGGAGCTCAGCCTTGCTTCCGGCCACCAGGTGCGAATGAGGCTTTCCGCCTTTTCAGATTGATCTGCCTGAAGATAGGCCCGTGCCAGAGATACCACCGCGTAATTGCTTACCGGCTTGTTCTTTTCAAATTCGGCAATAACTGCCTTGGCCGTCGGGCGATCGTTGAGAAAGGCGCGCTCATAATTCGTTCGCATACGGGCCTGCATGGGCCAGCCGTCGAGTTCGCTTATGAACTCAGCCAGTTCGAAACTGGAAACAGCCGGTGCGCTCTCTGATGCGATTGCCCAGGTCAAGGCCTTGTGTTCAACAGAACCCGGTGTCAGTTGCTCTCGGATCTTTAACGACTTTGTGAAGTTCTTGCCGTCCACGGCCTCAAGTCCCACTGACAACAATCGTGTGTTCTCGGGGAGGAGAGGGGCAGACGCTTCTACCTGTTGCTGTGGCGTCTCACGTTTGGGTGGGATTGGCGTTGTAGCGGCGGCGAAGTCAGTCGCCAAAAGGAAACCGGCTCCAAAGGCAAGTCCAACGAAAAGCATTCCATGACACCTTCTGTTTTCCCGTGGTCGCGCGCGAGACGGGCAGAGGGTCTCTTGTGACGTATTGGCGAGGGCAAAATGAGGCAGCGAAGCCATTCCGGCATACATTTTTCGGGACAAGTACTCTTGTCCAGCCTCAATAGGTGTGACCAGTGCCAACTGGTCGCGATTGTTTCCGTTTTGCTGCTGGTAATCCTGTCATCCGAAGAATTGCCGGTAGGGGCTCTGTGGTTTGGCGAAACAGCCTGGCCTTCGCAGGTGTTTGTACATGTCAGGTAGTGTCCACTCCGGGCTTCCTGTGTGACAAGACTGCCGGGAATAGATCGGCACAAACCCGGCAGCACTCAATCCAAGCAGTTGAATTCCACGATCAGTACCCGTTGCCTTTGAAAAATTCCTTGATGATCGTGTTCACTATGATCTTCAGGTCAAGCGTCATGGAACGTGTGCGAATGTATTCCAAATCGAAATGCAGTCGCATGGAAGCAGCGTAGGCATTCTTGGTTTCACCGCGAAAACCGTTGACCTGTGCCAGGCCGGTAATGCCCGGCTTTACCTGGTGCCTGCTTAGGTAGCGAGGGTCAAAATCTTCGTATGGTACCCCGTTTGCCAGCATTCCGGGGACATGAGGACGAGGTCCGACAATTGACATCTCGCCTTTCAGGACGTTGATCAACTGAGGCAATTCATCAAAGTTGCTGCGGCGTAGAAAATTGCCAACGCGTGTAATACGCGGGTCATCTTTGACTGTCTGCTGCACACCTGTTTGATCGCACCGGTCCAGGTACATCGAGCGGAATTTGTAGGTTGTGAACATAATATTGTTCAACCCATACCGCTTTTGCTTGAACAGGATTGGTCCTTTACTTGTTGCCTTGATCGCAATCGCAAGGCACAGAAGTAACGGTGAAAGAAGAATTATTCCAAGTGTCGCGCCAAGAAGATCGAAAGCTCTTTTGGCAACGTTTAAAACTGTTGAGTTGCTTGAGTATCGTGCTGAGTTCCGCAACTCAGCATTATCTAAGCTATAAACTTCATCGCTCATTTCTGAAACTCTTTGAAAACTTACTTAAAAACGTCAAGTTCAAGTTTTTTGGGTCAGTGAGTTGTTGTTTGCATTTAGGTCACTAACAAAATTTTCTATCTTCATAAATTTAGTTAATGGGACGTTAAACGATAAATAAGGTTAATGCAACTTCAAATTTTTCGCTAGTTGAAATGCTGGAAAATCGGCTTGTTTGTTTGTTTCATTTATGTGAACAAAAATATAGATTGTGTATCTATTTGGTATTTTTTTATTTCTAGAAGAAATATTCTAAATAATATTGATGATTTACCGAACGAAATTGCCGATGATGATGAGTTTGGCCAAAACTTACGTTGTTGCGAGGAGAAGACTGGGTCATGATTGTTTAATTTTTCAATGGTGTTTTTCGAGGTGTAAATTTTCCCAAGTAGCTTGTTGGAATTTGTTCCATAAGAAATTCAGTCGTTTACCGAAAAATCCATTTTTAATACATTTTTAAACATAATTAAGGGAGGTTTCGTGAGCATTTCATTGTTAAATTTTGACTTAAATTTGGATTATTAATGCAGTAAGTGATTTGAGGAGGCGGATTTATTAGGTGAGCAGCAAATATATTTTTGCATTTTTCTTGAGTTTAACTTGGCGAGAGGTGTGTCTTGATAGGTGTATTTGATCCTTTCGATGCCCTGCGAAAAAGTGCAGGGCAATCATCGAGTGGCGAACAAGGTGTTCGATTCGGGGGAATAATCGATCGCGAATACGGAACAGTGTGATTTTGGGTGGCCAGCCTGGACGGATGCCCGGCAGTTACCGAGTTTACCAATCTGCCAGTTTTTCCAGTTATCAATTCTGCTTCTGCTTACATCAACATCAACTTGTTGCTATTTGAATGGCAAAGCTGGGGAGCGTATTGACGCGACTGATCGAGCGGCGCGGAGCGGAGCGGGAAGACGCGATCACGCTGTCAGGATTGGGCACCGGTGGCAGGTCGTTGAGATCGTTGCGTTGAAGCAGAACAGATTACGTTTGCCAATTGTCGAAGATTCATATTTGACCGGCATTGTTGCTTGGATGGAGAACAAATGATTGTCGAAGAAACTGCTTTGCCGGGCGTTTTATTGATCCAGCCCAAGAGGTTTGGGGATCAGCGAGGCTTCTTTTCCGAAAGCTGGAACAAACGCACATTCGCCAAGCATGGTATCGAAGCAGAATTTGTTCAGGACAATCATTCGTTGAGCGCCACGAAGGGCACAGTCAGAGGGCTGCACTTTCAAGCTCCGCCTCATGCTCAAGCCAAGCTCGTGCGGTGCGGTCACGGTCGAATATTTGATGTCGCTGTCGACATAAGGAAAGGCTCATCCACTTACGGAAACTGGTTTGGAGTTGAGCTCAGCTTTGACAATGGAAGACAATTGTTTGTGCCGGAAGGCTTTCTCCATGGGTTCATGACCCTGGAAGAAAACAGTGAAATTATCTACAAGTGCACCGACTTTTACGCTCCGGAATGTGACGGAGCCGTTCGTTGGGACAGTTGCGGGATCGAGTGGCCACTATCTATTGCAGACCCGGTCTTGTCTGAAAAAGACGCCGTGGCACCAGCGCTCGCAGATTTTAAGACACCTTTTTCGATCTGAGGGATTTCATGAAAATTCTTGTTACTGGAGGCGCAGGTTTCATTGGATCAGCCGTGATCAGAACGGCGATCCGGCGCGGACTGAGCGTCGTGAATGTTGATGCGCTGACCTATGCGGCTTGCCTTGACAATGTAGCAACGGTCAGCGGAGACCCTCGCTACGCTTTCGAACAAGCCGATATTCGGGACAAGGAAGCCTTGATGCGCATTTTCGAAGCGCACCAGCCGGACGCCGTGATGCATCTCGCGGCGGAAAGCCACGTTGATCGTTCCATTGATGGCCCGTCGGATTTTATCGATACGAATATCGGCGGCACCTTCAATTTGCTGGAAGTGGCGCGACACTATTGGGAACAACGCGGGAAGCCCGAGACGTTCAAATTCCATCATGTTTCGACTGATGAAGTCTTCGGCTCTCTGGGAGAGACAGGCTATTTCACCGAGAACACCCCATACGATCCGCGCAGTCCTTACTCTGCTTCAAAAGCAGCTTCTGACCACTTGGTCCGTGCATGGCACGAGACATATGGCTTGCCCATAGTTCTCACCAATTGCTCAAACAACTATGGTCCGTATCACTTCCCCGAGAAGCTTATTCCCGTTGTCATTTTGAATGCATTGGCTGGCAAAAGCATTCCCGTTTATGGGAATGGCGAGAACGTTCGGGACTGGCTATATGTCGAAGACCATGCTGACGCCCTGTTGCTTGTTCTCAGCAAAGGACAAAACGGTCGTTGCTACAATATTGGCGGTGAGAACGAGAGACGTAACATCGATCTGGTAAATTCGATCTGTGCGATCCTAGACGAGAAACGCCCGAAAACTGCGGGATCTTATGCCGATCAGATCACTTTCGTGGAAGATCGGCCGGGCCACGATCAGCGTTACTCGATCGATCCGGCGCGGGTTCGAGAAGAGCTTGGCTGGCGCCCGAGTGTCAGTGTCGAGGAAGGTCTGAAGCGCACGGTTCAGTGGTATCTGGACAATGAGCCTTGGTGGCGCAAATTGCAGTCACGCAGCGGCGTCGGAGAACGTCTCGGTACCAAGGTGGATGCTGCGCAATGATTCTTGTTTTCGGGTCTTCCGGGCAAGTCGCCAGCGAACTGAAGTCTCTGTTGCCGGACGCCGTTTTCTGGGGGCGTGGCGAGGTCGATCTTCTGACGGAAACCGACCTGTGCGCGAAAATCGAGGCACTGCGTCCGGAAGGCATCATAAACGCCGCTGCCTATACTGCAGTCGACAAGGCCGAGCAGGAGGAAGAGAACGCCCTCAGGATCAATGCGGAAGCGCCGGCGGAGATGGCCAAAGCTGCCTGCAGGCTAGAGGTGCCCCTGGTCCATATCTCTACGGACTATGTGTTTGACGGCCAGGGAGAAAGGGCATTCTTGCCGGAGGCTGCTCCCGACCCCCTGAGCGCCTACGGGCGGAGCAAACTGGCCGGCGAACAAGCGATCTGCGGCACAGGGGCGACATTTGCCATCTTGCGGACAAGCTGGGTGTTTTCCGACCATGGCGCAAATTTTCTGAAAACAATGCTGCGGCTTTCCGAAACGCGCGACCAATTGAAGATCGTGGGAGATCAGGTCGGAGGACCGACACCGGCCAGGGCAATTGCCGAAGCCTGTGTGAAAATCGTGCAGACACTTCAGAACGATCCGACGAAATCCGGCGTTTATCACATTTCGGGCGCTCCGGATGTGAGCTGGGCTGATTTTGCCCGTGAAATTTTCAGGCAAGCCGAACGAGGCGTCGTGGTTGAGGACATTCCGACTTCTGAGTACCCAACGCCCGCTGCTCGTCCGGCGAATTCCAGGCTGGATTGCAGTTCTCTATCCGTTTTTGGTCTTGAACGTCCTGATTGGAAGACCGCCGTAACCAACACTTTGCTTAAACTGGACGCAATTTCATGACTGAGCGCAAAGGTATCATTCTCGCCGGGGGCTCCGGCACCAGATTGTTTCCCCTTACAATGGCTGTGTCCAAGCAGTTGATGCCGATCTATGACAAGCCGATGATCTATTATCCGCTTTCCGTTCTGATGCTGACTGGAATACGGGAAATTGTAATCATCACGACACCTGCTGATCAGCCGCAATTCAAGCGATTACTGGGTGATGGCAGCCAGTGGGGCATGCGCATCGAATATGTCGAGCAACCGTCCCCGGATGGGTTGGCGCAGGCATATATCCTGGCCGAAGACTTTCTGGATGGCGCACCGTCGACAATGGTGTTGGGAGACAACATATTCTTTGGTCACGGCTTGCCGGAAGTGCTGGCTTCAGCGGACCAACGCCAGACGGGCGGTACGGTCTTCGGTTACCACGTTTCCGATCCCGAGCGATATGGTGTCGTGAAATTCGACCAGGACGGGCTGGCCGAGGAAATCATCGAAAAACCGGAAGTCCCACCGTCTAACTATGCGGTCACCGGGCTTTATTTCCTTGATGGCGACGCTCCGCGGCGTGCGAGGGAAGTGAAGCCGTCTGCGCGCGGTGAACTTGAAATCGTGACGCTCCTGGAAAGTTATCTACACGAAGGCACGCTGAACGTGGAACGTCTGGGGCGTGGGTTTGCCTGGCTGGATACCGGAACACACGAATCCCTTCTCGATGCGGGCAACTTTGTCCGAACTCTTTCCGTACGCCAGGGAATGCAGTCAGGTTGCCCGGAAGAGATCGCTTTCAACAATGGGTGGATCGACAGGGCCCAATTGCTTGAACACGCAAAGATCTTTGGCAAAACCCAGTATGGTAGATACTTGGAATCGCTGGCCTGATCGTCTGCTTCAGCGCCGACAATTCGAGGCCGGTCAGCTCAGGTTGATGTGCCGGATCGCGATCAAACCAGATCCAGTCAAATAGAAGCGCTTTGAAGAGACTAGGGGGCGTTGCCGGTTCCTGGCTGAACAGGCAGCGGCGGCTTCCGGTTGATCTTCACCACGGGCAAGTGGAAAACGTCAGATTTTCACGGAACACGGGTCTGCAAGGAACGTTTCTTGCCAACCATTGCGTCACCGAGCTTTGAGACGCAGAGTACCAGAGATACGGAAACCAGCGTGACTGGCCAAAGAACCGCCGTCAGAAAAGCAATCAGCAACGAACTGAGTTTGCCTTGGCCGGTTTCGATCAGTTCCATTGCACTTAACGTGAAAAAAGCCAAAGCGATCAAAAGATAAATACCAATGCCGAGGCCGAACACGAGCAGCATCATCTAACGTCCTAACCCGAATATCATTTCGTGGAAGTTGTACAAAAGACTGCAATGGTTAATAGATTATTACCCTGGTCATATGTTGCAAGGGGGAAATTGGCACTGGTCCAGCGTTGATGCATCTGGTGAACTAACCTGAGGATGGGACTATAAGGGCCGGAAAAAGCCCGTTTTCTGCCGAAATCACCCCGATCAAGACAACAATTGCCGTGTCCGATTGCATTTCGGGGCCTCTCAAAATCGCGTGAGTTTCCGCTGTCTGCCGGTCGACAAATCTTGTTGAAGGTGGTGACAAGGGTGACGTTCGTCGCGCCGGGTAATTTGCTGGCGAGACAAACATCGGGCCGGGAGCCGGCTTTCCTGACAAGCGCGAAGGTCAACGCACCTTCAGATCGCCTTTCTTCGCCGGCGTTTCTGCTGTTTCGGTCCAGGTCATTCGCAAGTCGATGCGGTTGGAACCGTTGGATCGGTCGGCCCGGACACGGAGCGTGATCAATCCGCCTGGTTCCATCACCAGTTCGTCTTCACCGTCACCCAAGGTCAATTCGCCTTTGCCGATTCCCTTGGTTACCGCTTCCAGCAATGCCTTGATCGACTTGCGACTCTGAATCGATTCATGGCGAAAGCTGCCGTCACCGTTATGCATTGTGCCCCTCTCAAAAATGTTGTTCAGGCTTGAAATGTTTGGCCTTTGGATAGTCTGAACTCAAGCCTACAACATCTCCGGAAGGAAAAATCATTGTGGCACCAGCGCCGATACCAGGTAGTCCTTCCAACAGTCGTGATGTTCGGTCCAAAGTGACATCACCTTCAAGATGCAACAGTCCATTCTTGGAGAGGATCCGTTGGCCGCGATGATTGTTTACGTGACCCTGGACAATCATCTTGATGCCGTTTTGATGCAGACGACATACCCCGTCCTCTGTGAGACACAGGTCCGCAGGCCGGTATTTTGTGCGCACGAGGTTTGCGACGGGACCGGTGTAAAACGCAAAGGGGTCCTTTTCCGCTTCCCGTCTGTAACGGCTGTTCACCGCATCGGCACCGTCTTCGGAAAGCAAGGTGCACATCGCGTCATCGATTCCGGCATGCACAAACAACAGGGAGCCGATCCGCGTCACAACGTCCATCGAGGAATAGAACCAGTTGTAAGCCCCGCCCGACGCCAGAAAGAGATCGCTGCAGCGCAAGGCAGCAGCATAAACCTCGCGCATGGAAAGATTTTCAGCTGCCGCCTGTCTGGCGAACTGTTTCTTTTTCTTCTTCAGCTTTCGCAACTCTTTTTCGATGCCGGCCGACGTCAAGTAAGCTGCGGCTTCAGCCGGAAAAGCCTTGCTCCATCCTTTTGAAGGGAAAATCCGTTCGCGGCAGGTCCTTTCGTCAGGGACCTTTGCGAGATCCGCAGCTGTGACAAATCGGGTTCTCACCTCGCGCAGAAGCGGAAGGATCTTTCGGCCCATGCGGACAAACAGATGCTCAGTCAACGTTGATCTTGGCAAGGTCAGTGCCCTGATTGCCAACCGCAGCCTCAAGTCATGATTGCCTGCCAGAAGATGCAGATCGGTACCGCTGTCTATCAGGTCCCGCAATGCATCCAGCATGTCGAGATTTGAGGGGCCCTTGTCCAGGCAATCGCCGCCAACCACAATCTTGGCAGTTCTCCCGAATGGGGTCAGTGAAAGTCTCCCGGAGCTTCGGCGAACGACACCTGCTGTTACGAGCGAGCGTAAAAAACCGTCTGCATCTGCGTGCGGGTCGGACACGAATACCACTGGCTTGTCCGGCCAGTTCCAAGCCCCATGACATGCAGCGGCTCTCAAACTTGCTCGAACCGCGTCCAGATTTCCACCGGAGTGGGGCTCGTGTACGGGCCAGGTCTCGAAGTCACGGGGGATTGCGTTCAGTTCACACGCATCATCGAATACGGGAGGCAGCAGCGATGCCGCGCCCGAAACGTCGCCAGCCAATTCGGCCATGGCTCATTCCTTCAATCCAGGATTTTTTCCTTCGCCTGGCGGATCTTCCACACGCCACCAGAATGCGCCCATGTACCATCCGGATTGTGACGGATTTGTAACGGGTGGGCATGATGCATGCTGTAATGGGCGATCTCTTCACAGCTTAGTATCCCAAGATGGTGTGCTGCATGCCTGAAAGAGGCTCCGTGACCGAAGTTCAGCGTCAACGAGCCGGGAGCCTTGCCGGCAACCGACTGGCGAAGGTGTTGGGCCACTCGATTGCCCGACATCATCAAGGATTCCGCTCCCTGCAGGGGCAGGCAGTAATCGCTGTCCGATTTCCAACCCGGAGGAGGAGAGGCAAAGCGCGGGTCGGCGGCCAGAACCGCTTCGATCTCGTTGACGGTCAGGTTCGCAGCGCTGCCAAGAGAGCGCTCAGCCAAGGCCGGTGTCTGATTGATTTCGACTTTGTGTCCGTGGCTCGACAGGACTTTGCAGGCAATCTGCGCAGTCTGCCATGCCCTGAGCTGGCAGGAGCAATGTACGACCGGATCAAGGGTCAGACCCTCTTTGGCAATAAGTGCGGCGATATTTTCGCCACAAGCATGCGCCTGTGCTTCGCCTTCATCCGTCAGTGGAAAAGGCTGCAGCGCGCTTGGGACGTCAGGTCGCTGATGATAAGCGCCGTGCCTGATGAGGGCTGCTTGCGGACCGTTCATGAAAAAAGCTCCCGTCCTGCAAGGGCGAGGGCATCGAAATCGATGGTGCCGGTAACCTCACGCAAACGGACAGAGTTCAGTTGAGCAAGGTACGCGTCCGGACAAAGGGGATCATCATCGCGGAGAAACCTACCCCGCGTGTCCTGATAGAAAGGACCTGCGCTTTTCATGATTGCCCGCAGCAGATCCGGCCGGTCTGCCAGATTTGCATCCTGAACCCGGGTTGGCGATGAACTCTGGCGGCTCCAGTTCAAGACCCAGAATTCGGTGAGCGGCATCGTGAATTGAACGCGTCCCGTCCCGTAAACATCAGAGATGAAAAGATCGTGCTTTTCCTCATGCTGCCAGAGGTCTTCCGTTGACATCCGGGCGAGTTCCAATCGCCTGGCGTCTGTCAGAAGCGGTGCGAGGCGCGGATTGCCGACAATGGTTCCCGGGTTGATCCTCGGGTTTTTCGGAATCCCCAGTCCGGTGACACCATCCGCCGTCGCGCGAACCATCAGCCGGTCGTTGGTGACGAACCGGCTGGTTTCGAGATCCATCAATCTCAGGATCGTTGTGGACTTTCCGCCCCCGGAAAGCCCGGCAATGGCCAATCCGTTCACGCCATCGGTCACTGCGGCTGCGTGGCAAATTTCCCAACCGTCTCGTTTGCAGATGTTCAGGATCTGAGTGTTGATGAAATTGATCACCTGATTGGGGCAGTTCAGGCAAGGACCAAACGCCAAGAGCGCCTGTGAGGACTGCAGGAAGGTCATGCCGGTCCGGACTTTTCGCACCAACCGACCATCTTCAAGGTCATGATAGGCGTCCTTGCGCCCCGTCTTGCCGGGTTCTCGAGCCCAGTCGGTCCATGCAGGTTCGCTCTTCAGCTTCTGTCCGTTCAGAACGTCAACAACAGCCGAGACCGGTCCCTCTGCGGCAAGGGCATCGGCCAAATGGCGCTTTAGCACATTGGCCATGGAGGTGTCGCATCGTACGGCAATGCGAACGGGTCCGGTTTCCAGAAAGAGCGTTTCAGGCACCCCGGAGCGGTCCAGGCCATCAAGGACATCGGCGACACGGTTCATTTGCGTGTCCTTGAAATCACATGCTCGGCCAGAGCCCCGGCCGCATCCAGGCCGCAGCCTTCCTTGGCTCCCCGGAAGCCGCCGAACGCGGACACTTCGAAGATGATTGGCCCGGTGTCGGTGAAGGCGACGTCTACCGTGGTAAAATCAAGGTTGAAGGGGGCCTGGGCTTTCCGGGCCAGCTCGATCAGCTCGGGTTCGGGTGAAAAAGGTGCATACTTCCCACCGCTATGGATTGTCGTGTTCCAGCTGTCTGACTGGCTGACGCGCGCATAGGTGCAAAGATAATTTCCACCCAGAAACACCATACCCAGGTCCTGGCCCGACAGATCGAGCTTCTCCTGAATATACATCATCGGGTTTTCGGCAGAGAAAGCGGCAATTGCCTCCGTGGCTCCTTCGCCCGCCTCGATCACGCACATGCCGCGAGCCTTGGTGGAATAAAGCGGCTTGAAAACCGCCGCACCAAATCGTTCGACAGCGGAGAGGGCTGCTTTTGCGTCTTCTGTAATCACCGTTGACGGCATGGGGGCTCCGGCAGCGCGCAGGCTGACAGTGCAGGCAAGCCGGTCGACAAGACGCAGCACCGCTTCCGGACGGGAAAAAACCCGAACGCCGCGTGCTTCCGCCAGCCGCAGAAGCTCAAGCCGATCCAGCACATGCGGACTGTAGGTTTCGCTGATCTTCTTTATGATCAAGCCATCAAGTGTACAAAGATCCCGACCCCGATACATCAAGGATCCACTGTTCAGGTCCAGTGCGACCTCGGCCATATCGATCACGAGGCGAAAGCCGGTTCTGGCTTCCACAGCATCTGCCAGCGCTTCGGTTGACCATTTACCCGGAATGCCAACCACCCCGATTTTCAGATTAGTCAAAGAACAACTCCCTGGTGGGCAGTTTGAAGCGGGCTTCGCTTCCCTCCGGGCAACTCAAGGCCAGTTCCATCAGGAATCTGGCCCGGTTGAACATCCGCCTTGCATGGGATTTGTCGAAGACAAACCGCGTCGACGTTGCAAAGCTTCGCGCCAACCCGAGTGCAAGGCGGTACTCGTAGGTTTTGTCCTTTTGCGACCGGGCAAACTTTGAGGCAACCGCCTGAAGGTCGCAGGCCACTTTCGCCAGACGCCTGCGCACGGGAATGTCCTGAATTTGCAAGCGGTAGTTTGAGACCATGAAAACGGAAACGTCCTGCACGTAATCCAGGTAGCGTGACCTGTGCAGGTCAATGAAATGCACTCTTCGCTCGCTCGGATCGTAAATAACATTGTCGAGATTGAAGTCGCCGTGAATATGCACTGAAAAAGAGGCTTCCAACTGTGCTTCGCGCGACGCCGCGGCGCGAACCAGGTCATCGAACCCGGTCAATTGCAAAGTGCCAAGCTTTTGCGGTTTCACTTTGAACTCGGGATGAACGCGGTAGACTTCCGGCAAGCGCCGTGAGAGCTGGAGCATCGACGACATCTCGGCCGGCTCTTCCATGCGCGTGCTACGCCAGACATCGTTGAGGGTCCTGGCCAGGGTCCTTTGAGCGTCTGCCAGCAGACCATCATTTTCGTTCAGGACCAATTGCTCGAAGGTGTAACCCGGCAAGTGCTCGATCAGGAGCGCCGCCGATTGCCCACGTTTTTCATATGACAGGATTTTGGGAGCCAATCCCGGATAGATCGAATGCCAGCTCTTGACGCCCGCGCGTTCGTTTCGCACCTTGCTCAGCTCTCCGCCTTTGAAAACCGCATTCACGGCCTCGCCGGAAGCATCACGGGAGCGGACGGATGAGATTGCGCTACCGGATCGTGTTTCCGCCAACGGCTCCAGCTCCGGCGGGTCATCCTCCTTGGTGTCGGGAAGCAGGCTTTTCAGGGTGAAATAGCGTTCAAACTGCACCGGTTGGCCGATGTTCACCGACAGTATTGCTTCAGAAATTGACTGCAACGCGTCGCCGATCCGGCGCATCTCGTTGGCGACCAGCAGGCTGTTGGCCAGATCTGCCGTGTGCTTGGATTTGCGCATGTCTGCGGTAAGCGCACGGAAGACCCGGTCATAGAGATCTTCCAGCTTGTCTCGTGTCTGGCCGATGCGCACCGCCGACTTGCTGTCCGAGCGCGACAGGGCAGGCTGAACGAGTTTCAAGCCGGTGCGTACCTGTGTGATGACTTTTGCATACGCATCGGGCCGCAGATACTCCTTGCGCGCGACATCTTCCGCGTGGCTCAGGCTGCGCCGCGCCAGGCGGCTGATCAAGTCGAGGTTGCGGGCGACTAGTTCCACGTTGCGCAGCAGGTTCTGGGTCTCGTGGTTGACCTTTTTGGTCGTCAGTTTCCGTGTGCTGGCATTGCTGACCTTGGAAGCCAGATTGTAGGAGTGCCCGGCGCGTAGCAGTACCTTTTGTGCAGCAGCCTGTCCCGGGCATCTGAAATAGTCCTGCAGACCCAGGAGCTGCCCGTCAATTTCGACACATAGGAAATAGAGGTTCTCCTCGATTGCACGCGGCAATTTAGCCATCAAAGACCCCCAGGTAGAGCGGGGCGTCTTCGGTCAACGCATGTGCGTAGGCAGGACGGAACAACGTTGCCTGCGCCTTGGGCGATGCCCAGACGGTGTCAACTTGAGAAGGATCGGGGTGCGGACCAACAATCGGCAGGTAATCCTCGGCAACCTTGCAGGCAAAGAGCAACTCAAGCTGATGACGTGTGCCCTCCTGCTTGGGTTTGAAGACCTCGGCAACGTGGATAAGGGAGCCGACGGTAACTTCGGTCCCGATCTCTTCGGAGCATTCACGCATCAAGGCGTCGGTCGCGCTTTCGCCAGGCTCCTGTTTGCCTCCGGGCAAGGTGAGATAAGGGGGCAGGCCCAATTTTTCCTTGACCTGCACCAGGAGCTCTCCGTTCCGGAAGATTACCGCCCGCACGGTTGGGCGGATCGGTGACAAGAAGTTGTTCTGCGGCGATTCCATCGGAGTTTACAGAGGCTCTGATAAAAGAAAATGACAACGAGGTCAGTCGCTTGGCAATTTCTATCACAAAACAAGCCAGAAAGTCCTCTGCATCATGGCGCAGTCGGTTGAAGCTGCATCGAGACACTTGTTTTTGCCATCCCCGGTCAGAGAGGCCGTCACGTGCCAGTTGGTCTGGGTCACGCTATAATTTGCGGGAACCAGATTTCGCGTTGGCGAATTTCCGGGCGCTTGGACAGGGAGGTGTAAATGGAGGTGCTGATCCTGTGTGCCGGTGCGGCCGACAAATCCTGGTCCGGGCCGAAGTCAAGGCGACCTTTGCGCACCCGCGGCAAACGGCAATCCCAGAAAATCGGCGCCTGGCTGGGCAAACAGAGGCTGGCTCCCGATCTCGTCCTGACAAGTTCGGACCTGAGGTCCAGGGTGACTGCTCAAAAGGCCCTCAAGGCAGCGGGATGGACCGCGCGCAATATAAAGAGGTCCGATGAGCTCTCTGCCGGCAGTCTTCCTACCTTGCCCAAGGAAGGCACTTACCTGCTGGTCCTTCCCCCGAAGGCAGCGGGGGAGCTGTTGAAAATGCTTGGTTTCGATCCCGAAGTTACGCCTGGTGTGCTGTATCAGCTTGCTCAGAGGGCAGGGAAAACCTGCCTGATCGAGAGGATTGATCCTCGGGATCTCCCGGACCTCTTTCCCTATCCCGCTCCAGATGGTCCGGAGTGTCGCGAGCGTCCTGCTTATTACTACACTCAATCGGCGGTCATTCCGTTTCGCCGTAGTGGTGACGAAACGGAAATCCTGATCGTCGGCTCTAGCAGTGGCCGCCACTGGGTTGTGCCCAAGGGAATTGTCGAACCAGGCTTCGATCCGGCTGTTTCTGCGTCGGTGGAGGCCAGGGAAGAGGCAGGCGTCACGGGGAAGGTTGGTGAAAAACCGCTTGGAACATTCACCTACCAGAAATGGGGGGCGACTTGCGAAGTTGCCGTCTATGCAATGGAAGTTACCGATGTCATTGAGGACGAAGCGTGGGAAGAGCGGCACCGTAATCGCAAATGGGTGCCTGCCGCCATCGCGGGCCAACTCCTGCATCAGCCAGCTTTTGCACCGATGATTTCGGCAATTTGAGGCAGGCCCGGAAGAAACTCTTCATCTGTCGGAAAACTGAAACGACAAAAGCGTCTCATTCGTTCAAATTTGAGGAGCCAAAGCCGGAAACTTTCTGTATTTCAAGGTGCTGGCCCGATGAAGGATGAGGCCGAGGGCGTTACCGGACGCGGCAATAGGCAACGATCCTGAACAAAATGGCCAAAAACATATTGCATACCATTGTATACTGAAATATTACGGCGCTCAGCTAGCTTTCTCCCGGCTCGCCAGAGACACCTGCGATCCGCGGTTTAAGCGACAACCAACACAAACGCGCCGGGATAATCATGAGCTTGTACGCAGACTATCTGAAAGAGATTGACACTCGAAAAGACCAGGGATTGCACCCCAAGCCGATCGAAGACGGCGCGCTTGTTAATGAGATTGTCGAACAGATCAAAGACCTCACGAACGAGCATCGGGAAGATTCCCTCAAGTTCTTCATCTACAACACGTTGCCCGGGACGACCAGCGCGGCAGGCGAGAAAGCCAAGTTTCTGAAGGACATCATTCTTGGCAATTCCGTTGTCGAGGAAATCTCTCCGTCTTTTGCGTTTGAATTGCTGTCGCACATGAAAGGCGGGCCCTCTGTTGAGGTTCTGCTGGATCTGGCTCTCGGTGATGATGCGTCCATTGCCCAAAGCGCAGCGGATGTTCTGAAAACCCAGGTGTTCCTCTACGAGGCAGATACGGACCGGTTGAAGGAAGCCTATGCTGCCGGGAACGAAGTCGCGAAAGAGATTCTCGAAAGCTACGCGAAAGCCGAGTTCTTCACCAAGCTTCCCGACGTGGAAGAAGAAATCAAGGTTGTCAGCTATGTCGCGGCGGAAGGGGATATTTCCACTGACCTGCTTTCACCTGGCAACCAGGCCCACTCCAGATCCGATCGTGAACTGCACGGCAAGTGCCTGATCTCGGAAGCCGCTCAGGCCGAGATCCGTGACCTGCAGAAACAGCACCCGGACAAAAGGGTAATGCTGGTCGCCGAAAAGGGCACGATGGGGGTTGGTTCCTCCCGCATGTCCGGCGTCAACAACGTCGCCTTGTGGACCGGCAAACAGGCAAGCCCCTACGTGCCGTTTGTGAATATTGCACCGGTCGTTGCAGGTACCAATGGCATCTCCCCGATCTTCCTGACCACTGTCGGTGTGACAGGTGGCATCGGCATCGATCTGAAGAACTGGGTCAAGAAACTTGATTCCGACGGCAATCCGATCCTGAACAACGACGACAATCCGATCCTCGAGCAGACTTATTCTGTCGAGACCGGTACGGTTCTGACCATCAACACCAAGAAGAAGAAGCTCTACAGCGAAGATGGAAAAGAAGAGCTTGTTGATGTCTCTTCCGCGTTCACGCCGCAAAAGGTGGAGTTCATGAAAGCCGGTGGCTCGTATGCCGTCGTTTTCGGCAAGAAGCTCCAGAACTTTGCTGCCGAGACCCTCGGCGTTGAACGGACACCCGTATTCGCGCCGTCCAGGGAAATCTCCCATGAGGGGCAGGGCCTCACGGCGGTAGAAAAAATCTTCAACAAGAACGCGGTCGGTGTGGCTGAAGGAGCTGTCCTGCACGCAGGTTCTGATGTCCGGGTGAAGGTGAATATCGTTGGTTCGCAGGACACCACCGGCCTGATGACCTCCCAGGAACTGGAGGCGATGGCTGCAACAGTTATTTCGCCGACAGTTGATGGTGCTTATCAGTCAGGCTGCCACACGGCCTCCGTCTGGGACCTGAAGGCTCAGGCCAACATTCCGAAGCTCATGAATTTCATGAACAGGTTCGGTCTGATCACGGCCAGGGATCCGAAGGGTGTTTATCACTCCATGACAGACGTGATCCACAAGGTCCTGAATGACATTACCGTCGATGACTGGGCGATCATCATTGGTGGCGACTCTCATACGAGAATGTCCAAAGGCGTCGCATTCGGTGCTGACTCTGGAACGGTTGCGCTTGCCCTGGCAACCGGGGAAGCCACCATGCCGATCCCTGAGTCGGTGAAGGTGACCTTCAAGGGAAGCATGAAGGATCATATGGATTTTCGTGATGTCGTGCACGCGACACAGGCCCAGATGCTGAAGCAGTTCGGTGACAACGTCTTCCAGGGACGGATCATCGAGGTCCATATCGGCACGCTGCTTGCGGACCAGGCCTTCACGTTTACCGACTGGACGGCAGAGATGAAGGCGAAAGCCTCTATCTGTATCTCCGAAGACGATACTCTCATTGAATCGCTCGAGATCGCCAAGAGCCGCATTCAGATCATGATCGACAAGGGCATGGAAAATGAAGCCCGGACCCTTCATGGACTGATCGAAAAGGCGGACACGCGTATTGCCGAAATCAGGTCCGGCGAGAAACCGGCTTTGGCTCCGGACGACAATGCCAAGTACTTTGCCGAAGTCGTCGTCGATCTCGATGAAATCGACGAGCCGATGATCGCCGACCCGGATGTAAACAATGCGGATGTGTCCAAACGTTACACCCACGACACCATCAGGCCTGTCTCCTTTTACGGTGGCGACAAGAAGGTGGACCTGGGCTTTGTCGGCTCCTGCATGGTGCACAAGGGCGATATGAAAATTGTCGCCCAGATGCTGAAAAACCTGGAGAAAAAGTCCGGCAAGGTCGAGTTCAACGCACCTCTGGTCGTCGCAGCACCAACCTACAACATCATCGATGAGTTGAAGGAAGAGGGTGACTGGGAAATTCTGCAGAAGTACTCCGGCTTTGAATTTGACGACCTGAAGCCCAAGAACACTGCTCGCACAGAATACGAGAACATCCTGTATCTGGAGCGGCCGGGCTGTAACCTGTGTATGGGCAACCAGGAAAAGGCTGAGAAGGGTGACACAGTTCTGGCGACGTCCACCCGCCTGTTCCAGGGACGTGTCGTGGAAGATTCGGCAGAAAAGAAAGGGGAATCCCTTCTTGCCTCAACACCTGTTGTCGTCCTGTCGGCAATTCTCGGCAGAACTCCCGACATGGAAGAGTACAAAGAGGCCGTTGAGGGAATTGACCTGACCAAATTTGCGCCGCCGCTCAACAAGCCGGCTGGTGCGCGGTCGGTTCACTTTTAAGAGCCGCTGGCGGAGACCGCTATCGGTCACTGAGACGAGTTGAATATCGTGAATTCGCGGGGCGTTGTTCAGGCAACGCCCCGCGTTTTTTTAGTGCAGTCGGTGCAGGAGCCCATTTGAAGAGGCGCTGAGGCACGGCGTTCAAAGAAATGTTCAAATGTGAAACGGGTGATTGTTGAGGAGCAATTTCAGGTCTCCACGTGTTTCGTTTGTGTCAGTCATTCCTCGAGTTGATACAATTGAAACATGCGACGACACGGGGCGGAAACAGTCGGTTCCCACTTCAGTTCTATCGGCAGCGACGCCGATGTCACATAAACTGAATGGAGACTTACAATGAAAACTGCATCCATCTTGTCAGCGGCCGTTTTTTCCGTCCTTGTCATGCAGGGTAGTGCCGCAAACGCAGGTCAGAACTGCTGGGGGCTTGAAGGCCAGGCACTCAAGGACTGCATCGGAAAAATGGTCGACGAAATTGCCCAGACCGGTCACGAGACCGAACAGCCGAACCAGCAGCAGTCCCAGACGCTGAAAAAGACGGCTGCATCAAGACAGAAGTCCCGCTGATAACCATCTCCCGCTGCCACAGGCAGCATCAGCGGCTTCAATGGGTGTAACCTCAAACTTTTGAATTGGTTATCCCTGTCGCCTCATCCGCGGAGCAAATCGATACACAGCAAACTCAGACCTGCTGACCAGCCCTGGCCTGATGACGCCAAAGCAATCGATTTGCCCGCGAATGGCGTTTCTGCTCATGGGTTTGACCTTCACCCGCAGAACATTGCGCGAATTTTGATTTGCTTCTTTGCTGGTCACGGGCTGAAACGGCAACGGCCTCAAACACTGACGACTTTTCACAATCTCACTCTTCAGCCGCGTTAGGACAAAAGGTGCCTTTAGACGCACAAAGCTCCGAAATGCGGATTATGATTCCAGTTCGAACCTGCGGAAGCAGTGTCTGAGCGAGCAGCGAACAGATAATCCTGAAATATCCAACAACGCGCGTGAACCGCATGGATCAACCGGCTTTGCTCGGTTGTGCCGGTTGTCCTGGTGACCGGTCGACAGCAGATCGACGGCGCCTTCGCCTTATGAAGACGCGAATTTGACCTTCACCCCGCGCTGGCGAAAGTAGGCCTGCAGAAGCTTGCGGCCCGAACGATTGTTCTGGACGAGCTTGGCCGGATCCAGGACCGCCTCTTTCAAACCCTCATCCTTCAGCGCTGCCTTGAGTGCCGCAATGTGCAGGTCAATATCTTCATTGTCTGCCTCGAGAGATTGATAAATGCGGTTGGTCGCATCCGCTACGGTCAGTTCGCTCACTTGTACATTCCCGATGTTGTTTTTCGGGCGCATAACACATTATTGGGCCCGATACCAAAAAGAGTTGATGGGAATGTACTTGGGCGGTGATGGAAGCCCTTGTCAAAGGCGCGCTTCAATCGTCAGAGGTGATCTCGCTTGCAACAGTTTTTGCGTAAAGCCGAGTAATGAATAGCAGCTAGATGAGATTTGCAGCAGGAGGCGGGAGAAAACCGGTAGTGAAGTAAGGACGCGATCCCCCGACACGCGGATCATGATTCCTACATAGAGAAGCTGGATTTTTATATGTCCTCTTAGCTTTCGTGTCTGAGAAAGTAACTGTGCTTCAGCGTGTCTGACAGCGACGGGTTTTCAGATCCCGCATAGCCCGGAGTAAGTCGCTTTTCTCTTTTCTCTGTCAGCCAGTGCAAATGATTACTGATGCCAAGTGTCAGGGGGGTGTCAGTGATCGTTATTGTTGCGCTGACAAAATGTACGTTCGGCCCAAAACTCTTTTCGAGTTGATACGGGAGCACTCTTTCTACTGTCTCAGGGTCAAGTTCATTGCTAAAGCGGACCATTAGCGGCAGAGACCGGTCTGGTACTTGGCATGTACCTGAAACCTCGCCAACCATCCGCACGTAGTCGCTCCAACTTCGGTTCCCACGTTTTTCCTTGAGCTTACATGCATCAGAAACGAGGAAGTCGAACCTGCCCTTGGTTGCAAAGGTGTACGTGCCATCAGGTGTTGGAGTGGTCATGAGCAGGTACACGGCTCCATAGCCAGGCAACTCAACTCGAACAGCTTCCCCGAAAGTCCACCAGCCAGCTCGTTTTTGTCCGAGCCCGCGAACACGATTGACAACCAGCCTTTGAACGCCGGAGCCCGATACAGGAACACCGTCAACCACGAACGTAGCTTCAAGCCGGTAGTGCAGGATCGACTTCGGGAAATAGTGTTTCCAAGCAAGCCACATCCCCGCTGAGCCAGCAATGGCAAACGCAATCCATTTTAGGAACGACCTACTCGATCGTTTCACCGGGCTTTCTATCACTTCACGCCAATCTCAACGATGCATTGATAAATTGTAGCAGCTAACAGGTGAAACTTATGGGGGAAGTTTTCAAACAAAACGCTAACGCGCTTTCACCTGAGCGGTTCTAACAAAGCTAACGGTTTTGGAAATTTGGTAGCGGAGGAGGGACTCGAACCCCCGACACGCGGATTATGATTCCGCTGCTCTAACCACCTGAGCTACTCCGCCATCTGCGCGATCAGGCTTGGAACGCCCGCGCGATGTGGGGTGCTTATAGTGAGGCTGCGGGCAGGCGTCAAGCGCAGAATGTGCGTCTGCCCGCATTCTTTTTTGTTTGCCTTCAGGCGGCAGAAACCGGGCTTTCCGCCTGTGGAAAATCAACGGCCCAGGTGCCGGTGCGTTCGGTCTTGTGGATCCAGCCGCCGCCCAAAACGCGTGCGGTTTCGTCGTCGCTGTCGAAGAAAACACAGGCCTGCCCCGGGGCAACACCGGTCTCACCATTTGCAAGGTCGACGAAAGCCTTGCCGTTCAGAATACGAAGTGTTGCCGGTGCCGGCGGGCGCGTGGAGCGGACCTTGGCAAAGACGTCGATCTCATCACCTTCGTCAAGCGGTTGGTCGCCGATCCAATTCATCTCCCGAAGCAGGATCGTTCTCGTTGCGAGAGCCTCACGCGGGCCGACAATCACCCGGCGGGTATCGGGATCGAGACGAACGACATAGAGCGGCTCGCCGGTGGCAACACCAATGCCGCGGCGCTGGCCGATGGTGAAATGAATGATGCCGTCATGCTTGCCCAGTACACGGCCGTCCATATGCACGATGTCTCCGGGCTCGGCCGCATTGGGGCGCAGTTTGCGGATGACTTCGGCATAGTCGCCATTGGGAACGAAGCAAATGTCCTGACTGTCCGGCTTGTTGGCGACAGAAAGCCCGAACTCGGCAGCCAGCTCGCGCACCTTTGCCTTGGGCATGCCGCCCAACGGAAAACGGACGAAGTCCAATTGCTCTTGTGTCGTGGCAAACAGGAAGTAGCTCTGGTCCCGGTCAAGGTCGGTCGGACGATAGAGCGCGCGCTTGTTGCCCATCTGTGCGGAGCGAACGTAATGGCCGGTGGCAAGCGCGTCGGCACCGAGATCACGAGCGGTCTTGAGCAGGTCGGTAAACTTGACTGTCTGATTGCAGGAGACACAGGGGATGGGTGTCTCGCCGGCAATGTAGCTGTCGGCGAAGCGGTCCATCACCTGTTCCTTGAAGCGGCTTTCGTAATCCAGCACGTAATGGGGAATGCCAATCTTTTCCGCTGCCCGCCGCGCATCGTGAATATCGACACCTGCGCAGCACGACTTGGCCTTGCTGACCGCCGCGCCGTGATCATAAAGCTGCAGGGTGACGCCGATCACATCATACCCTTGTGCATGCATCATTGCCGCGACCACGGAACTGTCGACGCCGCCGGACATGGCGACGACAACACGCGTGTCTTCCGGGCGGCCGGGCAAATCCAGACTGTTTCGCATGAACTACTCTTCCAGAAGTCTTTCGTGACCGGTGCGGCGGAGCGCGACAGCGCTCAAGCGCTGGTGCCTTGGAGCTTGTTGACCGCCAGGGGCAAGTACGCTCAAGTGCAAACGCACCGGTACATGTCTTTTCAAAGTTGGCGGCACTATACAGACAAGCATCGCTCATGCCAATTGCTTGCGTTTACCAGATCGGGACTGTCTTCTTGAGGTGGCTTCGGACCGAAGGGACGCTTGCCGGACGGTGCTGAAATTGGCTGTTCCCGCAGGCCTTTGACAGGCAATGCGCCGTCAGGCGCGGTCATTGCTGCCTTGCCTGGTCGGTGGCGGTGTTTGGACGTTGAACGGCCTGGCAATGTTAAGCATGTTTACCATGTTGTCTTGTTAAGTGATTGAATATTTACTAAAGTTTCCGCAAGGGAAGTATGAAATGTGTTTCATAATGGGGCGTATTTCCAGGTGAGGCGTTGTCATGCATGTGAGCCTTGTCGAAACCACCGAGCAGCTTCAGGCGCTTGAAAGCGCTTGGTGTGACGTCTATCGGCGTGATCCGGAAAGCCAGTTCTTCCTGTCCTGGTGGTGGCTTACCGATTTCATGAGCAAGACGGATGACGGCTGGGTCGTCCTGATCGCAACGCCCGATGGGGCTGACGCGCCTGTTGCCTTTTTTCCTCTCAGACTGAAGCTGAAGAAACGACGGAAGAGCGGAGAGTTTATCAACGGCTTCAACATGGCTGGCAATTACGCCGCGGACTATACCGGCTTTCTGTGCCTGACAGAATATGAGGATGAGGCGATCCCTGCCTTTGCGGCGCATCTGAACACGATGTCCTGGGCGTTTCTGAAGCTCGAGTATGTGCGGACATCCAAAAGACGGAAAGAGCTGTTTCTCAACGAGTTTCCAAAGAAGACTTTCCGCATAAAGCCAGTTGAGCGCGTCAACGAAATCGACAATGTGAACAATCTCGTTTGTCCCTACGTTGATCTGCCCGGCACATTCGAGGCTTATTTGACCGAACGGCTCAGCTCCAACTCGCGCCAGAAGCTGCGACGCCTCTTGCGCAAGGTCGATGAAGACCAGGGGTATCGCATTACGCATGCGACTGCCGAAACCATTGATCGCGACATCGAGATCCTCCTTGATCTCTGGAAGGCGCAATGGGGAGAGCGAAAGGGCGCGCGGCTGGACAAGATGGTCAGCAACAATCGCATCGTCTTGCGGGGCGGTTTCGACATGGGGCACCTGTTCATGCCGATGCTCTGGAAGGGCGAGCAGCCTGTCGCGGTGCTGGGCAGTTTTCTGGACCATGAAAAGAAGACGGTCCTGTTCATGATCGCGGGTCGCGATCAATCGTTCAATGACATTCCGAGTGGCCTGGTGCTTCACGCTCACAGTATCCGGCACGTCATAGATCAGGGATTTGAAACCTATGACTTTCTTCGCGGCAACGAACGCTACAAATATTCCTTCGGTTGCGACGAAGTCCTGATTGATTGCATCAACATTACGACCAGAAGCGGTGTCAATCTCGGCGACCGACTTGCCGAGCAATCGATCCCGGCCGTCTTCAGTCAAGCGACGCTTCTTCACCAGCAACAGCGCCGCGAAGAGGCAGAAACCGGATATCGCCAGATTCTGGCAACGGTGCCGCAGCACGCCGGGGCGCTATACGGCTTGGGCCAGTTGCTGGCAGCTCATGAGGATCACGCGGGAGCGCGCCAGCAATATGAGGCGCTGACAAGAGTGCAGCCCGGCAAGGCGAGGGCGTGGCTGCGCCTGGCACAGGTCTGTCAGCGTTTGTCGGATGTTGATGCTGCCTGCGAGGCTTACCGCCGGGTGGTCGAGCTCGAGCCGGGTCTGATCTCTGCCCGTTTCGGCTTGGCAAAATGCCTTTCAGACCTGGGAAGGCCGAGCGAGGCCGTCGAAGAACTCTATACGATTTTGCGCTTGCCGGCGCTCAATGAAGCCGATCGCAGGATTGCCGCGGAAGCAACCAAATTCTTGAGCGTGCTGAAGCCGGGCACTGTTTCCAGCCATCCATTGGTTCGCCCTGATGCCTCCGCTGATCAGTCTGCGGCCATCATTCTGCGCAAGAAGGCGAGTACGTGTGTGTCGCCGAAACCGCCGCAAAAGTGAATCCTCTGAAAGTGTCGGCAACTCACTCCTCCTATGACCGGAATCGATTGCCTCCTGGGCAAAGGTTGCCGCCCAGGTGAAGGGGTTTTCCACGCCCGGACAGTTGGAAATCCAGCAAAAACAAGTGCTTGCGTAATTTCCATAAGTTGGCCCGAAGCTTGCTTTCATTGGTTTGATGATTTGTGTCCGCAAGGGGTGGGCAAGCTACCGGGGGCGCCAGTGCTGCCATTTGGACTGATAACCGATGTTTCTGCAGGGGCTTTGGCTGCTGGTTCCGGCAATGCCCAAGGTGCTGCTCAGGTGCCGGGAAGTCTCGGGACGAAATCGGCCTTTGCTGATGAACTCAACGCTCTGGAAAACGAGGGCGCTGAGGGGGCGGCTGTAGAAGGTCTGATTGGGAGTGCTGAGCTTTCCGAAGTTGTTGCGCAGCAGGTCGGGGTGGATATCCAGAAGGAATTGCCGCCGTCGGAGATGGCGGAGCCGGTGCTGGCCGCTGTCGCGCCGCAGGTCAGCAAGGTGATTTCGGAGCTTGATGGCAACATCGATGTTCCTCCATCCGGGCAGGGTGCGGAAGATGCAGGCACGCAGCCTGAGACAGTGCTATCGGGAACAGGGTCGAAGAATGGCGGATCTTCGGTAGGTGAAGGATCGCTGCCTGGTGTTGCCGTTGCTCCTGCCACGGGCGATGGTGTGAAATCCGCCGGGTCGAAAAGCGGTCAGGCTCAGGTCCCTCCTGTAGGTCCGCATTCTGCCGAGGTAAAGTCCGGCGCACACGGACAGGCGCAGCCTGAAGGCTCCGTCAAGCCAACTCTGGCGGAAAAGGCTCCAGCCCAAATGAATGTGGTGGGAGAGGCTGACAAAGGTGAAGCTGCTCCTGTCAAGTCCGGCGTAGTGCCGGTGCCTGCACAGGCCAATGCCAATGAAGTCTCCACGGATGCTGACCTGACAGGGAAGGCTGTTCGCGGTGTCGAGGCTCCTGCGGCGGCCGTCGCCAAGGCAACGGGAGAAAGTGTGGAGAACACTTCTGCAGTTGTCGATGCAAGGCCCAAGGCTGCGACTGCACGCCGGTGGCAAAGTGAGCTCCCGCAGGAGCTTCGCGCACCGGTGGCTCGAGCCGGACAAGCGCCGGAACAGAACGACGCTGAAATCAGTTTGGCTTCCGCAAGCCCCGTATCAGGTAAAACAGCTGGAGCGGTGCAGTCAGCGGTCAATGTGCCGACCAATGTAGATACTGGCGCCGCTGACGTGGTGCAGGTTCCGGCGACCGGAACCGCCAAGGAGGCGGGTACCCTGCCTGAAACTGCCATCGCTGTAGAAGGCGGAAAAACGAGGTCCGGTCCGCAGGTTGCTGAGGTAGCGCAAGAGAACGCCGCCAGAGTTCAGGGCGACGCGGCCACAGTGGTGGCCAACGCAGGGGCGCGTTCGCCTGCAGCATCAGGAAGCAACGTACCAGTCAGCGAAGCGGTAGCTGGGCAAGCGCCAGTTGCGCCGCCGCCCAATTCGAATGGCTCTGAAGTTTCGTCAACTTCTGAACCGGTTGCTGATGAGATTGTCCTTGCGTCGGGCAAACAAGTCTCGGAAGCCGGAGGTGATGCAGCCGATACGGTCAAACGTGATCATTCTGCAGGTGCCGACGCTTCAGCGGAGCGTCCTGGCCAGCCGGCAAATAAGGTGGTTGGAACTGCGGCACCAGTCGTCAATGCTGTCCTGGCTTCCCAGATGATGGCTGACGAGAGTGAAATCACAACCAGTCTGACGGAAGTCAGTGTCACGGGTGAGGGGGCCGCAACTGTGCGTGGCGGTGATCTGAGCGGTGCCGTGCGCACGGAAGGTCTGCAAACGCCCAGTCAGGCACAATCAGGGCAGGTAGCCACTCAGGTGGCTGCGGAAATCGCCCGCAATCTGAAAAATGGCCAGACCAGGTTCCAGATGCGGTTTGATCCGCCGGAGCTCGGTCGTGTCGAGGTCAACATGAAAGTGGCTTCCGATGGCAGCGTGCAGGCTCATCTGATCGTGGAGCGGCCGGAAACGCTCGATATGTTCCTGCGCGATCAACGCGGTTTGGAGCGGGCGTTGGAGGCTGCGGGGCTGAACACCAATTCAAGCGATCTTCAGTTCTCGCTGAAGCAGGAAGGCGGCGGTGAGTTCGCATCAGGTGATGGGGCGCCGGAACACTCATCTGGTGACGCTCGAGGCGAAGGCGGATCGAACGGCGCGGAAGGCGATCCAGCTGATGAAGAGATTATTCGTATGACGCTCGCTGAGCAGCGCGGCGGTCTGGATTTTAAGGTTTAAGCCGGCCTGATGGCGGTTCGGGAGTAGTGAAATGACCACGGTTTCTTCCAGTACGGGAACAAACGCGCAGAGCGCGAGCTCCACAAGCCAATCAGGATTGATGGCGAATTATGAGCTGTTCTTGAGCATTTTGACCACGCAGATCCAGAACCAGGATCCGCTCGATCCGATGGATTCCGCCGAGTACACAGGTCAGCTCGTGCAATATTCCAATGTCGAACAGTCCATCCAGCAGAACCGGAACCTGGAGAGCATCATTGCATCGCTGAAAAGCAGCCAGAGCCTGAGCTACGTCAGCTATATCGGCAATGAAGTCAAAGCGGATGCTTCGACCACGACCTTGTCCAGCAGCAAGGCAACCTGGAACTACGAAATCAGTGAAGCCGCGAGCGGCACTTTCGAGATCCGAAACTCAAGTGGCGCCGTTGTGTACAGCGGCGAGACGAGCCTGGAGGCTGGCAAAGGCAAATTTGAATGGAACGGAGAAACAGATTCCGGTAGCCAGGCCGTGGACGGTCTCTATTCGATTTCTTTCAATGTCAAGGATGCTTCAAGTCGCCCTGAAAAGGTCAAGACGGAACTCTCCGGTGTTGTCGAGAGTGTTGATTGGTCCAGCGGGGAGGCAATTCTGAGGGTCGGAAGCCAGGACATTCCGGTTTCTTCGGTGATTTCGGTTTCGAAGCCGACCTGACGAACGCTGTTTCAGGATATTCGGGTTGAGGAGGTCTGGTGGCTGTTGGCTGCCGGACCTTTTCCCTTTGTATGTCTCTGCAGTGCGTTTGGAGCGCTATGGGCGTTCCTGCGCCGGCTTAGGGGGATAAGAAGGAGGGGCGGGCCCGTTATCCGTAAAATGCACGATGACTTCGTTATGCCTCGCAAATTGCATCGGCAGGGTTTTATGGTTAACAAATTCATATATTGGAGTTAATATTTTTAGTGTTCTTCTTGAAGAAGTCCTAAATATCATTCACTAAATTTAGATTTTATAGTTAATAAAAACACAACTTTGCTTTAGTCGTTTGTTAAGTGTCGTCATGTAGTCTCAATTCAACCTTGGTCATGGTTAGTGTGAGAGTACAATGACCGAACAGATTCGTTCGCGAGTAAAATATGTCATCGGGCCGGATGGAAGTCCGCTTACCATTGCGGATTTGCCCCCAACGTCGACAAAAAGATGGGTGATCCGTCGCAAGGCGGAAGTGGTGGCTGCGGTCCGTGGTGGGTTGTTGTCCCTCGAGGAGGCTTGTCAGAGGTACACTCTGACGGTTGAGGAATTTCTTTCCTGGCAAAGCTCGATTGAAAAACACGGCTTGGCCGGTTTAAGGGCGACCCGTGTCCAGCAGTACCGGAATTGATCCGGTAACACCTGAAAAAACGAGTGCATCTTGTTTGCACGTAGAAAGGTCGGCACTGCCGACCTTTTTTATTTGCCGTTTTTCAGCGTCGCAATTTCAAAGCATTTCGAGAAAAGACTGAAACGTCTGGTGGCTGCCTGAAATCAAGAATTTCAACGCGATAGTTGATGCTCCTTGTTTCCTGGTTTTCACGAAACGCTATAGGTCGGTGATTTGTGACCGAAGCAAGGCCAAAACTTGGCTGTTTCAATTCGAGGTCGTGTCGAAACTTATCCAGAAGTTAATGAGGTGGGCAGTTTTTCCCCACTTCAGTTGCATTTTGCGTCTTGGGAAATCGCGGAATTCCGCCATTGCCCGCCAAGGGGTTAATAGGTGTTAACGACTTGTTAACCTTCTGGGCGGCAAATTTTGCCCATCAAGGGCATGGCATGTCGAGCCGACTCCAATAATAACGGCTTGTGCATGTTGCAGATGCGGGCGGGCATTCGTGAACGGACTTATTGAATTCATTAAAACTCTTGGACCAGCACGCGTTGCGGCAATGGGGGCGGTTGCCGCCATTCTTGTCGGTGTGTTCGCGTTCATTATTTTTCGTGTCACAGCACCGCAAATGACGACGCTCTACAACGAGCTGACTCTGGAAGATTCCGCGGCTATCGTTTCCCAGCTTGAAAGCCAGGGTGTTCAGTTCGAGCTGGCCCGCCAGGGTGCTTCGATTCTTGTTCCGAATGAGCAGGTTGCGCGTCTGCGCATGCAGCTGGCTGCCGAGGGGCTGCCGACCGGTGGATCCATCGGTTACGAGATCTTCGACCGTTCCGACACACTCGGCGCCACGAGCTTCGTGCAGAACATCAACCACCTGCGCGCAATGGAAGGTGAGCTGTCCCGCACGATCGGTTCTCTGGATCGTATTCGTGGTGCCCGCGTGCACCTCGTTATCCCTGAGCGGCAATTGTTTCAGCGTGACCGCCGTCCTCCTTCCGCGTCGATCGTCCTGAATGTGCGTGGCGCTCTCGGGCCTGGGGAAATTCGTGCTGTTCAGCACCTTGTCGCGACTGCGGTTGACGGTCTTGATCCTGAACGGGTGTCGATCGTTGATGAGAGCGGCCGCCTTCTGGCGTCCGGTGCCGGTGGAGATGAAGAAGGACTTGTGTCTGCATCTCTTCAAGAGCGGACGGTGGAGGTGGAAAGCCGCCTTCGCAACCAGGTTGAAGAAATTCTGAACTCCGTTGTCGGTCCTGGCAGGGCACGTGTGCGGGTCAACGCTGTGGTCGACTACAATCGACTGACCGAAACCACTGAAACTTTCGATCCGGAAGGTCAGGTTGTCCGCTCTACGCAAACCAAGGAAGAAGCGTCTTCCGCCACCAGCCGCAACGGACAGGTAACAGTCGGCAACGAGCTGCCGAATGCCGGTGCACAAAATGGCGGCGGCGACCGCGATACGACTTCGCTCACCGAGGAAGTCGTCAATTATGAGATTTCACGCTCCACGCGGACCGAAGTGGTAGAAGCAGGTCAGGTCAAGCGCCTGTCCGTGGCGGTTCTGGTCGATGGAACATATGAGCCAAATGACAACGGAGACGTCATTTATACGCCGCGGTCTCAGGAGACGTTGGACCGTATTTCCGTCCTGGTACGTTCGGCGGTTGGCTTCGATCAGGGCCGCGGCGATGTTGTGGAAGTTGTCAATCTGCAGTTCGCCCTGCCGCCTCAGGAAGACGTTCTTACCGAAGGTGATGGCCTGTTCGACTTCACGCGGGACGATATCATCCGCTTTGCCGAACTCGGGGTTCTGTTCCTGATTGCACTTCTTCTGCTTCTGTTTGTTGTCCGTCCGTTGCTGCGCCGGATCGTGACACCGGAAGAAAAACAACCGCAGGAGTTGATGATTGGTCCGGACGGCACGCTGGTGGTCGAGACCGAGGTGCCACAGGAAGAAGACGATGAGGATGAATTTGTGATCGAGTGGCTGGAGCAGGCCAAACAGGAAGGCGCAATGCAGGCGAGCTCGATCGCCAAGGTGGGTGACATGATCAAGGATCATCCGACAGAAGCGGTCACGATTGTTCGCGGCTGGCTGGATGAGCAGGCGGCCTGACAGTGAGCGATCAACTTCAACAACAGCTCAAGGTCAGTGCCGACGAGGACGACCGTGAGCTCAAAGGGGCCGAAAGGGCAGCTGTTCTGCTGCTTGCGCTCGGAGAATCTCATGGTGCCCCTATCTGGCAAAAGCTGGATGAAATCGAGGTTCGTCAGGTTTCTGCAGCGATGGCCAATCTCGGTCCGGTCACGCCAAACATGCTTGAGGACCTCTTCAAGGACTTTGTCCGCAGGGTCAGCTCCAGAGGGGCACTGACAGGCAATGTGGACGCAACCGAGAGACTGCTGGCGAACTTCCTGCCGGGTGAAAAAGTCTCCATCATCATGGAAGAGATCCGCGGTCCCGCCGGTCGTAACATGTGGGAAAAACTCTCCAACGTGCAGGAGAACGTTCTTGCCAACTATCTGAAGAACGAATATCCGCAGACAGTCGCCGTCGTTCTGTCGAAGATCAATTCGGACCATGCGGCGCGCGTTCTCGGAATTCTGCCGGAAGAACTGGCGCTGGAAGTTGTCAGCCGGATGCTGCGCATGGATGCGGTGCAGAAGGAAGTTCTGGAAAAGGTCGAGCAGACGCTCCGCGTCGAGTTCATGTCGAACCTGACCAACACGTCGCGGCGTGACAGCCACGAAATGATGGCGGATATCTTCAACAATTTCGACCGGCAGACCGAGGCACGCTTCCTGGCAGCGCTTGAAGAGGACAACCGCGAAGCCGCAGATCGCATCAAGACACTGATGTTCACCTTCGACGATCTGTTGAAGCTGGATGCGGCGAGCGCTCAGACCCTGTTGCGTCACGTGGAAAAAGATCAGCTGGCAATTGCTCTCAAGGGATCTACGGATACCGCGCGGGAGTTCTTCTTCGGCAACATGTCGTCGCGGGCGGCCAAGTTGCTGGAAGATGACATGGACGCGCTCGGACCGGTCCGGTTGAGGGATGTCGATGAAGCCCAGACGGGCATGGTCAACAAGGCAAAGGACCTGGCTGCCAAGGGCGAGATCATGATCTCCAAGTCCAAGGGCGAGGATGAAATTATCTACTGATGCGGCAGTCGGCAGGCACTTACAACAGCATGGGCAGCATGAATAACCCGTCCAAATTTCTGTTCAATATCGACTTTTCCGAACCGGAAGAGCCTGAAGTCGTGGCTCCACCCGAGCCCGAGATTCCAATGATTCCGGTGGCTGATCACGAGAGACTTCTGGCTGATGCCAGAAAGCAGGCGTTGGAGGAAGGCCGGGTCAAGGCTCTGCAAGATTTGCAGACGAAACAGGAAACATTGCTGACAGCAGAGGTCGGCCGCCTTGTTGAAGCGGTCGGGCAGGTGGTGCAGACACTGGACGATCAGCAGGCTTCCCGTGAGCAGGATGCCATCAGCCTCGCATTTCTTGTGGCTAGACGGCTTTGTGCCCATTTGATTGCCCGTCAGCCGCTGGCCGAGACGGTCGCATTGGTGTCAGAATGCCTTGGACCGCTGCGTAAGGCTCCGCATCTGGTGATCCGCGTCGCTGAAAGGGATATCGAAGCTCTGAAGGCCCAGGTCGACCCGATCGTTCACGAAAAAGGTTTTGAAGGCCGGCTCGTGCTCCTGGGGGAACCTGACATCGAGCGAGGCGACTGCCATATCGAGTGGGCCGACGGCGGCATCAGGCGTGACCGGAAAGCGCTCGAAGGCGAAATCGACAACAGCATCAGAGCCTATTTGCGCGCGCGCGGAGCCGCCGGACAGGCGAAAGTGTCCGACACGTCGGCGGAGAAGGATACTGACGTATGAGTGACGAACAAGACACCAATATTCCGCTGGATGAGCTTGAAGCGCCCCAGCGTGCTCAGGACGACGGTGAGATACAGGCTCCTCAGTCTGCCGCAGACCTGGAAGCCGTTTTCGATGTGCCGGTCCGGATTTCGGCAGTTCTCGGGCATTCCAGGATGCATGTCTCGGATCTTTTGAAACTGGCTTCAGGGACCGTCCTGGAACTCGACCGGAAGGTCGGTGAAGCCATTGATATCTATGTGAATGACCGGCTTGTCGCCCGTGGCGAGGTTGTCCTTGTTGAGGACAAACTGGGTGTGACGATGACGGAAATCATCAAGACCGACCGATAGGGAAGAGAAAATATGCGACTGCTAATTGTCGGAACCCTGGGCGGCCAGCTGACTACGGCATCGAAGATCGCGATGCAGGGCGGAGCACAGGTCACGCATGCGGAAGATGTGGAAGGCGCCTTGCGCGTGCTTCGCTCCGGCCGTGGCGCAGACCTGATGATGGTAGAAGTTCACCTGGACATCGCAGGTCTCATTGCCAAGCTTCAGAACGAGCGGGTCCATGTGCCGGTGGTTGCCTGCGGTGTCGAAACCGATGCCCAGGCTGCGGTATCAGCTATCCGGGCCGGTGCAAAGGAGTATATCCCGCTTCCTCCCGATCCTGAGATGATTGCTGCTGTCCTGGCCGCCGTGGCTCAGGAGCGGGGCGACCTGATCTATCGTGACGAAGCCATGGCGACAGTCGTCAAGCTGGCGGAGCAGGTTGCTCCGTCCGAAGCTTCTGTCCTGATTACCGGTGAATCGGGAACCGGTAAGGAAGTCATCGCCCGCCACGTCCACAACTGCTCCAACCGCGCATCGAAGCCTTTCATTTCGATCAACTGTGCGGCAATTCCCGAACACCTGCTTGAGTCCGAACTGTTCGGTCACGAAAAAGGTGCCTTTACCGGGGCCGTTGCCCGACGGATCGGCAAGTTCGAGGAAGCCGATGGTGGCACATTGCTTCTGGACGAGATTTCGGAAATGGATGTTCGCCTTCAGGCCAAGCTCTTGCGAGCGATCCAGGAACGCGTCATCGACCGCGTCGGCGGTACACGACCTGTTCCGGTCAACATCCGTATTCTTGCGACTTCAAACCGCGACCTGGCTGAAAGCGTCCGGCAGGGACAGTTCCGTGAAGATCTGCTGTTCCGCCTGAATGTGGTGAACTTGAAGCTGCCGGCTTTGCGGGAGCGTCCTGCCGATATCATGGAGCTCGCTCAGTTCTTCATCAATCACTATTCGGAAGCCAATGGCGTGCCGGTGAGGCCGCTGTCAGTGGAAGCGCGTCAGGCTCTGATGGCAAATCCTTGGCCGGGCAACGTGCGTGAGCTGGAAAACACCATGCACCGGGCCATTCTGCTTGCTTCGGGTGGCGATATTGGCGTCGAAGCGATCCGTATGCCTGACGGCACGCCGTTGTCCGTTTCCAGGGGACCGGCAGAAAAGGCGGCGCAGGCTGCCGAAGCTGTCACGCGGTCCTTTGTTGGGCGAACGGTGGCCGACGTGGAGCGGGACCTGATCCTGGACACGCTCGACCATTGCCTGGGCAATCGTACGCATGCGGCAAAAATTCTGGGTATCTCGATCCGCACGCTGCGCAACAAGCTGAATCAGTATACCGATGAAGGAGTTAGCGTTCCGGCACCTGGAGAAGCCCGCGCTTGACCAACGGAACTGAAACAAGGACTTAACGACAGAAGGGCCGTTACCGAAACCGGGACCGGGCCTTTGATTGGCGGAATTGAGGAATGTCGGACACGGCAGCAGGCGGACAAGGCGGGGAGGCGACCCCAGCGAACAAGCAAGCGGCGGCGGCCCAACCCGCCGCGGCTGTTTCCGGTCTGCCGAGTGTGCAGGAGCTGATCGACACCCTGCGCAAGGGGGATGTCGGCCTCGCCACAGGTATCCTGGTAATCCTGACACTTCTGATCCTGCCAATGCCGCCGATGATGCTGGATACGTTTCTGGCGGTTTCCATCATTTTCTCGGTCATGATCCTGATGACCGGCCTTTTCATTCAAAAGCCACTGGAATTCTCGTCGTTTCCGACAGTGCTTCTGATCGCGACGATGTTGCGTCTTGGTCTTAACATTGCGTCCACGCGCCTGATCCTGGCAAACGGCCATGAGGGCACATCTGCCGCTGGAAACGTTATTCAGTCCTTCGGCAATCTCGTCATGGGCGGGAACTTTGTCATCGGGATTATCGTGTTTGCGATCCTGGTGATCGTGAACTTCGTCGTCATCACCAAAGGCTCGGGCCGCATCGCGGAAGTGGCGGCGCGTTTTACCCTTGATGCAATGCCCGGCAAGCAGATGGCAATCGACGCCGATCTGTCTGCTGGACTTATCGACGAGGCCGAGGCCAAGACACGGCGCAAGGCACTTGAAGACGAGAGCTCGTTTTTCGGTGCGATGGACGGTGCTTCCAAATTCGTGCGCGGCGATGCCATCGCAGGGCTTCTGATCACCTTCATCAATATCCTTGGCGGCATCTTCATCGGTGTTGCACAGATGGAGTTGAGCTTTTCGGAAGCTGCCAACAACTACACCCTGCTGACCATCGGCGACGGTCTGGTGTCCCAGATTCCGGCGCTGATCGTATCGACCGCCGCCGGTCTGCTTGTTTCCAAGGCAGGTGTGCATGGAGCTGCCGACAAGGCGCTGACCAGCCAGTTTACCGGCTACCCGAAGGCGCTTGGCATGTCCGCTGCGGTCATGGTGATCCTTGCGCTTCTGCCGGGCATGCCGATGATCCCGTTTTTCGGTCTTGCCGGTATCGCCGGATACATAGCTTACCAGGTTGGAAACAAGAAAAAGCAGGAAGCTGCAAAGGTTGCGCAGAAGAAAGCAGTCGAGGCAGCACCGAAGCCTCCTCCCGAACCGCCGATTACCGACGCACTGAAGATGGACGAACTGCGCATCGAACTCGGTTACGCACTTCTGCCGCTGATCAATGGCAAGGGGCAGGGCGAGGGTGACGTTCTGACCGAGCAGATCAAGGCATTGCGCCGTCAGGTCGCCGGTGACATGGGGGTTATCATGCCACCCGTTCGTATCCTCGACAACATCCAGCTGGGCGCCAACGACTATGTCATCAAGGTCAAGGAAGTCGAGGCGGGACGCGGTATTCTTTATCCCAACCACTACATGGTCATGGATCCGGCTGGTGGCCAGGTGAAACTGCCGGGCACGCACACGACCGAACCGACCTTCGGTCTGCCTGCGACCTGGGTAGAAGCACAATACCGGGAAGACGCATCCTTGCGTGGCTATACGGTGGTCGATCCCGCGACCGTGCTTTCCACTCACCTGACGGAGACGATCAAGGGCAACATCAGCGAACTCTTGACCTATGGCGACGTTCAGAAGCTGCTGAAGGAGCTTCAGGGCGAGCAGGCCAAGCTGGTTGAAGACCTTGTGCCTTCACAGATTACCGTATCCGGTCTGCAGCGTGTTCTTCAATCTCTGCTCAACGAGCGGATTTCCATTCGTGATCTCGGAACGATCCTGGAGGGCGTCTCGGAAGCCACCGGAATGACCCGCAATACGGATACGATTGCAGAACACGTACGCACGCGACTTGGACGCCAGATCTGTGCGGCCAACCTGGCTCCAGGCGGTTATCTGCCGTTGATTGCCCTGTCACCGCAATGGGAGCAGGCGTTTATGGAATCGATTGTGGGTGAAGGGGACGACCGGCAATTGGCCATGCAGCCAAGCAAGTTGCAGGAGTTTGTCGGCAAGGTGCGTGACGCTTTCGAGGAAGCAGCGCATCAGGGGGAAGTTCCGGTGCTTCTGACGTCTCCCCAGACTAGGCCATTTGTCCGCTCAATCGTAGAGCGCTTCCGTGCTCACACCACCATCATGAGCCAGGCGGAAGTGCATCCTCGCGTCAAGTTGAAGACAATCGGATCAATCTGATTATTCGCAGCTGACGACCGCAGAATTTCCGAAATGCGCTAGATCAGAACGTTGATGCGAGACATGACGGCGGTTGGATTGGCATAAGGTCCGCGCGCGGCCTGATTTTGCATCAGATGCGTGGTGCTTGCCTGGACGGCCTGAACGTTGATTGTGCTGAAGGTATTGGCGACGTTTCGAAGCTGCTGCGATTTCTGGATCGCATTGGATCGTCGATTGTTCCAGCCCTTGTTGTAGTCGGACCAGGTCGACTTCCTCTTTGAGTTGAAGCGCTTGTGATAGTCGCGTTGGACGTAGTTTCCGACTTTCGGCATGATCGCATCTTTCCTGGATACGTTCCCAATCTCTCAAGGCATGGTTAATAACCGGTTAACAGGTTGCAATACGCAATTTGGGCACTTGGTACGGACCTGATCTGCTGATAAGGCACTGAAAGTGAATGAAAGCAGGAGGTTTCATGTCCGGGCAAGCGCTCAATCTGAATGGCTATACAGATGTTCCCGAAGGTAAAATTGCCTTTGTCGTGACTTCTCTTGAAATGCTGGAAGGGCCATCGGTGCCGCTTGCACCGGCCAGAGAAGATGTGAGCCTGGAACCTTGGGTTTCACCTTCTGCGGACGGCTATTGCTCAATGTTTCGACAGGTCGGAGAAGAGTGGCTCTGGTTTGGCCGGCTTACGCTTGAAAGGGAAACGCTTGACGGGATACTCGGTGAGCCGACGCGTGAGTTTTTCCGCCCCATGATCAATGGCAAGCCAGTCGGTCTTCTGGAAATAGACTATGCCGATGCTGCCAATCCGGAACTGTCCTATTTCGGTCTGACCGCGGATGCCATTGGCGGTGGCATTGGACGCTGGCTAATGGCGCAGGCTGTCGACATGGTCTGGTCCCGCCCTGAAACCCGACGGTTCTGGGTGCACACCTGCACCGGAGACAGCCCACAGGCCCTCAAATTCTACATGTCGTGCGGTTTTAAACCCTACAGGCGTTCTATCGAGGTTGCCGACGATCCACGCCTGTCGGGTGTGCTGCCGAAGGACAAGGGCGGGCACGTCCCGATCATTGAATAGAGCGGCTTTCTCGGTCAAGCACTCAGCTTTAAACGTTCCGGGAACGCTTCCGCGATCGCCTGCCGATTGGGCTTGAGCACTCCGCGCTCGGTTATCAGACCGGTGACCAGGCGGGCGGGAGTGACATCAAAGGCCGGGTTGCTGACCTCTGACCCTTCCGCCACGATATCGATGGTTTCGATGGCTCCACTGCGAGAGCGGCCTGTCATGTGACGGACTTCGTCACCACTGCGCTCTTCAATCGGTATCTCACGAACACCGTCCGACAGCGAAAAGTCGATGGTTGGGGAGGGAAGGGCGACATAGAAGGGAACGTTGGTGTCCTTCGCGGCCAGGGCCTTCAAATAGGTGCCGATCTTGTTGCAGACATCGCCGGTGGCCGTCGTGCGGTCCGTACCGGTGATGACCATATCCACTTCGCCATGCTGCATCAGGTGACCGCCGGCATTGTCGACAATCACGGTATGCGGGACACCATGATGACCAAGCTCCCAGGCGGTCAGGAAAGCGCCCTGGTTACGCGGACGGGTTTCGTCAACCCAGACATGAACCGGAATGCCGCCGTCGTGTGACATGTAGATGGGGGCCGTCGCCGTTCCCCAGTCCACGGTTGCGAGCCAGCCGGCGTTGCAATGGGTGAGGATATTGACCGGTTCTCCTTCGCGCTTGGTGCGTGCGATGGCTGCGATCAATTCCATGCCATGCATTCCGATGGCCATGTTGATGGCGATGTCCTCGTCGCAAATCTCATTGGCCAGGGTAAATGCGGCCGCGGCACGATAGGCCGGGGCGACCTGGATAAGGCTTTTGCGCGCCCGGTCCAGCGCCCAGTGGAGATTGACCGCAGTGGGGCGCGTTTCCAGAAGAGCAGAGCACGCCGCGTGCAGAGCTTCGTCGGAAGAATCCGCGCGCATGGCCAGAGCCACACCGTAAGCTGCGGTCGCACCTATCAGCGGGGCGCCACGCACCTGCATGACACGGATCGCGTGGGCTGCATCTTCCATGGTGTGAAGCTTTGCGATTTCGAAGGCGTAGGGGAATTTGGTCTGGTCGATGATCTCGACACTGGCGCCGTCTTTTGCAAGCCAGATGGTGCGATATTTCTTTCCGTCTACATTCATCACGAGGTCTCCCGAAAGGCGGCGACATGCGTTTGCATAAACCATGATTACGGCGCAAACCAGCGCGTTGGCTGGCTTCAGGGTTAAAAATCCATTAAGCTTTATTAACCAAGTTTGAATGATTGCCAGTGGATAGCCAGCTGTAGCGGCCAAGAGGCAGTTTCACGCCGGTGGGAGTTGGTTAAGACTCGATTCACCAAAGGCATAAGAACGGAGTCGGGCCCCTAATGTCTGAAATGCAGGATAACGTTGTACCACATACGCGCATGCGCTCCCTGCGCGATGCAATCCGCAAGGTTCAGCTCGGTGAAGTTGAACGCTCGGACGTGGTGGTTGAGTTGCAGGACACCGAACGGGCCCGTCTGGACATGCTTGCCGATGAACTGAAGGACGTTTTCAAGGAGATTCCTGAAGACGATGATCAGTTTTCGCTGCAGATCATTGCCGGTTCGACGCCGCGTCTGTGGATCGACGCGACCGGCCACGTGGCCGTGGGCGGCGACCGTCGCACATACCGGTTCCTGAAGGACACACGTTTGGGGCGCGTGGTCATTCTGGAAACCGCGAACATCGACGACATGGCCGACTGCCTGACCGAATACATCGCCGAGCGTGTTCTTGAGCGGGAAAAGGCCCTGGAGGGCGACTGGCTCAACAATCGGCTGCGTCAGGTCGCACTGGATTCCCAGGTCGTTCGGGTCAAGGAAAGCAAGACCCCATGGCTCGCCGTTGCAGGCGCTTTCGGGATCGGCATTGCGGCTGGCATTATAGGCCTGATCGCCTTTGCCTGGTTCGCCAATCCGCTTTGAAGCCAGTCCCGTAGTTTGGATGAAACAAAGGCAGGGCGCTTTATATGTACCTGCCTCTCGTTGTTGTGTCTCAAGTTACCTGCCGCACCACCGGCGATGTCATGACCGCGTCGGCGAAAAGCAGCCTCACACCTTTGGAATGACAACATCCCGTTGATGCATGAGGGTGACCGGCGCATTCGGGGCTTCGAAACCGTGCTCTTCCATGTGGCAGTTCCAGCCGTCGCCGGTCTTGTCGATCTTGAAGAGATTGTATCTTGCCGCTGGTTTCTTGCCGCCGGGAGCGCTGGTTGCCGAGGGAACGCCAACGACTGGCACCGGCCCGTTGGGGCCTTCGATTTCCTCGAAGCTGTCTATGTGGGTGTGTCCATGGAGAATGAGCTCCGCACCAGCTCGCTTGACCACTGTGCGCACCCTTGAGGCATCTGAAAGCCGTTTGTGCCACTTGGTCGCCTGTTTGAATGGCGGATGATGAAGCATCACAACGCGGAAGAGACCTTCCTCGCCAAGCTCATCAAGGATCGTTCTCAAACGCTTGCTCTGCTCACTGCCGACCCGGCCCGTTGCAAACCACGGACCACTGGCGCGACCGGTGGTAACGCCGATCAAGGCAACGTCGCCTCGTTTGCGCACATATGGGAATGTCGCCTCCGAGCGGGTGTCCACGGAGGGTGCGCTGTCAGCTTCGTCGGCGCACATGTATGGCCACCAGGCTGTTCTGGCCTTCCTGACGGCACCCGGCACATAGGCATCATGATTTCCCGGAACCACCGAGATATTTTCAGGAGCGCCCATATCTTCCAACCAAGTGCGCGCGCCCTCGATTTCAAGGGGAAGAGCGATATTGACCAGATCGCCAGTGACCGCAATGTGGTCGGGCGCCTTGGCTTTCATGTCATCGACCAGCTGCTCCAGATAGTTGGCGCCCATGATCTTGGAGCGGTTACGCTGCCAGTTCAGGTAGCCGAGAATGCGCTTGGAGAAAAGCTGGATGAGCTTCGGGTCCGGCAGGGGACCAAGGTGCGGGTCGGATAGATGCGCAAGTGTGAACATGAGGGCGCATCTTCAAATCAAAAAGCGCCGCGTCAAGAAAAAACGCGGCGCTTGAAAAGCGGAACACAAGTTTTTAAGCGATCAGGCCTTGGCCTTCACCTTCTTGTTGGCAACCGGCTCTTGCTTGGTTGCCTTGGGCGCAGTGTCTTCTGCGGAGCGCGTAGTTTCGCGCAGCGTCGCACCAACAACATTCACAAACCCGAACATTTCGTTTCTCCGCTTTTGCTCGAACCGAACCTTAGTTGGTCGGGAAAGTTGTCAGGGAAGCAGCCACACGCGGGTTGCTCAGGTCGATAGCCGGCTTCCACTGGTAGTTAGAAGTGCGGCGGCGGCGTTTTCCAAACAGAGCGTTCAACATCGGTTTTTCCTTTCATAAGAAAGGCAGGCAACGTGTCTGCCTTCGAAATCATCATGTTGCACGATATATAGGCACGAGCTGGTAAAAGGAGGAGCGTTATTCTAGCGTAGCTGCCCTGCAGGGAATGCATGGGTTAACAAAGGCCTTCCGCAAGGAATGACAGTCTAATTCAAGAGATGCTTAAGTTCTTTTCATTGCTGCCGCGACATTGGACCAAGCGATTGATCCAGAGTGCGGGGTTGATCCGCAATCCCTACACGTTGGGTGTCAGGGTGATCGTTGAAGATGATCGTCAGCAGGTGTTGCTGGTGCGTCATAGCTATCTTCCCGGATGGTATTTGCCGGGTGGTGGCGTCGAGCGGGGTGAGACCCTTGACGAAGCAGCGTGCAGGGAAGTCAGCGAGGAGGCAGGCATTGCCGCCGAGGGGTCTCCGGTCCTGCTCAACATGTATCTGAACGAAGAGGCGACAGGTCGTGACCATGTCGGCCTGTTTCACCTTGCTGCATGGCGGCAGGCGGAGAATTTCCTGAAACCAAACGCCGAAGTCGTCGAATCTGGTTTCTTCGCCCTTGAGCAACTGCCGCAGGAGCTTAGCGCGGCGACAGGTCGCCGCCTGCTTGAATTCCGTTCCGGGTTTTTTCCGGCGGGCGGCAAGTGGTGAAACTGCCGCCCGGACCAGGAATTCAGATCACGCGGCAGCCTGCAGCCGATCCCGATCATGAGGCCTTTCGAAATCGAGGTCTGGCCCGACCGGAATGATCCTGGTCGGGTTAACGCTCTCATGCGAGCCGTAATAATGCTGTTTGATGGTTTCCATATCGACCGTGTCCGCAACGCCCGGCACCTGATAAAGTTCGCGCAGATAGTTTGACAGGTTCGGATAGTCTTCGATCCGGCGGATGTTGCACTTGAAGTGACCGACATAGACAGCGTCAAACCGGATCAGTGTTGTGAACAGTCGCCAGTCGGCTTCTGTCAATCGATCGCCGGTGAGGTAGCGCTGTTCGGACAACAGACTTTCAAGAATGTCCAGGGTTTCGAACAAGGCAAGCACCGCCTCTTCATAGGCTTCCTGGGTCGTCGCAAAGCCGGCCTTGTAAACGCCGTTGTTCACCGTGTGATAAATGCGTTCATTGATCGCTTCGATCGCAGGTCGCAGATCTTCAGAATAGAAGTCCAGGTTTGATCCGGTCAGTCCGTTGAATGCAGAATTGAACATCCGGATAATCTCCGAAGATTCATTGCTCACGATGGTCTCCCGGTGCTTGTCCCAGAGAATCGGGACGGTTGCGCGGCCGGTGTAGTGCGGGTCTGCCTTTGCATAAATGTTCCAGGCATATTTCGCCCCTGCGACCGGTTCGGTCTCAGGAAATTCCCAGCCGTTCTCAAGCATCAGGGGTTGCACCGCCGACAGGGAAATCATGTCTTCCAGGCCCTTCAGGCTCCTGAAAATCATCGTGCGGTGCGCCCATGGGCAGGCATAGGACACGAACAGATGGTAGCGGCCAGCCTCGGCCTTGAAGCCGTCCGTGCCACTTGGTCCGGCGGAACCATCCGAAGTGATCCAGTTTCTGAAGGACGCATCCTTGCGGACAAAGCGTCCGCCGGTAGACTTCGTTTCGTACCAAACGTCTTTCCAGACACCGTCGACCAGCAATCCCATGATGCGCTCCCTTGATAAGATACCAAGTAGGTTGTGCGTGGAGCAGGAAAATCAATCAACTGAATGCTCTGTTCGCGATTTCTGAACAATCTCAAGCGGACGGAGAATGGAAAAAAGCACTGGACCGGACCCGGATTGCGTGGTAACCGCTTTGCCTCACAAATGAGCTGCTGGCGAGCGACGTGTTTGCCAGTGTTGATGACGAGACAGGATTCCATGACCTCAGGTCTGACACTCCGACGACGAACCAGCCGACGAGAAAGCTCTCGTCCGCACCGTCGCGGCTGACCTGATCCCGGATACTCTTCAACTTTCATCTGGGCTGCTGGCAGGCGCGCTTTTCCATAAGATCGCTTGTTAGGAACTGCCACATGAAACAGACCACATGGGTCATCCGGCTCGAAGACACCTCCGACGATACCGTAATTGAGGACCTCCAGGCCGAAGCATTCGGACCGGGTAGATTTGCACGGACGGCGTTTCGCATTCGGGAAAACGTTCCGCACCGGGCGGACCTGTCCTTTGTCGGACTTGCAGGTCCCAGGATTGCCGGTTCCATCAGGCTGTCACCTATCTTGATTGGTGAAACGGAAGCATTGCTTCTTGGTCCGCTGACTGTCTCGCCAGAATTCAAGAACCGTGGTCTTGGCAAAGCGCTCTTGAGGACCGCAATGGATGCTGCAGAAAACGCAGGTGACAAGGTGGTGCTGCTTGTCGGGGATGCGCCTTATTACAGTCCATTTGGATTTCAGCAGGTTCCATTCGGGCAGATAACCTTGCCCGGGCCGGTTGACCCGGCACGGTTGCTGGTCGCTCTGCTGAACAACGGTGCAATGCCGACGGGGGCGGTTCACGGCGGTGCTTTGTGAGAACTACCGCCCCTCGCGGTACCACGTCACGCAAAGCGCTCCGAGCAGCAGGGCAAGGCCGAGCAGGCCGATCATCAGAGGATAGCGATCCACCCCGTTCAGAACGCTGGCCTCGGTCGTCTTGAGACCGATCCAGCCATTGCCCGCGTAGCTGGCAGATTGGCGCATGGAGACCACGCGCGGGACATCCAGATCGCCGCCGACATCCCTGACGCGCTGCGTTTCGCCACCTGTTGCGTCGCTGATCGGCGCCAGAACCTCGGTGGTGGACAAAACGTCTGTATATTCGCGCGGGTTTTGCGGACCGACATGAATGAGCGCACTCATCTCACCATCTGTTACCGAATGAAGACCTGTTTCAGTCACCGGCATGCCACCGCGCCAGAGACCGGGATCCTGTTCGCTCATGCCGATTTCTGTCCGATCCCCGGTCGGGGAAATGACGGTTACTTCTCCAACTTCCTCGCCAAGCGTCTGGCGCTCAACGACAAGCTCGGGCCCACGCAGGGACACATTGAGGGCTTCTTCTTCAAGGTCGGGCTCCTGCATGAGCCAGTGTGCAAGCCTGCGCAGGAGCGGGACGTGAGGACCGCCACCTTCAAAACCTCTTGCCCATAGCCAGACATGGTCCGACAGCAGCATGGCCACTCGGCCTTCGCCTTCACGGTTCAGCACCAGAAGCGGAGTGTCGCTGGGGCCGGACATCAGTTCATGACCGGCATCGAGTTCCGTGTCGACCACCCGGAACCAGCGGCTCCAATCCGGAGGGTCCTGTTCCGATCCCGGCAGACCTCTGGTGACGGGATGGCGTTCGCCAAGTCTTGCAAGGGTGGCGTGGAACGGCTGTTCGAGAATGGCGCCTGTCGGACGCGCCGGTAGAATTGGGGCAAGTGGCGTGCGGTAGAGGCTACCCGTTTCTGCATAGTCAGGACCACCGGCCAGCAACACTGCTCCGCCATCGCGAACGTAGCGGGCGATGTTGTCAAAGTAGAGCATTGGCAGAACGCCGCGGCGGACATAACGGTCGAAAATGATCAGGTCGAATTCGTCTATCTTGACCGAAAACAGTTCGCGGGTCGGAAAGGCGATCAGCGAGAGCTGATTGATCGGCGTGCCGTCCTGCTTTTCAGGCGGACGCAAAATCGTGAAATGCACCAGGTCAACCGAAGCGTCCGATTTGAGGAGATTGCGCCAGGTGCGCTCGCCTGCGTGAGGGGAGCCTGAAACCAGCAGAACCCGGAGATTTTCGCGAATTCCGTCAATCGTGACCACGGCGCGATTGTTCAAGGTGGTGAGCTCGTCGGTGAGCGCATCGGCCTCGAATTCGAAGATATTGTCGCCGCCATGGGCAATCTCGACAGGAATGTCGATCTTTTCGCCTGTTCGTGCGACCCGCTCGCTGACGACATCTCCATCGCGTTTGATCGTCAGGCGGACCTGATCGCCAGGACCGGTGCCCTGACCCTGGTCAACCACAGTCAGGCTGACGGTCTGTTCCGAACCGACCAGACCAAATCTCGGTGCTTTCTCCAGCACAATGCGTCGGTCGCGCTCGTCTGCGGTGCCCGTGATCAGGCCATGTACAGGAGCATCGAACCCCAGCGCTCCGGCATTTTCCGGAATGTCGTGGATCTGGCCATCAGTCACGATAATAGCCCCGCCGACGCGTTCGGGCGGTACGTCCGCAAGTCCGTTGGTCAAGGTCTGGAAAATTTCGGTGCCATTGCCCGTCCCGGAATTACGTGATTCCAGAACACGCAGATCAAACCCTTTCAGCGCCTGAACCCGGTTCTGGATTTCCAGCGCTGCCTCGTCTGTTGTGGATTCACGGTCCGCGAGACGCTGGCTCTGGCTCTTGTCGATAACCAGTGCAACAATGCTTGAAAGCGGTTCCCGGTCCTCACGCTCAATGGCTGGATTGGCAAGCGCCAGCAGCAGGAGAGCCATTGTGGTGGCGCGCAGAGCCCAGCCACGCAGCCGCAGGAAACCCGTCAGACCGGCCAGAAGAACGGCGACGGTTGCACCGGCGATGAGTGCCCAAAGGGGAAGCAAGGGATCAAAGGAGAGGGACCAGACCATCATTGCTCCTATTGTCCGAGGCGCTCAAGCAACGCGGGGATGTGCACCTGGTCGGCCTTGTAGTTGCCGGTCAGGCTGTACATGACGATGTTCACTCCGGATCTGAAGGCGTAGTCCCGCTGGACGGGATTGTTCGGCACCGTTGGATACATGAACTCGCCGCTGTCAGCGATGGCCCATGCGGCCGCGAAGTCATTGCCGGTGATCAGGATCGGGGACACGCCGTCACCTGCACGCACCGGGCGATCGCCGCGCGCTGCAATTTCCTCAAGGCTTTCCACCCATAAGGGGCTGGTCGCATACCGGCCGGGGAAAGAATCCAGCAGGTAGAAGGCTTTTGTCAGCACGTGATCGGGTGGCACCGGCTCGAGCGGCGGCACGTCCAGATCCTCGAGAATTTCCCGAAGCTTAAGGGTCGCCGGGGTGGAGGCAAAGCTGTTTGCAGACGCGTTTATGTGGTCACGCGTGTCGAACAGGATCGTGCCGCCGTTTCGCATGAAGGTGTCGATGCGGGCCATCGTTTGATTGCTGGGTTTGTCCGACGCAGGGTCGATTGGCCAGTACAGCAGAGAATAGAAGGCCAGTTCATCCCTCGTGATGTCGACTGCAATCGGGGGGCCGGGTTCCAGGGCGGTGCGTTCTGCCAGGAAGCGGGTCAACCCGGCAAGGCCAGCGGCACTGGCATCGTCAATCTCCGGATTTCCGGTGATGACATAGGCCAGTCTGGTCTCGAGGGCCGATTCAAGTGCCTGCAAGTCGGGAGATGTCGATTGAGCTGCAGCGGGACCAGGGCCCGTCGCAATCAGAAAGGAACCTGCCAGCATGAACGCGGCGGCGAAGCTTGCGGTTTTGCTGCGCATTCCGATCCTGCTCAATCCGCCCGCAAGGAGGAATACGGCGATAGCATCGACCAGAAGAAGGATGAACGCGAGGGTGAAAAACACCGACCTCAGATCAAAGGGATCTGTGGCCGGATAGGCAGCTTTCGAAACATTTTCGCCGAGTGCGGTCAGGTCCAAAGGCAAGAGTTCGTCATCCTCCAGCATTAGGTTCAAGGCGCGAAACCCGTCTTCGGTCCCGTAAAGGCCAGGTGGCGTCCGGCGGCTGGCAGCGGCGTCCCGGAACTCCGTTGCACTCACCGGAGTGACTTCCACGGGTGGAGGACCGAAGCGCCCGTAGCCATCCAGCAGCCGCAAGGGTGGCAACACACTTTGGGACTGGTTGCTGTCGGTTGGTGTTTCTGCAGCCGCGGCTACGTTGGAGACGGAAAGGATCCGTCGCAACATGTTCAGAAAGACGCCGGAGAGTGGCAGATTGGACCAGGACGAATCCGCCGTGACATGGAAAAGGACCACGCTGCCGGCTCCAATCGGAGCGGCTGTTACAAGCGGGGTGCCGTCTTCCAGCATCGCCCAGGTTCGCTCGGGAAGGTCGGAGGTTGGTTCGGCGAGAACCTGCCGTGTAACCATGACTTCCTTCGGCACTTTCAGGCCGGCAAAAGGTGAGTCTTCCGGGAAGTCTGCCAGATGTTGCGGTTGCTTCCAGGACAGAGATCCGCCCAGGGAACGGTCGCCGGCACGCAGGTGCACGGGTATCAGGTCGTCGCTTCCACCTGCAGTCCGCGGACCGGCAAAGCGAACCAGAGTTCCGCCATTTTCGATCCATTCGCGCAAAACATCAGTTGTCGTGTCGGGCAGGCGACCAACATCGGCCAGCACCAGCACCGAGATACCCTGATCGATCAGCGCAGGAACCGCTTCATCGATGTCGTTGTCTCTGGGACGCCGGATATCCGAGAACGGCGCAAGCGCACGTTCAAGATAATAGACCGGAGACAGAAGTGGTTGATCGAGGTCCCCGGATTGACCGGAAATCAGGCCGACGGTGCGACGGCGCCAGCTGTCATCGACCAGTTGCACCGCGCCCGCGGCAGCTTCCCCTGCAATTTCGACGCGGGCGATATCGTTCCTCAGTTCGCTCGGCAGGTCGAAACGGGCAGTGGTCTCGGTGTCACCGGCATCAAACGTTGCCTGAACTTCACCAAGCACCAGTCCCTTCAGGTCAAGGGCCTGAACCGTCGCGGCGCTGAGTTGCTTTTCAGGATGTCGAACAACCGTCAGCGAAAGCGCGTCGGCGTCGTTTGCAAGATCTTTCAGTCCCATGGGCGTATCAAGACCCGAGAGGACGGTCACCGGGATGTCGCCAATGATCGAGGACAGGTCTGTCAGGAAAGCACCTTCGGTGTTGGTATCGTCCGAGAGCCATACGACGGCTCCAGGCGTGTTTTCCTGAGCGGCCTTGCGCAGACCCAGGCTCAGTTCGTTGCGCTGTGGTGGATAGGGGCGGGGCTCCAGAGCCCATAATTTTTCAAGGGCTGTTGCCGCCGCTTCCGGTGTCAGGCTTTGAGCCGGACCTTCAGCTGTTGCTGCAAACAGGACAGGCCTGCCTGATTGTTCGGCTGCTGTCAGAAGCTGCTCTGCCGTTCGGACTTGCGTGTCCCAGCCTTTTGATGAAGTCCAGCCATTGTCGACCAGAAGCCAGAGAACACCATCGCCGGTCTGCACCGGTTCCGAGGCGCGCCAGACGGGACCGGCAAGTGCGATTATCAACAGCGCGGCCAGAAGAAGCCGCAGCAATGTCAGCCACCACGGGCTTCTTTGCGGTGTTTCCTCGTGCTGGTCGATATCGAGAAGCAAGCGTGTAGGGGGAAAGGTGATCTCGCGCGGACGGGGAGGCGTTAACCGCAACAGCCACCAGATGACCGGCAGCAAGGCGAGTGCCGCCAGAATCCAGGGAGCCGTAAAAGTCAGGGGCAGGCCTGCAAACACGGGTCAGACGCCTCCTCTTTGCATGACGTCCAAAGCACCGGACAACGCGCTGTGCAACACCAGGAGCGGTTCCGAAGCCGGACGGTCCGTATGATGAAGAACATAAGTCCATCCGGCTTTTCTTGCCATGTCTCTTATTTCAGCGCGATGAGCTTCCAGTTTGTTCTGATAGTCTTCACGCCAGTTCTCGGCGCGGCCCGCGGTCAGGCGGGTACCAAGCTCAGGGTCGGTGAATTCCACCCTTCCATCAAATGGAAACGTCTCTTCGATCGGATCGAGGACCTGAACGAGATGGCCTCTTGCCCCGGTGCTGGCAACACGGGCGATCCAGGCTGCAATCTCGTCAAGTGGGTCCAGAAAGTCCGAAACCAGAACAATATCCGCAAAGCGCTTTACCGAGATCGTATCCGGCAGAGCAATCGGCCGGGACAGATGTGCAAGGGCATCCGCAAGCCTTTCAGCGGCGCGTCGATCGGAAAAGGGGCGGGTCAGGCCCGGGAGCCCGATACGTTCACCTGTTTCAGCAAGCATATCCGCGAGCGCCAGCATCAGGACGATGGAGCGGTCTCGCTTGGTCACGTCTGAAAGACGCGAGCGGAATACCATGGATGAGGAAAGATCGGCCCAAAGCCAGACTGTGTGGGCGGCTTCCCATTCGCGTTCGCGCACATAGAGATGATCGTCGCGGGCCGACCGGCGCCAATCGATGCGTTTGGCGGGCTCGCCCATGTTGAACGGACGGAACTGCCAGAAGCTTTCACCCGGTCCCGCGCGGCGTCGGCCGTGCCAGCCGGCAATGATGGAGCTGGCGACGTGGCTCGCCTCGACCAGCAGGTCCGGCAGCGCATCGGCAACCGACCTGGCTTCGCCGATGACGTTCGGCCAGGTGTCCTGGTCAATGCCTGACTTTGTGTTCCGGGGATCCATTCAGGGCGGGCTCCAGTGGTCCGTTGACAATCAGGCGATTGAATCTTTTACCCGACGGATCACATCGCGAACCGTGTGGCCGTCGGCCCGGGCGGCGAAGGTCAGGGCCATCCTGTGCTGCAATACCGGCTCGGCAAGCGCCAGAACGTCATCGATTGACGGGGCCAGCCGGCCATCCACTAGGGCACGGGCACGGACCGTCAGCATCAGGGCCTGGCTGGCGCGGGGACCTGGTCCCCATGCGATCAGCTTGGTGATGTCCGATGCCTCGGCTTCGTCATCGGGTCTGGCGGAGCGCACCAGTTTCAGGATCGCTTCGACCACGGTCTCTCCCACAGGCATGCGCCGGACCAGCTGCTGGTAGTCCATCAGCTCCTCGGCGCTCATGGCAACCTGTGCCTGGGCCTGTTCGGCGCCCGTGGTCTCCAGGAGGATGCGCCGTTCCGCCTCAAGATCGGGATAATGGACGTCGATCTGCATCAGGAACCGGTCGAGCTGGGCTTCCGGCAGCGGGTAGGTGCCTTCCTGTTCGAGCGGGTTCTGTGTTGCCAGAACGTGAAACGGGCGCGGCAGGTCATGGGGATGACCGGCGACGGTCACATGATATTCCTGCATGGCCTGAAGAAGCGCGGACTGGGTGCGTGGGCTGGCCCGGTTGATTTCGTCGGCCATCAGAAGCTGGGAAAATACCGGTCCTGGAATGAAGCGGAAGGAACGTCCGCCATCGGCACTTTGCTCCATGACCTCGGCGCCGAGGATATCGGAAGGCATCAGATCGGGAGTGAACTGGATCCGGCGTGCGTCCAGCCCCAGAACGGTGCCCAGCGTTTCCACCAGCTTTGTTTTTGCAAGTCCCGGGACCCCGACCAGCAGTCCGTGCCCGCCGGCCAGGATCGTCACGAGCGACTGCTCGACCACGGTTTCCTGTCCGAAGATGATCCGCGCGATATCGGCTTTCGCATCGGAAATTCGTGCGACGGCTCGCTCCGCGTTTTGCGCGACGGCGGCAATGTCTTCTTCGGAAGGGTTCGAGGGGGAAACAACGCTCATGAATCACCTTTCCCGTAATATTTGCCTTCTGTCTCAGTCGTTTGGCAGAAGGCCTTTTCGCCAGATACCTTGGTTGCTGCGACTCAGGCAGTCTGACACCATATAATTTGGTAGATAAGGCGCAATTGTGCGCCATACAGTGGAATCGTCCAAGATTCTTTCGCAGGTTTGGGGATAAGGTGGCTCTCCCGGGCGATAAAATTCGGCGCATCACAATTGGATGAAGCTTCGGATTGGTAAAAATCCGGGGGGATGAAGTTGAATATTCTGGAGTGAATTGGTTCATGGCGGCGGGATCGGCAGACATCGGAAAAAACATGCCGGAAGGTCTGAAGGCGTTGATGAGCCGGGCGAATGCCTCCGACTGGTCTCCCCCACCGGTCGACAAGTGGAACCCACCGTTTTGCGGCGATCTCGACATCAGGATCGCCCGTGACGGAACGTGGTCCTACCAGGGTTCTCCGATCAACAGGGAAGCGCTTGTGAAGCTGTTTGCGTCCGTTTTGCGCAAGGATGATGATGGAAAGCACTATCTTGTCACTCCGGTCGAGAAGGTTGGCATCACCGTGGACGATGCGCCTCTCCTGGCAGTGGAGATGGCAGTTTCCGGTACGGGCGAAAACCAGGTTCTGACGGTCAGGACAAATCTCGGTGATCTGGTTGCAATGGGTGAAGATCATCCGCTTAGGTTCGAAAAGGAACAAGGCAGCGATGGCCTGAAGCCATATGTTCAGGTCCGGGGAAGGCTTGAGGCGAGATTTACTCGCGCGTTGACCTATCAGCTGGCGGACATGCTGGACGAACATGAGGGAACGAATGGTCCGGAATTGGGAGTATGGAGCGGTGGCCGGTATTTTTCGATCGATCCGGATTTGTTGATACTCTCCGAATGACTATTTGAGATCAGGACCAGAAACCAAATTCGAACGGCCAGACTGAATGACCGCACCTTTCGAGACAAAAACATTCTCCGGTGAAAACTGGATGGGAGATCTTCGTTCCCGTTTGGGGGAAGCGTCCGCTCACGATGGTGAGCAGGATACGGGAGATCACGTGCTGAATCCCGATCTGGGCCCTTATGCCAGATGGGAAGGTCCGCCACGCGATGCTGCAGTTCTGATCGGCATCCTGGAGCGTGGAGACGGTCCAAGCGTCGTGCTCACCCAGAGAACCGGTCATCTCAAATCCCATGCCGGGCAGGTCGCGTTTCCAGGCGGGAAGATTGACCCGACCGACGATGGGCCGATTGAAGCCGCGCTGAGAGAAGCCGACGAAGAAATCGGACTGCCGCCGGGACATGTGGAGCCACTGGGAAACCTTGCGCCGTACCTGACAGGTTCCGGTTATCGCGTCGTCCCGGTCGTCGGTGCGATCCGTGAGATTTCTTCCTATCATCCCAATCCGGGTGAAGTGGAGGACGTGTTCGAGGTGCCGCTCGATTTCCTGATGAATCCTGCCAATCACCAGAAACAAAGCCGGGTCTGGCAGGGGAAAAGACGTTACTTTTACGCCATGCCTTTCGGCGAACGCTATATCTGGGGTGTTACCGCCGGTATCATCCGCTCCTTGTACGAAACGGTCTATCGCTGATGCTGCGTGTTTTCCTGACACACCTTATTTTGTTCTTCCTGCCATTTTTCTGCTATGCGCTCTGGCTGTGGGTGACCAAGAGGAACAAACACCCGGACCGTTGGTCCAAGGGCCCGATTGCCTGGCTTACGCTCACCGGACTTGTTCTGGTGATTTCAGGTTTTGTTGTGATGGCCTCGATAACGAGGGGGCCGGAAGGCACGGACTACAAACCGTCGCAGATGAAAGACGGCGTATTTGTGCCGGGCCGGTTTGAATGATGCGATGACTGTAAACGTCGACGACATACTCCGGCAGGCCGACTGGCTGCAGGTTCCTGGGATACAGGATGTGTTTTCTGCGATCGAGCAGGACGGGGATCAGGCACGTGTTGTTGGTGGTGCTGTCCGCAATACTCTTCTCGGTCATCCAGTTCCGGACGTGGACATTGCGACAACCGCACGGCCGGAAGACGTCATGCGACGGGCGGCGCAAAGTGGGCTGAAGTCGGTGGGAACCGGTCTTGATCACGGCACGATAACGGTTGTCAGCAGCGGCTTTCCCTATGAAGTCACAACCCTGCGGGAAGACGTTGAGACCTTCGGTCGACAGGCACGTGTTGTTTTCGGCAAGGATTGGGTGAAGGACGCAAAGCGTCGCGATTTCACAATGAATGCCCTTTATGTGGATCGCTACGGTGGTCTTCACGATCCTCTTGGCGGGTTGAAGGATTGCCTGGAACGCCGGGTGCGTTTCATTGGCGATCCGGACAAACGTATCAAGGAAGATTATCTGCGCATTCTGCGTTTCTTCCGCATTTACGCTGCCTATGGGCGCGGTGACATGGACGCGGAAGGCCTCGGCGCGTGCTTGCGTCAGCGCGACGGGCTCAGACGCCTGTCTGCGGAGCGAATTGGCCACGAAATGCGCCGTCTTTTGCGGGCTCCCCTGGCAGCAATTGCACTGCGCATGATGAATGACTGCGGGCTTTGGGAAATCGCGACCGGTGGCTTGGCACGTATTGGCGATTTTGAGGCCTTGCGTGACCTGGAAGTTCACGCTCCCGAAATCCGGGACCCTGAAGTGGGGCTTGTGGTTCTGGTCGGATTTGTGCGCGAAGACCTTGAGAGAATTTGCGATCGCTTCCGCTTGTCGAACGCCGAGCGCAAGCGCATGAAAACGGCCTGGGCCGCAAGCAAAGCCTTCCGGTCTACCAGCACGTTTCCCCCGGCTGCATCGCTTGTTTACGAGTTCGGCAGGCAGGGAGCGGTAGACGGGCTGCTGGCGGTATGGGCCAGGCAGCACGCTCACAATTGCGCAGATGCTGAATCCTTCAGGAAGATGCTTTCAGACATCAGATTGCAGGCTATTCCGGAATTTCCCCTGAAGGGCGCGGATTTGATCGCCTCCGGTCATCGCCCGGGGCCTGGGCTTGGTGATATTCTCAAGAAACTTGAAGACGATTGGCGTGAAAGTGGATTCTCGTTAAGCAAAAGCGACCTGATTTCCAGGGCTGACAAGCACTTTTAGCGAATTTTTAAAAGAAATCCGGCCAAATATGCGGATGTTTTTCGCAGCTCAAAATTCCTGAGTTCATTTTTTCTCCCGCTGCTGGAGAAATCAGACGAGGCGTGGATGGAAATTGTTCTGATTTCAGATGGACCACTTCCGCTGGACTCTCCAGTTAGAAAACTTCCCTTTTTCTTTCCGGCGCGCCTGATCGATATGTCCAAGGTTTCGCCGGACACTGTCGGAGAAGGCAAGATAGCCGTCATTGAGCTTCTGGATTCAACCGACAACGGCCTCAAGGCGCTTAAGGCCTCCTGGGCAAGTATCGCTGAAATTCCCGTTATCTGCCTGGTGTCCCACAAGACCCGCAAGGAAGTCATTCAGGCTGCGGCGCTGGGCAAAACGGAAACTTTGGAACGCGACTCACCATTTTCGTTGCTGCTGAAGCGAATAAAGACGCTGTTGAATACCGACATTTGTGCTGCTCTTCCCAGAAAGACACCGGCACAAACCGTAGAGGCCTACAAAAAGAGCAACGCGTTTTTGGAGAGCCTTTGTCTTTCGTCGGCCGAAGGCTCGTCCGTGCGGGTCACCCTGATGAACGAAAGCGCAGACGAAATGCTCAACGCTCTCTCCACCGATGGACTTTCATCGTGGCTCGGAGCGGTTCAGACACATCACAGTGCAACCTACTGTCATTCCCTCAGGGTTGCGGGTCTTGCAGGCATGTTCGCCAAGCATCTGGGGTGGAGCGACGAAGACTGCAAGGAAGTGATTGCCGGTGGGCTCGTTCATGATGTCGGCAAGATGCGTATTCCGCTGACCATCCTGGACAAATCCGGCAAACTCACGAAAGAGGAGCGGGCGCTGATTGCAAAGCACCCGCAATTTGGCCGGAACATTCTGAAGTCGAGGCTGGAAGTTTCGGCCGATATCAAGCGGATGGCGATCCAACATCATGAGTATCTGGATGGATCAGGTTATCCGGACGGCCTCAAAGGGGACCGGATCACTCCGAAGGTTCGCCTTATGACGATCTGCGATGTTTTCACGGCGCTGACTGAAGAGCGGTCCTACAAGGACGCCATACCGGCGCGCACGGCTCTGACAATGCTGAAAGACATGGGGCCGAAACTCGATCAGAAGATGGTTGCGCAGTTTGCCAACATGCTGTTCGGGCGGGAGTTCGGGGCTGTCAGCCGCGCGCCTGTTCAAGCGAAAGGCGGCGCGGCTGCCTGAGGTGAGCTGAAGCTCAGGGCCACTTCACAACCGGTGGCATCGAGGACAGGATGGAAGAAACATTGCCGCCTGTCTTGAGGCCGAAAATCGTGCCGCGATCATAAAGCAGGTTGTATTCGACATAGCGTCCCCGGCGCACCAGCTGCTCCTCACGCTCTGCTTCCGACCATGTCTTCTCAAAATTCCGGCGTACCAGCTCGGGGTAGACGTTCAGGAATGCACTGCCCACGTCCTTGGTAAAGGCGAAGTCGGCATCCCAGTCTTCACTGTTGAGATAGTCATAGAAAATGCCGCCGACGCCGCGTGGCTCGTTCCGGTGTTTCAGGAAGAAATAGCCGTCGCACCAAGCCTTGTAGGCATCGTAGTCTGCGACCTCGTGGGGGGTGCAGGCGCTGCGCATTGCTTCGTGGAAAGTGATGGTGTCCGGATCGGTTTGAGTGCGCCTGGTATCTAGCACGGGAGTGAGATCTGCCCCGCCGCCAAACCATTGTTTTGTCGTGACCACCATGCGGGTGTTCATGTGCACGGCCGGCACATGGGGATTGTGCAGATGGGCAATCAGGCTGATGCCGGAGGCCCAGAAGCGCGGATCTTCGTTCGCACCCGGTATCTGGCCCCTGAACTCAGGTGAGAACTCGCCGTGAACGGTTGAGACGTGAACTCCAACCTTTTCGAAGACGCGACCATACATCATGGACATGACGCCGCCGCCACCCTTGGCACCGGTGCTGTCCGTCCGCTCCCAGGGAGTTCGCTCAAAGCGGCCTGCTGGCCAATCGGAAAGCGGACCGGAACGGTCGGCAATTTCGTCCTCAAGGTCTTCAAAGGCCTTGCAGATCTGGTCTCGCAGGGATTGGAACCAGCTGGACGCTACCTGTTTCTTGTCCTCGATACCGTCCGGGATCGGACCACCGCGGTTTTCCGGAGAAGGTGCACTCATGTGATCGGCCTTGAAAGATTGTCTTGTTATTCCGGGGACGACCCCCGGATGGTTGCTTCAGCTCTGGCTTTTAGGAAATGTACCCGTTTGCCGCAAGGCTTCGCCAAGCGCCATTCCAGCGGATACTGCTACGTTTATGGAGCGCATTCCCTCAATCATCGGAATTGTCAGTCGCGCATCTGCAAGATCATGAATTTCCTTAGGAACCCCGGTGCTTTCCCGTCCCATGAAGAGAATGTCGCCCGGCTCGAAAACACAATCCGTGTAGGGTAACGCAGATTTGGTTGTCAGCAAAATCAACCGCCGGTTCTGTTCTTCACGCCAGGTTTCGAATTCGCCAAAGGACGTGTGACGCCGCATCGATGCGCGCTCGAGATAGTCCATGCCTGCGCGTTTTAGCGCGCTGTCGGAAATCGGAAAACCGGCCGGCTCGATAAGATGCACCGTTACGCCCATACAAGCGGCAAGGCGCAGAATGGTTCCGGTGTTTTGCGGAATATCGGGTTGATAAAGAGCAATGTCTGGCATGGGATTCCGAGGTTTCGTCGCAATGGCGCCGACATAACAGTTGCCAACAGGTTTGTCATTTTGAGTGCGCGTCACCGCTTCAAAATGTCTGGGCCAAATTTCTTTCAAGCGCGTAGGATACAGCCGAGAATCGCTCCTGCCCCTACTGGAGACGTGCTGTGTCCCCGCTTTTCCGACTGTTCGAGACCTGGATAGACCCTTTTCGTGCTGCGCCTCGTAAAGACATGCCGCGCGGTGGCTTCGCCTTCCTGTTCTACTTTGTCAGCCAGGTTCGCTGGCCGTTTGCAGCGATGTTGGGGCTCGGGTTTGCATCGGCGCTGGTCGAAGTCACGATCTTCAGTTTTCTGGGAAACATTGTCGACCTTCTGGAAACCGGTAACCGGGCAACGTTCTTTTCCGACAATGCCTGGACGCTTCTGACGATGGTTGCAGTGGTTCTGCTCGCGCGAACCATTGTCAGCGCGCTCATGGCGTTGGTGGAAGAGCAGACCGTTGTTCCGGGTTTCTTCAATCTTGTCCGCTGGCAATGTCATCAGCGGGTCATGAAGCAAAGCCTCAGCTATTTTCAGGACGACCTTGCCGGGCGGCTTTCGCAAAAGGTCATGCAATCAGGCATGTCGGCAGGGGATTTCATGATCAACCTGCTTCAGGTCGCCTGGTTCATTGTTGTTTATGCTGCCACCACATTGGTGATGGTAAGCGAGCTGGACATTCGCCTCGGCGCAATCGTCGGGGTCTGGCTGATCTGTTTTGGCGTGACGGCATGGGCCTTCGTTCCACGCGTCCGTGATGCGTCAAAATCAGTTGCCAATTCCTATTCAGGCGTCACCGGTCGGCTCGTGGACACCTACACCAACATTCAGTCGGTGAAGCTGTTCGGTTCAACAAGGGAAGAAAGTCGGGGTGCGAGGGCTTCAGTCGAGGCCTTTATTCTGAAACTGCAAACCTTCACGCGTCTGCTGACGTCGATCCGGATGATCATGTCCGTCATCAACGGGGTAATGATCGTTTCAATCACGGCAATGGCGCTGAAGGTCTGGCAGGACGGAGGGATCAGTACCGGTCATGTCGCTTTTGCTCTCAGCCTGATCTTGCGTCTCAATATTCTGCTCAACCGGTTGTTCAATCAGTTGAACGGTTTGTTTCGCCATTTTGGCTCGCTGCAGGACAGTATGGAGACGGTCGTAAAGCCGATTTCCCTCGCGGATCAGAATAATGCGCAGCAGCTGGACGTGACACAGGGACGAATCAGATTTGAAAACGTCCGCTTTCACTATGGCAAGAAAGATGGCGTGATCGAACATCTGGATCTGTCGATTGCGCCAGGAGAACGTGTTGGCATTGTCGGGCCATCCGGTGCCGGGAAGACGACACTGGTCAGTCTCCTATTGAGATTCTTTGACGTTGAGGCGGGCCGGATCATGATTGACGGGCAGGACGTGCGCGGCGTCACACAGGAGTCTCTGCGCAAGGCAATTGGCGTGGTGACGCAGGATACATCCCTGTTGCACCGGTCAATTCGCGAGAACATTCTGTATGGCCGGACGTCTGCAACCGATCAGGAGCTCATTGAAGCTGCGCAAAGGGCGCATGCTTTTGATTTCATCCAGCGGCTGGAAGACAAGAAAGGACGCACGGGATTTGACGCGTTTGTGGGAGAACGCGGCGTGAAATTGTCGGGTGGGCAGCGGCAGCGCATCGCAATTGCACGTGTTCTGCTGAAAGATGCGCCGATACTGGTTTTGGATGAAGCAACTTCGGCTCTGGATTCAGATGTCGAGGCGGCCATTCAGGAAAATCTTCAGCGCCTCATGGCCGACAAAACGGTGATTGCCATTGCCCATCGTCTTTCCACCATCGCGGCGATGGATCGCCTGATCGTCATGAACAAGGGCAAAGTTGTGCAGCAGGGCAGCCACGAAGCTCTATTGGCTCAGGAAGGTGGGCTTTATGCGCAGCTCTGGCATCGACAGTCAGGCGGTTTTCTGGTGGGAGAACCTGAGCTTGCGTGATGACTGAGCCGATTGATCCGACCGCCTGCGGCCGGCGTATATCGTGGGTCAATAATCTGAGGGTCCAATGATTCAGCTTGCTGCTGCCTATTTCTTTACCGCCGTGGTGTTCCTTGCCGTCGACTATGTCTGGTTGTCTCAGGTGGCGACCAGATTTTATTTTGACCGGATCGGGCACCTTCTGATGGACAAGCCGAACATGGCCGCTGCGGGCGTGTTCTATGTGATTTACATTGTCGGGATCGTGTTTTTTGCCGTGGCTCCGGCTTTGAAGGCAGATAGTCTGGCGGTCGCGGTCATATACGGCGCAATGTTTGGCTTCTTCACCTACGCGACTTATGACGTGACCAACTTCGCTACCCTGCGAGACTGGCCGGTTATTGTCACGATCGTCGATGTTGCGTGGGGCACAACATTATCTGCAGTTTCTGCGTGCGGTGGATATTTATTCGCACGTATGGTTGCGTGAGGCTTTGCAAATACCTCCATTCCACTGACATTATTCAGCCAAATCTTCGAGCCTGACAACTCAAACAGTACCTCGGCGACAAACTTATGCGCTGTTGTTACTGATTATTTACGCACGCCACTATAGATTTTCCTGGACTCAGTAGAAAAAGAGTTTTCAGCAATCTCAGGTTGCTGAAATTCGGTGTGATACTCGGGGTAATAGCGTGACTCTATCGATTAAGGGCAGATTCGTCGCCATGGTTCTGTCCGCCGCCGTCATCATGATGGCTGGGACGGCATTTGCATTCTACACCTTTCGCCAGGCCTTCATGCAGGAAATCGGAACACCGGAGAGTGCGCAACGGTTCCTTACAGGTGACGTCGCCAGCCACATTGACGGTCTCATACTTGATCAGATGATCACGATCGGGATGGTCGTGTCACCAGTCGGACTGGCGTTCCTGGGTTTCGCGTTGATTCTCGCAATCGGCCTCGCACGTCCTCTGGCACGTTTGCAAAACGGCCTGGACCGCCTTTCTGAAGGTGATCTTGATATTCAGATCGAAGGGGCGGAGCGCGACGACGAAATCGGCGCCATCGCACGTTCGGTTACTGCATTCCGTGAAAACCTGGTTGAAAAGGCAAAGGAGCAGGCCGAACAGGATCTTGCTCACCAGCAGGCGATGAATGCGGAGCGCAAGGCTCTTATGCAGGATGTGGCTGACGACTTCGAGAAGTCGGTTATCGGTGTCGTGTCAGCTCTCTCCAAAGCAGCTGGCAGCGTGGAAGGCAATTCCAGTCAGTTGAACAATGCCATGGGTTCGTCTTTGGAAGCGGTACAAGGCGTTCATCAGGCAACGTGTGAAGCCAACAACTCCGTAGAAGTGGTTACGAATTCCGCCGAGCATCTGTCGCAATCCCTGATGAGGGTTCGCGAGGATGTGGATCAGGCGACCACCATCGCCAGCACCGCGGTAGAAGAAGCCCGCAAGACGGACGAGGTCGTCGGCCGGCTTTCCGAAACCGGTCGCGCAATTGGGGAAATTGTCGAACTGATCAGTCAGATCGCGAGCCAGACCAATTTGCTGGCGCTGAACGCGACCATTGAAGCGGCGCGAGCAGGTGACGCCGGTCGCGGTTTTGCAGTTGTGGCCAATGAAGTGAAAGCTCTCGCGGAGCAGACAACGAAGGCCACCGACGACATATCCGCACAGGTCGCGTCGGTTCAGGATGTTGCCGAACAGTCCGAGACTGCGATCCGCTCCATTGCCGAAACGATCGGGCAGGTAAGCGATATTTCCGGCAAGATCCGGGAAGCTGTTGAAGAGCAGACCACCGCGACACACGAGATCAGCAGCAATGCGCAGACAGCTCGATCCAGCTCCGAACAGGTCGGTAGCAACGTCAACACGCTCAGCGGCGTGATGGAGACCAGCCGTTCGGCAACGGACGAGATGCAGCAAGCCTCTGCTGATCTGGGAGAGCTTTCCAACAATCTTCAGTCACAGGTCAGCCAGTTTCTGAAGAGCATTCGTGCAGCCTAACGAGCAAGGTGCTCGCCCTCCGCAAAATTGCGGAGGGTTTTGGGGCGGCTTTCCCAGGAGAGCCTCAAGTTAGAGATTGTTTCAGAATTTTCGTCTTAGGTTAACGCAAGGAGAGACCTGAGACGAAGATGATGATCGGAAGAAACCTTGGCTGAATGGCCAGCAAACCACCTGTTGATCAGCCTGGGGATCGGGGCAATTGTTCTCGGTCTCGGGTATGCTTTCGGTCGCTGGCAGCGAAGCAGGCGAGAAGCGGAGCTGTCTTCCAGATTTGAAAATGATGCCGCCATCCTCAAGCTGGTCGTGGAACACGCCCACGAGGGGCTTGTCCTGCAAGACTTGTACGGCCGCATCGAATGGTCCAATCCCGCCTATAGCCGGTTGACCGGATACACCGCCGAAGAAATCCGCGGGCGGCGACCGCAGGAATTCGTGCTGACACCGGAAAATGAGCTTCCTGCCGAGACCATCGAAAGCTTCAAATTCGATCTGAACGACATTCATTCCGGTTACAAGGAATTGATCCTGAACCGGCGGAAGAACGGCGAGCAGTTCTGGAACCAGCTGACATTCGCGGTGGTTGATGGCGACACGCCTGAAAACACCAGAATGATCACCTTGTGCCAGGATGTCACCAGCCAGGTGGAGCATGTGAAAGCGCTGGAGGAGGCCCGCAACAAGCTGAAGTATCAGGCTGAGCATGATGACCTGACCGGTGTTGCGAACCGAACCGGTCTGGCGGCCTACCTGGAGGAGCAGCTTTCCAAGCCGGAGAACGGTAGCGGCAAGATCGGCGTCGTCCATATTGATCTGGACCACTTCAAGGACATCAACGACAGCCATGGGCATATCGCCGGCGATGCGGTGTTGCGGCACGCGGCCAACGTTCTGAAAACCAGCCTTGAGGGCAGGGGACTGGTGGCACGTATCGGAGGCGATGAGTTTATCGGTATCGTTGCCGATCCCGAGGATCAGGGCCGAATGGAAGTGCTGGGGAACAAGATACTGGAAGGTCTTGCTCAACCGGTCTCGTTCGAAAACCAACCCCTGCGAGCTGCGGGCAGCGTCGGACTTGTGCTTGCCGATGCAGCAAAAACAAGTGCCTCTGAATTGATCCATCGCGCGGATATCGCTCTCTACGCGGCAAAGAGATCGGGCCGCAACAGACTGTCCTGGTACACAGATGCGCTTGGTGCAGCGCATCGCCAGAAGCGGACAATACTGGCAAAGCTGGATCGGGATCTCGAAAACGATAACTTAACCCTGCTGATGGAACCGCAATTCGACATCGAGAGGCAGCAGATCGTCGGATATGAGGTTTCAACCAGATGGTTGCATCCGAACGAGGGGTTGATCGATCCGGTACAGATGCTCTCTCAGCAGGAAGACAGCAAACGGATTGCGAAAGTTGAGCGCTTCGCCTTGAGAAACGGCTTTGCTCAGGTCAGGCGGCTGCGGGAAGCATCCAACATTCCCTTTAAGATGTGCGTCAACCTCACCGAAGCGAGCTTCAAGTGTTCTCGTATGCAGGACAAGCTGTTGCAATTGGCGCGGGAAGCTAAATTCGAGCCGGCAGATATCGTGATCGAACTTGACGAGAAGATCATCCGCTTCGATGAACAGCAGGGACTTGTGGGGCAGGTCGAAAAGCTATCGGCAAATGGTTTTCAGGTCGGACTGGATGAGTTTGGCGGTGGGCACGGTGGGGCTGGCCAGCTTCTTCATATGAAAGCTGATGTGATGAAGGTCAGCAAAGGATTGATCGCCGGTCTGGAACACGAAACGAACAAGCGGCAACTGGTTCAGTCGGTCATCAAACTGGCGGCGCAATTCGGTCTGAAGGTTGTTGCCGTCGGAGTGGATCAGCCCCAACAGCTGGACCTTCTGAAGGACTTCGGGTGCACCCTTATTCAAGGGGAGCTCATATCCAGGCCCCTTTCGCCTGACGAGGCCGAGATACATATGCGCGGGTTTGCACTTCCGGATGCTGCTCAGTGAATTCTGGAGGATTTCTATCCAGCAACTGGATTGCCGAGTTGCCCTTCTCTGATTGAAACTTCAGCCCGGTGAAACCAACAGCTGTGTCCGTTCGGCAACAGTTTTCGCTTTCCTGCAGCAATTCGTCACGCTGCCTCTTTTCAAGCGGATCAAAAGCGGTTACCACTGCAACCAGTCAGCTCTGACAGCTGGCTCTTCTTTATGAACCCCAGCGGCCGCCCGGCTGCGCAACCAGGAGGGCACTAGATGATAGATCGTTGCATGATCCACCCATATGCCGCTCCAGCAGGTTGCTCCAAGGTTTCTGTGCGCCTCCTCTAGGGGGCTCAGTCCTTCTTCAATATCCAGAACTTTGCGGTGACCGGCTCAAGCCGTCTCCTGTGTGCTGCATGCGCGTCTGCGCATGTCCGCCGTCACCTGTTACATAATTCCAATTCGGAGTCTTTCCGATGTCGTTCCAGTTACCGCCGGACCTGGCTGCGTTAGCAGACCGTCCGGACTTCGAAGTGTCTGTTCCTGAAGAACCAGAACCGGGATTTATCCGCCGTATCGGTCGGATGGCTGCCTCCCTGGGGATTTTCGTGGGAACCACAACCTTAGTCGCCGTGATTTTCTTTGTCCCGGTGCTTATCTTCAATGTGAGCAGGATCGAGGCTCTTGAAATTGCGGGGCAGCAAATTTCTGCGTCGCTGTTTGCCGAGCAGCTTGGTGCCCTTTTCTGGGGCACGGCAATCCTGGCTCTCGCTTTTACCAGCTTTGTGGCCAGTCTCTTGATGTTTGCGTCTGGTCTGAGAATTCGTCCGCGAAATCAATCGTTTAGCCGTGAGGATGCTGTGCATCACCTGGCTGTGCTACGGTTGAGCGGGCCTGAGAGGTAATCATGTATGATCGGTTCGAAAAACTCGTAGATCCGTTCGAAAACACTGAACTCGACGTGCCGCCCAAAGGTTTTTGGTCTTTCTGTTGGTATTACACCAAACCTGTCTGGCCGATTCTGGCCTGCGTGTCGCTCTTTGGAACCCTGGTCGCCCTTGCTGAAGTTTACATCTTCACCTTTTTGGGCGACCTGGTCACGTGGCTTGAAAAGTCCGATCCGTCCACGTTCTTGAACGAGAACTGGCCGACGCTGCTTTTCATGCTGGTGATCCTGCTGGTTCTCAGGCCGGCGCTGGAAGTTGTCTGGCAGCTCTTTTTCCACCAGGGGCTCATGGGCAACTATCCCATGTCCATACGTTGGCGGGTGCACCGATATCTGCTTCGTCAGAGCGTTTCGTTCTATCAGAATGACTTTGCGGGACGGATTGCGACGAAGCTGATGCAGACGGCTCTGGGTGTGCGGGAGGTAATCTCCCGCATGGCCGACATCATGGTCTATGTCGTGGTGTATTTCACTGCGGCGGTGATCGTTGTTGCCGGTGCAAACTTCTGGCTGAGCCTGCCATTTCTGGTATGGGTCGGTGCCTATCTTCTGACCATCCGTTTCTTCATTCCGAAGCTGCGCGATGTGTCAAAGGAACAGGCGGATGCCCGTTCTTTGATGACCGGTCATGTCGTTGATGCATACACCAACATAACGACAGTAAAGCTGTTCTCGCATGCGGACCGGGAAGAGGCGTATGCCAGGAACTCCATGTATGGCTTCCTGAAGACGGTGTTTCTTCAGATGCGGCTGGTCACCGGGCTCAATATTGTTCTGGTGTTCATCAACATGCTGCTTCTGACTTCGATCGGAGCACTTGCGATCTTTCTCTGGCAGGCCGGTACGGTGACCATCGGTGAAGTCACGATCGCCGTTGCCTTCGTTCTGCGTCTTCAGGGAATGTCGCACTGGATACTGTGGGAACTGGCCGGTCTGTTTGAAAACATCGGTACGGTTCAGGATGGCATCACCACCATTTCCCGGGAACGGGAAGTGATGGACGTTCCGCAGGCCAAGGCACTTGTCGTCGATCAGGGTGAGATCAAGTTCGATCACATCAAGTTCCACTATGGCAAGGAATCGGGTGTGATTGACGATCTCAGCCTGACCATTCATCCGGGCGAGAAGATCGGTCTGATCGGACGGTCGGGTGCAGGCAAGTCGACGCTCGTGAATCTGCTACTGCGGTTTTACGATCTTGAAGGCGGGCGTGTTCTGATCGACGGTCAGGAAGTCGCAAAGGTGCGTCAGGACGATATCCGGGCAAACGTGGGCGTCGTGACACAGGATACGTCACTGCTGCACCGCTCCATTTTCGAAAACGTTGCCTACGGGAAACCGGATGCGACGCGCGAAGATGTGGAGGCAGCCCTGAACAAAGCGCATGCGCTTGAGTTCGTCCATGGGCTCGAGGACATGGAAGGTCGCACGGGGCTCGACGCTCATGTCGGTGAAAGGGGTGTCAAACTCTCCGGTGGTCAGCGCCAGCGTATCGCCATCGCCAGGGTCCTGTTGAAAGACGCGCCGATCCTGGCTCTGGACGAGGCGACATCAGCTCTCGATTCAGAGGTCGAACTGGCCATTCAGGAAAGCCTGTTCGATCTGATGACGGGCAAAACCGTGATCGCCATTGCTCACCGACTGTCCACGATCGCGGCCATGGACCGTTTGATTGTCATGGACAAGGGCCGAATCATCGAAGAGGGCTCCCATCAGGAGCTTTTGGAGAAGAACGGCCTTTACGCACAGCTGTGGCAACACCAGTCCGGTGGCTTTCTGGCACCCGTGCAGGCGGCTTAATTCACAGAACCAATAGGCAAGACCGGGATTCAATCGAATTCCGGTCTTGCGCTTTTTCCAAAAAAAAGGGCAGAAAAGCGGCACGGGAGTGGTTTTGGCTGCGACATATGCGTTTTGACACGTTTGTTGATCTGGACAAGCGTTTCGAAGGGTGCAAAAAGACAAGCCGCTTGACCGGTGCAGGCTTTTCGCCGTACCCGGTCCCCGAAAAGCCCGGCATGGTTCCGACTCCTTTTTGTCAAAAAGGTGTTTCGGACCTGATGCGGGCTTTCGGTACAGGTTGAACAGGTTTCGAGAGGACGCGACCTTGGCACATACGGATCAGGCGGAACCGACCCGCCGCGATTTCCTCTATATTGCGACCGGCGCCGCAGGCGTTGTGGGCGCTGGCGCGCTGGCATGGCCGTTCATCGATCAGATGAACCCGGATGCCTCCGCATTGGCTCTGGCTTCTATTGAAGTTGATGTGTCTGCCGTGGAAGAGGGGCAGTCAATTACAGTCAAATGGCGCGGGAAGCCCGTCTTCATCCGCAACCGCACCGAAGCGGAAGTGGAAGAAGCCAAGGTTGTTCCGATCGCCGAACTGCCGGACAAACTGGCACGGAATGCCAACCTTCCTGCCAGCGCTGAAGCTACCGACCCGAACCGCGGCGTCGAGGGCAAGGAAAACTGGCTGGTCCAGGTTGGTATTTGTACGCACCTTGGCTGTGTGCCGCTTGGCGACGCCGGCGACTTCGGTGGCTGGTTCTGTCCATGTCACGGCTCCCACTATGACACTGCCGGCCGTATCCGTAAGGGCCCGGCTCCCGAGAATTTGCTGATTCCGCCGCTCGAGTTCGTCAGCGACTCGACGATCAAGATCGGCTAACGGCAGAGATTTTTAGGAGACAGCCATGGCTGGACATTCAAACTATGTACCGCAGAGCGCGGCAGCGAAGTGGCTTGAAAGCCGCTTGCCGGTTATCTCGCTCGTTCGCGGTTCCTTCGTCGATTTCCCGACCCCGAAGAACCTCAATTACTGGTGGACCTTCGGCGGTATCCTGTTTTTCGTGCTGATTGCGCAGATCATCACCGGTATCGTTCTGGTGATGCACTACACGCCGAACACGCTCCTTGCGTTTGACAGTGTTGAACACATCATGCGTGACGTGAACTTCGGCTGGATGCTGCGTTACCTGCACTCCAACGGCGCTTCCATGTTCTTCATCGCCGTTTACATCCACATTTTCCGCGGTCTCTACTACGGTTCCTACAAGGCTCCGCGCGAGATCTCCTGGATCCTCGGCGTGATCATCTTCCTGATCATGATGGGCACCGCCTTCATGGGCTACGTTCTGCCTTGGGGCCAGATGTCCTTCTGGGGCGCGACGGTTATCACCAACCTGTTCTCGGCAATCCCGCTGGTCGGTGAAGCTATCAAGACGTGGCTGTGGGGTGGTTTTGCGGTTGATAACCCGACGCTGAACCGCTTCTTCTCGCTGCACTACCTGTTGCCGTTCATGATCTTCGGCGTTGTATTGCTGCACGTCTGGGCGTTCCACACCACGGGTAACAACAACCCGTCCGGTGTTCAGCCGAAGACCAAGCAGGACACCGTTCCGTTCCACCCGTACTACACGATCAAGGATCTGTTCGCGATCGTCGTCTTCATGATCCTGTTCGCATGGTTCGCTTTCTACCTGCCGAACTACATGGGTCACCCGGACAACTACATCGAAGCGAACCCGCTTGTTACTCCGGCGCACATCGTTCCTGAATGGTACTTCCTGCCGTTCTACGCGATCCTGCGTGCGGTTCCGGACAAGCTTGGCGGCGTTGTTGCGATGTTCGGCGCGATTGCCATCCTGTTCGTCCTGCCGTGGCTCGACACCTCAAAGGTTCGTTCCGGCAAGTACCGTCCGCTGTTCAAGCAGTTCTTCTGGATCTTCGCCTTCAACGCAGTGGCTCTGGGTTACCTCGGAGCGATGCCGGCGGAAGGCTGGTACGTAACGTTCTCGCGTATCTTCACCGTCTACTATTTCGCACACTTCCTGGTCATCCTGCCGCTGCTCGGTTTCCTTGAGAAGCCGCGTCCTCTGCCGGCGTCGATTTCCGAAGCGGTGCTGAAGGGTGGATCCGGTAAACCGGCTGGTGCTGCTGCTGCACCGGAAACGAAATAACGCGAACCGGATCAGGAGTTAATTGAGACAATGAGCACCATGATCAAAATGGTTCGTTCCTTCGTAGCGGTGGCAGCAATTGCCATCGCGACCCCGGCACTGTCTGCCGGCGGCGAAGTTCACATCGACCGCCAGCAGTGGTCGTTCTCAGGCCCCTTCGGTGTCTTCGACCGCGGCCAGCTGCAACGCGGTTTCAAGGTTTACCAGGAAGTCTGTCAGGCCTGTCACGGATTGCGTCTTGTGGCCTTCCGTAACCTTGCGGAAAATGGCGGTCCGAGCTTCAGTGAAGAGGCTGCCAAGCAGATCGCGTCCGAATACACCGTCATCGACGGCCCGAATGACGATGGCGAAATGTATGAGCGCGCTGCAATCCTTGCGGACCGCTTCCCGTCACCGTTCCCGAACGAACAGGCTGCCCGTGCGGCAAACGGCGGTGCCTACCCGCCGGATTTCTCGCTGCTGGCAAAAGCCCGTGCAGCTCAGCGCGGCTTCCCGTGGTTCGTCTTCGACATTTTCACGCAGTATCAGGAAAACGGTCCGGACTACATCTATTCGCTGTTGACTGGGTATGAAGAAGACCCGGAAGGCATCGAAGTTCCGCCTGGCCAGTACTACAACCACTCCTTCCTGGCGGGTCAGTTCATCTCGATGGCGCCACCGCTTTCCGATGATCTGGTTGAGTACACCGACGGCACACCGATGACGGTTGACCACTACGCGCAAGACGTTTCCGCGTTCATGATGTGGGCTGCAGAGCCGCATCTGGAGCAGCGCAAGAAAATCGGTTTCCGTGTCATGGTGTTCCTGATTTTCTTTGCGGCCCTGCTGTACTTCACCAAGAAGAAGCTGTGGCGGAACGTCGAACACTAATTTCCCTTGCAAGAGGGAATTCGAAAGGCGGGCTTTGGGCCCGCCTTTTTTTGTTTTCAGGTCTGTTCAACGTGGCAGCCGCTTGCTAATCAGCTTGTCAAATTGGAAGTTGACCCTGGAGTTCGGACAATGGCAGACGCGGTTTTGGGCATCACTGGTGGATCCGGCATTTACGACTTGCCCGGACTGGAGAATTCCGAGTGGGTCACAGTGGAAAGCCCCTGGGGCGAACCGTCCGACCAGGTGCGCATCGGAACCATTGACGGCCTCAAGGTGGTGTTTCTGCCACGTCACGGCCGTGGCCACGTACATTCGCCTACCACCATCAACTACCGCGCCAACATCGATGTCATGAAACGGTGTGGCGTGACCGACCTCCTGTCAGTTTCGGCTTGCGGTTCCCTCAAGGAAGAGCATGCTCCGGGCATGTTTGTTCTTGTCGATCAGTTCATCGACCGGACTTTCGCACGCGAGAAGAGTTTCTTCGGCACCGGATGCGTGGCGCATGTCTCCATGGCAACGCCGGTCAGCCCAAAGCTTGTGGACGCTGTTGCAGCGGCTGCAGAGGCGGAAGGCCTGCGCTACAACAAGGGCGGGACCTATCTGGCGATGGAGGGTCCGCAATTCTCATCGCTTGCAGAGAGCAATCTCTACCGGTCCTGGAACTGTGACGTGATCGGCATGACCAACATGCCGGAAGCCAAGCTCGCCCGCGAAGCCGAGATCTGCTACGCGACCGTCGCCATGGTCACCGACTATGACAGCTGGCATCCCGATCACGGTGAAGTTGATATCCAGTCGATCATCAAGGTTCTGCAGGACAACGCGGAGAACGCCCAGAAGCTCGTCGCCCGTGTGGCAAAGGACTTTCCGCGTGAGCATCAGTCCTGTCCGGCCGGATCGGACACCGCGCTTGAATTTGCCATGATGACGGCACCTGAAAAACGGGATCCGGCTCTGATGGCGAAGCTCGATGCCGTTGCGGGCCGGGTTTTGAACAAGACCTCCTGAAACTAAGCCTTTTCCTGCTCTAAAACATTCGTCGGACACTGACGAATTCGCTTCGACCGGCATATCAAACTTGATATAAGCGTCGGTCGGGGCCTATGCCGGAACGATCATCCAAAGAAAGAGAACTCGATGACCGACCAGACGATCCAGGATGAATTGATCAGCGCGATTCGTACGATCAAGGACTATCCGCAAGAGGGTATCCTGTTTCGTGACATCACGACGCTTCTCGGAAATGCCAGGGCATTCCGGCGCGCGGTCGACGCGCTGGTGCAGCCTTGGGCCGGATCCAAGGTAGATCAGATTGCCGGTATCGAGGCGAGAGGGTTCATTCTGGGCGGTGCAGTTGCTCACCAGTTGTCTGCCGGTTTCGTGCCGATCCGCAAGAAGGGCAAGCTGCCGCACGAAACGGTCCGGATCGCCTATTCGCTCGAATACGGCCTCGATGAAATGGAAATGCACAAGGATGCGATCCAGCCGGGAGACCGGGTCATTCTTGTGGATGACCTGATCGCGACTGGCGGGACAGCCGAAGCTGCCTGCAAGCTGCTGCGGTCCATGGGGGCAAATATTGAAGCGGCCTGTTTCATCGTCGACCTGCCGGATCTTGGAGGACGCAAGAAGCTCGAAGCGCTGAACGTCCCGGTTCGCACCCTGGTGGAATTCCCGGGACACTGACCTGACATGGTGGGAGGAGCCAAGGTCGACGTCAGCAAACCGGAATTTTCCAGGCAGTTTCAGAAGGACTTCGAAACCCTGCTGAAGTGGCGCCGCGATGTGCGCCGGTTCAAGACGGATCCGTTGCCGGAAGGCGCTCTGGAGCATTTATTGCATCTGGCGGACCTTGCACCATCAGTGGGGAACAGCCAGCCATGGCGTATCGTTGTTGTCGAAGCGCCGGAAAAGCGGGCGGAGGTTATCGCCTCCTTTGAAGCGGAAAATGAAGAAGCGGCGAAGCACTACAACGACGACAAGGCACAACTTTACCGGCAGCTGAAACTCGCGGGATTGAAAGAAGCGCCCGTTCACCTGGCGGTTTTCAGCGATGATGATCCTGAGCAGGGCTATGGCCTTGGCCGGGCGACCATGCATGAAACGCTTGCCTATTCCACAGTCAGCATGGTTCACACCTTCTGGCTGGCGGCACGGGCTGAAGGCATTGGTGTGGGCTGGGTGTCGATCCTGGATCCGGACCTGGTTGCAAAGGTTCTTCAGGTTGACGCCAGCTGGCGGCTTGTGGCTTATCTATGCGTTGGTTTTCCTGAAGAAGAACACATCGACCCGGAATTGGAACGCGCGCGCTGGCAATCGCGCAGTCCCTTGGAGACGCGGTTATTCCGACGATAGGAGCATCTTTTATGCCTGTGATCATCCGCCCGACTGAAGATAAAGATCATGCAGCCGTGCATCAGCTTCTGACGGAGCGCTGGACAGCGCCGGACATCATGCTGGGTGGCAAGATGTATGACGCCTCGCGCCTACCGGGCTATGTCGCTTATGACGGCGACGATCTTGTTGGACTTGTCACGTTGATCAAGACCGATGACGAGTGGGAAATTCTGACCCTTGATTCCATCAATCGCTGGGGAGGTGTGGGCAGTCAGCTGCTTGATGCAGTCGTGACAGAAGCTCGTGCCAACAACTTGACGCGGCTGACGGTACGAACCTCAAACGACAATCTGGATGCATTCCGCTTCTACCAGCGCCGTGGATTCCGGTTCGAGCGCATCGGGCAGGGTGTGATTGACCGGGAGCGAGAACAGAAGCCCGGAATTCCGCTGCGCGGTGACTACGGCATAGAGATCCGCGACGAAATCCTCTTTGCCCGCGCCTTGTAGCACCGGCGATCCGATATCCGGATTGCCAATCCGGGCTTAAGCGCGTTCAGCGAGGCAACCTTTCCACAAACACGGTGGCCTTGAAGGAGAAAACCAACTTTTCATCCTGATTGTGCGCCAGCATGTCGGAATGAAGCAGCCCCCATTGCGGGCGGCTGCGGCTTTCCGTTTTGCCTGTCACGATACGGGTGTAATGCAATGTGTCCCCGGCATAGACGGGCTTGATCCATTTCAGGTCTTCAAAGCCTGGAGAGGGACCGTAGCGGGCTGGCGTTCTGCCTTCTTCAAGCGCCTGCCGATGCAAGGCGTCCGACTTGGCGACAAACAGCTTCATGAACACAGCGGACGTGTGCCACCCGGAGGCGCACAGCCGGCCAAAATGGGTTTTGGCGGCTTCTTCCTCGCTCAAATGAAAAGGTTGCGGGTCGTATTTTTCGGCGAAACGGATGATCTCATCGCTGGAAAAGGTGTGCTGCCCAAGTTCCAGCTTTTCTCCGATGGATATCTGCTCGAAGAACTGGGTCATTGGTCTGCTTGCCTTTTCTGAAAGAGGATCGGGTTTTCCCAAAGAATTACCTGGGTGCCAGACTGATTGGTGGCAGTCACGCGAACAAAGACCAATCCGAGGTCAGGCTTGGTGCGCAGATCCTTGGTTTCCAGAACTTCGGCAACTGCTGTCAGGACGTCTCCCGGTGAGACCGGCCTTTGCCATTTCAGCTTGCTGATGCCGGGTGAGCCTCTCCCGGTGCTTTTGTTCAGGAGGCCGGTTGCAAGCAGGCGCATGACCAGGGCTGCCGTGTGCCAGCCGGATGCAGCCAGACCCCCGAGCATCGAGTTCCTTCCGGCATCCTCGTCAAGGTGGAAATCCTGCGGGTCGAATTCACTGGCAAACTCGATGATGTCTTCTTTGCTAACCTGAATGGAGCCGAGGTCGAAACTCTGACCGGTCGCAAAGTCTTCAAAATGTAGGAGATCTGGCATGAAGGTAAATGGTGTTCGGTGAAGACATGCAGGTTTGGCTGGTCTGCATGTCATGCAAGTGGAAAACCGACCGGTCAGTCGTAATAGATTTCATTGTCGTCCAGATAGACGTTGCTGGCTGCACAGATGTCGATGTTGATCGGGTCGTCGAGGACCTCCTCGTCGTTTTCTCCGAGCCAACCGACCTGAAATGTCTGGTCGCAATTACCGCTGTCGGCCGTGAACTCCGCCTGGGCACTTTCGCCCGGATCGAGAATGTCGGACAGCCAGTTGTCGCTCCAGCCGCTTCCATCATTGGTGTAGAAACCCACCACAACATTGCCGCTGGTGTTGTTGTAGATCTGGAAGAAGCCTTCCGATCCCGTACCTTGCGCGATTGCAGACGTCGCGCTCGCGATAATCACGGCTGCGCAGCCGATGGCTTTCATGAATGTCACGGAGTTTTCCTCGGTTTGTCCCGTCAGTGGGAATATTCGGCACAGACGCTATCGGTCAGGCCCGGCGAAGTAAAATCTTTTTTCGTGCATTCTGTCCGGCGCCCCGAATACGCAGGCAACGGCAGTGTGACCGGATGCTTTTGCGGCAGAAGGACCTTCAACTCAGCAAGATTTATCAGATTGGCCGGTGCTAGGGTCACCTCAATCGAGCAAGGGCATTTGCAATGACGCAACACGAAAAACAGACGATCTCTCCAAAGGACAACGGTTACATCCGGCGGTTCAGCCGAGTGATCGAATACATCTATGCCAATCTGGACCAGGACCCGGATCTGGCAACGCTTGCAGAAATTGCTGCCCTTTCGCCGTGGCATTGGCACAGAGTGTGGCAATCAACCTATGGCGAATCGATTGTTGCGACAGTGAAGCGCCTGCGTCTTCACAGGGCGGCGGCGGATCTTTCCTACACGGATACGCCAGTTGCCCAGGTCGCAAAACGTGCCGGCTATGGCAGCCTGGAGGCCTTCAGCCGCAGTTTCAAACAGGCCTATGGCCATTCTCCTTCCTCCTATCGTTCTGCCGGAGTGCAGGCGCGTGTTCAGCCTGCCCACGGTGGGGCGCCAGTTCCCCAATCCAAAGGACATTCCCTCATGCATGAAGTTGAAATCAAATCATTGCCGTCCGAGCACCTGGCCGTGCTTCGCCACAAGGGGCCGTATATGGAAATCGGCAAGGCGTTCGAGAACCTGATCGGAATTCTTGCAAGCCGGAACCTTATGGGGCAGGTCGGCGCGATGAAGGCGCTGTATTTTTCAGATCCAACGCACGTACCAGAAGAGGAGCTTCAGTCGGCAGCAGGCGTTGCAGTCACAGATAGCATGGCCGTTGAAGCGCCGCTGGAGCAGGTTGAGGTGAGAGGTGGGGACTATGCCGTTCTTCACTACAAGGGGCCATATGCAGACATGAAATGGGCTTATGAATGGCTTTACGGGGAATGGCTGACCCAGTCCGGGCGGGAGCCGGCGGATGCCCCGTGCGTGGAGATCTATCTCAACAACCCGAGAGAAACGGCTCCAGCAGACCTACTGACGGATATCTGTTTGCCGCTGAAACCTGCCTCCTGACCGATCAGAGCGGCCAGAATACGAGGATGGACGGTATGGAGACAGCGAGCACAAGCAGCTCAAGCGGCAAGCCAATGCGCCAATAGTCTCCAAATCTGTAACCGCCCGGACCCATGATGATGGTGTTGTTCTTGTGGCCGATCGGGGTCAGGAATGCGCAAGAGGCCGCCACGGCCACAGCCATCAGAAACGGGTCCGGGTTCACTTCCAGCGAGTTGGCAATCTGAACGGATATCGGCGCTGCGATCAGGCAGGTGGCCACATTGTTCAGGAAGTCCGACAGGGTCATGGTGACGATCATCAGAACCGAGAGCGTGACCCAAGCAGGTGCACCAGAAGTGAGCGTTATGATGCCGTCGGCGATCAACTGGGCGTTTCCGGCGTTTTCAAATGCCTGCCCGAGAGGGATCAATGAGCCCAGGAGCACGATCACTTTCCACTCCACGGAACTGTAAACTTCCGTTCCGCTGATCAGCCCGCTGGCTGCATAAAGCACCACACAAGCTGCCAGGGCAACAGGCAGATAGGCAATGCCGGCGACCGCAGCAGAGATGGCCAGAATGAAGCCGGCAATCGCCAACCAGGCCTTGTTGCGCTGGATCAGGCCGGTCTGCCTGCCTTCCAAGGGCAGCACACCCAGCCAGTTGCAGGCGTTTTCCAGGCGCTCGGACTTGCCGAGAAGAAGAAGGACGTCTCCGGGGCGAATGGTCTCGTGACGCACGCGCTTCTGGATGCGTCTGCCCTGACGTGAAATACCAAGCAGGGTGACACTGTGCCCGTAAAGAAGCCGCATGTTGAACGCGGACTGTCCCGTGATCCGCGAACTGTCCGGAACAATCGCTTCAACGAGCGAGAGGGCGGAGCCGACGAGTCCGCCCTTGTGCTGTTCGGAACCGGCAAAATCCAGCTTGGCGGCTCCCATGAAGCTCTCAATGGCTTTGGGATCGCCTTCGACAACCAGATAGTCGTCTGACTTGATGGGTTCACGGCGGGCAAAGCCCCTGATCCGGCGGCCGTTGCGGATGAGGCCTATGATTGCAACATCCTTGTCTTCGGCGATGGGATAAAGGTCGCCGACCGACAAAGGTTTGTCTTCGGATATCTTGCCGACTTTCAGCTCTGCGGAATAAAGGCTTTCCGCAAAACCCTCCTGTTTCGGCTTGTCGCGAAAATGGGAAGGTAACAGGCGCCAGCCGAACATTGCGACAAAGGCGATGCCGAACACGGCAACGGTCAAGCCGACAGGTGCAAAGTCGAACATGGAAAACGGGCTGCCGAGTGCATCGGAACGGTACTCCGCGATCACGATGTTCGGAGGTGTGCCGATCAAGGTGATCATACCGCCGAGGATCGTCGCGAAGGAGAGGGGCATCAGCGAGAGCCCCGGAGACCGACCGGCTTTTTTGGCGGCTTCCAGATCGAGCGGCATCAGCAGGGCGAGGGCGGCGACATTGTTGATGATCCCGGAGAGACCGGCCCCAACCACCGCCATGAGACCGATATGACCGGACAGGCCACGCGAAGCCGACAGGAGGTGCATGGCGATCAGCTCGACCGCACCTGAGTTCATCAAACCCCGCGAGACGATCAGGACCAGGGCGATGATGATGACGGCGGGGTGGCCGAAGCCGGAAAAGATCTGATCCGAGGGCACCAGTCCCAGGAACGCACCGAGAATGAGCGCGGAAAAAGCAACCAGATCAAAGCGTATCCGGCCCCAGACCAACAGCGCGAAAACGACGGCAAACAGGGCGAAAAGTTCAATTTGATCACTGGTCACGTAAGGCAGGCCTTCTGGTCTTCCACTGCTGGGACATTGCCAGATGAACATGACCAAAACGTAATCTCAAGGCCAGCCATCGGACATGTGTGCTCTCCATATTCTAATCAGCAGCAAGGCAATGACGCCGCTGCAAGAAAGGGAGAGAAGATATGAGAAGCAGAAAAGGAGTAGCAGACGAAGTTGACATCATGGTGCGTGCAAGGAACGCACGGAGCTCAAGTTTGAGTTCGTTGTTCGGCTTCGGAAATCACAAGAACAAATGGAAAGATCATCAAGGCCCGAACCCTCTTACAATGATGGGGCTGGATCGCAGCTAATCAAAACCCCGCTGGTTTTCCAGCGGGGGTTTTTTTGACCTTTTGAAAGCTGTTGTCGAACCGGACGGGGCTCCGGCGCAGTCTGAAAGACTTGCGAGACGCGGAATCAGTTCCCCGGGTGGCGTAATTGATTACCGGCCATCTGCTACTTCAGACAGCCCAACAAAATTCTCCCTGAATCTCATGCGCTTGGCAGCGTGTGTCCGATTTGTAATTTCCCGGTCAGGCATCGGACATGCGCGTTCCCCATATCCTGATCAGCAGCAAGGCTTTGAAGCCGTTGCGAAAGAAAGGGAGTGAGACCAATGGAATTCAACAATCGTTCGTACTACGAAATGAACCATCTGCTGCGGGAGTATGGCGCTCCGAAAACAAGTTGGAGTTCACGGATCGGCCTGAAGAGAAGCCGAAAGTGGAAAGACCAAAAAGGCCCAAATCCATTGATGATGATGGGACTGGACCGCAGTTGAGAAAAGACCCCGTTGGAAGCCCAACGGGGTTTTGTTTTGCGCGAGTTTCCGCTGGTCAGATGACGGTGACAGCCAGGGAGGGCAATCCGTCCACCGTCGCTTCCATCCTGTCACCACGCTTGATCGGTCCGACACCGGCGGGTGTGCCGGTTAGGATGACGTCTCCGGCAGCCAGTTCGAAGTAATCCGACAGGTAGGAAATCATCTCCGGAACCTTCCAGATCATCTGGTTGAGGTCGCCCTGCTGACGAACATCATCGTTGACCTTCAATATGATCGCACCGTTGTCCGGATGGCCGCACTCGGCTGCCGGAACCAGCGGTGTGATCGGAGCCGAGGCTTCGAAAGCCTTCCCGATTTCCCAGGGACGTCCCATTTTTTTTGCCTGGCCCTGAAGGTCGCGGCGGGTCATATCAAGCGAAATGCCGTAGCCGAAAACGTGATCCAGAGCTTTATCGACCGGGATGTTGCTGCCGCCGGATTTCAGGGCAACGGCCAACTCTATTTCATGATGCACATCATCTGATTTGGGCGGGTAGGGGAATTCACCCGAGATGTTGAGGTTATTGGGATTTTTCTGAAAAAAGAAAGGCGGCTCCTTGTCCGGATCATGGCCCATTTCAACGGCATGAGCTGCATAATTCCGTCCTATGCAATAGACCCGGCGAACCGGAAAAAGGCTGTCCGTGCCTCTGACCGGCAGCGTTGCAAGCTGTGGCAACTCGATAACAAATTCAGACATGCGCTCCCTCTGCCTTCTCTGGAATTTCTTCGCAAAAGACCCTAACCAATTTCATATCAATCACAACCAATTTTTTAATTTGTCGATTTTTTCTTGCAAAATTGGATTGATTCGAGATTAATTAGGGTATTGATCGCAAATTGGTCGATCAATCTGAAGAGTGTTCACACGTTTGTGATGAAGAGAGGCGCTTGTGCTGAACCATTCCGAGACCGCAGACCGAAGTGGCGCTGTCAGCCTACTGAAGGACTTCATTGCCGAAAAAGCCTACGCGCCCGGTGATCGCCTGCCGGCGGAACGAGAGTTGATCGGGCATCTCGGCATGACGCGCAATTCGCTGCGCAAGGCCTTGGATTCGCTGGAGCGCGAAGGGGTGATCTGGAGGCATGTCGGCAAGGGGACCTTCATCGCCGGACATGACGATCAGATCGACATCGCCAAGCTCTCGGAGATCGGTCACCAGATCACACCGGTCAAGATGATGCGGGCGCGTCAATGCATCGAGGCTGTCATCGCGCGTGAAGCGGCGATCAATGCATCGCGCCAGGCGGTCATGAAGATCAAGCAGATTAAGGAACGGGCAAGGCAGGCTTCCAACTGGAACGACTATGAAACCCAGGACGACCAGTTCCACTACGCTATCGCCGAGGCCACGGACAATATTCTGCTGATTGCCCTGTTCGATCAGTTGAACAAGGTGCGCCGGGCCGTGGCTGTGAGCACCGTCATTCGCGAAACGGAACGCCCGCCGGAAAACCACACCAGTTTTGCCGAGCATGATCGCATTTGTGCCGCGATCGAGGATCGGGATCCCAAGGCTGCGCATGATGCCATGTGGCAGCACATCAGCTCCGTATCAGCACGTTTGTTCGGGGAGGTTTAGGGAGAGCAGCATTCAGCGGGTCAAGAGAGCCCAAAAGCCGCGACCTGATCTGAAACACAGAGGACCAGAAGGTCCTAATTCAGGGAGGAAACGATGAAGTCTTTATTACGCAAACTGGGGACGGCGGTTGCCGTTGTTCCGCTTGCCGTCGGTCTGATGGCAGGTGCTGCGGAAGCCGCCGGGAAAATCAAGATTGCCCTGGCCGAGACGCCATCTGATGAACTGGCTGCGTTCTTTGTCGCGCTGGATCGGGCAAAGGCCAATGGTCTTGAATACGAATGGACGGCGTTTTCCGATGAGGAGCTTGCGATCCAGGCCGTGTTGAGCGGACAAATGGATATCGGTTTTGGAACGCCTTATGCCGCGATGCAACGCTCGAAGGCTCCGATCCGTATCGTGTTTCAGCTCTCCAAACTGAAATTTTTCCCGGTCACCTCACAGAAATACAGTAAACTGGAAGACCTCAACGGCGAACCGATCATGTTGCATTCGCGTGGCGGAGGAACGGACTCCATCGCCAACGTGATCGAGGACAAGCTGAACATCAAGTTCGGCGATCGCTCCTACGTGCCCGGATCGTCAAACCGTGTCGCTGCCCTGATGGCGGGGCAGACGGATGCAACGATCATTGACCTGTCCAACAAGAACAAGGTCATGAAGATCGCAGGTGACAAGTTCAACGTCCTGCCGATGTTCGAAGTCGATGCCAGCGACGAAGCGTTGTTTGCAAATCTTGACTGGATCAAGAACAACGAGAAGGACGTCGAGATATTCGTCAACGCTCTGGTGAGTGTCTGGCAGGATATGGCCGAAGACCCGACGATCATCTCCAGGGAAACGGACCCGGACGGTCCCATCGGCCAACTGCCACCGGAAATTCTGGGGAACCTGGATGCCTTCTACACCGACGCGGTCGCGGGAGGGCTTTACGACCCCAATGGTGGAGGCCGCAAAGCAGCGGCTGCGGACATCGAGTGGTACTCGAATGCAGGTCAGCTGGAGGGGGATCCGGCATCCTTGAACATTGAGGATTTCTGGTATCTCGCACCGTTGGATGCGGCGACACAGTAAGTCCGGCTTCCATGGCTGCCGGGACTGTCCGGCAGCCGATCCCGGTTCCTGTCATGCAAAGGGCCCCGGCTTATGAAAAACCGTTCGTTCTGGTTGAAAATTCTCTCCGCAGTGCTCCTGTTCGGCGCCTGGCAGGTCGCGGGTATGATCCCGGTCAGTTACGCCTTTCCGACTTTCCTTGAATCAATGTCGGCGCTTGTCCGCATGGCCGGTGACGGCACGCTCTTCCAGGCTTATGTCGAAACGCTTCGGCCACTGGTTGTTGGTGTTGCGATCTCTGCCGTGTTCGGCATTGCGCTCGGCCTCTGGATCGGTCTGAGCGAAAAATTCGACTGGTTGTTTTCGCCGATCTTCATCGTCATGCAGGCAGCTCCGCTGGCCGCCCTGATACCGTTGCTGGTCATGGCCTACGGCATCGGCTTGACCTCAAAAGTCTTCGTGGTCTGCATCATGGCAATGCCGGTGATCGTGCTCAACACGGCCGGGGCTGTCCGCAACACGCCTTCCTCGATCAAGGAAATGGGCAGGTCCTTTCTGGCATCTGATACCGAGATCATTCTCAAGATCGTCATTCCGGCGGCATCGCCCGTGATCTTCAGTGGATTGAGGCTGGGCATTTCTGCCGGTTTCATCGGTGCCGTTCTGGCCGAACTCAAGATCACGCCGACCGGAGTTGGCGACATCATCACCTACAGCCGTTCGATCGCGGACTACCCCGCCATGTATGCCGCGATCTTCTCAATCATCCTTCTTGCTGTCCTGTTCCTCAACCTGCTGGAGCGGCTGGAAGTCTACCTCTTTGAAGGAAATGTCCGTGGTTATGCCTCAGATTAAGGAAGTCGTTGACGCCGTCGAGGGGCCTGGTAACGACAACGCTGTTGTCGCCCGGGGCGTATCGAAGACCTACGGCACCGTGGAAGCACTCAAGAACCTCACGCTGGAGTTTCCACGCGGCCAGCTGACCTCATTGCTGGGGCCTTCGGGATGCGGCAAGACAACTCTTTTGAAAATCATCGCTGGTCTGCTCGAGCCAACGGCGGGTGAAATCGAAGTCAACGGCAGGCCCGTAACCGGTCCTGGACCTGACCGCGCATTCGTCTTTCAGGATTTCGCGCTGTTGCCTTGGGCCAACGTGCTGCGCAACGTGGCTTTTGGTCTTGAGTTGCGCGGTGTCGCGAAGTCCGAGCGTGAGGCCATCGCGGAGAAATACATCGCTGAAGTCGGCCTGTCCGGATTTGAAAAAAGCTTCCCTCACCAGCTGTCAGGCGGCATGCGGCAGCGCGTTGGCCTTGCCCGCGCATTGTCCGTGGATGCGGATGTGCTGCTGATGGACGAGCCCTTTTCAGCGGTCGATGAGCAAACCCGGCGCAAGTTCCAGGAAGATCTCCTGAATCTCGTTCAGAATGAGAACAAGACCTTCATCTTCGTCACTCATTCCATCGAGGAGGCGGTCTATGTGTCCGATCAGATCGCAATCCTGTTGCCGCGTCCGAGCCGGGTTTCGGAAATCATCCGTCCGGCAGGTCTCCGGAACAAGAACACTGACAACATCCGCCGGGATCCGGAATACCTGGATATCGTCGACCGGATCTGGGCTTCTCTGCGAAGCTACGTGGAATAGGAGGATGCCATGACAATATCTGGTGTCCGCTTGCCGGCGATGTCGTCCCTCATACTCTGGGGACTGCTGTGGGAGATTATCGGGCGGCTTGACCTGACATTCTTTTTGCCGCCGCTGTCAGAAGTCTTCGTGACCCTCTTGTCAGTCATCGGGACCGCACCGTTTCTGAAAGCACTGTCTGAAACCGCCTATGCCTTCGCAGCCGGCGTGTTCTTCGCGGTCATCATCGGAATTCCGATCGGCATTCTGATGGGCAAGAACCGGCTGGTGGATGAACTGTTGCTGCCGTGGGTCAATGTTTTCCTCAGCGCACCGCTGACAGCCCTCGTACCCGTGTTGATGGTGTTGTTCGGGTTCGGGATGAAGTCGATCATCATCACCACGACGCTGTTTGCGATCTGGATCATCATTTTGAATGCGCGGGCAGGAGTTCTGCAGATCAACCGTTCCCTTGTTGAAATGGCCCGGTGTTATGGGGCCAACCCGTTCCAGGCGTTTTACAAGATCTATTTCTGGGCAGCCTTGCCGGAAATTCTTGGCGGGGTGCGCATTGGTGTCATCCGCGCCGTCAAGGGAGTGATCATCGGCCAGCTTCTAATCTCGATTGTCGGATTTGGAGCCCTGTTCGAACTCTACGCCAACAACTTTCTGATGGCGCATTTCTGGGCTGTCCTGCTGGTGCTCTTCGCGCTGGCGTTCACGGTTTCGGAATTTCTCGCCTATCTGGAACGTCGCGTTTCCTACTATGCAGCCAAGCGCTGAGTTTCAGATGACGAAAACTGGCCCGGAGGTATCTCCGGGCTTTTTTCCGTGAAGCTCAGATCTGCAGGCGACCGGAGATCGGCAGGTCAATATCCTGCGGATGCTTGATGACTTCCGCGATTGCAAGCTTCACGCCCCTGGCAGCGGTTTCAACAGACATGCTTGGCGCGCCAAGATTTTCTTCCATAGCCGCGACCTCGGGAAGGTGAGGAAGGTGCACGCAGCCCGCCCGTACCTTGCTCTTGAGCACTGCCAGATGGTGCTGGATCCCGTAAAAAAGATGGTTGCAACAGAAGGTACCGGCCGCATCGGAAATGTCTGCCGGAATACCGCCATCACGCATGGCCTTCACCATCGCCCGAATGGGCAATGTGCTTTGATAGGCAAGCGGGCCGTCGGGGGCGGTCGGTTGGCCCTGCAGGGATACCCCGGCATTGTCCTTTAGCTTGTAGCGGGTGGAATCGTTGAAGTTCTGGGCGATGCGTTCGACCGTAATCGTTGCGCGGCCACCATATTCGCCCATCATTATGACCGCACCAGCGCTGGTCTCGCTCAGGGCTTCCCTCACCGCATCTATGCAGACGAAAAAGCTGTTCGGTATGATCCGCGACACGACTTTAACGCCTTCGATGAGCTCTCCATCGAGATGCCTGGCAACGTGTTCGGCCGGATTGATCGGGGTGTTGCCAAAGGCTTCAAAGCCGGTCAGCAGAACAGATTTCATCGGACCGCTCTCCCTTGATGTCCCGGCAGGAAGGTTAGTTCGCAACCGGGGCAAGGGAAAGCGGTCAAAACCACCTAGGTGTTGAATTTGAAGAGCAGGACATCGCCATCCTTGACGATGTATTCCTTGCCTTCGTCGCGCGCCTTGCCCGCTTCCTTGGCTGCATTCTCGCCGCCGAGAGAGACGTAATCGTCATAGGCGATGGTCTGCGCGCGAATGAAGCCGCGTTCGAAGTCGGTATGGATGACACCGGCGGCTCCCGGAGCCTTGGTGCCCTCGGTGATCGTCCAGGCGCGTGTTTCCTTCGGTCCGGCCGTGAAATAGGTGATCAGATCCAGGAGCTCGTAGCCGGCGCGGATGAGACGGTCGAGCCCAGGCTCTTCAAGGCCGATGGTTTCCAGAAACTCGGCCTGTTCTTCACTGTCGAGTTGAGAAATCTCCGCTTCGATGGCGGCGGAGATGACCACGGACGAAGCACCTTCTTCCTTTGCTCGTTCGGCAACTTTGTCGGAAAGGGAATTGCCTTCGCCTGCGGATGCTTCATCCACGTTGCAGACGTAGAGAACCGGCTTGGACGTCAGGAGATTGAGGCCTTTGAGGATCTTTGCCTCTTCTGCGTCAGCGGTCGCCAGCATGCGCGCGGGTTTACCGTCTTGCAGCAGCGCCAACGCCGCTTCCATGATCGGCAGAACGGCCTTTGCTTCCTTGTCGCCCGTCGTGGCCTTTTTCTTCAAGGGAGCGATGCGGCGCTCAAGGCTTTCCATGTCGGCGACCATGAGTTCGGTTTCAACCGTCTCGGCATCCGCCAACGGGTCGATGGCACCGTCCACATGGGTAATGTCGTCATCTTCAAAGCAGCGCAGCACGTGGGCAATTGCGTCGACTTCGCGGATATTTGCGAGAAACTGGTTGCCGAGACCTTCTCCCTTGGAGGCACCGCGAACGAGGCCCGCGATATCGACAAAGGTGATCCTGGTCGGAATGACTTCCTTCGATTGGGCTACGTCGCGAATGGCGTAAAGTCTCGGATCCGGAACCGCCACTTCGCCCGTGTTCGGCTCGATCGTGCAGAAGGGATAGTTGGCGGCCTGTGCCGCCGCGGTCTTGGTGAGCGCGTTGAAAAGCGTGGACTTGCCGACATTCGGCAGCCCGACAATGCCGCACTGAAAACCCATGGGAGTTCGCTTTCGGTTTGTGTCTGAAACTGTTGCCGGGCTACATGCCTGAGCATGGTCGGCAGGTCAAGGGTTTGGGTCTTTGCCCGGAAAGGAGCGGCGACAAAGTCAGTCTTTGCTGCCGCCCAGAAGCTTTTTCAGCATCTCCGCCATGGGGCCGGACTTGGGCACGTTGGCAGGTGCTTGTTGACGCGCCTGGCGAATGTGACTTTGGCCTTTGGCCTTTTGAGCTTTGGCTGCGCCACCTTCGCCGTTTGACGCCTTGTTCTTCCGCTGAGCCTTTTCCGGCTCGAGGATGAGTGTCAGCTTGTTGGCAAACTGGCTGTCCTTGCCTTCCGCAAGCAAGTCCGCGTGGTCGGCAACCTCCGTCAGCAGCGGCTCGAGCCAATCACGGTCGGCTTTAGCGAAGTCTCCGAGGACATAATTGGAAACCAGTTTCTTGTCGCCGGGATGGCCGATGCCAAGCCGCAGGCGGCGATAGTCGGCTCCGATATGCGCGGTGATCGAGCGAAGACCGTTGTGTCCACCATGGCCGCCGCCTTTTTTCATGCGGAACTTGGCCGGGGGCAGGTCGAGCTCATCATAAAGAACGACAATGTCTTCCGGCTCGACCTTGTAAAAGCGCATGGCTTCGCCAACCGAGCGTCCGGATTCGTTCATGTAAGTAGACGGCTTGAGAAGCAGGACCTTTTCGGAACCTAGTCGGCCCTCCGACACCTGGCCCTGAAAGCGGGCGCGCCAGGGCTGAAAGGCGGAATGGCGGCGATGAATCTCGTCCACAGCCATGAAGCCGATGTTGTGGCGGTTGCCTTCGTATTTGGAACCGGGATTGCCAAGTCCAACGATCAGTTTCATCACGTGCCTTTCAAGAGACTTCTTGAAATGAAAAAGCAGCCGCTTGCGGCTGCTTGGGAACAGGAGGCGGGACCCGCCTCCTGCAAAAGCTTCGAATGAAACAGAAGATTATTCGCTTGCCGCTTCTTCTTCTGCACCTTCTTCAGCAGCTTCTTCGTCAGTTTCCTGCATTCCGGCCGGAGCAGCGATCGTAGCGATGGTGAAGTCGCGATCGGTGATCGTCGGCTGGCAGCCTTCCGGCAGCTTGACTGCGGAAATGTGCAGACTGTCGCCCGGCTGAGCTTCGATCAGGTCAAGCTCAAGTGCTTCCGGAATGCTGTCGGCCGGTACGGTCATCTCAACAGTGTGGCGAACGATGTTCAGAACGCCGCCCTTCTTGAGGCCCGGGCAGTCTTCTTCATTGAGGAAGTGGACCGGGATTTCGACCGTCAGTGTCGCGCCCTTGGCAACACGCAGGAAGTCAACGTGCAGGACGTCATCGCGCACAGGGTGCAGCTGATAGTCCTTCGCGATAACCTGGTGCTTTTCACCGTCGACGTCGATCACGCCGATCTGTGCGGTAAAGCCACCCTTATGAAGGGTAATGGTGGTTTCCTTCACCGGAATGGTGATCGGCAGGGCCGGTTTTTTGTCGCCGTAGATCACGGCAGGAAGAAGGCCTTCGCGACGCAGTGCCCGTGCAGCCCCCTTGCCAACGCGGTCCCGTGCCGACGCCTTCAGCTCATAGCTGGCAGCCATGGCAGAACTCCTTGAATATAGTAACGGATCGGCGAACCACCGCGCCTAGGTAAAGACTTCAGTTGTCCGGGATCGATCCAGAAGCGCCTCCTCCAGGGGTGCAGGCGCGAGCGCGCGTATAGCGGAAAAGCGCAGTGGATGCAAGAGCTCACGTTTCCTGCCGGGATGAAACCGTCCCCCCGGTCGCGCTGTCTCAGCCCTTGAGGCGCTTGGATGTGTCTTCCCTATATCCCGCGTTTGCCTTCTTGGCAAAGGATGCGCGCCAGGGTTCTGCAAGTTCATCGAGTTCTGACAAGGCAATCGCGATTTCAGGGTCTAACCTCGGATTGAAGCGAGCCAGAATGACCTCTCGCAAGTTCCAGTCCGGGCAGGGGCGGTCGATCAGCGAAAGTTCGTCGCCGGTTCCCAGGGTGCCGGTTTGCAGAACCCTGAAGTACCAACCCGTCTTGCCCGTTTTTTGAAACGCCGCCGCCTGACCAGGATTGCCGGTATGAAGGTTCAGTTTCCAGCAGGGCTGGCGCCCCTGGGAAATTTGCAGGCGGACCGAACCAACGGAGAAGACATCGCCAATGCATAGGTCCTCTTCGGTGAAGCCTTCACTTGAGATGTTTTCTCCAAAGCCGCCGGATACGTAGGTTGAATCGGTTTCCGGAAAGTCCTTGCGCCAGGTTGCGTAATGCTCCGAAGGATAGATGTGCAACGCTTTTTCCGGTCCGCCGTGAACCGCCAGATCCGCTTGCTTGTCACCCGCAATCCCGGTTTTGGTCACCTCAAGTTGGCCGTCTGCGCGCGACTTGCGAATAGCTGACGGATCCTTCCCTTCCCAACGATGTTCGGGTTCGCCGACAAAGAGGCCGAGTATGTGTGCGGATTGAGTCATTCTGAAATTCCTAAAGTGCATGTTCGTGGCAGATCTGACCGGCATCGCTGCCGGAAAGCGGTACTTCCAGAAGCTGGCAATAACCGCCCGTCTCGGTTTTCTGATGATGCCTGCAGGTCTTGCAGACGCCGAATGAACGGCCCCCGCGATGCTGCAGCATGGCAAGAACCAGAGATTTCAGGGAATCGGCGAGTGTCTGGGATGTTTCCTGATCAAGGGTTTCGATCACTCCGGAAAGGCCGGAGGCGGTTTTTAGAATATCACTGCCTTCAGACGTGATGTCGTAGCGGATGCTGCGCTTGTCCGTGTCTGAACGGGTCTCTTTGATCAGTTCCTTGCGGGAAAGCGCTTTCAAGGTCTGGGAAGCCGTGCCCCGGGTCGTGGCCAGATAGTCCGCCACATGGGATGGCGCGCGCGAAAAACGATTTGCACGGGACAAGTAGCTCAGCGCCGCGAATTGCGACGGGTTCAGCGGGCCATTCCATTCTTCCGCCGCGCTCAGCCGGGTCAACCGATCGATGAGGTCCTGAATGATCTGTGTCTGCGAGATTCCTGTCATGAGCAATATGTAGCGAGTCGAAATTAATCTTGCAATAGTTTCGACTCGCTACTATTAGTGATGGCGTTCTCAAACAGGAGTTCCATCAATGCTGAAATTAATCCTTGCAGGCCTCGTGGCCACAGGTCTGACGACCACTGCTCTTGCAGGAGGCAGTCACGGGTCTCATGCAATTCATCAGGACGGCGCGATTGTCTCGCCGGAAAACAAGGAGATCGACCGGAACTACGACATTCTTGCCGCCCATGTGCATCGCAAGGGCAGGGTGGTGACGTTTCACATGACCTTGCAAGGAACTGCCGGTGGATCTGTTCCGCGGCCGGAAGGAACGCTGGCCGGCGCGCCGGTTCATTCCTATGTCTGGCCAACGTCTCTGAAACCTGAAGCGGTTGGTTTCGAGGGCGGGGAGGGAATTCTGGCCCTGGCGGCAACAAGTCATCCGGATTTTGACGACACACCGCTGTTCGATGAGGATGGTGACGGGGATGTGACCAATGATGGTGCCAAGTGGCATTCTCACTGGGTCGTCCTTACACCCAACGAAAGTTGTGGTGACGGTGCGCTTTCCGTTCAGGACATTCCAGAGGGTGCTTCCCCCAAAATGCCTGCCACATGGCCAGGCTTGCCGATCTATATCGACAGTCCGGGTTTTTCTCCGGTCCTGGACGACCGGGAAATTGTCATCAACGTCGCGTTCAGTGATCCGAGCGTGGTTGAAGGTCTATCCTATGATGGAGTGACCTCGGCCTTGCGCGTCAATCAGAGCGTTCATGCGCCTTTGCTCTGTGTGGTGGATGTCTTCGACGTTGCTTCCGGCGATCTGAGCTTGCCGGGAAAATTGGACTGAAACAAAAAAAGCGCCGGAAAACCCGGCGCTTTTCTCAAGCCTGCTGACCGTATCAGTTGAACAGACTGGAAACCGATTTTTCCAGGGCCGTCCGATTGATGGCTTCACCGATAAGCGGGGCGATGGAAACCGCCCGGATATTGGCTGCCGCCGTAATGGCTGCGGTCGGTTCGATGGAATTGGTAATCACCAGTTCCTTCAATTTCGACGAGGTGACGCGGGCAACAGCACCACCGGAGAGAACTCCGTGGGTGATGTAGGCTGTTACCGATTTGGCACCTTGCGACAGCAGCGCATCGGCCGCGTTGCAAAGCGTTCCGCCGCTGTCGACGATGTCATCGACCAGGATGCAATCGTAGCCATCCACATCACCGATGATGTTCATGACTTCCGATTCTCCGGGCTTGTCGCGACGCTTGTCGACGATCGACAGCGGAGCCTCGATACGCTTGGCCAGCGCACGGGCGCGCACCACGCCACCGACATCGGGAGAGACGACCATGACGTTGTCAGTGGCGTAACGTTCCTTGATGTCGCGGGTCATGACAGGTGCCGCAAACAGGTTGTCGGTCGGTATATCGAAAAAACCCTGGATCTGTCCGGCATGGAGATCCAGGGTCAAAATGCGGTCCGCACCGGCTTCGGTGATCAGATTCGCCACCAGCTTCGCCGAAATCGGCGTTCGGCCGGAAGCTCGTCGATCCTGACGGGCATAGCCGAAGTAAGGCAGCACCGCAGTGATACGGCGAGCTGAAGAACGGCGCAGCGCATCAATGATGATGAGCAGTTCCATCAGGTGATCATTAGCCGGATAGCTGGTTGACTGCACGACGAATACATCTTCGCCACGCACGTTTTCTTGTATTTCTACGAAGATTTCCTGGTCGGCAAATCGCCGGACCTGGCATTTGGCCAAGGGCACGTCCAAATACTTGGAAATTTCCTCTGCCAGGGCTCGGTTGGAATTGCCCGCGACGATCTTCATGAGCCGCAAGTCCTTCTGGTGCGACGCCGGGTTTGCTGGCTGGGACGGCCGGGCAAACACGCGGAAAGGGCCTAGGTCGTTCAAGTGCCGATGCCGAAGGCCTCTGGAGGAAACCCTTGGCAGGCGGCGGCGTTGTAACAATCAACCAACCGGACCACAACAGTCGTTGGCCCCTGAAACCCGCTTTTTTTGATTTTTTATGACGCAGAACGGTCGTTACCCGTCGAACTGATCATTATCGGTTGAGCCAGGCTTTGATTTCTACCATTGAGCGGTTGGCGATTCGGGACAGCGTGCCGGAGCTGACGGAGCGCCACGGGTCACCGGAAGCGCCGCCGGTGGCTTCGGTCCCGGAGATTCGCTTCAAACGCTTGCCGGAGTTGTCGACGATATCAAAAACATAGAAGACCGTGCCATTGGATGGCTGGCCAGTGGCGGCAAGATAACCATTCACGCGATAAGTGGCGCTGGCGCCAACGCGTCGGACAAGTGTGATGCCCTGCTTGCGGGCTTCGGCCCCGATGAATTCAGACAATTCATCCGCAATATTTCCGGGTGCGCCGGTGAAAGGTTCGAAAGCGAATGTGACACCATTTTGCTCGTCCACCTGACCCGAAATCGACGGCGTCGGCGCGGCCGTTGCAATCGGACTCGGCGGCTGCGGCGACGACTGGCAGGCAGCTAACAGGCCTGCAAGCAGCAACCCCGCCATGATCCGCGGAATGGAAAAGTGTTTCTGGCTTGAAATGGGGAGCATGGAGATGCCTGGCTCTGGTGGTCAAATTCGTCTTGGGTGCGGACCAGCTGGCTGGGATGCCGGAGAAGACGCCGGTCCGCGAAGTTGATCATGGTTTAGCCTGACTTGACCGGCAGGTCGAGAGGCAGCTTGGATAAGCACTCCGGGGTGGTCTCGGTGGTCAAGTAAGTCTGGCCGAGGGTCATGGCGGTTCCGGTGATCGAATCCATGAGAATCATGTGCATGAAGATCACCATGTTCGGCTTCACTTCCGCCGGGTTGGCCTTGTAGGCCATGGGTGTGTCCATCCAGCTCGGTGTAAAGCGTGCTCCCAGAGAGTAACCGCAGGCATTCAACCGGTGTTGCATCATGCCATGGGCGTCCACGCGCTCGGCATGAGCATCGAAAATGTCTCCGAAGGTTTTGCCCGGAACCAGTTGCGTCTCGACTGCTGCAAGGGCGTCGCGCGCGGCTGCATACATATCCAGATGCCGATCGCTCGGAGCGCCGACCACCACGGTCCGCATGAGGGCTGCATGGTAGTGCCGGTAGGCGCCGGCCCATTCCAGAGTGATCTGATCCTGAGCCGACAAGGTCCGGCGGCCTGCCTTGTATCGGCACAAAAGTGCGTCCTCGGCAGAGCCGATGATGAACTCGTTGCCGGGATAGTCGCCGCCACCTTCGAAAATCGCGCCCTGCATGGCCGCAAGAATGCGGCCTTCATCCGCTCCGGGACCAATTTCGTCCATCGCGGCATAAAAGGCCTTGTCGGCCAGTTCGGCTGCTTTGCGGACATAGACGATTTCTTCCGGGCTCTTGACCGCCCGCAATGCCGGAATGAGCGGGGATGCGTCACTGATATCGGCAAATGTCGTGAGTTCGGCATTTATCTGCAGGCCGATTTTGCCTGTCATGCCGTGGGTGTCGTATTCGATACCGATCTTCTTGCCCAGAAGATCCATGTCGAAGAGCATTTCCTTCAACTGGAGTACAGGGCTGGCCGAGCCTCTGTCCACCCAGACCCGGATGTCGGAGATGTTGGAAGTGTGCTTGGCCTGACGCTGGTCGGCAGATCGGGTCAGCAGGACCTTTTCACCTTCTTTGGTAACAACGAGACACTGAAAGAAGCAGAATCCGAATGTGTCGTATCCGGTCAGCCAGTACATGCTCTCCTGAGCGAACAGGAGCATGGCGTCCAGTTTTTCCGCTTCCATGGCCGCCTTCAGCTTCTCGAAGCGGCTTTCAAATTCAGCGTCTGAAAAATGCAGTGCCATGAGGTGTCCTTAGTCTAGTGCGATTGCGCTGATTTGGCGGCCGTAGTCCGGCTCGTTGCGATGAGTGGTGCGCCGATAGGAGAAGAACCGTCCTTCGTCGTCATACGTGCAGATGCCCAGGTTGACCACCTGACCAAGGCCGAGCTCTGAAAGCTTGCCAGTGATGAAGGCCGGCAGGTCGAACATGTAGTGTCCCTCACGTTCGGAAGGGCCGAAGAAACGGGTGTTTTCAGCATCAGCCTCGGCAAAACGTTCATGGAACTCCGGGCCGACTTCATACGCCGTTCTGGAGATCGTTGGCCCGAGAACCGCAACGATGCGACTTCTGTCAGCCCCCAGACCCTCCATTGCGGAAACCGTGTTCTGCAGCACGCCCGATATGGCGCCTTTCCAGCCGGAATGAGCTGCGCCCAGAACTCTGGCTTCGGGATCCGCAAAAAGCACCGGCCCGCAATCTGCCGTCGAAACGCCGATCGCCAGTCCAGGCATGTTCGTTGCCAGGGCATCGGCTTTGCGATTGGCGTCTTCTTCCCATGGGCCGTCCAGTGAGATCACGTCCGGCGAGTGGATCTGATAGGGGGAGACAAGCATTTGCGGCGCGACGCCGAGTTCGGTTGCCACGCGGTCCCGGTTTTCAAGCACCATGTCTCTCTCGTCATCGGAACCGAGCCCGATGTTGAGGCTCTCGTATATGCCGCTCGAGACACCACCCTGCCGGGTGAAAAAGCCATGACGAATGCCGTCCAGCTTCAGTGCATCCGCTTCAATTTTCATACCGATCTCCGAAGGAGTGCGATTCGATTTTTCAAGCAACGATCCTTGAGGACTTCAGGCAGCACTGTCAAACGGTGAAAACACTTCTCCATTGCCCGTTATCGCCAGAACCTTGAACAGGTTTCCCATTTGGTCGGGAGCAGCAAGGCGTTCCACCGCGTCGCGAATTGTTTCCTGCTCTTGGTGCGTTTTTCCCGTCCCCAGAACACCGGCCCGCTCCAGCAGGCCGGAGCGCAACAGAAACTCTCCCTGCGACAGGGGAGGGAGTGGCGAGGCTCCGCTGCGACGGGCTGCTGCCGCGAGCGCTTCGAAATTCACGTGCGCTGTCAGATCGGCATCGCCCGGATGAGAGAGAACATCGTCATATGCATGCTTATAAAGCGCCTGCAACGTGTCTCCCGGCGCCGTTTTCAGGTAGCCGTAGTCCATGATGAGCGCGACACCGCCCCGCGCCGCCAGCCTGGCACCGATTTCCTCGGCAATCGCATTGGATGCAGGCTGGGTTTCGAAAACCGTTCCTTCCGGACTTTGGGCAAATTCCTGCGGTACTGCCTCCTCCGGGAGGCTTGCTGTGCCTGCTCCGAAGGAGAGTTCTCCGCTCCGGTCCAGCCCAATTTGCCGTTCCTTCCATCCTTCGGTTGTTCTGATGAACTGGTGGATTGGCAGCGCGTCAAAAAACTCGTTGGCGACAAGAATGAGCGGACCGTCCGGAACATCGCGAAAACCATCTCGGAATTCCGGCTTGAGGGCAAACCGGGTAAGTGTTTTTTTCTGAATGGCGCGGAGCCTCGGGCTCATTTCGACCAGGTTCAATCTGGCGGCCTGCAAGAAGGGCGGTCGCAATGAAGCCATGCGCAGGAGATCCGACATCAGCGTTCCGCGACCGGGGCCCAATTCGACCAGTTCAAACTGCTTGGGCGACCCCAATGCTTCATAGGCGGACAGAAGAGCAGCTCCGACCAGTTCGCCGAACATCTGGCTGACTTCGGGAGCCGTGATGAAATCGCCATCTTTGCCGAAAGGCTCGCGGGTCGTGTAATACCCAGCGTCAGGATCAGACAGACAGACGGACATGAACTGGGCGACCGTGAGCGGCCCATCATTGGCAATCCGAGCCTTGATCTTGTCCTTCAGGTCGGTCACTGGGCGGCTGCCTCGGGATTGCGGTTCGAGGCCCAGATCATGACGGCCAGTCCTGCCAGGATCATCGGAAGCGAGAGCAACATGCCCATGGTGAAGAAGCCGCTCAGATAACCGATGTGAGCGTCAGGCACCCGGAAGAGCTCGGCGATGGATCGCGCCACTCCGTAACCGAATGCAAAGGCACCGGCCAGGAAACCGGGTTTTTTCAGGAGCATGAACCTGTTGCTCAACAGCCGAAGCACGAGGAACAGGACGACACCTTCAAGGGCAGCTTCATAGAGCTGGCTGGGGTGGCGGGGTTCCGGGCCGGCCCCTGGAAAAACAAAGGCCCAGGGAACGTCAGTCGGCCTTCCCCAGAGTTCAGCGTTGATGAAATTTGCTACGCGTCCAAAAAACAGGCCGATCGGCGCCGCGCAACCGGCAAGATCGAACAGGGTCCAGATGGACAGCCCCCGCCGCCAGGCAAAGAGGACCATGGCGATGACCGTGCCCGCAAAGCCGCCGTGAAAGGACATGCCGCCTGTCCAGACCGCAAGCATCTCGCCCGGATTGGCGAGGTAATAGGCAGGATTGTAGAAAAGTACATAGCCGAGACGGCCGCCGACAATGATGCCAAGGGTTCCCCAGAGCACGAAGTCGTCCATGTCGGCCAATGTTGGCCGGGAGGAACTGCCCCAGAGACTTTCATTGAGTATCAATGCCCGCATGTATCGCCACGCAAGAATGATACCGACAATATAGGCCAGGGCATACCAGCGAAGGGCGAGCGGACCTACTTCGACGATGACCGGGTCGATCGCCGGAAACGGCAGGACGAGTAATGGCGGCACTGTAAGTCCTTTTGTGCTTTTTCCGCGAAAGGCGGGCTGAATTGCGGGGCAACGCTTGCGCGATCTTTGGTCGTCCGTCAAGCAAGAGATTCAATCAGGGGTGCGGCGCGATTGGACCTTGAAGTTGAGACAAATCCCTCATACCTCTCAAGTATCAATTCTTAATCCTGACGAAGGAGGGTCACATGACCCAAGGCCCGAACCGGCTACTTGATGATTTTGCCAAACTAATGACCGACGCTGCCGGAGTTGCCCAAGGCGCGCGCCGTGAAGTGGAAACCGCTTTCAGAGCTCAGGCCGAGCGCTTCCTGTCCGAGATGGACGTGGTTTCGCGCGAAGAGCATGAGGCAGTCAAGGAAATGGCGGTGCGTGCGCTCGACAAGGTCGAAGAACTCGAATCACGACTCGCCAAACTGGAAAATGGTAATTCTGCGGATGCCGGCGACGCCTGATGTCGTCCGGTTGACGTTGAGTTGATTGATTTCTGTTAATTGTTAATGACAGAAATACGACGGATAGACTTGGCGGAATTGCAGTGATTTTGAGCAATGTGATGAATTTTCCCGCTGAGTCGTCCACAAGTTTGGGCTTTTTCGTTCCCCTTGGTATGTATCGCTTAAATCATTCCTGATCCTATACTCAATGATAACAGGGATTCGTCGGAGCAAGGCGGAGCCAGTTCGCTCATTGGGCCAACAAAGGATGCGTGTTGCTCCTCCGGCATGGGAAATTTCCCGGCGGCCCACCCGGTTATCCTGATCGGGTACTCGGCCCCGGCTCGGAAGGGGAGAAGGCACCATGAGCCTCATCGAGATCGAGTTCGACCGTCCAGGCAACCCCGTTGACACAATCGAAACAGTCGCAGCCTTGAACGATTGGACCTTTGAACGGTCGGACGAGGATGAAATTACCATCTCTCTCGGCGGGAGCTGGTGCGATTATCATGTCTCCTTCTCCTGGATGGAAGAAGTCGAGGCGTTGCATCTTGCCTGCGCCTTTGACCTCAAGGTGACGGAACCCCGCAAAACCGAGATCGTCCGTCTTCTGGCGCTTGTCAACGAGCAGCTCTGGATGGGGCATTTCGACCTCTGGCACAAAGAGAACGTGATCATGTTCCGCCAGTCACTGCTTTTGACGGGCGGTGCGGAGGCTTCATCGGCACAGATTGAAGCCATGCTGACAAATGCACTTGAAAACTGCGAGCGTTTCTATCAAGCCTTTCAATTCGTCGTTTGGGCCGGGCACTCGGCTTCGGAGGCGATGAGTTCGGCCTTGTTTGAAACCGCAGGGGAAGCATGAGTTTTTCCAAAGAACGGCCCTTTCTGCTTGTCGGAGCCGGCAAGATGGGTGGGGCGATGTTATCAGGATGGATGGCGGAGGGGATTGATCCCGCTGCCATCACCGTTTGTGATCCGCGTCTGTCTGAAGAGATGGACGCCTTGTTGAAACAGCATGGCATTCGCCATGTCACCTCAGTGCCTGAAGATCTCACCGCCGGGATTGTTCTCATCGCGGTAAAACCGCAGTTGATGGATCAGGTTCTGCCGGGTGTGAAATCCGCTGTCGCACCGGACACACTGGTTCTGTCGGTTGCCGCAGGGACTGCGGTTTCCAAATTCCAGTCCTATTTCGGGAACGTCCCGATCTGCCGGTGCATGCCCAACACGCCAGCCATGGTGAAACGGGGCATCACGGCCGTCTATCCGACGGAAACCGTAAGCGATGAGCAAAAGAAAGACGTCGCCAAGCTGCTCTCTGCCGTCGGTAAGGTGGTTTGGCTGGACACTGAAGACCAGATAGATCTGGTTACAGGTGTCAGCGGCTCCGGTCCCGCTTATGTGTTCTACCTGGCCGAAGCCCTCAGTGAAGCCGGAAAGGCTGCCGGATTGCCGGAAGAACTGGCGCATGAGCTGGCAGTTGCCACCGTGTGCGGCGCCGGCGAGCTGATGCACCAGTCCGGTGAACATCCCTCCATTCTCCGTCAGAATGTGACCAGCCCGAATGGTACGACGGCGGCTGCCCTGGATGTGCTGATGCATGCAGAAGGTTTGCAGCCGGTAATGAGCGATGCAGTCGCCGCCGCCGTGAAAAGGGCGAAGGAACTGGCGGAATAAAGCATTTTTCCGGTCTGCGGCGGAGCGTCACCCTTTTCGCCGCATTCCCGGTCTCCTATGTTTCTTTTCAAAGGGATATTGGAGATCGTTCTATGGCAACTGCAAAGACCAGGCAGAAGATCCTTCAGACGTTTTTGGATCTGTTGGCCGAGCATCCTTACGAGGACGTTTCTCTGCCGCTGATTGCAGAGAAGGCAAAGGTCAAACTGTCCGACATGCGCGGAGCTTATGCGTCCAAGCTGGCGCTGGTGGCTGCGTTTGCCGAAAGGATCGACACCGAAGTGCTCGACGAGCGTGACGAGGAGCTCGGCGATCAGCCCGCCAGAGATCGTCTCTTCGACATTCTGATGACGCGAATTGATGCTTTGGCGGAGTACAAGGACGCTGTGCGCGCATTGCACAAGGCAGCCCGCCGGGATCCGGCGCTAGCCATTGATTTCAACCGTCTGGAAGTCCGGTCCCAGAAATGGATGCTGATTGCAGCGGGGATCGATGTTTCCGGTCTCAGGGCCGGCATCATAGCTCAAGGGCTTTCGATCGCTTTTGCCCGCGTTGTCGATGTCTGGCTTGATGAAGAAGATGAAGGCATGCCACGTACCATGGCCCGGCTCGACAAGGAGCTGGACAAGGGAACATCCTTCATGAAGCGCATCGACGGTCTGGAAAAGGTTGCCAAAGGCTTCCGCTCTGTCCTCAGGAAAGCCTCAAAACGGCGCCGTGGCCGCAGTCACCGGGAGAACGACATCGGTGATGACGACGGTTATGGAGGAGAAGCCCCTGCAGGAGCATAACTGCAAATCCCGCTTGCATTGAAATTTCAGACACTTCATGGTCGCTCGCCAAATTAAGAGGGTGATTTCATGAGCAACCAGATTGGTTTTGATGATTTTCTGAAAGTGGATGTCCGCGTTGGCCGTATTGTCGAAGCCGAGGTATTTCCCGAAGCGCGCAAGCCTGCCTACAAGATGCGGATCGATTTTGGTCCCGATATCGGCATCAAGAAAACATCGGCACAGATCACCAGGCACTACACGCCGGAGACACTGGTCGGGCGTCTGGTGATGGCAGTTGTCAATTTCCCGCCACGCCAGATCGGTCCCGTCATGTCGGAAGTGCTGACCCTGGGAGTGCCTGACGCGGACGGCGAGGTCATATTGCTGACGCCTGACAAGGATGTGCCGATAGGTGGACGGCTCTACTAGGTTGATGCAAGCCGAATACTAAGCCGGTATCCGAAGTTTGGCTCTCAGACCACCAAGCGGGCTGTCTTCCAGGTAAAGATCACCCCCATGAGCGCGTGCGATGTCGCGTGCAATGGCAAGCCCCAGTCCGCTACCGGTTTCGTCCTGGTTCCTGGCAAGGTCAAGCCGGTGGAAAGCACGGAAGGCGATCTGGCGCTGGTCTTCCGGAATGCCCGGACCGTCGTCATCGACAGTCACGATCAGCCAATCGCGCTCAATTTTGCCTGCGACCTCGACCCTGTTGCCGTATTTGCAGCCATTGGTGACAAGGTTCGACAAGCACCGCTTCAGGGACAGTCTTCTGACTTCCGCTTCGGCTGGTCCATCGAACGACGTCGTCACTGCATGTCCGGAGATTTCCGCTTCTTCCTCCAGTTCTTCCAGAAGAAGGGCGATGTCGGTCTTCTGGATGTCTTCATCGCCGTCGCCGCTCGCAAAGGCGAGATAGTCTTCCAGCATGTGGCTCATCTCGTCCACATCCTTGCGCATGGCTTCGCTTTCCGGCGAGTTGCCCAAGAAGGCGATCTGAAGTTTGAGACGGGTCAGGATGGTTCTGAGATCGTGACTGACGCCGGCAAGCATGGTTGTGCGCTGTTCGATCTGACGCTCGATACGCCGTCGCATGTCAATGAAAGCCAGACTGGCCCGTCGTACCTCACGCGCACCGCTGGCGCGGAAATTTTCCACCGGCCGTCCCTTGCCGAACGCTTCGGCTGCTTCAGACAGCCTGATGATCGGGCGTATCTGGTTGCGCAGGAACAAGAGCGCGATGACAACGAGCACCAGAGATGTCGAAAACATCCAGACGAGGAATATGTGCGAGTTGGAGGCATATGTCTGGCTGCGACGGGTGAAGATCCTGAGGATGGAGTCCTGCAATTGAATGCGGATCTCGACAAACCTGGACCGGCCTACGGTGTCGATCCAGAACGGTTTGCCGATCTTCCGGCTGATCGCGAGACTCAATTCCTGGTCAATGACGTCAAAAAATGGTTTCGGCGTAGGTGGTGGCAGAGGCTCCAGGGGAAGGACAGTCAGCGACATGCCAAGAGCCCGGGAGGCAAGTTCCTCGATCTTGGCGTGCTGGGCGTCTTGCGGATAGTTCTCCAGAACGTAAACCAGAGCCGCAATTTCCCTGACAACAGCTTCCGACATGCGACGGGATACCAGCTGGTAATGCCGTTCCATGAACACGAAGACCAGGACCGACTGCAGGATCACGATCGGCGCGACGATGATCAGGAAGGTTCGAGTGAACAGCCCTTTAGGCATCACCCGGTACATCAAATGAGAAACGAACCGGTATACGCGGTGCAGCGGTTTCAGTGGAGTTGCGAGAGGAAAGCGCTGGAAAAAAGCTTCAAGATCCGCCATATGCGCTCAACTTAATCGCAAGCAAGCCGGTAGCCGATACCCCGGACCGTCTGCAGGTAGATCGGGTTTCCCGGATCCGTTTCAATTTTTCTCCTGAGGCGATTGATTTGAACGTCAACGGTGCGCTCGCCGAGGCCGCTGTCGTCACCGACGATCTTGTGCCTGGGAACGGTTGCTCCTGGCTGCTCAGCGAAAATCGACAGGATCTGTTTTTCGCGGTCGGTCAGCCGGACCAGACTTTCACCGTTCTTCAACTCCCCTCTGGAAGCGTTGTATGAAAACGGTCCGAAGTGGATTTCTTCGGAAATGATGACAGGTTGCAGATTGCCGCGACGGAGGATCGCAGCAATTCTCAGCATGAGTTCGCGCGGTTCAAACGGCTTGGAAAGATAATCGTCGACGCCTGCTTCAAGACCAGCGATCCGGTCCGGGGCTTCCGATCTTGCCGTGAGCATGAGGATAGGAACCTGCGAGTCTTCGCGCAGGGACGCGGCCAGTTCCAGGCCGGTCTCTCCTGGCATCATGACATCCAATATGATCAGGTCGAATTCGAGACCTGACAGGCAAGTGCGCGCCTCCGCTGCATTGGCTGCTGTCGAAACTCGAAATCCGTTCTCTTTCAGAAGCCTGGAAAGCAGATCCCTGATCCGCTTGTCGTCATCAACCAGGAGAATGTGATTGGCGTTGTCGTCAGGCACCTGAACAGTCATCTTGGCCACTTTTCCCTATGGGCGAGCAAGGGTTAGTCTTTCAAATCGAATGGACTGCGAACCAGCTTCAGAACATCGGGATGATCAGCCGGATCGATCATTTGCAGCAGAAACCGGCGAACGATTTCCTCGCTGCCATCTGGCATTCCAATTAGGGCGCGTTCAAGGCGTTTTTGCTGCAGACGCGTCAGGTCCACAGCCAAGGCATGGCCGCGTTCCGTGGTGTACAGCAGCCGCTGCCGCCGGTCGTGATGACCTTCTCGCTGTTCAATGATTTCAGCGTCGACAAGCTGTTTCAGCACCCGGCCGAGACTTTGCTTTGTGATCCTCAATATCCCGAGGAGATCCGTAACCATCACACCCGGGTTCCGGTCCACAAAATGGAGCACTCTGTGGTGAGCCCGGCCGAATTCATACTCGGCCAGGACGTCGTCCGGATCCTTGGTGAAATCGCGATATGCAAAAAACAGAAGCTCGATCAGGTCGTAGGGAAGCGACTCCTCGCCCCCGGTTCCGTCGAGCCTGTCTCCGGCATTGTTCCGGTCACCGGTAACGGGTGGAACAACTGGTTTGAAATTTACGTCAGTCATATTGACTTAATTCTGGTCGATTGTTACTTGTTAGCAGCCGCAGGCGAAATGATCGGTCTTTTTGATGCATTATTAGGCATCAGATGTTAAACGAATCCAATCGTCGCCGCTGCGGTCATCAGGATACCGATAGTTGGCGTGCTGTGCAAAAAATACAGCGGGGATATTGGCGCAAGTCTTTGGCGTCATTCACCTCTGTTACAGGAAAACAATATTCGCTCAAAGAGCGAGCGGGAGATGAAAGATGGCTGGAACGCCTTTTGATCAGCTCAGTGGTGACATCTGGTACGACGGCAATTTCGTGCCGTGGTCTGACGCAAAGCTTCACGTGCTGAGCCACGGTCTGCACTACGGCAGCAGCGTGTTTGAAGGTGAGCGGGCTTACGGCGGACGAATTTTCAAATCCGAAGAGCACACTGAGCGCCTGCTTGAATCCGCCCGCATGCTCGGGTTTGAGATTCCCTGGACTGCCGAACAGATCAACGCTGCCAAGGAAGAAACCCTGGCCCGGATGAAGCTGACGGACGCCTACATTCGCCCGGTCGCTTGGCGGGGCAGCGAAATGATGGGCATTTCGGCGCAGAACAACACCATTCACCTGGCAATTGCCGCCTGGGAATGGCCGAGCTATTTTGCTCCGGAAGAGCGCCTGAAGGGCATTCGCCTGGACATGGCGGAGTATCGCCGTCCGGATCCGAAAACCGCCCCTTACAAAGCCAAGGCTGCAGGCCTTTACATGATCTGTACCATCTCCAAGCACACGGCCGAATCCAAGGGATACACGGACGCACTGATGCTGGACTGGCGCGGCCAGGTCGCTGAATGCACCGGTGCCAATGTTTTCTTCATCAAGGACGGCAAGATCCATACTCCGACGCCGGATTGCTTCCTTGACGGCATCACCCGCCGCACCGTGATCGGTCTTGCGAAGGATCGCGGTATTGAAGTGATCGAGCGTGCCATCATGCCGGATGAACTTGCCAGCTTCGAACAGTGCTTCGTGACCGGTACGGCCGCCGAGGTTACGCCTGTGTCCGAGATTGCCGGTCAACAGTTTGTGGTTGGTGACATCATCAAGACGCTGATGGAAGACTACGACGCAGCTGTCAGGCCGAATACCCCGGCACTTCAGGCGGCGGCTGGCTGAACGGGCGCCATTGGTTGAATAAAAAAGGCGGGCAAAATTGCCCGCCTTTTTTGTTTCGTTTTCGATTGCCCGCCTATCGGTAGCGGAAGTCCGGAATTAGTCCGGTGAACCGGTTCGTTCCAGGGCATGAAACATGCGGCCGCGTTCTGCAAAGAGAATGCATCCGATGGCACAGAGCCCATAGACCGTGAAGGCGAGACCCAGAGGCAGGGTGGTGCCGTCAAAGAGCTGACCCATGATGTATCCAAGGATCGCTCCGCCAAGTGTGCTTATGGTTCCGATCACGGATGAAGCGGTTCCTGCGATTGCGCCAAGCGGTTCCATGGCCATGGCATTGAAGTTCGCCCCCATGAAGCCGAAGGACATCATGACCAGGGAGGTCAGGATCATGAATGTCCAGAAGTTCTCAAGACCAAGCAATGGCATGAGCAGAAGCAGGAAGCCAAGGCCGGTATAGAGGACGGTTGCGCCATGCGAGAGCCTGCGCATGCCGATTGCTTCGACCAGTTGCGCGTTTGTAAACGAAGACATAGCCATGGCAATTGCGATGGCTGCAAAAACGATGGGGAACAGGGTTCCGAGCCCGAACACATCGACAAAGATCTGCTGCGACATGGCGAGAAACGCGAAAAGACCGCCAAAGATGAACGCGGTGCCGACCGTGTAGCCAAGGCTGACCCGGGTCGTCAGCGCCATCTTGTAGGCGCCGATGATCTTGGAAAGAACCATCGGTCGACGGTTTGCCGGCGCCAGGGTTTCCGGCAGCCTGACGGCGGTCCACACCAGCATGGCAACGCCGGAAAGCAGCAGTAGAGTGAAGATCCACGGCCAGCCGGCAAAGATAAGGACTGCCTGTCCGATTGACGGTGCGATGACCGGTACGGCCATGAAGACCATCATGACCAGTGACATGACCTTGCCCATGCGGCGGCCGGTGTAGCAGTCCCGCACAACGGACAGGGCAGCGACACGCGCCGCGGCGCAGCCGACACCTTGAAGAATACGGGCGATCAGAAGCTGGTCAAGATCTGCCGCAAACACGGCTGCGACACTGGCAATGCTGTAAAGCGCCAGTCCTCCCGTCATGACCTTGCGCCTGCCCATGGCATCGGTGATGGGCCCGAAAAACAGCTGCCCGCCACCAAAGCCGATAAGGTAGGAGAGAAGGATGAGCTGGCGATTGTTCTCTTCGACGATTTCCAGTGCGTCGCCGATTGCGGGCAGGGCGGGGAGCATCACGTCGATTGCCATGGCGTTCAGCGCCATTATCATGGCGATGATCGTCACGAATTCTGCAAAGGGAATGCCCGGGTCCCTTACCGTTTCGCTGTAGCCATCCGAAGTGGCTCGTCTATCTGCCGGAGCCTCGGCAAATGAACCAGTTGAATCGCTTGTGTGTTTCACCAGTTGGGGACCTTTTCAAAGAGGCAAGGCCCAGTCGCATCGCATCGGTGCCCGGGCGGAGAGAGAAGTTGCAGTATAGCCGGGCTTTTCGACCGGCGGCTGAAAAACTTAATCGGTGGATCCCGATTTCAGCCAGCGCTCGGCGTCCTTGTCGTCAACGGACTTGGCTTCGACCCAGGAGCTGCTGTCACCGGAAACCAGGTGTTCCTTCTTCCAGAAGGGAGCACGGGTCTTCAGAAAATCCATCAGAAAGTCCGCCGCTTCGAACGCAGCGCGGCGATGTGACGAAGCTGCAATGACAAGAACGATGTTTTCTCCCGGAGGAATTTTGCCGAACCGGTGAACAACCGTTAGACCTGTCAGTGGCCAGCGGTCGATTGCCTCGCTGGCAATGCGGGTCAGTTCGGCTTCGGCCATCCCGGGATAATGTTCGAGTTCAAGGGCGCTCAGCGTGCCGGATTCGTCACGGCACAAACCTGTGAAGCTGACAATTGCGCCGACATCCTTGCGACCTTCGGTCAGTCGGGCAGCTTCTGCCTGGGCGTCAAAATCTTCACTTTGAACTCGGACCAGCGGTGTTACCGACATCTGTCAGCCACCTGTCATCGGCGGGAAAAACGCAATTTCTCTTGCGTTGCCCAGGTCTGCGTCAGCTTCCACATGAACCTGGTCGAGAGCTACCCGGATGGCTTCTTCTTCCTCGAAAGCAGCAGCGTGGTTTTCGTCGAGCGATTTCAAGTGAGTGATCAGATCACCCACGGTTTTGACGCCACCCGGAATTTCCAGTTCTTCTTCTTCAACGCCAACCCGTTCGCGAACCCAGGCGAAATAGCGGATGTTCATGAGACCCCTCAATGATGCGGCTGCAAGGTATCGACCAGTAATCCCGATCCGGCACCTATTCAGTAATAAGGTGGCCAATTCCGGCCCGGAAGTAGTCGTAACCCGTATATAGTGTAAGTGTGGCGGCAAGCCAAAGTGCAACCAGTCCCATCAACGTCGTGAAGGGAAGGATCGTGTCACCTGCAGGGCCTGCCAGCAAAAAGGCAATGGCCACCAGCTGCACGGTCGTCTTCCACTTCGCCAATTGCGTGACGGGAACGCTGACCTGAAGCTCGGCGAGAAACTCCCGAAGGCCGGAAACAAGTATTTCACGACACAGGATGATGATTGCGGCGATCATGGACCACCCGCCGATCGTGCCGTCGCCCGCCAGCATGAGAAGGCAAACGGAAACGAGCAATTTGTCGGCGATCGGATCAAGCATGCGTCCAAGTGCGGATTGTTGCTGCCAGGCCCTGGCAAGATAGCCGTCAAAGAAGTCGGTGATGGCTGCAACAACGAACAGACCCAAAGCGATCCAGCGGGGAGTGGTGCCTTCAAAGTAAAAACAGGCCGCGACAGCCGGAACCGCCAGGATGCGCCCATAAGTCAAAATGTTGGGCAGACTCAGAACAACTTGTCGTGTCATATCGGCTTTCAAAATTCGGACTGCAGACCAGAGCGTCAAATACCCAAGGCCGAGGGCATTTGGCAATGGTATCGTGCTCCATCGTCCAGATTAGAGGCAAGAAACAGCGGTCAGAGCCACCGATTCATGCTTGACCTCAATCGAATATCCTATCGCCTTGCTGGTCAATCATCATTTTGGCCTTGCGAACCATCTCGTTGGCCGCGTCTGTCTCGCCGGGCAATGTGTCGGCGCGGATGAAGCGATGAGTCTTGGTCGTTTCCCCAAACTGCTTTTCAATCCGTCCGGCGACCTGCCATTGGCCGTTCGATGGCTGCGGTTCCGCGATGATCTGAAAGTCGTCGTATACGACGACAGTGCTTTTGGACGCGCTTTTGCCCTCTTCGGATGAGCCGAATAGAGACTTGAAAATCTTGCCGATCATTTTCTGGACCCACTCCTGTCCCGTTTCCATCCCTTTTACGGGGCGGGAGAGTGGGCTTCAAGGTGTCTGTTTTCACGGAAAGGAAATCTGGTGTGAGAATTGCTCAACACCACCAGCACGTTTGCAGATGACAACCGGCCAGAAAACCGGCGGCACAAACGGGTCCGCTCGCACCTTCAGGTGCAAGCTCTGGGGATCAGTGTCCCGGGGTCGCATTCGCCGGCAATTTCGAGCTCTGAAATTCCCGGATGCGATCCTGCATCTGATCTGTGTGAAACTGAAGTCCGCTGAACATGAGTGTGGTCCAGTGCAAGGCACCAGCGGTCAAAAGGAAGATCTCAGGTACCAAAAGCCATTCACCGATCCAGACACCACCGGAACGTTCATGTTGATGGAGCGTCAACTCCCCCATCTGTTCGGTGCGCTGTCTGCCGAGCCGCGCAAGCGCTTCTGCAAACTCCGATGCGCGCTGGTTACGCTTGTGTGCCATGGCGGAAGAAGCCCCGCGTCCATTCGTATGACGTTCTGAAGCCTCGGCGATATCAGAAGAAGCCAACAGATTGATGTTGTGAGCAATCTTGCAAAGTGTGGCGCACAAGGATCCGAGAGCGTTGGTCACGTCGAAAACCCCGTCCCGTGTGTTTTGCCAGTGAGGGGTGATCACGCCGAGACCGAAATGTTTCGCGACCGCCTGCTTGATGTGCATTCCCTTCGAGGCTTCATACCCCCGCAAATCGCCAACCGGACCGCCAATCTGGACATTGAGACCACGATCCGCGGCTTGCTCAATTGCTTCGAGACGGCGCGCAAGTTCTTCCCGCCATAGGGTCAACTTCAAGGACAGCTGAACAGGCACTGCGTACTGTCCATTGGTACGGCCGATGATTTCAGCCGAACCGTATTTTTCGATGGAATGTTCAACCAAGGCGATGATCGCAAGGACAGAAGTGGTGACATCTGACAGACCGCTCTTCATCTGCAGCGCAAGTGCCGTGTCCATGATGTCTTGTGTGGTCGCCCTGAAATGAACTCGTCCGGCATGGTCTCCGACCAGCTGTTTCAGTTGCCTGACCAAACCGACAATCGGGCGTCCGACAAGCATCATCTCTTGTTTGAGCTCTTCTGCATCGATTTGCGCAGGCACGATCTCCCCGATCCGGTCCGCAGCCTCCTGAGGTATGAGCTCATGATCTGCCTGTGCGCGTGCCAGCGCCTGTTCCACGCGTAGCCAACTGGCAATCGTTTCGGCTTCCGACCAGATATTTCGCATGGTTTCGGTCGACAAGCAGTCTTTGTATAGGTCGTAACTAAGCATCTTCCAGCTCTCCGGAAACGACTTTCCGCTCGCGCATGATTGCGCGGATGCGCGCGGCCATGGCCAGAATGCCGAGCAGCAGGAACCCGGTTGCGATCGGCCGTTCGACAAAGATGAGAATGCCGCCGTCGGACATCAGAAGCGATTGCCGGAAGGTTTCCTCCGCGCCCTTGGCCAGCACGAAAGAGATCACGAAGGCCGCAACGTTGAACTCGAACTTGCGCATAAGCCAGCCGGCGAAGCCGGCAAACGTCATCACGGAGACATCGAAGAGAGAGCCCCTCGCTGAATAAGCGGCAATGAAAGCTGTGAGGAAGATCAATGGATAAAGTACGGAGGCCGGGATTTTCAGAATGACCCGGGCAACCTGGCTTGCTCCGAAATAGCCGATCAGACCGTAGGCGATGATCCCAAGCATGCCGCAGGCAAACAGCTGATAGACGAGCTCCCGGTCCGTCAGGAACAAGGTTGGTCCAACCTGAATGCCGTGAATGAGAAAGACACCCAGGAGGATGGCGCCGATCGTTGATCCGGGAATGCCAAGTGTCAGCAAGGGTGCCATGGACGGGCCGGAGACAGCGTTGTTTGCTGCTTCCGGAGCGGCGACACCTTCAAGTGCACCCTTGCCCCACATTTCCGGATTCTTTGCCCGCCGCTTGCCTTCTCCGTAGGAAATGAATGCAGCGATGGCTGACCCGAGCCCGGGCAGGACACCGATGCCGGCGCCGATGAAACCACCGCGTATCGCATGCGGAATGCAGGGTTTGTATTCTTCATATGTGAGCGAATGACCGTCTGGGGCGCTGGTGTTTTCGCGAACTTCGCCGCTGGATTTACTGCGTTCCTCCAACTGGGCGAAGACTTCGCCCAGAACGAAGACCCCGATCATGAGCGGCACCAGTCCAATGCCATTGCTAAGTTCAAAGGAACCGAACGTGAAGCGCTCCTGACCGGTGATCGGATCGAGACCGACCATGGAGACCAGAATGCCCAGCACTGCGGAAATCATGCCCTTGACGATCGACTTGCCGATGACGGAGCCGATGACGACAAAAGCGGCAAAATAGATGGCAAAGGTTTCCGGCGGGCCGAGTTTCAACGCAAGGGCCGCAATGAATCCGACGCCGACGACAAGCATGATGTCACCCATGAAATCGCCGATAACGGACGAAATCGTTGCGACCTTCATCGCCTTTCCGGCCTTTCCCGCCTTGGCCAGCGGGTACCCATCGATCTGTGTCGCAGCGCTGGCTGCCGTCCCGGGCGTGTTGAACAGGATTGCCGCGACCGAACCGCCATAACGTCCGGACTTCCCGATCACGTACAGAAATGCGAGAGCAAAAAGCGGTGGCATGTAGAAGGTGATCGGTAGCAGCATTGCAATGGCGGCTGATGCCGTGAGGCCTGGGGTTGCACCGACGATCATTCCGACAGCTGCAGCCAGGACAATGGCAAAGAGCAGAACAGGGTCGGTGATCACCGAGAGAAGAGCGGGAAAGATTTCCATTTGCCTATCCCCGAATGACGTCGAGCAGGTCGAAGACTTCGCCGTAGGGCGGGAAGACACCGAGCAACTCGAAGAAGATGATGTGGAAGACGAGCGGGCAAAGAATGACGGAGGTCACCAGGCCCGCACGATTGCGGACGCCGAACAGATACAGCACGACCGGCGCTGCGATCGCGGTCGGCAGGAGATAGCCGAACCAGCGGAACGATTGCTGGTAGATGAGTGCGATCAGGAAAAGCGTGAGAATTTCACGAGTTCCTGTAGCCGCGGATTGTTGATTGTCGATTTCCTGACCGTTGGACGCTGTTCGCAAACCACCAGTAACAAGCAGAAGCGAAAGGCCAAGCAATGCGAGAGCCGCGCCGAATGGAACCAGACCTGCCCAGGTCTCGCCCGGTGCAGCCTGGGGAACCTGCCAGGCTCCCCACAAGGCGACAAGAGACAGCAAGAGCAACGCCAGGCCTTCAATCATGTCCTTCATGACGCTTCCTTCCTGATGGACTGAGCTTGTTGGACCGGGACAGTCCCGGCACCACGGTTTGCTTTCCTTGCAGATGTCGGACGGGCCGATCTCTTGCGTTTCGGCCCGCCAGACAGTCAGTTTGAAAGTGAGTTGACCAGCGGTTGGGCATCCGCTTTCATTGCAGAAAGTGAAGCCTTGGCATCTGCGCCCGCAGCGTAGACCGGGCCTGTGCCACGCTCTGCCAGAAGCTGCGCAAACTCAGGCTTGGCCGCGATTTCCGCCAATGCGGTTTCCATTGCAGACACGATTTCCGCAGGTGTTCCTTTGGGAGCGAACACAATCACCGGAGAAGAGACCGCCGCGAACGGGATGCCGAGCTCACCAAAGGCCGGAACTTCAGTCATGACACTGTCGCGGTCCTGGCTGTTGACGGCAAGCGCACGAAGCTGGTCTTCAAATCCGCGGTGCTGCTGCACGCCCAGAAAACCGAAATCAGCCTGCTCGCCTATGAGCGCCGCACGGGTGGGGCCACCGCCCTTGAACGGGACATCCTGGGCTTCGATGCCGTTGTTGGCGAGAAAGCCGAGGCCGCCTACGTGGTGGAAACCCCCGCGCCCGGAATGCGCCCAACGAAGTGAGCCCGGGTTTGCCTTGGCCGCGTCGATGACATCCTGCACCGATTGAAACGGGCTGCTGACCGGAACCATCAAGGAGGTTCTGAGTTGTCCCACCTGGGCGACAAAGTCGAAACTCTCCAGAGCGTCGATGTCGGTGTCACGGGTCATCGTGGAGAGCAGGAACGAACCGCCCGACGTCATCATCATCGTGTAGCCGTCCGGGCGTGCTCTTACCACGGCATTCGCACCATTCAGACCACCGGATCCCGCCTTGTTGACGACGACGACCGGAACGTCGAGCACATCCTTGGCCGCGGCTGCAATGGCGCGAGCATAGGCATCGGTACCACCGCCGGCCTTGTAGGGAACGACCAGGTTTATCGGGCGTTTGGGCCAGTCCGCTGCGACTGTTGCAGTGCTGCTGACGGCGACAAATGCGGCTGCAAGGGCCGCCTTGAAAAGATCTCTGCGTTTCATGCGCTTTCCTCCCTGAGCGATGATCAATCGTACCAGTTGGAGTTCGTTGCAAAAATTGCAATTATGTTATTATATCTTGCGAAAAATGTAAGGATGTGGCGATGAACATCAAAGCGTTGCGTGCTTTCCGGTATGCGCTGTCCGAGGGAACGATTGCCGCCGCGTCCGAACTGATGCATCTCAGCCAACCAGCCGTCAGCCGCCTGATTTCCGGCCTGGAAGCCGAACTTAAACTCGAGTTGTTCGATCGTAGCGGACGCAGCCTGTCTCCCACACCGGAAGGCGTTGCATTCTATCGCGAGGCAGGACGCATCCTCGACAATCTCGATGAGGTCAGGAGGATCGCAGACGAAATTCGCGCCGGCAGATCCCAGAAACTGCGCATCGTGTCGATGCCCCGGATCGCGCAGTATCTTTCCGCGCCTGTTGTGGTCGAATACTCCCGCAAGAACCCGGATGTGAATATCAGCGTGGACTTGCGGGCAAGACGGGAGGCCGGCAAGTGGTTGGCGGGGCAGGAATACGACATCGGCATCGGCGCCTTACCGGTAAGACATCCAGAAATCCGGACTGTTCCTTTGCTGCGCGTACGTGCACTTGCCATTTTTCCCAGGAAACACCGGCTGACAGGGAAAAATGCCGTTACTACGGAAATGTTGGCAAACGAGACAGTCATCAGGCTCATGCCGGGCCTGCTGCTTCGGGAACAGCTCGATGATATGTTTCACTCCGCCGGCATCATGCCGGAGCGCAGCCTTGAAGTTTCATCATCGCAATTTGCCTGTTCTCTCGTTGCCGCCGGTGGCGGCATCACGATCGCGGACGAAATGGTCGCCCAACCTTTCAGAGAGCAGGTCGAGACGGTTCCGATCATTCCGGAACGCTGGATGACCTTCGGTCTTCTATATTCAAGGCGTACGGAACCCGCAAAAGCAGCACTCGATTTCGAGAAAATGCTTAAGGACCACGTCCGAAGATCATGTGAAGGCAGCGAAACCATGCAGGACCTGACGGGCGGTGGTTGAAGGAAGTTTGCTGTTCCGGTGAAACGCTCGGCAAAGGGCGAAATCCGCACTCGGATCAGGTCTTTTGGTCGCCGAGCAGGTCATTGATTTCAGAAAAGATCTCTTGCCACTCGGTTTTCGAGAACGGGGCCAGTTCCATCGACTTCATGACGATGAGCGCCTGAAAAACGATGAACCTCAGGCGCCGCCGTTTGCCGTCTTCTTTGCCTAGTGACAACTTTTCTAGTTTGTCAGAGATCCATTCCCGCGCAGCCTCGCGTTGTTCGGAGCTCTGCGTCAACAGGTACATCATCGCGGCATCTTGCTTGGGGTTCTCAAGATGGTGCTGCCAGTTGGCTTCAAGAAAGATGTCGAGCGGGTCCGCGTCTTCCGGCATGGTCTTGCGGATCTGTTCAATCCTGTCGTCAAGCGCAATGCCCCATCGATTGAACAGCGCCTCGATGAGTTTTTCCCTGGTTCCGAAATTGGACTGGATGCCGCCTTTGGTGACACCGGCTGCCGCCGCGACCGTGCCAATGGAAATCGCATGCGCACCTTCATTGATGATGACGCTTTCGGCGGCATCGAGCAGAAGATCCGGATCAAGTTTCTTGTAACGAGACACGAAAGTCCTTTCCGAGACGAACCGATCCAGGCTCAACCACCTGGGAACACAACAAAAGTGCCGGTTCGACCGAAAGGTGTCCACCCGGCGCCGAGTTTGCGTCAAAGGGATTTGGGTCATTTCAAATCCGAATGAACCTGCGGGAAAGGCTTTATGTCGCAAAAACGCCGGGTGGACAACGGAGGAACTGATCACCCTCCCTGAAGCGCGCTTTCGCTGGAGGTTTCGACCTGCTCATCTTTCCTGCCTGAAGGGCTGAACAGGAGATAAATGAAGGGCAGAGCGATCAGGGTAAAGAAGGTTCCGACCACCATGCCCGCGACAATAATGATGCCGATGCTGTTTCTGGCTTCGGCTCCAGGCCCTTCGACAAGAAGCAGCGGGATGTGACCGACAACGGTTGCAGCCGTTGTCATCAAAATGGCCTGCAGGCGAGACTGCGCTGCTTCTATGACCGCGTCCACTCGGTTTTTTCCTTGCTCGAACAGCACATTGGCAAACTCGGAAATCAGAATGCCATTCTTGGCGACCAGACCCACCAGCGTGATGATGCCGATCTGCGAATAGATGTTGATCGAAGTCAGCCCCAGAAACGCAAACATCAGAGCGCCCGACAGGGCAAGCGGCACCGAACCCAGAAGAATGATCAGCGGTATCCGGAAGTTGTTGAACTGGATGGCGAGGGCAAAATACACAAGAGCCAGTGAAGACATGAGCGCCACGATCAGGCTGTTGCCTTCCTGTTTCAGCTGCCGTGAGACACCTGCATAGTCGACACTGTAGCCAGGGGGGAGAATGTCTTCGGCTGCCTTTTCCAGAAATGCCAGCGCTTCGCTATTTGTCGTGCCGGGGACCACGGCGCCGAAGATCCGAAAGGCCCGCTGCTGATCAAACTTGCCGAGAAGTCGGGGACTCGCCGCAATGGATACTTTTGCAATTGATCCGAGCGGAACGAACGAGCCGTCATTCAGTCGAATGGACAGTTTTTCCAACTCGCGAGGGTTCTGCCTGATGTCCTGCTTCGCCATCGGTATGACCTGATAGGCTCTGCCTTTTGCATCGAAACGGTTCAGGTATCTGTCTGAAAGCATGAAGGAAAGCTGGTTGCTGATCTGCGAACTGGTCAACCCCAGATCTCCCATCCGCTCGTGATCATAGTCCAGTCTGATGATCGGCAAGTCCACCTTCAGGTCGGTGTCGACAAAGAGAAACTTTCCGCTTTCAAAGCCCGCACCGAGAAACTGGTAGGTCAGCTGCTGCAATTCCTCATAGTCACCTGGACCCTTGATCACCATCTCGACATCGAACTGACCGGCCGTTGGCAAGGCAGACCCGAGAAAGGGAAGGACTTTCAATTCCCCGACCTGACCAAGCAGTCCGTAAAACTGGGGCAAGATCTCCTTCACGTTTTGCTCGCGATCGAAAAAGTTCTTGAAACTGATGCCACCGAACCCACCATCCTTGGTCAGGATTTGCCAGAACTCTTCCGCATCAGGGAGCTGCAAACCGAGATCAACGAGCTTGTTCATGCCTTCATTGACTGAGTCCAGGGAACTGCCCGGTGCGGCATTGATGACGACGTTGATGTTTCCCTGATCTTCCACAGGGGCAAGTTCCTTGGCCGAGAACAGGTAAAACGGAACCATCAGGAGTGAGAAAACCAAGGCAAAGGTGATGATCTGCCAACGCCAGTTCAAAAGACTTCTGAGCAAGTGTCCGTAACCGCTGCTCAGCCTGTCGAACGCCCTGTTGACGATCCGGGCCATAAATGGCTCATGCCCCTTGTCGGTCGTCACATAGGCGCTCATGATCGGCGAAAGCGTCACTGCGACGACTCCGGAGATGGCAATGGCGGTTGCCATTGTGAAAGCGAATTCCTTGAACAGGGCTCCGGAGAGACCGGCGACAAATCCGATTGGGACAAAGACGGCTGCGAGCGTGAATGTCATGGCCACAATCGGTTGGAAAAGCGTCCGTGAACTCAGCAATGCCGCTTCCAGACGTGACTTGCCCTGACGTTTGTACCGCGCAACATTTTCGACCACGACGATGGCGTCATCAACGACAAGGCCAACTGAAAGCACAATGGCCAGGATCGTCAGAAGATTGAGCGTGAAGCCCATGACCATCATTCCGGCGATAGAGCCGAGGATTGAGATCGGGATTGCGATCAGCGGAACCAGTGCCACCCGAACCGAGCCCATCATCAAAAGAATGACACCGCCGACCAACAGCACCGTCTCGACCAGTGTTTTGAAAATCTCCATCAAGGCGCTGCGCATGTAGGTGGTGGAATCGTAGACGATGTTGATTTCCATTCCGGCGGGAAGAGCGTTGTTCACCGTCACAAGACGCTTGTACAACTCATCGCCGATGGAAATCTCATTGGCTCCGGGCAGCGGCCAGACAGAGAGAAAAACCCGTTGTTCCTGATTGTCCCTGGCGTCGATTGTGCCTGGTTCCTCGGCCATCTCAACTCGGGCGATATCTGAAAGACGCAGAATGAAGCCACCCTGATCCCTGACAACAAGGTCGCGGAAGTCCTGTTCGTTCTGCAGACTTGCATTCGTGATGATGTTGAGCTTTTGCCGATCACCTTCGACATTGCCGATCGCGGCGACAAGATTGTTGTTCTGCAAAGCAAGCAGGACGTCCTGGGTAGACAGGTTGTAGCCGGTCAGGAGTGTCATATCGAGCCAGATGCGCAGAGCGGGATTGCGTCCGCCTTCAATTCCGACACGCTGAACACCCTCGATCGAGGAAAAGGTCGGGATGACGTTCCGGTTCAGATAATCGGTGACTTCATGGCGTTCCCAATAGTCTGATTTGACCGACAAGTAGAATGCGGCCGCACTTCGATCTGCACGCTTCAGCTCGATAAAGGGATCATCGGCACCGGTTGGAAGATCCGAACGGATCTGATTGAGTTTGGCAGTCAGTTCAGCGAGTGCGTCCGTGCTGTCCTCATTCAGTTTGAGCCAGGCTGTTACGGTGCTTCGGCCTGCCACTGTTTTGGAGTCGACAAAATCCACGCCCGATATGCTCATTGCGGCCCGTTCCACCGGGTCGGTTATGAAACCCTGCACGACTTCGGCGGAAAGCCCTGTGTAGTTGGTCGTGATTTCCAGGGCTGAACTCTCAATGACCGGAAACTGGATCACGGGGACTTTGGTCGTCGCGTAAAGTCCACCCAATACGAGCAACAGTGAGATCACCAGCGAAAGAACCGGTTTGCGAACAAAAATTTCCATGGAGCTGCTCCGCTTCTAGTTCCAGCTGTCCGTCGGCTTTTCCTCGGCGGGAAGGGCATCCACAACCTGTGTCAATATGCCGGGATACAGCTTGAAGGAACCGTTGGTGGCAATCTGCAGATCGGCTTCCAGCCCTGTTCCGATCAACACTTGGTCGGCGAGAAAAGTGACATCATCGACATCATGTCTTTTCGCTCGATAGGCCTCTTCCTGTTCCGCTTGTTCGATCGAGTAGACAAACTGTCCATAGGCGTCGGAACGCAGGGCGGAGACTGGCAGTTTGATCAGCTGTTGCTGCTCGGAGGCTGGAACCTTCACCTCCACGAAAGCGCCGTGAGGCGCTGCCAGATCGCTGGTCTTGATGCGGGCACGGTGCAACCTCGTCCGGTTCTCGCTAGATATGCTGCCATCGCGCGAGATCAGGACGCCGGAAACGGGTGGTTTCCCCCTGAGAGCGACTGAGACTTCCGTTCCAACGGGAAGGTCGTAGTGGGTTTGGGGCAGGCGGAAATCAATCCAGAGAGTGGGTTTGTCACTGACGATTTCGGCCAAGGTCTCGTCTATGTTGACGTATTGCCCGACGACAAGACTTCCCGCATTTGATTTTCCGGCAAAGGGAGCTCTAATGGTCTTTTGATCGATCGTGCTTTCGATGATCCCGACATTCGAGAGTGCGGTGTCGAGATTGGCCTGCAGCGTGTCGATGCGACTTTGGCTGATGCTGCCGGACTTGCCCAGTTTCTCGGCCCTCTCCAGGCTGATGCGCGCAAGTTCGGCGTCTGCTTTGGCACCTTTCAGGCGCGCGGTTTCTTCAGAAACATCAAGCTGAACCAGCAGCTGCCCTTTTGAGACATCCTCGCCGGGCTGGAATCCCAGCCTGGCTAATTTGCCTGCCTTCTGACTTCGAAGCGTGACCCATTCCGGCGCAACCACTTCACCGATTACGGATGTCTGCGGCGTGTGCAGAACATAGCTTGAAATCGTTGCTTCGGTTGACTCGGAATGTTCAGGGTAATTCGCCGCCTCGGCGATGCTGTTGCTGATTTCGACGTATTTGTAATACCCGAGACCGCCGATCACTCCGCAAATCACCATAAGAAGCGTTGTCCAGCGCAGGAAATTCATCATTTGCTCTCTGTTCTTGAAAGTCAGGACACGTTTGGTCCTCGAATTGGCTTTTAAATACGATCGTAATTAAAAAAATTCAAGAGGACTCTTTCGGGCGCGTTGAATGGGGCCGGGCCGGTGTTTGTCCCGGGCGGAAATTTCGGGCAGGAGGTAATTCGGAGCTGTTGGAGAAGAAAGAGCCGCCGCGTTCTGATTACGTATCTCGCTTTAGATGCGAGGGTTTCTCTTGTAGTGCGGGGTTGGAAGAAGAAACGGGTGAGCGTTTGAGCATGCAATTCATACGCTCAAACGGCACAGGCTCTACCTGGACTATCTGCCGAAACACATGATGAAAAACGAAGAGCGACCGGCCAAACTTGGTGCGGGCTCCAGCTGTGGGCGGGCGTCAGATCAGCAAGAGCAGACAGCCCTGTTGCGTGCACAAGAGCACCTGGCAGCCGCAATGGTAACTCGGAAGAGATCGTGTGCACACGAAGTGAGAAAATGAAGGCAAGAAAGAAATGGACCTGCGGATGCGTGCTAGCTCAGCTGTCTGTGAGTCCAGTGTTTGCGGCACAGCGACACGTAGGTTTCGTTGCCGCCGATGACAACCTGATCACCTTCTTCGACAATCTGGCCATCGCCGTCGAGGCGAGCAACCATGGTCGCCTTGCGGCCACACCAGCAAATCGTCTTGATTTCCTTGAGATTGTCGGCAAGAGCAAGGAGGACAGCACTCCCGGGAAACAGTTTGCCCTGGAAGTCCGTACGCAGCCCGAAACACATCACTGGAATGCGCAATTCGTCCGCGACTTTTGCCAGTTGCCATACCTGTTGTTCGGTCAGGAATTGTGCTTCATCAACCAGAACAGCATCCAGGCGTTTGGCCTCATGCGACCTTGAAACATGCGCGAATACATCGTTTTCAGCCGAAAAGACATCTGCCTCGGCAGCCAGTCCTATGCGGGATGCGATCCGTCCCTTGCCACCCCGATCGTCAAATGCGGCAATCAGCAGGAGCGTGTTCATGCCACGCTCTTCGTAGTTATAGGCGGCCTGCAGCAGAACCGTCGATTTGCCGGCGTTCATGGAAGAATAGTTGAAGTAGAGCTTGGCCATAATTTCGTCAGGGAATCGGTGTCAGGACGTGAGCAGTGTTCCGAATCCCGACAACTGCCTCAAACACTCTAGAGTTGAAGTCACAGCCAATATTTCAATTATTGGGTGTTTCTGGCAGATTGATCTCAACGATAAGTGGCAGGTGGTCCGAACCGAAATCAGGTCCAAGGGAAACACTGGTGACCTGAACGTCGTCCGACACGGCAAACTGATCGACGGGAGCACCCAGAATCCAGTGCAGGCGATAGTCGAAGAAGAAGCGTGTGGTCTGCGGCCAGCCGCCCGGATAGGCGGTCTTCAAGTTGTTTTCGGAAAGTGTTTGCTGGAACCGCCAGGACCAGGGTGCGCTGTTCCAGTCACCGATCACCAGTATCTGTCCTGGGTTTTCGTTCCTCAGGTCCTGCAATGCCGAGTCAACTTCTTCCATGTAGCGGCGCTTGTTGAGCCATCGGGCTTTGGACCGCGGACTGTCGGGATGGATCGACAAGAGGCGAAGCGGTTTTTTGCCCGTGTCCAGGGTGAGGGACAAGAGTTCCCGATCCGGGTCATAATAGACATGAGCTCCGTCCGGAAACTCTCCGCTTATCGTTATTGAGGTATCTTCCAGAACCGGAAAGCGTGAGAAGACAACCAATCCTCCCAGTTTGCCGACAATCCGATGCTCGGGGAAACCGTTTTGAATCAAGCTGTCTTCGTCTTTCTCGAGCCGGTTCCAGCGTCTTTCCTGAAGCCACCAAAGCACTTCCTGAACGACGACGATGTCAGGTTTTTCTCTCAGCAGAAATTTTTGAAGAACCTTGTCTCCCAGAAACAGGTGCTCGATGTTTATCGAAACAATTTTGATTGGGCGTGCACCGTCTGGCGAAACGACAACGGGGACGGTGTTTGCCAAGGTTCGGGCGCCTGTCAGACCAGCAAGAGCCAAAAGCGAAATTACCGCCAGTCCAAATGTTGCCTTGTAGAATAGAGGCAATCTGTGCCGGATCCACAGGCCTGACGCCCCTGCGATACAACCCGCAAGCCCTCCGGCGAGAAACTGCCGTAGAAAGAAGCTCATATTGTCAGCGAACCAGAAGTCAGGTGCAACGAAGGCCGACAAGCCGAGAACACCTGCCAAAAGCGCTCCCAGGCATCCGCACCAGCAAATGAACGAGAACAGTGTGATGCGCAATGAACGGCGGGAACGGGTATCTGATGATGACATGGAGCAAGCAGGTTGGATTGGGCAGGATTGGCGCAGCCATACCACACTGATTGCTACCGGTCTGAAACTTTTTCCGTTTTCGCAAGTCTCGGTAAACGGCAGAAAGTGTCAGTTCTCAACCTCGCCGAGGGAATTGAGCACAGAACTGAAGTTGTCACCATATTTGTCGTAACGGTTTACCGAACTGGTTTAATTCGGCTTTCTGAGCCTCATCACGCTATGAGCAAAAGCCTGGTCTTCCGAGATCGGATCCCAGGCAAAAAAAATGCGCCTGGGTGCTCTCTCCCGTCTCTTATTCATGGAAGTGATCATAGACGAGCTTGGCGATTGCTTCTGAAATTCCCGGAACGGATGCAAGGTCGTCGACACCGGCCTTCGAGACTGCTTTCGCAGTGCCGAAATGGCGCAGCAGGGCCTTCTTTCGGGTGGGACCGATTCCGGCAATCTCGTCCAGCGGGTTCTTGACGATGTCTTTCTTGCGGCGGGCGCGGTGACTGCCTATGGCAAAGCGGTGTGCTTCGTCGCGAAGCCGCTGAACGAAATAAAGAACGGGATCGCGTTCGGGAAGCATGAAGGACTGCTTGCCCGGAATGAAGAATTTTTCGTGGCCGGCATCACGATCCGGCCCTTTGGCAATGCCCACGAGCGGAACGTCGGTGATGCCAAGTTCCTCGAGCGTTTCACGTGCCGCGGTGAGCTGTCCTTGTCCGCCGTCGATCAGAACAAGATCGGGCCAGGCAGGTATTTCGGAGGCGTTTGACACGATCTCTTCTTCGGGAGTGCCCTCATCGTCCGGCAAGACTTCTTCCGCGCGCTCGTTTTCATTGGAACGGGCGTGTTCCTTCAAGAGGCGTGAGAACCTTCTATTGAGCACTTCGCGCATCATGCCGTAATCGTCTCCGGGAACGAGCTCTTCGGACTTGATGTTGAACTTGCGATATTGGCCTTTGGCGAAACCTTCCATACCGGCGACAATCATGCCACCGACCGCATTGGTGCCCATGATATGCGAGTTGTCGTAGACCTCGATCCTGCGTGGCGTTGCGCCAAGATCAAAGGCTTCGGCAACACCCTTCATGAGCCGTGCCTGGCTGGATGTTTCCGCAAGACGGCGGCCCAAAGCTTCACGCGCGTTGGTCAGCGCATGGTCGACCAGTTCCTTCTTTTCGCCTCTCTTGGGAACCGTAACCTCGACCTTGCGACCAGTTCGTTCGCTCAAGGCTTCCGACAACAACTCGCGTTCAGCAAGATCATGCGACAGCAGGATCTGTTTCGGCGCAGGCTTGTCGTCGTAGAACTGCGCCAGAAAACTTTCCAGGATGTCAGCCTCTTCAAAGGATTTGTCTGCTTTCGGGAAATAGGCGCGGTTGCCCCAGTTCTGGCCAGTGCGGAAGAAAAACACCTGGACGCAGGTCTGGCCACCTTCCTGATGGATGGCAAACACGTCCGCTTCCTGCACCGATTGCGGATTGATCCCCTGATGCGCCTGTACGTGAGACAGGGCGGACAGCCGGTCCCGATAGATGGCAGCTCGTTCGAATTCCAGATCCGCAGACGCCGCTTCCATCTGCTCGGCAAGCTGTTTCTTGATCAACTGGCTCCGGCCGGACAGGAAGGCCTTTGCCTCAGAGACCAGGCCGGCATAGTCCTCGGGCTCAATTTCGCGGGTGCAGGGGCCTGCACAGCGCTTGATCTGATACTGAAGGCAGGGGCGGGACCGGTTCTCGTAGTAACTGTCCGAACAGGTTCGGATGAGAAAGGCCTTTTGCAGGGCGTTGATGGTTCGGTCAACCGCTCCGGCGGAGGCGAATGGTCCGAAATACTCGCCTTTTCGCTTTCGGGCACCCCGGTGTTTGACGATCGCCGGGGCTTCGTGGTCACCGGTTACCAGAATATATGGGAAGGACTTGTCGTCTCTGAGGAGAACGTTGAAGCGCGGCCGAAGCCTCTTGATGAGATTGGCTTCCAGAAGCAGGGCTTCCGGTTCGGTCCGGGTGACAACAAATTCCATCGCCGCGGTTGAGAGGATCATGCGCATGATCCGGTTCGATTGACCTTGAAGCCGCGTGTAGCTGGTCACTCGTTTCTTCAGGCTGCGAGCTTTGCCGACGTAAAGAACTTCTCCATTCTCGTCCAGCATCCGGTAGACGCCTGGCCCATTGGGCAGGCGTTTTACCTCGTCGGCAATGACATCGACGCCCTTTTTTGTGGGAACCGGATCATCTGCCGGTGAAGTTGCGGCCGAATTTTGAGAATCAGAAGTGTCCTGCATGCCTGACATTTAAGCCGTGAGAGGCTTCAGGAAAAGAGGTTGCTCCTTTCCGATGAAACATGAGAGCGGTGGTGCAATCAGCCGGCGTAGCCGAGCATGTAGACAGTTGCGATGTATGCGCCATATGCAACCGTCATGACCAGGCCTGAAATCTTGCCGAGACAGATACGGCAGGCGGCAAGGACCGTGAGCAGTATCGCGCAGGCCAGCATCACCCAGACATCAAACTTGAGCACCTCGGCCGGAACGTCGATCGGAACGACGACAGCAGTGATGCCGATGATTGCAAGCAGGTTGAAAATGTTTGAGCCGATGACGTTGCCGATTGCGACCGCACCATGCTGTCTGATGGCAGCCATGACGGTTGTTGCAAGTTCCGGCAGGGATGTGCCGAGAGCGATGATCGTCAAGCCGATGACGGCCTGGCTGACGCCCCAGGCCATGGCAATCGATGTTGCGCCGGTAATTGTGAAATGGGCACCGAGAGGCAGGCCGACGAGACCGAGAACGATGTAAATCAGTGCTACCCACATGGAATCGGGGACATCGTCGACATCGTCAAGCTCGTCTTCTTCCTCGATTTCCGCGTCCGCAACGGCGGCGCCGGCAGAGGCTGCGGCAATCTTTTTCTGTTCCTTGCGGTGCTTGCGGGCGGTGATTGTCGAAGCGGCGAGAAACCCGCCGAGCAGAACAAGAAGAACAACTCCGGCAAAGAAGCCTATCGGGGAGAAAAAGCACAAGGCTATGAAGACGATGGTGACTGCCACCATGAAAATCGCATTGCGTGTCGCGCCGGTTTCTCCACAGGGCGTTGCGGCGATGAGTGCAGGCAGACCGAGGACGAGCAGGACATTGGCAATATTTGAGCCGACAACGTTACCGATTGCGATACCGCCAGCGTTTTCCAGAGCCGCTTTCAGGGAAATGACAAGTTCGGGTGCAGATGTGCCGAACGCAACAATTGTAAGACCGATGACCAGGTTGGGAATACCCAACCGCTGTGCGATACCGACCGAGCCTCTGACCAAGACATCGCCGGCAATAATCAGCACAACCAATCCGCCTGCGAGGCTTATGTAGTCAAACAGCATTTATGAGTTCCGGTTCGGGTCAAATTCGGTCAGCGAGCGCAGCTTCGGGAAAGGGCGCGCAAATCATGTTGGCGCCTTATACGCAATAGATTGGTGCGGGGAAAGCCGTGCACAAGGATCTTTGCGTTTGAAAGCGTTGAACTTTACGCAGAGCGGCTTTGCAAATTGCAAATACCTTAACGTCATGTTCATTCTGACAGATTGTTGCCGTGTTTCGTCACCAAAACTCCTAATTCTCAATCCTGATCCGCCACAAACACTCTCCATATCTCCGCCGTGGGGAGAGTGAGGATGTGACAACCCCGTCCTGCTCTATTGGTCAAATTTACAGTGGCCATCTCAGTTAGGGTTATGTGGATCTGGAGTACATTTCATGAAACGTCTTGCAATTGCTGGCCTGGCATTGACTGCCACTACGGCTGGAACCGCGCCGGTTTGGGCCGCGGATCTGCCGCAAGCCCCCGCTCCGGCCTACGAGGCAGTACCTGCCCCGCAGCAAAGCATTGACTGGTCTGGCATTTATGTCGGCGGTAACGTCGGCTGGGCTTTCGGCAACTTCGACAACAGCAGCGGTGGCGTCGGTCTTGGGACCAGCACCAGCGGCGTGTCCGGTGGCCTTTACACAGGCTATAACTTTCAGGTTACCCCGAACGTTATCGTGGGTGCAGAAGCTGACTTCAGCCTGACTGACTTGGAAGAGTCGCGCACCAACGGCGGGTTGAACCTGCAGTCCAAGTCGAACTGGAATTCCAATATCCGGGGTCGGATCGGCTACAGCTTCGACCGCTACATGGTCTACGGTGCCGGTGGTCTTGCGCTGGCTGACCTTGAAGTCTCGGGCAACGGTGCAAGCGACAGCAAGACAGCCCTAGGCTGGACGGCTGGTGCAGGTGCGGAAGCTCTGGTTACCAACAATGTGACCACGCGTCTGGAATACGTGTACCAGGACTTCGGCAGCCAGGACTTCAACCTGAACGGCAGAGGTGTGAGCTCGGATTTCAGCAATTCGACCGTTCGTCTGGGCGTTGGCTACAAATTCTAAGCCAAGCACATTCCTGACCCAAATGACCCGGTGCCAAAAGCGCCGGGTTTTTTGTTACAAGTGGTTACAACCTTTTCGGATTTTTGCCGTACAACCATGGTAAAACATGGTCTTGGCGTTAAATGCTAAGAGAGTGGCCGTACCTGCGGACCAGTGGGTACGGGATTTTTTGGTGGAGAGGTGGATGCGATTTTTAATGCGCGGACTGGTCGGTCTGGCATTGATGGCAATCATGTTGGGGTTTGCCGGTTTCGGCGCCCTGCGCCTGTATGAGGCGATGACGGCGGAGGAAACTGCCCGGCACAGACCTGCCCGCGAACGCAGCTACTCCGTAAATGTCGCCGAATTGACCCCGGTTGCCGTTTCTCCGGTCACCACCGCGTATGGTCAGATTGAAAGCTGGCGCACACTTCAGCTCAGGGCCAGTTCCGAAGGGCGTCTCGTGGATGTCGCGAGCAAGTTTCGGGATGGTGCAGCGGTCGCAGAGGGCGAACTTCTTCTGCGGATCGACCCCGCCAACGCCGAATTCCAGTATCTGGATGCGGAGGCAGCATTGGCCGACGCTGAAGCGCAGAAGGCTGAAGCCGAAGAGGCGATCGTCGGAGCCGAGCAGGAGCTTGAAGCTGCTCGACGCCAGCTCGATTTGCGCCGGCAGGCTCTGGAGCGCCAAACCCAGTTGAAGGACAAAGGCTATTCGACCGCTGTGCAGGTGGAGACCGAAGAGCTGGCTGTCGCTTCTCTGGAACAAGCGCTCAGTAACCGTCTGCAGTCGGTCATCACCGCCCGGAAGCGCATCGAGCGCATGGACCTGACCGTACAGCGGGCGCGTCTTGCGCTCGAAGACGCGCAACGTGTTCTGGATGAGACCACCTTGACGGCACCGTTCGAGGGATACCTGTCCCAGGTCGATGCCACGCTCGGGCGGCGGGTCAATCCTTCGGAAACCCTGGCCCTTCTGATCGACCCATCCGCGCTTGAAGTTAAGTTTTCCCTTTCCACCAGCGAATTTTCCCGTCTCCTCGATGCAAGTGGCAACCTGATCAAGGCACCGGTCACCGTGACGCTGCAGTTGGGAGCAAGGTCGGTTGAAGTTCCGGGCAATATTGACCGTGCCGCAGCTGTTGTTTCGGAGGGCGAAGCTGGCAGGGCCTTGTTCGCAACCCTTGAACTTGCTCCCGGAACGGTTCTTCGGCCGGGCGATTTCGTCAAGGTCGACGTGGAAGAGCCTGAGCTGACCCAAATTGCCTTGCTGCCTGCTTCCGCGATCACTGAGGACGGCCGTTTGCTGATCGTGGATGAAAACGACAGGATCCGCGAAGTCGAGAGCCGCGTCCTGAGGCGGATGGGGAACGAAGTGGTCGTTGCCGATGTGCCGTTCGGAACCAACTATGTGCGAGAACGTCTGCCCCAATTGGGTACAGGGTTAAAGGTTAGTCCGCGCAAAACCGATGAGACGGAAGTCGAAGCTCCAGTGACGGCCCAGGCACCGACGGCAGAGGAAGCGGGACCTCCGGGGGATCTTGTGGCTCTGGAGCCGGAACGTCGTGCTGCCCTGATCGAGCAGCTCAACAGTTCCAACATGCCGGAGAACCGGAAAGCCAGGTTGCTCGCACTCCTGAGCAAGCCGATGGTTCCGAAGGATCTGGTCGACCGGTTGGAGCAACGTCGCGGGCAAAGCGGTTAAGCCTGCCATGTTGTTCCGCCTCACCATGATTGGAGTGTCCTGACATGCGTTCTCCCGGTGGACCGCGATTTGCGTCGTTCCTGGACTACATGGTGCGTCACCGGACGGCGGCCAATCTGTTGCTTGCGCTTATGCTTCTTGCGGGGATCGCTGCCAGTACTCAGATCAGAACCCAGTTCTTTCCTGACTTTGTCCGTGAGGAAGTGGATGTAAGAATTTCCTGGCCGGGCGCAGGGCCTGAGGACCTGGACAGATCCGTGGTCGAAATCCTCGGTCCTCAACTTCTGGCCGTCAATGGTGTCGATGAGGCTACGTCGCTTGCTCGGGAAGGCAGCGTCAGAATCAATCTTGAATTCGAAGACGGCTGGGACATGGGGCAGGCGACGGATGAGGTGAAAGCCGCCGTTGACCAGGCCCGCTCGAGCTTGCCCGAAGGGATTGAAGAACCGGTTGTCAGTCGAGGCGTTTATCGCGACCGGGTCACCGATGTGGTCATCTTCGGTCCGGTCGATATCGATCAGCTTGCACGTTTTGCGGAAGATCTTCAGACCATTTTGTTTCGCGACGGAATTACGCGCGTCAGCATTCAGGGACTTGGTGATCCGGTTATCCGGATAAATGTCGGCGAAAGCATGCTTGTCCGGCACGACCTGACCCTTCGCGATGTCGCTGATGTTGTCTCTGCGGAAATGGAAACCACACCAGCGGGAGATGTCAGCGGTGGCGGAGCCCGTTTGCGAACCGGTCAGACAAGGCGGACGGAACGGGAACTCGGCGAAATTGTTCTGAAAGCTCCGAGCCAGGGGGAAAAACTTCAGCTCCGGTCCGTTGCGGACATTGTCACGGAAGGTGTGGAAAGCGGCCGTGCCTACTACCACAAAGGCATGCCAGCAGTTGTTCTCAGAGTAGACCGCAGCGCTCAGGGCGACACGATTTCGATTCAAAGGGCAGTTGAAAAGATCACCGCGGAGTATCAGGAAACGCTTCCGGAAGGTGTCGAAGTCCAGCTCACGCGCACCCGATCGCAAAACATCATCGACCGGATGAACATCCTGGTTGAAAATGGTTTGTTCGGCCTCGGGCTGGTTCTCGCTTTCCTGTTTCTGTTCCTGTCTTCACGCACCGCTTTCTGGGTCGCCGCCGGCATTCCGGTCGCCATGGCGGCTACCGTTGCGCTCATGTATGCCTTTGGCCTGACCCTGAATATGGTATCGGTCTTCGCGCTGATAATCTGCCTGGGCATCGTCGTTGACGATGCCATTGTCGTGGGTGAGCACGCTGACTTTCTTCATCGGCGAGGCTATTCACCGGCGGAAGCGGCGAGCCTGGCTGCCCGGCGCATGACAGCGCCTGTTTTCAGTGCTTCGATCACCACACTTATCGCCTTCGTCGGGCTGATTGCGATCGGCGGACGATTTGGCAATCTGATCGCCGACATTCCGTTCACGGTCGCCGTGGTGCTGATCGCCAGCCTGGTTGAGTCGTTCCTGATCCTGCCTGCGCATATGAACCATGCCCTGACAGCCAGCAAGAAGCAGCATTGGTACGATCTGCCGAACCGGCTGTTCAACAGGGGTTTTGTATGGTTCCGAGAAACGCTCTTCCGACGGTTCATCGGGTGGGTGATCAGGATGCGCTATCCGGTGCTCGGCTTTGGCGTTATGGTTCTGTTGTTGTCGCTGACCCTCTTTTTTGACGGCAGTGTGCGTTGGCGCTTCTTCAATGCGCCCGAGCGGTCGGTGGTTTCGGCAAGCATCGCCATGATGCCGGGCGCGGAGCGGGAAGACACCAAGCGGATGATTGCCGAAATGGAGCGAGCGCTCGACGCGGTCAATCAGCGCTACGCGGATGAATACGGGTCTGAACCGGTCCTGTTTGCGCTATCCACGGTAGGGGCGACGGCAGGCCGAGGGCTTAGCGGTGCCGATACGAAGGACGTCGATCAGCTTGGCGGCATATCAATCGAGTTGCTGGATCCGGATCTGCGGCCTTACTCGGCGTTTCAGTTTATCAGGGAATGGCAGGGTGAGATCAATCGGCCGCCTCTGCTGGAAACGCTGGCCCTGCGTGGTGAGCACTCCGGTCCGGGAGGCGATGCGATTGATGTCAGGCTGTACGGCAACTCAACGGAAAACCTGAAGGCAGCGGCGGAATTTCTCAAACAGGCTCTGGCTCCGATGGAAGGGGTCAGTGCCCTTGAAGATACGCTTTCCTACGACAAGCCGGAATTGAATCTGACGCTTACTCCGCGCGGCGAAGCCCTTGGGTTCACCACTGATGATGTTGCCCGCATCCTTCGCAACAGGCTGGAAGGTATCGAGGTTGCCGAGTTCCCGGTCGGGCGGCGTACCACCAAAGTCAAGGTGTTGATGCCGGACGAGGAAACAGACGCGGCGTTCCTCTACACCACGCGTGTGCGCACGAATTCGGGAACCTATGTGTCCCTGAGCGAGATTGTTGATGTCGACAGCACTTACGGCTTTGCCTCTGTACGCAGAAGCGACGGGCTGCGCACGTTGCAGGTGACGGGTGATGTTTCGGAAGACAATCCTGAAGCCGCCGCCCGGGTGACCTCGACCTTGATTGAAGAATTGCTGCCGCAGCTTGCGTCGGATTTCGATGTGGAGAGCGAATTGAGCGGCCTTGCTGAGCAGGAGCAATCTTTCCTGTCCGATGCGATGATCGGCTTTGGCTTGTGTCTGGCAGGTATCTACCTGACCTTGTGCTGGATCTTTGAATCCTGGACACGGCCCTTGATGATCATGATCATCATTCCCTTCGGCTCGATCGGCATGTTGTGGGGGCACTACCTGCACGGGGTGCCGTTGTCGATGTTCTCCGTTGTCGGTTTTATCGGCATGTCCGGGATCATCATCAATGACAGCATCGTGCTGGTAACCACCATTGACGAGTACGCAAGAGATCATCCCTTCCGTCAGGCACTGATCAATGGCGTTTGCGATCGCTTGCGCGCCGTCGTTCTGACGACGGCAACCACCGTTTTCGGCCTGGCACCGCTTCTGTTTGAAACCAGCCGTCAGGCACAGTTCCTGAAGCCGACGGTCATCACGCTGTCCTACGGCCTTGGTGTCGGCCTGTTCCTGGTTATCCTTCTGGTCCCGGCGCTTCTTGCCGTGCAAAAGGATTTCGGCCAGTCAATTGCCAGTGGCAGGCGTTTGTTGAAGATCCGCGGTCGCGGTTCCCTGTCTGGCGGGCAAACATGAAGAGGCGCGCGTGCGCGCGTCTTAGGGCACTCACGGCTTGATTGCGTTCTCACTTTTGTTCAGGTGACGTTTAACGCAATTGTCCGGTTTTCTCGTTCGGGCTTGTTGGCTGAGGTTCCAAGGTGACAATTGAGCGAAATGCCTGTCGTCCCTCCGTTCTTTCCTCGCAAAAAGTTGCCCCCAGCTTGATCGCAAAGACAAGTTGGGGGCGGATCTTGACTATATTAGCGGTGCAGAGGGTTGCCCGGTTGTCTGGACCCTTGCGCGTTGAACCGGTCGAGTTATCTCAGCGGTGCGTGTGCGTCGTCCGGAACCAGGGCAGGTGGCTGTTTGGTTTCGGAAAAATACGGAACAGCTGCCTCGAATGCGTCAACCCAAGCAGCTTGTTTCGGATAGTTCTGACGCCAGCCGTCACCGAACCGCATATCGAGATAACCGAGTGCACAGGCAAGCGTCAGAGAACTTGCTGTTATATCCGTCGTGGATGCAGGAACTGGGGGGAGATTGGCTTCGAAGTAGGCCAGTCCGCGTTCCATCTTGGCTGCCTGATAAGCGTCCCAGTCCGGGTCTCTGAATTGCGGTTCCTTGAAGCGCTTCTCGTAAACCCGAAGGATAGCTGCATCCATGATGCCGTCGGCGAGCGTCTGGTCGCGAAGCGCGGCGAACCGGACTTCACCGCTCGGGAAGAGCTTGTTGCCTCCCGCCAGCCAATCGAGATATTCAAGAATGACACTGCTGTCGAAGAGAACTTCGCCATCGTCCAGGATCAGCGCCGGGATTTTGCCAAGCGGGTTCTGGCTGCGCAGACTGTCCGACGGGTCAGCCGTGTTGGCCTCTTCAATCATGATCCGGTCCCGCAGGCCCAGAGCTTCCATTGCGAGCTTGATTTTCCGTCCGAATGGTGATGGTGGAGACGAGCGAAGTTTCATCATGGTCTGGTTCCTGAAGCGAGTGTTGTTCCTGCTTGGTGACAGGAGTTACGAAAACTCCGAACGGTAGAACCTACCGGGAGCGCGGCGGAGGAACCGACATGCTGTCCTGGCGGCATCCGGACCGGTCGACACCTTCGCAGGCTCGAAACTCCAGGTCCTTCGTCAGACAGATCCGGATCTCCTCAAATTCTCCCCTGGAACAGGTGACAGCCATGCCATCAGGCTTGAGGCCGGGATTGGCGAGGCGAAAAGCCTTTTCAACAGTCTCGGGAGACGCCTTGCCACGTTTGTCGAGGGTTTCAAAAGCGCCGGGGATGTTGATCTTTTCATATGCTGCCCGGGTGAGATCGAAATAGTCTTCAGGTTCAAGTCCTGAACACGTGCCGTGCTTTCTCCACTGATGGAAAACAAGACCATGGCTGGGCATGATGTCCTCCATGTCAACGGCTATCTGCCGGTCGATCCTTTGGCGGACGCCCTGACAGCTTGCGGGATAGCCGCGCTCATATTGGGGCCACAGACCGTGAACGATGAAGCGAAACGGGTCCCGGACATCGCATTGATGCGGACTGGCGTTGTTGCCTTCCTGTTTGCAGTAGGTCGGAGACCAGGAAAGAGACAGGACGTAGAAATCAAACTCGCCGGGGGTATCGGCTGCTGCCGGGATCGATAGCAGCCCGACACCAAGACATGCGAACAGCCTCCATGCGTGGCTGAAAATCGCCATCGATGGACCCTTTCGGAGTGTGGCTTAGCGAGGGCGAAGCGTGCTGCAGTGACCGCCGTAGACACGCCATTTGTCGAGGGGAGCCAGGCATGCCTCGACATTCCAGCTCACGCCGACGAAACCTGCATGCTCCTCAACCAGGTAATGCACTGACTGATAGCTGCCGTCGGAAAGATTGGCCGTGCCGCTGCAATAGCGCCGGGCGAGGGGGCTGAGCCCGTTCACCCTGAAGGCGACTTCCTGAATGTCGTTGATGCCAAGGATCGTGCGACCGCCGTAGTAATCCTGACGAGCCCTGGCCACGGACCCTGCGACCGCGCTTTGAACCGAAGCCGCGGTGCATTCGGGCAAGCGCTTTTCGCCGCCGAATGAGAAGTAGGCTCGATTTTCTTCAGCGGACGCTGGCGCAACAATACCCGCGCAAATTGTAAGGGCGGACAGGATCAAACGGGCGGAACGGGCAATGAGCACGGTATTAACTCCGGATGGCAAACTGTGAGGCAAACGATGGGGGAGGGAAGCTCCTAGGTCAAGCACCTGCGGCTGCAAAAGTGGCAATGTTCGCCATTATTCGCTGATCAATTGTGAAACATTCCAACTTGTCCCCGGTCCCTGATGCAGAACATCGCAAAACCAAGGCAAAATCAGGCGCATTTCATCAGCCAGCGTGTAAGGTGGATTCACGAGTGTCATGCCGGATCCGAGCATCTTCGTGTCAGGGCCGCTTTTGCCGACATTCAGCTCAAGAGTCAGCACATCGCGCAGGCCGGCTTCGCGGAAGGTCTCGTGCATTTTCCGGATCGCCCTGGCATCCTTCATTGGATACCAGAGGGCAAATGTGCCGCTGGACCACTTCTTCCAACCCTTGACGACAGCCGCCGTCATCCTGTCGAATTCGTCGGTGACTTCGAAAGCAGGATCGATCAGGACCAGACCACGTTTTTCTTTGGGCGGCAGAAAACTGCCCAAGGCCATCCAGCCGTCAAGATGGATCGTCTTGACCTGGTAGTCTCCGGCAAAGAGATCGGAGAGGGTCTTGAAATCGGCCGGGTGAAGCTCCGTCAGGGTGAGCCGGTCGTTCTTGCGCATCAGGTGGCGGGCCAGATCGGGCGATCCTGGATAGTGGTTCAGGTTGCCGTCTGGGTTCAATTCCTGGATCACGTTTAGCCACGGGGCCAGAAGGTCTGCAACCGGAGAGGGCATATCCGCGCTGAGAATCTTTCCGATGCCCTGTTGCCACTCACCTGTCTTCTGCGTCTCTTCTGAGCTCAGGTCGTACCGGCCGATTCCGGCATGTGTGTCGATGATCCGGAAGCCCTTATCCTTACGCTGAAAATACAGGATAAGCCGAGCCAGAACGGCGTGCTTCAACACGTCGCCAATGTTGCCTGCGTGATATGCATGCCGGTAGTTCATGAAACCTGTTCCTGGTTCGGGCCGTGTCAGTCGGTCGGTTTCGGATCGCGTTGCATGTAAATCACCGCAACTTTTCCGTTGTCGGCCTTGCCGATTTCTTCGAATCCAAGCCTGTTGTGAAACCGCAGCGAGCCCGGATTGGGTGGGCGCTCGTTGACTTCGCACAGGAATGTCCGCCCGGAGCCGGCCATTCTGTTGAACAGGGCGCCGTACATTGCATCGCCAATTTTCTGGCCGCGGGTGGATTCATCGACGCAAATGCGGTCAGTGTAAGCGAACTTTGAATACCGCTCGCTCAGCCAGTGATAATTGGGGCTATCGTATTCAATGCCTTCCGAAAGGCACAAAAGAAAGCCGACTGCGTTGCCTTCCTTTTCGGCGACAAGGCAGACCAGCGCCGCATTGATGAGGTCAAGCAGCTTCTCCGCGGTCGCTTCACTTACAGCTGGAACAGCGGCATTGTTCATTGCAAGCAGCGCGCTCAGGTCGCCTGGCTCAAAGGGGCGGATCTTTGGGGCGACGGCTGTTTCGGATGTCATGAGTGCACCTCGGATTGATCGGACCCGCCTTATAAGTGGTGCGGTTTGACTTGAAAAGGTGCTGTGCGGGAGGGCAAAAAGACCGGGCGCAGCGAAGCCGCGCCCGTTTCGTGTGACTTTGTCATTTGCAGAAGTTGATTATTCTTCTGCCGGAGCACCTTCGTCAGCAGGCTCTTCACCGCCTTCTTCGATCACCTGAAGGTTTACCGCTTTCGGTCCCTTGCCACGGCGATCGGGTTCGGTCTCGAAAGAGATCCGCTGACCGCTGTCGAGCGTCGTAAGGCCGGAGCGTTCAACGGCGGAAATGTGCACGAACACATCCGCGTCACCTGCGTCAGGCGTGATGAAGCCGAAGCCTTTGTCGCTCTTGAAGAATTTTACTGTTCCGGACTGACGCGGACCGCGTTCGACCGGAGGCATGTCCCGGTTCGGACGAGAGGAGCGGAATCCGTCACCGTCGCCGCCTTCACGATTGCCATAACCGCCTCGGCCACCGCCGCCGCCATAGCCACCGCCGCCGTCACGATTACCGTAACCACCGCGGCCTCCGCCGCCGCCGTAGCCACCGCCGCCGTCGCGATTGCCGTAACCGCCGCGACCACCGCCGCCGCCGTAACCACCGCCGCCGTCGCGATTACCGTAACCACCGCGGCCACCACCGCCGCCTTCGCGGTCACCGTAGCCACCACGGCCACCACCGCCACCGCCGCCGTATCCACCGCCGCCGTCGCGATTGCCATATCCACCGCGGCCGCCACCATAGCCGCCGTCTCTATCGTCGCGGCCATGGCCGCCGCCGAAATCATTGTCGCGTCCGCCACGGTAGCCTCTATCCCGACCGCCGCCAAAATCACCACCGTAGTCGCTTCCGCCAAAATCGCTGCCGAAGTCTTGCGGACCGCCAAACTCGCGCTTGCCGCCGCGTCGACCACGCGACCGCCGGTCCGAATCACCATCGTGCATTACTAAATCACCTTAACTTCTGTGCCCCTCCGGCACATCTCACCCATCTCACCCGTCTTCACAGTCGAGCCGCTACGCTCAGGCGCACTGCGTGCGCCCGTTCAACACTCTGGGATCGGGTTGAAACAAATATGCCGCATCCCTCACCAGCCGCTGCAACCACATCTTAAGGGCCTGAAGCACAAAATCGCAAGAATTTCCTTGGTCAATGCCTTAATTCGAGGTGTTTTTAATCGGCCACGTGCTTGACCAATTGGACAAGTCGGGTGCCGTACCGTCGCAAGTCTTGCGGGTTGCTTCCTCCAAAAGGACCAAACCTGTTCCGTTCCAGCTCCACCGGTTCCAAAGGCCGCACTCGCCAACACCGGAGCCCTTGAAGTAGCTGACCAACTGCTGATCGGCCGGTATCCATCTGGCGTTGTAGATGAGGTCGCTTGCAACAGGGCCCTTGTCGGACATGCGTGCCACGTGCACCTGGCGGGCCGCGCCGTCCTTGCCGGAGAGGATGGCAACATAGGGGCTGTTATATGCGGAAGGGGCTCCGCAAGGGACAACGTAGAGGGACGCATTGTCGGCGAGAGGAACGCGCACAGCATTCAAGCTTGCGAAGATCGTCGGATCGATTGCCGAACACAGACGGTTTGCGGTCCAGATCGCGGCAACTTCGGGAGGAAGCTGATCCGGACTCATGAGCGGAATGGCATGAGGAGCATCCTTGGCCGGTGACGTGCCTGGGGCAACGATTGCCGCTACAGTTCCTGTCCGGTCCTGGCGGTTGTCGACCCACAAGAGACTTGCCTTGAGGCCTTGCAGGGGAACCGGAACAGCAATCGCGTCCGTGCCGTTGGCCGCCGTAAGATGCACCGTCAGTTCCTTGCCCTTTTGCATGGCCTTGAGAAGTGTTGCGGTCGCCGGGCCCGTCGGATACCAGAAACCTTCGCCGCCAAGCGGCCGGAAACCAGCCGGCGGTACCACCGCAGTTTGCATCTCGCGAAGCTGTTCGACCGGCAGTTCCTCGATCGACTCGCCATCAACGTCAAATCGGATCATGCCTTCTTGCGGAAGCTCGGTGTTGGTTGTTAGGCGGACGAGAGGCTGGGCCTCTGCCTGCCAATCCCGGATAATGCGCAAGTCCACCCAGACCGATTGGCTGCGAGTGAATGAAGAGGCAAAGCATACGCCGGTATTGCCGCAGTCCACAGTCCAACCCTCAAAGTTGGGTGCAGTGCGACCTGGCTGTGCCATCCCGCCGGTCGCAGTCACAATTGCTGCGGTGGCGGTAATCAGGAAGGTCAACAGTCTGAGCGTCATAAGGTCCGGATATCCGATTGTGATTGCCGTTTGGCCTATACATCTTGTACGAAATGCACGCGGCTAGGTGAAGCCGCCACAAGGCAGAAACACGATACCGGCAGGCTTTGTCCCGTATTTGTTGCTGATGCGAGTGAATTCCTCGTGAAAGGAGGCGGTTGTGCCGCAAGAGACAAGTGATTCCGATATGGGTGGCCAGCAGGAAAACGGCCAGTCCGAAGCACCGCCGATCCAGGTCATGGTCATCGCCGTCACGCCGTTTCAGCAGAACTGTTCGCTCATTTGGGACCCCAAGACCCTTCGCGGAACCGTGATCGATCCGGGTGGCGATATCGACCGGATACAGGCTGCGATCGAGAAGTATGGTGTGAAGGTGGAGAAAATCGTGCTCACCCATGGTCATATCGATCATGTGGGTGGCGCAGCGGATCTTGCCGAAGCACTCAACGTTCCGGTTGAAGGTCCTCACGAAGCGGACCAGCCCCTGATAGAAAGAGTTGCGGACCAGGCAGCACAATTCGGGGTGGATGGCGTCAAGCCGGTGACACCCGACCGTTGGATGTCCGAAGGAGAGCAGGTCGAGATCGCCGGACGGATGTTCGACATCTTTCATTGCCCGGGCCACTCTCCCGGACACCTGGTGTTTTTCGACAAGGAACTGCGTTTCGCGATTTCAGGGGATGTGTTGTTTGCCGGCTCGATCGGACGAACGGATCTCCCGGGCGGAGACCACGAGACCTTGATCAGGTCCATCAAGGAAAAGCTGTTGCCGCTTGGTGATGACGTTTCATTCCTGCCGGGGCATGGACAGGCATCCACGCTAGGCCACGAACGTGCAACCAACCCGTTCCTGACCTGACGAAACAATGTGCCGAGGTTCTGTCCAGGGCATTTCGTGAACAGATTGAGCCACCTATCGCTGTCTGAAATCCATGATTTCAGACAGCGATAGGGAATGGTCTTTGTTTCAAGGGATTTGCGAAACGAATTAAAACAGGGCTCTCAGGTCATCGATCCGATCGTTGACCAGCCAGCCATAATAGTTTTCGCGGGGCCACGACTGCCCGGTTCTGCGGAACTTTGCCGCTCTTCCCCACGGATCCCCCAGATTGTAGAGCGTTGCCGTCAATCCGGGATTGTCGGAAATGTCCACTTTGCCAACGGATTTGTAAGCGGCAATAGCGTCCTGAATGATCGCGGCCATGTAGTGCAGCGAGATGTTGGGATCCATGGTCGCCTTGTAAACGGCCTCGGAATCCTTGGCCTGCAGCTTGCGGAAGTTGCTCTGTCGCGAAACGCGATCCGTCATCTTCAGGACGGTGAGAGGGCTCAATTGCCCCAATCCGAAGCTTTGACCTGCGTAAAGCGGCTGGAAGAACGCTTCGTTGAAGTTCTTTTTCGGGTAGCGGACACCATCAACCTTCTTGCCCCGGAACTTGCTGTTCCAGACACCTTCATAACAGGACCAGCGGCGGTCACTGCTTTTCTGAATGTGATCCTTGCGGCAGCGGTCGAATTGCGGACGCAGAACGAAGGTGTCGACGTGTTCACCGTCAAGCTCGAAATCAAACCGGATGCCCGCGTAGGCGAGGGCCTTCACATAGTAGGACTGGGCGCTGTCCAACGTGTCGTAATTGTAGGTGTGTTCTCCGACAATCGCACCGACGATGTGGATGGGGTCGATGCCGTAGCGCTTCGACACCCGCTTGATGGAAGACATCAGGCGCCGGTCACGTTTCAGTACGGCCAACACCTTGTCGAACTTGGCATCATAGGAAGACTTGGACGCAGACGTGCGGCGGGAAGAGGCGTATGGGATCTTCGGTTGGGACTTGTAGCGGTTCCCTTCCGGCACGACCCGGACGGACTGGGCATGAGCGGATGAAGTGAAGAAGGAAGACGGTTGGGAGGGGCTCAGAAGCATTCCCAATATCAGGCAACCTGCAAACAAAAATCGAGATTGATACCTAACCAGTCCGGTCTTCCTGCACATAATATTCGCTCTGCGCTTGGCGTTGTCGTGTAATAGGCGCCGGGCACAGGCCTCAGCACCAGCGAACCGTAGCGGCAACAAATAGTTCGCTGATAGCGACAGTAAATAACTCATCTTGCAATTAGCCCCCAGAAAAAACCATTGCTGCAGCGAAGATGCAACTGGTTCTTTTGACTAGGCCGAGGCCATCAACAGGGAAGTGACGCTTGTCACATGCGGTCCGTTTCTCAGTCTTTTCCTTCGTTTGAGGGCGGTTTGAAGGAGCTTGCGGGGCCCATTCGAAGGCGAACGGCTTTGGGAACATTCAGATGATTGAGGAACGCCTTGTGCTGGCGAAGACCGCACAGTTCGCGCTGTATGGTGACATGCCACAGAGCCTCACCGGCCGCGGCCAACCGGTCAAAGCGTTCTGCTTCGGTGGTCTCAAGGTCATCGGTGCTCTCACTCAACAAGTCGAGTGCCGCTTCAAGCTTCTTGGTCAGGCGGATGAGTGTTGAGGCTTTTTCATTGAAAACCTCCTGTTCCAGGGCTGCCGTCAGCGGATCCTTGTCGGCGTTGTTGTTCAGTTGAGGCGGGCGCACAGACATTCGCCAGTTTCCGGCAGATTTGATGAATTTCGGGAAGAGTCACACGGTTGATTTGTTCTGTGCAAGATCTTTTTCAAAGAAGATCAGTCCGCCAAGTGCAACGATCTTGAACAGGCAGGGCAGGCCTGCATAGGTGAAACTCAGTGCGAACTCCAATTCGGAGGTCATTGGTACGTTCGGGTGGTAACCGAAGAGACCCAACAGAGGCAGGGAAAGCCCGGTTGCGATTGCTAGGGCGGATTTGGACAGGAACGCCATAACAGAAAACAGGCGTGAGGCCTCCTGCTGACGGTGGTCGGCTTCGATATGGTCTGCCAGAATTGCCGGAGGCAACGCCAAATCCGCTCCAAGAGCGAGCCCTGACAGCATGCAGATCAGACCATAGGTAATCAGGTCTCCCTGACCCAGAAATGCCGCCCAGAAAAAAGTTGCGACAGCAGCACCCAGCGAAATCTGCCAGGCCCGAAGTTTGCCTGACCTTCGGGCAAGGCGGGTCCAGAACGGCATCGAAAGCGCGCCGCTGAGGAAATAGACCAGCAGAAAGAGCCCTGTATAAGCTTCTGCGTTCAGCCGGTCGCGGACGAAGAACAGAACCAGGACTGCCGGAATGGCGCTGGCGAAGGTGTTGAGGAAAACCGTACCGAAAAAAAGCGCACGCCACCGGTCCTTCAAGAGCGCTCGCCAGCCGGCGCGCTGCCGGGTCGGCACCGGAGCCTCCATTGGGACCTCCCGCATCCACCTGAGGAGCAGCCAGCAGGCGATGCCGAGAAGAGGCAGATACAAAAGCGTCAGCCAATGGAAGGCGTCTGCCGGACTGAAGGCTCTGGCCAAAAGCGGCGGCGTAATGGCCGCAACCAGAAGGCCGAGCAGTCCGACAGCCTCCCGGCCGGCAGTAATCCGGGTGCGTTCGGCGGGCCCTGTCAGCCAAAGCCCTCCGAGAGTTTGAAAGTTGATGGAAACAACGGAAAAGCCGGTTGTGCAGATGAGGACCGAGGCTGCAAACCAGGCAACTGTTGCTTGTGAAGAGGGATGAAAGAGCATCCAGAAACCGGCTCCAAGCAGGATTGCGCCGGTAATGACAATGTAATTCCTGTACTTGTGGAACCTGTCGCTCAGGCTGCCGATGAACGGATCCTGGATCGCATCGACAAGCCTCAGGGCAAGGAGAACAGATCCGAGTACCGCCAAGGGAACTTGCTGAGTGACGGCATAAAAGTCAGGCGCGTGCAAATAGATCGGCAGGCCGGCGAACGCCAGGGGGAAGGCGATTGCACTGTAGGTGGCAAGGCTGGAGGTCGAAATCGGCTGGGAGACTGCTGCGTTTTCCGGCCAACCAACCGTCCTTTGGGGGCGGTGCTCACTGAAAAGCTGATCAGTCGAATTGACTTCGTTGAGGCCGCCTTGGTCTCCTGTCACGAACCGGCCCCGACGAGTTTTGCACGCAATCTCGGGTTCCGGGTGTTGTTGCCCAGCCAGATTGCAAAGAATCTGCGGGTGAAAGCCGGATCGCTGATCGTGCCGATCTTTCGACTTCCCAGATAGAAAACGGAACTGCCGCTAGCAGTTCGCACACCTGTTATGGATTGTCCCGCAGAGACATTGGGGAAGATCGACTGCATCTTCTTGCCCCAGGCTTCTAGTTGCGTCTGGGAGACACCGCCCTGCCGCTTGATTTCATCGACGGAACTTTCGGCGATCTTCTTTCCCTTGAAATTGCGAAGGTAAGTCAGTTTGAGCGCGAACGGAGCGCCGGAGCTGTAGGTGCCTTTGGGGGCGTAAAGCTCCGCATCAAACATCTTGAAACCGAGATAGGTCATGCGGCCTTTTCCAACCAGCTGGGCTGACGGTACTGTGCGGACAGCGGGACCGGTGTCCGCAAACGCGGGTTGCAAAAGAAAGGGCGCTATTGCAAAGGCAAGAACGGTAAGGGCAAAAATCGATCCTCGAATGACTGCATTCATCTGGCGAGACAACATGGACAATACCTCCGGACTTCTGACAGCCGCCTTATGCTGTCCTACGCCGGAGAAGCGCACTCGGATCTGCTTCGATTTTGCCAATCTTGAAGCACGTCATGTTTTCTTCGATATTGCGTTGCATTATAATGCGCAGATATCCAAATGCGCCTGCCGGAAAACCAGAGACAGCATCAGGTTTCCAGGGCGAGCAGCATTTGAGCAATAAAGTGCCGGGAAAACCGGCGTCGATTCCAGAGAAATGGTGAGCTCTCACCTGAAGTTAACTGGGCCTCTGAACAGGGGGACAAGCTTAGGCCAGTGCAATGAGCAATATTGATCTAAAACCGAAATTTCAGAAGAAGACCAAGGTTCAAAAACCGAAACTCTACAAGGTCGTTCTTCTAAATGATGACTACACACCGCGTGAATTTGTTGTCCTTGTTCTCAAGGGAGAGTTCCGGCTGGACAATGCACAGGCCGAGGTCGTGATGATGACTGCCCACCAGAAGGGCGCCTGTGTCGTTTCGGTCTATCCGCGCGATGTCGCCGAAACCAAGGCAACCAGGGCAATCGATGCAGCCGCGCAGGTGGGTTATCCGCTGAAGTTCACGGTGGAACCGGAATAAACCGTTTCAATCTCGAACGGTCCTGACTGGTTCTTACCGGGTTCCGTCCGATTGCGCCGGATCGATCCAGCGGCGTGCCATATCCTGCAAGACGCCATGCTCGTTCGACAGGTCCATCCAGTAGTTGAAATATGCAGCTAATCCCGGTGAGGACGGCGGCATGAGATAGGCGAACAGGAACCTTGTTGCCGTGTCTTCGGGAACCACGGCCGAGTAACCTTCAAGTGAAATTGCCAGGGCCCTGGCCTGTTCCCTGGTCCACAGAGCAGCATCGACGTCAGTGAGAGACTGCAGGTTGCTATAGTCCTTGACGACCTTGATCTTCGCTTCGGGGAAGCTTCGTTTCGCCAGGGGGATCAAGACGGGATCGTCGAAGACGGCCAGTGTCAGGTCCTTGTTCGCGGTAATGATCTCGCCAGACTTGAAATCCTCGATACGGTTGCTTTTCACGATGAACGCCAGAGGGTTCTCGAAATAGGGGTTGCTGACCGTGAGTGTCTCTTGCCGATCATCGGTAATGTACAGTCCGCCGACGGCGATATCGAAGTTCTTCTGCTTGAGATCCGCGGCAAGGCTTTGCCAGTTGTAGGGTACAAATACCAGCTCGACATTCATGCTTTGCGCGAAGCGGTACATCATTTCCACGTCGTAGCCGACCAGCCTGCCATCATTGTTTTCATAGGCAAAGGGCATGACATTCGGATTGATGCCGACGCGCAAGACGTTTGTCGCTTGTATCCGCGCAATCGTGTTCAAGGTTTCGTCCGCGTTTGCGCCAGACGGTGTTGTTTTCTCCGTGGTTTCGGCCGGACGAAGTCGCGAAGTCAGGTTCGCATCGCTCAAGGTCTGCAGATAATCCGGCAGACCCGCTGCGCGGTAACTGATTTCGGAATGAAGCGGCGCGTGTGATCCTCCCCAGCGGCCGATCGCCCATATGCCTGAAAAAGCAACGGCTGAAACGGCAATCGTCAGGATGAGCGCTCGGGCGTTGAAGCGGATCTTGCCGTAAAACAGAAACGTGATCAGCGTCGTGACGAAAGCAAATGCGGAAACAGATGTGATCACCTGGCCGTATCGGGTAATCGCCATGGTTTCCACGTAAAGGCCTGTCGTTCCTTCCGGCAGACCGAGCCAGTTAGCCATGAATGTAACGGCGCCTATGGAAGATGTCGGTGATCCGATACCTGAAAGGAGCGTGACGAACGGTATCTCGATCAGCTGTTGCCGTTCGATCGGCAGATAGTAATAGAAGGCCGCGTAGATCAGGAAGACCATGATGAAGAAGTTGCCGATCTGCGCGAGGGGATAACTCACCGACAGAGAGGTCTCTATGATTTCCTTCTTCTGATGGCTCTCGTCGTGGTCGTCTCCCAGTCTTTCGGCAAATTTCTGCGTGGCCTGCTGCAACAAGGGCAATGCCGCAACGGAGAGCGAGGTTACGATTGCGATGATGAACGCCTCCCGCAATCCTGACAGGATCTCGCGATACGACAAGGGCAGGAAAACGGTCAGGAGCATGGGAAACACCCAGAACGCCAGGACCAGAGCACTCAGCAGGACAACCGCGATATAGATCGAGAGGGCGGCGAAGCCGGTGAGGCTGACCGAACTGATGGATTCAGCAAAAAGAGCGCACACGCCAATTGGAGCAAGGTAGACGATCCAGCCCCAAATGCGGATGCACGCATTGCGAATGATCGTGAGCATGTCCAACAGCGCTGTCGGGCGAACGCTGTGCTGGATCGCAATACCGAATATCACGCCCATCAGGACAACGGATGGAATGTAGTTCTGGCTCAACGCCTCGAAGAAATTGTCAGGAATGAGCAGGTCTACCAGAGACTTCACCGAGCCCTTGTCGCTGGGGAGGGTGGCGGAAAAATCAACGATCCTTGTCTTGTCCACGAGCGGGACAGTTGAAGCGGCCAGTGCAAGAAAGAAGAAGCTCACCAGCCAGAGGAGCAGGTAGACCGGCCAGCTTTTTCTGAACAGCGTGATGGCAATATTCGGCGACAACCTGCCGAGACCCAGAAGCAGCGAAGAGACCAGATAAGGCAGGACCACCACTTCCATGAGCCGGATATAGGCGTCGCCAAAGGGTTGAAGAATAACGGTGAGTGAAGGACTGAACGACCCGATTACGATCCCGATTGTTCCACCGACAAGAACCAGCAGGGGCAGCAATCCGACATTCACAGGCGAGGCTCCTCAACTTCATGCGGACCCGATCAGCATGGTGAGGGCATTTTGGGTCCTCTCAGTAGAGAACCGTAACAGATTCAACGTGAAATGAATAATTCAGGCCTCCTGCGGGTTCGCAAAGGAACGGGCGGGAGGCCTGGAAAGTCTGGAGCCGCGCCGCGATTCGGCGCAGATGCACTTAATCGCGCAGTTTGACGATCTTGTCGTCGCCACCGGAAGGATCATCATCCGGTGTGTCCTCTTCAGACGCGCCTGATTCGGAAACGATATCCATCGGCTGATAGTCGCTCCCAAGCGGTTCCGTGATGCCAAGTTCTGCAGCCGGGTCGTAGCCGTCGGTCAGGCCGAGTTCCTCGGCAGGGCCTTTGCCTTCCATGGCCATCTGATAATTGGCGATCACCGACTTCAACTGGAGGATCTGCTCGTTGGCTGTGTCCACCTGGATCTTGTAGCGCTGCAGACGTTTGTTCTCATCCACCAGATCTTCCAGATTGTCGGCGAATTTCTGGTTCTGATTGCGCTGGTGATTGAGGTCGGTGAGGGCCGAATTGTAGCGCAGGTTCAGTTCGCGCAGCTTGGCGGTGGTCGCCATCAGTTCTGTGCGATCTTTCTCGTGGTTCTTCTGTGCACTGTCGAGCAGGTGTTCGATTTCCTGCATACGTTTCAACAGATCGCGCCCACGTTCCTTCAAGGTGGAATTCTCGCGGGCCATGTCCTGAAGCGACTGCGCGCCGATACGGCGCTGCGAGGACAGGTTCTCGATCTCTGCGTTCAGCGCGTAGACTTCATTGTCGTGCTTGCGCTGTTCTTCTTCCAGGCGGTTCTTCGCGTAGACCAGTTCCTGGTTGGCAACATCGAGATGGGACTTCAGGTCGATGTTATCGTTTCTGAACTCGACCAGTTCGCGCTTGGCAGCTTCCAGCTCGCTTGTGGACTGGTTGTTCTTGCGGACCTCGTCTTCCAGCAACTGCGCGCTTTCGGAAAGGTTCTGCTGCAGTTCCTTTTCACGATGCCTGACGGCTTCCAGGTCCGAACTCAGTCCTTCGGCCTGGGTCTCCAGGGTTTCGTGCTTGGCTTTCAGGTCGTTGAACTGGCCCGACAGGTCCGAGTTTATCGCGTTGACTTCAACCAGCTTGGCGCTTTGCAGCCGGTACTCGTCATTGACCTTCTTGTTGTTGTCACGGATCGTGACAATGTCGTTGCGGGCCGTTTCCAGAGCCGTGCGGGTTTCCGTGGAGCGCTTGCGCAGGGAATGAACTTCCGCCTGAGCGTCTTCCAGCTGAGTGGTCAGGGTTTTGACCTTGTGCTCGGCATCCAGAAGATCCGTTGAAATCTTGGCGTTTTCCGACTTCAGCCGGACCTCCGTCTCCACGGTATGGCGGGAGGCCTCGATGTACTCCGCCATCATGCGGATGCTGGTCTGGCTTTCCACCGCAAAGGCGGCCATCTGGTCGAAGGTCTGATTGAGCCCGCCGACCCGGGACTTCAGCCCGTCCAGGTGGTTCATCTTTTCCTGCATTTTCAGGGCAAAGGGAGACAGTTGTTCCACATTTGCGACCGGTTCAGTCACCTGTACGGCCTCTTGTACCTCGACTGTTTCCGTCTTTGTCTCGATCCGCTGTTCCTGGTCTCCACCTGGACGCGGGGACTTCGAGAAAATGCCCATTCCTGTCTCCTGCCTTCAACGCCGGCGCCGCTCCGGCGTAATGCGTCAATTTCTTAATTCTTTATTAACCTATGTGGCTCCGGCGATTCAACGACTCGCATGAGCGGCAGGGAGGATACCTTGTGAAGTGTTACCTCAAAAAGACAGATATCCCCGGCATTTTAACGGAATTGCCCAAATGGTTAACGTGCAAGCGTCTGCATGAAACGTCCGTGCAGAGGGAATCGCCCGCGAGTCGGGGTCGAAGAAGGGATAATCCGGGGACGCGCGAATTTACTGGCCTTGAAGCCCGCGCTTCAGGTCTTCAAGGTTCAGCACCGGAATGATGTCGATTTCGGCGCTGAGACTTTGCATGAGGGGTTCGTTGTAACGCGTCAGGTTGGCCTGATCGGCTTCCTCGAAGAAAAGCGCGCCCGCGCGCATGCCATCTTTCATATAGAAATAGGACTCATAGGCACCGGTATCCTTGATCAGCTTGTCGATTGCAGCTCCGATGTCGCCTGCTGCTCCGGCCTTGTTGCCGGCATCTGTCGGGATCTTGAAAGTCATCATCAAACGCATTTTCAGTCTCCTGCAAAAGGGCCTGCCAAGGCTTGTCAGCAGGGCACAGTGAAAAGGCATACGATCGGCAATGGTGTCCGCGTCTTGCGAACACCTCATTTAAGCAGACTTTGGAATGGGGGCAAAGCGACAGCAAAGGACAGGGATGTCAAAGCGGCGCGAGGCGATCAGCGCGAAGCCAGTTCCGGCTGGTCGTTGGTGACGCAGTGAATGCCACCGCCGCCATCGGCGATTGACCAGGCATCGATCAGATACACCTGTCGCCCCGGGAAGAACCGGTTCAACCGTTTCTCCAGATCCCTGTCGGCTTCAGCCTCCAGTTCGCTCATGGCAACAACATATCCGTCGCCGACCAGCCAATTGACATCACCCGGATACCATTCGACCTTGAAACCGGCGGCTTCAAGGTCCCTGGCCAGACGCAGCTCGGAATCTTCTTCGGTATCTGCAATGGCAACGGTGGTGGCGTTGATGAACCGCGCCGCGCCGTCGATATGTCCAGTGGTCAGATCGTCCGGGTGATGGCCATAGGACCAGATGATCTGGTTGAGGCCGAGAGCTTCCTTCAGGATCTGTTCGTGTTCTGCCTTGGTGAGGCCCGGATTTCGCTGATCCTGGCAATCCCAGTTGAGCATCGCGACGCCTGCGCCATTGACCTCAAGATTACCTTTTTCCAGCACATAATCCGTCAGATCCTCGACCTCCAGACCGAGCAGTTTGCCGACACGAACGGGCACCTTGTTGTCCTGGCGATACTCCGCGCCGGTCGTGCCGTCCCAACCGTTAAAGGACCAGTTCTGGATCCAGGTCTCCTTGCCGTCCGTCAGATAAATCGGTCCGTTGTCTCGCATCCAGGCGTTGTCGATCGGGACCAGGTGCCAGCTGATATTGGTGTCCGAAACGCCGCGCTTTTCCAGAAAACGACGCGCAGCCTTCTGTTCCTTTTCAGAGCTTGCCAGCAAATTGAGCTTTTCGTGCTTTTGAACGGAGCGGATGATGTCGGCAAATGCCGGTCGCATCGACTTTTCGTAGTTGCCCGGCCATTGCATCCAGATGGCGGCCTGTGGTTCCCATTCCGCCGGCACCCGGTAACTTGCCGCCTCAGCCATGGAAGGCAACAGCAGGCTGGCAAGGACAGTACCCAGGGCGAGCGTTCTCAATGACGGCATCTGCTTTTCTCATTGTTCCGATATCCGTTGACGAGCAACCACTTAAGCAGACCCTCGGCAGCAAACAAGTGGAGAAAACGGCATTTACTTCATCAGTTGCGCTTCCAGAAACGTTCTAACTTCTTCGCTCGCACGGTCGGCTGCCGGTTTGCTGAAACCAAGCACACCGCCATTCGCGGCGAAGCGGTCCGGATTGATGACCGAGGCCGGAACGGCTTTGGGCGGTCCAAATTCAGGAATATCGAAACCGTGGACCGCGTCTTCCAGCAGAATGGTCGTGACAGGAAACTCATCGTTGCTGGTGGCGGCCTCGACGCGTTCGCAGACCGTGTTGTCGACCCAGCTGTCGTCTTGACCGCCGACGATCAGGATCGGCCCTTTGTGCGGACCGCGTGCAAACGAGCAGAATGGATAAAGCGCAACGCCGGCGGCAAACCCGGTATCGAAGAACTGGGCGAAGCCTTCATATTGCAGTGTGCTCAGGGGGATGAGACCAAGACGTGACCAGGACATGATGCCGATCCGGTCAGGGTCGATCTGCGGCTGCTTGGCAAGATGGCTCAGCGCGCCTATGGCCGCGAGGGAGCCACGCTTCCAGTCGAGAGCGGGGATTTCCGCGTCGTCTGGCAGATAGTCGGGAGGCTGGCAGCGGGAGAAGGTGAGCGTGGCATAGCCCCACTGGTCGAGGCGATCCAGCCACGGGTCATAAAAGGAAGCATCATGACAGGTCCGGACCACGACCATGGCAGGATGCGGGCCTTGCCCTATCGGAAGACGGAGCTTTCCAGTGAAGGTACCCTGGGAGATGTTTCGTGCATCCGGAGGCAGCCGCTTCTTCTGAAGCGGTGTCAGCGGGGCACGGGGCAGCTCAAACTCAACAGGCTGGTTTTGGGCTGATTGGCCGGACGTCACGCCCATTGGCCAGATCATGGCAAACGCGCATGCAAGCATCAGACGCCAACGGCACTCCCGGAAACAAAACATCACTTCCTCCCTTTGCAGCGCCTTGCCTTTTCCCGGCAATGTTCACTTGGGCAAAAGAGTGCCGGGAAACGGGGATAGGGGCAAGCATTCTGGGAAAAGGAGCTCGCGTTGCTCGCGCTGACATCTGGATTCCGGATCACGCGATGGCACTGGCGTGCCACGCTGTCCGGAATGACGGGAGGCCGTGCAGGCCATGAGCTTTTGCCCTTCACACGGTCATTCCGGGCCAGAGAGGCGAAGCCGAGCGCCGATCCGGAATCCAGATGTCCTTCGCGCGGTCAGCGCGGCTTTGCAAAAATCTGAAGATACGCAACTCGAGATCACTACTCGCAAGAGTTATTAATTGTAATTTGTTCAATAGCACTCAATGATTGTTTCATGTCTGCCCGCGTCTACATTCTCGCCTCCGATCGAAACGGCACATTGTACATCGGAGTGACTTCGGATTTGCCGCGCAGGGTCTTTGAGCATCAAAACGGTCTGATAGGCGGATTTACCAAGACATACGACGTGAAGCGCCTCGTTTATGCGGAGGAGCACGAACGCATCGATGAGGCGATTGCACGGGAAAAGCAGCTCAAAAACTGGAAGCGTGCCTGGAAAATCGACCTGATTGAGAACAGCAATCCGGACTGGCGGGATCTGTCCGAGACCCTGTTGTTCTAACGGATTTCTCTCGGTGTTGTTTAATGAAAGTGGAGCTCGCGTTGCTCGCGCTGACATCTGGATTCCGGATCACGCGATGGCTCTTGCGTGCCACGCTGTCCGGAATGACGGAAGGCGGTGCAGGCCATGCGCCCTTTACGTTTCACACCGTCATTCCGGACCAGTGAGGCGAAACCGAATGCCGATCTGGAATCCAAAAATCGTTCGCGCGAAGTGCGTGCCTTCGAATAGGTTTGAGCTTTTGCGAGGTTTGGAGCTCGCGTTGCTCGCGCTCATATCTGGATTCCGGATCATGTGATGGCACTGGCGTGCCACGCTGTCCGGAATGACCACGAAAATGTGGTGAGATCAGAAAAGCGTCACTGCAAGGCACACCGTCATTCCGGACCAGTGAGGCGAAGCCGAGTGCCGATCCGGAATCCAGATATCATTCGCGCGATTAGTGCGGCATTCTTCAAGAGGACACCGTTTCTTTAGTCTCCCATCTCGGCAATGGTCCAGCTGAGTGGCCAGCCCTCCGGTGGGCCGGTGATGCCGTCGCAGTTGGATTTTTCCAGATATTCGACCAGAGCATATTGTCCAGACTCCGCCTCGAATTCGTGACGCTCAAATGCACCGCAGTCGTAGTTGGGAGAATAGTAGGTCGTCCCGGTGATCTGACCGCTGTCCGGGTCATAGAAGAGATTGTTGACCAGGCTGTGATTGGGCTGGTTGAAGCTGGGAGGCGTTTCGAATTCAAAGGTCTCGTCATTAGCCGGGGCGAAGGGGACGTGCCAGGTGATGTAGTAGGGCACGTTGGCATCGGCCATGCTGCACGGAACCACCCAGACCTCCACATCGCCGACGGCGTGCAATTGTGCGCCGAAGGCCGGCACGCTTTCCTGAAGATCACAATTGAGCGTTCGATAGCCGACCATCTGCACCTGATCGGGGATTTCATTGACGTTGTAGAACAAACCGTTCGACGCACCTGGACTGCTGCCGATGACATCCTGCGACGGCATGACCGGCGGCGGCAGATCATTCGCGGGAACTGCGGGAGCGGGTGCCGCCGATGCCGTGCTTTGAGACGACTGCGCAGGGGATGACGCGCTTTTTGATGTTGAGGATGCCGAAGCGAAGGTGACAGACTTGTCCGACGGCAGGCCACCCCAGGCCACAATGGCATCCAGCCGGCCGATGCGTCCCTGTTCCTCGTCCATTTTCAAAAGGGCATGGGTGAGGCCGTTCAACGTGACCTGGTAGGTGAGGGTGCCGGTTGCGCCGCCGAACTCGATCTGAACGGCAGCATCTTTGCCCATTCGCAGTTTCTCGATCAACTCGCGGTCCGACACGCCGCCGAATGTCATCTCGTTGCCGGTGTAGATCTTGGAGGCTTTGCCGAAGTAGCCGTAGTTTTCTTCGTCCAGGCTTTCAATTTCGATCCGCGCCCGCATGCCCGTTTCGAGTGTCGTCTTCGGACGGAAGGTCACGTAGACCTGCGAATCCGGCTTCGCTCCCCGTTCAACCTTGAGCCGGAAGGCCTCGTCATTGGAGCCTTTGCCATTGGTCTCGGCAACGCAGTAATTCTTGTCGTTGCACCGGACCGACCAGTCGCCGAAGCTGGTTGAGGCAAGCTCGGCCGATGCTGTTCCAACCGCAAGCAAAGATGTTCCGGCAGCGCAAAGAATTCGATAGATCACATCATTCCCCCGACTTCGCCATCATCGGTGATGGCCGTCTCCCCGGGAGAGCATGACGGGAACGATGGGGAAGTCAATCAGGTGCTCAGAGGAGAAAGCGGCCCGCAATTGCTACCGCTGTCTTGGCAGAGAGTGCGCCCGTCTTTGGTCATGCCTTTCCTGCGTGAACCGTCTGACCTATCCTTTCGGGAGAAAAGGTACCTGCCATTGAACATCATTTCCTCCAAAATTCCAGTATCTCCGCCGGATGGTCAGCGCCTCGAAAGGGCTGAGCGACAAGGGCTGCGCCTGGCGATTATCTGCCGAACGGTGGCCATTGGTGCCGCGTTTCTCTGGGTTGCCTCGTCCTGGTTCTTTCTGGATTACACCCCAAGTCCCTGGGTGTTCATTTCTCTTGGCGCCTATACGGCCATAGGAATTGCCCATGCGTGCGTCATCGGAACCCGCTTCGACCGCAGCTGGATGAAATACGCGATCTACATGGTGGACACGCTCGGCATTTGCGCGGCCTTCGCACTCTTTCCGATCAGCCAGGGAGCCGAGATACCCCAGATCATCGCGTTTCGTGCCTATGGCATTTACTACCTGTTTCCGGTGATCGCCATGGCGACGCTGTCCTTGTCACCATTGCTGGTTCTATGGACCGGAACTGTCGCTGTCGCCGGGTGGTGGACCGTGTTCCTGCTGATCACCTCCGGGATGGAGCGCACGCTTTCCTGGGCTGACCTCGCCCCGGCACCGTCCCGTGCGGATTATGAAAACATCTTTCTGTCGATCGATTTCATCGGCCGCGGCAACCGGGTGGAGGAGACCGGTTTTCTGTTCATCGCGACGGCCATTCTGGCTCTTGCGGTTTTAAGAGCTCGTCAGGTGTTCCAGGCGCAGGTCAGAGCTCAGGCGGAGCGCGAACGCATTGCCGCAACACTCGGACGATATGTGCCCGAGGCCATCGCGAAACGGCTCATCGACAATCCTGCTGCGCTGAAGCCGCAGGAACGGCATGCCGCGATCCTGGTCATGGATATTGCCGGTTTCACCGCCTACTCATCCAAACGAAGTCCGACGGAAGTGATCGAACGCCTGAATGATTTTCTCGCAGGCTGTGCCGACATCACTGGAAGGCACAATGGCGTTGTCATCCAGTTCACGGGAGACGGCCTGATGGCTTCGTTCGGAACGCCGATCGACAGCGACAACCCGGAACGCCAGTCAGTTGCCGCAAGTGAGGAACTGGTCGCACAGGCGCGCCAGTCCGGCTTCTCGGTCCGCATCGGTCTCGCCGCCGGTCCGGTCGCATCCGGCAGCATCGGCTCTTCCGACCGTCAGGCTTTCACGGTCTATGGCGATACGGTCAATCGCGCCGCCCGGCTGGAGGCACATGCCAAGGTGTTGAACAGATCCATTCTGCTTGACCGAGCCGTTGCAATTAGTCTTGGAAGCGAACTTGACCAGTTCGACGATCAAAGCCTGCCGGGATTGTCACAGGCAATCACGGTTTATGCGACCGGCTGAGTATCTCGATACTGGCGACATTGAGGGGAGTTCGACAACGTGCCGATGAGAATAGCTATTGTAGATTCCTTAAAAAAATGTCCGCAGCTTCATCAGTCCATCTCTTGATTGTTTCTTGAGTCCACTCACTTTCGGAGCATACTTGATTGGACCTTGGATAGTCGGACACTCGTTGTGTTAGGTAAGTACTCTTTTTTTCTTCAAAATCTCGGTTAGACGCTGTTGAATTTTTGGATTTACTAATTAAAACCAGATTTCCAATCGAATTCACGTAATTTTGCATGTCTTCCTTATCGTGAGACTTTAGCCAATTACTATCTTCTGCAGGATTTTGAGGTAGTACATGCTCAATTGATTTTGCTTCAATGTACTGTGGTCTTTCAAGTTCAGATTTTAACAATTCTAGTCTTAATAGAACGTATTTTTTGTATCCAGCATTGTATAGGTTTACGTTAGTTACACCTTGAATAATGTTTTCTTCCGAGTATTTAAGCGAGGAAATAACATCATGTGTATCTTCGGTTTTTTCGATAGACTTTAGAATATCCGTGTATTGTGCGTACCTTTCGTCTTTTCTGACGCCGCCAAACCATTGCTCTAGGTATATTTTTTCAAGTTGATAGATGAATTCAAGTAGATTTGTGTTTCCAAATTTTATGCAATAGTATAATATGCAGGCTTTCCATTCTGATGCTTGAAATTCAGTTTGCATAATGAATATTAAGCTTCTGTATTCGGCATTTTCAATTCCATCAATATCTAATATGTCTTTGTCGACAAAAATTCTTTTGTAAAAATCTGTGTATTTTTTTACTTCTTCAAAGAAAGTTATTCCGCGATGGATGAGTGGTGGTCTCGCTCGGAATATCCGACGTTCAAATTCCTTGAGTAGATCACCCTGAGGCTTCTCCTTGACTGTTATTAATCTTATTAAGAAAAACACTTCTTCAAAAGTGTCCGCTCCGAGATCTTCTTCGGTTTCTTGCCAGGTTCTTGCGATTGTTCGTCTTTGAGAATCTGAAGCAATAAATTCAGGGCTCAAATTCTGAGCTTTCAGAATATCAATTCTGCGTAGTTTCTTCCCTCTGTCATTTACAATTGAGAACAGTCGAAAGGCGTCATCGAACGATGACGTTGAAAGACGTATTATAATGCAGTTCTGATTTACAAAGAATACAAAGTCTTCAAGTTCTTTCTGAGACAAGGGCGATAAGCTGTGATGAAAAATATCGATCGCTGTTTTGTATCGCCAGTGAGGTTCTTTGTTCTTGTCAGCTCCGAACTCGAGTTTTGTTCCGCCAGGAGTTAGAATGTGCTGATTAAATACTTCGATGTCCCTGACTTCAATTCGCTCTTTTCGCGAGATTTTATTAAGTCTGCTCGCTTCCTGTACGATTTTTTCTTGGATATCATTCTGTATGTCTTCTGCTTCGATCAGATCACGTAGACAGGCAAATAAGATGATTAGCGATGTTGCCCTTTGTTGTCCATCAACTATGTCATAGACAATGTCGTCATTGATCTTATGAAGTACTACCGTGCCAAGGAAATACTGCTCATCCTTATCGGCGTTTATCAAGTCGTCTATTATATCTTCAAAGTTATCTTCGTCCCAGGAGAATGGCCTCTGGTATTCCGGAACTCTGAAAAAGTTTCGTCCTGAGAATAAATCTCCGACAGAAACTTTTTCTCCATCTAGATCTTTCATTTGATCACCTTAAAATGGTATCTATCTTACTGTCCCGGCCGGCCACTTTTTTTCGGTCGTCCGCGCCGTTTCTTCTCATCCGCCGGATCTTCGTAGGACCCTGCACCGATCTTGCCGCGGACAACCGGTTTGACCGGATCGCTGTCCTGGCCGAGCGGTACTTCCGTACGGCCGACGGTCATTTCGTCGAGTGTGTTCTTGCGGACCTTGCTTGATGGAGGCGGAAGGCTGTCCGGGCCACGGCCTGCGTTTCTTTCGCGTGCGGCCCGGGCCTTGTCGGCAGCGGTCTGTTTCTTCTTGCCGCTGGCGCCTTCCTTGGTGCCGCCGGCGCCGAATTTCTTGTTGCCCTTGTAGCCGCCGGTCTTGGCGTCGACGTCGGACTGGCGGGCCATGGCGTCGTCGGCGACGGCAAGCTCGGTTTCCTGCAGGCGCTTGATTTCGTCGCGCAGGCGTGCCGCTGTTTCGAAGTCAAGATCGGCCGCAGCATCGCGCATCTTCTTTTCCAGATCCTCGATATGAGCCGCCAGATTGTGGCCGACGAGCGAGCCTTCCTCGGCAAAGCCTGCATCCACCGTGACATGGTCCTGCTCGTAGACGCTGTCGAGAATGTCGGCGATGTTGCGTTTGACGCTTTCCGGGGTGATGCCGTGCTCTTCGTTGTAGGCGAGCTGCTTTTCCCGGCGGCGATTGGTTTCGGCAATCGCCCGCTCCATGGAGCCGGTCATGTTGTCCGCGTAAAGGATGACCTTGCCTTCGACGTTTCGGGCAGCGCGCCCGATGGTCTGGATCAGCGAGGTTTCCGACCGCAGGAAGCCTTCCTTGTCCGCGTCCAGAATGGCGACCAGCGCGCATTCGGGAATGTCGAGACCTTCGCGAAGCAGGTTGATGCCGACCAGCACGTCGAAGGCGCCGAGCCGCAGGTCCCGCAGGATTTCAATACGTTCCAGCGTGTCGATATCGGAGTGCATGTAGCGCACCCGCACACCGTTTTCGTGCAGGTATTCGGTCAGGTCTTCCGCCATGCGCTTGGTGAGTGTCGTCACCAGCGTGCGATAGCCTTTCTGGGCAACTTCGCGCACTTCGCCCAGCAGGTCGTCGACCTGGCTTGAGGCGGAGCGGATTTCCACCGGCGGATCGATCAGGCCGGTCGGGCGGATGACCTGTTCGGCAAAGACGCCGCCGGACTGGTCCATCTCCCAGGAGCCCGGGGTTGCCGACACCGCGACGGATTGCGGCCGCATCGCGTTCCATTCCTCGAAGCGCAGCGGGCGGTTGTCCATGCAGGAGGGCAGGCGGAAGCCGTATTCGGCCAGCGTCGCCTTGCGGCGGAAGTCGCCCCGGTACATGGCGCCGATCTGCGGAATGGTGACGTGGCTTTCATCGGCGAAAACCAGCGTGTTGTCCGGCAGGTATTCGAACAGGGTGGGGGGCGGCTCGCCCGGCTTGCGGCCGGTCAGGTAACGCGAGTAGTTTTCGATGCCCTGGCAGGAACCGGTGGCTTCCAGCATTTCCAGGTCGAACATGGTGCGCTGCTCGAGGCGCTGGGCTTCGAGCAGGCGGCCGTGATTGTTCAGTTCCTCCAGCCGGTGCTTCAGCTCTTCCTTGATCGACTTGGTCGCCTGGTTCAGCGTCGGTTTCGGGGTGACATAGTGCGAGTTGGCGTAGATCTTGACGCTTTTCAGCTCGCCGGACTTCTTGCCGGTCAGCGGGTCGAACTCGGTGATGTTCTCGATTTCGTCACCGAACATGGAAATGCGCCAGGCGCGGTCTTCATAGTGGGCCGGGAACAGTTCTATTGTGTCGCCGCGCACACGGAATGTGCCGCGCTGGAAGGCCGCGTCGTTGCGCTTGTACTGCAGGGCCACCAGATCGGCGATCAGCTGGCGCTGGTCCATGCGCTCGCCGACCTCGATGGCGAAGGTCATGGCCGTATAGGTTTCGACCGAGCCGATACCGTAGATGCAGGACACCGAAGCAACGATGATGACGTCGTCACGCTCCAGCAGGGCGCGGGTAGCCGAGTGGCGCATCCGGTCGATCTGCTCGTTGATCGAGCTTTCCTTCTCGATATAGGTGTCGGTGCGCGGGACGTAGGCTTCCGGCTGGTAGTAGTCGTAGTAGGAGACGAAATACTCGACCGCGTTGTCCGGGAAGAAGGCCTTGAACTCGCCGTAGAGCTGAGCGGCAAGGGTTTTGTTCGGTGCCAGGATAAGTGCGGGGCGCTGCGTGCGCTGGATCACCTGCGCCATTGTGTAGGTCTTGCCCGAGCCGGTGACGCCGAGCAGCACCTGGGTCTGCTCTCCGGTCTCGATGCCTTCCACCAGTTCCGCGATCGCGGTTGGCTGGTCGCCCTGCGGTTGGTAGTCCGATTTCAGAACGATCTCGACGCCGCCCTCGGATTTTGGCGGCCGTTCCGGCCGGTGTGGAACCCAGGCCTCACCGTTCTTGTGCAGCGGATTGCCGGATTCGATCAGCGCCGACAACGCTTCGACAGTGGCTGTCGCGCCCTGATTGCCGGTCAGCTCGCCGAACTTGCTTTCCTTTTTCTTCTTCTTGTTTTCTTTCTTGTGTTCCTTGAGCTGCTGCTCGAGCTTCTCCGCCTCTTCGAGCGTCATGTCGAGCCCGGCGACCGGGTTCAGTCCGCCGGCAGCTCGTTCCCTGACGCTGTCAGCCTTGCCGATCGAGGTTCCACGCGCCGACTTCGTGATTTTTTCTTTTTTTGGAGAAGGCTTTCGTCTGGCGCTCACAGACGCACGTTCGCTGCGCTCACTGTCCTCCGCGGGGGCGGCCTGACCGGCCGGCGCGCGGTCGCGCTTGCCTTCGCTTTGCTCAGGAGATCTTTTGCCCTTGCTTGCGGTCTGTGAGACAGGCTTTTCGGCTTCCTCGGCGATCTCCGCGGCCCAATCGCTGATAGAGCCGGACAAGGGTGTGCCGGAAAGGGGCTTTTGCGGCGCTTCGCCGAAGCCGTCTGGGGATGTCGTGTCGTCGGAACCGGATTTGGTGGGGCGTTTGCTCATGCTGCGCAATATGGTCCGGTTCCCCGCGCGAGGGAAGGGGGCTGTTGCGGCTTTGTTCCACTTTTTGCCACTTCCTGTCAGTCTCCTGACACAAGGCTGTCAGGAGGAGCTCGAGGGCTGTCCAGAAAATGCTTCCTGCGATCTGAAGTCCGGTGCCAGGAGCCGGGGCCACAAAAGTGGCGGGTTTGTAAGTTGACGTAACGCTCGGATGTGGTGTCATGACCGCACCGACCAAGGTTGATTTAGAAAGTTTGGAGACGCGCCGATGTTGCTCGATCGCAGACAATTGATGAACCTGTCCGTGGCCGGAGCTGCCGGTTTGTTGTTGCCGGGCACGAAGTCACTTGCTCAAGACGGAATGGCAACTGTCTTTCTGGATCACTTCTCGGCTCAGGGGTTCGAGACTCTCGAACCACTCAGTCTGCTTACCGATTTCGGATTCAATGGTGGGCTTCGTTTCGACGATACGCGTCCCGCTTATCCGGATGGAGCCTCCACCTGTGTCCAGCCGGCCTGCAGGATCGACGATATCGGCAAGGCTGGTGAACCCGGCGTTCTGGCGCTCTTCAACATCATGGTGGTCAACATGCCGGACCCTTCGAGGTCCGGGGACATTGCCGAACGGCTGATCGAATTTGCCATCGAGAAAGGCGAGCTCGATCCGGAACAGCTTGTGTTCGTGTCTACCGACCTGTTCGAACCATATCTGAACGACAGCGCGCTGTTGCAGAAAGGCCGGTTTGTCCGTCGGGATCTGAATGAGGCGATGTCCGTCGGCGACGGATCAGGATACTTCGCTCCTGCCGGACATCCGCAAACGCCGGGTTTCCCCACGGCCGGCATCTATTATCCGTCAGACAGCAGCACCGGCGGAGACTTGAGCTATCCCCTGCAAGGTTATCTCGAGATCGGTGAGATCGCACTGGCGGACCAGCAGGCCGCCAGACCGGGACCTGTCGGCGGCGGCTTCGGTCTGGAACGTCTCGCGATGGCGGCCGGCAAACCGGCTCCGGATTTCACCGAGAGCCGGGTCGCCTTTCTGGAGTTGGCCAGACAGGAAGCCGAGCAAAGCGGCAAGGCGTTGCCACCGGGATATGAGGCCTATTCGAAGTTTTGAAATTCGTCAGTGAGTGCCTGATCAATAACTTCCGTTGTTCGTTCGAAGTTCAGATGCGATGCTCGAGGTTATTTCTTAAACTTGTTTGTCCGATGCCAATCCAGATAATGCGGATGAGGTTGATGCGCCGGATCCTCAGGTACGCGAGCCTTCATGTCTGCATGAAGCATGTGAGAGACGTCGTAATTCAGATGTCGTGATGGAAGAATGTCGAAGTCGTCTGAAAGTGACAACAAACCTCGATCAAACATCCAATGAACTGTGCCTGATAGTGCTATTCCGTTTTGGATTGAATCATTTCCACCGTTCTCAACTGGTATGATGTGCGCTGCTTCGACTTCAGGTCGCCCTTTGCCATTGATGAGACGAAGTCCAGTAAAGGCGCAGGTGCGGTCATAAAGCTTGCGAATGTGATGTCGAAATTTCGCGTCTCGGAATGGCCGATTAACAAGCTGAGAAATTATCGGGCGTTCGCCATAAGGCCCCGCTAGCGGCGTTTGGTGGAGTTCGCCGAAACCGTCGGAGGAAGAAGCCTCGTCCGGATTATCTGTACGAGCAGGCCATTCATCTTGTGCCGATAAACCTGCATTGATTATGGAACGAAAGTCCTCATCAGACAGAGGTCTTATTGCATTTATTACACGACCGCCGTTGGGTTTTCCGTCTGCTTTGAAAAGTCCAGTTTCGTATCCGCCATGCTCTGAGTATTCCAGCGGGTGATCAAAATCTACGCTCTCCTCCAGGTAAGTGTAATAGTGACCTTCTTTTTCAGTGTCGGGGGTGATGTGCGTAGGCTTTGCAACCATTGTGTAATATCTACTTGGCATGCCAATGACAGGCCCATAGTAAACGACCCAGTCCCCAATCGACTGTTCGACTGTGCGCAGATAACGCTTAGGGAAGTGATGCTTGACACCCTTTATGTCATCATAAGGACTGTTGGGTTTGTAGTAAAAAATCGCGTTTGCCATCAATCGCATAGTTTGTTGAAAAGGTTACCGTTTCAACCTATCCGATAAAGTGCTTCGGTCAATCCATGAAATTGGACACTGGTGCGATCTCTCACTCACCCCGCGGATAGCGCTGGCTTTCTTCCACTTCGTTCAGGTCCATGTGGTTGCGCATGTAGCGTTCTGAGGCCTTCTGCAGTGGCTGGTAGTCCCAGGGGAAATAGGCGCCGTTGCGCAAGGCTTCATAGACGATCCAGCGGCGGGCCTGTGACTGGCGAACTTCGGCGTCGAAGGTTGCCATGTTCCAGCCGGTGCGGACGGCCTGTGCGAAGCGGGCACTCACGTCCGCATAATCGGGATCGTCGGCGAGATTGGTCAGTTCGTTCGGATCGCTTTCCAGGTTGAAGAGCTGCGGTGGATCGAGTTCGCAATGAATGTATTTCCACTCGCCTTCGCGAATGCCGACAAGCGGGGCATAGGAGGCTTCCGCAGCATATTCCATGAGCACGGGGCTGGTGCGTTCCTTGCCGATCGCGAGCGGGATCAGGCTTTCGCCGTCCGTCCAGGGCATGATCTCGCTCATGTCGATGCCGGCGAGATCACAGACCGTCGGCAATACATCCAGCGTGCTGACCGGCGTTGGGACTTTCTCCGGTGTCAGGCTCTTGTCGGAAATCATCAACGGCACGCGGGACGATCCTTCGAAGAAGGTCATCTTGAACCAGAGCCCGCGCTCGCCGAGCATGTCGCCGTGATCGGAAACGAACAGAATGGTCGTGTCTTCGGCCAGGTCCATGGCGTCGAGGGCATGCAGGATTTCGCCGATCTTGTCATCGAGATAGGTGATGTTGGCAAAATAGGCACGGCGCGAGCGGCGAATATCTTCTTCGGTAATGGTGAAGTTGCGCCAGTCATTGGCATCGAAGATGCGTTTGGAATGCGGGTCATGGTCTTCATAGGCCATGGCCGGGATCTCCGGCAGCAGGTGATCGCAATTCTCGTAGAGGTCCCAGTATTTCTTGCGGGCGACGTAGGGGTCGTGCGGGTGGGTGAAGCTGACGGTCAGGCAGAAGGGCCGATCGTATTTGCCCCGGCCGTAGTCGTAGATCTTGCGCACAGCCTGGAACGCGACATCGTCGTCATATTCCATCTGGTTGGAAATTTCGGCGACACCCGCTCCGGTCACCGATCCCATATTGTGGTACCACCAGTCGATGCGCTCGCCCGGCTTGCGATAGTCCGGTGTCCAGCCGAAATCCGCCGGATAGATATCGGTGGTCAGGCGCTCCTCGAAACCGTGCATCTGGTCGGGGCCGACAAAGTGCATCTTGCCGGACAGGCATGTCGTGTAGCCGGCACGGCGGAGATGGTGCGCGTAGGTTGGAATGTCGGAGGCAAATTCTGCGGCATTGTCATAAACGCCAGTGCGGCGCGGCAGCTGTCCGGACATGAAGCTTGCGCGACCCGGCGCGCAAAGCGGCGAGGCGGTATAGGAATTTTCAAAGCGTACTGACTGCTCGGCCAGCTTTTTCAGATTGGGCGCATGCAGAAAGTCCGCAGGACCATCCGGAAACAGCGTTCCGTTCAACTGGTCGACCATCAGGATCAGGATGTTCTTGCGGTCCATATGTCATTTCCTCCCAAACATGATGCGCAATGATCTGCTTTTCATGATGCGGCTTTTTGGATTGATCGATCAATCAATATCGACGTGATTGTCGGGATTTACGCCAGTGAGGGCGAATTCGAACAAATTACACTTGACCTGGAGTGCACTCCAACCGGTAGGTGAAGAAAATCGTCCTGTTCGGAGACAGACATGCGAATTGGTGATCTTGCGGAAAAGTCGGGTTTGTCCACCGACACATTGCGCTATTACGAGAAGATCGGACTACTTCCCAAACCCTTGCGCGATGCGGGTGGGCGCCGGATCTACGATCAGACGATCCTGCGCTGGATCGACTTTCTCGATCGGCTCAAGGCAACCGGAATGGGCATCAAAGACCGGTTGCGATACGCGGACCTGCGGACGAAGGGCGGTGCATCGCTCACCGAACGCAGGGAAATGCTGGAGGTCCATCGGGTGAAGGTTCGCGAGGACATTTCGCGGCTTGCCGAGATGCTGTCTGTGCTGGACGAAAAGATCGACCTCTACAGAAGGATGGAGGCAGGCGAACCTGTCGATCCCGCCTTCGACAACTGTGCCCGGACCGAACACGGTGCCCAGCCAGGCCTGAAGGGGCAAACACATGAGCCAAGCACTCAAGCGGGGACGCGCGCTGACGCAAAACCTTAATCCGGATCTGGAAACCGTCCTGAAGGATCGGTATGACGATTTGCTGCCGGAGTTCGCGGAGAGCCTGATCGAGTGGGCCTATGGCCGGCACTATGCGAGGCAGGGGCTGGATCTGAAAACCCGACAGCTATGCACGATTGCCGCCCTGACAGCGCTGGGCGGCCAAACCGCACCGCAGCTGAAAATAAACATCGAACATACGCTGGCTGCTGGCGCCAGCCGGACGGAGGTCGTTGAAGCGATCTGGCAGATGGCGGTTTATGGCGGCTTGCCTGCGGCGATTAACGGTTTGAATGCAGCGCGTGATGTTTTTGATCAGCAGGACAAGCCAGCATAGTTTCGGAGCGGTTTTCGGCGAAAATCCAGCCAGTGGCGAACCTGTCGCCACTGGCGTTCAAGTGTGCATGAGCAATGAAAATCAGCGAAGGATTGTCATCGTCCGGCTCTGACGTGATCAGTTGACGCCGATGCGCATCCCGTCGAACTGGTTGCCGAAGGTGCGGGCCGGTTTGACGTCAGTGGCCAACGGGTTTTGTCCCTTGGCAAAGGACTGGCCGGTAAATTGACCGGTGACACTTTGGAACTGGCCGTCGACTTCATCGGAGAAAGTCAGGTCATAGACAATTTGGGTGGCGCCGTCGTCGCCGGTCTCGATTTCAGGGTGGTTGAAATCAATGATCGTCGCGCGTGCGCTGTCCGGCCCGGTCATCTTCCAGGATCCGAGACCGGATGTGTATCCGCGAACTTGCTGTCCCTGGCTTATGAGGCTGACCGTACCTCCGGGTTTGAGCGCGAGTACCCGCTGGCTGGTATTGGGTTGCACCAGCAGATATGTGCCTTCGATAGCAGTGTTGTCACTGTTGGCGGCAAGAGCGACGGGGGCGGCGACCAGCGAACCCGCCATCAGGGCGGCAGGAACCAGAGTTTTCATCATTTGCAAGTTCTCCCTAGATGGTTGTCTTGTCCCATTTTGAGACGACTGGTTAGGAGATGGGGACGAAATGCCGCGGAAAACAGTCCGTTGGACCTTAAACTTTTGACAGGTTCGAGACCTTCAGATGTGTTTGTGATTGAGGCTGCTCGGTCTTCACTCTGGCTTTGTCGACCGTGCAATCCTGTGCGGAGCGAGACTTGAACCTGCGGGCGGCAAAGTTCTGAAACGCGCCTGATCCGGGCTTACCACCCGGCGAGCGGTCTGAAGACGAAGTAGACCATCAGGGTGCAAACGGCGATCCCGCAAAGATTGAGCCAGATGCCGGCCTTCGCCATATCGAGGATTTTCAGATCCGGATTGGAAAAGACGATCGCATTGGGAGCGGTCGCCACCGGCATCATGAAAGACATGTTTGCTGCAAGGGCTGCCGGGACTGCAAGCAACAACGGGGTCAGGTCGAAACCGACAGCCACTGCGGAGACTACGGGGAGGATTGTCGCAGCGGAAGCAGGGTTCGACATGATTTCTGTCAAGAACACCATCATTGTCGTGACCAGAAGCACCATGGCAAAGACGGCGATGTCGAGACCGGATACCTGTTCACCAATCCAGTCTGCCAGTCCGGTGATCTGGAAGGCCAGGGCGACGGCCAGGCCACCCCCGATAAGGATCAGCACGTTCCACGGCAGTCCCGCTGCCGTCCTCCAGTCGAGCGCGAATTCCGTCATGTCCGAGTTTACCGGCAGGGCAAAGAGCAGCAGTGCCGCGACCAATGCCACTGTCGTATCGGTGATCGGCAGTCCGGTGAGATGCGAAATCTGATCGCCGAAGATCCAGCCGACCCCGGCGAGAAAAAAGACGGCCGCGACCGTTCTTTCCGCACGGCTCATGGGTGGCAGTTTGCCGTGTTCACTTCGAACGGCCTCGGCAAGGTCGCGTCCTTCGATGTTCCCGGATGGATAGAGCGCAACGGTCAGCAGGAGCCAGGCGAGAACCAGCATCACCAGAGTGACCGGCAGTCCGATCATGAGCCAGTCGACAAACTCGACCACGATGCCGTACTCGCCATAGAGGATCGTAGCCAACAGGGCGTTGACCGGCGAACCGATCAGTGTCGCCATTCCGCCGATGGAGGCGCTGTAGGCAACGGCGAGCATGAGGCCGACGGAAAACTGTTTCAAGGTATCCGGTGTTGTCGATTTCGCCTTGATGAAGTCGACAACCGACAGTGCCACCGCATACATCATGATGGTTGCAGCGGTATTGGTGATCCACATGGACAGGAATGCGGTTGCCACCATGAAGCCGAGCGTGAGTTCCCGCGGCCGTGTCCCCACGCGGGAGACGATCGCCAGGGCAATGCGCCGGTGCAGACCGACGGACTCAATTGCCATGGCCAGCATGAAACCACCCAGAAACAGGAAAATGAGCGGGTGGCCGTATGCGCGGGTGACGGTGCCGACATCGGCAATACCGGAGAGCGGCATCACGATCACCGGCAGCAATGCCGTGGCTGCAAGCGGCAGGATTTCACTCAGCCACCAGGCCACCATCCAGCAAAGCAGCGCAAGCAACGCCCAGGCTTCGGCGGACATGCCTTCCGGAGCGGGCAGGAAGCGGACAAGAATGTAGAGCAGCGGTCCGGAAAAGAGCGCAATGAGTGTGCGAATGGGAGACGTTGAAGCCCGGTCTTTGACTTTCTGCATGCCAGTGCTTCCCCGGCTTCGAACACAAAAACAAACAACTTTCCAGAATGACCTGAAGCCTAATGGGCCGCTTTGAAAGCCTCAAGTCCCGATCAAGTGAGCCGCTTTGTCCCGACCTTTATGAGTGTACGGAGCTGACATCGGAGTTGCCCAGATCATGTCGATGAAGTTCCTGCAGGATTATACTTTTTCGACCCGGTGTGATTTCCTGACGCAATCGGCTGAAAGGGAATCTGCGTTTCGAGGGTGTTGTCATCCTCTTCGCTTCAAGGGGGCAATCGATGCGAGCTCTGCTCTTTATGGGAGCTTTTCTGGTCCTGCTGTCCATGACTGTTCGGGGCTTGCAGGCAGAGGACGAACCGAACCACATAGATTTCGCCATGTGGTTCCAGTCCGACATACGCGACACGCCCGAATGCGATCTGACCTATCGGGATGGCAGATATGATTTCGGTCCGGACGTCACCAACCCGGCAATGTCCTGCCCGGATTCCTTCGCCTGGAAGCTGTTTACCCATGTGGTTCTGTCGAAGTTCTGGGAAAACTGGAGCAGCGACCGCCAGACCTGGCCGCCAGACCCCTGGCCACGGTGCCAGCCGGGTAGTCTCGCTGAAAACTGTTGCTCCGGGCTTGAAGGATCGAACGATGGCGAACCGGCGCATTGCCCGGTGTTTCCGGGCGATGTGGCCGGTGTACCCGAACACGTACTCGAAGCGCCTTCCAAGGCAAGAAGTCTGCCGTTGTCAGTGGCAACCAGAACACAGGGAAAAGATCAATCGGTAACCTGGGAAAACGTGCCTGACAGTCTGAAAGCAGCCGTGATCGGTGACCTGCAACGAGAGCTGGTCTACCGCAACAAGCACATGATGAACTACATCTTTGACAGGCAGATGTATCATGCCGACGGCCTGAGAGCGATCTACCAGGCGCATGTGGGCAAGCTTGGCGCCTTCGCTCCCTATCGGCCGAAGATCCTCGATCCGAATGCCGAATTCGCGCGGCCGCAAGTGCCTGCATCCGTCGAATTTCCGATCAGGTCGATTGTCGTAAAGGCAAACTGGCTGTCGTTTGAAAATGCCCGAATGATCGGTCTGGATCCTGATGATCCGGAGCTTCCGTTCATAAGGATGGACCTCGTGTCGAAGCATGCCGGCACGGGATCCAGAACGCCAGAACCTCATATCCTGATAGCCTTTCACATCATTTCCAAAGACCTGCCAAACTGGTTCTGGTCCACGTTCGAACACGCTGCCAATCCCGGGCGATGCGACTTCACGGGGTGCAATGACAGCTTCGGTTTCATCAGCACCAATCAGCACCACTCAGACGAGGCAGATCTTCAGGGGGAGGCAGCCAATTTCATCCCGCCGCACCAACTGCGAGAGGTTGATGGAGACGCAACAGCCGTGTTTGACCTGGCAAAATCCTATGCTGGTGCCGACCGGATGGGGTCAGCTCTTGAAACACTTCTGACTGCGCTGCGGATCGCGTCAGCCGAGGAAGAAAACAAGTCCGGATTGCCAACTCCCGAGGACAAGGCCTGGCGATCCTACAGGATGAAGGGCAGCCAGACCGATTTCGTGTCGGCAACAGGCAGGTCAACTCTGCTGGGCAATTCTGTCACGGAAGCCGGTCTGGTCAACAGTTCATCATGCATCTCGTGTCATGCGCGTGCCGCGATAGATCAGCGCGGTCTCGTGCCGTTCGGGATGCGGATCAATCATCTGAACTATTCGGGAATTTCAGAAAGTGCCACGGGCATACCTGAAGAGGGATGGTTCTACGTGAACGCCTATTACGGTGTGAACGGCCAGGAGCAGGCCACGGAAGTGAGGGCTGTTCAGTCGGACTTTGTATTCGGAATTCGGAATGCCTGCCCGATGAGCAAAATGACCATCGGACCTTCCCGGTGTGTGAATGTGACGAAGTGAGTCAGCGCTCGGAGACCTCTCACAGGTCTCCGGAATGCACTTTGATTATCAAAACAGGTTGAAAGGGAAGGGGCAGCTTATGCGGCTGCCACGTCCTGCAGAAAACGGTCGATCCTGCCGGTAACTTCGTTCAGTTGCCGGGTGGCTGCGTCGGTGATGTCTTCGACTTCACGGGCGGACTGGCTGGTCTCGCTGGAGCCTTTGGAAAGATCGCCAATGTTGTCGGTTACGCTACTGGTCTGGGCCGCTGCCTGGGAGACACCCGAAGAGATCTCGGCGGTCGCAGCCGCCTGCTGTTCCACCGAAGAAGCCATGGCGGCCGCCGTTTCGTTGACGTCCTCCATCATGCCCATAATGGCGCTGATGGCCTGGACGGCGGCATCCGTGGAAGACTGAATTTCGGAAACCTGGCTGGAGATTTCGTCGGTCGCCTTGGCTGTCTGGCCTGCAAGGGATTTGACCTCCGAAGCAACCACCGCGAACCCTTTTCCGGCCTCTCCGGCGCGGGCCGCCTCGATGGTGGCGTTGAGGGCCAGCAGATTGGTCTGCTCGGCAATGTCCTGGATCAGCTGGACAACGGCCCCGATTTTCTCGGCCGCAGCCGACAGACCCTTGACCTGATCATTGGATGTGCGCGTCGCACCGGTCGCTTCCTCAACCCGGTGCAGCGTGTCGGTAACCTGACGGCCGACCTCCTGCACCGATGCGCTGAGTTCTTCCGTTGCTGCAGCGATCGTCTGCACATTGTCGCTGGCCTGCGTGGAGGCCGTGCTGACTTCCTCGCTCTTGCCGCTGGTGTTGCGGGCAATGCCTGACAGCAGTTCCGCGGTCTGGTCGAGTTGCTGCATGTTGCCGGTGACGGTGGAAAGCGCGGTCTCGATATCGTCGCGGAATTCGGCTACGAGCGCATCAACGGTTTGCTGCCGCCTGCGGACTTCTTCCTGTCCGGCACGTGTCTGTTCTTCCAGCTGCAAGCGTTCCTGTTCACGATCCGCGAATGTGCCGACTGCCTTTGCCATGTGGCCGATCTCATCCTTGCGATGGGCCGCCGGCAGCGACAAGTCGGTGTCGCCGTCTTTCAGTTTGAGCATCGCGGCTGTCAGTCCCCTGATCGGGCGAACAATGGCTGCGGAAAGCAGGACGACGAAAGCAATGCCGAGCATCAGGGCAAGGGCCAATGTCAGAATGATCTGGGTCTGCGCGGCACCTGCGCTCGTAACCGCGGATGCTCCAGCGCTTGTGCTGATGTTTGCCGCCTGATCCGTCAGTTCCGCTGCCGCCTTGGCGAAGGCCTGTTCACTGTCCAGAAGGGCCAGAGTCGTCGATTTGACGTTGGCAAAGGTGGTATCCAGCTGAGGCAGCGTTTCATTGCCGGCCGTCACGAGGGTCTTCAAGGGCCCATCCAGCAGATCGGTCATGGCCTTGTCGGAGCTGTGTTTCGCTGCGGCAAGACGGATTTCTTCCAGGCTGTTCAGCTCTGTTTGCGCATCGGTCAGGTAGACCTGAAAGGCTTCCGCAGAAACCTCGGAGGAAGTGTTCAGGTAATCCGAATAGGCGCTGCGGATGCCGAGCACATTGCGCGCAACGCTTTGGGTATAGTTCGACAGCAATGCGAGATCCGCCGTCGCACGATCATATTCCCTCAACTCCTTGGTCAGTTCCTTGATCGGTTCTTCGGCCGCCTCGACAATGGAAATGGCCAGTTCGGTCAAGCCCTGAACGGCGGGTTGAAAATCGCTTTCCCAGGCAGCGTCCGTATTTCCGCTTCCGGCCGACTTCAGATGTGCCTTGATCAGTTTCTCAAAAGCCTTGGAGCTCTTTGTCAGTTTCTTGACGTTTGCCTTGATTCCATCGGTCTTTACCGCCCGCCGGACGGCCTTGGCATCCTTGTCCAGGGCCTTGACCCGGTCGCTCAGTTTCTTGGCGCTGGCTTTGTCGGGAGACGCGGCAAAGGCTGAAGCTTCCTGTTCCAGCACGATCGCTGCCACGCGCATGTTGCTCAAACGGGGAGCGACCTGCGACAGCTTTGTCATCTTGCCTTCGTTGTTGATCGCATGCACGGACCGGTACGAGGCAAGAGCCTTGTAATCTGTATATGCCTTGTTTGTGGTCTCGACGAGAGTGGCGGTCAGGCCGTCGAGTTCAGCAACGGCAACGTCTCTTTTGCCCCGGTTTTCGGTCAAGCCGCCGAAATTGGTATCGAGATCGGCCACGATCGATGTGAGCGCCTGGGCAACCTGCGGCCTTTCCTCTGCCAGCTGACCGGTTTCCGAAGAGATCAGGGCAATATCGGCCTGAACCGCTTCAGCGTCGCTGGCATTTCCTTCGCGGCTGAATTTCTGGGCGTGCGTCAGCAGCTGGGGAACACCGCCAAGAAGTTCATTCGCGGTTTTGGCAACAGTCACGGAGTTCTGAACCCGCGAAGCTGCGATCAGGCCGCTGGCACCGACGCCGATGGCGCATAACAGCATCACGGCGAAGCCGATCCGCAATTGTGTCTTGATCGACCAATCAAAGAAGAAGCGTTGCCGTTGAGGGCTGGCAACGTCCTGTTGGTTGCGAGAGGTCTCAGAAACGTTTTTCCCGGAAGAAAGGAAAGGGAACTTCATTATGCGGCTCCGACCCAGCGTTGTTCAGAGCACAATGCCTGCAAATATTTAAAAAGAGCCAAATGAGAATAGATTTGAGTAAGAAATTTTCACTGTGTTGCCAGATAAACCGATGGATTTGAAAAATTTGCTTTGTAGTACAAGCTTGTGCAGTGATTTCCAGACCCATTGACGCTGTTCGGTTTTGGTAAAGGGCGCTGCGTCCGTGGTCAGGTTTTTGCGGATGGTTTTTCCCTGTCGGAATGTCCAAGGTCCTTTTCAGGCCAAAGAAGATCTCTGAGCCGTTGTTTCAAAATCTTTGCCTCCGGGAAGCCTCCGTCCTGTTTTCGGTCCCAGATCAGGGTATCCTCACAGGTTATGGTGAAGGTTCCTCCGGTTCCCGGCACCAGTGTGACAGCCCCGGCTTCTTCGGAAAATGTGGACAGGATTTCCTGAGCCATCCACGCAGAACGGAGCAGCCAATTGCATTGGCGGCAGTAGGTGATGATGATATGCGGCGAGGGGACGTTGGTCATGGCGTCTCACCTGATCCTTTCATGACGTGATTGCATCTGCTTGTGCCATATTCCGATACGCAAAAACCAGAAGACTTGTACCCTGACGTTTGCCTGGTATTTCAAACTCAGGCGCGACTCCAACTCATCTGTGGTGAGTTGATGCGTGTGACACCGCATGCCGGCCTGACAAATCGCGTCTACCGGATTGAGGCCGGAAAAGGTGTTTTTTTTCTTCGCCTGCCACGCGAAGAAACGGCCGGCATGATCGACCGGAATGCCGAAGCGTATAATCTGCGAGGGGCTGCCGGACTCGGTGTGGCCTTGCCTCCGTTGTTCTGCGATCCCGACAAGGGAATATTGCTGACCCGCGCCATGGACGAAGTCGAATGTGCTCCAGAGGACCTGGCAATCCAGATCGGACGCGCAGTCGGACGATTGCATGCTTCCGGTCTTGCGTTTTCAGGGCGGCTGGATCCGGACGAGGTTTATCGCGCGCAACAGCACTCCATTTCATCCTCACCGCGTTACAGGAAGGAAATCAATCTGCTCGATGCGGCAATGGAGAAGATGAGGACATTATCGAACTCCCGTTCTGCAATGCGGTTGGTGCCAAGTCATGGAGATCTGTCACCCGGCAACTGTCTGGTGACTGCAGAAAAGTTCTGGCTGATCGACTGGGAATATTCGGGCATGTCCGAGCCCGCCTGGGATCTTGCCTACGCGGTCCTCGAAAATGGTTTCTCGCAAGAGCAGGAAACTGCATTGCTTGCCACCTATTGCGCGAGCGGAGCTTCGGAGGTCTGTCCGACTGCGGAAGACTTGCGGATCATGAAATCAAGGTGCGATGCCGTTTCCGCCGCCTGGGCTCTGGAGCAGCTGGTGAAGGGGCGGGACGAAGCGACCTTTTTGCCATTCGCACGAGCGCGGATCGAAAGGGCACTGCACAGGCTCGATGATGTCGAAACACGGCTGACTAGTCGATGACAGACTTCCATTCGGGGTCTGCCAGGCACTGGACGTAACTGTTGTTCATCCGGGCGCGAAGCGACTGGTTGGTGGGATCGTCATTGAGAGCCGTCCAGACACCGTCATTTTTGAGGCGGTCGACGGTGCAGCTGCACGCCGCCTCGCAGATATCAGGCGCACCGAGATTGTCCTGGCAAGCCACCGAGCAATTGCGGATGAAAGTTGTTGCTGCCCGGTCGACGTCCGGTCCGAACAAGGTTGCTGTCCAGACGAGGCTGAAGAGAACCGGTTGGTGCAGCAGGTAAACCATAAGGGAATGCCGTCCAACGAACCTCGTTGAACGTCCAGTCGGTCCCGCGAAGCGCAACGCGCCGAGCTTTTCCCAGATTCTTGAAACTCGAAAAAACCTGGAAAGAGCGAGGCCTGCAAGCGTAACGCCTGCCCATGGAGCAACAGGCACATAATCAACGCTGCCATAGTCGGGTGTTCCAAGTCCCGTCCAGAGCCAGAGTTGCCCATTGAAGAAATAGGAACTGGCCCACAACGGCAGTGTCAGGAAAAAAGCGGATGCAGCGACTGTCAGCCACCAAGGTGCGCGCGTGAAAGGAATGGCAATCAGGCTTGCTGCAGCGATGGAGTGCAATATGCCGAAGCGGACAAAACTGTTTCCGAAGGCAAAATAAGTGACGAGAGAAATTGCGGCGGCGGCTGCGACAATCACTGCAAAGCGGCGCCAGAAGGCATGCCAGCGAATGCCATTGTGATGTGCCAGATCAAGGCTTACACCGGCCAGAAACAAGAAGCTTCCGGCGATGGAAGCCGCAAAGCTGCGCCATCCGGCACCTAGAGTTACAGGCCAATCGACAAATCCGAACCAGGAAAGATCCCAGGAGAAATGGTAAACCGCCATGGCAACAACGGCGAGGCCTCGGGCTAGGTCGAGCACGGCCAATCGTGTTGTCTGCATCAGCGGGCTTTCCAGAAATGGTTCACTTGCCGAGTGCTACAGTCTCGGAACCATTTCATCAAGCTGTCGGGATGAATTCTGTCGGAGTGAAGGTCAACTGCTGAAGGTAACGACGAGTGTCGTAAAAAGTGCCGCTATTGCCAGCATGGCACCCACATATGGCCAAGGAGAAGGCCGATGGACGGTAAACACATCATGGTTCGCCGGATCCTGCCACATACCAATTTTCCCTCTGTCCCACCATCAGGTGTCACGACAGTGCTGTAACAACAGGGCAACGGAAAGATGGTAAATGAAATCTAAACCGGTTTTCCCAAGAAAACTGCCAAGTTGTGGAGTAACCGGCAAAGTAATATTTTGCGTGTTGACCCAGCGAAGCTCTTGTAAATTCTGCTGAATTATCCGGACTTCTTGTGCCTTTTGGTGAAAGCCTGCTTTCACCGCAGATTTTCTATCCACATGTGGTCGGCGAAAACGCTGCTCCGGTAGGCCGGATTGTGACCAAAATCGGGCTGAGCAAATCAGTCTGACGCCGAAAGTTTGAAGGTTTCACCGGGGAAAAACTTCTCCAGGCGAACGTCTGCCGTGCGTGCGTGTCCCTCCATCCCCTCCAGCCGGGAAATACGCGCAGTTGCCTCTGCGATGGGGCGTGAACCCTCCCTTGTGGAACGCTGCCAGGTGACCGTTTTCATGTATTTATGAACAGACAGCCCGCCGGTGTATCTTGCCGCGCCTGAGGTCGGCAGCACATGGTTGGGCCCTGCCGCCTTGTCTCCGAAGGCAACGGTTGTCTCTTCTCCCAGGAACAGTGATCCATAGGAGCGAAGCCGCTCAAGCCACCAGGGCAGGTCGGCTGCTTGAACGTGCAGGTGCTCCGGGCTGTAGCTGTCACAGATCTGTGCCATTTCCTCGCGGTTTGAGCACAGGATGACCTCACCGAGGTCCCGCCAGGCGGCTTCGGCATTTTTTGCATTGGTCTCTGGCAGACTGGCAATGATGTCCGGAATGAGCCCCATGACCCTTTCAGCAAGGTCGCGATCATCGGTGACCAGCCAGACGGGAGAATTGTATCCGTGCTCCGCCTGTCCGGCGAGGTCCCAAGCGACCAGATATGGATCCGCAGTGCTGTCTGCGGCGACGAGCGAGTCCGTTGGGCCCGCAAACATGTCGATACCGACCCGTCCAAAGAGGATGCGTTTGGCTTCGGCGACAAACTGATTGCCAGGGCCGACGAGAATATCGGCTTTCGGAAGTCCAAAGAGACCGAAAGCCATGGAGGCGACACCCTGAACACCGCCCATGTTCAGGATTGTGTCCGCACCGCAGAGTTTCATCGTGAAAAGGATCGCCGGGGGAATGCCGATGTCCGGCCGCGGGGGAGAGCAGGCGGTGATGTGATCGACGCCGGCAACCTTGGCCGTGGTGATTGTCATGATGGCCGAGGCTATGTGGCTGTATCGCCCTCCCGGCACATAGCAGCCAGCGGCTGAAACGGGCATATGTTTCTGACCGGCAAAGAAGCCCGGTTGAACCTCCAGCTCGCAGTCGGAGATCGTTGCCCTTTGTGCTTCGGCGAAACGGCGAATATTGTCGTGAGCAAAGCGGATGTCGTCCTTAAGCTTCTCTGGAACCGACCCTTCGGCAACCTCCAACTCGGCAGACGTGACCAGGACCGGACCGTTCCATTTATCGAACTCGGATGCATATCTGATGGCGGCCTCGTCACCGTTCGCTTCGATCTCGGACAACATCTTTTCGACCGCGTCACGAACGGTCGACTGGTTGCCCTCAGCGCCCGGCGTCGCCTTTTTCAAGTATTCGATACTCATGGTCGTTGGTCTCCGACACTTGTCAGGTTTTGCGCGGCGCCATGTGCAGCCGTTGAAAGAGAAAAGGAAACGGCTGCTTCAACCAGAACGTCCAGACTGTCGACGATCCTGAACCGCTGCTTCAAGTCGTCCGCGAGGAGTGAGAATTCCGTGCAACCGACAAGCAGAACTTCGCATCCTTCACTCTCCAGCTCCGCTGCTGCGAGATGGACGTTCTCGCGCGCGAGAGCATCATGCGCCGAGACCTTCAGCGCTTTAATCGAGGAAAGAATTCGGTCTTCGTCCCGCGAGTAGACGGTTTTCAATTCTCTTGCCGATAGCGGGTTCTGATAAATTCCGGTCATTCGAACCGCCGGGGAGGCGAGGATGCCAACGCGTGTGCCCGGCGCAATGCTGGCGATATGTTCTGCGGTCAGGTCCACCATCGAAAGAAAAGGAATCCCGACAGCATTTCGGATCTGGGCCTGGTAGTTGTGCGCTGTGTTACACGGCATCACAAGAGCCCTCGCGCCGGCCGTTTCAAGGTGTTTTGCCATGCCCGCCAGTGTTGGAGCCGGATCAACTCCCGTTCCTTCAATCAACGCCTTAATGCGCGAAGGAACCTGTGTGTTGTTGTCGACGATGAGTGGAACATGGTCGGCGTCATCTGAAGCCTGTACGGCCTGAACCACTTTCTGCATGAAGAGAATGGTTGCTTCCGGTCCCATGCCACCCAGAACACCGATGACCCGTTTGCTGTCTGTCATGTAGCACCAGATCCCATGTTCTGATAGGCCGTGTGGGAGAGAATGCGCGCGATGTGTTCGCAGTCGTCTAGCGTGAAACTTAATGGAATGCGCATATCAAAAAGCCCGGACAGGACTTCGTCGGTCTTCGGAAGATCCTGCGGATCGACGTATTGCCAGCTGTGATGATTGGAGGTGAAGGCCACGGGGTTTTCATCTCCAAACCATTTCAGTTCGACGCCAAGGGCTTTGTTGTCGGCAACGAACCTGATCGCTTGCGTTTTGGAAATCCCTGGGATGCGGAACTGGATGGAGCTGCCGACATAAGCCTCTTCATCCGGCCGATGTGGCATCCGCACATTCGGGACATTGGACAAGCGCTCTGCAATCAGGTGGTAACGCTCGTTCCAGCGCCGGATACTGTCATCAAGGGCCGTGAGTTGAGGCAGGAGAATGGCTGCGCGGAGATTGTCCATTCGTCCGGACATGTTGGGCGTTTCAAGGCGGATGGTTTTGAAAACTTCCGCCGGTGGCGCCGCGCCGTGGCGTTCATAGAGCATGTAGGACCCAGAAAGCATGATTGCTCGCGCCATGAACTGCGAGTCGTCTGATGTCAGCAGGCCACCTTCGCCAGAGTTCAGGTGCTTGTAAGTCTGCGTCGAGAAACATCCTGCCAGACCGAAGCTTCCACTCAGCCGTCCGCTCCAGCTGGCGCCCATCGTGTGTGCGCAGTCTTCCAGAAGAATGACATTCTTTGCTTCAAGGAGCCCGGTGAGGGCCTCCATGTCGCAAAGGTGACCGCGCATGCTGGAAAGCAGCAGCATTTTTGCACCGCTTTCCGAGATCTTTGTTTCGAGATCGGCGAGATCGAGGACCAGATCTTCGGTGACCTCGACGAATACGGGTTTTGCGCCCACCGCAGCGATTGCACCTGGAACCGGGGCGAGCGTGAAACTGTTGGTCAGAACCGCGTCTCCGGGGCGGACCCCGGCGGCACGCAGCGCGATCGACATGGCATAGCCGCCGGAAGCGCAGGCGAGGCAGTATTTCGCTCCCTGATACCGGGCGAATACCTGCTCCAGTTCAGAGGCTGCGCCCAATTCTTCACCCAACGTGTTGTAGCGATGCAGGCGGCCGCTGCGCAATACCTCTATCGCAGCGTCAACCGCCTGTTCTGGGATTGCCTCCTGTTGGGTGAAAACGCCACGAAACGGTTCCACGATCCTCTCCGTCTATTCTGCTGCGTCCGAGCCGGGTGCTCCATAACCGAAAGAATCGGTGTAGCCGAACAGTGCGACCGCACCACCGGTGTGCAGGAACACAATATTCTGATCGTCAGAGAAAGCGCCCTTCTTCACAAGATCGATCAGGCCGGCAGCTCCCTTGCCTGAATATACGGGATCAAGCAGAAGACCTTCGAGCCGGGCGAACATTTCAATGGCTTTCAGGCACTCGGGGGTCGGAATGCCGTAACCTTCGCCGACATAGTCAGTGTTCGCCTCCACATCTTCACGTTTGACGACGCCCGGGCAGCCGAGCTTTTCAGCGGTAGCGACTGCAAGTTTGAAGACGTTTTCTTCCTGTTTCGGTTTCGGTGCGCGTACACCGATGCCGAGCAACGGAATGTTGGCGTTGATCGCCTTCAGTCCGACAACGAGCCCCGCCTGCGTGCCGGCGCTTCCCGTGGCATGAACGAGACGATCGATCTTGAGGCCCATGGAGTTGGCCTGCTGGACCAGTTCCATGGCGGCGTTTGCATATCCGAGTGCGCCTGTGGGGTTCGAGCCACCGCCTGGAATGGTGTAGACGTTTCTGCCCTGTTGCCGGAAGCGATCTGCGACGATTTCCATCTCGGCGTTCATGTCGAGGCCACCCGGCCGTTTTTCCGCGCTGGCACCGTGCAGGAAGTCGAGAAAAACGTTGCCGTTGCCGTTGTAGTTCGGATCCTTCGAGCCGGTTCTGTCTTCCAGAAGGATGTGGCAATCCATGCCGAGCCGGGCTGCGAAGGCTGCGGTCTGTCGAGCATGATTGGACTGAGTTGCGCCTTGCGTGATTACGAGATCTGCGCCTTGTTCCCTGGCTTCGGCCATCAGGAATTCGAGTTTGCGGGTTTTGTTGCCGCCCGTGGACATGCCCGTGCAGTCGTCCCTCTTGATCCAGATACGCGGTCCGCCGAGGGCTTCCGAGAGACGGTCCATCGGCTCAAGCGCCGTCGGCAGATGCGCCAGTTGCAGGCGTGGAAAGCGTGAAAAGTGCATATTGAGCGTCTCCGGAAAGAAAAGTTCTGAAGAAACTGGCACGGCAAATCAGGATGTTCAAATGCAATCTTGTCGGTATAACTTGCAGGAACTGCATAATCTTTCGAAGGCAACGAAATGCGAATTGATTGGCTTGAGGACCTCGTCGCACTTCTTGATACAGGATCAGTTGTTGAAGCGGCCGCTGCGCGTAACATTTCGCAGTCTGCGTTTTCGCGTCGCATTCAGGCGCTTGAGAATTTAATGGATGTGGCACTGATCGATCGGGAGACAAAACCGAACCGTCCTGTGGCAGCGCTTCGAAATCAGGAGCAGCAAGTGCGCCAGGCAGTTCTCCATCAGCGCCACCTGATCAAGCAGATCCAGATCGAGAGCAGGTCCGGCTCGAGGCTGGTCGTCGTGGCCTGCCAGCACGCGATAACGACATCGCTCGGGCCTCCGATCGTCAAGATGGTTTCCAGTCTGGGGAAGGCGCATGTGCGACTGCGCTCAGCCAATCTCGATGAGTGCGAAATGCTGCTCATGACAGGGCAAGCGGACTTTTCAGTCACCTATCGTTTGCCGGGAGAGAGCGGCAGCGGTCCGAACGCGATGATCGAGGAAACGCATATTGCCGATGAAAGACTGATACCTGTCTATGCTGCGGACCGCATGGATGACCTGCGCAAGAGGCTTGGCGTCGGCGAGCTGGAGATCATTGCCTATCCACCGGACGTGTTTCTCGGCATGTCGATGAACAAGCACGTGTTGCCTGCGGTCGAAAGCAGAGCCGCCGTCACTGTGGTCGCAGAGACCGCGCTCACGCTCGCGGCAATGCAGATGGCGAGAGCAGGCATCGGTGTCGCCTGGGTTCCCGAAGCGCTCGTTTCGTCTGATGTTTCGGAGGGGCGCCTGCGGGATCTGAGCGACACACTTGATGATCTGAGGATGCAGATTGTCGGTAAGCGGAGACTGGACAATGTGCAGGATCTGCATGCTCCAATCTGGGAGGAGCTTTCAGAGTTTCTGGAGCCCCGGGTCAGCTGATAGGCACTAACCTAATCAGCGCTCCTAGAGATCTGCCGGAGCATTGACGACGGTTTCAGAGTCAGGCCTTCAGGCAGGCGCGCGAAAGGCGTGCCCAAGTCCATCCTGCGATGGAACCGTCAAAGATCAAGTGCGTCCAGGCCAGCTTCCAGATAGTCCGCAAGAAGCGGCATGCCCAGGAGGTATTTCGCTGTTGAACCAACCGCCCGGTCGCGGGCTTCGTCAACGACTTGATCAAAGTCCTCAGCGTCGAAGTCGCCGCGGCCGATCCAGGTGATGGCGACGAGCTCTGCGGCTTCGTCGACATTCAGGTCCTCAATCAGCTCACGCAGTTCTTCGTCGGAGAGGTCGTCATTTTCCTCTTCCGCCAAGCCGTCGTGATTGTGGCTTTCCTCGAGCGAGTCTTCGTCAAATTCGACGTCGCCTTCATGGCCGCCGTCGAATGTGTCCTGCAATGAAGATGCAACTGCGCGGGCCTTTTGGGCAAACAGTCGGATCGTATCTGCAGATAAGGTGAGATCGATGTCCATGGCTGCCTCCGACAAACCTTTCTGTTCTTTATCGATCCACTTTTCGTCATTGGCAATGGTCATGATGCGAATTCCTGTTCTGCAACGTCCAAGACCTTCCGTAAGGTTATCCACGATATTCAAGGTCTGTGAACTCGTATCAAGTTAAAAACCGGAACTTGTTCATGTGCTGGCGTGAACAACCTTGCGAACTTTTATCTGTCTTGCTTTACTTTGCCCACGAACAGATTGCTGTCCTTGACCCGGATCAACGCAGACATTGCAAAAGACTGAATGCCTTCAGGATTTATCCTGCCGGCATATCGGGCTGGGTCAAGAGACTGAGGGGAGGTTCGACCGGGGGCGGACCGGGCACTCGGGGCTCGGCTTGCAGGCGTCATTCCTGCAGCCGGGCCTCGATCTTCTCTGCAGGTCAGTTCGAGTTGAAGGCCGGACTTCTTTTTTCCATGAATGCAGACATGCCCTCGCGCTGCGCAGGCAATCCGTAAAGAGCATGATACATCTGGCGTTCGTAGCGCAGTCCGGCGTCCAGTGTGCTGTTCTCGGCCATGTTCACGCAGGCGCGGGCCATTTGAACAATGTCGCGAGGATGCGAGGCAACGAGCTCCGCCACTTCGCCGGCCGTTCCTTCCAATTCGTCCACCGGAACCACGCGGCTCACCAGTCCCATCTGCAACGCTTCCTGGGCGTTGATCATGCGACCAGTCAGGATCAGGTCCATCGCCTTGGTTCGTCCTATCAGCCTGGTCAGCCGCTGCGTTCCGCCAATTCCGGGGATGCAGCCGATCTTGATTTCCGGCTGACCGAACCTGGCATTGTCCGAGGCAAGGATGACATCGCACATCATGGCGAGTTCGCAGCCACCGCCGAGTGCATACCCGTTGACAGCGGCGACTTTCGGGATCCTCAGGTCGGCGAACCGGTCCCAACCGGCAAAGAAGTCCGTTGCCTGCATGCTTGCATAGTCCTGAGATGCAAGCTCCGTGATGTCGGCCCCCGCGGCAAAGGCCTTTTCATTGCCCTGGAGCAGCAGACAGCCGATTTCCGGATCTGCATCAAAGGCAATAGAAGCCTGAAGCACCTCGTTCAGCACCTTGGTCGTGAGCGCGTTCAGCTGCTTCGGACGGTTCAGACGGATCGTGGCGACCCGTCCTTCAACACTGGTTTCGATGGTCTCAAACATGTCAGCTGTCCCAAATTGCGCCGTAGGCAGGAATTCCCAGAGTTTCCATGTCGTGAACAACCTTGCGGGTGAGCTTTTGGTTGGAAATCACGATCACCGCTTCCGCACCACTCTCTTTAACCGCTTGCAAGGCGAGGGCCGACAGGTCCGGCTTGCCACGGGAATCCGTATCCCAGATCAGGGGTTTTTCGGTATTGGCCTCAATTTCATCGACAAGTGCATCGCCATATGTCTTGCGCGGCGAGCGGGTCGACCAGATGAGGCGATTTGGAACTTCACCTTTCAAGAGGTGAGGCAGGATCGGCCCGATGCCGGAGCCCGTGCCGACGTAAACCACTTTCCTGAACAGAACCTCGATCCGGGCGACGCCGCTCGTGGTTATGCCTTTGACCCAGACCTTTTTGGGAGGATTGTCGATAAAGGCGCCAGTCCAGTCCCCGGCCCTGGAGATCGCCAGCCGGTATCCTGTTTCGCCCGGTGCTGGAATGTTTGCAAAGGCGTGATACTCGCCGAACGGCGTGTGACTGATGGCGTTTGAACTCCCCGCAAAGGGTGTATCGCCATAGTCGAACTTGGCCAGGGCTACATGGTTGGAAGGTTTCACAATCTCGACATCCACCTGCTTCAAGGTCAACCAGGGCGAGGCGATGGACAGTGTGATCAGGCACAGCATCCAGAAGGCAGGTGTGCTGGCAAGGTTGACGCCCATGTCGTTGGAGATCGAGACAGTCTGCGCCCAGAAGAGAGCCAGAACCGTCCAACCGGCAAAGCGGTGTATTTTCTCGAACGCATTGTGGAACTTTGCCCGGAACCGGCTCAGGGCGGTCAGGATCATCAGGGTCATGAGAGCGATCATCATGCCACTCAGTGCCAGCGTCAGGCCGGAGACCTGCGGTGTTCCGTTCACGCGATCCGCCGCCATGGCAAAGAGCAGGAAGCCAAACCAGAGTGTGCCTGCGATCGTTCCGCCATAGTGCAGGCCGCCGAAATGGAAGACCTTGCCCGCTCCCCAGCGGATCCAGAGAGGCCAGGAAACCGGAATGCGGGTTGCCAGCCAGAACAGCGCGTTGATGACGCGCTGCTGGCGAATGAGGATGCCGAGGGACAGATTGATCAAGGCCATGTCGGCGATCCGGTCCAGCCGGAAAGTGCCACTTTCAAACCACAAACCATCCCTTATGCCAAAGGCGAGCACGGTCAGGTTGACTGCGGCAACAAGTGCGAACAGGCGCCGGTATTCCATCAGCGCAGGATGTCGCGTCACCCTCCGCCAGTGAGGGGCGGAGTAGGTGAGATCCGTTGTTTGGGTGATCATCAGTTCAACTCCACACCTTCACTCGCGATATGGTCTTCAGCGAGTTGCTGCAGCAGGCGCTTGTCCAGCTTGCCGCGCGGCGTGCGAGGCAATTCGCTCAAGGGCAGAATGAACGTCGGCATGCAATAGTAGGGCAGTCTGTCGCGTACCTGCTGTCTGGCCTTTTTCGGGCAGGCATTGGAAGGGGAAATGAAACTCACCAGATTGCGGTCATCGAATTTCAGCGTGACGGCACGGATACAACAGTCGGAGTGTTCGAGCGCACTTGAAACACCATCGAGCTCCACGCGGAAGCCGCGGATCTTCACCAGATCATCGACACGTCCGAAATGTTCCAGTTCTCCGTCTGCCGTCCACCGTCCGAGGTCGCGCGTGCGGAACATCATGTGCCCGGGGCGGAATGGGTCCGGGCGATAGCGCTCGCTGGTGAGTTGCGGATTGGCGAGGTAACCGGCGGTCACGCAGTCACCACCGGCCCACATTTCACCCTTGTCACCGATGGGGAGCGGGCGAAGATCTTCATCCAGAATGTAGACCGTGTTGTTTGGTGTCGGCCGGCCGATGGAGAGCACCTGTTTGTCGGCAGTGTGCGGTTCCGCTGTGTTGATGATCGTCGTTTCAGTCGGGCCGCAGGAATTGTAGAAGGTGCAGAAGGCGGACCACGCGTCTGCAAGCGAGCGCGGACACGGTTCGCCGGCAACTGCTGCAACTTTCACCTGTGTACAGCGGCTGTGGTCGAGCGATGACAGGATCGACGGTGTGGCGATTAGCACGTCGACTTTCTCAGCAGTCTCCTGAATAGACTTTCCGCGAATGACCAGGGTTGCTCCGTTGGACATCGCTCCCAGAATTTCCCAGGCCGCCATGTCAAAGGCGATGGAAAGGATCTGCCCGACCTTGAGACCGGGCCGCATGGAAAGGTCGCCCGGTGCTGTCAGGAGAACATTGGCCAGATTGCGGTGAGTGACCTGAACTCCATTTGGAACACCTGTGGTTCCGGAGGTAAAGAGGATCATCGCCAGATCATCAGGTTCCGCGCGATGGGAAATGAGTTCTGGCAATGTGCCGTCGAGTGACTCGTCTGTTGTCACTTCGTCGATCGCGACGAGTGCCTGGTGCGGTTCGATTGGAACCTGTGCGGCCAGACTGCGAAGAGACAGCAGCACTTTCGCATCGGTCACATTTGCAATGTGCCGCAAACCTTTTTCGGGAGCGACACCGACATGCTGGGGGACATAGGCCGCGCCCAGTTTCAGTGCTGCGACGATACCGATGACCATTTCCAGTGAGCGATGAAGATAAAGGCAGACCGCATCGCCACGCTTCACACCGTGGGATTTCATGACGCTCGCCAGCCGATTGGAAGCTCTGTCGAGTTCGCCATAGGTCAAGGCCTTGCCGGCACACTCAACAGCAACCGCGCCCGGCTGGTTGCGCAGGTGGTGACGGATTGCAGCGGCGATCGTACCGAAACGTGGACGACACTGCTCGCCCCAGCCGAAGTCATTGAACTTCTTGCGATCTTCGGTGGATAGGCATGAAAGCGGGTCTGATAGGAATTGCGGACCCACGGAACCGATGGGCCGGGCCCCTTTCAGGGCGAGAAGAGCGAAGTCCTGCATGGCAACCTCCCAATATCAATGATGCGTGATCATTAATAATGGGAAAATTTCCCATTTTCTTTCACGAAAGTTAAACTCCCCGTCACGAAAATGTTGAGCGCTGAAATAATAGATCTTTTAGAAAGGATGCTACATTTCAGGCCAGATGAACGAAGTACGGAATACGATGTCGACCGGACCGAAGGACCCGTTTGAAGCTGCGCTTGCCGATCTTTTAATACCGTTAGCACAGGCGATGGTGGCCCGCGGTGTGACCATAGGTACGGCAACCGAAGCGCTGAAAAAGGCACTCGTTGCTGCGGCCGTTGATGCCTCCGATCCGCCTCCGAACGATAGCCGGGTCAGTGCTTTGACCGGTCTTCACCGCAAGGATGTCAAGCGGCTGCGCGCCGAAGAGGCGCAGGTCCCGGAAAAGCGAAGCTGCAGTGCCGCAGCACTGGTGATCAGCTACTGGGCAACGGCTCCAGAATATCAGGACAAGAGCAACCAGCCACGCGACCTGCCCCGCAAAAGCAACGCTGGACAGCCCGGTTTTGATGAACTCGTGAAGCAGACACGCATCGACATGGCGCCGGGGACGGTTCTGCAGACCCTTCTGGATCAGAAGCTTGTGGTCAAACAGGAAAACGGCACGTATCGCCTCCTGACTCAAGCTTTTGTACCCACCGCAGGCAGCGCGGAGCAGGTCGCGGCTTACCGTGCCACATTGTCGGCTCATCTGGCAGCTGCGACCCACAACCTTCTTGCCGACGACAATGCCCCCAGGCATTTCGATCGTGCCGTGCGCTATTCCCATTTGACTGCCGAGTCTGTTGAGGAGTTGCGCGATATTTCTGCAGAAAAGGCGCAGGTACTGTTACAGGACATCAACGCAAAGGCGCGTCAGTTACAGGACCGGGATCAAGACGGCAACCAGAACGGCCGCTTCGTCGTGGGTGCCTATATCCTGCCGAAGTTACCGCCTAACAAGAAAGGATGAACGTGCGCGTCCGTCTTATTGCCACAGCTACCGCGCTCATTTTAGGCGCCTTTCAGGCTTTCGCTCAGGACAGCGAAGAACGCGAAGGCGGCATAGTCGGGACCGGGATCGTCGGTGAGATCATCCGCCTTGGCAGCATCTTCGTAAATGACCAGAAAATCGAGATCTCGGATACGATGCAGGTGACCGGGTCCGTACCGGACATAACTGCCGGAGATCTCAAGCCGGGGCATACCGTGGCAGTCGTGGCGGCGCTGGAAGACGATATCTGGAACGCGCAGCACATCCGTCAGGTTCTCCCACTTGTGGGTACGGTTGAAGCTGTGGGCGACCAGTTGCTCACCATCCTTGGAACCGAGGTCGAAATCGAAGACCACTTCGCTCAAGTGACGGTCGGCGACTGGGTGGCCGTCAGCGGATTCTGGCAGGAGGGCCGAGTGCGGGCCTCAAGGCTTGAGCTGCTTCCGGACTGGCAGGGAGAGGCGCAGGTCAGTGGAACTTTCTTCCGTGCTTCGTCAGGAGAGCCGGACCGGGTCGGCAATACCGCGATAAGCGGAATCGTGCCGCAACACCTGTCATCGGGTGATCTGGTCAGAATTTCAGGAAAACCGGTTCCAGGCGGGATCGAGGCCGAGCGACTTGAAACAGGTCTGTTCGATGCAACGGTCGGGATCGTCCAGGTGGAGGGATACTTCTCTGCTCCGCAGCCCGATGGTCTTTACACGGTACTGGGCTCGGGCCTTGTCGCCTATACGGACCAGCCAGGCATGATCGACGTTTCGGTCAGAACCTTGCAATGCGGCGCAAATGGCAAGTTGGGTGAATTCCCCACAAGCGGATTGACGCCGAAAGAGACTGAAGCGATCCGGGCAAAACTCGATTGCCTGTAACGATTGGTCTGGCGAGAGGCAACCAAACGGTTCTCATTTGCGTTCAGATCCGTCCAGCAACCTTTCCAGCACGGCATAGCAGGACGGGTCTCGCATCTGGCTGACATTGAAGCGCATGAAAGACCCCATGCTTTGTGACACGCTGAAGACGTTGCCCGGAGCAAGCACCAGCCCTTCCTGAAGAGCCGAGCGGGCCAGTTCTGCCGCGTCCTGCCCATCCGGCAGCTCGCACCAGAGATGAAAACCGCCACGCGGTATTACCCATGGAGAAACCCTCAGTTTGCCAAGTTGGCTGATCGCTTCGCTGCGGCAGACCGTCAGTCGGGACTTCAGTGCCTCCATGTGCTTCCGGTAACTGCCGTCGGTCAGGACCGTATGGAGCAAGCCGGCGACCATCGGACTGGGGCCGCTGAAATTGGTTGCCACCTGCAGATCGGTCAAAGCTTCTATCCAGTCAGGACGGGCGGCGATGTAGCCACAGCGGAAGGATGCGGACAGGGTCTTGGAAAAGCTGCCGATCCGAAGCACGCGCTCCAGACCGTCCATAGTAGCAAGGCGCGGAGAGATGTCGGGTTCGAACTCGACAAAGATGTCATCTTCAATGACTACCAGGTCGTGAGCTGTCGCCAGCGATAGCAGCCGATGTGCAACGGGAGCGGAAATTGTTGCACCTGTCGGATTGTGAAGCGCCGAATTGGTGAGATAGAGGCGGGGGTTGTGTTCTTTCAAGGCGGCTTCGAACTGCTCAAGATCCGGCCCGTTCGGGGTGTATGTCACACCGACGATTGTTACCTGGTGTGCCCGCAAGAGCGCCTGAAAATTGAAGTAACATGGGTCGTCCACCAGAACCGTGTCTCCCGGGCGCAGCAGCATGCGGCAGATCAGGTCAAGAGCCTGGGAACCGGAACCGGTCAAGAGGACCTGATCAGGTTCGGCAACCAGTCCCTGATCGTGCAGCCGTCTGGACAAATGCCGCCTTAAGCCGATTTCTCCCTTGGCGCTGCCGTAATTGGTCAGGACGTCAATGTCTGCCGATGCCATGGCCCGCATGGCCTTGCGCAACGAGGCAGCGGGCATCCAGTCCGCCGGCAGCCAGCCGCATCCAGGTTTCGGAACATCTTCACCCGTGTCGAGTGACTGCCGCGCCACCCAGAGCGGATCGACTTCGCGTTCCAGCAGGGGACCAGTCTCGGCCACCGCGAATGGTTGCGGTTTGTCGGCGACAAAAAAGCCGGCACTCCGGCGCGCCTGGATGAGACCTTCCGCTACGAGGAGGTCGTAGGCTTCCACGACCGTGGAGGGTGACACTCCAAGCCTTGCCGCGCAGCCTCGAATGGAGGGCAGCTTGTCACCAGCGACGAGTGCGCGGGAGGTGATCCGGCGCCTGATGTCGTCCATTACGAGCGTCCGGCGTTCTGGCTGGAGCATTCGAATGGCCTCTGTATGGGTTAATGAAACAGTACAGTTTGTTCTTATTGTACTGCTGTGTGTCTGTCCGTGTCATCCCCAGGCGGGTAGGAAAATGACAAAGAAAGAGGACATGATGCAGACTTCATTTTCCGGTTGGGGCAGCGGCCTTCTGGGCGTGCTCATTTTCAGCGGATCCTTGCCGGCAACCCGTGTTGCAGTTGGTTCGCTTGATCCGATGTTCCTGACTTCGGTGCGGGCGGTGCTTGCTGCGCTCCTGGGAGCGGCAATGCTCTTGGCGTTTCGGCAGACGAAACCGGAACGTGCAGACCTGCCGTCGCTCATTGTTGTCGCAGCAGGTGTGGTCATCGGCTTCCCGCTTCTGACGGCTACCGCACTTCAGCACATCACTGCGGCTCATTCGGTGGTCTTCATCGGATTGCTGCCACTGGCCACGGGCGTTTTCGGTGTGCTTCGCGGCGACACCCGGCCCAAGCCACTGTTCTGGGTGTTCTCGGTTCTGGGCAGCCTTGCCGTCGCTGGGTTCGCGCTGACCCAGAATGCTGACGTTTCGCTGTTCGGTGATGCTCTGATGCTGGCGGCGGTCATTGTCTGCGGGCTTGGATATGCCGAGGGCGCGCTTCTCTCTCGCAGGCTGGGGGGCTGGCAGGTGATCTCTTGGGCTCTGGTTCTGGCCTTGCCGATGATGTTGGCCCTTGCCATCGCATTTCGTCCGGAAACGCTTTCCGGTCTGCCGGTGCCGGTTTGGATCAGCGTTGGATATGTTTCCATGTTTTCGATGCTGATCGGCTTTTTCTTCTGGTATCGCGGACTTGCCCTTGGCGGCACCGCAGGTGTCGGCCAGTTGCAGCTGCTCCAGCCATTTTTCGGTCTGATGCTGTCGGCGTTTCTTCTTGCCGAACCGACGCCGCCTTTGATGATTGCAGCGACGGTGTTTGTGGTTCTGTGTGTTGCCGGGGCAAAGCGTTTTGCGTGAGACAAAGTCATCGCGGCCGTGAGAGCCGCGATGACAAAAGCAATAAAGAAATCCTATGCTGCCTTTGCCTTGCTGCGGCAGTAGCATGACGCATGGATCGGCACAGTCGCACGAGCCGCTGCCTTGTCCAGCAAAAGCTTGATGTGTCTTGCCTCGGTCAATTCACCTCTGCGATTGAGACACTCGTGCAGTCCGTGCAGGCTCCAGATGTTCTGCGGGTGCTGACAGGCCCGGGCCAGCGTATCGTCCAGGCCGAGGTCTGCACGGTAAACCGCCTCGGCTTCCTCGTAGCGTCCGTCTTCCAGTAGCAAAGCGCCGAGTGCGTGGCGGGTCGGCTGCATCCAGCCCCATGGCTCGTCGTAGAGAAGATTGTCGTCGAGTTCGACAGATCGGCGCAGGTGTTCCAGGCCTTCGTCCCGCCGGCCCGACTTGAAGGCGAATTCTCCGTCCATCATGGCTTCCCCGACAGCCAGAACGTCATCGGCGGTGTTGTTGAAGACCATGCGGCTTTCCTGTACGGCCTTGCGTCCTTCTTTGGCGCGTTCGCGTTCGTTGGCAGCCTCTTCCAGACGACCCAGGTTGGCATAGGCGACTGCACGAGCCTGCAGCATGGCTGCAGTAGTATAGCTATAGAGACTGCGTTCATCGGGGAACGGCTCGTTCAGAATTTCATTCCACATGCCGAAGCGAACCATGACGTGGATTTTCTTTCCGTAAAAGGATTCAAAGAGGTCCGGGAAGAAGCTCACCACATGATTAGGCAGCATGTGCATCAGTTCTTCAGAGGCTGCCAACGCCTTATCGGGTTGCCCGAGGAACATGGCACCGTAGGCCTCGAAATGGACGTTGTGGATACGATAGAGCGTGTAGAAATTCTCGGTGCCAGCGACCTCGACATATTTGCGGTCGACCCCGGCCGCGCGATGATTGCGCCAGACGACGTTCTGATAGTCGCCGCACAGAACATCGATATGCGTTGCCATGTGAACCAGATGACCGCTGTCGGGCACAAGATCGACCAGTCGGTCGCCGTGCCGGAGGGCCTTTTCCGGCGTCGGCGACATTTCCATCAGGTGGATATACATGTGCAGCAGGCCAGGATGATCCCAGGCATCCGCACGCTCGTTGAAAACCGTCTCGAGCGCAGCCTGAGCTTCAAGGGTCGAGGCACCATCTGCAGGTTTGCCGTTAGGCAGATCCCAGAGTTGCCAGGGCGTGCGGTTCATCAGGGATTCCGCAAATATCGTCACGACGTCGAGATCGTCCATATGGGCCGCGTGAACCTGGCGCATGGCATCGGCAAAGGCATCGTGCCAGGGGAGGTAGTCTTCGACAGTCGGATCGTCGGGAAACCGTTTGGCGATCGCCTCGATCAACGCCACTTCCACCGGAGCCAGATTTTGCCGATGCGCCAGTCCTGCCTCGACCGTTTCCTTTGCTTTCTTCAGCATGGAAACGCGTTCGTCAGGTTCAAAGAATTCCCAGGGCTTGTTGTAATTTGGACCGATAGCATAGGCGACACCCCAGTAGGCCATGCCGCAATTCGGATCCTTTTCAATCGCCTTTTCAAAACAGGCTGCCGCAGCTTCGTGGTTGTAGCCGTAAAGCCAGACCAGGCCCTGGTCGAACAGCTTCTGAGCGTCTGCGGAGGAGGTGGTGATCTTGCGCGAATAGGTACCTAGATTGAATTCCATAACGTAACGCCTCCCGTTGCTGATTGCGGTCAAAATCTGACCCCAAGGGGATGGAGAAGAATGGTGAAATTGTTTGTGGGCAGAGATTCAGGCCTATAAGTTACGTTACGTCAAGTTATTGATTTCCGGATGGGTGCGTTCAGCGGAAGCAACAGGTGACTTCGATAGAAAATCTATCCATTTCCGGTAGCGGACTTGTCCATTGCTGTCCTGAGTTTCACGATGAGCCTGCCGTTCAGCTGAAGGCCGATAGTCACTTAGCCAGTCGCGTACCAACAAGGAGTTCGTCATGAGACCAAGGGAACTTGTCGCCAGTTGGGTGCAAGCGTTCAACGAAGCCGACGCGGAAAAACTCGGTGGCTTTTATGCCGACGATGCCATCAACCATCAGGTTGCCGAGGCTCCTGTGGAAGGCAGGGAAGCGATCATGCGGATGTTCGCCAACGAGTTTGCGCAAGCCGATATGACCTGCCTGGTAGAAAACATTTTTGAAGAGGGCGAGTGGGCCATACTGGAGTGGAAGGATCCGTTGGGCCTGAGAGGTTGCGGCTTTTTTCACGTCATAGACGGGAAGATCGTTCAGCAGAGAGGTTACTGGGACAAATTGAGTTTCCTCAGAATGCATGATCTGCCACTGCCGACGGAGTAATGACGGATATGCGTTCCGGCGTTGTTCCAGGTTTGAGGAGTTTGCCGTAAGACAACCAACACCATCTCGGTCTCAGCTCTTCGAAACACTGCCCGCGGGACCGCCTTGTCCTTAACGATCTGCACCTTAGGATGAATTCGGCTGATACTCATTCGAATGAGGTGAAGACATGCTGGGGCTCGACGCTTTGGTCACTGTGGCCAACGTAATCTATCTGTTCTCCTATTCGGTCCGGGACATCCTTTGGCTGCGTATCCTGACGGTTGTCGGCGCGACGATGCTGTTGCCGTACTACTACCTCCAGGTCGACCCACTGTGGGCGGCCATCACCTGGAACGCCGTCTTCATTGCCATCAATATCTTTTGGATCGTGCGTTTGCTGCTTGATCGTCGGCCCGTGCCCTTCAGCGCTGAAGAAAAGCGTCTTTACCAGCTGGCGCTGCGCAATATGGGCGAGCGGGAAGCGTTCAGGCTATTGCATATGGGAAACCGCGCAGCAGTGCCGGCAGCAACCGCCTTGCTGACACAGGGTCAACCGGTTGAGAACCTGTCGCTGATCATCGAGGGAGAAGTGATCGTTGAGATGAACGGAAAGCACGTGGACACGCTCGGCGAGGGGCGCTTTCTTGGAGCCGTCGCCTTTTTAAACAAGGACACGCAATTCAAGGCGCCTGTCACTGTCCAGTCGACAAAGCCGACGCGGGTCATTGTCTGGTCCCTCCCTGACTTGAAAAACAAGCTGGAAAAGGATTCGGACCTGGAAATCGATATGGAAGCCAGTCTCGGTCTGGAGATCTCGCGGTTCTTGCAGACAGCGCGCACAGAATTGCTGTCGACCTGACATTCCGGCGTGAGGAACATTGATAGGATCAAGTCATCTTCTTCTTATGGTGAAGATGCTTCAAGCTCATTGAGAAGATCGGTAACCGAATTTGTGAAGTTGGAAATGTCAGATGGAAACAGATCGTTGTCGCCTCTGGCAGAATAAACGAAGTCTCCACGCCTCCATTGGCATTCCTGCCCATAAGGCTTCAATGAGCAAATTTCGTCTGGAACTGCGTCACCTTCACCGTAGTTGAAACCAAGCGCCTTGCCGATTGTGATTGTTCGGATTGACGTTTCATAAGCGGGCACCAAATTTGAGGCGGATACCTTGATCAGGAAGTACTTGCCTCCGGGTTCTGAGCTGCCGTTATGAGGTGCATACTGCCAAGGAATTTCATGCTTTATGTCGTCCAGCCAGTAAACTTGGCGATAATTGTTGTTAACAGAAGGAAGTAACGGCAGCACTGCGAAAATGGCGAGCAGGGACACACCAAATGAATAGATACGTGGCTTCAATCTGCAATATCGAATCCGCAAAGTAAGCAAGCATGCTGCGATTATGAGTGGTGCGAAAGCGGCGGCCAGACGTAGTGGATGCAGTAGATCACCACGCACCGACATCGGGTGGTAAATTTCGCTGATCTGAATGTTAGCAAAAACAATTCCTGCCCAGATCACAGATGCGGCAGCTGAACACCAAAAAAGAATAGCCCAAGGGAACATGCCTCAAGCTAAAACGATGAACTAAGGGTTGCAATCTCTCAATTGCTCGAGTGGTGCGCTTTCTGGCGCTGGAGGCTACCGAGCTTGCCTACAAGGCAAAGCTGTAATGGTGAAAGCTAGCGGTCAGACTTTCATTCAGATGAGTTACATGCTCTTGCCTGTACCGATTTCACATCCACCTACGACAAACTGCTCCTCCAACGTTATCTTGCGTGTCACAAGCTGACCGGAATTGCTTTTTGGCAGCGATGTTTGAAGAATGGACCGCAACGTCAGAGCGACAACAACCAATAATCAAAGAATGACCAAGCCCGATTCCCAAAAACCAAATCCTACAGTTCAGGATGTCGCTCGTGCGGCGAAGGTTTCCACCGCAACGGTTAGCCGCGCGCTGTCGACGCCTGAGCGCGTTTCAATCAAGACCCGCAATCGGGTTGCAGAAGCGGTAGAGAAAACCGGGTATGTGCTCAATCACGCTGCAAGAAACCTGCGTCGGCGGGACACGGGCGCAATTGTTGCCCTGGTTCCGGACATCGGGAATTCGCATTTCTCGAACATCTTGCAGGGGATTGAAACCGTTTGCGCAGAGAAGAACCTGAAGGTTCTGATTGCCGATACGCGCAAGCCAACCATGTCTCGCCCCAGAATCGGGGAGTTTTTCAGCAAGAACAACTGCGACGGGATCGTGATTCTCGACGGGCATTTTTCGATCTCCGGTATTAGGGAAGCAAACCCCAAACTGCCGCCGATCGTCACCGCAGGTGAATGGAGCGATGACCCGGCGGTTCCAATCGCCGTCGTCAACAACCTGCTGGGCGCAGAACTTGCCGTTTCGCATCTCCTTCGGTTTGGGCACAGAAAGTTCGGTCACATCACCGGGCTTCTGACACACAAGCCGGGTAGGGATCGCCTCGAAGGGTTCAAGTCGACGCTTGAGGCAGCCGGTCTGGATCCGAACGATGCCTGGATTGCCGATGGCGATTACACACTTGCAGCCGGTGCCCGGGCGGCCGAGGCCTGGCTGAATATGGACGAGCGGCCGACGGCGATGTTCTGCGCCAGCGACAGATCTGCCTTCGGTTTCATATCGGCCCTGAACGAAGCGGGTGTTCGCGTGCCCGATGAAGTCTCGGTCGTCGGCTTTGACGATATCGATATCGCCGAGCACTTCGTTCCGCCCCTGACGACCATCCACCAGCCCCGCCGGGCTGTCGGCGAACATGCCGCCCAGCTGCTCCTCAGCCTTCTGGAGGGCAAACAGCCTGAAGCGAGCAAGGTTCAAATTGAGCCGCAACTCGTGGTCAGAAAGAGCACAAAGCGTATTTCCTGACGGCCTTTGCCCGAGTTGCCTCATGTGAAAGTTTCGCTAAAACCGTTTGCGCAACAGGCGATCGAGGCAATTCGCGGCATGCCACCTCACACGACTGTGATCCCCCGTGTTTAGGGATTGTTAGTTTCGTTGTTTAACCTGTTGTCATGTTTCGGATTCTGCTCATTGTCGGATTTCTGTTCGCTGGCGCGCATCAGTCGCTGGCGCGGGGAGATATTGAGCTGACGGGAGCCGAAGCGCCGGTCTTCGTGACAATGGATCAGGCTATGGCGCATTTGCAGCAACCTGATTGCTGCGGCGAACAGCCAGCCGCCAAGACGAAGTCGACTCATTGCAAATCGTCTTCCGAGTGCAAGGCCGTTATTGCGACAGCCTTGCTTGTGCCTTTTACGGATGAAGATCATCCCGATTGGAAATTGACCCACAATCGCAATTCGATTGCCGAGCGTCTCGAGCCGAGACCTCCGAATTCCTGACTTTTTTCGTTTGAAAGGCGGGCTTTGATGTCTGCCTGAAAGTTATTGAAAATTCAGGAGATTAACGGTGTTAACCAGACGACATTTGCTGCTTGGAAGCGCGGCCGCATTGGCTTTTGCGCGTCCGGGCGAGGCGGAAGCGCATCACAGCGCCAAATTCAAGAAAAACTTCAGGCTCGATCCCCAATACGTGCCGCAACGTGTTTATTTCCCGATGCAATATCGGCGGGGCACGATTGTGGTCGATCCGCGCAACCATTTTCTCTATCTGGTGGAAGGCTGGGGTCAGGCACGGCGCTATGGCGTCGGTGTCGGCAAGGCCGGGCGCAAGTTCAAAGGCATCGCGACCATCGATCGCAAGGCGGAGTGGCCACGTTGGACGCCGACTAAGAACATGATCCGGCGCGAACCACACAAATACGCGCGTTACGCCGACGGTGTGGCCGGCGGTATCAACAATCCGCTGGGTGCGCGTGCGCTCTATCTGTACAAGGGGGGGCGGGACACCATGTACCGGATCCACGGTACAACCGAACCGCAATCCATCGGCCGGTCCGTTTCAAACGGCTGTATCCGCATGATCAATGATCACGTCATCGACCTCTATGATCGGGTTCCGCTTGGAACCGTGGTTGTTGTCATTTAACCCGGCGATCTGGATACGACTTCGATGGAAAAAATCGTGACACGCCGGCAGGTCCTGTCCGGGGCCTTCAGTACGGCTGCGCTGGCTCTGGCAGGCTGCACAACTTCGACAACAGCGCCGCCAACACCCGAGCCCGTTCAGCCGAGGGTCGATGCAAGCTTCCTGTTGAACTATGGCCCACGCCCGCAAGAAGAATTCCCGTTACCGGCAATCGATCCGAGGGTTCTGGCACCTGAGTTCAGAAGGCAGCGCGTTGCTTATCGAACGGATGAGGAGCCGGGTACCGTGGTGGTCGATACGAGTTCGTTCTACCTTTATCTGGTGGAGCCGAGTGGGACCGCCATGCGATACGGAGTGGGTCTTGGCCGGCAAGGGTTTGAGTGGTCCGGACGCGCACGCATCGCCTGGAAACGGCCATGGCCAACCTGGACACCGCCAGACGAGATGATCGCCCGACAACCTGAACTGGCGCCTTACAGCGCCGAAAATGGTGGCATGGCTCCTGGTCTCGGCAATCCGCTCGGTGCACGGGCGCTCTACATCTTCCAGGGCAATGTCGACACTCTTTATCGTCTGCACGGTACAAACGAACCGGCCTCGATCGGCAAGGCGGTGTCCTCCGGCTGCGTCAGGTTGATCAATCAGGATGTCATCGATCTTTACGACCGCGTTCGATCCGGTTCCTCCATCGTGGTGACCTGACCGCTTATCGGAAATTCAGCCGGACCTGCCGCTCGATTTCTCTTGGTGTGAGCGAGCGCAGGTGTGTGCCAACACATTTTGACAGGTGATTTCATGAAAAAGCAGAAGAGATCTCCCCGCGCCCAGACAAGAAAAGTAAAGCACGACAATCGGATTGAGGCCGAGGCACAGGCAGATCAGGGCCGTCGCCGTTTCCTGCGATTGACGCGCAACGCGGTCATCGGGGCCGCGTTGGTTGGCGGCAGTGGTTATGTCTTTGCGCAAAACGTCCTGAGTGCAAGGCATGAGCATGACCTGACACGGGTTGGCAATGGCAAGCCAACCATCGTGCAGATCCACGATCCGCAATGTTCCATGTGCCGGGCATTGCAAAAGGAAACGCGTGAGGCACTTGCGATGTTCGAGGAAGGCGAGCTGGACTATGTGATTGCCAATATCAGAACGCAGAAGGGACGCAGTTTCGCCAACCGGTATGGCGTTCAGCACGTCACTCTGCTGCTGTTCGATGAAAAAGGCGATTTGCAGGATGTCCTGGAAGGCCAGCGCGGTTCTTATCAACTCCGCGATGCCTTCCGGGGCTTGCTGTCGAGCTAACCGGAGATTACTTCCGGCCCTGGAAATACGCATCCGCTCATGAGTTTTCGTGCGGTGCGCAGCACTCCGGCGGATGCGACAGATCGATCTTCCCGCAATGTGAGAAGCACGTCCGTCGCACCGGTCGGATGCTCGATACTGAAGGTTTCATTTTCAGGCAACCTGACCACTAGGTTGGCGGGGGACCCTTCAAGAAGGCATGCAGCTGCAACGCTTGTGGCGGCGAAAACGCCGATTGAGGCGTGGCACCGGTGTGGAATGAAGCTTCGGGTCAAGATCACGCCGCTGTTTTCCGGAGGGGCGACAAGTATCATCTTGGGAATGCTCTTTTGCCGGACATTCCCCAGGCCCATCAATCGGCCGGCAGTCAGTCGGATGGCCTCGAGCCTTGTTTTCAGGTCGGCATCGGAGTCGAGATACTCTCGGCTCTCCGTGCCGCTGATACCGAAGTCTGCCGCCTTCAGAATGACGCAGGGCATGCCATAGTCGATCAGCGTGCAACCAACCCCGTCGATTTGATCGATCACATTGCCCGTTGGCAGAAGCGACCCGCACATGGACCCGGCGAGATTTTCAAATATGAGCGGAACGGGGGCGTGATTGCCCGGCACGCCATCGATGCAGGCAGAGCCCTCGTACGAAACCATAAAGCCGGGCGTTTGGACTTTGGCAGTGGCTACTTCGCCGGTGTTCACCATGTGAATACGCAATGTGGTTTCGGTGGCCTGCGCAGGAAAAAGACCAAGCTCGATAGCCGCCGGACCGACAGCTGCCAGAATATTGCCGCAACCCTGTGTATCCACCACAAGTGGCTGGTCCACATAGACCTGCAGAAACAGGTAGTCGATGTCGGCATCCGGTCTCGGGGACGGGGACAAGATCGCGACCTTCGAAGTGAGCGGATCTCCACCGCCCATGCCGTCGATCTGCACGGGATCGGGAGATCCCATGATCCTGAGCAGCAACGCATTGCGGGCTTTCTCGTCGTGCGGCAGATCAGCAGCGCTGAAAAAAACGCCCTTGGAGGTGCCCCCGCGCATCCAAAGGCAGGGAATGCCGCCATGCACAGTCTCAGACATATCTGAGGCCCTTTGCCTGCAGGCGCGGGCGCATGTCATAGATATCGAGCCCGAGTTCACCGGAGGCGAGCCGTTTGCGCCTTTCTTCCTCCAGAGTGGCCCGCTGTTCGGCGGCGGAAAGAACGGTGGCGGCGTCCTGACGCGGCACAACACAGACCCCGTCATCGTCCGCGACGATGACGTCACCAGGATAAACGATTGCTCCGGCACAAGTGACCGGAACATTGACTGAGCCAAGCGTTTCCTTGACGGTTCCCTGCGCCGAGACGGCAGAAGACCAGACTGCGAAACCCATGTCCTTCAAGTCGGCAACATCCCGAACACCGGCATCGATGACGAGCGCCTTGCAACCTCGCGCCATGGCGGAGGTCGCGAGAAGGTCGCCGAAGTAACCCATGTCGCACGACGCGGTTGGTGCGAGCACCAGAATATCCCCGTCCTGAAGCTGCTCGATTGCTACGTGGATCATCCAGTTGTCACCCGGTGGAGCGGAAATCGTGACGGCGGATCCGGCAATCCTTGCACCCGGCCAGATTGGCCGGATCTTGGAGTTCATCAATCCGTTTCGTCCTTGAGCTTCATGAACTGTCGCAACTCCGACCTTCGCCAGTGATGAGATGATCACGGGGGCCGCGCGCTCGATGTTCTGGACAACGATCGCCATGTCATCGACCTCCGGCCGGTGGGGTGCCGTGGGTATGGAAACTTTCGATTGTCTTCAGCCCCCACGCCTGACCTTTCTTCCGGTCGGCTTCCGTCCAGCAGATCGGCTCCCAATCCGGAGCAAGGATCAACCGTGCGCCGGAATTGGCGAGTTCCACCCGATTGCCGGCAGGCTCCCATACATAGAGAAAGAACGTGCCCTGGACCGCATGCTTGTGCGGACCGGTTTCAATGAAAACGCCGTTTTCAAGAAAAATGTCGGCGGCGCGCAGAATGTCCTCACGCTGATCCGTGGCATAAGTGACATGGTGCAGCCGCCCATTCCCGCCGCCGTGTTCCTCGGTGCAGGCCAGGTCGTAGGTCTTGTTGTTGACCGTAAACCAGCAACCGCCCAGACGGCCATTATCGAGTTGAATGTATTCAGTCACACGTGCGCCGAGGCAGGTGATCATGAAATCCCGAAATTCGGAGACATCGTCCGACAAGAGGTTGAGATGGTCCAGACGACGCGGGCAGGCACCGCTCGCGTGGAACCGGCTGGCGTTGTTCTTGAGGGCCGGGGTGTCCGTCTCGCCGGGTCGATATTTGACCGTGCCCCAGTAGATTTCAAAGACGTGACCAAACGGGTCCTCGAACCGAAAGGCACGGCCATGCCCCATGTCGCCCTCGACCCAGCCGATGACGGTGTACTTGCTGGTCTCGATCGCTTTTATCCTGCGTTCCAGGGCTTCGGGGGATGACACCCGATAGGCGACATGCCCGACACCGGTTCTGTCACTGCGGGTGAGTTTCAGGGAATGAAACTCATAGTCGTCCCAGGCTCTGAGATAGGCGGATGTGTCATCCAGGCCAGACAGGGTCAATCCATAGACGCGGGTGAAAAAGTCTAGACTTTCTTCGAATTTGTCGGTCAAAACCTCGACATGGGCCAGATGGGCAATGTCGGAACAGGACTCGGTCATGGTGGTTCCTCTGGGTAGGAATTGCTTAGTGGTCCGGCAACATGTGTTGGGCAGGACCTGGGCCTGGAATTCGGCGTGAAATCGCGAGCTAAAGCCGGTCGACGCAGCGGGGATAGACCGCCTGGAAGCCTTCCGCATACTTGGCCGGTCGGCCGCCGGCCTGACCGCCGGAATTTCGACGGAAATGGTTCGCCCGGTTTTCTGCAACATTGGTGTAGTAGGCCCACAGATGATGCTGGCCTTCCATGCATTCGATGGCGGCCCGCTTGTTGTCCCAGACCTCAGTGATGTCGAGAAAAACATTTGGAACCCAACCCATCTGTTCTGTCTGATGGGGCTCGAACAGATAAAGTTGCGGTGCCCCCAGAACCTTGTCGCCCGGTTTGTGACCCCAGGCCTGGGCGATCATGCGAACCTCCATCGCGATCTGCGTCGCATACATGTGGTCGGTATTGTAAGGATCGTATTTGGAGTGACTGAGCATGAAATCCGGCTGAACATTTCGAACAGTGTCGACCAGCTTGTTTCTTGCTTCCGCATCCACGTGAAGCGGATAGTCCCCAAGGTCCATGAATTGAATGTCATGAACGTTGAGTGCTTCCGCGGCGCTTTCCGCTTCGCACCGGCGGGCGGTCTTTACCTTGTCCAGGCTCATGCCCGGCTCTTTCCAGAGCCTGGCACTTTCGCCGCGTTCTCCGTAGGAGAGACACACAACGGTGACCTCATAGCCAAGCTCTTGGTGAAGGGCTATTGCTCCGCCGCAGCGCCAGACAAAGTCAGCAGCATGTGCACTGATCACGAGCGCTGTTTTTCGATCCTGCATGGGGCCTCCTTGTGCTTTTTCTTGGGCCCGATCCTTTCTCAGATGAAGGCAAAAGACCATTTCAATTGACGGCGCTTTCGATAAGAAAATACTATAGCTACGAAATCGAGCGAGTGAGGCATGACAAGGGAACGCGAACTTCTTAACCTGCGGCACGTTCGGATTTTCCTTGAAGTGGCGAGAGGGCGAGGCGTTTCCGCTGCAGCCGCTGCGGTTAATCTTTCACAACCGGCCATCACGCAGGCGATTGCCAAACTCGAAGCAACTTTTCAGCAAAAGCTGTTCGACCGCCGGAGCAAAGGAATGTTTGTGACGGAGGCTGGGGGGCTGCTTCAGGAACGCGCCCACCGGGCACTCGATCTGATTGGTGAAGGGTGCGCACTTGCCTTCAGGAAACAGGCGCGGAGTGGTGCGGCTGGATATGGAAAACTCGATCAGCTTGTCACCAGTACCCAGTTAAGGGCGCTGCTGGCAGTCGAGCACTCCGGCAACTTCTCCCTAGCCGCACGCCATATCGGCGTATCACAGCCCTCGTTGCATCGTGTCGCCCGGGATCTGGAAGCCGCGACGGGATTGACGCTCTTTGTCACTTCCAGACAGGGCATTGATCTCACTGATGCTGCAAAGGTGCTCGCCCAGTACTCCAAACTCGCCTATGCGGAGCTGAGGAGTGCGTTCGAGGAAATTGATGCGACCAGGGGTTTGGAAACCACACGTATTGTCGTCGGTAGTCTGCCTTTGGCGCGCAGCCGGGTGCTTCCTCAAGCGATCAACACCCTGACTGCCGCACATCCCTCGGTTCAGATAAGTGTGGTTGACGGACCCTACGATGATCTTCTTCACGGTCTTCGCCACGGCGAGATCGATCTCATGATCGGCGCGCTGCGTTTTCCGTCACCCATTGACGATGTGGAACAGAAAGCTCTTTTCACGGATTACCTGGGAGTTTTTGCCAGAACGGGACATCCGCTTGCCGGCCGCCTTGACGTCACGATCGATGACCTCGCTACCTTCCCCTGGATCGTACCCAGGAGTGGGACGCCAACACGAAGTCACTTCGATACCTTGTTCAGAAAGGCGGGCAGGGAGCCGCCCAAGCATGTGGTTGATACGGGCTCGCTTATTCTCTTGAGAGGAGTGCTCAGAGGGAGTGACCGTCTGGCGCTCATTTCAGTCCACCAGATGCAGGATGATGTCGACAACGGTCAGGTTATCCGGGTTCCTTTCGATCTTCCAGACACCGAGCGCCCGATCGGCATCACCACACGGGTTGGCTGGAGGCCGACGTCGATGCATCGCCGGTTTATGGAACTCTTGCGAGAGTCTGCTGGTGCGTTGGCCTAGTCCGTTGTTTTGACCCGATAGGGCACGATCCCGCGTTGGCCGGGGTCGATGAAAGGTTCCTTGTCGATCGCCGGGAAGGCGCGCTGTTCGCAATTGTCCCTGGAACAGATACGGCAATTCACGCCAATCGGTTCGGGCTCTGATACCTCATCGACCGCCAGACCGTCTGCATAGACGATGGCGTCGGCATATTTGACTTCACAGCCGATGCCGAGTGCGTAGCGACGTTCGCCGGTGCTGTAGTCGGCCTGGTGCTTGGTGATGCTGGTGGCAATGCACAGATACTGAACCCCGTCGGGCATCTGTGCCACCTGCGCAGTGAATTTGTTGGAGTTCTGCTCAAAGGCCTGGTGCACGTTCCAGCGCGGGCAGGAGCCGCCGAAGCGGGCGAACTGGAAGCGTGTGGCACTGTGCCTTTTGACCACATTGCCGGCGCGGTCGATTTTGACGAAGTAAAATGGCAGTCCGTTTGCCCCGGGGCGCTGCAAAGTCGACAGGCGATGGCAGATGGTCTCTATGCTGGCATCCATCGTGTTTGAAAGCAGCTGGATGTCATGTCGGCACTTGGCCGCTGCGCGCAGGAAATCATCGTAAGGAAGGAGCAGAGCGCCGGAAAAGTAATTGCGCAATGCCAGTCGGGCGATACTTTCCGCTGACCTCGTTTTGAACTTGGCGCGCTTGACTTCCTCTGAAATGAGATCCTTCACACAAAGCTCGGCGATCACCGACCCGAGCAGAAAATTCTTGGTTGATTGAGGGGAGGCGCGATAGACGGAGATTTTCCGGGTGTAATCCTCCTGCCGGATCAGCGTGCCGCTGTAGTCGGGATGCTGTTCGACAGCGATGTCGAACTTCTTTTTCAACCAGCCGGTCAGCCTGTCGAATTTGCTTGGACAGTTGTGCAAGCTGATTTCGTAGGCGAGCTTCTCCGCGGCCCTGTCTAGTGAATCGACATAGTTGTCTGTGTAGTGGAAGTAGTCCCGAACTTCATCATAGGCGGACATGCGAATGCCCGACCCGCTTTCCTCCGCACCTCCGGTATGAACGAGTTCGTCTTCAATCGCATCCCGGTCATGGTAGTTCCTGAGGGCTCCGTAAAGGTCCATGATTACCTTGGTGATTCCTGGGGCGCGGGTGACCAGTTCCTGTATTTCCTGCCTGCTGACGGACGAGCTGTGAAATTGCGTGTCTGCAAAAACTTCCTGCAGATCTTGGACGACCCGGTCCAGGTCGTTCTTCTCGAAGGCGGCCAGATCGACACCGAATATCCGGTTGATCGTCAGCAGGACGGAGGCAGTAACCGGGCGGTTGTTGTTTTCGATCTGGTTGACGTAAGCCGTTGAAAGGCCGATTTTTTTGGCGAACTCCGTCTGCGACAAATCGAAGTCGGACCGGATCTGTTTGAGGGTGTGACCGGAATAGAGTTTCTTGCTCACGACGTGTCCTAAATCGTCAAATTGCAAATTTTTAGCATTATGCAGTCTGCATTTTTACATTTTACAATATAAGCTCTTTGGTGAACAGTCCCTTCACCAACGACGGACCTTGAAGGACAGGAACAGCGTGATGACTGCTCATTTTGCCCTAGACACCAGCACCACCCCGACTGGACAGAACAAGCCAATCGCTCGCAATATCCTTTGGCCCATCAACCTGAGCGAACGCATGACGCCGCGCCAGCTGGAAATCATGCTGATGCTGGCCGAAGGCAAGGTGAACAAGCAGATCGCTTATGAGCTGGACGTATCAACGGCGACCGTGAAAGTGCACATCCGCAACGCCATTACGCGATTGGGCGCCAAGAACAGAATGAATGCGGTTGCGATCGTCGCGGCCAACAGCGCAATTTTCCGTAACTCGGCCGCCTGCGCAGCTTAGTCGGAAACCCTACAGGCCCCATCGCAACATTCATACCACAGACCTTTCTGCTTGAGACGCCCGGGAAACTCTAAGGTTTTCCGGGCAAACTGTTTGCAACCGCGTATTGGCTCCACCCGATGGATGGGCAGAGCTGGAAGCAGCATTGCTTTGGATTTCCCAGAGTTTATGGAAAGCTGCAGCTGAGACCTGTCGAAGGAAAAAGAGACGTTGGACGCACTTGAGAACAGGTGCCGGGAGACTTGACGCTGACGGTCAACTGGGATTAACCGGCGGTTCTTCTATTCGATCAACCCTTGGCGTCCGAAGCAACCTTCATGAGCAGTTCCCTGATGGGTCTTTTCGGAATTTCGTTCCTGGCGGCAACCCTGCTGCCCGCGCAATCCGAACTCGGACTTTCCAGCCTGATCTACCTGAAGACCGAACCCGTGGTTCTTCTGGTTTTTGCCGCCAGTCTCGGCAACACGCTTGGCTCGGTCGTGAATTGGGCGATTGGACGTGGTGCGGTGCGTTTTTCCAACGCGTCCTGGTTTCCGATCAGGGCAGACAAGCTGGAAAAGGCCACAAGGTGGTATCACCGATACGGTCGCTGGAGCCTTTTGCTCAGTTGGGCTCCGGTCATTGGAGACCCGTTGACATTGGCTGCGGGCGTATTGAAGGAGCCGTTCTGGCCGTTTCTGGTTCTGGTGGCCATCGCAAAGACGGGTCGTTACATCGTTGTTGCGCTTATCGCCATGAACGTGCTCTAGAGCGTTCCGCACCCGCGGATCAGACGCGGCTGCGAAACGCTTCAGCCGATCAAGGGTGCGTTCCTCTCGATTGTGAAAAACGCGTTTCGACCGGGGGAGGAACTTTCGCCTGATCAGGGCGTTTGAGTGCCCGAAGCTCTTTCGGATTTAGGGTCAACCTCCAGAACGACTGGTTCCTGTATTGATTGTCTTTCAGCTTCGGGATTGGCCATTGCGGCAGCGGCCATCAGGCCCGTGGCCAACAACAGTCCAACGGCGATTGCCTGCAGGAGAGGGCGGGCCTCCTGCAACTCACGTTTGTGCACCGACGTCTTCCGACGATTTGTTTTGTTATCGTTCGCCATGGCAAATACCAGTTGCTTCTAAACTGCTGTGCAGGGTCGGCAGTGCGCAGACCCGATTATTATCGGCCTCTTTTTGATGCCTGTGTAAGGTCTCTGTAGAGACGTAGACCGAGCAGCCGGGTTACCCATACCATCGCGACAAAGGCAACCAGCGGCAGGACCAGAGCAGGTACAAGCGCAAGGCTCATCACCATCAAAAGGCCCGCAGCCAGCATGAACAGCAAAACCGGTGGGAAGCTTGTGTGGGATGTTGTCTGAGATGAAACGCCCGAACTCAAAAACTGCATAGGTGCCTCCATCTTTAGAGGCCCATATTAGAAGCTTTAAATGCGCCGTCAGGCAGTCGGCAATCTGGCTCTCACCGAGTGATTTTGTGGCAATTTCGAGGCAGGTATATCAACAGGACAGGTGCCACTTTTGCGGCGCTTGAAAGATTCCCGCTTGGTAAAAATGGCAATATTAAGCTCTTGTAAACACAAGAATACGCGACGTTAATCTTGGTTTTTGTGTTAATTTTTCAAGTTTTTACAGTGTTGTTTTAGTGTTTGTTTGCTTTTGCTGGTGATACTCGTGAAAAGTGAGAAATCGGCAATTACAGGTCAATTACGGAATGACACTCAACGCAGAGCAGAGCGCCGTGGCCGCAAAGCCACAGAACCCTGTGACGCCTACAAAGGATGCGCGGAAACCCGATGATGACGGTCCTGCCCTGTCTTTGGCCGGATTGCAGTTTTTTATCGCGGATATCAGCCGCAAAACCATCCTGTGGCATGAGGTCGGTTCTCAGAGTTTCAACAGCGAAGTCAAGGATCTTCAGGAAGCGCCGCACAATGAGGCCTTGCGGCATCTTTCGCCCGAGGACAGAAAAACCGTCCTGCGGCTGGTGCAAGGCGCCATAAGGGAAGGCAAGGCCGGGCCGTTTGATGTTGGCGGCGGGCCGGATCATCGGATCCCGGGTGTGCCGATCGTGGCTTATCGCTATGAGTTGCCTGACGGACGCATTCTCGCGATCTGTTTTCCGTCAATCGGTGAAGATGATGAAAATCCCGGTCGGATCGTTTTGGGTCTTGCCCCGATCCTGCAGCACTTCGTTGCGTCCTCGACCAGGGTGGTTCTGCTTGTCGACAATTTCGGCTATGTGCGCTTTGCCAGTGACGGGTTCGTCAAGAGCTTTCAGATTGAAGATTCCCGGCTGATCATCGGCAGGAACATTGCACATATTCAAAACCGGGTCGGACGGACAATCGTGTCTTTGACCCTGGCAGCCCTGACGCGGCGCGCGAGTGCCACGGGGCGCGGCAAGTTTCTGCTGGCATCAAATGACAGTCTGGATCTCAACTATGACGCCATGTATTTCCGCATTGGCGGAACGGTTGGCGGCGTGCTGTTCTCCGCAGGCCATGTCGGTGGAGATGTGGATTTTGCGAAAGTGTTCGAGATCTGCAGTGCGCCGATCCTGGTGGTAAATGTGAAATCCAGAATGATCATTGCCGCCAACAAGGCCGCGATGAAGACCTATCATTTGACGTCGGAGGCTCTGGACAGCCGGCCGATCACCGAAATGCTTCTGCACCCGAACAACTATTCCTCGTTGCTCGGTGCGGCAAAGCAGAACTCGGACGTGCCCTTGTCCGTACCCGTGAACGTTCTGAACGGGCAGACCAAGAAGAAGCGTTTCAAGTGCAGTCTTATCGATGAAGATCAGAACGAACCGAAGCTGATTCTGGAAACACGCAGCTAACGCTCGCGTCAGCCCCTGCCGTAGGGGAGCCTGTTGGAACGATTTAGTGTCGAGTGGAGCTGAAAAACTGCTTTGCCGGCTCCAATGACGCCTGATTTGGACTTGTCTTCGCGGGCACACGGTTCTAGGGTCCGCGCGCTGTTATTCCCGTTTCCCTCTGGAGGACATTATGGGCTTTCTTGCTGACGCATTGGCGCGTGTACAACCTTCTGCGACCATCGCTGTCACCAACAAGGCACGCGAGCTGAAAGCCGCAGGCCGCGACGTGATCGGTCTGGGCGCTGGCGAGCCGGATTTCGATACGCCGGAGAACATCAAGGCGGCCGCGATCAAGGCCATCAACGAAGGCAAGACCAAGTACACCGCGGTGGACGGTATTCCTGAGCTGAAAGCTGCGATCGTCGAGAAGTTCAAACGGGAAAACGGGCTCACTTACGAAACCAACCAGATCACGGTAGGCACCGGTGGCAAGCAGGTGCTCTATAATGCTCTCATCGCGACGCTCAACCCGGGCGACGAGGTCATCATTCCGACACCCTACTGGGTGAGCTATCCGGACATGGTTCTACTTGCCGGTGGCGAGCCGGTCATTGTTGAAGCCGACAAGTCCACGTTCAAGATTACCCCTGACGCGCTCGATGCGGCGATCACCTCGCGCACAAAATGGCTGATCTTCAACTCGCCTTCCAACCCCTCTGGCGCTGCCTACACGGAAGAGGAGCTGAAGGCGCTTACGGATGTTCTGATGAAGCATCCGCATGTCTGGGTCATGACCGACGACATGTATGAGCACCTCGTCTATGACGACTTCAAGTTCACCACGCCGGCTCAGGTTGAGCCTGCTCTTCTCGATCGTACGCTGACGGTCAACGGTGTTTCCAAAGCTTATTCCATGACCGGTTGGCGTATTGGATACGCAGGTGGCCCGACCGACCTGATCAAGGCAATGGCCAAGGTCCAGTCGCAATCGACGTCGAACCCGTGTTCCATTGCCCAGTGGGCGGCTGTCGAAGCGTTGAACGGTACCCAGGACTTCATTCCGGCCAACAACGAGATCTTCAAGGGACGTCGCGACCTAGTCGTTTCCATGCTTAATCAGGCCAATGGCATCAGCTGTCCGGTTCCGGAAGGTGCTTTTTACGTGTTCCCGTCCTGTGCCGGAACAATTGGCAAGACGGCACCGTCCGGCAAGGTCATCGAAACTGACGCGGACTTTGTCACGGAACTCCTGGAAACAGAAGGCGTTGCGGTGGTGCACGGCTCGGCATTCGGACTTGGGCCGAACTTCCGTATCTCTTACGCCACTTCGACCGAGGCGCTGGAAGAGGCCTGCACGCGCATTCAGCGTTTCTGCGGCAATCTGAAGTAAGGATCTGGCAACAGGTCAGGTATTCGGAAGGGCGGCCTTGGCCGCCCTTTTTCGTGTGTGTGTGTCTCTGGTGCTTGGTGGAGGCCTTGAAACAAAGAGCATTCCCCGTCTCGGCGAAATCCTTGATTTCAGGAGGCGATAGGCGATTCAGTTTTTGACGAAATGCTTTAGGCTGCTGACCACAAGCAACTTGTCCGCAGATTGCATCGCTCTGGTTCTGGCTCGCCGGTCAGGGAAGTGCCGGGGTTGCTTTTCTGTCGGATGAAGATGTGATTGCCATGTTTTCAGCATGGCCAATGTGATTTTGACCGTCTGTCATGAATTTCGGGAGCAGAGCATGGAAAGATCTCAGCAAAAACAATGGTTCACCGATTTGCTCGAGGGCTTGCCTTCAATCGCTTTCATTTTGCTGTGGCGCCAATGGGGTGATCTGGAATTGGCTGGCTGGGTCGGATCGGGGTTGGCGCTGTTTGTTTTTGGTGCGTTTTTCCATTTGAAATCCCGAATGCATCCCGTGCTTCTTGGGGTCAATATTCATATTCTCCTGGCAACTCCGATTATCGTGAGCCTGTTCCGCTTCGGAGATCCGGCATTTGCGAAAGTGCTCGTCACCTATTCTCATGGCGGTGTGCTTGTCACGGTTCTGTTCGTTGGTGTCTTACAGACCCTTTTTGCCAATGGCGGATTTGCGGGACTTCCGAACATGTCCCGTTCGCGGCAGCGGCGTTATTCCCTGATGATGCTGGTAGTATCAGCACTTGGTGCGGGGTGGGTTCTTGCAAGTCCTGCAAACAGTCTCGTGCCTGTGGTTGCAACCTTGACCCTGCTGATTGGCGGTCGACGCTATCTTCTGGCGCGTTGGGTGGATAGAGGCCATTCGGAGCGCGGGCTTGTAATCGGCGGACTGGTGGCCACTGAACCGCAAATGGCTGATCCAGCCGCTTGAGCTTGCAACCAGATCCAATTCCGGGATCGTTGCCCAGATTTTGACGCGATGCATGCATATCACGGTTTTGCTCGCATACCTTGTTAGGGTGCGGACCTACGCTCTTGATATGGAGATTTTCAAAATGCGTTTTCTGAGCACGGCACTTGCCACCGCAGTTCTGTTTGCGACCGGATCTGCTTTCGCAAGCGAAAACAGTCCCAAAGTTGAAATCGGAACCCTGAGCTGCCTGGTGGAAGGGGAGCACAACTTCATTGTCGGTTCTTCCGCAGCGCTTGGATGCAGCTTCAAACCAGTCGATGGCGGAGCCGTCGAGCACTACAAGGGCGAAGTCAGGGACTACGGTCTCGATATCGGCAAGACCAAGGAAGCAACGCTTGTCTGGGGTGTTCTGGCACCGTCGGCCAATCGTAAGCCCGGATTGCTTGCAGGAACCTATGGTGGTGTGACCGCCGGAGCGAGCCTGGGTGCGGGGATCAAGGCAAATGCCTTGCTCGGTGGTTTTGATCGGTCCATCGCCTTGAACCCGTTCAGCCTGGAAAGCCAGACCGGCACCAACCTGACGGTTGGCGTCAGCAAACTGACGCTGGAGCGCATCAACTAGGTTCCGACGTCTTAAGTTCCATCAGCCCCCTTCGCTGCGAAACGGCGGAGGGCATTTTGTTTGTAGGTTTGTCCAGGCGAAAATCGGCTGACTGCAGTTGGCGTTACTGCGCGTTCTGACACCCGCTATTGGCTCCAGCACAAGGCGTGGTCGTCGTGCTGGGACGGGTGTTCAGCCTGTTGATCTGATTTGTATGGTTCAGCCTGTTTGCACTGTCGATCTGCTGTCGGGTCGAGAAACCCGACTGCTGATTGTTCAGGCTTTGATTGAGCTGTTGCTGTGCCGAGGGCAGATTGTTGGGTGTCGACTGCGAAAGTCCGCGCAATTGATTGTTCTGAGCCAGGGCAGAACCTGTCAGAACGACTGAAAGGGCTGCTGCCCAGAGAAATTTACGGAAGCTCATGGCTTCCTCCTTTTCAAAACTGCAACCGGATCCTGAAACAAATATAGGGAGCCAGTTGTCACAAGTCATCGGTGTGCGGCAACGAGAACATTTCCTCTTTAAAATGCCGGACTTCCAGCATTGGCGAAAGTGCTGATGAGGGCAACTGACAAGGCCACCCCAGCCTGACGGTCATCGGCCTGTACCGGTCGGGCGTCATTTGTTGTTGCGCTGCGACAAAAGAATCCCTTGCCTTTGGCCTGCAATCGGCGCGACGATGGAATACCGCCCCAGGTCGATGTGCCATGGAATTGGGGCTTGGTGCTGATAAGTACTGGGTTTTATTGGCCTTCGATCCCATCCGGGCGAGACGCGGCGGGCCCGCGTCCTTCATCGCCGGCCGTGCCGCGTTGTTACGAGGATTTCCTCGAGCACACGGGAGACACACTATGGCAATCAGTACAAACGGAAAGGGATCCACTGCCGGCAGCACGCCGCGCTGTATCGCCCTCGTTGGTCCGTTCGGCAGCGGCAAGACAAGCCTCTTGGAGGCCGTGCTGGCGCGAACGGACAAAGTGGCCCGTCAAGGAAGCGTTTCAGACGGAAATACGGTGGGCGATGCCTCGCCGGAGGCCCGCGCTCACGGGATGAGCGTCGAGGTCAACATTGCGGACGCCGAATATCTGGGTGATCGGTTCATATTTGTCGATTGTCCGGGATCGGTTGAATTCTTGAGCGAAATGGACGGAGCGCTGAGCGGAGCGGATCTGGCTGTCGTTGTCGCCGAGGACGACGAGCGCAAGGTTCCAGCCTTGCAGCTTATCCTGAAAGCTCTTGAAGCCCGCGCTATTCCGCGGGTTTTGTTTTTGAACAAGATCGATAAGAGCACTCGCCGGGTACACGATGTGCTGAATGTGTTGCAGCCTGCATCCTCGGTGCCGCTGGTGCTGCGGCAGATTCCGATTTGGGAAGACGGTCAGGCGACCGGTTTCATCGACCTCGCGCTCGAGCGGGCGCATGTCTATCATGAAAAGGAACCAAGTACTCAGATCGACATGTCGGACGAGGACCGCACGCGTGAGCATGAGGCCCGGTTTACGATGCTTGAGCATCTTGCCGATCACGACGACGATCTGATGGAAGCGCTTCTGGAAGATATCGCGCCCGACCGCGACCAGGTATTCGCCGACCTGGTGAATGAAATGCAGGACGGTCTGATCTGTCCGGTTTTCTTCGGTTCTGCGGAACACGGTAACGGAGTCAGCCGGCTGTTGAAGGCATTGCGGCATGAAACTCCGGGTGTCGACCTGCTGTCGCGGCGGGTTATGGATACCGAACAGCGAGCTGTGTTGCAGGTCCTCAAAACGCTTCATACCCAGCATGGCGGCAAGCTTTCCGTTGCACGTGTCCTGGACGGCCAGGTGTCGGATGGCGACAGCCTGTTCCTGAATGGTGGGGATGAAGTAAAGGTTTCAGGACTGTTTTCGGTCTTCGGACAAACTGCCAGCAAAATAGCCACAGCCGGCAAGGGGGACCTCGTGGCGCTTGGCAGGCTTGATGACGTGAAGACTGGAGATCTGCTCAGCCTGGATCAGGGCGAACTGACAAATCTGCAAGATGCGGACAAGCGCAGTCCGGTGCTTGCAACCGCAATTGCGGCCGCGGAACGCAAGGATGAAGTCCGGCTGTCTGCTGCCCTGGCGAAGCTGATAGAGGAAGATCCTTCCCTGACCATCAGTCAGAACCAGACAACCGCAGAAACGCTTCTGGCCGGGCAGGGTGAGATGCACCTGCGCGTGGCGCAGGAACGGCTGGCCGGAAAATACGGCCTCAACGTTGCCGCTCACACGCCGCATGTTCCCTATTCCGAAACAATCCGGACAAAGACCAAGGTGCGCGGACGGCACAAGAAGCAGTCGGGTGGCCACGGGCAGTTCGGGGACGTGGTTCTGGAAATCGCACCGCTTCCACGCGGTGAAGGACTTCAATTCACCGATACGATCACCGGAGGTGTTGTGCCCAAGCAATACATTCCCTCCGTCAAGGACGGTGTGATGGAAGCCTTGGGCAAGGGCAATTTCGGTTTCCCGGTCGTCGATATTTCCGTCTGCCTGACGGACGGCTCCTATCACTCGGTCGACAGTTCAGACCAAGCCTTCAAGATGGCCGGTATCCTAGCGATCCGTGACGGCCTGCCGGACTGCAAACCGGTGCTTCTGGAACCGATCCACAAAGTCGTTATCTCCTGTCCCAATGATGCGACGGCAAAGGTCAATGCCATTGTGTCGGCAAGGCGTGGGCAACTGCTCGGCTTTGATGCCAGACCGAACTGGCCGGGCTGGGACGAGGTGCAGGCCCTGATGCCGGAGGCGGAAATCGGCGATCTGATCATCGAACTGCGCTCTGCGACGGCGGGTGTTGCCAGCTACACGACCGAGTTCGATCATATGGCCGAACTGTCGGGCAAAGCCGCCGATCAGGCATTGCAGAAGTCGGGCAAGCAGGCTGCATGATTTGCAAAGACAAGTACCAGTTGGAGAGGGGCTACGGCCCCTCTTTTTTGTGCAGCGACGACTTCTACCCTTTGCCTGTTCTGAAAATGGAAAGCCAAAAAACCTGAGTCGCTGCTTGACGTGCTCACAGGTTGGTTGCCATGTGTTGATCAAGGCCGCGCAATTGGTGTTCCAATCACATGTTTCCCACCTCCGGTCACCAGGGCGTTATTTGCCATTGAAGAGCGATTCCGGTTCTCTCTTCGGCAAACGGGAGTTTTGTGAATGAACATCATCAAGAAACGCAGTTGGGCCCTTCCAGAGCGTGAGGCAACACCGGAAAGCGTGTTTTTGAACCGCCGCCAGCTTCTGGCAGGTCTCGCCGGAGGCGGTGCGTTGCTGGGAACCGGTTTGGGCATCCGTCCTGCGTTTGCGGAAGAAGATCCGAGTGCTGGCCTGTACCCGGTCAAAAGGAATGCCTCTTTTACGCTTGACCGGGATCTGACCTCTGAAGAAGTCGCGTCGAAATACAACAATTTTTATGAGTTCGGTTCCCACAAACAGATCTGGCCGGCAGCACAAAAGCTGGAAATCCGGCCCTGGACAGTCACGCTGGACGGTCTGATCGATAATCCTCAGATCGTCGATATCGATACGCTGCTCTCCAAAATGCCGTTAGAGGAACGCCTTTACCGTCACCGCTGCGTGGAAGCCTGGTCGATGGCAGTTCCGTGGTCAGGGTTCCCGCTTGCGGAGCTGGTGAAGCTTGCCGGACCGCAGACAGGCGCAAAATATCTGCGATTTGAAACATTCCTCGACCCGTCCGTTGCAAGCGGACAGAAGCAAAGCTGGTACCCTTGGCCCTATGTGGAAGGTCTGACGCTGGAAGAGGCGACAAACGAACTGGCCTTCATGGCGACCGGCGTCTATGGCAAACCGCTGGCCAAGCAGTTCGGTGCGCCGATCCGGCTTGTGACCCCCTGGAAATATGGCTTCAAGTCGATCAAGTCCGTTGTTCGGATCTCATTCACAGATCAGCGCCCGGTAAGCTTCTGGGAAGAAATCCAGCCGAAGGAATATGGTTTCTGGGCCAATGTGAACCCGTCCGTGCCACACCGTCGCTGGCCGCAGGCGAGTGAAAAACTGCTTGGAACGGACGAGCGCCGCGATACGCTTCTCTACAACGGTTATGAAGAGCAGGTGGCCGGGATCTACAAGAACATGACCGGCGAGCTCTTGTTCATGTGATTGATTGGCGCACTGATTTGGTAAGCAGGCAAAAAAAATGCCGGGTCTTAAGGACCCGGCAGTTTGAATTGATTCACTGAATACAGTGGAATCACCTTCCAGAGGGGAACAGCTGGTCAGGACATCACTGGGAGGAGGACGTGACGTCCGCTTGACCAACAGTGATGCTTATATGCAGTGCACAAGCTGCATAAACAAGAGGCAGTGGTGCAGACCTGCTATGCAATTTTTGCAATTCTGTGTCTAATTGCTGTTACATTCCATTTAAGTCATTGTATTTTAATAAATTAATTGTTCGGCCAATCTGGCTTTCAGACGTATTTTCCCTGAAAAATAAATTGAATTACCGCAGATTTCTGCAGTTTCACCGCTTCGGTGCCGAGAAAAATTGCGAGGTTTTGCTTCCAAATAGGTCAGGAACTAGGCCGGTCCAAGAAGCATGAAGGTCTCCGACTTTGCGACGCCATCCTTGAGGCGGATTTCAGAAATTACCCTGTTCATTTCCACGATGTTCGGGACCTCTATTTCGGCAACGATGTCCCACACTCCGTTGGTGTTGGAAAGAGAAGCCACACCGGGAATGCGCTTGATTGCCGCGATCGCCGCCTTGATGTTTCGCCCTCCCAGTTCGATCAACATGACCGCCCGCAACATGTTCTCAGGCAGTTCATCGCTGACACGGATGGTGAAACTCTTGATCGTTCCGTTGGCGATCAACCGGTCAAGACGGGTTTGCACGGTTCCTCTGGCAACGTTCAGAACGTCAGCAAGTTTTGGCAATGACGCGCGGCTGTTGATGCGCAGTTCCGCGATCAGTCTGCGATCCAGGTCGTCCATTTCGCCTCCCGTTTTGATTATTTTGAAGGTCACTCTGACATTTTAGTCATGTGTTGATATTTTTTGTCAGTTTTTTGCGTTTTTTCTAACATTGCCATGAGCGAGAGTTTCATGACTGGCTTCTCGAGTTCGAAAGTGAAACGCATGACATCTGGAAATCATCGACCGGAATCGCAGATCCGGAGTTCAAACGAGTGGCAACCGGCCGATCGTGTCGAGGATCTGGCATGCAGGCTTGTGCGCATTCCTAGTGAAACCGGCACCGCTGACGAGGAAAACTTTGCGCAAGGTCTGGTCGATATCCTGATGGAAATTCCATATTTCAGGGAAAATCCCACAGATATCCGGGTTGCTGATGGCCTTGGCAGTTCGAAGGCTCAGAATGTGGTAGCCGTCGTCCGGGGGGCGGGGCGCAATTCTCTGTTGCTGGCAGGCCACTACGATACAGTTTCAATCGAAAACTATCACGATCTCAAAGATCTTTCCCGCGAGCCTTACACGCTCAACGAGGCACTGATTTCCGACCTTTCTTCGCGTGCACTGAGTGATCAGGAAGACAAGGCTCTGCGCGATCTGAAAAGTGGAGACTTTCTGCCCGGACGCGGAATGCTCGATATGAAGAGCGGTCTTGCCGCCGGGATTGCGGTGCTGGAGCGGTTTGCAAACCAGGAGGACCGGCAAGGCAATCTTGTTTTGTGCTGCAGTCCTGATGAGGAAAGAGATAGCCGGGGCATGCGGGCGCTGCGTGACTGGATGCCGCAATTGATGGATGAGTTGCAGCTGGATCCTGTCGGCGCGATCAACATGGACGTGACGTCCGATCAGGGCGACGGCAGCGAAGGGCGCGCGGCTTACGCCGGAACAATCGGCAAGCTAATGCCGTTTGCACTTGTCATCGGCCAGAGTTCGCATGCCAGCTACCCGTATGAAGGCGTCAGTGCGCAGCTTATTGCGGCTGAAGTCATCAGGCGTGTCGAGGCAAACGCGGAATTATCGGACCACACGCCCGAAGCGATTTCGCCGCCGCCCATTTGTCTCGAGGCGCGGGACTTGCGTGACGTCTATGAAGTCACGACACCGGAACGGACCTGGCTTGCCTTCAACTGGCTTTATCACTCCTGGTCCCCTGAGGAGTTGTTCAAGCGGTTCCAGGCGGAAGTTGGTTCTGCGGTTCAATCTGCCGTCGCACGGATTGCGGACAACGCCAGAAGCTACGTGAAAAGGTCGGGTGGGACGGATTGGCCTGATACAGCGGAAGCTCGCATTATGACCTATGCGGAGCTGAAACGGGAAGCTTCCCGGCGGTTGGGAGACCGATTTCAGGGTGCGCTGGAGGCCAAACAGCACGAATTGCAGGCCATCGACAATCCGCTTTCCGTCAGCCGCGAACTGACAAACTGGCTCGTTGCCCAAGCGCATGTGTCAGGGCCTGTTGTGATCGTGGGATTTGCAAGCCTTCATTATCCGGCAACACGTCTGGATCTTGAACACGCCGATGATGCGGCGCTTCACAACGCGATATCCGAGACACTTTCAGGTTATGAGGCCGAGCGTTCCCGCCGGGTGAAATGGCGGCCTTATTTCGAAGGGATCTCCGACATGAGCTTCTTCGGGCAACCGGGCAAGGCCACTTCCAGCGTCGTGGCGGACAACACACCTCCGGCATGGCTGATCGACCGTCCCAATGAGACCGCAATGCGTTGTCCAATGGTGAATATCGGACCGTGGGGACGAGAATTTCACCAGCGGCTGGAACGTGTTTACAAACCTTATGCCTTCGATGAACTGCCCCGAATTCTTGCTGAAATCGGTGACAGACTGTTGGGGAATCGGGAATAAGGCTGCAAACCTGAATATGTGCGGCCTATCAAAGGCCGCGCGTAGTCCGGCTGATTGCATATTTGAGGTGGAAATCCGGCCTGATCTACGTATGATGCAGACCGTGGCCGCGTGTCACCTCAAGTTGTTCTTCGTTCGATCAGGAGTGCCCCACCAGTGAACAAATAAGCTCTTGGACCAGATTAAATCACCAAGATCCTTGTTTTTTGCTGGAGGTTCCATGCAACCGATCGTTTATGATGTCGCCGTGTCGCTAGACGGATTTATTTGCGGCAACGATGAAGACGTAAGCCGTTTCCCTCACGAAGGTCCAATTGTTGACGCTTATCGAAAGCGCCTTGAAAGCTATGCCGTTTGCCTGATGGGGCGCCGGACTTATGAATTCGGTTATCGCTTTGGCTTACCTGCCGGAGCAAATCCGTATCCGGGAATGCTGTCCTATGTGCTCTCATCGAGCCTCGAGTTGCCGGACGATGCTGACGTTCAACTGGTTCGAAGTGATACGGAAGCTTTATTGCGCAGATTGAAAGGGCAAGCCGACGGGCCGATTTACTTGTGCGGCGGTGGTACGCTGGCGGCGTCTTTGCTGGAGCTGAAGCTGATCGACAGATTACGGCTCAAAAGGGCGCCGATAGTGCTTGGCCAGGGTGTCAGGTTGTTTGGTGCAAATAACCGTGCAATCGACTTGAGGCAACTTGATATGGTCGCCTATCCGGACGGAACGGTTTTTCATGAGTTCGAAATTCTGATCGGATAATCGCCAGAGGCAGGAACTGGGTCAGTAGACCCAGTTCTCCGCATTGGTCAGCAGAAATTCCCGGAAAGCCTTGATCCGAGCGGTATTCTTCAATTCGGAAGGGTACACGAAATAGGTATCAAACGAGGGAACCTTGTCCTCGTACTCGGTCAGCACCGGCACGAGATTGGTCGCCTTGTCGATGATGTAGTCCGGCAACATTGCGATGCCGACACCGGACTGAACGGCTCTCTTGATCGCGACCAGATTGTTGGCTTTCAATACCGATCTGCGAGGAGAGGTCGGTGGCCGGCCAATCGTTTCCAGCCAGTTCATTGACCGCAAATAGGCGGGCGCCTGTTCACCGAATGCGACGATGCGGTGATCGTCGATATCTTCAATGGAATTGGGTGCGCCGAACCGCTGGATGTATTCCGGCGCCGCATATACGTGGAAATGCACGGTAAACAGCTTGCGCTGAATGAGGTCCGGCTGTGTCGGCTGCCGCAGGCGGATGGCGACATCGGCTTCACGCATGCCCAGATCAAGTTCGTCGTCGTCGAATATCAGGTGCAGATCAACATCCGGATACAGATCGATGAAATTCTTGATGCGCGAGGTCAGCCAGGTGGACCCGAGGCCGACGGTTGTGGTGACCCGAAGGATACCCGACGGTTTGTCCTTGCTGTCGGTGAGGCTGGACTGAACCGCTTCAAGCTTCATCAGAACGTCGCTTGCCGTCCGGTACAGCAACTCACCTTGCTCGGTCAGGAGCAGGCCGCGCGCATGGCGGTGGAACAATGGCACACCCAGATCATGTTCCAGTGCGCTGACTTGCCGGCTGACCGCCGACTGGCTCATATGCAGCGTGTCACCGGCATGGGTGAAACTGCCCGCCTGGGCAGCTGCATGAAAGATGCGTAGTTTGTCCCAATCCATGCGTGCCCCCTCCGCAGGACGTTCAAGCGGCCTTATTCGGCCGCTTGTTGAGTGGATTCTACTTCATGTTCAGCCAGAAACTTCTCAGCTTCAAGGGCTGCCATGCAGCCCATTCCGGCTGCGGTCACGGCCTGACGGTAGATGTCGTCCGTTACATCACCGGCAGCGAACACGCCCGGGATCGACGTTTTGGTCGAATCCGGCGCGGTCTCCAGGTAGCCATTTGATTTCAGAGTGAGCTGGTCCTTGAACAGCTCCACCGAAGGCGCATGGCCAATGGCAATGAAGACGCCGTCGGTGGAAATCTCCTGAAGCTCTCCAGTACTGGTGTTCTTCAAGCGTACGCCTGTGACCGCTTTTGGATTACCGCCGCCCAGAATTTCGTCAACCTGATGGTCCCAGATCACTTCGATTTTCGGGTTCTGGAACAAACGGTCTTGCAGGATCTTTTCCGCACGCAGGCTGTCACGGCGGTGAACAAGTGTCACCTTGGAAGCCAGGTTTGCCAGGTACAGCGCTTCTTCGACAGCCGTATTGCCACCACCGACAACAACCACTTCCTTGTTGCGGTAGAAGAAGCCGTCGCATGTCGCGCATGCGGAAACGCCCGCACCCATATAGTCCTGTTCGGAGGGCAGGCCGAGCCAGCGGGCCTGGGCTCCCGTTGCAATCACCAAAGTGTCTGCGGTGAAGGTCGTGCCGCTATCTGCTTCCAGGCGGAACGGGCGCTGGGACAGATCAGCTTTGACGATCGTGTCATAGACCAACTTGGTGCCGACATTCTCAGCTTGCTTCTGCATCTGTTCCATCAGCCACGGACCCATGACCGGATCGGCAAAACCCGGATAGTTTTCAACGTCGGTGGTGATGGTCAGCTGACCGCCCGGTTGAATACCGGCAACCAGCGTAGGTTCGATCATGGCACGCGCCGCATAAATGGCTGCAGTGTACCCGGCAGGGCCGGAGCCGATGATCAAAAGCTTGCTGTGTTCCGTGCTCATGAAGCGCACCTTTTTCCTGTCTGACTGTGCCAGCCGCATTCGGAATGCGTTTAGCTGGTCGAGGACCCTGTATCTTGTTGCCGAGACGCCGAATAATCGGTCAAAATCCGTTCTGCGATTAGCGGCGTCGCGTCTATCGGCTCGTAGGTAGTGGTTTTCAACGGACCTGGAAAGGGGTGAATAACACCCAAGTGCCGCAAAGTCCCCAAAAAGCGAGTGATCTTGTCGTGACCACCGCTTGGATGGAAAACATGCACAGGTTTTCCAGTGACCGCAGCTTCACCGATCATGTTGGTGGAATCGGCCGTCGCCACAATGGCGTCTGCCTTGGCCAGATAGTGACCGAGGGGATTGTTGCCCTTGCCCGTCCAATAGACATGCGATCCGGACTTCGCAAGGCCCGCAAGACCGTAAGCCAATCCGGGTGGTGTCCGGCGGGAGGCGGTTATCATGAAATGGGCGTCGTGCTCCTGCGCCAACTGTCTCAGACCATTCAGAAGCTTGTGCTGATCGTCTTCGGTGAAAGTATGATGCCGGCTGTCCCCTCCGATCAGGACCGCGATGCGTGGATGTCCCAATTTGTCGATTTCCGTGACCTTGTCCGTTCGCAATTCCTCCAGGCGACCTGCTGAAAACCGATGGGGAGACGTCGGCGTCACGAGGACATTGCGTCCTCGCAGCTTGTCGTGTTCCGGAACCCAGATCAGATCTGCTGCTCCGGGGCCGGTCTTCGGGTCTTTCAGGAAGACGGTGAAGGTTTTGCCCCTTGAGAGCCTTTTGATCCGTTTCAGGTAGGCGGCAGCTCGCCTGCCGGAGGCGACAACCAGATCGGGGTAGGGCGCGGAAATCGGGCTGCCGTCCTTTGTTTCCCGCTCCCTGGGGTCGGTCGGTCCAAATGGCAACCACCAGGAAAACGGAGGACGGGGCGCAATTCGACGTGTCTCGTAAGGACACCCGAGCGCTTCAACGACACCAATGCACTGCGCAAGATCGCCAGCCTTGCCATCCGTCAGAACCCAGGCTGATGACGGAGAATTCTCCGGCTGTCTCTGCATGTCAGGAGAATTTCCCCTATCGTAATCTTTCGAAATCGTGCGCAAATTTGTTATAGTCTTGCACAAATGCGCAAAAAATCATAACTGGGCACCCGAATTCAGGTTATCGTGGGATTCTCATCCCCTGCAAGGTGCCGTCACGGGTTCTGTGGCAGCTACCCACAAGTGAACCATCTGGAAAGCTCGAAGGAGACAGGTTTGAAAGCGCGGCTAGATGCCATTGACTGGCAGATTCTGAAGGAACTGCAGGACGACGGCCGGATGACCAATGTCGAGTTGGCGCGACGGGTCGGCATTTCAGCTCCACCGTGCCTGCGCCGCGTACGGGCTCTTGAAGAAGCGGGGCTCATTCAGGGCTATCGCACGCTTCTGGATGAAAAGCAGCTTGGCTATGACGTGACCGCCTTTGCCATGGTAGGACTTCACAGTCAGACCGAGGCCGATCTGATCGCGTTCGAGCAGACTGTCGAGAAGTGGCCGCTGGTGCGCGAGAGCTACATGCTTTCCGGTGAAGTTGATTTTCTTCTGAAGTGCGTTTCGCCTGACCTGCAGACATTCCAGAACTTTGTCATCCGGGAACTCACCGCCGCGCCCAATGTGGACAGCGTACGTACCGCGCTGACTATCCGCAGGACGAAGGACGAGCCGGTCGTTCCGATCGACGGCTAGTCCGACGAGAGGTTTGCCCGCGCCGTGCGCCGGTTGAACAGTGCCGGGTTGAGGGTAATGACTGCGACGCCCAGCAGGACGACAAGACCGCCCGTCAACTTGGCAAGGGTTGGCTGCTCTCCCAGAAACAGCACACCGCCGAGGACCGAAAAGAACGGCAACAGCAGCAGAAACGGTGCGACTTTGCCGACGTCATGGCGCCTGATCAGCGTGTTCCAGAGGAAATAGCCCAGGGCGGTCATGACAAGGCCGAGATAAAGCACAGCTCCCCAGACAATCATGTCTGCATTTCTGATTGCCTCGGCCTGTCCCTCTTCGAAGATTGCCGACATTACATAGAGTTGAGGGGCAGCAAACACTGCCATCCATGCCGTTACCTGCATCCCCTCGATGTTCTTAAGACTGCGGACCATGACCTGGCCGAGCGCCCAGGAAAAAGCGCCACCAATCACCAGGAACACAGATGTCAGGCTGCCGCCCATCTCACTGTGCTGGGTCATCAGCGCAACGCCACAGAACGAAACGGCAATGCCGATCCATTTGCGCGCACCTGGTTTCTCGCCCAGAAGAATTGCGCCGAGAAGCACGAGGAAAGGCACTTCGAGCTGCACAATCAGGGCAGCCATTCCAGCTTCCAGTCCAATCAGACCGGTAAATGTGAGGCTGTACTGGATGGCGGCTGCAACGATGGCAATGAAGAACAGATAGACAAGGTTGCCTTTGGGAATGCGCGTGAACCAGACCAGCACAAAGGCGGTGAGCGTGAAGCGAAGCGCCATCAACAGAATCGGCGGGAAAAACGCGATCGCGCCTTTTGCAAAAACGATGCCCATGCCCCACACCAGCGCGACCATGACTGCCATCAGGATTTCAAGCGGGGTCATCTTACCCATGTGGCGGCATCCTCATCTTCCCGCATACGGAGCAGACGTGACGGTGACCTGAAATGGTTCCGCTGCAAAGGCAAAATTGCACTCATTGGGTGACAGGTGCCTTGAAATGCCTGGTATCCCATGCCCAGGGAGCTCGAATTGTTCTCCTGATCCGGTTGAACAGGCGCTTCGGGCAGGAGGCAACCTTGAAGTCACGCTGCTTGAATTCAGAACAATACCCTTGGAAATGCTTTGAATGAGGCAGACCGATGGAGGCGCAGTTCATGCCCGGTCAGAAGAAACATTGCCGGCGGAAACCGGACTCACTTTTCTGCCGACTGGCGCTCCTTCATGCCCTCAACCTTCCTGCTCAACCTTCTGACCGTCGAGATGTCCCTGAGCGCTGTCGCAACCAGTGTGAATGCGACGCTAAGCAAGGCACAAGTTGTAAGGATGGCGATCGGAAGCAGCTGATCATAGTGGAAGGTATCGAGCATCTGGTCGACGGGCTCGTAGCCGGAATAGAGGCGTCCGCGTATGGTCTCGCGGTAAGCGCCGATCTGCGCGGTACCGTGTTTGAAGTAGCGCAGGCCCATCACGAGAACGATCACGGCGGCAGCCAGCGCCACCAGGTAGCCGAACATGCGAAGGGCAAAGGCAAACGCGTTTTCGTGGCGTTGCTTGATGATGCGACTGAAGATCAGACGCTCGCGCTCATCCAGTTTGGAATAGACGATCCAACGATAGATCCAAAGCGGGATCGACGCCGCCAGCAGCCACATTCCAATTGCATGAAAGACCATCGCTTGCCCTCCGACACTTGCCGGTTGCTACCTTAACGTTAGACCGGCAGGCGTCAAAGGAAAAAGCGTGTCTTTAGAGCGGTTTGGAGGCTTGGGAGGTCAGACGAACTGAACTTCGACGATCTCGTAGGACCGTGCGCCGCCCGGCGCAGTCACTTCCACACTGTCGCCGACGGACTTGCCGATGAGCGCCCGTGCGATCGGTGACGAGATCGAAACCTTGTTCTGCTTCACGTCGGACTCGACATCGCCGACGATCATGTATTGCTTTTCCTCTTCCGTGTCCTCATCGATAAGGGACACGGTTGCACCGAACTTGACAATTTCACCGGACAATTTGGTGACGTCGATCACTTCGGCGCGCGAAAGCTTGTCTTCCAGTTCCGAGATGCGGCCTTCGTTCAGGCTCTGGGCCTCTTTGGCAGCGTGGTATTCGGCGTTCTCCGACAAATCGCCATGCGCGCGTGCTTCAGCAATGGCATCAACGATGCGCGGACGCTCAACCGTGGTACGTTCCTTCAGTTCGACCTGAAGCATTTTGTAACCGGCAGAGGTCATCGGAACTTTTTCCATGGGTCTCAGACCTTCAGCTTATTGGGTCCCCCTTCTTGAGGACCGCGCTTTTACAAAAACAAACCAAGCCGGGAAAGGCTCTCTTTCCCGGCCGGTCGACGTGTATAATAGCCTCAGCCGAAGTAGGATTGTAAAGGTCTTACTTCAAGGCTCCCCGCTTTATGGGCGGCGATACCTTTTGCGGCTGCAACGGAACCGGCGAGGGTGGTGTAATATGGCACCTTGTTCAGAAGCGCTGCCCGGCGCATGGACCGGCTGTCGGCGATGGCCTGCGCACCCTCGGTTGTGTTGAAGACGAGCTGAACTTCACCGTTCTTCACAGCATCAACGATATGCGGGCGGCCTTCAAGCACCTTGTTCACTTTCTTGGCGGCGATGCCGTTTTCTTCAAGGAACTTCTGGGTACCGGCCGTTGCGATGACCTTGAAGCCTGCTTCCTCCAGTTTGCGAACGGCGTCAATCACGCCTTCCTTGTCCTGGTCGCGCATGGAGACAAACACCGTTCCACTTTCTGGAACACCGGTGCCGCAGCCGATCTGGGACTTGGCGAAAGCGGTACCAAATCTCGTGTCGAGACCCATAACCTCACCCGTGGAACGCATTTCCGGACCAAGGATGGTGTCGACGCCCGGGAAACGTGCAAACGGGAACACAGCTTCCTTGACCGCGATATGGTCGAATTTTTTCTCGGTCAGGCCGAAAGAGGCAAGGCTTTCTCCGGCCATGACCCGGCTGGCGATCTTGGCGACCGGAGCGCCGATTGTCTTGGCCACGAACGGCACTGTCCGCGATGCGCGCGGGTTCACTTCAAGAACGTAGATTTCGCCGTCCTTGATTGCGTATTGGACGTTCATCAGACCGCCGACTTCCAGAGCAAGCGCAAGAGCGGTCGTCTGGCGTTTCAACTCCTCCAGCAGATCTTCCTGCAGCGAGAATGGCGGCAATGAGCAGGCGCTGTCGCCGGAGTGAATGCCGGCTTCCTCGATGTGCTCCATGATGCCGCAGACAAAGACATCCTTGCCATCACAAAGTGCGTCGACATCCACCTCGATCGCCCCTTCGAGGTAACGGTCGAAGAGCAGGGGATTGGTGCCGAGAACCGTGTTGATCTGACCGGTCTTGTCGTTCGGATATTTGGCCCGGACTTCAGCAGGAACCAATTCCGGCAGGGTTCCAAGAAGATAGGAGTTCAGGGCTTCTTCATCACGGATGATCTGCATCGCACGGCCACCCAGAACGTAGGATGGGCGAACCACCAGTGGCAGGCCGAGCTGGCCGGCAATCAGACGCCCCTGCTCAACGGAGTAGGCAATGCCGTTTTCCGGCTGCTTCAGACCCAGTTTGATCAGCAGTTTCTGGAAGCGGTCGCGATCTTCAGCAAGGTCGATCATGTCCGGGGCCGTGCCGAGGATCGGAACATCGGCTTTTACCAGCGACTGAGCAAGCTTCAGCGGTGTTTGACCACCGAACTGAACGATAACGCCGTGCAGCGTGCCGTTCTCCCTTTCCTTGCGGATGATCTCCAGCACGTCTTCGGCAGTCAACGGTTCGAAGTAAAGCCTGTCTGAGGTGTCGTAGTCCGTCGAAACCGTTTCAGGGTTACAGTTGACCATGATGGTCTCGTAGCCTGCGTCATCCAACGCGAAAGCTGCGTGGCAGCAGCAATAGTCAAACTCGATACCCTGACCGATCCTGTTCGGACCGCCACCAAGGATGATGACTTTTTTCTTGTCGGATGGATCGGCTTCACAGGCCGGAGCACCCATGAACGGCGCCTCGTAGGTCGAGTACATGTAAGCGGTCGGCGATGCGAATTCGGCAGCGCAAGTGTCGATGCGCTTGTAAACCGGATGGACGTCCAGGTCGTTGCGCAGCTTGACGACGTCATCGGCTTCAACGCCGGCAAGGCTTGCGAGGCGTGCGTCGGAAAAGCCCATGGACTTCAGTTTGCGCAGGTTGGCTGCGTCTGTCGGCAGGCCGATGTTGCGGACCTTTGCCTCCATCGCCAGGATGTCGGCGATCTGTTCCAGGAACCAGGTGTTGATACCGCTGGCATTGTAGATTTCATCGATTGTCATGCCGAGGCGCATTGCCTGGGCAACGTTGAGCAGGCGGCTCGGCGTTGCTGTCGACACGGCCGCCCGCAAGGCGTTCTTGTCGTCACCCTGATTCAGGCCTGGAATGTCGGTTTCATCAAGGCCGTTCAACCCGGTTTCCAGGCCACGCAGCGCTTTTTGCAGGCTTTCATTGAAGGTCCGGCCAATGGCCATCACTTCACCGACCGACTTCATCGCGGTGGTCAGATTTGATTCCGAACCCGGGAATTTCTCAAAGGCAAAACGCGGGATCTTGGTGACCACGTAATCGATTGTCGGCTCGAAGGAAGCGGGTGTCGCGCCACCGGTAATGTCGTTTTCAAGCTCATCAAGCGTGTAGCCAACCGCCAGCTTTGCCGCGATCTTGGCGATCGGGAAGCCAGTCGCTTTTGAAGCAAGGGCGGAAGAGCGTGATACGCGTGGGTTCATCTCGATGACGACCAGGCGTCCATTGTCCGGATTGACTGCGAACTGAACGTTGGACCCACCTGTTTCGACACCGATTTCCCGCAGGACTGCAATCGAGGCGTCACGCATGATCTGATATTCTTTGTCAGTCAGCGTGAGAGCCGGGGCAACAGTGATGGAATCGCCTGTATGGACGCCCATCGGATCAACGTTCTCGATGGAGCAGATGATGATGCAGTTGTCCGCCTTGTCGCGAACGACTTCCATCTCATATTCCTTCCAGCCGAGCAGGCTTTCGTCGATCAGGACCTGACCGACAGGAGATGCGTCGATGCCGGAGCGGACGATCGTCTCGAACTCTTCGCGGTTATAGGCAACACCGCCGCCTGTTCCGCCAAGCGTAAAGGCCGGACGGATGATTGCCGGCAGTCCGATTTCGTCGAGTGCGCGCATTGCTTCCAGAAAACCGGCATTTCGGTCATATCCGGTGATCTTGCCGTCTTCGTCGCGTATGGCGGGCGAGGAGGCAATGGCAGCGCGTGGATTTTCAAGACCGATCGCGTCCATGGCAGCGCGGAATTTTTCGCGGTCTTCGGCCTTTTCGATGACATCGCCGCGCGCACCGATCATTTCAACGCCGTATTTTTCAAGGACGCCCATCTGTTCCAGATCCAGAGCACAGTTCAGCGCCGTCTGGCCGCCCATCGTCGGGAGCAATGCGTCCGGACGTTCTTTTTCGATGATTTTGGCAACGAGCTCAGGCGTTATCGGCTCGATATAGGTGGCGTCCGCGAGATCCGGGTCGGTCATGATCGTCGCCGGGTTCGAGTTCACCAGGATGATGCGGTATCCCTCTTCGCGCAGCGCCTTGCAGGCCTGAGTGCCTGAATAGTCGAACTCGCAGGCCTGACCGATAACGATCGGGCCGGCACCAATGATCAGGATGGAAGAGATATCTGTGCGTTTGGGCATCTCGGTTCGCAGCTCGCAGCGGCCAATCCGTATTAGCGGCGTTCGCTATTCGGTCCGGCTCGATCTAAGTGTGAATGACAATGTTGGCTGAGCGCGTCTTATAGGGAAAAGCGCAGCGCTAGGAAACCCCGGGAGAGCGACAAGACGACGTTTTCCGACCCGGAATGATGAGTTTATTCGGAGTCTGCGGCTTCGGCAGGCAATGGTGTCGTGGTTTGACCGTCAAAATCACCAATCCCTTCGGACAGTGCATAACAGGCCAAACGAATGGATTTGGGTATTTCAACCGGCCGTCCGTCGCGATTGCCTTTTTCGTAATACTGGATCATGCGTTTCTTCAGACCCAGCCGCTCAGCCGCATCCTTTTGCTTCAATCCAAGCGTTCGCCGCCAAACACGGAACTGTTGCGGTGTCATGCCGGGACCAGGGATTTTTGATTTTGATTCGGCCATATTTCTTTTATTCCGGAGTACCTTGGTTCGGTTCTGCCACGGTTGGCCGTGCACGTGCCAACTTCCTGACAGAAATAACCTCAATGGTAACTTGTCAATCAGGAAGTGCACAATGTGCTACTTTTTGTGCCGGAAGCCGAGCTGCAAGGACGTAATACTTCGCTTTGAATCGATTCTCATTGTTCGTAAGTTGTTCGAAGACCGCATTTCCGATGTGAAAGGTCTGAAAAATTTCAGACTTCCAAGATGCTCGCTAAAGGTGTATGTGGGCCGAGTGAGGCACCGTCAGGGGGTTCCCTTTGGTGATGTTCGGAACCGGGCCTCGCTTAGGTGCTATCTAGACATTTCTGAGACCCTGTAATAAATGTCAGGGTTAAGTTTTGGAAATTTAAGCGTTTTCCGAAATGTGCCTGCCGCAAGGTCAGTGAAAATCATTGGGGATATCCTGAGGCTGGGAAAGAATATTTATTAGGTTCTTATTATCGATAATTAATATTTATACCCACTTTGGAACGCGACAATCTGTCTTATTATTCCTAGTTGTGTACTCAACCTGCCAAAAAATTAGTTTTAGTTTTCCGTGGACTGATGCTTCTGCGGAAAATAGGCAATAAATCCAATTTTATCGTAGATTTTAACTGTCGATCCAGTGTAATAGTCTACCCGCTTAGTCTCAATTAAGTTTGGCGTTGGGGGCTTCCAAGGCTATGAGCGAATGGCTTTGCGCCAAATGGAGGTGCAATTGCGATGCTAGTGGGACCTGAGGACCTGTAGTGGGGCAGGAAATCAGGAGCGTTGCGTTGCCTGGCTGGACTCGGAACAAAAAGACAAGATCGGGCTTTAAACTATGAACAACGTAGCTACCAACATGGTTGTGATTCCGGACATTGCAGGTCCGGGACAGGAAGTGGTGCTGGACGACCGCGCATTGCCAATTTCGGAAATGTCCGAGCAATTCGATGTCACCCTGCGGACACTGCGGTTTTACGAAGAAAAAGGTCTTCTAAATCCCGTTCGCAAGGGCGCGCGTCGCTTTTACGGTGCCCGGGACATTTCCCGGATGCGTGTCATTCTGCAGGCAAAGAAAATCGGTCTGACCCTGGCGGAGATCCGCCGCGTCATCAAACTGGTGGAAAGCAACACCAACCGGACTGATCAGTTCAAGGAGCTCCAGGAGATCTGCAAAGGTCAGCAGGAAATTCTTGTAGAACAGAAACAGATGCTTGATGAACAGATTGCGGAAGTTGATCTGATCCTCAGCAGCTTTGACGAACTGCTTGCTTAATCAGCTTTCGGTTCTGAAAAAACCCCCGGTGCAATTGCACCGGGGTTTTTTGTTTTCACCTGTGCTGATTTGAAAGTTGTCGCGGCTCGGGCAACCGATCTGCCATCAGGGGCGCAGCACGATCTTGAAGGGTGTGCCGCCTTCTTTTCCGGTCAATTGAACAAAGTGGGGTAGGCCGCTGCCGACAATGCGCAGCCAGACATCCACGGGTTGACCACCTTGTGCTTCAAGAGTGTAACGGTGCGCTGAAACCTTCTCTTTGCCGAGTGTCACTGTGTCCACGCCTTTGAAGCTCACTTTTCCTCCAAACACAGCCATCTCCTGGATGTCGAACACCCGAAGAGTGGCTGGCAGGCGAAATTCGTTCCTTTGCCACATCAGGGGGAGGCCCATGAGGCTGGTATCAAAACTGTCCTTGGTGAAGCGATCGTTGCGGGGGGCGTTCTTGTCGTCTGCCAGGATGACACTGCCTACGGCCATGACATCTCCGGCCCCCGGAACGAGGTAGGAGACAACGCCTTTGGCAAGAGCGAAGACGTCATCCATGTCCTTTTCGTCCTCGTTTTTCATCTGCGCCCGAAAGGCCAGATACTCGCCTCCGGAAAGAGAGATTTTGCTCCAGTACACCTTGCTGTTCTCACGGGTCTTGCTGCTCGCTTTTTCCAGTAGTCCCGATTTCGCGTGGGTCTCTTCCGTCAGGCTTTCAACCTTGATGTTTCCCCAGAAACCCTCAGTGTCGATGAGCAGCTCCTGAGCGATTTTGTAGCCTCCGTCGGATAGGGGCTGCGTGGTCAGAACGATCTCTCCAATTTTCTTGTTCGAAACAAGAAGGTCATAAGCACGAGAGTTCTGCGCCTTTGAGGAAACAGTCGCAATTACAATGATGATCCAAGCGAGTGCGTTTGTGGCGAAGGCATTTTTTGAAAAAGTCATGTGACGTCCCGGGCATTTGAAAAAGCCAAATAGGATTGCTCAAGCTCTCCGTATTCAATTGAAAATCCTGCAGTTTGACCGCCCAAAAACGGGCGCGTCGGAAGGGCGCAATCCAAGGTTTGAACTGGAAATATAAGTTGAACGAACGAACGTTCAATATGATGCAAGTGTTTTTTGGAATTCGAACGGCAGAGTGCCGGCAGATGCAGGTCAGCGTTCTTGGAAAATAGCCAGGTTCGATCAGAGTTTCTGGCGTCTGATCTTTCCGCGGCCGAAAATGAAGCGCCTGGGAAAAAATGCCCGGCGGTGCTTTTGAGGAGCTGCCGGTAATGCTCATCTGTCGGAATGAAGGAAAGCGCGAGGGAATGGCTTCTCGTGGGGACTGGAATATTCAGGGTTTTTAGGATGCGCACATGAAAAAACCGCCTGGCAGCCCTTACGCCAGACGGTTTGTATCATTTTCATCGAAAACATCTGGACCGGAAACAGAGCTCACAAGGGTGTTGCAGCTTCCGGCAAGGTGGTTCGGTTAGCCGGCAGCTTCCATCAGATCCGTGAACCGCTTGAACAGGTAGTTGCTGTCACGCGGACCAGGGGACGCTTCCGGGTGGTATTGAACGGAAAAGACAGGTTTGTCCTTCATCGCCAGGCCGCAGTTGGAACCGTCGAAGAGAGACACATGGGTCTGCTCGACATTTTCCGGCAGGCTGTCGGCGTCTACGGCGAACCCGTGGTTCATAGAGGTGATTTCGACCTTTCCGGTTGTGTGATCGAAAACCGGGTGATTGGCACCGTGGTGACCCTGGTGCATCTTCACGGTCTTTCCGCCAAGTGCCAATGCCAGCATCTGGTGACCCAGGCAGATGCCAAAGGTCGGGACGCCATTGTCGACGACTTTCTGGATCATCTCGACGGAATAGGTGCCGGTTGCCGCCGGATCGCCGGGACCGTTGGAGAGGAAGACACCGTCCGGCTTGTGGGCGAGGACCTCTTCGGAAGTTGCCGTGGCCGGCAGAACGGTCACATCGCAGCCAGCGTCGGCAAGCAGGCGCAGGATGTTACGCTTGATGCCGAAGTCGATGGCAATGACCTTGTATTTGCTGTCGTTTGCTTCGCCGAAGCCCTCGTCCCATTTCCACGTGGTCTGGGACCAGGGATGGGATTGCGTGGTCGAGGCGTCTTTGGCAAGGTCCATTCCAACCAGTCCCGGCCAGTTGGCTGCAGCAGTTTTCAGGGCATCCAGATCGAAGTTTCCGTCCAGAGCATGCGCGATCACGCCATTGGGCACACCTTTTTCGCGGATCAGGGCTGTCAGGGCGCGCGTATCCACGCCGCTGATGCCGATCAGATTGCGGCTCTTCAGCCACGCGTCAAGGTGCTTTGCGGCCCGGTAGTTGGAAGGGTCGGTGATTTCCGCTGCCAGAACCACGCCACGAATTCCGCTTTCGGCGGCCATGTTGACGGTCTCAATGTCCTCGTCATTGGTGCCGACATTGCCAATATGTGGAAATGTGAATGTGATGATCTGACCTGAATAGGATGGGTCCGTCAGGATTTCCTGATACCCGGTCATTGCCGTGTTAAAGCAAATTTCACCAACGGCTTGTCCCGTGGCGCCAAGGCCGTATCCCTCGATAACACTGCCGTCGGAGAGCACAAGAAGGGCGGTCGCCGGGGTCTCAGACCATGCGTCTGCAGTCGTCATGTCTTGTTTCCAGAGTTTGTTGGTGACATCATGCGCTGCAGGAAAGGCGTCCGAGGCAGGCAGAAACGCCTGCAGTTGGCCGTCTGCATTAAGCGCGGGACTCTATGGGAAGCGGCTAGGATCGTCAACATTGATCCTTTTGAAAAAAGATCTATAAATTTCAATAGCTTGACTGAGCAAGGTGGAAAGGGCGCCAACGCGTCGCGGGCTCAGCACGGCAGGGGTGGGGTAAACCATGCGCGATGACATGCGCGAAAGAATCAACACTGCATTGAAATTGGCGCAGGATGCGGGCGACAAACGCAGATGCGCAACGCTGCGCCTGGTCCAAACCGCGGTGAAGGATCGCGAGACCGCTGCCCGTGAACACGGCAAAGATGGCGTAGATGAGAATGAAGTCATTGATATACTTCAAAAAATGATCCGTCAGCGCGAGACATCCGCTGAAGAATTTGAAACCGGCGGCCAGTTGGATCTGGCGGAGCAGGAGCGCGCTGAACAGGAAATCATTCGCGAGTTCCTGCCGGTTCAGCTCAGCGATGAAGAAACCCGCGCGCTTTGCGAAGCAACCGTGAAGGACATCGATGCGCAAGGATTGCGGGACATTGGCCGGTGTATGAGCGAGCTCAAAAGCAGATATTCCGGGCAAATGGACTTTGTTCAGGCATCGTGTTTCGTCAAGGACATGTTGCGTACCGATGGCAACGGCCAATCGAAGAACGGAGCCGAAGACGCTCCGCAAAGCTGACGGTTTTCTTCTCTGCGTCCAAAAACGAGCAGATCAGCCAAAATTTGCTGAAACTATCAACAGGTCTTCCACGTGGCATTCGGAACCGGACTAGGTACTGGCGCGCCGTGCGCAGACCTTCTATTTTGTCAGTTCTTCCTGATCGGGCTGACCCGTGTCCGTCAGGCTTTACTCGCTCTCACAATGGGACAGTCCGTACTCAATGCGTTTTGAACCGCGCCTTCTCGATGAAATTCGTGCCAGGCTGACACTATCGGAAGTCGTAGGACGCCGTGTCACCTGGGACAGGCGCAAAACGCAACCGGGCAAGGGTGACTACTGGGCTTGCTGCCCGTTTCACCAGGAAAAGAGCCCGAGTTTTCACGTCGATGACCGGCGCAACCGTTACAAGTGTTTCGGCTGCGGCGCCTCTGGAGACCACTTTACCTTCCTGTGCGAAACGGAAGGACTGAGTTTTCCGGAATCCGTGGAACGGTTGGCTGAGCAGGCGGGCGTTGCGCTGCCTGCGCCTGACCCTCAGGCTGCACGACGGGAGAAAAAACGCGCGGGTCTTGCAGATATCTGCGAGATGGCAGCACAGTTCTTTCAATCCGAATTTGCCGGTCCGCGAGGAGAGGGGGCACGCACGTATGCTTTGAAACGCGGCCTTTCTCCTGAAACACTCTCCGAATTCCGTTTCGGATTTGCGCCGGATAGCCGGGATGCACTGAAGAATTTCCTGGCCGCAAGGGATATCCCCGAGCCTGCGATGGTCGAAGCCGGTCTCGTTATCCGGCCTGATGACGGCCGTCCGGGCTATGACAGGTTTCGCGGCCGGCTGATGATCCCGATCCAGGACGACCGGGGCCGGGTGGTTGCTTTCGGTGGGAGAACGCTGCTGCCGGACGGTCAGCCGAAATATCTCAATTCGCCGGAAACCCCGCTGTTTCACAAGGGTGTCATGCTCTTTAACGCCCATCGGGCGCGCGAACCGGCTTTCAAGAGCGGCGAGGCTGTCGTTGTTGAAGGCTATCTGGATGCGATTGCGCTCTGGCAGGCCGGTATTCACCATGTGGTCGCCTCTCTCGGAACGGCTTTTACCGAGGACCAGGTGGTTCGTCTCTGGAAGTTCGCGCCGGAGCCGGTGATCTGTTTCGATGGCGACGCGGCTGGTGTGTCCGCAGCTCACCGGGCGATCGACAGGATCTTTCCGGTACTGAAAAGCGGTTATTCCTTCCAGTTTTGCTTTCTTCCCGACGGGATGGACCCGGATGATCTGGTCAAGCAGCGTGGACTGGAAGGATTTCATGGTGAAGTCGCCAGGGCGCAGGCACTGTTCGATGCGGTGTGGGAACGGGAAATTTCCGTTTCCCGCCTCGATACGCCGGAACGCAAGGCGGCGCTTGAAAAACGCTTTGACGATCTGATCGGCACGATACGGGACGAACGTGTCCGTCGGCGCTATCAGCTCGACCTGAAATTCAAACTTTCCAACCTGTTCTTCGAGCAGGCGCGGCAGGGCAGGCGGGACGGCAAGAAAGGCGCTCCAAGTTCTGATGGGCTCGGCAAGGCGCGCGAACGAGTGGCGGCAAGCGATGACTTCGGCACGGAACGTCTGGTTCTCGGTCTGTGCATGCGATACCCGCATCTGCTCGACCGGAATTTTGAACGGTTTTCCGGACTGCCTTTCGTCAACCAGCTGCATCTGCAATTGAGGGATATCCTGTGCCGGATCGTGGATGATCTGGAGGCGACGCCGATTGCTGATCTGACCGGTGCTTTCGATGAACCGCTGCGTGACATCATGTATGAAATGATGTTGGAAACAATTGGCATGCAGGAGCAGAAGAAAGCGGAATTTTCAGCGCTGAACCATCGCTTCCCGCTTCTGAAATCCAATCCGCCGGAAGACTTTATCGAGGCCGCGTATCTGCATTTCCTGGATGTCCTGGAACTGAATGCGCTTGAAGATGAACTCAATTCTGAACTTGCCAGTGCGGATGAGCAGCTTGATGAAAATTCCTGGATACGAATTCAGGCGCTTTCGCAGGACCTGAACAGGCGCCGCGAGGAATGCGCGCGCGACGAATCCGATCTGGCGGAGCGAGCCAAGAAAATCAGGACGGCACCTCCGGCGGCCGCTGCAGCGCAGTAGCAGCGGAAGGCTATCGCAAGGCAAGGGCGCATCCAAAGACCTGACATGTCAGTTGCTGACGGAGGAAGGTGCCGAATTTTCAGCACTTAGCCCGGATTTTCAGGTCCGGAACATTAAAAAGTGCATTTTCCAATTGACCGATGACGAATCACACTTGCGAATCGCGCTGACCGAGCTAAATAGAAGTTTTGCAGCCCTCAAGAGTCGCAGCTTAAAAGCCTGCTCGCGGCAAATAGTCTGATAAACGCTGCAACCCGTTAGAATACCTCTCCGGCATTCGTCACGTTGAATGCCAATAATAAAGGCCGTGTGCTGCGTCGATGCTGAATATTGTCACTGTCGATAAGTGTACGGTTAATTGGGACTTAAGGGACACGGCTTACAAACCTATCCACAGTGATTCTTTCAGACGCCGCCGCATCTCATGCTGGCGCGCTGAGGGCGAATTGGGTTGAAGCTAAACAAAGGGCGCGGCGTGGCTGGACCGGCCACGAACTGGAGCACGATATGGTAGCCAAAGCGACACAAGCAGACGACACACAGGAAGCAAGCGCGGACGGTCCGGATGGTCCGCTGCTGGACCTGTCGGATGCCGCTGTCAAAAAGATGATCAAGGCCGCGAAGAAACGCGGCTATGTCACCTATGACGAACTGAACGAAGTTCTGCCCTCCGAGCAGGTTTCTTCCGAAAAAATTGAAGACACCATGTCGATGCTTTCTGACATGGGTATCAACGTCATCGATTCCGATGAGGCCGACGACGGTCCGGATGAAGTTGATGGCGGTGAGCTGGTTGCGGCCACGACAACAGCGGTTGCCAAAACTGGTACCACCAAGGAGCCGGCAGATCGCACGGATGACCCTGTGCGCATGTACCTGCGTGAAATGGGGTCGGTTGAGCTTCTTTCCCGTGAGGGCGAGATTGCGATCGCCAAGCGTATCGAGGCTGGCCGGGAAGCAATGATTGCCGGTCTTTGCGAGAGCCCGCTGACCTTCCAGGCCATCATCATCTGGCGTGACGAACTCAATGAAGCTCAGGTCCTGCTGCGCGACATCATCGATCTGGAAGCGACCTATGCCGGACCGGATGCCAAGGCCGGACCAGCAGTTGCCAATGACGATGTGGCTCCAGGTGAGGAAGAAGAGGAAGAAGCTTCCGACGAGAATTCAGAAGACGGTGAGAACGGCGACAGCGACGATGATGACGAGTTCGAAGCAAACGTCTCGCTTTCTGCCATGGAAGCAGAGCTGAAGCCGGGCGTTCTGGAAACTTTCGACAACATTGCCGACAACTACAAGAAGCTGCGCCGTCTGCAAGACCAGCTGGTGGAAAACAAGCTGGCCAACAAGACCCTGTCTCCGAGCCAGGAGCGCCGCTACAAGAAGCTGAAGGAAGACATTGTCGTTGACGTGAAGAGCCTGTCGCTCAACCAGAACCGTATCGACGCCCTGGTTGCTCAGCTCTATGACATCAACAAGCGTCTGATGGGCTATGAAGGCCGCCTTCTGCGTCTTGCCGACAGCTACAATGTCGACCGTTCCGACTTCCTGAAGCAGTACCAGGGCGCTGAACTCGACCCGAACTGGCTGCGCAAGGTAGCGAACCTTTCCACCCGCGGTTGGAAAAACTTCATCGCCAAGGAAAAAGAAACCGTTCGTGAGCTGCGTCAGGAAATCCAGACGCTGGCAACCGAGACCGGACTCGAAATCACCGAATTCCGCCGCATCGTGGCAATGGTTCAAAAAGGTGAGCGCGAAGCGCGCATCGCCAAGAAGGAAATGGTCGAGGCAAACCTCCGCCTCGTGATCTCCATTGCCAAGAAGTACACCAACCGCGGTCTGCAGTTCCTCGATCTCATCCAGGAGGGCAATATCGGCCTGATGAAGGCGGTGGACAAATTCGAATACCGGCGTGGCTACAAGTTCTCCACCTACGCGACATGGTGGATCCGGCAGGCGATCACACGGTCGATTGCCGACCAGGCACGCACGATCCGTATTCCGGTGCACATGATCGAGACGATCAACAAGATCGTTCGCACATCGCGGCAGATGCTGCATGAAATCGGCCGCGAGCCGACGCCGGAAGAACTGGCCGAAAAGCTGCAGATGCCGCTTGAGAAAGTCCGCAAGGTTCTCAAGATCGCCAAGGAGCCGATCTCCCTTGAAACGCCGATCGGCGATGAGGAAGATTCACATCTGGGCGACTTCATCGAAGACAAGAATGCCGTTCTGCCGATCGATGCGGCCATTCAGTCGAACCTGCGTGAAACTACCACGCGCGTTCTGGCGTCGCTTACGCCGCGTGAAGAGCGTGTCCTCAGAATGCGTTTCGGCATCGGCATGAACACCGACCACACGCTGGAAGAGGTCGGTCAGCAGTTCTCGGTGACCCGCGAGCGTATCCGTCAGATCGAGGCAAAGGCGCTCAGAAAGTTGAAGCACCCGAGCCGCTCACGCAAGTTGCGGTCCTTCCTGGACAGCTGATTTGCTGTCTGGCTTCAGGTTAGTGAACGAAAAACCCGGCGGTGTTGCCGGGTTTTTTATTGAAATGTTTTGATCGTCTTTTTCGTTCCAGGGACATTCTTTTGGCCATAATCGCTGACATGGAAAGGCCGATGGAAGAGGCGCAACCGGAGGATCGGCGGTTTTTTGCCTGGGGTCTGGCGGCCTCACTGGTGCTGCACGCGCTTGCCGGACTGGTTTTGATGGACGGTATTTCCGGCTATGAGCCGTCGCCGCAGCAAACACCTATTGAGGTGGAGCTCGTGCCATTGCCAGTGCCTGAGCCGGAAGCTGAACAGCTGGAAGAAGAGACCGAACTGGCTGAACTCCCAGAGCCAGAAGAGCTCGAAGAACCGGATCAGGAAGAGCCCGAGCAAGCTGAAGAGCCGCCTGCGCCCGAACCTGAACCCGAAGCGCAGGAGTTGCCCCAGGCAGAAGAGCAAGCCCGCGAAGTGACCGTACTGCAGCCGGTGGAGCAATTCGGAGAAGAAGACCAGGAAGGCCGGAACGGAGAGGAGCCGGAGCCGGAAGAAGATCTTCAGGCCGAAGCCCCAGGTGCAACCGAAGACCCACAGGAAACCGAGCCGGCCTCTGAAGACGAGCCTGCGGAAGACCTGCAAGAAGGTGAAAACACGACGGAGTCTGTTGAAGAGACCGAGGTTGCCGAGAATTCTGTTCCAGAGCCAGAGCCAGAGCCAGAGCCAGAGCCAGAGCCAGAGCCAGAGCCAGAGCCAGAGCCAGTACAGGAAGCAGAGGCCGAGGCCGAAGAGGTGGACCAGTTGGCGGATGACCCGGGGCTGGAACCTGGGCCGAGTGGTGATCCGGTCCCAAGTCCGAAACCGGAGATACTGGTTGCCGAAGCTGGCGAAGACGCGATTTCCGCGGACCAACCAGAAGAAGTGGATTCGGAAGAAACTCCTGCAGAAAACACTGAACCGGAAGAAGACTTCGGAACGGTCGGGCAAATCGTCACGACAGAGACACCGTCAAGAAAGCCGGAGCGCCGCGTGGCAGCAGTTTCAAATCAGGCAACCCAGCGGTCCACGCCACAGAGACGGGACCTCTTGCCTGCAAGAGAGTTTTATTCACGCGATATCCTGGATGACTCTCGAGCACAGACCGCGATGCGAGGTATGTCACCAGGTGAACGGTTGAACCTGCTGTGCATGACGGAACTGCGGGCTCAGCTGACCGTTGCAAGTCCTGCTCCTCCGGAGCTTCTGCCTTCCTTCAGGCCGCAACCCGGCAGGGTGCTGGAGCCGCGCCGGGCAGCTTTTCGCAGTCTCGGGCGGTGGTTTAATGTCGCTTTCCGCTGTGAAGTGGACAGCGGCGTGACACGTGTTGAAAAGTTCGCCTTCAAAATCGGCGCCCCGGTCCCACAGTCTGAGTGGCTGGAACGAGGGCTGACAGGATTTTAGGGGCAAGAGGTGAAAAGACAGGATCACCTTTCGCTGCCTGAAGTCAAAGATTTCAACGCGATAGGTAATGCCCTCTTTGCTTCAAGGTTTTCACGCAACGCTATTGAAGGCAGCCGGATAAACGTGCCGGTGAAATTGTTGAGAGCCGGGATCGAACAGCCACAGGTGCCGAAGCGAGCCTGCTTGGTTCAAGAAAGATCATAAACCGGAACGGTCCCCAGCGGTCCCACCATGAGCGTTCTTTGCGATTCGACCGGGAATGGGTCGAACGCGGGATAAGACCCCTTGTCGGTAGGGACTGCCTTTGCAAGATTGCTTGTGCCGACGGCCTCGAGAAAATATCCGATCCTGAAATAGGCATTCATGTTCAGAACACCGCTTGCGGGCGGAATGTCATCCCGATCCGAATAAGGTGTCCAGGGATAGACGGGCTGGACCTGCCTGACAGCCTTGTCGATGGTCTGACCCGGCTTGACTGCCGTGACGAAGGGTATGTTGAAGGTTTCGGTGAGCGTATCTTCCGGAACTTCCATGATCTGCCGGCTCAGAACAAGTTGGCCCTGTTCGACAGTGGCATAGCAGGCATCGACCAGTGGATAGACCGACCCGTTGAACTCGTCATGAAGAACGTCAAACAGATAGACGAGCCTGTCCGTCTTGTTGGTCACCTGATATGCCAGAAGGATAAACCGTCCATCCTGGCGGAGCTGGGCTGTCAAAGTGATGTCATTGTTTTGATTGGTGAACGATGACATTGCTGCCGCCTTCTTCTGGAAATTGCTGGTAAGGCCGACAACCATCAGGCCAAGCAGAACTTTGCGTCGGTCAATAATAAGGCCGTTGTGGCTGTTTTGGATCCCATTCGTCCCGAATTTTGTTTTCGCTGTAGGGCTCGCTGTCATGTGGTGGAAAGCCGACCGTCTTGGCTTCTTCTTTGATGACTTTGGCATTCTTGGTCGGATCGGATGGATCAGGTTTGTGGTCATTTTCAACCTTTGAGAGGTCAATCTCGCCGTTCGCGGCGTGTTTTGCATGAATCAGCTCATGTGCGAGGCCAATTTCCGGTGGCCGCGTTTTCCAGGGTTCGTCCGGACCGAGCGTGGTTCTGTTCGGATTGTAATGCACCGTGGAGTCTGATCCCGAACCTGGATTTCCGCTGGCATCCACCTTGCCGTCAGAGGTGAAGCCGTTCACCTTGTTGCCGCCCGAGGTTTCCTTGATTGTGATCGTCTTGCCGGATTTGTGCAGGTCGTTAAGCAGTTTGGCTCCGGACGGTGTTTGACCGATCTTCGCCAGGGCAGCGACGGTTTTTTCCCTGAATTCTTCTGTTCCTTCAACAACGATGGCCGGGCCTACCTTCGTTTTGCCGACCGCTCCGGCTCCGGCCCCAGCGCCAGCACCTGCTCCGGCACCAGCCCCACCGCCGGCGCCACCTCCGCCGCCTGCACCCATTGTGCCGATCAGGACGGTTGGATATCCGCTGACAATCGCCCCGGCCTTCAGCGTCAAATCCGTCATTCGCGCGGCGGGCAAACCTTCCACCAGCACGGTCCAGGCGCCGGTGACGATGGGATCACCGCCTATGGGAGGAGGCGGGCCGACACAGACACACAGATCGGTTACGCGGGCCTGAGGCATTTTTCCTGTCCAGACCGTCCAGGCACACTTCCACGCAATCGGCGCGGGAACACCCATACACATCGGGCAGGTATGCATATCTGTCAGACGGGCTGCTGGAAATCGCATGATTAATCCCGGGTTCCTCGATAGACGCGAAAATACTCCCGTGACACGCCGTTCCGGTCAATGCCGTGGCGTCACACTTTGAATGTTTGTCTAAAAACCTCGGCTTTTCATCCCGGGTGATCCTGGCCGTTCGTGTTTCTTAAATTGCAACCATATGTGGAATTAACTTATTGCGTGCAATCTCGTTCAATTCTAAGTAGTGTATACGTTGTGGGCTGTAAATTTGCCGTGAGGGGGCTATGGATTTCTACAATAAGGTGACGCCTTATCTGCTCAGCTTGTTGCGCTGCATGACAGGGCTTTTGTTTCTGCAGACCGGGACCAGCAAGTTCTTCGATTTCCCGCATAGTCAGTATTCAGGTGTACCGGTGATGAGCCTGGACGGAATTGCCGGCCTGATCGAGCTCATCTGTGGCACGTTGGTTGCCATCGGCCTTCTGACGAGACCTGCAGCTTTTCTGGCCTCCGGAACCATGGCTGTCGGGTACTTTCTGATTCTGGCGCCCAAAAATTTCTTTCCGATGCTGAATGGTGGAGATAGCGCCATTCTTTTCTGCTTTGTCTTTCTTTTTCTTGCTGCTGCGGGCGGAGGACCGGTCAGCCTCGACAGGGTTCTGTTCGGAAAGCGAACCTGGACGGAGCGTGTGGCCTGAGCCGGGAGCCGGAACTCAGAACTCCTGGTCGGTTTGACCAATCTCTTCGGAGCGCACAAGACGGTGCCGAAGGACCAGCATGGCGGCAGCAGGAATGATCATCAGTGCTGCGTTGATGTAGAAGACAGCGGCACCCGAGCGGGCAATCGCCTCGCCCGTGATCAGGCTGGTGTCACCCGGTGATACAAGGCCGGTCAATACAGCGATGAGACCTGTCAATCCGCCGCCGATGGCGATCCCGGCAGAAGAGAGTGTTGGCAATATGCTGGAGACGAGATCCTGCTCTCCATCCTTGGCGGAATACATCAGGGACCGCATGAGGATCTGATTGCTCAAGCCGTGACCTGCTCCGGCAACAATGGCGGCAAGCGAAAACGTGACAAGCGATGCGGTCGCTATCCCGACAGCAGTCAGCAACATGCCGGCGGCAATCAGAAATGGGCCGATCGCCAGATAGGTCAATTCTCTTTGCCGGGATGGCGCGCGCGATGATATCCAGGCAAAGAACGACCAGGAAAAGGCCAGCCCGGCAGCGACATAACTTGCCTGGGTGACGCTGAGGCCCCAGTGGACCTGACCCATTGTGGTGATGAACACCGCCCGAATTGCCGTCACCACGGAAATCAGGAAGACGATCCATGTACCCAGCCCGACCACTGTAGTTGCCCGAAAGGCTTGTTTTGGAAAGAGGTGTTGCGCGCTGGCTCTATCGAGCTTCAACAACAAGCCGGCAGCAATGAGACCGGTCATGATGGTGGCGGCCAGTGGCAATGGTTGATGGATCTCGCCGATCAAGGTGAGCAGAAATATGCTGACGGCAAGCAACACAAAGCGCAACGCCAACCGACCTGCCCCACCTGTCTGCCGAAGCTGACGAGACGCCGTTCCAGACGTTGAGCGGGCGGGCAGGGCCGAATTCATCAATCCGAACAGCATCAAGGTCAAAGGTATGTTGACGAGAAAGGCTGCGCGCCAGGACCAAAGTTCCGTCAACAATCCCGCCGATACGGGACCGATACCAGCTGCAAGTGCCCAGACACCGGCAAGCAGCGCGAAGATGCGCGGGGCGATGTTGCTCGGATAAAGATCGGGGATCAGAGAATAGCAAAGCGCAATGATCATGCCTTCGCCAAAGCCTTGCAGAGCGCGGCCGGCGATCAAACCTGTCAGGGAAGTGCTCAGCCCGGCCAGGACTGAACCTGCTGCTAGCAACAGAGTTGCGACCAGAAAAGGAAACCGGGCTCCGAAACGCTGTTTGGTGGCTCCGGTCAGACACCCGGCCAGTATGGCCATCATCTCGAATGTGCTGAACACCCAGAAAGCTCGGTCCTGACCGCCCAGGTCGCGAATGATGTCCGGCAAGACAGCCGTGGTCACGAAGCCGTTGATGGCATGGGAGCCGACACCCAGGATCAGTGCGAGTGTTCCAGCCAGCCGGGCGGGCGCGAAAAGGCTTGAATGGGACGATATGCTGGCTGAAACCTGAGCTGGCGAGCTGACGGACATGACACCCTCAATAAAGAAAGAAATTTCTTTCTTTATATCATTGATGGAAAATAAAGAAAGTTTTTTCTTTTTAAATTGAGTGCGAGCTCAATCTCCGTCAGAAAAGGACAGGTGTTCCGGTGGCACATGATCCACCAGCCAGACACCGTTTTCCGTCTTGAAGAAATTGAAGCCTGCCGCATGCATGATTTTGGATGTCACCACCAGAACCACGGGTTTGCCGTGCCTTGTTCCGACGGTTTGAGCCGTATCGGCATCAGCAGACAAATGCACATGGTGACGGTTCATCGGTTTCAAACCTTCCTTCAGGATGAGGGATAGAAACCGGGTTGCTGTGCCGTGGTAAAGGAGATCCGGCGGTTCGGTTGGGGTCAGATTCAAATCTATGGTGATTGAATGCCCTTGCCTTGCGCGGATCAGAGCGCCGTCCGCGGAAAACTCGAACCGTTTCTTGTCGTTGGTTTCGACAATTTGCGTCAGCTGCTGGAGACTGCAGGGCATCTGTTTTCGGTCAAATGCAGCAAGCAGTTCGCTAACCTGCACCCAGCCGTCGCTGGTCAACTGTAGACCTGCGTCTTCCGGCTTGTGTCGCAGCCAGAATGAGATTTGTTTGGAAATTTTCGTGTGATTTTTCATGACTCAAAAAAATTCGGTTGGATAGTAAAGCGGCGCAGACTAGTCCGCGCCGCTGATTGTCAGGCTTCCGCTGTGCCATCGTCTCGCAGCCTGACGAGATCGTTCATCAGGCCGCCGGTGCCGTTGTGAACCGTCAGGCGATCCACTTTGGAGGCAATGGACTCAAGAGCTTCAAGCTCCTTCAGGCGCAGCATCACAGGGTTTTCAGCCATGACCTTTGCGGTGTTCAAAAGCGAACGGGTTGCGTTCGTTTCTTCCCGGCGCCGGATCACGTTGGCTTCAGCTTCCTTTTCCGCAGTCACCACTTTGTTGAGGATCTCGCGCATTTCACCTGGAAGAATTACATCCTTCAGCGAGATGTCGAAGACCTCAATACCGATCCTGGCCATATCGGCCTTGATGCTGGCTTCCGCTTCCGCGTTCACATCGCCCTTGCGTTCGAGTATCTGGTCAAGCTTCAGCGCGCCAAGCTGCTTGCGGAATACCATTTGCAGGGCCCGGTACAGCGTGTCGGAGAAGTCCTTCACCTCCTGAGCTGCTTTTACGGCGTCCACCACACGGTATTCCGCCGACAGGTTGATCCGAACGGTGACACGGTCAAGGGTCAGGACTTCCTGACCGGTGACGTCAAGGCTCTGTCGCTTCAGATCGACGAGCTTTTTCGTCATCGATCCTCCGGCTTTCCAGAAAGCGTAAAGTCCGGCGGCCAGGGTCCGGGTCATGACGCCATCGACGAATAACAGCGCTACGCTGCCTTCAGTAACCTGGATGATCTCGAAATGATGCGTCAGTTTCGCTTCGCCGAGACGGAGCAAAAGCTTTCGAGGAAGCTCCGGTTCAGTCGCGGTGTCTATGACAGTCCAGGCCCAAGGGCCGGCATCGGTCCACAGCACAAGCTGCTGATCTGGGCCGAGCACCCTGTAGACGCGATGATCCCGTTCCACAATGGCGATTTCGCCCGGTTTCGTTCGGACGACAGTCAGGTGCTCATCTGCAACTTCAGGGAGTTTGTCGAAAAGCGCTTTCTCATATTCGGATCGAAACAGTGGTGTCGCAAGGTCCTGACGCTCGACCATCAGAGTGCCCCTACCATTTTTAAGGTAGTGCTCACCGGGCCCGAGAATGCCTTGAAGTTCACCCTTTACCAAATGAACTGCTCGTTCGTTTTCGTAGATCACGACGCGGCTGCGGCCGCGAATTTTGTCAAGAAAAGTCCTCATTTCGATAATCCTTCCATTGCGCTAAGGCACGTGGCTTGTCCTTTCGTCGTTGAAACAGGGGTTGGAGGTGGGAGTGGGCCGGCCGTTCCTGTGGTGGAACGGACCGAGTGAATATGGAGACTTGAAGAGCGCGCAGGGCACTCGGCGGGTCTTTGACCAGCGGGCCTAGCGGAATCAAGGCAGGTTGCGCTCGTTCGAAAACGGGCGGTTCCGGCAAAATTGCGGCGTGGTCTTGACCAAAGACCGGACAAGAGCTCCTGGTGAAGGGCTGGTCTGTCTTCGTGCGTGTTGCGCAAAGGCAGAGCCGGACCGTCACAAGCCCTCTTCAAGTCCCAGTTTTTTAGACAGCACCTGAAGCTGTTGCCAAAAAATGGCGGGACGGGAGTCGAACCCGAAACCATGAGGTTTGCCAATTGGAGCGGGAGTCGAACCCGCGACCGTCGGATTATTCGTCCGATGCTCTACCAGCTGAGCTATCCGTTGCGTGCAAGACAGGAATCGAACCTGTTTCCTCCGGGCAACATGCCTGGCGTTCAACCATTGAACTTCATGCGATGGCGCTCGATCTGCCGATACAGTATCCGTACATGGAAATGACAATGTCGAACCATGCGGGTGGTAAAAATACTACCTAAACCTATGATATCTGAATAAGTCTTGAGACCGATGACGAAGTCTTAAGTTGAAATGGTACGCAAGTGCAAGAAGAAAAAATTAACTCAAGGGGCGTTGATGCTAAAATACAACAATGTGTCACTAATTTGCAACATTGACATCTCATGTAGAGGTTGCCGAACAAGGGAGACGATGGCTTTGGAGTTGAATTTGTGAAGATGCGTAAACCAGAGTTTTCAGTCCCTCTTGCGCGTTGTTCACGGCGCAGGCACACTCCCGCCGAATTGCAAAATTGCTTCTGTGAGATGTCATGCCCAACAAGCAGTCCCGGTTTCTGATCGATACGTATTTCGCCGCGTTCAATGCAGGCGACACCAAGAAGATGGAAAGCCTTGTCACTGAAGACCTTATCCACGACGTCAATCAGGGTGAACGGCGTGTTGGCAAGGACAAGTTCTGGTCTTTCAACGTCCACATGACCCGCTGCTACAAAGAGCGGCTCTCAGACATTGTTCTGTTCGTCAACGAGGAAGGTACCCGCGCGGCGGCAGAGTTCATTGTTCACGGTACCTACATCAATACAGATGAAGGTCTGCCAGCTGCAGACGGACAGACCTACGATTTGCCGGCGGGAAGCTTCTTTGAGATCCGCGATGGCCAGATTGCCCGGATAACCACCTACTACAATCTGCAGAACTGGATTGATCAGGTGAACCGGGAACCCGGTGAAGGAAATTTGGACGAAACATCAGTGGAAGCTTGAGCTCTCTGCCGCAGGGCAGATTGGTCACCTACTTTCCCTGTGCCTGACCGTAATTTGGCGACCTTCGCTCGATCCAGGCGTTCAGTCCCTCGTAAACGTCTGGAGTTGACGCCATGCGGGCAAACTGTTCGCATTCGATCGACAGACCTTCCGCAATGCTGGTGTTCAACCCCCTGGTCACGGCTGATATGATGCGGGCTGCGGCGTGGGGGGAATGCCGCAATATTCGCTCTGCCATCTCAAAGGCAGTTTCAAGCACCTTGTCAGGTGAAACAACGGCATTGACCAGCCCCAGTTCATAGGCACGTGCAGCAGTGAAACTGTCCCCTGTCAGGAGAAGTTCCAACGCGCGCTTCCGCCCTGCAAGGCGTGGAAGGCGTTGTGTACCGCCGAACGTTGGCGGGATGCCGATGTTGATCTCAGGCTTTGCAAAGAGTGCCGTTTCGCTGGCGATTGCCAGGTGAACTGCCTCGGTGATTTCGCAGCCTCCGCCATAAGCCAGGCCGTTGACCGCGGCAATGATCGGTTTGGAAAAGGCTTCCAGCCGTCCGGTCATTCGTTGACCCCGCTGACAGAAGTCGCGAACGGCGATATCCGGACCGGCCTTGATGCTCTCGCTAAACTCGTGAATGTCGCCACCGGCGGAAAATGCCCTGTGACCGGCCCCGGTGATCACAACTGCGCGGAGACGATCATCGCTTTCGATCTCGTCCAGATGCTTCAGGATCAGATCGTTCGTCTCATAGTTCAGCGCGTTGAGTTTTTCAGGCCGGTTGATCGTCATAAGCGCTATCGCGCCATGTCGATCAAGAAGGATTGTCTCCGTCATTTCAGTTTCTCCCTCAATGTGTGTCGGTGAAGGGAGGCTAGCGATGGCAATCATTGATGTATATTCACTGGTGAGTATACTTCGATCATGAACAGACCTAATTCCAATGCCCGGGACGGGATCCTGACAGCCGCAAACAAGCTGTTTTACGCTGAAGGAATTCGAGCGGTCAGCCTCGACAACATTGCGGAAAAAGCGGGTGTCACCAAGAAGACTGTCTATTACCATTTCAAAAGCAAGGATGATCTTGTCGAGGCCTATCTGGCGTCGCGCGATCAGCCCAATCTGGCGCTTTACCGGAAATGGTTTGAGGAAGCTGACGGTGGTCTTCCAGACAAGGTTGCCGCGATCTTCTATCAGATCGCGACCTCGGCACGTCATCCAAAATGGAAAGGCTGTGGCTTCCTGCGCACGGCTGCAGAGCTTGCCAATATGCCCGGTCATCCGGCGATGAAAGTCGGGGCGGCACACAAGAAGAAGTTTGAACTCTGGCTGGAGCAAGAGTTTGAAAACCTGGGACTGGATGGCAGTGCGGCTCTGTCGCGGCAGGTGGTCCTACTGCTGGATGGTGCGTTTTCGACCATCCTTGTTCATCGGGATCCAGATTATGCGGAAACTGCGGGCGAGGCAGCGCGGGCGCTGGTTGAGCGAGCCGTGAACAGCTCCACGCCAAAAAGATCCGGTCAGATGGAAAGCGCCAACCCGTAAAGCCGTTCCACCGTCCAGTAGGTGGCCAGACCTGCGCAGGCAATAGCGATGACCGACCGGATCAGGACCGCGGATCCGTTACTCGTTCTGGCAATCAGCCAGAGAAGCGGCCAGACGCACAGAACAATTGCCAGCTGACCGACTTCAACCCCGACATTAAACGCCAGAAGGCTCTGCCAGATGTCCGGCGACGTCACTTGCAGAATGTTCTTGAGCACAAAGGAAAACCCAAGCCCGTGTAACAGACCAATCGCACCTGTGATCAACACCATCGACCATTCACCGCCTCGGTCTGCCTGACGTGGCCAGATGGCGATGAATGCGGCATAGATGATCGACAGGGCTATCGCACTTTCAACCGCCGGAATGAACCACGATCCACGCGGCACGAAACCGAAAAAACCGGCGGTCAACGTGATGCTATGGCCGATCGTGAAGCCCGTGACGCGCCAGGCGAGAGAAGAAAGCGTTCTGGCGCCAATCACCAGACACAAGACGAACAATACGTGATCCAGGCCTTCGAGAATGTGGCGGATGCCTTCTTTCAGAAATGTCAGAACCGCTGCAAATGAGGACCTGGTGACTGTGATGGGAGTTTCCATGAGACCTTGTGAACGGAAGATCTTCGTGCCGCCGGGACCGTAGTCGAGAAGGAGATTGGCAGTTCGTTCCTGGTCCGGTAATCCAGGATCGAGACCGCTGGAAAGCTGATAGGAATATATCGGTGAACCAGAGTATCCGCGCAATCTGATGTCGATCACGGCATCACCGACATAGAGCTTCTCTTCGGGGGAAACTTGCACCGGGTTTCCGTCAAACGCGTTTCTGGCCTCTTCGAGGGTGGCAAAATCCGGCTGAGAACCGATCCGGTGAAGTCGTGTGTCGAGAACCTCCAACGGCAGGTTTGTATCCAAAGTCTTCAGATGCAGCCCCTTGGCAGCAATTTCGCCAAGCCCGTTGGGGGACTGCTGAAACGCGGGCCGGTCGAGTATGTGCACCAGCTTGCCGTCTTCCATACGATTGATCGTGTAGGGAGCCGGAGCGGGGAGGCCATCAGGTTGAACAGGGCCAACGAGCCCGGCGACAACGTAGGGCATCGACATGCGCACATAGAGTTCAAGTCCATCCTGCAATCGCTCGACATGGTAGATGCGGACATTCAGGTTGAGCAGGAAGTGTGCGGATGACGGAAGTACGCTCCAGAGCAGTACCTATGGGATGAAACCAAGAAGATGAAATGAGATCGCCCTTCTTCCGACGCCGTGGCTGGTCCATCTGGAAAGCCTCGATCTGATCATGGCAGGAGATCCGCATTCAAGACCGTCAACCCGGCGAGCCGCCATTCGTCCTTGTGTTCAACAAGATCCATTTGCGCCCGGTACCTGATCGAGCGCAGATGCGTATGCCCCCAGTGCTGACCTTTGGCTTCTGCAGTCCATTCCGTCAGGGCTGAAAAACCATTGCCATCTTCAAGAGGCAGAATTTCAGTAACCGACACATTGTCAACGGCTCCTACACGAGCCGTTGTTCCGCCTGCGACCTTGATGTTGATGGCCCGGTCAAGTTCTGCCGTGACAGCGGCAATGGAGGAGCTGTCGAGGAAAAGCTCAAGCTGGGACTGCAATCTGGTTTTGTCGACTTCCTGGAAGGCCGCGTTAGCGTTGTTTAATATGGCTTCGATTGCCCTTTTTGATTCCGCTTCCTCAGGAGGGCCGGCAAACGGGTTTTGTACGGCTATCGCGAGTTGGCCCCATGTCGCCGCTGTGCCAAGACCAAACAAAAGTGCGCAGAACAGGCCAAACTTCCTGGAACGCTCTCCGGAGGAGATGGCGAAGGCCAAAGCCACCAAGGCGATCAGCGCGACGGTGATTGAGAGGATCGGCAGTTGAAAGGTTCGGTCGTCTCCGATCCGAACTTTCGAAACGCGAGGCTTCTGATATTTCAGAAGATGATTTGTCCATGTGTGGACGGTGTCGGTTGGAGCGACTTCCGAGGGAAAGGGGCCGGCCGGGTCTACAGACATGGCGGGCACACGGGTTATGCGTTCATTAAAAAGATCCCATTGCACAGAAGCGGATTTCGGCAGGTGTTCAACCGGGTAAGACAGGATGACGCCCAGGACGGCGGTTGTCGGATCAAGATCCTGTTCTTCCTCAATCACCTGCACCCCGGTGAGTGAGAGCTTCAGAAACTCGGTGCTGACCGACGCTGGCTTGACTGATACTCCATCAATCTCGACGGGATTCCTGTGCAGGAAGAAACGGCTAGCCGCTTCTCGAATTTCTTTCTGCCTGTTGCTCGCGATCGCGGTGTCCGATTTCAGCTGAAGGCTGATCCAATCATCCAGGTCCCGAAGCCTGACAATCACTTCGTGTCTGACTTCACGAGGTTCAAGATACAGAAAAGACATCATCGGCCAGCGATGATGACGTTTGAGGTTTGGGCCTTGGAATTTTGAGTACCAGGGGTCCTGCCAGTCGAGTTTCAGTGTGACTGCTCCGGTGAGGTATCGGAAATCAATCACCGGGACGCTCTTGTGGTATGCGATAAAGCCAATCGGAAGCAAACTGCGACCGTCGGGGCCTGGAGGCGGTACAAAAGTCAACGTTTCCGGTTTTCCGTCGAACGGGTACTCGAGCTCCACGTAAAGAACACGCTTGTCGGCTGGTGGCTCGGGTGTCTTCTGTCGCGTGATCGGATTGACCATGCCCGCAAATGGCGACGCCCGATCCTTGCGTAGTCTTGGCTCAGACAGACGCAAGCGTGCGGTCAGAATTTCCTCGTCATCGGCAATGACTTGAAACTTCTTGCGGGAGAAACTGATCATTCTCTCCTCAAGTGGTGCGGCTGCGTCGCTGTTGTTCCTTAGCCATTCGTCGGGAAGCAATTCCGGTAGTTCGGAAATGTCATCAACGAAAATTTCCAGAACGAGGCGGACGCGGTCGTCCAGCACCGTAATCTCGGCGATGTTAGGTGACGTTTCGGCCCCGGAGAGGTTGATCCAGTCAGCATTCGAATGGGATGTGCTGATGAAAAGAATGAAGACTGCCACAAAGCTGCACGTCAGTGCTCTCACGGCTTTTGACCGATGGCGTTTCTGAAGCGACTTGTTGGGCTTCGGAGGAAACATCTCTCTGCGGTCAGCCGCGTCAGAATCGTCGGCTTATTCCGAGGAAAGGGCCGTGTTCCGTAACATCGTAGGCAAACTCGTTGGCACCGCTGCCGGTCGAGTAATCAATGTCGTACACCCGGTAGCCAAACCGGACGGTGGTTTTATCCCACGCTTCCCAGGCTGCAATGCCGGTGAGAGACCAGGTCAGATCATCACCAGCAACACCGAAACCAGCCAGATCGCCTCTGACAATCAGATCCCATTTCGGGCTTACGTGATAAGTCCCGCGCGCGCCTATTACCGGCTCCAGCCAGTACTTGTCATCGCCGAGGTTTGCGTTGAAAGGCGCAGGTATGCCGGGGGTTACGTCGATCTTCTGACGCAAGTAGTTAAAACGGGCTCCCGCGGTGACATCTATGTCGAGCGAACCGCCGGATGCCGTGCCGGCGCCCAGCGTCGGGAACCGGTATCCTGCCAGCATGTCGACAATGCCTTGCTGAATGTCAACGTCAACCTTGCCGTTGCCGCGCGGGCCAACATTGTTCGGGCTGGCACCAAGGTTTACGTATTGACCGTCCAGGACAAAACCGGCGGCGCTGCCGTCTCCACGTCCAAGATCACGCCAACCCTCGAAGCGACCTGAAATGGCGAACTGAAACAGGTCGAATATCTCGTCCGGCCCGAGATCCAGATCAACTGTTCCACCGTCGACCGTCGATGATCCCTGTACCGAGATAGGTATGAAGGCATAGGCTCCCAATTAGAATGTCCAGGGGGAGGGCGCTTCAAATGGGACGTCCGGGGCAGGCGGAGGCGTATCTGCGAGATCGGCTGCCATGGCCGAAGATGCAGCCAGGAACGTTGCCGATATCAGCAAGGAAACAGAGTTTTTGAGTGTCCGCACCGTCACATCACCCTCCGTAGCCGGGGTGCAGGGCCTGACTGTTGTCAGCCGACCGTATCCCCTCTTACAAAACCTAACACTCACTTTTTGAATTGCAAATAGCGTCGGCATTTGCCCGCTCACTGCATGTTGTGCTCTTTCTTGAAGCTGTCGACCATCGGTTTGAGAACGTCCGAGATATCCCATGTTCCGGCCTTCATTTCATCGCTGAGCGGGTCTGTCATCCCTGTGGCATCCGGCTTTGGCGGTGCCTTGGCGCCGGGAACTGACCAGGCTTCTTCAGTGATGACCGCCATGCGTTCGGTAATGCCGTCTTTGGTGATGTTCCAGACCATGTTGTCCTGCGCCATGGAAAGCGGTCCGTCATAGACGGTGCGAACCTGATCGTAGATGTCGTATCGCACGCCTTCTTCATTGAAGAAGTGGTAGGCGACGGCCTGACGTGGCTTTATTTCAGCCATGACCTTGCCGAAGGCGGCGGGTGCGGTATGGACTTGTGTGCCGACTCCCAGTGCCTGCTCCGGTGATTGGCCGTACCACTTCACCAACTGGTCGGGTGTCATGAAGGTTTCATGGATCGCTATGTCGGCGTCCTTGGCGTAGCCGATGTACCATTTGTTCGGTAACGTGTCGCCGCCGATGACGATCTTGTATCCGTTCCATTCCAGAGCATAGCTCACCGGCCCATCACCAGCATGAATGGCCGGCCAGGATCGGATTGTTACGCCGTTTTCATCGTAGATGGCCTTGTTTTCTCCGGTGTAGTCGAACTCGGTCACCTCGATCTTGCCCGGTTCCTGACTGAGGGCGAAGTTGCGTGTCTGCAGGTCCCAGTTAAAGGCTTTCAGGAAATGGTCGACTGCGTATTTCGTGCCCATTTCTTCTGTGGCACCGCTTGGTCCCCACAGCCGCAGCGGACCTGTCCGACCGGCCGTCCATCCACCCGCCCAAAGGGAGGTCAGGTCACCCCAATGATCGGTATGCAAATGGGTCAGGAACACCTTGTCGAGCATGTCGTAGGGAATCATGTAGGTCGCCACATTGGCCATGGAACCTGTTCCGATGTCGAAGAGGAACTTCTCTCCATTGCCGAGTTCGACCAGAAAGCAGGTCGCAGCTTGCTTGTGCCGAGCCGAGGGCATGCCGGTGCCGCAAGCAGTCATTCTGATTTCATCCTGACCAAGCTCTTCTGTGCCAGGGTAGTAGACATAGCGGTCAGGGGCAGTGCCATTCGGATCGGTGACCTTGCCGCCGGCTGCTTCAACCAGATTGCTCACCGACGGTATCAGAAAGGTTGCTCCCATGAGGATAGCAATGGTTGCAAGCGGTTTTCTTCCGTTTCTCATTTGCCACTCTCCCTGGACTGAAAAACTCCTGCTTCCAGCAAACGTGCGTCCGCGCGATCCGCTGCGCCGCAATTCTATTGATCTGATTATTCCCGACTTCACACATCGCTTCGTGTTCGACCTGAAGTCGAATTCTGCAAAGCCCAAAGAAACTCAGGGCATGACCCGGTAGCTTCACTCTCTCTTGATGTGACTTTCGTGCGAAATACTGTAGCATACTTTTTGGTGTGCTACATACCTTTTGGTATGTTGTGATTTCTTACGAGGAACAAAAGCGGTCTGAACGTCTTGGTGACAACCAAAACAAATACGGAAGCGGCGACCCCGAGATTCAGCAAAGACAGCTGGTTGCGCGCAGCAATGGAAGCCTTGGCGAAAGAGGGGCAGGCCAGGTTGAAGGTGGACGAGATCGCCAAAAATCTCGGCGTCACCAAGGGCAGTTTTTATCATCACTTCAAAAACCGAGAAGACTTTGTTGAAAGCATTCTGGATTTTTGGGCTGACAGCTTCACCGAGTATGTCATTCAGACGATTGGCAATCTTGAGGCCTCGGCAAGTGACAAGTTGCTGGAGCTCATGCGGCTTGTCGAGCGAGAGGGGCTAGACCGTTACGATATTGCCTTCAGATCCTGGGCTGCACAGGACCCGAAAGTTGCCGAGGTTGTTCAAAAGGTCGATGTCGCCCGCCATCGCTTCATCACAACCTTGTTCAAAGAGATGGGTTTCAAGGAACCGGAGCTGAGCATGCGGGTGAAGATCTGGTTGGTTTACGCCAGCGCACAACGCACCATCCGATTTCCCGGCAAAGGAGAGACGGACGAGCTTATTGTGCAGCGTCACAGATTCTTCACTGAAGCCTGACGATGACAGGGGTCGGTAGACGTTGTCAGCTCTTCAATGCCTTCTCCCAAACCGGTTTCCGACCGATCTTTTCCAGAAGGAAATCAATGAACACGCGCACCTTGGCCGTCAGGACGTTGGATTTCGGATAGACAAGCCAGAGAACCGATTGATCGTTGACCTGATAGTCGGGCAGAACCTGCACCAGAGAACCGCGATTGATTTCCTCGTGGACGCTCCAGAGTGAATTCATCGAGATGCCGGCACCTGCAACTGTTGCCAGTTTTTGACTAAGGCCGTCATCCATCACCAGCCGGCATTTGGAAGCGCGCGGGTCGTAGCTACCGGTCTTTCCGTCCGGCGCGACGAGCTGTCTTTCAGCCTGATTTCTGAACGCCAGAAGATGATGGGTTCTCAAGTCGTCAGGTTCATGAGGAATGCCGTGTCGCTCCAGATAGTCCGGTGATGCGCATAAGATGCGTTTGTCGTCTGCAAGTTTTCGTCCTTTCAGACTTGTGTCTTCAAGAGCAGTGTTGCGCAACGCCAGATCGAAGCTTCCCTCGATCAGATCAAACGGTGTGTCTGACAATCTTAAGTCGAGATCGATGCCGGGATGAAGGTCAAGAAACTCCGGCAGCAGCGGGACGATGTAGAGTTGCGAGAACGTGCTGGAGGCGGCAAACTTCAATGTTCCTGTTGCAAGTTTGCTGCCCAACCCGAGAGCCGCTTTGGCAGCTTCTTCCTGAGCGAGCATTTCCCTGGCGAAGGGTAGAAATTCGGACCCCTCCAGAGACAGTGCCACCTTGCGTGTTGAGCGATGCAGCAGATCGGCTCCGAGGGTCCGTTCCAGTTTGGCAAGCCGGCTGCTTGCGACTGCCGGTGGCATGCCGAGTTCACGTCCGGCAGCGCTGATGTTCAGCTTTTCTGCTGCCAGAACGAATAGTCGCAGGCTGTCAGTGTCCATTTATTATATCCAAAATGCGAATTATGAACTCATTTTCCCAGCATTTATATACTTTTTCAAGATGCCTATTTTCCCATTACCGCACTGATGATGACTGAGCATCGCAGCGCCGAATGCCGGAAAAAGGTGAAACCAATGTTTGAAAATATCGGCTGGATTGTCGAAGCGAAGATCAAGGATGGCAAGCGTGCCGAATTTGAAGCCGTGGTCGAGGAAATCGTAGCGCAGACGCGCAGGGAAGGCGGCACGCTGAATTACCAATACTACGTATCCGATGACGGAGACGTGCTGGTTTACGAGCGTTTCGCAAACGTTGAATCTGCGCATATCCATGTCACCAACTGGGACAATTTTGCAGAGCGCTGGACGGCCGCTGCCCCGGCGACCCGCATGGTGCATCTGGGTGACTTGCCTGAGGACTTGCGCGAGAGGCACGCCGCCTTGGCGCCGAAGCTCCTCAAACCTTTCAACGGTTTTTCCCGTTAATCCAATTACCTGAACCAACTGGTTATATAAAAGGAAGGCTACCAGAATGGCTTATTTCTCTGTTCTTGCTGTTACTCCAACCTCTGAAGACTGGATCCCGGACTACATCGGTCCGGCCAACAAGCTGGTTGCCCAGTATGGCGGCAAATATCTGGCGCGAACCTCAAGTCACGAGCAGCTGGAAGGTGACGCTCAGGACGCGGCATTGCGGATCGTGATCGAGTGGCCGTCAAAGGAAGCTGCTGTAAACTTCATGAATGACCTGGAATATGCGCCGCACCTGAAAGCGCGAACCGCTGGGTCGAACAGTTTCCATTTCCTGATCGAGGGCAAGGACGACCTCGCCTGATGGTTGAAGGCTGATTTGCGGCCGCGAGCTTTGTCGGTCGAGGCCCTTTCTGCTGCGCGATGCCGGGATACGTGGGGAATGAACAGCACCCCAGTGTCGCGACGCAGGCGAGTTCCAAGGCCAAATGCGAGTGCCTTGAGCCGCGCGCCATTCCGGGATTGATCTTTACTGCGGATACCAAGGCCGCGTGAAAGGAGTAGGTCATGCTCAAACGTCTGGAAAACACCGGTTTCGAAACGATCAACCGCGGCTTCAATTCCGTGTTCAGGCACAACAGGTTGAGCGTTGGTCTTGTGTTGCCGCTTGAAAACCATGGCGTTCATCCGGTTCCGAAAATGTCGGAGCATCTGGAGCGGGTGAAGCTGGCGGAACAGTTGGGGTTTGCGGCCGTCTGGCTGCGAGATGTGCTTTTCAACGTTCCGTCATTCGGGGATGCGGGTCAGATATTTGATCCGTTCGTATATCTTGGCTTTCTGGCGGCATCGACCGAGAGGATCGCTCTTGGTGTTGCCAGCATTGTCCTTCCCTTGCGCCATCCGGCGCATGTTGCCAAGGCGGCCAGCAGCGTGGATGAGCTCTCAGGCGGACGATTGATCCTCGGTGTTGCATCGGGAGATCGGCCCGAAGAGTATCCCGCACTCGATCTTCCTTTCGACAATCGGGGAGAGCGGTTTCGGGAAAGCTTTGCATACATTCGAAAAATGGCAGCAAAGGAACCTGCATTTGCAAACGCATTCGGGCAGCTGAGCGGTAGCATGGATATGCTTCCGAAACCCGTCGCGGGCAAATTGCCGATGCTGGTGACCGGAGGCAGTCAGCAAGATCCGGAATGGATTGCCGGAAACGGTGATGGCTGGATGACATATCCGCGCGGCCTGGATAGCCAGGAGCAAGTGATAGCTGAGTGGCGGCAGCGGGTTCTGTCAGCTGACGCATACGACAAACCGGTTATGCAGCCGCTCTATGTTGATCTTGCAGAAGAGCGAGATGCACCGCCTCGACCAATCCACCTCGGGTTCCGGTTGGGGGTCAATCATTTGCGAACCTATCTGAAGTCGTTGGAGGCGATTGGTGTCAACCATGTTGCCTTGAACCTACGCTTCAATCAGGCGGGCATAGACCGCACATTGAAACTGCTTGCAGAGGATCTGCTGCCGGACTTCCGGGTTTGAGGAGAGGTAAAATGAAAAAAATCATTCTGTTGACCGGAGCAACCGACGGTATCGGCTTTGAGACCGCAAAGCAGCTTCGCTCACTGGGACACTCGCTGCTTCTGCACGGTCGAAATCCTTCAAAACTGGACGCTGCAAGATCCAGGTTGATTGAACTGCCAGGGGAAGGCGATGTCGATGGGTATCTCGCGGACTTTTCCCGGTTGTCGGATGTGCGGAAACTTGCAGAAGACATTGCAGGGAAACACGAAAGAATCGATGTCCTGATCAACAATGCCGGTATCTTTCACACGCCGCATGAGAGGACGGAAGCGGGTCTGGATGTTCGGTTTGTCGTCAATCTCCTGGCGCCTTACCTGCTCACTAGTCGCTTGTTGCCTTTGATGAATTCAGATGGACGTGTGATCAATCTGTCTTCGGCTGCGCAAGCTCCGGTAAGCCTGGATGCGCTCGCCGGGCGAACAAGACTGTCCGCCATGGACGCCTATGCACAAAGCAAGCTGGCTTTGACTATGTGGACCCGATCCCTGGCAAAAGAGCTTGCGGGAAAAGGACCTTCCGTCATTGCGGTTAATCCCGGCTCGTTGCTGGCCAGCAAGATGGTGAAAGAGGGGTTCGGGGTCGCCGGAAACGATCTGCGCATCGGCGCAGACGTTCTGGTGCGGGCCGCATTTTCAGAAGAGTTCTCAAACGCAAACGGCCAGTATTTCGACAATGACAGTGGCCGGCTCTCAAACCCGCATCCGGCAGGGTTGGATGATGAAAAAACAGCTGAACTCATTCAGGTCGTTGAAGAAATTCTGACTGACAACGCTTAGGCTGTCTCTGAATTTTCTGCCGCCTGAACTGCCACTTCCGTGGTTCGTGTTTGATGAAAAGAGCCGTTCTCGTTGACAAATCAAAAATAACTATATAACTAGAATTATAGTTATATTGAATGAGGCGAGAATGGTTCTGGAAGAAGCGGCTCAAGGATTTGCTGCGCTGGGCTCCGAAGCCCGGTTGCAGGTGGTGCTGACACTGGTGAAGGCAGGGCACAAAGGATTGACCGTTGGTGATATCCAGTCCCGCACGGGAATGGCTGCGTCCACGTTGGCACACCATCTGAAGTTTCTATCCTCCGCAGGGCTGGTCCAACAGGAGAAGGACGGGCGGTCGGTGATCAACCGGGCGGCGTTCGATCACCTGGAGAACCTGGCTGGCTACATTCTCAAGGAATGTTGCGCAGACGAAGACGGCATTCGTCCGTAGGCGCCAAAGGAGATCTCAGATGGCGGACACTCTTGAGAACATTGCAGTGGCGGAAAGTGCAGGGGAGACTTGCTGTTCTTCGGTGAAATCAACCAGTTGCGCACCGACCAAACCCAAATTGTCCTGGAAGAATTTCCCGGGCAGGGACTATCTCCTATCGACATGGACGATCGTCATCGGCGGGCCGCTTCTGGTTCTTCTGTTCGATCAGACGCAGTTTACAGGGTTTGTTTCCTTCGCAATCTCGGCCTTTGCCGGAACGCTTCCCTATATCGCATTTGCTGTCGCACTGATTGCCTGGCTCAAGGCAGCCGGTGCGGAGGCTTACGTCGGCAAGGCATTTGAAGGACGGGAAACACAGGCGATCTTCCTGGCCGCGCTGTTCGGCGGACTGGCGCCCTTCTGTTCCTGTGAAGTTATTCCCTTTATCGCAGGTCTTCTTGCTGTCGGGGCGCCATTGTCCGCGATCATGGCCTTCTGGTTGTCATCACCGTTGATCGATCCGCCGACGCTGCTGATCACGGCCGGTGCTCTGGGCTGGCCGTTTGCCATCGGCAAGGCCGTGTTTGCGGTTGCGCTCGGGCTTTTTGGCGGTTTTCTGATTTCGATGCTTTTGCGCACCGGCGCTTTTGCCAATCCGGTCAAGGTCGGTTCATCCGCAGGAGGCTGCGGCTGCAGTGCTTCCCCGCTGACGGGGCGGCCTGTCTGGAAATTCTGGCAGGAAGAAGAGCGCAAGGACAGGTTCTCCAGCGAGTTGAAGTCAAATGCTCTTTTTCTGGTGAAGTGGCTGGCACTTGCCTATGTGCTGGAAGCGGCGCTGGTCACCTATGTACCGGCAGATCTGATCGCAGGTGTCGTCGGAGGAGACGGCCTTGGGTCGATTGTCATCTCGGCTCTCGTCGGGATGCCGGCCTATCTTAACAGCTACGTCGCACCGCCATTGCTTGCAGGCCTTATGGATCAGGGCATGAGCGCCGGTGCTGCAATGGCCTTCATGATCGCAGGTGCGGTCAGTTCCATCCCGGCAATGGCGGCGGTCTGGTCCCTGGTGAAGCCGCAAGTGTTTGCCATGTATCTCGGACTTGGTTTTGTCGGCGCAGTACTCTCCGGTCTTGTCTTTCAACTCGTGATCTAAGAGTGGAACCATGCACACGCGTGTCACAGTTACTGTTCAACCGAACTCCGATACCTCTCGAAGACTGATCGTTCCGGTCGGATTGCCGACGCCGCATCAGATGCCGGTCCATTTCGAAGTTTCAGGCGGTCTCTATTCACTGGCTGGAGAAAGCACCACCGGCCAGATGGCAGCTGTCGTGAGGCCGGTATCCGGTCAGCAGATCGAAATTGACTACACATACCGCGAAGGCGGCGCAGGGTATCCGGACGCGGTCTTCAAGCCGGGTGTCAATCGATACACCAGGGCTGCCAATGACCTGGTGGAAGGGGCCATCAGAATTGCCGAGACGGAGCGGGATGGTCACGCCGCCATTCAGGCGCTGGTCAATGCGGCTGCCGAAAAGTTCAGATATGCCCACCCGGATAAGCGTTTCAATGACGGCTGCGATGAGGTGCCTTATCTCTCATGCGGACTGACAGAGGGATCATGTGTGGACATCAATACGTACCTGATCGCCTCCTTGAGGGCAGCAGGCTTTGAGGCCGGTTATATAACCGGATACTTTTTCCCTGAGGAAAAGAACGGTTGCTGCGACGACATGCATTGCTGGGTCGTGACGCGACACAATGGTGTGGTGCTGGAGTGGGACATCGCCCATCATCTGAAGATGGGCACGCGTGAGATTTGTTGCGGGCTCAATCCCAAGCCGGGAGACAGGGTCGCGGTCGCCCATTCCATGGGGCTGTATTTTCCGCAGGTTGGAATTGAATGCGAAAAGCTGATCGCCGAACCGGCCTGGATTTCGAACGATGGCGAATTGGAAAAAGCGGATATCTCGATCCGGCGTCAGTTCGCAGGAAATGCCGTCGCGGCCTGAGCGATTTCCTCCGCTGGCACAAACGTATGACGGGTATGCCCGTTTGGCGGCCGATCACCCCTTGTGCTGGGCTGATCGGTCGCTAATCTGCGGGGACATACCGCAGGAATTTTCTCATGAGCATACTTGTTGTCGGAGCCGGAATTTCCGGCCTTTCCACCGCCTGGGCGCTGACGAAACGGGGCGTGCCGGTTACGCTTGTCGAACAGGGCCCTATTCCCAATCCCTTGTCCGCGTCCGGCGATCAGCACCGGATCATCCGGCGGGCCTATGGCAGCCAGGGTGGCTATCAGCGCCGTATCGGAGCTGCCTATGCTGCCTGGGATGAAATGTGGGACGATCTTGGCAGCAAGCATCTTGCGGATACAGGGTTCATGCTGTTGTCGCAGGTGCCGGGTGACGGCGGAGAAGTCTATCGGAATGGCCTGATTGAAGGCGGTTATCCGTTTGAAAATCTGTCGCCGGAGGAAACTGCAGAGCGGTTCCCTTTCATTGATCCGTCAACCATTCGCTACGGCGCTGTCAGCAGCGAAGGAGGTGTGCTCCTTTGCCAGAGGATTGCCGCTGATCTGAAAAACTGGCTCATCGCCAACGGTGCTCAAGTCCAGGAAAAAACCAAGGTCATGTCCGTCGACGGTTCTGCTGGCTCGGTTGCATTGGCGGATGGCAGGGTGCTCGTCGCTGATCACGTGATCGTAACCGCTGGCGCCTGGACCCTTGGTCTCTTCCCCAAGCTTGAGATCAGCCTGAAAACCTATCGGACTGCGGTCGTTTATCTTACACCGCCGGCGGACTTGCGTGAGCCTTGGGAGAATGCTCCGGCCATTCTGGATCCGGGTGGCTCTAATGACGGATACGTCCTGCCACCTGTTGCGGGCACCGGCCTGAAATTCGGTGCCGGGGTTCACAGATACCGCGCCGAGCCGGATCAGGACAGAACGGCAAGGGAAGGCGAGGGTGAGCAGTTGCGTGACTACTTCTCACCACCGATTGCCAGGATTGGTGAATATCGCGTCGATGACGTTGTGACCTGTGCCTACACCTTCACCGCCGACGAGCACTTCTTTGCGACAACCGACGGAAAAGCGACGGTGGTCTCCGCCTGTTCGGGACACGGCTACAAGTTCGGTGCTGTTGTTGGTCAGAAACTGGCAGAGGGAATTGTTTCGAAAGAGATGACACGCGCACAGACCTGGCTGGAAGCAAGAGACTGATTGCCACGTTCTCACGCAAAAAAACGCCCAGCGGCGAGCCGCTGGGCGCTGCCTGAAAAGGATTAATAAAAAGACTTTTGGTGGGAAAATGCTTTGCTACAAAAAGGGCCTCAAATACACCGAGGCAGCAAGTACCCTGTCAGAATAGTCAATGAGGGCTGCGCCGCTATGGCAAAATTCTGGCAAAATTCCGGCGCAATTTGCATTTGAGATGGCAGATATGTGGCAAAGCCGTTTCAGATCAACAGGTTCTGAACCCGCGCAGCCTTGCTTTCCAGTTGTTTCGTCTGGACGACGTTTTCGCAAACCCGAATGTTGGTCAGGGCATCATTGAGATAGCCAAGGCAGGATTCCGCGAGGTTTTCGGAAGGCGAGGAGATCTTGATCTCCTGCATGATGCACTCCGCCTGATATTCGCGAACGCATGCTCTTGCCCAGTGAAACTTCCCGAGCTTTCTGTCCAGCCTTGAGATCGCGTCTGCCAAAATGGTCTGAGCGGTGTCGAGGTCTCCGCTGACGAGATACCATTTGGCCAAGTAAGCGCGGCAGAGAGCCTGGAATTCCGTAAATCTGTCGCCGTCCCGGTCGCTGGATTCAACAGCTTGCTGAAGAGCGATGCGGTCGCGCTGAAGAGCTTCACCGGTCTGCAGAAACAGGCGGCTGAAATTCTGCTTGATCATGACAGCCATCGGCAGTCGCTCTTCGCAGCTTTCCTGAAAGTCTTCCGCCAGTGAGCTGGCTTCGGACTGCAGGTCAAGAAGCTGCTCGATGGGTGCTCCAAGGAAAACCTCGTTGAACCGGCGCTGCAGGTGCAGTTGGGCGGCCTTGATAAAACAAGTCGTTTTTTCAGGCTGACCCGGCAGGTGGCAGTTCTTCACCACATAGCTGAAAAGATCGGCATCCGCAGTCTGATAGGCCGCGTAGCAAAGCGCGGTCATGAGATCGATGACCTCTTCTTCGACCTTGTCGGAATTCAGAAGGAACAGGTTGTTGTGCAGGCCATGCACCAGGATGCGGCCATTCCGCTTGGCCTCTGAAAAATTCCCGGATGATCTCGGAAGGCGGATAGCTTGCCGGATTGTGCCCTGAAAAACCTGGCTTTCCCGCAAATCTTCGCAGCGAACCGAAAGCTTCTCGAGCAGCTTCTCCAGTCCTCCAGTCAGGTCATCCGGTTTTTCCCTTGGAACACGCCCACCCGACGAGCGCTTAAAACTGGAGTAGTAGCTGTTGTAGAGCTCGTTGAGATGGTCTGCCTGGGCCTTGTTGTCGCTCAGTGCCTTGTTTAGCAGCCGGAATTTGCCAGGCGTCAGGCGCGCATTGCCCTTCAGGATTTTCGCCCAATGGCTTGCGTCAATTTCATTCAATGAACGCAGGAAATCCCAACGACCGACACCGCTTCTGAAGGCCTGTTCATTGATCAGGACATCCAGCGCCGCAATCACATCCGGTGTGCGCTCCGGAGCGGGGGAAGAGATCGCAAATGCTCCGGTATCTTTATCGGTGGTGCCAGGCACGCGAACCTCAATTCAGACTTCAGGCGTTCGCTGCACTCTAGCAATCTGGAAGGAAATGTAGAGGGAAAATTGGGAGTTAACGTAAATGTGTAGCCCGCACTATTGTGCGCGGGCTGCATCTGATCTTGGTTTGACTGACGCTTTTACGCCTTGGCGCGGCCTTCTTCCACCGCATCCAGAATAAACTTCGGCAGTGCGAATGCAGCTGCATGGACGTCGGGTGTGTAGTAGCGGGTCCCAAACCCTGCATCCTCGAAGCGCTGTTCCAGAACCTGCACGGCCTGCCGGCGAAGCTCCGGATTGTCCGTCGCCCAGCCAAGCGTCATGTGACCGCCGAAATAGGTCGGGATCGCCGCGATGTAAGCCGCGGCATCCTTGAAGATGCGCGAGAAGCGTTCGACGCTGGTGACCAGCTCGTCCTTCTGCAGGAACGGAACACCGTTCTGCGTCACCAGGACACCGCCTGGTGTCAGCATGCGGTGGACATTGCGGTAGAACTCTTCTGAAAAGAGCACTGCACCGGGACCATGCGGATCGGTACTGTCGACGATGACCACATCGAAACGGCGCTCGGTTTCGGCTGCGAATTTCATACCGTCGGCAATTACCAGTTCAAAGCGTGCATCTTCCAGGACACCCTGGTTGAAGTCACCGAAGTGTTCCTTTGAAAACTCGACGACCGAAGCGTCGATTTCCACCTGAACCAGCTTTTCGACTGAAGCGTGTTTCAACACTTCTTCGGCAAGTCCGCAGTCGCCGCCGCCAACGATCAACACGTTCCTGGCAGCGCCATGAGCCAGGATCGGCACATGAGACATCATTTCATGGTAGATGAACTCATCCGCGGTGGTGACCTGCGTCACTCCATCCAGCATCAGAACCTTGCCGAAGACAGGGTTCGAAAAGAGCACCAGATCCTGATGCTCTGTCTTTTCCTGATAAAGGATTTCGTCACAGCTGTAGCTGACCTGAACCCCCGGATAGAGGGTTTCGTTGAAATTCAGGCCCTCGCTCATTCCGCTGCTTCCATTGTGTGCGGCTTTGACAGCTGATTGGCCACTTCGCGACCGCGAAGCAGTTCTGACACGGCGGTTTTGCCAGGATTGAAGGCCCTGCGCAGCACTTCGACGCATTTTTCAGGCTGTGCGTCGCCGCACATGAAAACGTCAAAGGCAGCATAGCCGGCTTCCGGCCAGGTATGCACGGAAATGTGGCTTTCCGCGAGCACCGCTACACCCGAAACACCCGTCGGTTCGAACGGATGTAAATGGATGTGAAGCAGTGTTGCACCGGCTTCTTCCACACAATTGCGCAGCGCCTGCTCAACATGAGGCAGGTCATCCAGCTTTTCAGCATCATAAAGGTCAATGATCAAATGCGCACCAGCGCAGTGGACCCCTTCCTTTTGAATGAAGTGATCCAGGCGGTCGTCTGCATAAACGCCAGCGGCCGCGGTCGAAACGTTTTCTTCCTTCTGGGTGGTGCTTCTTGGCTCGGCAACGCAATGTGCGTCTTCTGCTACACGAGCCTCCAAGTCCATCCCCAGTTCGAAGAGGGCGTTGCTTTCCATATCGCTCTCCCAAACCAGCAGATGTACCCGGTGTTATTTCCGGAGCGCACTCCTTACAGAAAGAAGTGTTTAATCTCAATGGGAAATCTGCAAAATCTTTCTACAAAATTTGCGTGCCTGCCATGATTGACCGGCAGGCGCGAGTTTGGAAAGCAAAACAGTGCGCCATATGAAAGGGTTAGCCGTGCCGGTCGAAATCAGAAGCTTAACGGGTGAGGAGTTGAAACAGGCTCTGAACGATCTCGCCGGGCTCAGGATCAAGGTCTTCAGGGACTGGCCGTACCTTTATGAAGGATCCATGGACTATGAGGAGAAATACCTGCAGCGCTACGCCGAAACAGAAGGGGCGCTGATCGTTGGAGCCTATGATCGAGGCAAGCTTGTTGGTGCGGCCACAGGGGAGCCGCTGGGTGACGAATTCGAAGCGTTCCGAACTCCGCTTGAAGAACGTGGTTTTGACCCGGGCGATATCTTCTATCTTGCGGAATCTGTTCTTGATCCGGCCTATCGGGGCCAGGGCATTGGTCACCGGTTCTTTGACGAACGCGAGGCGCACGCGAGAAAACTGGGATTTTCCCAGTCGGTATTTTGTGCGGTCATTCGCCCGGACGATCACCCGATGAGGCCATCGGACTACCGGCCTTTGGATCCATTCTGGCGCAAGCGCGGATACGAAAAATTGCCGGACGTCGTTGTGACCTTTCCCTGGCAGGACGTGGGGGAAGATGAAGAAACGGAAAAGCCAATGCAGGTGTGGTACCGCAAGCTGTAGTCGCACGGCTTTAAGGGACGGAAATTGTTCAACCTGAAGGTCCGGGATTTCAGGAACATTGTGCATGCGAAGTGGTGTTTGAGCGGGAAATGTTCTGCTCTTTCACAAGATTTCCGCGAGCCCTGCTGTTCCAAATTGTCAACAAAAGGCAGCCGCCTAAACTTCAAACAGTCGTTATTTCAAGTGACAGGCAAGCGTTTGACGCTATCATCTTCCAATCTTGTTTGGCTTTGGAGGGGCCCACGATATGAATCAGGCGGAATATGAGGTGCGCGGTGCGCGAGTGAAGGCCAGCCGGCGCGATCTACTCTATGTCAGCCTGTTTCTGTTTCTGGTCACCTGGGGAACCGTTCTTTGGGGAGAAAAGATCCACGCGCAGGAAATGCGCCTGATCACTTCACCGTGGCCTCCATCCAATTTTCTGGACGAAAAAGGGGTTCCGACCGGCATCAGTGTAGAAGTCGTCGAAGCTCTCAAGAGAAAACTGGAAATCGCGACGCCGGTTGAAGTCATTCCTTGGGCGAGGGGATATCTGATTGCCAAGTCTGAGCCTAATGTTCTGTTGTTTACAGCAGGGCGCACGCAGGAACGGCTGGACATGGGATTTCAATTTATCGGCCCTGTGGTCATGTGGACCCATAGCCTCATGGCCAAGAATGGGGCGATGCGGCAACTGAAGGACCTTGATGCTGTCAGGACACAAAACCTGACCGTCGCCGGTGTTCGCGGGTCCTGGCAAATCCGGCTGTTGGAAAAGGCCGGTATCCAGACTGTGGAGACCGAGAGCCAGCAGACCGGAGTCAAGATGTTGCTTGCCGGGCGGGTCGACCTTTGGGTCACCTCCCGCTTGCAGGCCTCCGCCATTTTGCAGGATCTCGGGTTGCCCGCTGATTCCGTTTCCTCTGTCTACACCGTTCGCCAGTCGCCTTCCTACCTGATGGTGTCCAACGGCACGAATCCTCAACTGGCCGAAGCATGGCGCAATGCATATGAGGGCCTGAAGCAGTCGGACTTTTTCGACAAGGCGGCGGAAAAATGGAGCCAGGAGCTAGGTATTCCGCTTCGTTTCAGTCCGAGCGACGGCTTCTACGCCGACGCGCCGAACAAGGACACAACGGCATTCTAGGCCGCTGCGTAAAGCGCAGTTCGGGGTGTGTCCACGCCAAAGACGGAGTGTCTGACCAGATTCCCCGGTGTGTATGGAGTGGCTAAAGTTTCTGCAGACTTTCTTCCAGAAACAGCACGACCTTTCGAATCTGCTCTTCGCGCTCCTTCAGTTCGCTGATCTTTGCACCTATGACGTTTTTCGCCGCCTCCATGTCACACGATCCTTCCGTTGCGTTGACGATGTCCTGAAGGTCGGCAATCGACATTCCAGCATCGCGTGCTCTGGTCAAAAACTCGAGCTGGAAAAGATTGTCTTCGGGGTAGTCCCGGTAATTGTTTGTTGCGCTTTGCCCGGGCCGGGATCTGATCAATCCATTGCGTTCATAAAAGCGGATCGTGTCACGGGTTACGCCTGATCTTTCGGCGAGTTCACCGATTTTCATCTAAAATCTCCAAACCATGGACAATGGTCTATTGTTTTCTCTCTGACTATGGTTACATAGGGCAAGATCATTGAAAGTCCATTCGCCTGATATAACAGGCTGCGGAAAGGTAAAATATGTCAAAACGCATCGTCATTGTGGGCGGAGGCTATCTGGGTGCCGAACTTGCCAAGGCCCTGGAAAATGACGCTCAGGTCACGTTGGTCGAACAGGCGGACCACTTCGTTCACGCCCCGGCCATGATCCGGGCGGTTGTCGACCCGGCTCTTCTGGACCGGGCTCTGATCCCTTACGACAGATTGCTATCGAACGGCGAGGTTCTTCATGGCCGTGTTACGGAAGTGGATCATGCCGGCGTCACGCTGAGTGACGGTCGCCGCGTGGAGGGGGACTACATCGTTCTGGCGACCGGCTCGACGCACATCTCGCCATTCAAGCCTGTGGGCGGAGATATTGAGGCACTGCGGCAAGCAAACCGGCAAGTGCATGAACAGCTGTTGCATGCAAGGTCGGTTGTCATAGTCGGTAGCGGTGCCGTTGGGATTGAGCTTGCGGGGGAGATTGCCCACGCAATGCCTGAAAAGAAGATCATGCTTCTATCGGACAAGCAGGCGCTGCTTCCGGAAATGCCCCGGAAGCTCGGCAGGTCGTTGGAAGCCAAACTGAGAGCTGAGGGTGTCGAGATCGTCTTCGGAGCGCGTGCCGCAAACCTTCAAAGCACGAGCGAGCCTCATGCCGGCACCATTCAGCTGGACAACGGGCAGAGCATCAGTGCCGATATCGTCTTTCCCGCCATCGGCTCGAAGGCGAATTCTTCCCTGCTGGAGATGCTGCCGGATGTTAGGAAAACGGCCGCAGGCCGTATCGCGACAGACGGTTGGATGCGGCCGTCGAGCCTGGAAAATGTCTTTGCAGCAGGAGATGTTGCTGAAAATGGGGATGCCATGACCATCGTTGCTATCGCCCGGCAACTGCCGTGGTTGACGAAGACATTGAAGGGGTTGGTCTCAGGAAAAAATCTCGTTGACATGAAACCGTATTCACCGTGGAAAAAGGCACCGATCCTGCTGCCGCTCGGACCTCACAAGGGAAGTTCCTTCCTGGTGCTCTTTACCGCCGGAAACTGGGTCACGAGCAAGATCAAAGGGCTGGATCTTTTCCTGACCAAATACAACAAGAGCTTCGGCCGGAACCAAAGCGCTTCGTAAGAGGACCTAGTCACCTCTCGGGGTCGATAAAACATCGATCCCGAGAGATGTGGCTGTGACCTATTTGAGTGACCAGCGGATCGTGACGTTGGCGCCGATGGTTTCCTCGCCGGCCTCGATCGGAACGGCATCTGCCTTTGCCATCATCATGCCCTCGGCGCGCATCATCAGCGGGCGGGGCATCTGGGTGCCGGTCTCGGTGATCGTCATGATGCTGCCGAGTTCCACGCCTGCAGCGCTGGCAAAGATCTCTGCCTTGTGGCGTGCGGCTTCAACCGCCTTCTTGCGAGCTTCATCCAGTTTCTCTTGCGGGTCGCTCACCTCAAAACGGATGCCATCGACCGAGTTCGCGCCGCTCTCCACGACCAGGGTCAAAAGTCCGCCAAGCTTGGCCAGATCCCGCACGTTTACTTCCACGCCATTGCGGATCTCGTATCCGATGATGTTGGGCTGGCGGTTGGAACCGTCGGTGATCCGCTCATAGCGCGGATAGATGCCGAAACCCCGGGTTTGAATATCCTTGGCTTCGATACCGGCCCCCTTGATCGCATCGATGACCTTCGTAATTGACGCGGAATTTTCGGCCAGCGCCTCAGCTGCGGTTTCAGCGGTGGTGACCACATTCGTGGTGATGACGGCCATATCAGGGGCGACGGAAACGGTTCCTCGGCCTTCCATGGTGATGCTGCCGGTTTGTGCGAGGGAAGGCTGATCCTGGGCAACAGCAGGGGCAACAGTCAACATCGCCGCCGAGAGGCCAACGGCGAGCGCGATGTTGCGGGCAAACGACAAGGGACGGTTGGGCAATACAGAAACAATGGATGTCATGGAACAAATCCTTTTCAACTGTTTGTTGTTTGCCGCGAAGATTGTCTCCCATTGCGGCAGGGATAAGGCTTGCCGGTTCAGCTTCCGTTCATTTTCAAGGACTTGAGCGAAAGCGTTAGCTATTGCCTTCACTGCTTGTGTCTTTGTGAAACCCGACGTCGCCGGTTTCGGAAAGCAGGACAGCAATAGGGCGCGAGCCTTCGAAGCGGGCACAGACGATGACGATCATCACTGTCAGCGGTACGCACAGCACCATGCCGACAACACCCCAGACTGCGCCCCAGAAGGACAGGGAGAGCATGATGACCAGTCCGGAAAGATTGAGGTTCGAGCCCATCAATCTTGGCTCGATCAGGTTGCCGACGGTAAACTGAATGAGGCCGAGACCGGTCACGATTGCAAAGAAGGGCGCCAGATTGTCGTAATAAACGACAGCCAGCAGGCTCGGGAAAATGACCCCGATCAGAGAGCCGATGGTTGGAATGTAGTTCAGCAGGAAGGCAATGAAACCGAACAGCGCCGCATAGGGAAGGCCGATGGCGATCAGTATCAGGCTTGTCAGGGCACCGGTCGCAACGGAGACGGCGGTCTTGATGGAAAAATAGTGCATGATCGAGCGGTTGATTTCCGCACGGATCGCAAAGGCGGCCTGAGCCCGTTCAGGCGATGCGAAAAGGCGTTCGAACTTGCGGTCGAAGGTGGACTGTTCCAGCACGAGAAACAGCACATAGATGAACACAAGGCTGGCTGAGCCGGCGAGAGCGGTCACCACGCTGGCCCCTGCCGTGACCATGCGCGGAACCACCGAGTCCGGGAACAGATCCTTGAGTTCCACGGGATCGTTCAGGTTCAGATGCGAAGTGACCTGATTGAAAAGCTCTTCAAGCCGTCGCTGGTAGGTCGGGGCGTCCTGCGCCAGTTGGGTGAGATTGACCGTCACGATGTCGAGCACCACGGTGGCGACTGCGAAGATCGTCAGGAGTGCCATCGTAAATGAAATGAACCCGGGCAGGCGCCAGCGGCCGATCGGGATCTGCTCAAAGACATGCGCCAGGGAGTTGATCATGTACCAGACGATGAGGGCGATCACGAAGGGAAGAAGCAGCGACCGGCCGACAACCAGCAGCCAGCCGATCAGACACACAAGCAGCACGCTCAACGTGACGGAAAGAAGCGGTGATCGCATGACGGCTCCGGTAAGTGATTCAGGCGCTAAGTTGTTTTGAACATTTAGACCTTATGCGAGCTGCAAACGGAACCGGTTTTTACGGAAGGACAGACTTGATCGACCGTTCGAACCTCTTCGGGCAACTTTCCAAGACCTTTTTGAGCTTCCTGTCGCAAAGCACTTGCCCCGGAATTTTGCCGTGGTATAGGGAAACGTGACGCGCAACTGCCACCTTTTCCCGGCAATGCGCTGTGGGCCTGTAGCTCAACTGGTTAGAGCCGTCCGCTCATAACGGATTGGTTGGGGGTTCGAGTCCCTCCGGGCCCACCATTTCTCTCATTCTACGTGCTTCTCTGTTATTTTTCACTGAGAAAGCGGTCATTGGGCGATGCTGCTTGCTGACCGCGAGTTTGTCTGTCCATGTGAGAGCGTTAGCGAACCATCGTCAAGCGATCCCAATCTGCATAGTTCGGGGATGCTTCCCGGCGGATTTCACCCTGGTAACCGTATTCGACCATGTGAACCATGACGGAGTTTCCGTTCGTCAGGATCACCGCGTAGCTCTCCGGCAGGTCGGAGCCGCTCAGCTTGCTGTCGTGACCGAAATCCGGCCAACCGGCATGGTTGGTGCCGCGCGGGGCACTGAACGGAATACCTTCGAGGGATCCCGACAGAGGCAAGTGACAGTGGCCATGGAAAATATGGCGAATTTTGGAGTTGTGGCGCGCGACGACCCGCGCAAATCCTTCACTGTCCTGAAGCATGATCCTGTCCATCGGCGCAATTCCGATGGGAACCGGATTGTGGTGCATGAACAGATAGACTGGCCCTGGCAATTCGGCGAGCTTTTGGTTGAGCCAGGATTGCCGTGTTTCACAGTAGAACCCGGCATGGGAATCCGGACCCCATGTGTCGAGCAGGAGGCCAGTGCCATCCGGCAAGTCGACTACGGCCTGAACGAAACCGTTTTCATCAGCGTTCTCGGGAAAGACCGACAAAAAGACTTCCCGGTTATCGTGATTGCCGATGCAAAGATGAACAGGAACATCCACTCCGGCGAGCATCTGCTTCAGGCGTTGGTAGTCATGCTCATCGCCCCAATCGGAAAGGTCGCCGGTAATGACTACGGCGTCTGCGTCGGGGTGATGCGATAGCGCGTGGGTCATTGCCTTCAGAAAGTTTTCGTTCGGCTCCCGACCGCCAATGGTCTGGCCCGGTTCGGTCAAATGAATGTCCGTGAGTTGAAGAAGCTTCATCACTTCCTCCCCTTGTTCTGATTTGAATGGAAAACGCCGCCCGGGCAACCGGGCGGCGTCGGAAGGAGTGGTGGATCAGTTTGAAGGAAGCAGGTCTGAAACTTCTTCGTCGAGCTGCTCCTGCAGTTCGGCCATGTCGTCGTATTCACCTGTGACGATGCCTTCGATACCGTCGTAGATCACCTGTGTGACAGCGAGGCCGTTGTCACCCGGATAAGCTTGCCAATCGCGCAGCAGCGGCAGCTGGCGCACGGCGGTCTCCTTGTTCGGGTTCTGCTGATAAAAATCGGCCAGGATGACTTCGTTGGCTGCCTTGTTCGGCGGCATGTAGCCGGTGGTGCGGGCAACATCCGCCGCACCTTCACCGGAGGTGATGAATTTCAGCCATTCCCAGGCAGCATTCAGGACTTTCGGGTCTTCTGAGGACGAGACGAGCATGGCAGCGTTGCCGCCCGCCGGCAGGCCTTTCGGGCCGGTAGCCTCAATGCCCGGGTATTCGTTGGTCTTCAGTTCAAAGTCGCCCTTGGCCCGCTCAACAGCGCCCAATGCGGATGTTGACCAGAACATCATGCCGATTTCACCGGCGGAGAAGGAGGCCAAAGCCGCTTTCCATTCGATGTTCTGCATGTCACAGCCGCGGAAGATGTTTTTCATCGTCTCCAGAGACTTCAAACCTTCATCGGAAGAAATCTGGAACGCGTTGCCTTCCATGGTGGCTTTGTCCTGAGACCACATCAGCGCCTGCAGGAACCAGTTGCCGGTGATGTTCCAGCCCCAGAACATCGGGTTCTTGACCCCGGCCTCGTGAAGTTTGCCACAGACTTCAACGACTTCATCCCAGGACTTCGGCAGGTCGGCCGTTGAGGTGATGCCGGCCTTCGCCATCACATCCATGTTGTAGTAGCCGACCGGCAGGGAAACAGAAAACGGCAGACCGTAAATGTCGTCGTTGAACGTGCCGAGCTTCAGCATGGCATCGTGATAACCGTCTTTTTCGAAGGTCTCTTCCTTCAGAATGAACGGCTCCAGCGACTTGGCAATTCCCTTTTCGACGAGGATTGCCTGGCGGTTCAGGCCCTGCATCGTCACATCCGGAAGCGTACCGGCAACAGCTTCGCGCAAGATGGTGTTGGTGCCATCTTCATAGGATTCGTAGGTCGCGCGGATCTTGACCTCGATGTTGGGGAACTTCTCGTTGAACTTCGGCAGGATCTTTTCGTAGGTCACATCGAAGAGATGCGAATAGGGATAAGCGAATTCGATGGTGACTTTGTCTTCTGCGTGAACAGCCGAAACTGACAGCAGCATTGCTATTGCGGTGAGGGTCTTTTTCATGGAACTCTCCGTCTGTTGCCGTGGGAGTGGCTGGTCGCCAAACTCGTCCGCTCCCGGTTGATCCCATCTCGGGATTTCGGTGATGGGGCTGCCGAAAGGCGGCCCCGCAATTCCTTGTTTCCGGTCTCTGTCTTCCGCCGGCCTATTTCATGCCGGAAAGCGTGATGCCTTCGATGAAACGCCGCTGTGCGATGAGGAAGGCCACGATGAGGGGAGCAACGATGATGGTTGCGGTTGCCATCATCGGACCGAAATTGTCGCCATCCGCATCGCCCTTGAACTCCCGCAGACCAAGTGGCGGCGTGAACAACGAGCGGTCACCCGTGACGACGATCCGCGGCCAGAAATAGTCGTTCCAGTGTGCAACGACTGAAAAGATGGCAAAGGCAAGAAGCGCGGGGATCGCGGTCGGCAGCATCACATTCCAGATGATGGAAAACTCGTTCATGCCATCCATGCGCGCCGCATCGATTAGATCATCGGGAACGGTCATAAAGAACTGACGCATCAGGAAGATGCCGAAAACCGAAATCGTCCAGGGGATGATCAGCGCTGCGTATGTGTTCGTGAGGCCGACCTTGGCCAGCATGATGTAGAGCGGCAGGGCGATCGCATGAACCGGGATCAGCAGGCAGAAGAGCACCAGACCAAAGACGGCTTCCCGGCCCCAGAACCTGAGTTTGGCGAGCGCATAGGCGCAGGGCAGGGCAACCAGAACCTGGATGAAGAATATGGATGCCGTGACAACGACGCCGTTGAACAAATACCGAACCAGCGGAGCTTTCTCGAACGCTGTTGTGTAGTTGTAGATGACCGGTGTCACCATGCAGTCGGCGATGTCCTTCCCGAGTTTGATGCAATAGTCATCACGGAAAGGGGCCTGGGTGCCGAAAAAACCTCCGACGTTCTGCATGATCTCGGCCGGGCTTTTGAAGCTGTAGCTGATCATGACATAAAAGGGCAGAAGCACGATGAGGCTTCCGAAGATCAACACGACATGCTTCAGGGTTTCCGTCGCAGAAAACCGAAAGGCGGGCAGGTCGACAGAAGCGGCAGCGGTCTGGGTTGCGTCGCTCATGTGTAGTGAACCCTTCTTTCCACCAGCCAACGCTGGGCGAGAGTGAGAAACATGACAAAGGCCAGGAAAACCACGGTGATGGCAGCGCCAATACCCATCAGGTTCTGCTGGATTGCCTTTTCATAGATCGCGAACATCATCACGTAGACGGATTTCGATGGACCGCCGCCTTGCGGATAAAATGCCTCGACCGTGTCGAACACCTGGAAGGAGCGGATGAAGGAAATCGTGACGACGAAAACGGTGGTCGGGCCAAGCATTGGCCAGGTGACCAGTCTGAAGCGATCCCAGGCGCTCTTGGCGCCGTCCATTTCGGCAGCCTGATAGAGCTCCCGCGGCACGGAGGTGAGGCCTGCAAGGTAGAGCACCATGTTGAAGCCGAATCCCTGCCACACGCCGATGAAGGCAACTGTCCAGATGGCATAGTCCCGGTCGGTCAGCCAGAGCGGGAAGCCTCGATCGCAGCCATGTGCGTACCAGCTCCAGGCTTCCAGCAATGTACCGCAGCCGCGTTCGAGGGTGGAATTGACGATCCCGATCGTGGGGTGAAAAGCAAACTCCCAGACGATTGCCATGGCAATCAAAGCGGCCATTACCGGCAGGAAGTAGATCGTCTTGTAAAGGTCGCCGAAACGCCGTGTGGAGTTGATCAGAAGCGCTGCACCGAGACCCAGGCCGACGGAAAGGGGCACCACCACAAAAACATAACGGAAAGTCGCGCCGAACATCTTTTCATAGGTCGAGCGTGTGAAGATTTTCTCGTAGTTGGTCAGACCAACGAATTCAGCCCCGGGATTGCCCAGACTGTAGCTGGTAAAGCTCATCACGGTTGCAATACCGATCGGCAAAAGCAGAATGACGAACATCAGGAAAAGCGCCGGGCCGACAAACCAGTAATGCGCTCTGGAAGCAGGCATCAGGCCACCTCCGGTACAGCAGCCGAGGTGTCATCCGTCAGGTCAATGCGCTTGCCGGCCTTGTCGAACACCATGGCAACGCCGTGGAGGCGTTTGAAGGCGATGTCAGTGCCTATTGAAACCGGGACGCCTTCAACAGGAGTTGCCCGCACGACCATGCGATGGGCACCATCCTGAAGGCTGATGTGCAGGTAGATGTCAGCGCCAAGGTTTTCCTTGTGCACGACGCGGCCTTTCAAAGCTTGCTGATCGGTGTGGTCGCACACGGACAGATGTTCGGGGCGCAGGCCCAGAGTGATTTCGTCAGACGCTGTATGGGCGACGCGGGTCAGAACAACGCCACCGCAGCAAGCGTGACCACCTGAATCGAGATGTCCCGGCAGCAGATTGATCTTGGGTGCTCCGACAAACTCCGCAACCCGAATATCGCGCGGGTTGTTATAGATTTCGTCAGGAGTGCCGAGCTGCAGGATGTTTCCGTCCATCATCACGGCCATCCGGTCGGACATTGTCAGCGCTTCTGCCTGGTCATGGGTGACATAGACAAACGTCGTTTGCAGGGACCGGTGGAGTTCGGCAAGTTCGGCGCGCATGTGGATGCGCAGTGCAGCGTCCAGATTGGACAACGGTTCATCCATCAGAAACCCGGCAGGCTTGCGTACCATTGCCCGGCCGAGCGCAGCGCGTTGCCGCTGGCCGCCGGAAAGCTGTCCCGGCTTGCGCGCAAGAAGATGATCGATTTTCAGAACCTTGGCTGTGTCCTCAACCTGCCTGACAAGCGCTCGATGTTTGGACCTCGCCAGCAATGGTCCGGCAATCGGAAGTCGCTCGGTGAACGACAGATCGCGCAAACGGAGCGGGGTCATCATGTTCTGGGCAACGGTCAAATGCGGATAGAGCGCGTAGGACTGGAACACCATTGCCAGGTTCCTGTCGGCCGGCCGCATCTCGTTGACCGTATTACCATCGATGACGACCGTGCCGGAGGTCGGTGCTTCAAGACCTGCCAGGATCCGCAGAAGAGTGGACTTTCCACACCCCGAGGGGCCGACGAGAGTGAGGAATTCCCCAGCTTCGATGTCGAGGTTTATCCCCTCGAGCACCGGTGTCTCGCCAAATCTCTTTTCTATCGCCCTTAGTGAAATCGACGCCATGAAACTGCCCTCGTTGTTGCGGGCAATCTAGTGAGCCTCATTGAAGCGTCTGTGACGTAATATTAGCGTCGCTAATGGAGGCTAGAGTCTTCCATGAAATCCAACATGGAATTGTCATGAACGCGTCCCCCAACCCCTACCAAATTAAGGCATTCACATTTGTTGCTCGCGAAAGAAGTTTTTCCCGGGCCGCCCACTGCCTGAATGTAACGCAGTCTTCGGTTACCCAGCATGTGGCGAAACTTGAGAACCAGATGGGAACGCAGCTTTTCATCCGGCGCAGAGAAGGGGTCGAGCTGACGCGCGCGGGGATCGAACTGTTCAAGATTACCGACCGGCTGGCGACACTCGACCAGTTGGTAATGGAAAAGATAAATGACTACAGCGCATTGTCAGAGGGAAACATCCGCCTGATCGCCAATGCACCGCGTCCTGCCATGCCGATCATCGCGAAATACGGCGAACTCTATCCGCACGTGCAAATCGACTTCACGCTGTATGACTGGACCTCCGCCATGTCTCTTTTGAATGAGCGACAGGTGGATATGGCCATTGTGACCGAGCCCTCCGACAGCGAAACGCTTGTGACACATGAACTCAGAAGATCCAGATACATGGCGCATATGCGCAGCGACCATCGATTGGCGAAAAAGGCCGTCCTCTCGTTAGAGGAACTGCAGTCGGAAACTCTGGTCCTGCCAGGGGATGGATCGCTGACGCAAAAGGTCGCTCAGTCCAAAATCAGGGAATACGGGCTGAAGTTTCCACGTGTTTTGAAAACAACGACCTTTCCGATGGTCAAGGAGGCGTTGCTTCACAATCTTGGTGTTGGTCTTCTATTGGAAAACAGCATGTATCCTTCTGACAAACTCGTTGCCATTCCGGTTGAGGAAATGCCGGAGGACTATCGCGATTGCGTGGTCATTCCGCGCGACAAGAAGGACCTGCGCCTGATCAAGAGCTTTCTCGGGGTCTGTGTTGAAGCGGTTGTTTCAGAAGAAAGCAACTCTGTCGGGTCCTGAAGAGCAGGAAGGCAAGCATCCTGGACAACGTGGTCGGGCCAGCCTGTGTCTCCCGTCGGACTGACACTGTTTCCGCAAGGAGGGGGAGGGGCTCGCCATCATCGTTGTTGGTCAACGATATCTTGTTGGCAGCGGGAGCGGGGCTGCCGGTGACCCTCCGGTGAACATTCGGCTATTGCGCGAAGTCACGAAAAGAGTTGGAGGGTCACGGATCGTTTTTGAATTTAGCCGCCGAAGTCATCCAGCATGATGTCTTCGCGGTCGACGCCCAGTTCGAGCAGCATGTTGATCACCGACTGGTTCATGATCGGAGGACCGCACATATAGAATTCGCAGTCTTCTGGAGCCGGATGATCCTTGAGGTACTCGTGGTAGAGCACGTTGTGAATGAAGCCGGTGTAACCGGTCCATTCATCCTCGGGCAACGCATCCGACAGGGCCACATGCCATTCAAAATTGGGGTTTTCGGCAGCAAGCTGATCGAAATCTTCGACAAAGAACATCTCGCGCTTCGAACGAGCGCCGTACCAGAAGCTGATCTTGCGCTTTGAATTGAGCCGCTTGAGCTGGTCGAAAATGTGACTGCGCATCGGTGCCATGCCGGCGCCACCACCGATGAACACCATTTCCTTTTCCGTATCGCGGGCGAAGAATTCGCCGAATGGACCGGAAATCGTGACCTTGTCGCCAGGTTTCAGATTGAAGATATAGCTCGACATCTTGCCCGCGGGGATGCCTTCCGAGCCCGGAGGCGGGGAGGCGACGCGGACATTCAGCATGATCATACCCTTTTCCTCAGGGTAGTTGGCCATGGAATAGGCGCGCTCAACGGGTTCGTCCACGACCGACTCATATTGCCAGAGGTTAAACCTGTCCCAGTCCTCGCGGTATTCTTCCTCAACGTCAAAGTCGGTGTATTTGAGCTTGTGTGCAGGTGCTTCGATCTGAATGTAGCCACCGGCACGGAAGTTCACGTCCTCGCCTTCGGGCAGTTCCAGAACAAGCGCCTTGATGAAGGTCGCCACGTTCTCGTTCGAACGGACAGTGCACTCCCATTTCTTGACGCCGAAGACCTCTTCGGGAACTTCGATCTTCATGTCCTGCTTGACGGCTACCTGACACGACAGGCGGTCGCCACAAGCAGCTTCGCGCTTGGTGATATGGCTTTCCTCTGTCGGCAGGATCGATCCGCCGCCGGAGAAAACCTTGACCCGGCACTGAGCACAGGTGCCACCGCCACCACAGGCGGACGGGACGAAGAGTTTTTGCTCCGCCAGCGTCTGCAGCAGCTTGCCGCCGGCAGGCACGGAGATGGTCTTCTCGCCATTGATATTGATGTTGACGTTGCCGACGGAGACAAGCTTCGACCGGGCGGCGAGGATGATCGTGACCAGCCCGAGCACGATCAGGGTAAAGAGCAGTATGCCTAGTCCAAATGTGGCCACAGGGCTCTCCCGTTACAGTTTGACGCCGCTGAAGGACATGAAGGCAAGAGCCATCAGACCTGCAGTGACAAAGGTGATGCCCAGACCCTGGAGGCCTTCCGGAATATCTGAGTATTTCAGTTTTTCGCGGACACCGGCCATAGCGGTGATTGCCAGCGCCCAGCCAAATCCGGACGAGACACCGTAGGTTACCGACTCGGCAAAATCGTAGTCGCGCTCCACCATGAAGAGCGAGCCGCCGAGGATCGCACAGTTCACGGTGATGAGCGGCAGAAAGACGCCCAGCGCGTTGTAGAGCGGCGGGAAGTACTTATCGAGGACCATTTCCAGGATCTGCACCAGAGCCGCGATGACGCCGATATAGGAGATCAGGCCAAGGAACGTGAGGTCAACATTGCTGAAACCTGCCCAGGAGAGGGCGCCGGGAGCAAGCAGATAGGTGAGGATGAGGTTGTTGGCAGGGACCGTGATCGCCTGAACAATCATCACCGAAATGCCAAGGCCGATGGCCGTGGAAATCTTCTTCGACACGGCAATGAACGTGCACATGCCCAGGAAGAACGAAAGCGCGAGGTTCTCGACAAAGATTGCCTTAACGCCAAGAGAGAGCAGATGTTCCATCAATGAGCTTCCACTACCTGGATCTTGTACTCAGGCTCTTCTGTCTGTTCTGGTTTCCAGGTCCGGAAAGCCCAGATAAGCAGGCCGATTACGAAAAACGCTGACGGCGGCAACAACAGAAGACCGTTGGGGACGTACCAGCCGCCATTGTTCACGGTCTCAAGAATGGTGATACCGAACAGGCTGCCGGAGCCGAGCAATTCACGAACAACACCGACCAGCATCAGGATCAATCCGTAGCCGAGGCCGTTGCCGATCCCGTCAATGAAGGACGCGATCGGAGGATTTTTCATGGCGAAGGCTTCAGCGCGGCCCATGACGATACAGTTTGTGATGATCAGTCCGACGAAAACCGACAGGGTTTTGGAGATTTCGTAGGCATACGCCTTGAGGAACTGGTCAACCATGATCACCAGCGACGCGATGATCACCATCTGCACGATGATGCGGATTGCGCCAGGGATCTGATTGCGCAGCATCGAGATGAACATCGATGAAAAAGCCGTCACCACCGTCACGGCGAGTGCCATCACGAAGGCCACCTGCAAGGACGAGGTCACCGCGAGAGCCGAACAGATCCCGAGAACCTGCAAGGTGATCGGGTTGTTGTCGACCAGCGGATCGATCAGCATGCTTCTCTTGGTCTGCGCCATCAGATCTCTCCTGCCTGCAGGTTGGCCAAGAAGGTTGCGTAGCCTTCTTCACCCATCCAGAATTTCACGAGATTGTCGACGCCGCGAGACGTCAGCGTTGCTCCGGCAATGGCATCAACGTGGAATTCAATGCCGGCCGGCGGCGGAACCTTGTCGACTGTGATCTGAAGGTCGCCGTTCTCATCTCTCAGTTTCTTGCCTGTCCAAAGAGCTTTCCAGCGCGGATTGTCGACCTCGGCACCAAGGCCCGGGGTTTCGGCGTGCTGGTAGAACTGAAGGCCGAAGATGTCGTTGCCGTTGGCTTCCAGGGCGACAAATCCGTAGAGAGTGGACCACAGCCCGTAGCCATGCACGGGCAGGATGACCTTGTCGATCGATCCGTCACCCTTGCGCAGCAGATAGACAGTCTTGAAATTCGACTGGCGGCCAATGCCGGCAGGGTCATTGGTCAGGGCACGGCTCAGCTCAGGATCTCCGGCTGCTACCTGCTCGTCGAACGTAGCCGGATCAAATTCAGTGGTGAACTTGCCGGTGGTCAGATCGAGAACATGCGGTTCGAAGGCCTGGAAAGCTTCGCGAACATTGGTGCCGGGTTCATAGACGCCAGCGACCTGAAGAATGTTGATGCGCTTGTCGCGCAGTTTGTTTTCTTCCTGGATCGGTCGCAACGACACAGCCGTTGCCGACACGATCATCGATGCCACCAGGCACAAGGTTACCGCGACGAACAGGGTTTTCGGAACCGAGTCCGGGGGCATGTCCAGAAAACGTCGCACGAAGCCTTTGTTCTGGCCCTTTTCCAGTTGTCCGTTTTCTTCAGGCATTTCGTTTCGCCCTGCGTTTGATGTTTGCTTGCACCACGAAATAGTCGATCAATGGTGCGAAAACGTTACCGAACAAGATCGCCAGCATCATACCTTCGGGGAAGGCCGGGTTAATGACGCGGATCATCACAACCATGAAGCCGATCAGCGCGCCATAGATATAGCGGCCGACATTGGTATGGGATGCCGAGACCGGTTCCGTCACCATGAACGCCAGGCCGAAGGCGTAACCGCCAAGCACAAGGTGCCAGTACCAGGGCATCGCAAACATCGGATTGGTGTCCGATCCGATGAAGTTCAGCAGGGCGGAGAAGCCGATCGTGCCTGCAAGACAGCCGACGATCAGGCGCCAGTTGGCGATTTTGGTAATGAGCAGGAAGGCAAGGCCGATCATGCAGGCCAGGGCAGATGTCTCACCGATGCTGCCTTGAATGGTGCCGAGGAAGGCCTCCATCCAGCTGATGCCGTTTGCAGCAAGGTCCTTGTAGCCTTCGGAAGCGGAAATGGAGAGGGCCGTTGCCCCGGAGAAACCGTCGACCGGCGTCCAGATCGTGTCCCCCGACATCTGTGCGGGGTAGGCGAAATAAAGGAATGCGCGGCCGGTGAGCGCCGGGTTGAGGAAGTTCTTGCCGGTGCCGCCGAAGACTTCCTTGCCGATCACGACGCCGAAGGAAATACCAAGAGCGACCTGCCAGAGCGGTGCCGAAGCCGGCAGGATCAGCGCGTACAGCATGGACGTGACCAGGAAGCCCTCGTTCACTTCATGCCCGCGCACGGTCGCAAAAATGACTTCCCAGATGCCGCCTACCACCAGCGTGGTGATGTAGATTGGAAGGAAGTAAAGGAGGCCGTGAACGAAATTGGCAAACGGGTTCGTTGGGTCGAAGCCAATTCCCATTGCCTCGATCAACCACGCCCGCCAACCGGTCGGGTCATAGGTCGAGATCGCGGAGTTGACCTGAAAGCCAACGTTGTAGAGGCCGACCAGGATACAAGGGATCGTCGCAATGACCACATAGGTCATGATCCGCTTCATGTCGACATAAGAGCGCGCATGCGGAGCGGCTGTGGTCACCGTTTTGGGAGTGTAGATGAAGCTTTCCACCATCTCGTAGACGGGGAAAAGTTTCTCGTATTTGCCGCCCTTTACGAAATGAGGCTCGATGCGGTCAAAGAAGCTGCGCAGACCCAAGACCTAGCCCTCCTTTTCGATTTTGGTGAGGCAGTCGCGGAGCGCAATGCCATATTCATACTTGGCGGGGCAGGCAAAACCCACCAGCCCCAGATCTTCTTCGTCCAGCTCCAGGGCGCCGAGCGCCTGCGCCTGATCCGTATCCATTACAAGCAGGGCACGCAACAGCTGAGTGGGCAGAAAGTCCTGCGGCATAAGTTCTTCAAAGGTGCCGGTAGGAACCATCGCACGCCGTCCGCCGTTCAGGTTGGTCGTCAGGGCGTAGAGCTTCTTGGAGAATGCAGAGCCAAGTACAGGTTGGAAAGCATATTTCGATGGCATCGGACGTATCCAACCCATCGGGATCTGCTTGTGATCCTCTTCGATCAGCGTGATCTGCCGCGCGTAACGGCCAAGATAAGCGCCGTGACCTTCGCCGAGACGTCCGCTGAGAACCGACCCGGAAATCAGGCGAACAGGAACGTCCCCGGAAATTTCCCCTTCAGATAGCTCGGTCATCGAAGCACCGGCAACGGTCCGTACGAGACGTGGCTTCGCGCACAGGGGACCGGATAGGGCGACAATGCGCCTTGGATCGTAGCAGCCCGTTTCAAGCAGGCGACCGATTGCGATCACGTCCTGATAACCGATGGTCCAGATTGTCTTTTGCGCGCTTGGAGCGTCAAGGAAGTGAATGTGGGTTCCGGCGAGGCCGGCCGGGTGAGGTCCGGAGAACTCTGCTGCCTCGATGCCGTTCATGTCCTGACCTGGAACGGACGTACCGGCTTCGGAGCACAGGTAAGTCTTGCCTTCGCTCAGAGACTGAACAGCTTCGAGACCCTTTTTGAAAGCTTCGCCACTGTCGGCAATGACCACGGCAGCATCAGGCGACAAAGGTTCGGTGTCTATTGCCGTGACAAAAATGGCTGCTGGCTTCGTCGCCGGATCGGGAACTTTTGAATATGGACGCGTGCGGAAAGATGTCCACAGGCCGGAGGCACACAAACGCTCGACGAGCCCGGTCGAAGTGGTGGCATCACCGACGCCGGAGAAGTCCACTGGCTCGGCAGCAGAGGAATCAATCTCGATTTCGACACTGATCAGGACGCGTCGTGCGCCTCGGTTGATCGCCTTGACACGGCCCGAAACCGGTGAGGTGACCATGACATCGGGCGTGTCTTTGTGGAAAAGTACCGGTGCGCCGACGCCTACAACATCACCTTCCTGAACAACCAGCCGCGGTTTCAGACCGATGTAATCTGCAGCAATAACGGCAGCTGTCCGAATCTCGCGTTCGTCACTGATCTCTTGAACAGGCGCTCCCGTTACAGGCAGATCAAGACCTTTTTTGAGCTTAAAGCTTTGCACGCATCTGGCCTCCAGAATTCGACAAGCCGCCATATGCTACGTTTTTGCTCCGGTAAAAAGTACTATTTTGCCAGTTTGCTACATTTTTTTGTTGAATCGGCTCTCGAAACGAATGAAAAGCGCCACAGGACGGGCGACATTAGTCGCTCTTGATCTATCGGAGATGGTTACCGTGCCAACTAACATTACATTCTCCCGTCGCAGCTTCATCCTGATGTCGCTGACCTTGGCTGCCTGTAAAGGCGGTGCGGATGTTCTTGAGCTTTCCGGGTCCACCATGGGGACCAGCTATTCGGTCACGGCCATCGATCATGATCGAAACGTAGATAAGGCAGCCTTGAAACAGGCGCTTGAAAAGAGCCTGGCGCAAGTCAATGCTCAGATGTCCAACTGGGATGCCTCGTCTGAAGTTTCGCGGTTCAACGCGTCGCGCTCCTTGGAGCCGATGAAAGTCTCCCGGGAGCTGGCGAAGGTCGTCGGTGCGTCGCAGGAAATCAACAGCGCCAGTGACGGACAGTTCGACATCACGCTTGGCCCGGTTATCGAAGCATGGGGATTTGGGGCGAAAAACTCCGGACGTCATGTCGAGCCCGACCCGGCAGCTCTGGCGGCCGCGTATGAAGTTGCGGGTCAGACTGACGGCCTGCATGTCGACGGGAACTACCTGCGCAAAAGCAATCCGGGCACGCAGATCTATCTGCCGTCCATCGGCAAGGGGCATGGCGTCGATCAGATGGCTGAAGTCGTCAAGGGCTTTGGTCTGTCCGACTTCATGGTTGAGATCGGCGGAGACGTCTATGTCTCGGGCAAGAATGCGGATGGCATGAAGTGGCAGATCGGCATTGAAGCGCCGGATGCGTTGACCAAGACCGCCTACCAGGTTGCCAGCGTTTCAAATCTTGGCATGGCCACATCCGGTGATTACCGGAACTATTTCGAGCAGGATGGCGTTCGTTATTCGCATATCATTGACGCGCATACCGGCCGGCCGATTACCCACCGCACGGCGTCAGTGACCGTACTGGCCGAAAACACCATGCTTGCAGACGCCTGGGCGACGGCAATGCTGGTGCTTGGTACAAAGCGCGGACTTGAAATCGCAAATGAGCGTGATCTCGCCGTATTGTTCATTGAACGTAGCGCTGAAACAGGAAACAAGGGATTCGTTTCCGCAACCAGCGACCGCTTTGCACAACTGCAGGCCTGATAACCAGAACGGATTAGAAAAGTGCTGACCTTTGCTCTGACATTCGCGCTCCTCCTGATCGTCATCTTCGGCATGGCGCTTGGCGTGATTTTTTCAGGCAAGACCATCAAGGGAAGTTGCGGCGGGTTGAACGCGATTTCTGATGCAGACCAGTGTGTTGTCTGCAGCAAGGAAATCGATCCGAACAGCCCGCTGCGTGACCGCCTCGCATGCCCGAGAGCGCGGAAAAAACTTGCTGAAATGGAAGGCTAGTTGCCCGAAGGGGCTGCTAGGACGTTGACGAGAGCGGAATAAACGCGACAAGGGCCAGGCAGACGCCTGCGATCAGGCCAAACAGCCAAAGCTGCCAGCGCGGCCCTTCCTTCACCCAGACGCGACGATATTGGTAACCGGCGAAACAGGCCAAAACGAACAAAATCGTTGCGATCAACGGGGTTAGAATAAATTCTGCCAATTTGGAGAGTTCCTTCGGCCGACTAGTTTCGGTTAAGCTGTATGTCAAACCATAGGTGGACATACAGCAGGGAGCCAAAATCATGCCAAGCTCTTATCAGGCCCCAAGCCGAAAAGACAAGATGCACGAATCGACCCACAGCCAGACCGCGAAGTCCAATACTTCCAGCGATACTGCGACAGTCCGGAAAATTCTCGAAAAGAAGGGCACGGACGTATTCGCCCTTCGCCCGCAGAACACGCTGCACGAAGCCGTCGTGATGCTCAAGGAAAAGCGAATCGGTGCGCTGCTGGTGAAGGATGCGGACGGCAAGTTGCTCGGCATCCTATCTGAACGCGACATTGTCAGAAGACTGGCCGAAACACCTGGCCAGACCTTGCCGCAACGCGTCGAGGACATCATGACGACCAATGTGGAAGTCTGCGGGCCGGACGATCTGTTGATTTCCGTTCTGCGCAAAATGACCGATGGTCGTTTCCGGCATATGCCGGTGATGGAGGATGGCGCCATTGCCGGAATGGTAACCATCGGAGACCTCGTGAACTATCGGCTGAACGAACTCGAATACGAGTCGTTGAAGCTCAAGCAGCTGATTGTCGGTTAGCCGAGCAATTCGGTGAGGCAAAGGCGATGTAATCTGCCGAGCTGTACATTCATCGTCTTTGCTATTTGAGCATTCAAGTAATGAAGCCCGGAGTTTTTTCCGGGCTTTCCATTTTTCCTGCGCTCATCATCACCGAGGCTTCTGCCTCAGGTCAGGGGCAGCATGACGTGCGTCTTGTAGAGTGGGCGATCAGACAGTCTGGTCCACCAGGCCTTCAAGGCCGGCAGTTCGGGACGCGGAAAATCCATGGAGTGCCAGCGATACGCGGAGCAACCGACGGGAATGTCGGCCATGCTGAGATCGTCACCCAGAAGATAGTTGTGCTTGGCCAGATGAGTGTCGAGCACAGTCCACAGTCGGGAGCAGCTTTCGATTGCCTTGTTGACTGCGGCAGGATCCCTTTTGTCGGGTGATGTGCGGATCAGTTGCCAGAAAAGTGTCGTCATCGGCGGGTGAAGCTCGGCGATGTACCAGTCCATCCATTGGCTGGCGTGACCACGATTTTCCAAAGTGACAGGAAACCAGGGTGAGGTGCCGTATTTTTCACAAAGATACCTGACGATTGCGTTTGATTCCCACAGGACAAAATCGCCGTCCAGCAATGTCGGAATGCGGCCATTCGGGTTTTGAGCCAGGTAATCGTCCGTGTCGTTGCCACCGAATGCTCCACCGATGTCCACGCGCTCAACATCCAGGCCGAGTTCAGCAGAGCACCACATGACCTTCTGGACATTTACAGAATTGGCGCGACCGAGAACCTTGAGCATGGAACTTTCCTGACATTGGACGATGAGTACTGCAGGCAGAGCCCTTGCGCATAACAGCCTGGATACCGTTTGCCAAATTCAAACAGCTGACAACGCCGTCACCGCCGCCATGAGCCTGGACGGTTGGGGTTGTTTGTCTTCCTTCATGAATATTCGCAACATGAAAGCATCCTGAAGTGATCGGAACGCGCCTTGCCAATAGGCGAGGGGCCTCACCAATTTCCATCGGTGCTGTGCGCGCAAACCACCTTTGTTTCGCGTTTGAAGCCGGTTTTCCGGGTGTTCGTACCCATTTGGGATAAGTGGTCGTTATACCTAAGTATTACTATACCTAAGTATTGTTATACTTAGGTATCTGAACCTAAGTATAGTCATACCTAAGTATATTACTCCGTTAGTAGTCTTGAATATGTTTAATGTGTTGGTAATGTCCCGGCCAGAGTTCTGATGAACTTCAATGTAGCCCAACTATACGTTCCGGGATGATGAAGTAACCGTTTGAGGCCTGTTTCATCCATCGGTTCAAGAACAGTAAGGACTTTGACCAATGGCCAGGATCAACCGTTTTCTGCCTGCTTTTGCACGGCAGCCGCGTGTTGTCCTGCCTCAGATCCTTTCTGACAGCGCTATTCGCCGCCGGGTGCGCCTGGATCCTGACATGCCGACGCCGCTTGGCACCGCAAGATCAAACGCGAATTGCGCTGAATGAGCCATTGGGAATGTGAAAGCCGGAGCGGCTGTTGAGGGCAAAACGACCGGGGGCGTGGAAGAGGCACGGCCTAGGGGCAAACCGGACTAAGTGGAGGAGCCGACATGTCCGATAACTCATCCAACAACGCGTATTGGTCAGCCAATATGCGCATCATTGTGGTCAGCCTGGTGATCTGGGCGCTGGTCTCATTCGGGTTCGGCATCCTGCTGCGCCCGTTGCTGAGCGGCATCCCGGTCGGTGGCACCGATCTGGGCTTCTGGTTCGCCCAGCAAGGGTCAATCCTGGTCTTCCTGGCGATCATCTTCTTTTACGCCTGGCGAATGAACAGGCTCGATCGCGAGCACGGTGTGGACGAAGAATAAGGACGTCGGGGACAGATGGATCAGTTTACTATCAATCTGCTGTTTGTGGGCGGCTCTTTCGCGCTCTACATCGGCATCGCAATCTGGGCCCGCGCGGGCTCGACTTCGGAATTCTATGCAGCTGGCCGCGGCGTGCACCCGGTCACCAACGGCATGGCGACCGCCGCCGACTGGATGTCTGCGGCATCCTTCATCTCCATGGCGGGTCTGATCGCCTTCACAGGATATGACAACAGCTCATTCCTGATGGGCTGGACCGGTGGCTACGTGCTGCTGGCACTGCTGCTTGCGCCTTATCTGCGCAAGTTCGGCAAGTTCACGGTATCGGAGTTCATCGGTGACCGTTTCTATAGCCAGACTGCACGTATCGTGGCGGTTGTCTGCCTGATCGTTGCTTCCACCACCTACGTGATCGGCCAGATGACCGGCGTCGGCGTTGCCTTCGGCCGCTTCCTGGAGGTCAGCAACACGGCTGGTCTTCTGATCGGGGCCTGCGTGGTGTTTGCCTATGCAGTGTTCGGCGGCATGAAGGGCGTTACCTATACCCAGGTGGCGCAGTATGTGGTGCTGATCACCGCCTACACCATTCCGGCAATCTTCATCTCGCTTCAGCTGACAGGAAACACGATCCCGGCACTTGGCCTGTTCGGCAATGATGTTTCCAGCGGCGAACCTCTGCTGGCAAAGCTGAACCAGGTGGTGACGGAACTCGGGTTCAATTCCTATACGGCGCATCATTCGAATACGTTCAACATGGTGCTCTTCACCCTGTCGCTGATGATCGGTACCGCGGGCCTGCCGCACGTGATCATGCGCTTCTTCACCGTGCCGAAAGTGTCAGATGCACGCTGGTCTGCCGGCTGGGCACTGGTCTTCATCGCGCTGCTTTACCTGACGGCTCCGGCTGTGGGTGCGATGGCTCGCCTGAACATCACCGAAATGATGTGGCCGAATGGCGGGATCAACGGCGGCGCCGTGACCCTGGAGCAGATCGACAACGACCAGCGTTACGACTGGATGCAGACATGGAAGAAAACCGGTCTTCTGGACTGGGAAGACAAAAACCATGACGGCAAGATCCAGTACTACAACGACAAAAACGCCGAGATGCAGACTTTGGCCGAAGACAAGGGCTGGGTCGGCAACGAGCTGACCAAGTTCAACCGGGACATCCTGGTTCTGGCCAATCCGGAAATCGCCAACCTGCCCAGCTGGGTGATCGGTCTGGTGGCCGCCGGTGGTCTTGCCGCCGCGTTGTCCACGGCCGCGGGACTGCTGCTTGCGATTTCGTCAGCCGTCAGTCACGACCTTATCAAGGGAGCCATCAATCCCGGGATTTCGGAACGTGGAGAGTTGCTGTCGGCGCGAATTGCCATGGCGGTCGCCATCATGGTCGCAACCTATCTTGGACTGAATCCCCCAGGATTTGCGGCACAGACGGTGGCCCTTGCCTTCGGCCTGGCAGCGGCGTCAATCTTCCCGGCGCTGATGATGGGGATCTTCTCGACCCGCATCAACAACACCGGCGCGGTTGCCGGAATGCTCGCCGGCCTGGTTGTGACCCTGGTCTACATCTTCCTGCACAAGGGATGGTTCTTCATCCCGGGCACCAACAGCTTCACCGATGCAGATCCTCTGCTTGGTCCGGTCAAGTCGACGTCGTTCGGTGCGATTGGTGCTGCGATCAACTTCACGGTGGCCTACATTGTTGCGGGTATGACCAAGGAAACCCCGCAGGCGATCAAGGATCTGGTTGCAAGCGTGCGCATCCCGCGTGGCGCCGGTGCAGCACAGGATCACTGATACCTGTAGCGGGCGGCTGTAACACAGCTGCCCGACTTTTTCCGATCCTGTCCTGCCCGGTTTGTGCCGGGCGGGACATTTTTGCTTTACGATTTAGGCCCAAGCCATGTCTCTCGAAACTGACGAAATTCTACGCTTTCTCAATTCATTGCACCCGTATGATTCCTTGCCGGAAGATGCGGCCAGATCGCTTGCCCAGCAATTCGATATTCGCAAAGTGGTCGGTGGCCGCAGCGTGTATGAGCATGGGGAGAAGCTGCCCGGTCTCTTCATCATCTATGACGGTGCCGTCGAAGTGCGTGACGAAAACAATGTCGTTGTCAGTCATCTGAGCCCACGGAACTCGTTTGGCGAACGAGGTCTAATGCGTGACGGCATAGCGGTGACGTCCGCAAGGGCCGATGAAACCTCGATCTTTTTGGTTCTGCCGCCTGAAATTTTTCATGCCCTGATTGCCGAGCACAAGGCTTTTGCCAGGTTCTTTGATCGGGCACGCAAGCCCCAGGCGTCGAACAGCGGTCTGGCGACGAGCAGGGCAGAAACGCTGATGGCGGCAAATCCGCTTACCTGCCAACCGGAAACAAGCGTGCAGGATGCTGCGCGCAAGATGCGCGACAAGCACGTATCCTCACTCTGTGTCACAGACGCGGATGAAACGCTGAGGGGGATCGTCACGACGCGTGACCTGTCAGGCAAGATCCTTGCGGAAGGTCTTCCGGTCGAAACAACCGTTTCGAGGATCATGACCGCGGATCCGATCACCCTGGCACCTTCGGCCATCGGCTCTGACATTCTGCATCTGATGATGGAGCGCCGTATCGGGCATGTGCCCATCGTCGAGGGAAAACAGCTGGTTGGCATGATCACGCAGACTGACCTGACCCGGTTCCAGGCCGTGAGTTCGGCCAATCTGGTCAGTGAGATTGCCGAGGCTGCAAACGCTGACGAAATGGCGAAGGGCACAGCCGGCATTTCCGGGTTGCTGGTTCAACTCGTTGCCGGTGGCAGCCGGCATGAAGTCGTCACCCGTCTGATCACGGACATTGCGGATACGGCCACCCGCCGTCTGCTGGCGCTGGCAGAGGAAAAGCTGGGACCTCCGCCAGTCCCCTATCTGTGGCTGGCCTGTGGGTCTCAAGGAAGACAGGAACAGACCGGCGTAAGCGATCAGGACAATTGCCTTTTTCTGCACGACAGTGTCAGCGACGCTGACCGGGACGGTTACTTCGCGGATCTTGCCAGGTTCGTTTGCGATGGGCTCAACACATGCGGCTATGTCTATTGTCCCGGTGACATGATGGCGACGAACCCGCGCTGGTGCCAGCCCATCCGGGTCTGGAAAGGCTATTTCGATGGATGGATCCGCAATCCAGACCCCGAAGCGCAGATGCTGAGTTCGGTCATGTTCGACCTGCGGCCGATCGGAGGCCACACGGCTCTTTTTGAGAACTTGCAGCACGAAACATTAAAAGCGTCGAGCGAGAATTCGATTTTCGTTGCGCATATGATCAGCAATTCGCTGAAGCATACTCCGCCGCTGAACCTCTTGCGCGGTCTGGCGACAATACGGTCCGGCGAGCACAAGCATGCGCTTGATATGAAACTCAATGGCGTCGTGCCGGTTGTCGATCTTGCCCGCATCTATGCGTTGCGCGGACAGATCGGAGCGGTGAACACCAGGGCGCGTCTGGTCGAGGCGAGAGCCAGCGGGCAGCTCAGCCAGTCGGGAGCAGGTGATCTTCTGGATGCCTACGATCTGATCGCCGAGACCCGGTTGTTGCATCAGGCCAGTCTGGTCAAACAGGGTGCCGCACCGGACAATTTTCTGCAGCCCTCGGTTCTTTCGGACTTTGAACGCAGTCACCTTCGGGATGCCTTTGTTGTCGTCAAGACCATGCAGTCGGCAGTCGGCCACGGGCGGGGCATGTTGAGCTAATTACATTCGGGCTCCGATCCACCGGGGGAGCAGTGATCGGACCCGAAATGGAGGAATGCAATGTTTGTCGAACTGATCGCTACCTTTGTTGCAGGGATTGCCGCGGCAGGTGCCGTCATGCTGGTGAACAGGGTGTTGCGCGGACGCCTGCCGCGCTGGTTCGCTCCGGTTGCTGCTGGAGCAGCAATGATCCTGGTGACGATCTCGAACGAATATGGCTGGTATTCGCGAACCAGCGGGGCATTGCCGGAAGATGTGGTTGTTGCCCAGACTGTTGAAAGCAAGGCCTTCTATCGCCCCTGGACCTATGTCTGGCCCTTCGTAGAGCGGTTTGTCGCGGTCGATACGGCAACTGTTCGCTCCCACCCCAATCAGCCTGGTATCAAACTCGCTGAGATCTATTTTTTCGGCCGGTGGTCTGCGGTCAACAAATTGCCGGTCCTCGCCGACTGCCCGGGCAACAGGCGCGCCGCACTGGCAGACGGGATCCGGTTTGAAAACGATGGCGCAGTGGATGGCGCGGAGTGGATTGCCGTTTCCGCGGGAGATCCGCTTGTGTCAACGATTTGTGGAGCTGGCTGATGTTGTCCACGCTCAGCCTGAGGCTTCGCCTTTTCCTCCTGTTCAGTGGTCTGGCCACGGCGAGCTGCCTGCTGATTGGCTTCTCACTCTTTTTCGGCTTCCTGAGAGCAGCTGAAACCGGACACGCTTCAGGGTTTCTGCTGGCTGGTGTCCTGTCATTTTTCGGAGTGCTGGCCCTTTCCACCGGGGCGTGGCGATTTCTCGACGAGAACGTTGCACGCCCGATCGAGCACATCGCATCGACGGTCAGGACATGTGCGCATGCGGATGTCAAAGCGTCCATCGATATGCACAAAACACGTTTTCTGGGGGACCTTGCTCCTGCGGTTCACGCCGTCACAGGTCATCTCTCCAAGGTTTCTTCCGGAACGGATGAGATCGTTGCAGCCGAGACCTCGCGGATTGTGGCCGAAAAAGCCCATCTTGCCCTTCTTCTGACCGAAATCCCCGTCGCGATCATCCTTGTCAGCCCGACAAACCAGATCATGCTTTATGACGGGCAGGCTGCCGATGTTCTGGGGCAGGTGCACGTGCCGCGCCTGAGCGCTTCGATTTTCGATTATTTCGACGAGACGGATTTGCAGGCGGGGCTTGAACAGCTTTCAGAAACACGCACGGAAGTGGTGGTCGAAGTGTGCGCCACAGGCGGGCGTTTGAGTTTTGAGCTGAGACTGAAGAAACTTCACCAGACACCTGGTTACATGATCCTGGTGGATGACACGCATGCGCGGATTGCACCGGAGGCGGCGCGTCCGTTGATCTTCGATTTCGATTTGACGGAACACGAAGCCGAACATGCCATTGAAAACCGTCCACTCCAAAGCCTGAGTTTTGTCGTGTTCGACACGGAAACCACGGGATTGATGCCAAACAAGGACGAAATCGTTCAGATCGGAGCTGTCCGTGTGGTCAAGGGACGGATTGTGCCCGGTGAAAACGTGGACCAGCTCGTTAATCCCGGACGCGCAATTCCACGAGCATCAACCAAAGTGCATGGCATCACGGATGCGATGGTTGCTGAAGCACCGGTTGTTTCGGAAGCCGTATCGAGCTTCCACAAATTTGCGAGGGATTCCGTTCTGGTCGCTCACAATGCCCCTTTCGACATGGCCTTTCTCCATCGCCACGAAAAGACATCCGGGTTGCTTTGGGATCATCCGCTCCTGGACACGGTGCTGTTGTCGGCTGTGCTGTTCGGTGACACCGAAGTCCATACCCTCGACGCCTTGTGCGAGCGTCTCGGTATCATCATTGCGCCAGAGCTGCGACATACGGCTCTTGGGGATGCGCAGGCGACCGCAGAAGCGCTCTGCAAGATGCTGCCGGTTCTTGTTTCAAGAGGGTTCGAAACCTTTGGAGAAGTCATTCAGGAAACCCGCAAGCACGGCAGGTTGCTGAAAGACCTCAATTGACAAAGCCGTTTCCGGCATCCGAAAAGCACTTTGCCAGCATGCCATGGCCGCAGCGGTTGTGCGGCCATGATGACTTGCGTTATGCGCCGAATATATCGGTCGTAATACCCTTGTACCAACCGACGGATTCTTCGTATGTCGCCTGACGAACGGCGTCGTCTTCCCCGGTCTGACTGATGAACTTTGATGTCGAGGCAATCTTTTCGTCTGTCGGTGCATATTGGGCGCCGACTTTCACGCCGTCATTGGTCTCGATCAGGCTCCAGCAAGTGTTGGAGTATTTTGCGGGAAAGACCTTTGACCCGATGAGGTCGCCCCGGATGGCCATCGCCGCGACCTTTGCCTGACTGTTTGCCGAGAACCCGGATTTGGGCATGTCGCCTGCAATCGAGGCATCACCGATGACAAAGATGTTGTCATCGATTTGCGAGCGCATGGATTTCGGGTCAATCGGACAGAAGCCGGTGTCGTTGGCAAGGCCGGTCTTGCTTGCAATGTTGCCTGCCTTTTGAGCCGGAATGACATTGACCAGATCGCCCTTGAAAGTATCGAAGTCGGTCTCAACTTCGCCGGTCGCTGGATTGACCCCCTTGATGCCGCCATGGACGTCGGGACCGTACCATTCGATCATTCCGGGGTAGTACTTTTCCCAGCCCTCCTGGAAAAGCGCCTGCTTCGAGAATTTGGGCTTGGGGTCGATGATGACGATCTTGCTGTCACCAAGTCCCTTTTCCTTCAGCACATGCGCCATCATTGATACACGTTCGTAGGGTCCCGGTGGGCAGCGATACGGATTGGGTGGCGTGACCATGACGATCTGCTGTCCGTTCTCGATCGCGTCCAGCTTGGTCTTGAGCAGTTTCGTCTGCGGACCGGCTTTCCACGAATGCGGCATGATTTCCGCCGCTTCTGCCGAATAGCCCGGCACGCTGTCGTAAATGAGATCGATACCGGGAGCGACGACGAGCCGGTCATAGGGGACCCTGGAGCCATCTGCCATCACCACTTCTTTCGCATCCCGGTCGATGGCGTCCGCCCTGCCGTTTACAACTGTAATGCCGTAGTTCGATGCCAGTGTGTCGTAGCCATGGGTGATGGAATCGAAGCTTCTGAAGCCTCCGAGATACAAGTTGGAGAAGAAGCAAGTCGTGTAAGCCGGGTTTGCCTCGATCAGGGTTACGTCCAGATCATCTCCGGCATCCTTGGCCATGTAACGTGCGGCGGTTGCGCCTCCGGCGCCTCCACCGATGACGACGGCCCTGGGCTTACCTTGCGCGCGGGCATAGTGAGGCAGAGCCAAAGAGGTGGCGCCGGCCCCGGCCAGCAGTCCAAAGGTCCGGCGTGAAAACTTCCGCATTTTCCTTCCTCCCGGGTTTGCAGCACATCGACTGGCCTTCAAAAGGTCCGCTTCACTGTGGATCCAATGATCCGAAATAAGCCGCAAGTGCTGCGATTTCCTCGTTTCCGAGGTTGATCGTCATGTTCTGCATAACCTGATGGCTTCGAACATTGGTCTTGTACTCGAACAGCGCTCTGATGAAGGCGTTCTTTGGCCAGCCAACGATCGAGGGGATACCGTCCGCACGACCTGAAACCTGGTGGCAGGTCACGCATTCGCTGGAGAGATACTCTCCGTATTCGGCGTCACCATCCAGGCCCATGGCAACAGAGCCGATCTCTGCCCGTGCCACCTGTGCGGTTTGCGGATCTGCAGCGGGCTGTTCTTGAGACAAGGTTTTCAGATAGGCGATCAGGTCGGTGCGGTCCGAATGCTTCTTCATGCCCAGGTAGGACATCCGTGTTCCTGGAACATAGGCGCGAGGTTTGGCGAGATACTGATCAAGAGTGAACTCGTTCCAGATAAGTCCCTCCCGTCCGAGCTTCTTCATCGCGCTGGAATACTTGAAACCATCGATTGCTCCTGCCTGACGTCCGAACAGTCCGTCAAGATGTGGGCCGACAAGATTTGCAGCGCCTGCACCGATCTGATGGCAGGATTTGCAGTCCTTGTATAGGTTTTCGCCCTTTTGAGGATCACCTTCCTGCGAAAGGGAAGGGGAGGCTGTCAGAGCGGCTCCACACAGGGCAAGGACCGGCAAGGCCCCCCTCAGCCTCTCAGCCCCTCCGAAGAGAGGAGGCATTCGCCTGCGCTGCCGGTCCTTTTTCAATTCGGGTCCTCCCGAAACCCTTGGTGATCAATCGACCCCGCCAACTCCTGCAGCTGCGTCGTCGTCAACCGAACCCGGCGTCACGTCCAGGATCCGGGCACGCATGGTGATTTCGACCGGTCCGGGCTTGCACTCGCTCATGCAAGGCTCGGACTTTTCTGCATAGTGATCTTCTTCCGGGCGGCTGTCCGCAACAAAATTCTGTTCGTTGGGGAGCCGCTTGTCGAGGAAGTTCTCGTTGGACAGCTCGAATTCCTCATCCTCGACAACGTCGTTCAGGTAAAGCAGATATGCGGTGATGGCATAGACTTCATCGTCGGTAAGCGAACGTGCATTGCCGTAGGGCATGGCCCGGCGAACGTAGTCATAAACCGTTGAAAGATATGGCCAATAGGATCCAATCGTTTTTTCAGGACGCTCTTCGGTCAATGTGTCGTGACCGCCTGCGAGAACCGGCCAGCGGCCGACACCTTCACCAAAGTCACCGTGACAGACCGCGCAGTTGTCCGTGTAGAGCACCTCACCGTCCATGACTGTGCCGGATCCCACCGGCAGTCCCTGGCCATCAGGGCGAATGTCAATGTCCCAGGCAGCGATTTCTTCCGGTGTGGCCTTGCGGCCGAGACCGAAGACACCGCCGTCTCTCGTGGTGGACACGGGCGCTGCCGTTGTTGCGGCTGTGGTCTGGGCGGGATCTGCGGCGGGTTCTGTGGCGCTCTGCTCTTCTTGAGCGGGTGCTTCGCTGGAGAACGTGGCCAGGTAAGCGAGGATGTTGTCGAAGTCTTTCTGCTTCCGCAGGCCTGCAAAGGCCATCTTCGTGCCCTTGATCATTGCCTTCGGTTTTTCGAGATAGGTGGTCAGAGTGTCCTCTTCCCAGACAAGACCATCGGTTCCGGCAGCAATCATCGCCTTGGAATACTTGTAGCCTTCAATCGACCCGGCCGACCGCCCGAATACATCATTCAGATGCGGGCCGACCTTGTTCTTTGCGTTGTCGCCGACAGCATGACACGCGGCGCATTTCTTGAAGACCTTTTTGCCCTTGTCAACGTCTCCCGCCAGGGCGGAGCCTGACAAGAGGGGCAATGTGGCAAGAGCGGCGCAGAGGCTGAGGGATTTAAGAAACTTCGACATTTTCCACCGTTCCGTCTGCTTTGACATGCCAGGTCTGGATGCCGTTGTTGTGGTAGATCGAGTTTTCACCACGGGCAGCCCGCAACTCGTTCTTGCTGGGCTGGTAGAAGCCGTTCTCGTCCATTGCACGGGACTGAAGCAGCAGATCCGACCCATCCCAGTCGATGTCGAGGTAGAACCGATGCAGGGCTTTCGGAAGGCTCGGACCATCAATACGGGCGGTCTTCCAGTTGCGGCCGCCATCGATGGACACGTCGACACGCTTGATACGGCCATTGCCTGACCAGGCAACGCCGGAGATCACCAAGGGGCCTTTGCCATGAGAAACCGGAGCCTGCGGGCTGGGCGTGGTGATGACAGATTTCGCATCCATGACCCAGGTAAAGCGCCGTGCCTTCCCGGTTTCCATGAGGTCCGTGTATTTGGAGGTTTCTTCACGCTGGTGCCACGGTTCGTCTCCGACTTCCAGGCGGCGCAGCCACTTGACCCACATGTTGCCTTCCCAACCCGGCACGACCAGGCGAAGGGGATACCCCTGTTCGGGGCGAAGCGCTTCACCGTTCATCTTGAAGGCGACGAGGCAGTCGTCGAGCGCCTTTTCCAGGGGGATGGAGCGCGTCATGGCCGACGCATCGGCGCCTTCCGGCATGATCCATTTGGCACTGGTCTTGATGCCGGCCTCTTCCAGCAGCAGCTTGAGCGGGACACCGGTATACATGACACAGTGAACCATGCCGTGGGTGTACTGACAGCCATTGAGCTGTGAACCACGCCATTCCATGCCGGAGTTTGCCGCGCATTCCAGGAAATAGATCCTGTTTTCGCGAGGAAAGCGCTTCAGGTCTTCCATGGTGAAGACGAGCGGTGTGTCCACCAAGCCGTTGATCATCAGGCGGTGCGAGGCCGGGTCGATTTCCGCGATGCCGCCGTGGTGGCGCTCGAAACACAGACCGTTGGGCGTGATGATGCCGTCGAGTTCGTGGAGGGGCGTGAAATTGACCGAGCTCTCGGTTGAGGCAGTCAGCCATTCCACATCCCGGCGCACGACATGGGCCTCGAATTCCGACGGCGTGCCGTATGGGCGGGACTGCACGCCGTCACCGAGATACCGGTTCCAGTCCTGTATCTCGGTAATGAGAGGGTCTCCGCCAGCGCGTGCTGCGCCCGCAGTGCCGGCCACTGCACCAGCTGCCAGTCCTGCCTTCAGCAGGGAGCGCCGTGAGAGGTCCGGTGATTTGGATTTCCTGGTATCACTCATGAATTTTATCCTCAGGGATGGGTCCTCAGGAGTTTTCTGAAGAAAAATAGGGTCAGCCGGCCAATTTGACGGACTGGTTGTCCGGCAGCTTGACGACAGGGTTTTTGGTCAGATACGCCTCGACGACTTCGTCGACCGCGGGCCCCTCGGTGTCTTCGTTGACCGATGCCCAGCCGGTCACGATGTAGTCCTTCGCAGGGTCTATCGCTTCGCCGGTCGCAAGCAGTGTCATATTGGAGATGCGCTCGCCGATGTCCTTGTTCGGATCGATCGTGTAGCCCATGCCGCCGACACGAACCATGTCGCCACCTTGCTGGTAATAGGGGTCCTTGTTGAAGAGGTTGTCGCCAACATCCTCCAGGATGTCCTTCAGCATTTGTCCGTTCATTGAGGAACGGTAGGCCGCCGGATAGGTCATCGCGCAGGCGTTGTGCAGATCTTCGAAGGTGATGTCCTGTCCGGGAAGCAGGGAAGTTCCCCACCTGAAACCGGGAGACAGCGCGATCTGGGCATCGCGCTCTTCCAGCAAAGCCTGGCAGATCAGGTCATCGAATGTCCCGTTGAAATTGCCACGGCGGTAAAGCAGGCTCTCGGTGCGGCCAAGCACACGCGACAAGTCCTTTTCATACGGCGCACGCACTTCATCGATCAGCGCAGCCATGTCCGCATCCGGTGTGATGATGTCGGAAAAGATCGGGATCAGGCGGTGAGAATAGCCAGCAAGCTTGCCGTCCTGAATGTCGAGATCCAGCCGCGTTACGAACTTGCCGTTGGAGCCGGACGCGATGACCAATGTGTCGTTGACGATGACGGGCTCGGGCAGAGCGTCATGTGTGTGGCCGGCCAGAATGACGTCGATTCCGTCGACGCGTGACGCCAGTTTCCGGTCGACGTCGAAGCCGTTGTGGGACAGGAGGACGACCACGTCGGCGCCTTCGCTTCTGGCTTCTTCGACGTGCTTTGCAATATCTTCTTCCCGGATGCCGAAGGACCAGCCCGGGATCATCCAGCGGGGATTGGCGATCGGCGTATAGGGGAATGCCTGTCCGATCACGGCAACCTTGGCGCCGCCCCGCTCAAACATCTTCCAGGCCTCGAATGCCGGTTCATCCCATTCGTTGTCGTAGATGTTGGAGCCAAGGAACGAGAAGGGCAGTTCGTCTATGATTTCCTGAACCCTGTCGGTTCCATAGGTGAACTCCCAGTGGCCGGTCATGGCGTCCGGCCGCAGAGCATTCATGACCGTGACCATGTCCTGGCCAAGCGTCTCGTTGGATGTATAGCTTCCCTGCCAGGTGTCTCCGCCGTCCAGCAGCAGGACGTTGTCATCGCCGCGCTCTGAACGAATCCGTTTGATGACGGTAGCGACCCGGTCCATGCCGCCCATCTTGCCGTAGGTTTGTGCCAGCGAGGTAAAGTCCTCGGAGGTGAGGGCATATGCGTCCGGCGTGCCCGGTTCGATATTGTAAAGCTTCAGGAAGTCGGCGCCGGTGACATGGGGTGGTTTGCCGTTTACGTCGCCTATGCCCAGATTTATGGAAGGCTCGCGGAAATAGATCGGCTTCAGCTGGGCATGAATATCGGTGATGTGAATGAGGGTGAGCTGTCCCGTGGGGTCCATGCTCAAGAGTTGATCTTCGGTGAGCGCCTGTTGCGCCATCAGGCGCGACCAGGATCCAGCCATTCCCGACCCAAGCAGCGCACTTGTTGCTGTCGCTGCCATCAGGAACTCACGTCTTGAGAACATTCCGCTTACTCCAAAGCCGACCGGAGACTTGTCCGGTCACATGCATATTTTTCCCGTTGGCACGCAGCTGCCCGCGCACCTTCCTGACCCGTTCAACAGGGGACGAGTTGTCGTGTGCCGCGTGCGCGGCCAATTGCTCCGGTGCAGCAAAGTGCGCTGCACCGGATTGTGCACTTACTGGCGGACAGACGGGGTTTCCACGGAAAGCCCCTGGCCACGCCAGGCGAGATAGAGTTCCAGTGCCTTGAATTCATCGGAGCCTGGCTTGAACGGCACTGCACGAATATTCTTCATGCAACCCTTGAAGCGCCGATGGATGGAACCGACACCCTGCCACTTGAGTCGGTAAGTCGGGAATCCGTTGATCTGACCCTGACTGAGATGATCGGCACGGATCATGTTGCCATAATTGTCTTCGTGGCAATTAGAGCAAGACATGTCGAGCTGACCGACCCGGGTGTAGTAAAGTTCCTCGCCTTTCTTGAACCAGTCTTCGGCATTCCCGTCGACGGTCACTTCAACAGGCATACCTCGCGATTGAACGCCGATATAGGCCGTCATCGCCAGCATTTCCGGGCTTTCCCACTTCCACGGTTCGGCACCTTGATGCTCCTGCCTGGACCAGTTGATGTGGTTTTCCAGGGTCATCAGTGTCTCTTTGCCTTCATGCCACTTGGGCATGGAAGCACGGACGCCTTTCATGCTTTCAGAAGCATCGCCGTGACAGGTCGCACAGGATTTGCCTGAGGTTCCCTCGGCTGTTTCCCAAAGCTCCTCGCCATAGTCGACGGATGTGAATGCCGGATTGTCGAAGTCATCCATCTGCAGAGCCTGCGTTTCATCCGAACGGAAACGCCACCCTGAAATGATCTCATCCAACGGATGGTCGGCAGGTGCCTCAGTCTTGGTTACGAACTTGACGTCTTCGACAACAAGCTCGCTGTCTTCCCCGGACAAGGCGGATTGCGTGACGGCAATCGCAAGCACACTTGCACCGGTTACCAACGCCGAAAGCCGGGCTACTTTATTCATTTTGGCCAAATCGTCTCCTCCTCCGATTTGTGCAGCCGAATTGCAGCCGCGGCCTAGTTCACCGTTATCTTCTTCTCCGTTTCGTAAACGGAGCCGTCATCGTCCACCCAGATGAACTTGAACGTTCCGCTCTGGTCCACTTTCGCGCTGAATTGCAGGTAGGGATTGGCCGATACGGCCGGATCGAGATCGCAGCTGAATACGGTCTGTCCGTCAAACTCGCAGGTGAACTTGTTGATGATCTTGCGCGGGATCAGTTCGCCGGTTTTCTTGTCCTTGCGCTGGCCGGATTCCATCGGGTGGCTGATCAGCGTCTTGATTGTGATGACTTCACCCTGAGATGCCTTTTTCGGCACTTTCACGCGGGGTTTAGCAGATGCCATGTTCGTATTCCTTTCTGGCTCAGCCGCCGCAGCCGCCGATAGTGACCTTGACTTCCTTGCGGTCGATATAGGTGGAGCCGTCGTTCATCTTGGCGACAGCAATAACGTTCTGGGTCTTTGCCAAGCGGATACGTGTCTTGGCTTCCGCCGCACCGCTCATCGGGGAAAAGTGGAACGTGGCGACCGCCGGGTTCGGGTTGCCGTCGGCAAGAATAAGGACAGAAGCGACGTAGCTGTCAGACGTCATCGGGCTGTCCACGGAAACGCCCACCGGTACGGTGTTGCCGTTTTCAGCGATTTCGGGGGTGTCCAGGGCGACCGTACCCTCCATGGGGGCAGCTCCGCCGGTAAACGCCTTGATGGCGTCTTCTGCCTTGTCGGTTGCGGCGAATGAGAATTCCGGCTTGAACGCCAGAAAAGCGGCGGTTCCCGCCGTGAGGCCAAACATTTGGCGTCGTGTGATCGTCATCTCTTGCTCCTTGAGTGTCGAGATCAGTTTTCTTTGAGTGTCATGAGGTAGGCGACCACGTCTTCCACTTCCTCGGCAGAAAGGATGGTCTTACCGTTGTGATCCTTGGCAACGTTCAAGCCCACTCTGAGTGTGTAGAAGCCGGGCATGATAGTCTGCTCACCAAAAACGTCCTTGCTGTTCACCAGAATTGCGCGCAATTGCGCTTCGCTCCAGCGGTCGGCAACTCCATCGAGTTCAGGCCCGACTTCGCCGTGGAACAACAGATCGTTCAGGTCCGCGTTGGCATGGCAGGCAAGGCAATTGCCTTTCTTGCGGTCTGCAAATGTATCGCGCCCCGCGACTGGATCTCCCTTTGCACCGGTCAGAGATTGCTGCAGTTCCATGTCCACGATCGGAACACTGTCCGGTGCCACCGTTTCCGCGGTTGCCACGGATGCGGCCATGACAGCCAGACCGGCCAGTGCGGCCGACAGGCTTGTTAAAGTCGCGCCCTTCATCATAGTGTTGGCTTTCCTCCTCAATGCGAAACGGGTTCCCGTTTCATAGGCAGCCGGATTCGGTCTGCCCATCCTCCTCATATTAAAAGATATGATTTTTTGCATATGTTATGCAATAGGCTTTTTGTTGAAAATGCAACCATCACTGAATTGGCAAGCCCTATTCCGACTTCAGGCGACCTTCTTCCCGTAACTTGTTGATTATGCGGGCGTGATACTTCTGGAAATGTTCGTCTCCCTCGTAACCTTTTTCGCGAACCCAGCGAAACATGTTGAGGAAAGTCCATTTGCCGAACGCACCCGGCATCGTGGCGACGGCCGTTTCCGGAACGGTTCCGTCGGCAGGAACTTCTTCAGGAAGGAAAACGATGGTTGGTGTAAAAACGAAGCCCCATTTGCGGGCCGCTGTCTTTTCGGTCAGTTCATCGCCATTCAAGTCGATCACTTCCTCATCGCCGAACATGTTGTACTGAACGACCATGAAGTTCTCCTTGATATAATCCGAGACTTCCGGGTCGGAGAGGATCTTCTCGTGCATCTGCTGGCAATAGATGCAACCTCTCTGTTCGAAGATGATGGCAAGCCTCTTGCCCTGTTCGGCTGCAGCCTCGATGTCCTCGCTCATGTCACGGAATGTGACTGCGAACCAGTCCTGTTTGTGCAACCCATCCTCGCCGACCGTGGCGGCGGAGCCGAGCGTTGCGAATGCCATGGTGATGCCAAAAGCGAGTAACAGAGGTTTCCAGATACGCATCGTCTATTCTCCCTGATGAGCTCAACCGATTTGCGTGAAAATCGGGAATGTTTCGAGAAGCCAGAAGGCAATTGCCGACATCTGGCCGGTAATGAAGAGCAGGCCCGTCAAAACAAGCAGGCCACCCATGAGTTTCTCCACCGTGCCCAGATGTTTGCGGAAACGCCCGGCAAGCTTGAGGAACCGGCTGGCAAAGGCAGCAGCCAGAACGAAGGGCAGGCCGATGCCGAGGGCGTAGACCGCCAGCAGCCCAGCGCCATGCCAGGTTGTGTCGGAAGAACCGGCAACAAACAGGATCGCGGCAAGCACCGGACCGACACATGGCGTCCAGCCAAAGGCGAAGGCGAGACCCATGATGAAAGCGCCGACAAGGCCGGCCGGTTTGCTCTCGACCTGGATGCGGGCCTCGCGGAAGAGCAGGCCTATCCTGAAGACACCCAGAAAGTGCAGCCCCATGACAATGATGATCGTTCCGGCCACATAGGACAGAATATCGTAGTAGCGTGCTATGGATTGACCGATGACGCTTGCCGTTGCGCCCAAGGCCACGAAGACCACGGAAAACCCGAGGACGAAAGCAATGGCGGCAAGGATCACGCGCCTTCCGGTGTCCGTGCTTGCGGCGTCACCCTTTAGTTCGTCGACGCTGACGCCGGCAAGGTAGCAAAGATAGGGCGGCACGATCGGCAGCACGCAAGGAGATACAAATGAGAGCAGTCCGGCAAGAAATGCGGCACCCAGGGAAATATCGAGCATTCAAATCCTCCCGACGAATCTCGATAGCGATGGCTTTAAAATATTCAAATATTCATATATATTGCAATCAAAGAAATGCGGAGAATGTTTCATGAGGGCCGTCGCGCAACTGATCACCCTTGTAAGTGTGCTAAATTTAAGTCTTTTTTCGGCTCAAGCCGTTCATGCGGCCGAGCTGATCATGCTTGAGCAGCCGGGCTGTGTGTGGTGCCAGCGCTGGAATGAGGAAATTGGCATTGCCTATCCCAAGACGGAAGAGGGACAGCGGGCTCCCTTGCGGCGGATCGACATTACCGATCCCTGGCCGGAGGACTTGTCAGGCGTGCTGAAGGAACGATTGACCCCGACGTTCATTCTAGTGGATGGTGGTGTCGAAATCGATCGTCTGCGAGGTTATCCGGGAGAGCATTTCTTCTGGCCGCTTTTGTCGGGGATGCTGGAAAAGTTACCTGAAAAGATCAACTAATAATATTGATCTAACGTCCGTCTTGTTCCATGTAACGGAACCAGAGACTATACGTCACCGTGAATAGGTGACTTGTAAGGACAATGCGACCTGATGAACTTGCCGGTCTTCAGCAAAGACATGGACCCAAAAGATCTCGACCAGCTGATGCAGCAGGCGAGAAAAGCAAGCGATTTGCTGAAAGCCCTTTCTCACGAAGTGCGGCTCGTGATCCTGTGTCTGCTGTCGGAAGGTGAGAAGTCCGTTTCGGAGCTGGAAGACATTCTGACGATGCCGCAGGCCGCTGTTTCCCAGCAACTGGCGCGTTTGCGTCTTGAGGGACTGGTTCAATCCCGCCGGGAAGGCCGAATGATCTATTACAGCCTCGTTGATGACGAGGTGAGTTCGATCATTTCAACGCTCTACGAACTCTTCTGCAGAGACGTTCGCCCGCAATCCGACTGACTTTCAGAGCGTTTTGCACATCGCCTTGCACTGCAGCAAGGTCTTCGTTTGCTGTCCGTAGACGGCCCTGCTACGTTTTCGGCGACCGTCAAAGAGCGCATAAGCGCCAAAGCGCGGCAGAGGAAACGCTTCAGGGCCCCGATTGGGGCAAGGATTTATGACAGAGCTGAACCCGATGTTGCTGCTCCCGTTGCTGGGAGTGTTCGCAGGGTGTGTGTTGGGTTTCGTTGCCCGCGCCACCCATTTTTGCACCTTGTCGGCATTGGAACGTCATTGGTACGCGGGAGACAGCAGCAGCTTGCGCACTTGGGTGCTGGCTGCGGTGTCCGCGCTTATCGGAACACAGGTTCTGGTCGCGCTTGGCCTCGCCAACCCGGCAGCTTCTTTCTATCTCTCCTCGGATTTTCCGTGGACGGGGGCTATTCTCGGTGGGTTCATGTTCGGGATCGGCATGGCGCTGGTCGGTACTTGCGGTTTTGGCGCCGTGCTGCGCCTTGGCGGCGGAAGCTTGCGCGCACTGGTCGTTCTGACAGTCATCGGACTGGCCGCGCTGGCTGCGCAGCGGGGGATCGTCGGTATCCTTCGGGTTCCGATCGTGGACGACCTGGCCATTTCCTTCGAAAGCAGCGGCAGCCAATCGTTAGGCGATATTCTTTCGGCAATGACAGGGCTGCACCTGCAGGAAGCCGTCGCGGCGATCATGGCGGCGATCGGTCTTGCCTGGGTTTTCAAATCGGCTTCGTATCGCCACCAATACACAAAGATCGGGGCAGCGCTGGCAATAGGTGGGGTCATTGCGTTCGGCTGGTGGGCAACGACTTTCATTGCAGAAAGATCGTTTGATCCGGTTCAGATCGAGGCCGGGTCTTTTGTAGTGCCCGTTGGCGACACGATCATGCAGCTCATTACCTACACAGGAACCTGGCCTGATTATGCCGTCGGTCTGATTGTCGGAACCTTGATCGGAGCGGTTCTGGCAGCCATGTGGAAACGCGATATCCGTTGGGAAGCGTGCGACGATGCCCGGGAGCTCGGTCGTCATATTCTCGGCGGGACGCTCATGGGGGTCGGCGGAGTGTTTTCCATGGGCTGCACGGTCGGGCAGGGGATAACCGGTTTTTCCACTCTCGCTATTTCCGCCCCGATTGTGATGGTGTCCATGGCATTCGGTGCCAAGGTGGGCTTGGCGTGGCTGATGGAAGGCTCCGCATTTGCAGCCTTCCGCCGTAATCACGATGGCGCCCACCACACCGCGGCCGAGTAACCGCAAAGAGCAGGGCTGCTAGCTGACGGCAAACCGGTAAGCCGAAGACGTTTTCTCAACTCGTCCACTGCCGGGATGCGGGAAGTGGTAGCCGATCAGGCGTGAGCCATCTTGGGAAAGCCGGTCGAGAAGCATCTTGCGGGTCGCGATGCCTTGTTCTGGATCCTGATCAGATCCGGAGATCCAACCCGGTTTCTCGAATGAGATGACGCTGTTGGAAATGGCGTCGCCGACAACAAGAACACTCTCCGAGCCATTGTGGATCATATAGGACATGTGGCCGGGGGTGTGTCCCGCGGTATCAACTGCTTCCACACCGGGCAGCACTTCCTGACCTGGCTTGATCATGGAAACCTGATCCTCGATTGCCTCAAAACGGGATTGAGCGCCGACGACAAAGCTCTTTCTTTCATCCGGCGTTCCGGCAAGCGTTTCGTCGGAGCGCCAGTAATTCCATTCCGTTTCCGGCACCCAGACATTCGCTTCGGAGTAAAGCGGGTCGTCAAACTCATCCAGAATGCCCCAGAGGTGATCGGGATGCGCATGGGTCAGGACGACGTCGGTAATGTCTGCCGGATCGATTTCCGCTTCCTCCAGTTTACCGACGAGTTCGCCCGCACTGGACTGGAAGTTGCTGCCGGAGCCGACATCGAAAAGAACAAGCCGGTCACCGCTGCGCAGAAGGGTGATGTTGCAGTCGGGCGTCAGCGTATCAGTCGGCAGATCATGAGCTGACAGCAAGGCCGTGATTTCTGCTTCGCTCTGTTCCGGCAGCACGAAATTCATGGGCAGGGTCAGGTGTCCGTCCGAAAAAACCGTGATTTCATGATCTCCAAATGCAAAGCTGGTCTCGGCAACGGCTCTGCGCATCGGGCCTGCAAGAGCTGTGGCCGTGAGGGCGAGCCCTCCCGCCAGAATATTTCGTCTCGACATTTGGAACCGGTGCGATCCAGACATTTCTCACTCCACATATTCAAACTTTTGAATTTATCTATGTTTCCTTGAGAAAGGTCAATGCAGAAGACGATTGCGGCCTTCAAATCTGAAGAAAGAACGGCTCCTTCCTGGCTGGAATTCAGGAGTAACTGATGGATTTGACCTATCTGCTGGACCACATTTCCGAAGCCTGGCTCCTCACCATTGGCGGCTTGATAGTTGGTATTGTCTTTGGCGCCTTTGCCCAGCAAAGCCGGTTTTGCCTCAGAGCAGCATCGCTGGAATTTGCCAGAGGAACTCCGAGCGAGCGGTTGCCTGTCTGGTTGCTGGCATTTTCTTCAGCACTGATCGGTACTCAGATCCTGATACAGCTGGGTGAGGTCCAGGCGCATGAAGCCCGTCAGCTTGCGTCCCCTCAAAGCCTGTCGGGTGCTGTTCTCGGTGGGCTGATGTTTGGTGCAGGCATGGTGCTGGCGCGTGGATGTGCCAGCCGTCTCCTGGTGCTTTCAGCAACGGGAAACCTGCGTGCGCTGCTTTCAGGCCTGGTCTTTGCTGTCGTCGCGCAAGCGAGCCTGCGTGGCAGTCTAAAGCCGCTGCGCGAATGGTTCGCCGGAATCTGGACCACGAGCGATATCGGCAGCAACGACCTGACCGCTTTGTTGGGACTGACATTTAATGTGGCGGTTGTCTTTGCCGTTTTCTGGTTTCTGGCAGGTCTGGTCTTTGCCTGGCGAAGCCGGGTTCCTGTTTGGCAGCTGGTCGCTGCCGCAGGAGCGGGGCTGGCAATCCCGTTGGCCTGGTGGTTCACTTCCAGCATGGCCGGGCAGGCGTTTGATCCGGTGCAGGTGGAAGGCGTCACTTTCACAGGACCTTCCGCGGACACGTTGATGTTGGTCTTGTCTCCACCCGGAGATGTCCTTGATTTCGACACGGGACTTGTGCCCGGTGTTTTCCTGGGCTCATTCCTGGCCGCGTTCCTGACGCGCGAACTCTTGCTTCAGGGTTTCGAAGGCGGAAAGTCGATGGCTCGCTACATGACGGGTGCAACCCTGATGGGCTTCGGTGGAATGCTGGCAGGAGGCTGTGCAGTCGGCGCTGGTATCACCGGTGCCTCCATCTTTGCGCTTACGGCCTGGATTACACTCACTGCGATCTGGTTTTCCGCAGCGGTAACGGACAGAGCCCTGAGTGGATACAATGCCTCCAGAAACCTGCCCGCTGGACCTGTTGGAAACAACCCCTGACTTCACTACCCGCGGCCGGGCACGCCTTCTGGGGAGACTCGAACAGCCTCCCAGAAGGCGGCAATGGCTGTGTCCTCGGGCGTGTCAGTCGAAGACATGCCCGTGTTGATATCTTTCGTCCTTGCCGGCGGCCTCGGTCAGGGCTGCAACGTTGGATTTGGTAAAGAAGCCATCAAAGGCCTTGCATCGCTCGATATACTCCGTGATCAGCAGCGTGTGCTGAGAGTGCTTGGAAAAGATCTGCTTCAGATCCGGTGAATCCTTACACTCGCCAACGACATGCGCCAGGAACGGAACGCCTTGCTCGCCCAGAATGCCAACAACATAGTCGACATTTTTCTGGCCTGAAGGATGGTCCCCGTCCAGGATCTCAACTGCCATATGATGCATGCGCCGACCGAAGTTCCGGACGAAATTTTCCGTTGGCATCGGAAGATTTTCGAAGGAATTGACGAATGACGGCGTGTTGTTAGCCGTAAAGACCTTGGCCGGGGACTGTTTGTCGTCTGAGACGATCGGGCAACGGTTGACGTTGGTCGAAGAGTTCATGTCCTGAATGTTGTAGGCCCCCCAGAAGTAGTAGGGTACCATGGTCAGGAATTCGAGAATGGCATCTTCGCGCTCGCCGGCGAGAATGCGGGTTGCCATGTGATCATAGCCGAGCATCAGGCCATCCAGACCGTGAGCCTGGGCAAAATCCACGCCTTCCTGCAATACGGCCCTTTCCTCGGGTGTCAGCTCTAGGCGTTCGCCCAGCCCGAGACCAGCGGGATCGTTGAAATCCGCAGCGGAGTAACCGATACGATTGCCGGTGAAATCGGAGATGTTGGAAAAGAGAACGTTTTCTGCCGTGTAGAAACCGTTTTCGGTATCACCCTTGTATTCAAACCGAATGCTCTGGTCTTCAAGCGTCTTGCGAAGCACGGATGTATCCGGAGAATCAAAAATCTCGCCAACATAGCGGGTGTTCGGTTTGCCGCGAGACATGGGGTAGAGAACGTTCAGCCGCCTGATGTAATCCTCGTACCCATCTGAGAGCGGTTCCATGATGATGAGCGCTGGGAATTCGGGCCTGGTGTGCAGCACATGAAATTTGTGGCTGTTGGACAGGTAGCTGGAGTGGTAGCGATTTGGCGTCATGCGGTGTATTTCCGCCATTGTCGCTATGCCATCTCCGGCATCCACCTGAATGACAATCGCTTTCATACGGCCAACGAGGTCGTTGACGCCGCTGGATTGCCGCCGTTCGTAAATCTTCAGTCTGTATTCATCAAAGAAATCGGAGTTCTTCTTGTCGCCCTTGGGTTGATAGCCGGCATAGTCGAAATTGATCGCGTCCATGGTTCTCTCACCCTTATCCCGTTCAGGTGGCTTGGCGCCCCTTCAGGTCTTCTGTCCTCTCATCTGTGACCATAGGATGGTGAGGTGCCGGGCGCAAAAAGCAAGTCTAAACTGCAAAGTGAACGGGTTTCGCAGCCTGCTTGCATTTTGCCGCATTCAAAAAAGGGATGAGTGTGAGGGCGAATGTGTGAGGGAACTCGCTAAATACGTGAGGTTGAAGGCAAGAAAGGCCGCGTAGTGTACGCGGCCCTTTCTTGAGTGTCTGCCGTTTCGGCTTAGCGATGCGGGAAACCCTCTTTGGCTGTTCCGTTCCAGTCACCCTGGAATTGAAGGATCAGAAGCGAGTCGCTGCCGGATGCCCTGTTGTTGGCTGATTGACGACGGATGGGAACGGGATTGTCGCCACTCAAATCGCCATAGGCCTGATCGGGGAAGTCGGCATAGGCCCGATTGGTATTGCCGCCCCGATAGGCGTTGGCAGATTGCTTTTGCGAGGAGCGAAGGGCTCTTTCATTTTGCGCGCGCATGGTCTGAACCGACAAGGGTTCATTGCCGGACAGATCGCCGAACTGCGTCGCGTTGTCGATCGCATAGGCTGTGCCGATGAATGCACCGGAAACAAAAGCAGCTGCAAGCAGGGGTGACAGAATTTTCCTGGTAGTACGCATAATCAAGCTCCGTATCAATCTACTGTTCTCGACCATGATGACTTTTCCAAAGCATGCATTCATGTGTCATGGTCATAACGTAAGAACGAATTTTTCGAAGACTGGTTCCGAGGTGCTAGAAAAAATAATAAGTAAAGTATCTTGATATTTCGATGTTGTTGGTAATTTCTACTATTATGATTTCAATCTCGTGTAATTTGTCTGGGTAAACTGGATTTGAATTCAAGTAATATTTGTGAGTGATCCGTTTTTGTTTGGGTGAATTCCAGCGATCGGAAAAGTTGCGTTTTTCCCGTTAAGCATCAGAATTACCGCCCGTTGTCCTGGTTTCCAGTTCATCGTTATTGGGGCGGTTGTTGATGTTTTGGAGTTCACCGAAAGTAACAATTTGGTAAGCGTATGTGTAATCCCGTGTAATATCTCGAGCTGAATTCAACTTCAGATGAAATTACTTTGAAATCTGTAAAAGTCGTTGCCCGGCAACACTACATGCGGACCATCGCTCCAGTTGCAAGGGAGGGCCAGATGAGCCGTGTTGAGGACAGTTTTGCGCAAGACCTGAAGTCTGAAATTCCGCACCTGCGCCGTTACGCGCGCTCCCTTTCCGGCTCACCGGAAGCCGGAGATGACCTGATGCAGACAGCTCTTGAACGGGCACTGCGAAACCGGAACCAGTTTACGAGCGGAACCGCGTTGCGCCGTTGGCTCTTTACGATCATCCGCAATGCTCATCTGGACGAGATCCGGAAAACCGAACGTCGCGGTCATCATGTTCCGATCGAGGACTGGTATCACGAAACCCGGCTTGCTCCGGCACAGGAAAAGCGTGTGGAACTCGGTGATGTTGCAAAGGGCATTGAAAACCTGCGACCCGAGGAACGTGATGTCCTGCATCTTCGGGTTTTCTCCGGACTTTCGCACCATCAGATCGCCAGCCGTATGGGCGTTGCGGTCGGAACTGTCAAAAGTCGTTTGTCGCGCGCGCGTCAGTCTCTGGCAGCTTGAGTTTAGTCCCTGGGCTGAGCGATCTTCAATTCTGATCTGCAAGTCCGGACTACGTCTCGCCGAACCGCCTCGCGTAGGCTGACGGCGGGACTCCCTTGACCTTGAGAAATGACCGCCGGAACGTTTCCTCGCTGCCAAAGCCTGCGAGAGAGCAAATCTCCTTGACGGATAGCTGACCGTTCTCCAGCAGTCGGCAGGCTGCTTCCACACGGCGTTGCTCGACAAATGCTGCCGGGGGGAGGCCAACCATTTTTTTGAAGACCCGCGCAAAATTGCGACCGCTCATGTTGGCCCGATCCGCGAGTTGCTCGACAGACAAACGACTGGCGAGATTGTCATCGATCCAGGCCATGAGCTCATCCAGAGAGCCGTTGGACAGGGTGAGTTGCTGTTTCAAAGGCGCGCTGAACTGAGATTGCCCTCCGGGGCGTTTCAGATAAAGAACAAGGACCCGGGCAAGACGGAGTGCCTCGTGGCGACCGAGATCGGCTTCTACCATCGCCAGGGCCATGTCTATGCCGCAGGACACTCCGGCAGAAGTCCAGACTGGCCCGTCCACGACGAAAATGGCGTCTGGGTCAACCGCCACGCCTTGGTTTTCTTCGCGAAGCTCCACGCAATGCATCCAGTGCGTTGTCGCCTTTCGGCCTGCCAGGTGCCCGCCGGCTGCAAGGACAAATGCACCTGTGCAGATCGAGCCGATCCGGCTGGTGTTCTCCACCAACTTGTTGAGACAATGCTGAAGACTTTCATCTTCCGCTGCCTGCATGGCCGAAGCGCCGCCTGAGACAAGCACGATGTCTGTTGGTGAGCCGGAGAGTGAGGCGAAGGACACAGTTTCAAGTGTAACGCATGTATCCGTCGCGATTGGTCCGCCTGGGACTGATGCGAGGGTTACCTCATAAGCCGGTTCGCCACTTGCGGTTCTGGCGTCCTGAAAGACCTGTAGAGGACCAGCAACATCCAGAAGCTTGGTTCCTGGAAACACCACAAAGACAATGCGGTGAGGAGGATTGGAATTCGGTTTGGCAGAAAGTGTGGGCATAAGGTCATTTATGCCAACGGCTGCTGCGATTAGTAAAGGGTGAGTACAGGAGATGCCGGAATGTTAGAACTCAGACCGAATTGCGAACTTTGCGACTGCGACCTGCCTCCAGCAAGCGGTGACGCCCGTATTTGCAGTTACGAATGCACCTATTGCGCATCATGTGTGGAAACCAGATTGCACAACGTTTGCCCGACTTGTGGTGGCGGGTTTACTCCGCGCCCCATCCGGCCGAAGCGGGCGTATCGACCGGAGTTGAAATTGGGATTGGAAAACAATCCTGCCAGCACCAGGCGGAAGCATTCGAAGTTTTCCGCTGAAGAGATTGAACGCTTTGTGACATCGCTTTGCACGATCGAGCCCAACCAAAGGTGAGTTTGTCTGAAGTCACTCGGTGGGCATCGGCTGGCAGTGGGCGATCGTTTCAAAATGCCGTTCGATCTCCCCCCTTCAGGTCCAGCATCTCGCGGGCCTCGTCCGGTGTTGCGACCTCGCATCCAAGATCTTCGACGATGCGGCGGATCTTGGTGACCTGCTCGGCATTGGAATTGGCAAGTTTGCCGCGGGAGATCATCAGACTGTCTTCCAGACCGACTCTGATGTTTCCGCCCATCTGGCTTGCTGTCGTTGCAAACGGCATCTGAGCTCCCCCGGCGCCAAGCACCGACCATTGATAGTCGTCGCCGAAAAGCCGGTCCGCGGTCCGCTTCATGAATACCAGATTGTCGATGTCCGGCCCGATGCCACCCAGGATGCCGAATATGAACTGGATGAAGACAGGCGGTTTGAAGAGCCCGGCATCCATGCAGAACTTGAGATTGTAAAGATGCCCGACGTCGTAGCATTCATGTTCGAACTTTACACCGTGCGCTCCGCCTAGTTCAGAGGCGACGTAGCGGATGTCGGCAAACGTGTTTCGGAAAATGTAGCCTTCCGAGTTGCGGATATAGTCTTCCTCCCAGTCGAACTTGAAATCCTCGATCCTGTCGGCGATTGGGTGGAAGGAAAAGTTCATTGATCCCATGTTGAGCGAACACATTTCTGGGGAGGCCCATTTGGCCGGAGCAATCCGTTCTTCCATGGTATTGACCAGGCTGCCACCTGTCGAAACGTTCACCACAGCATCGGTGGCCTGTTTGATGACCGGAAGAAAAGCTTTGAAATGTTCCGGCGAGATCGAAACCGAGCCGTTGTCCGGATTTCTTGCGTGAAGATGCAGTATGGATGCGCCCGCTTTTGATGCTTCGATGGCCTGATCCGCGATGTCTTGTGCGGTGTAGGGCAGTGCTTCGGACATCGTGGGCGTGTGAATGGCGCCGGTGATGGCGCATGTAATGATTGTTTTCTTGCGTTTGCGGGCCAAGACCGCCTCCTATTTTTTGGAATTGCCGTCAACGACGCGCCGTGAAATCGGGAAGAGCTCAATACCGTAGCGGGCGGCGACAAAGCCCCAGATGCCCTTGGGTGCTTTCAGCATCACCACGATGGCGACGAGACCGAGGATGAGAAGATAGACCGTCCCCAGGTCTGCGAGTGTTTCTCTGAGAAGGAAGAAGATGATCACGCCGATGATCGGTCCCTCGAGCGTACCGATGCCGCCGATGACGACGATGAAAATCACGAATGCGGTCCAGTCGTTCACACTGAAGGCGGCATCGGGAGAAATGCGCAGCTTTTGAAGGAAAATGAGGGCGCCAGTGGAAGCTGTGAGACCGGCAGTGATCACGTAGACCACAAATTTGTGGCGCCAGATATCTATGCCGAAGCTGCTGGACGCGATTTCGCTGTCGCGAATGGCAGTCAGCGCCAGGCCATTGCGGGACCGCAATAAAAGGTAGATCGCAGCCAGCACGATGATTGCCATTGCGAGAGCCAGCCAATAGGTGGTTGCCTCTCGCATCGAGCGGTTTGACGCCAGCGACCGCACAATAGAGACAGGCAAACTGGTTCCCGAACCGCCTCCCAGCGCCGAAACCTGAGCAAAGCTCAGCCGGAACACTTCCGCAATGACCCAGGTGCCGATTGCAAAGTATGCACCTTGGAGACGAAAGATCAGAACGGCCACTGGAACTGCGACCAGAGCGCCCAGAAGCCCCGCCAGAGGAATTGCGGCAAGGGGGGAAATGCCTGCAAACATTGCAAGCGCAAAGAGCATGTATCCGCCGAAGCCGACAAAGGCCTGCTGACCAACCGAAACCAGTCCGGCATAGCCGGCAAGAAGGTTCCAGAGGCACGCCAAGGACAGATAGAGGAAAATTTCGCTGAGGAGCCGCATGTCGGCTCGACCCGCCCACCAGGGGGCAGCTATGAGAGCGACAAGGACGATAAGGCCTAACACGGCAGCGACGCGGCTTGCCGGGGATGATCGGGATATCTGGTAGCTTGAAGTGGTCATCAGTCAATCCGTGGAAACAGGCCGCGCGGCTTCACCGCAAGAACGATCAGAAAGGCAATGTGACCGGCAAGCAGCTGCCAACCCGGATTGATCTGGGCTCCTATGTTCTGGCTGACGCCAAGGATGATGCCTCCGATCAGCGTCCCCCAGAGGTTGCCCAGCCCACCGATGATGACAGCTTCGAAACCGAAAATAAGTCGGCCAGGGCCGATTGAGGGATCGAAACTGGTTCGGATGCCGAGGAACACGCCGGCAATTCCAACCACCGCCAGGGATAGGGCCATTGCAAGGCCGAAGACATGGGCCTTGTTGAGGCCCATCAGTTGGGCAATGTCCTGTTTGTCCGATACCGCGCGAAAGGCCCGGCCGAGAGCGGAGCGATAGAATACCCACTGGAGACTGGCGATCACCGCAACCGAAACCGCGAACATCAAGAGCGGCAGGACGCCTATGTTCAAGTCTCCCGGCAAGGCGATGCTTGCGGTTTCCAGAGTGCCTGCATTCATCTTTTGCGGGTCGGCACTGTAGATTTCCAGCAATCCGTTCTGGATGATGACCGAGAGCCCGAACGTAACCAGGAGGGGCGGAAGAATATCGTCGCCCAATGTCTGATTGAGGATGCCGCGCTGAAGCACATAGCCGATACAGGCCATAAGGGGGACGACCAGCAGAAGCGAGGCAAGCGGGTGCATTCCAACGCCTGTCGTGATGGAAACGGCGAGAAAAGCCGCCAGAACGATAAAGTCGCCGTGTGCAATGTTGACGAGCCGCATGACACCGAAAATCAGCGAGAGACCAGCTGCAAACAGTGCATAGAGACCGCCGAGCAAAACGCCTTGAATGATCGCGTTAATCCAATCCATCTCAAACTCCGAAATAGGCAGCGCTGATCTGTTCCCGGCTCAGCTCGTCAGAACGGCCTTCCAGCGAAATGCGGCCTTCCTGCATGCAATAAACCCGTCCGGCGACGCGCAACGCCTTGGCTATGTCCTGCTCGACGATCACGGCGCTCATGCCGCCACCGATGATTTCCGGAAGAGCGTCATAGATTGATTTGATGATGATGGGGGCAAGGCCGAGACTGATCTCGTCAAAGAGGATTAGTTCGGGGTTCGACATGAGAGCTCGCCCGATTGCGACCATCTGCTGCTGTCCACCGGACAGTGCCGTTGCTGGAACGGAGCGCCGTTCCTTCAGAACCGGAAACAGCTCAAACACTTTCGCAAGGTCCCAGGGCCCTTTCCGGCCCATCTGGCCACCAATGATCAGGTTTTCCTCGACTGACAGGGACTGGAACAGCTGGCGGCCCTCTGGAACCATGGCAATACCCAGACGAGCGACCTGGTCTGCCCGCAAAGTGCCGATCGGGCCCTTGCGAAAGGTCACCATGTCCGAGCCATTTGCCAACAATCCGGTGATCGAACGCATCAGCGTGGTCTTGCCCGCGCCATTGGCGCCAATGATCGCAATGATTTCGCCCTCAAAAACATCGATATCAACGCCGAAAAGCGCCTGAAAATCTCCGTAGTGGGCATCGAGGCAATGTGTGGCCAGCAGCGGTTCAGGCATCGGCGTCTACCCCCATGTAGATCTCCTGAACCTCCCGGCTGGCCATGGTGGCTGTGGGATCGCCATCAGCGATCTTGCGGCCGAAATCGATGACGATCAGCCTGTCGACGACGGATAGCAGTGCATGCACGATGTGCTCGATCCAGATGATGGATGTGCCGGTCGCCCGTATCGTGTTGATTGTCTCGACAAGATCATGGCATTCGTTTTCCGTCAGGCCGCCTGCGATCTCATCCAGCAGCAGCAGCCTGGGTCTGGCGCAGAGAGCGCGGGCAAGTTCGAGGCGCTTGCGGCCAAGTAGGTTGAGGCCGCCTGACAAGGTGTTGGCCTTGTCGATGAGACCTGTCATCTCGAGCATTTCCAGGCAGCACTGGTCGGCCTCACGGGCAGGCAGGCCGGCGCCATGAGCCGCGGCGACAAGAACGTTCTCATAAACCGTCATTCCTGAAAACGGCTGCGGTATCTGGAAAGAACGAGCGATGCCAAGACGACATCGTCGGGCGGCGGAAGTGCGGGTTATGTCCGTACCGTCGAAACAGATTGCTCCCCGGTCTGCCCGGACCGTGCCGGTGATCAGGTTGAACATGGAAGTCTTGCCTGCACCGTTCGGGCCAATCACGCCCAGCGCATCTCCGGCCTCGAGGCTGTAGGAGAGATGATCGGCAACGGTGATTGCACCATAGGCTTTGGAAAGCTCTTTCAATTCTAGGACAGGCGCCATGTAGCTTCCTTTGAAGAAGGGGTGGCGCACGGGATTGTTTCCGTGCGCCGGTTGGTCTTACGACAGCAGTTTCAAGGTGCCGGTGGTGGGGATTTCCGGTGCGCTGTGGTTGGACGTAATGACCAATTCCATTCCGTTCACGCCCTTCTGCCACTGGCCGGCGACAAGCGGGGTCTTGGACACGTTTTTCACTGGGCCAAAACCCCAATTCACATGACCGACGACCGTCGGCAGGTCCGTTGACTGGATCGCTTCCAGGATGGCATTCGGGTCATCGAGATCCGCGCTGCGGCGGATGACATCCGTTGTGACCTCAAACAAGGCGTGCTTGAAACCGATCGGCTGTGTCCACGGACGCCCGGACGACGCAGTGTAGCCATCGGCCAGTTGTCTGGCGGTTTCGTCGGTGAGCGATGAGGAGAATGGATGTTCCGGGGTCCACCAGATTTCCGAGGTCAGGCCGTCTCCACGTTCACCCAGGGAGTCTATGACCGAAGGGAAAAGCAGCGCCTTGCCGATTGTGACAACCTTGGGCTTGAAACCCTGCTGCGCCGATTGTGACCAGAAGGTTGCAAAATCCGGAGGGATCATGTTGCCGGTGACGATCTCGCAACCGGCATCCTTGAAGGCTGAAATGTGCGAGGAAAAGTCGTCGGTAAGGGGTTGATAGCGCCCGGGATCCGTCAAAGCGAACCCGCTGCCGATCAGCGCGGGAGGGAAACCGTGAACTTCGTCTCCCCAAGCATTGCCATCTGCGTCGTTCGGGAAAAGACCTCCGACATTGCGGGCAACGCCGCTTTCCTCCCAAAGCGCAAGGAATGCCTTGATCACGTCTTCCAGGCCCCAGAAGAAGTGATACGTGTAGTCGAAACCTTGGGCCGGGTCGCCGTTGCGGCCGAAAAAGTAAGGCTGCCAGGGGCAGTCCGTTGTGACGCAAGGAACCTCATTGAGCTCGGCCTGATCGGAGACCGGATTTGTGGTGTCCGGTGTCGAGGCAGCCACGATGATGTCGACTTCCTCGCCAAGGATCAGTTCAGAAGCGACTTCTGCCGCCCTGTTGGGATTGGATTGGCTGTCCTTGGAAATGATCTCGACACGGTAGGTCTTGCCGTTGTTTTCAACGCCGCTTGCGAGTGCCTTTTGAATGCCGGCCAGGACATAATCATCAGCCTCGGCAAAGCCTGCAAGCGGTCCTGTGCGCGGACTGACATGTCCGATCTTTATGACCGGATCAGCGGCATATGCCCGGGTTCTTCTCAGGATTGCGGGTGCGGCAAGACCGATTGAAGCTCCAGCCATGAAGCCACGGCGCGTGATGCCAGATTTCTTTCCCATAAGCGTCATCGTATCTCCTCCCAGATGTGCCGTTCATGGTTTCAGGGCACGTCAACTCAAGATGGTTTCAAGCCTCCGCAGGTGTATCGCAACACGTTGGCGGATGGCCTCAGCCTCCTCGGGCGTCCAGCTTTGAAATCCTTCCCCGCTGTTCATTCCAAGCTTGCCTGCCTCCACAAGATCGCGCAGGTAGGGGGAAGGGTTGGGCCGATTGTCGAGATCGGCCAGAACATTTTCATGTATGTCCAGCGTCAGGTCGGTGCCGACCAGATCCGCGTTTGCCATCGGTCCGAGAACGGACAGACGGCGTCCAAAGCTGGCGTTGACAACCGTGTCGACATCGGCTGCCGAACAGACACCGTTTTCAACCAGACTGATCGCCTCACGCCACATGGCGTGCTGCAGGCGATTGCCGATGAAGCCAGCTACGTCTTTTTCCACCCGCACGGGTGTCTTGCCGACGGATGTCAGCAAATCGACCATGGAGCCCATGATCGAATCCGCAGTCCATTCGGTCCGGATCACCTCGACCAGCGGGATCATATGCGGTGGATTCCACCAGTGGGTTCCGAGAGCACGCCATGGATCTCGAAGGTCCGACATTATTGTGGTGATCGGAATTACCGAGGTGTTGGAAGCAAGAATCGCATCGACAGAAGCATGCTTTTCCACTTCGGCGAACAAGGCACGCTTAAGGTCGGGCTTTTCCGGTGCGGCCTCGAATATGACATCCGCACGTCTGACGCACTCGGCAAGATCCGGTTCGGTCCGGATCCGGTTGAGCGTTGCGTCGATCTCAGCCCCGCCCACGCCGAGAGCTGTCAGGCTGTTCTCAACCCGGGTGCGGAGCGCTTCGAGACTGTTGGCGAAGGCGTCGTAGACTGTCACCTGATGTCCCGAGCGGGCGAAGGTGAGGGCAATCCCGTGTCCCATCAACCCGGCGCCGAGAACAGTAATTTTTCTGAGGTCGCTCATTCATCAACCCGCCGTGTAGCCGCCATCGGCATATAGAATGTGCCCGGTGTAGAAGTCGGATGCTCTTGAAGACAGGAACAGAAGCGGGCCGATCAGGTCCTCCGGTTCTCCGAGGCGCCCTTTTGGAACACGGGCCAGAAAACCTTCGCGAAAACCTTTCGCCAATTCGTCGTCTTCAAACATCCAGGCTGTTAGAGGGGACCTGAAGACAGTCGGTGCAATGGCGTTGACGGTTATCCGGTCTGCCCCAAGCTCGCAGCCAAGGGCCTTGGTAATACCGTCGACGGCTGCCTTGGAAGCGCAATAGGCGGTGTATCCGGCCGGGTGACCCAGAAGGCCGCGCGCTGAAGACACCAGAACGATCTTGCCGCCGTCAGGTTGCTGCATCATTTGCGCGGTCGCAGCTCTTGCCAGAAGCCAGGACTGGGTAACATTTGCGTCCATGACGCTGGTGAAGTCTTCCGGCGAAAGATCATTGATCTTGGCAACCTTGTTCATGCCTGAAGCGACCACAAGGATGTCCAGCGAGCCGAAACAATCGGCCGCAGCCGCGACCAATTCCTCGCAAACGTCTGATGTCGAAGGACGTTTGCGGATGGTTTTCACTTCTGCGCCAAGCTGGCGGCAGATTTCAGCTTCCTTTTCCAGCGCGTTTGCATTTCCAGCAGCAAGCACCAGCTTGCAACCTGCTCCTGCCAAAGCTTTGGCAGCGACAGCCCCAAATGCTCCGGAAGCGCCGGTCACCAGCGCCACTTTGCCCTTGATGCCGAACAGCGACAAAGGTTGAGTCCAGATATCTGTCATCAGATCGCCTCCGGCGGGTAGGGAATGACAACCAGCATGGTGCAGGCATGGTTGGATCGGTTTTCAATCGTCCGAATTTCCTCAGGGGCAATGGTGCAGCTGTCGTATTTGCAAAGAACGGTCTCGCCGGCCTCGGTGATCACCGTCATTTCTCCTTCAAGAACGACGTAGACCTTCTCGAATGGCGTCGCGTCCGGTCCGGCGCCGCCACCTGGCAGAAACTGGCTGAGACCGACCCATTGGTTTTCCGGTCCAGCTTCTTCAAAGCCCTGAAGCCGTAACCCCACCACGCCGTGATGGTTGGGAGCCTCGTAAGGTTTTGCGTCCTCGAAACGCTTTACATGCATTGCTTCCTCCCAGACGCAGCATGGCGGACCGCCAATCAGTGGGGCGGTCCGGTGATTTCATCAGAAGCTTTTGCCCGGCTCGATGCGGTATTGCTGACCGCGGTCGATCATCGCAACCAGACGGATGATGCAGCCGTCGCCCCGATCCCAGTTCCATGGGAAAAACGCGAAGGTGCATCGCTTCCCGGTGACGGCATCCAGGTCGCCACCGACATTCTCAATTCCGAGAATTCCGTTGCTGAAGAGCTTGTTGTGGACCGGTTCCCACTCGGGGAAATCATCTTTCCAGTCCCGGCCGCCGGACCACTCCCTGTATTCATCCTCCAGATGCGGAAGGATCGGTCCGTTGCGTTGTGGGCCGATGGCGGTTGCGAGCGGGTGGTCATTTGCCTGGGTGTCGTGACCGACGACCTTCACGCCCTTGTCGACCATCCAGTCGGCCGCCGATGGGACCAGTCCCGGACAATAGGCGAAGTAGTCACCGTCTTCGTACTGCTTGTGCCAGCCGGTGTTGATGATCAGAACGTCGTTCTTGCGAATGGCATGACCGCACGCCTTCTCCAGGTCATCGCCGGTGATCGGTTCCCACTTGTCCTTGGGTATGGAGACGACGAGGCCCGAACCGAAGAAATGGGGCAGGGGGACTTCATCAATGAATGGCGTGCCCTGTACCACGTGAGCCGGTGCGTCGATATGGGTCGTCACATGCATGGTCGTGGTGATGGTCTGAGAAAGAACACCAGACTTGGCCATGTAATGCTTCCGCTCGATCGCGACATCCTTGAAGTAGGGCCAGTTCGGGCATTGAAAGCCGTAGCGGTGGGACAGGTTGTAAAACTCCACGCCCATGTCGTTGTTCAGGTTCTCCTGAAACTCGATCCCGCGAATTGTCACTGACATATGCATCCTCCCGTCAGTCAGCGTATCACTGTATTGCTAAACGGTACATATGCATCGTATCGTGGTCAATAGGAAATCTCGACAGGTAATCCAAATTGGCCTATATGCTGGACAAAGGGCCTGCTTAAAAGGCGCGTTTGTCTTGCTTGTTTCAAGAGAATGAAGTGGTTTGAATGATGGAAACAGGAAATAAAAATCAATCAAATCAAGGTGTTCAAGTAATTTCGCGTGCTGCGGAAATCTTGCGGGTGCTCAAGCGGGACAATTCGGGCTTAAGTCTGGGGCAGATCGCAGAGCGCGTACACTTGCCCCGCTCTACGGTACAGAGGATTGTCAATGCCTTGCTCTCCGAGCGGCTGGTTATGTCTGCTTCCGCTGAAGGGGGATTGAGGCTCGGATCGGAAATTCAATCGCTCGCCGCTGCCGGCCGTGTCAACATGGCAGAACTTGTTCGGCCGGCATTGCAGGAGCTTGCAAGGCAGACCAAGGAAACCGTAGATCTGGCCGTGTTTCGTGACGATCACATGGTTTTCGTGGATCAGGTGATCGGCACCCACCGACTCAGGACGGTTTCCGCTGTCGGCGAGGTTTTTCCAATGACAGACACCGCAAACGGGAAGGCGGCGCTGTCGCTGATGGAAGACGATAAAGTCGTCGCAATCGCGGCCCAGGAATTGAAGTCGGATGGTGAGATCAGACGGCCGTTGTCCGATTTTCTGAAGGAGATTGAAGATGTGCGTGCTTCCGGCATCGCATGGGACCTGAGCGAGCACACGGAAGGAATATCTGCAGCAGGTTTTGCCTTCCAAGATACTGTCGGTCTCATCTATGCGATTTCGGTTCCCGTTCCTTCACACAGATTCGAAGGTCTGAAGGGCGCCTTGGCCGAGAAACTTCTGGACGTGCGCGGAGAGGTTCTGAAGCTGGTTTGAGGTTGGGCCGAGGACTTTCAGTCCGCTTCGCTCACATCGCTCCAGGAAAGTCCGAACTTGTCCAGGTATTTGCGCAGGCGGTCCGCGTCGTTTTGGCTTTTCTTGGTTTTGCGAGAGGCTGAAAAGAGTGCGCGCCCAGCAGCACTCAAGGTAGGGCTTTTCCGGCAAGTGCGAATGACATGTGCCAGCTGAACCTTGTCGAAGGGGTCGATCTGATCGACCGTTTCGCCAATCAGTTCTGATAGAAGCGCTTCGTCAGGGTCGATCTCCGCGCTCTTCCACTGGCGCTCCAATGCATCGATTTCCTGTTCCACCAAGGATAGCGTGATGCGCGCGCGCGGTGAAAGTGTGCACAGGCGTTGAACCGATGCGCTGAGGTCGCGAAAGTTCCCGGGCCAGGGGGTCGCCGGAGAAATGGCGAAATCCAAATATCGGGCATATGCGTCACCGTTGAAGCCGACGCGACTTCCCAGAAGCTTTTCAGACCGGTTCAGTTCAAATTCAATGTTTGGTTCAATATCCTCGCGCCTTTCGGGCAGCGACGGCAGGCGAAAGGTCCAAAGATTGAGGCGTGCGTAAAGGTCGGGCCGGAACCTGCCTTCGGAAACCAGCTGACCGAGGTTGCGGTTGGTGCCGGCGATCAGCTGAAAGCGGCTGGTGATTTCATGATCTGATCCGAGCGGAAGAAAGCGTCCGGTTTCCACCGCGTGCAAGATCATGGCTTGCTCATCAATACCGAGCTCGTTGATCTCGTCGAGGAACAAAACGCCGCCATCTGCCTCCCTCAGAAGACCGCGCCGATCTGAGCTGCCGTTTCCCATTGCGCCTCGGCGGTGACCGAACAGGCTCGACATGGCGCGCTCGCCTTTCAGGGTTGCGCAATTGACATGGACGAGCCGTCCCTTGACCCGTCGCCGTTGCAATTTGAGTTCGTAAATGCGTTCGGCGAGTTCGCTCTTGCCGGTGCCCGTATCGCCTAGCAGCAGCAAGGGGGCGTCGGAGTTTGTCGCGACCAGCTCGATCCGCTCAATCAGGCTGTTGAAACCCGGATTTCTTGTTTCTATGCCGGCCTTCAGAAGAGCGTTGTACTCTTCGGCAATCAGATCAAAGCGCTGCTGGAGGGCGTCGTAGCGGGACAGGTCCAGGTCGACGATGTTGTAATTGCCGGTGACGTCTTCATCGTCCCGGCGTGGCGGAGACGTCTGTACGAGCTTGGCCGGGATGTGGCGGGATTCGGTCAGCAGAAACCAGCAAATCTGGGCCACATGGGTGCCGGTGGTCAGGTGGACAAAATAGTCCTCCCTGTCCTCGTCAAAGCCGTAGTCCCGAGCGAAATCGAACAGGGCACCATATACCTCCTGAAAATCCCAGGGGTCTCCAAGGTCAACCTGTTGCAGCAGCACTTCAGTTGCCGGACTGGCGTCTTCAATCTCGCGCTTTACCTTATGCGCAAGCCGATGAAAGTCCCGGTCGTAAAGGAGCTCGAGGCGGTGAATCGGAAAGCTGCCATGCTGGGTGACGGCGATTGATGGCCGCCAGCGGCGCTTTTTCCCTGAATCGAGCTGGGTGCCGAGAAAGCCAATGACGACGTTCTTTTTCACTCAATTATCCATACAGATAAAGTTGTAGATACATATATAAGAATATTCATTGTCTTTAATGTCAATAGCGGATTTGTCTGAATTATTTCAATAGTTTAATGAGTTTGTCGATTTTTGTTTTGCGGTGATCGGGCGCCGGGCATTCTCCTTCTCAACAACGACACGAGGGACACGGTCCTTCGGAAGACAGGTTCGAGGAGTGAGATCATGGCGAACAAATTTCTGTTTGCGCCTTTTAGAGGGCGACATTCCGGCAAGGTTGACACCAGAAACCTGGCTGGCGGCGAGGCATACAAATATGCAGATCGTCAAAAGCTGGCTCAGCTGGCTGTAACCGGCACTATTGGCGATCTCTACTATCAGAATGCCGAGATGGAGCTGGATCAGGTGCTCAAGGCAGCTGAAGCTGTTTCGGACGAATTCCTGGCCAAGACCGCGGTCTACGCCCGGCAAAAGGGCAGGATGAAAGACCTTCCGGCGCTTTTGCTGTCGGTCTTGGCATCTCGCGATCCGGTTCTGTTGTCCAGGGCATTTCCGCAGGTGGTGACCAACGGCAAGATGCTGCGCAACTTCGTGCAGATCATGCGCTCTGGTCAGACCGGGCGAAAGTCGCTGGGTACCCGGCCGAAAGCGCTGGTGCGGGGATGGTTGAACTCAACTTCCGAATATCAGTTGCTGCAGGCAAGCATCGGTAACGATCCGTCGCTGGCGGATGTTATCAAGATGGTGCATCCGAAGCCGCGTGACGAGGAAAGGGCGGCGTTGTTCGCCTGGTTGATCGGCAAGCCGTGCGATGTCGGAAAACTGCCTGAGAACGTACAGGACTATGTGGCCTACAAGGAGAATCCCAAAGGTCGCGATGTGCCGGATGTGCCGTTCCAGATGCTGACGCATCTGCCTTTGTCCAAGGACGACTGGACGAAACTGGCGTTGAACGGCAGCTGGAACATGGTGCGGATGAACCTGAACACATTTCTGAGGCACGGCGTGTTTGAAGGAACGCTGTTCGGGAAAGCGCATGCCGTCCAGCAAGTCGCAGACATCCTGAAGGATCCTCAGCGGATCAGGAAGGCCAATGTCTTCCCGTATCAGTTGCTGACTTCCTATCAGGCGTTGTCTTCGGACATGCCGGTGGAGATCCGAGACGCGATGCACGAGGCGATGGAGCTTTCCGTTGCCAACGTGCCGTCCTTCAAGCGGCGGGTTGTGGTCTGCCCGGACGTATCCGGTTCCATGGGGTCGCCCGTGACCGGCTACAGAAAAGGGGCGAGCACGCAGACGCGCTGCATCGACGTGGCTGCCCTGGTGTCCTCGGCCATCTTGCGCCAGAACCGCGATGCAATGGTACTGCCCTTCGAGGTCAGTGTGCGCAACGTTGTTCTGGAGGCACGCGACACAATCATGACCAATGCCCAAAAGCTCATGGAGCAGTGGGGTGGCGGAACGAATTGTGCAGCGCCGCTGGAATGGCTGAACAAGAACGGTCAAGCGCCCGATCTTGTCATCCTGGTGTCGGACAACCAGTCCTGGGCAGGTGCTCAGGGCGGTGTAACCACGGGTGTGATGCGAGAATGGATGGTGCTGAAACGGCGCAATCCGGAAGCCAAGATGGTGTGCATCGATATTGCGCCCTACGGGACGACGCAGGCTCAGTCACGGCCTGACATCCTGAATGTCGGAGGATTTTCCGATGCGGTGTTCGAGCAGATTGCGGCCTTTGTTGAGGGCCGCATGAACGCAGACCAGTGGGTCGGAGAGATTGAAGCGATCGATTTGGCCTCATAAGACTGAGCGCGGCGGGGTTTGCGCCCGCCGCGTTCGCCGAACAATCAGGCGAATGCCGAAGGAACTACATTGCTCCAAAATGGGACCAAGTCCGAGTGGGTTCGACTCCCCTCCTTGCAGGCGCTCTTAGGCTCGAGCGGGACACCCGGGTTTCTTCTTTCTTGTCACCTGTCCAAAAGAAAGGAATTTCAACCGTGGCGGATGCCGACGGAACTACATCCACACCGGTAATGCGTGGGTCGAGCCATGCCATCGCGAGTGCGCGATGTCGTCTAACGAGGAAGGACGCCGGACATGTTTCGTCACAAACTTGCCGCCACACCTTTTCAACCAGTCAGGGCGAATGCTTGCAGAACTACATCGACTACGAATCGCCAGGTTGCGGGTTCGAATCCCGTCGCTGCAAACATCTGATGCAGCGTAGCTCAACGGATAGAGCAGGAACGTTTTGCACCAACTTGTCGCCCTGGCTGGCATCGATCTGAACCGAGACTGCGGCGTATGCCGCTTCAAGGGGGACACGAAACTCATACTCTCGGCGGATGCCGGCAGGACTACATCTATGGAACAGACTGTCCTGCCATGCCTTGCCGCCAACATTTTTAAAACCGCAGATCAGGGCGGATGTCCGCAGAACTACATCGACTGTTAATCGCCAGGTTGCGGGTTCGAGTCCCGCCGCTGCAGCCACATGATGCAGCGTAGCTCAATTGGTAGAGCAGGACGTTTTGCACTCACCTTGCCGCCCTGATCGGCACTGACTCGAACATGGACATGCAAGTGCGGCTCTGCCGCGATGCCGGGGATGCCGGCAGGATTACAGGTAGACGCCTTCCGACGTGGTCGGGAGGGGTTGATGAATTCATCCCATGCCGGTTCAAATCCGGCCCGGAGAAATCCGGTGGCGGAAAATCAATCTTGCCGACCCTTGCCCCGCGAAGCCTGGCGGATGCCAGCAGGACTACAGTGAGTGTCGCCGGTGCAACTCCGGCCCGCGTCAAAGCGGAGAGGTCTTGCGATTCCGTTTGCCGCCAGGCTGAAATGAAGGAAATGAAAAAGATGACGACTGAAACGGCAAGTGAAGAACTGACCAGCGAAATGCTGGCGGGTTGGGGGCACCAGCCAGGCAAAGCTTTCGGTGCGGCTTTGCGTGACGGTCAGGCCGCACTGCAAAAAGGAGACAGTCTAGATGCAGTTCGGCAGATGCTGGAAGGCTACAAACCCGCACCTGTTCTGCCGCTCGCGGCTTCTGGAGAAAAACCGTTTCACATCAACATCGAGGCGGAAACCGAAGACGAGAAGGCAAACCTGGAAGCGGTAAAGCACCACATGACGGAGCTGATGCGCACGCCGACAATTGAAGCCGGTGCAATCATGCCGGATGCCTGTCCGGCGGGGCCGCTTGGTACCATCCCCGTTGGCGGTGTTGTTGCGGCGCGTGGCGCGATCCATCCGGGGATGCACAGTGCCGATATCTGCTGTTCGGTGATGATGACCGAGTTCGAAGACGCCGATCCGAAGGTTGTTCTGGATGCTGCGCATCAGGTTACACACTTCGGCGCTGGAGGGCGTGCCAACGGCAAGCGCTTCACCATGTCGATGAACCTCTTTGACAGCTTCCGGGAAAACCGGTTCCTGAGCAATCCGAAGATCCTCCGCGCGGCGCAGGAACATCTGGGTACTCAGGGAGACGGCAACCATTTTCTGTTTGTCGGGATTTCCCGAAAAACCGGCAAGACGGCGATGGTGACCCATCACGGTTCGCGTGGACCGGGGGCCGGGCTCTACAAGATCGGCATGAGCGTTGCTGAGAAATTCCGCAAGAAGCTTTCACCGAAGACCTTGAAGCAGAATGCCTGGATCCCGTCCGATACGGAAGAGGGGGTGGCTTACTGGGAAGCCTTGCAGTTGATCCGCAAGTGGACCAAGGCCAACCACAATGCCATTCACCAGGCAACGGTGGAGGGTGCCCGGGTAGACTATGCCGAGCGTTTCTGGAACGAGCACAACTTCGTCTTCGAGCGGGACGGGCTCTATTACCACGGCAAAGGAGCAACTCCGGCCTGGGACGGATATGCCTCGGATGCAACCGGTCTGACCCTGATCCCGCTCAACATGGCCGAGCCGGTCCTGGTTGTGCGTGGCAGGGATGCCGGCCATGCGCTGGGCTTCTCACCGCATGGAGCAGGGCGTAACTACTCCAGGACCGAGCACAAGCGTCGATCTGCCTCCAGAACGCCGGAAGAAATGCTGAAAGCGGAAACGGAGGGGCTCGATATTCGCTTCTTTGAGAACAAGGCCGATATTTCCGAGTTACCGTCCAGTTACAAAAAAGCGGACTCGGTGGTGGCTCAGATAAAGAAATTCGATCTGGCCGAGATCGAAGACTACATCGATCCATATGGTTGCATCATGGCCGGTGAAATGGAGCCGTTCTGGAGGAAAAACAAGGGAGCAAGGCGGTAATCCGCCTTGTTCCATCACGTAGTGAATTAAACATGGACTGGATAACAGGCAGAGCGAGCGAACACTTAAGCCGGATGCTGAAACTCCCGGCGGATGGAGATGAGCAAGACTGGGATATTCAGCTTGCGAACAGTGCGCGGCTCCTGGAATTCATCAGGCGCTATCCGGAGTTTTCGGTCGATGATGAATACGCCTTCGCTATGGCTGCACTTATCATCGCGAGTTTTGATGAGCGGCTACTAGAAAGGATTTATCCGTTGGGCGAGGAGTTTTACGAACTCATGCGGATTGCAGAGTTTGACGTAACCCGAATGTACACGGAGGAGGAGTGTCAACTTTGGGCGAAGATCGCTGTGATCCTCAAGTCCGACAAGGGATTGTTTGACGCGCTCATACGATACTGGGCTGCCGAGGGTAAAAAGGAATGTGCGTTTGCTTGTACTTTGTTTTTCCGAAACGAATTCTGTGATCGGATGTGACCCGCTTAAGCGAGGTTTGTATCTAGGCTGCCACTCGCGTCGTTACCCCTGCCAAACGTGCTTCTATGCGTTCCCGTTTGTAGTCTGACCAGTTTTCAGTGCTGTCGTTCTGATTGCTCTCTTCAGCACCTTGGTGACTGAATGCCGCCGCAAGTACGTCATCCGTCACGTTGTTGCACCAGCCCTCGACGGGATTGAACTCAAAGATCGCGTGAACGTTTTCGAATTGTCCGTTTCTAAGGTCTTCGATGAGTTGCGAGGCCTGCATGTCGGCGAGGTCGCATTCCGGTGTGTACAGCGCTCCGTTAAGTTCGCAGATGATGGAGAAAAAGGACGTATCGAAATTCAAACCCATAAATTGCCTCCTCAACAAGCTGAATGAATTTGTATACGCAAAATGCGTACAAATCAAGTCAGTTCATGAGAGATGTACGCGCTTTGCGTGAGTGTTGAGGTCAAAAAGAGCAGGGCTTTGGGTTGCTGGGGGGGGGCGGTGGTTAGAGGGGCTTGAACACCATCACGATACGGGCCTTGAGCTTGACCTCGGTGTGATCAAAGTCGCCTTCCCGAAAAATGATTGTGTCCTGGAAGCGGGGATCGGTTGACTCGGGCATCAATTCGGACTGGCCGTTCAGCTTGATCACGCGCTTTGCTGTGCGCTCAATGGTCATGCCGTTGTCTCGAGAACGCTCCACCAGGACCAGATCGTTTTCCTTCGGTTCAATGCCGGCGGCAAGGTAATCCACGCACAAAAGCAGGTCACCGTTGGCAGCAATCTTGTTTAGGGACTCTCCACGTACCCTGACGACAAACTGAGATTGGGCCGGAAAACGAACGTCATATGAAATTGTTGATTCTTCGGCATTTTCTGTCTCAAAAAGAGCGGCTTCCATCCATAATCCTGCAGCAACTTCCCCGACAATAGGCACGCCGGTTTCCGGCAGTGAAGGGGACTTCTTTTGTATTTCGGCGACCGAGCCGTCAGCCAGAGTCAGGATCTCCTCACGCGTAATTGCTGGGGTTCCCTTGCCTGGTAATGCGTTCAGCAATTTGGAGATGAAAGGCGCGGGCAATCCAGTTTCTGGATAGTCAGCGGAGAAGTAACGCTGAATGGAGGACGCCTGCGAATAACCCATCTCCCGCGCAATTGCGCGCAGCGACAGGCCGGATCTTTCCTTCAGGTCCTGAAGTCTCTCATGCAAAGACTGTTTGGTGTCATTCATACCGCTGCCAGTCGTATGTTTGGTTCTATGGAGTTTGTAGTTCTACTGTATGAAATGTGCGTTGACAAGTGTACGTGCTATGCGTACAAAATTGAATGTGGTTTTGAGACTGTGAGTCGGGATGTTGAAGGAATGAGAAGACGCTGAAAAATGTTGGATGAGCGCAGACGAATGAGCTGCGAAGTCATGATCTGATGTTGAGGCCAGTTGTTGGGCCAGGGAGTATTTTGTGATCGAACTCAAGGAACAGATTGAAGAAGCAAGGGTGAGAGTGGCGCATTGCCGGATCAAGGCCGAGCGGCCAAGCGCGCGGCTGGAAGATGAGTATGCGTTGGAAAAAGCTAGAAACAGGCTTTTGACCCTGGAGTTGAAGCAATTGAGGCAGGCTGAGGTCAAATCCGGCTGCAAAAAAACTGAAAAAGGGAGCGTTTCAATCGGAGCACATCCAAGTGAGCGGCAGGGAAGGGTGTATCCACGAGATAAAAAAATTAGAACAAATCATGAACGAAAGACGCTGACTGTTCGGCAGGCTGCGGAAAAGAAGTTTGCGGATTTGCAGAAGGGGGCGACGTCCAGCAAGGAGGGCTGCTGATGGCGTCGGGTGGAGTGGTGGACCGAATTGCCGCCGAATTCGGCGTGCAGTTCGTCAGCCATGCGAAGCGTACTGATGGTCGCCATCAGTCCAAGGCGCGGCGCACCTGCCAGACGCTTCTGAACAAGCATGGGGCAGACCATCTGCGATTGGTGTTCGGTCTGATCAATACTCCCCAGAACCGGGGGAACTGGTCGGCGCCTGTGCTCACCGCCGTTTCCTGGGTAGTTCTGAACAAGCCCGAGTGGGTTGCCCGTACGGATTTCGTTGACCGGTTCGATCAGCTGGATCTGAGGGTGCTTCTTGAAAGTGCGAAGGATCTGAACCCCGCAGCGCCCACAATCACCCTTTCAGTACTACTTTCGTATGATCTGGATAAGCAAATATCCGTAGAAATACGGGGGAAAGCAGCATGAGTCCTATTGTCAGACAAAGATGGTTGGGTAAACTTCGCGCGGCAATCAGCGGCTGTGTGGAATGGTCTGGGTTGTACGCGCAAACATTGTGGTGCGTCACGCCGCCGGGAATGCCATGGGGCAGATATTTCAAATCAGTTTTTCCTGGGGTGGGTGGGACACATGACCACGTATCAGACAAAAGCCCAGACCCACGCGTTCGAGCGTGGCATGGAAGCTTATCGAGAAGGCAAGTCGCAGTCAGAAAATCCCTACCCGCGCCAAGCGGACTATTTCGATTTTTGGGAACAGGGATATCTGACGGAACGCCAAGCGGCACAAAAGCAGCATTTGTAGTAAAGAGACCGGGATCAGGCTCTTTCCGCCAGGGCGCTCAAGAACACCAATTGAGTTCCTGCGCGCTCCGGCTAATGTTCAGTTCCTTGCGCAGACCTTTGCGCTTGGGCGAGGCTTACGACATGCGGCAGTTCTTGGACTTCATCGCAAGTTCGATGGACTGGACCTTGCCTTTGGAAACGGCGAGATCACCTTCCTTGTCACCACCTGTGGCGCTCGAAATAGGAATCCCAACCAGAAACACGCCAATTGCATCTCCGGTTTGTGCGCTCCGTTGCGCGTCCTCGAGATCGTCCAATCGATCCTTCTCGTGCGCGAGTTCTTTTGTCAGGTTTGTGCAGGATTGGCCCGTGTATGCCGCCAAAGGTATGTTGGCCGGTTTGATCGCGTCCGGACCTTTGGCGCAGCCTGCAACTACGAGAAGTCCGGCAGAGAGAATTGCGATCGTTTTCAAAGTCATCTTACCCCCAGATGTGATTCTTCCAGAAGCTGTCAGGTAGGATGCTGCAGCTTTCGCGCGCAAGGTGTTTTTCAACCTAAGAGGTTCTTTTTATGAGTGTTTCCACGTCGGAAGATGTCATGGGGCGTTTGGTCGAGGCAGTCGAAGTGATCGCCGTGACAGGCAAAGGCGATGGACCAAAGGCCGTGTTTGCGGCCTGGCCCGATTGCCGGACGAAGGTCGCAAAGCGGCGTCGGACTTTTCTGCCAGCGCAAATTTCAAAGGCAGAAGAAGCTCTGACCTGGTTCGCACTCATCGAAGATGCAGATGCGCGCCGGGCTTTGCAGTTTGAGGTTATGTGCAAAGCAGGAGGCGGGAAGTTCAGCCGTATTTGTGAGAAATATGGCTGGAAGCGTACGACTGTGACAAGTCGGAACAAGGTGCTGCTGAGCAAGCTTGCAAAAAGGATTCAGCTCTCGTCCTGAGATCCTTGCGAAGTTGAAGGTCCATGGGAGGAGCATGCAGGCTCAGCCCCAGAATGGATGTCGGTAAGGGAGGGGCGAACCTTCCCTTTTCCGGCGGCAAGGGAGGTGTCATGCGCACATGCAAAGAAGTGCGAACTGGTGCTCTGAAATTCACCTGAAACTCTCCATCCTCAACATCAGGTTCCTTTGCATGAGCAACGACCGAGAATGACCGTTGATTTCTGGCCGATGCTTACCTTGATGCCAAAGGCTCAATGGGGTTTTGTCTTGCCGCTTGACAAGTTGCATTCAATAATTGGAAAAATATCCAACATTTTTTCAAATAGGGTGCAGAATGCTGTTCGGGATGAGAGCGCGGGAGGACGATACGGTTGTGGCGATGCTGGCGTCAGCGATCCGCCGCGACATTTCCTTCGGGGTGCTGAGGCCTGATCAGAAGCTCAAGATAGAAGCCTTGCGCCAGTCGTATGGCGGCTCGAACCATTCGATGCGCGAAACATTGCGGATGCTTGTTGCCGAAGGATTGGTGGAGGCAACCAGTCAGCGCGGTTTCCGGGTGATGTCGGCCACGGAGGAGGATCTGCAGGATATCCTCTTGATGCGCCTGGAAACGGAAAAGCTTGGACTTTCCAGGTCTATGACACGCGGAGATGTGGCCTGGGAGGCGCGTGTGGTTGCTGCGCTTCATGCCTTGAGCCGCGCCGAAGCAGCGGTTCAGGAAAACCCGGATGACGTCACTGCGCTGGAATGGGATGAGGCCTGCAGGGCTGCAACTGAAACACTTCTGTCTGCTTGCGGCTCACCACGCCTGATCCAGATGGCAGACAAGTTTTACAACCAGTCGCGGCGCTTTCGACTGACCTTGCTGCGTGAAGGACGTGTCGATTTCAAAGCACGGGCAGAGAGACTGGAAAAACTGCAAAGAGCCTTGCTGGCGCGTGAAGCCACCGCGGCGCTTGCTCTTCTTGAAGACGATATTCGTGCCGATCTGGGAATTTGAGAAACGGCACATGAGCAAAAGAACCAAACCGGGGAGGAATTCATGGTGACATTCAACAGACGACAGACGCTTGGCCTAATGGGTGCGGCAGCTGTTTCGACCTTGGCGGCGCCGGCAATCGCGCAGAACAAGAAGATCGTGCTTGGCGCGCTGCGCTTTACCTCTCACTCCGGCAGTTTCATCGCCCTGGAGCGGGGGTATTTCAAGGACGCCGGACTTGATGTTGAGCTGAAATTCTTCCAGGCGGCGCAGCCGATGGCGGTGGCTATCGCCTCCGGCGATGTCGACTATGGTGTCACTGCTGTCTCCGGCGGCTTGATTTCGCTTGCTGACAAAGGTGCGGTCAAGGTAATCGGCGGGGCTCTCAGCGAGAAAAAGGGCGTGGATGGTCAGAAGATCCTGGCGTCCGACGCCGCATTCAAGGCTGGCTTGACGTCTCCGGCACAGCTTGGAGGCAAGACATTCGGCATTTCTACAGCCGGTTCCTCCTTCCACTATATGGGTTCCAAGATTGCAGAGGCGGAGGGCATTGAAATGTCCTTCAAACCCTTGCAGAAGGTCGGTGCGATCATTGGTGCGTTGAAGTCGGGCCAGATCGATGCCTGGTCCATCGTTCCGCATATTGCCAAGCCTCTGGCCGGGGCTGGAGCCGCCCATATCATCGGCAACGTTTCAGATTATCTGCCGGGATATCAGGTAACCACGATCTTCACCTCGACCAAGAACGCCACCGACGAACGGACACAGACGGAAGAGTTCCTGGCGGGATACAGCAAGGGCGTCAGGGATTATGATGCGACCATGGTCGAAAAAACCGGCGGAGAGGCAGGCGTCGAGGAGATGGTCAAGCTGATCCACAAATACGTCTATACCGACCGTCCATTGGAGAAGGCCGCACCGTCCATTATCAACGGGTCGATGTGGCTCAATGAAGACGCGCGGCTGAACATTGCCTCCATTCGCAACCAGCTCGATTGGTTCAAGTCTGAAGAGCTGGTTCGCAAACATGTCGAGTTGGAAACGCTCGTCGACGACAGCTACGTTGAAACCTACGAAGGTTAAAACCTTCCCCGCGGCAGCGCCTCATCGGGATGCTGCCGCATTCTTTCCGACTTCACAGGCGTTCCATGGACATCAAACTGGATTCGATCAGCCATCATTATGGCGATACGGAAGTGCTGCGGGATATCTCGCTGGAAATACCTTCGGGGCAGATCGTCTGTCTGGTTGGTCCGTCCGGATGCGGAAAGTCGACCCTTTTGCGCCTCATTGGCGGATTGGAACGGCCTGAAAAGGGCAAGGTGCTGCAACTTGGGTCAACACCGGAAGGCAGCCTCAATCCGCTGACATTCGTCTTTCAGGATTTTGCCTTGCTGCCCTGGCGCACAGTGAAGGGCAATGTTTCGCTGGTGCTAGAAGATCATGGTATTCGCGGTGGTAGAGCCAAGGAGATCATTGACGACGTGCTGGCCCGCACAAAGCTGTCCGATTTCGCTAATGCATTGCCCAAGCAACTCTCTGGCGGCATGAAGCAAAGGGTCGCCATCGCGCGGGCACTTGCGGTTAAGCCCGCGGTCATGCTGATGGACGAACCTCTGTCGGCGCTGGATAGCCAGACACGGGAATTGCTGATGGATGACCTGGTGAAGCTGTGGAGCCGTCAGCCTTTCACCGCCGTCTATGTCACGCACAACCTGTCCGAAGCCGTTCGGCTCGGCCATACCATCGTCGTGCTGTCACGCCGTCCGGGGCAAATCCGTGAAATCGTGACCATCGACACTCCGATCCAGGACCGCCGAGCGGGTGACCCTGTTTGTCAGAAGAAACACGACCTCCTGTGGGGGCTGATGCGCGAAGAAGCGCGTGCAGCCGATGAGGAGCTCATCGATGTCTGACGCCAAAGCCGGAGGCAAGACAGTTTCACAAGGCTCCATGGAAGTTCGTTTCAGGGGTGGAGGCTTTGCTCCCAAAGCACATCGGTGGGTTGGCGTTGCCGTCTTCGTGGTGCTGATCGCGCTCGTGCAATGGGGGACAGAGGCAGGGTGGATTTCACCTCTGACGTTGCCCAAGCCGACAGACGTCCTGGCGACGTTCGGCGAACTTTGGCAAAGCGGATTGCTGTTCAAGCATCTGGAGCCATCACTGCGCCGTCTTATCGTAGGCGCTGCCATCGGGGCGAGCGCCGGAGTTGCCATCGGTGTCCTGATCGGCCTGTTTTCCTATATCCGCGCAGGCATGGTGCCGCTGGTCGCGGCAATTTTCCCGATCCCGAAAATTGCGCTGCTGCCGTTGTTCGTGATCTGGTTCGGGATTGATGAAGGCTCGAAATACGCGCTGATCGCATTCGGCACCTTCACCCCGACCGTGGTTGCAACCTATGGGGCGGTGGACAATGTCGATCGCTCGCTCATCCGCATGGGGCAGAGTTTCGGCCTGTCCTGGCTGTCGATCGTGCGCAAAATCGTTCTGCCTGGAGCGATGCCCGGAATTCTGTCCGGATTGCGCATCAGTCTGGCCATCGCGATCATCCTTCTGGTTGCGGCCGAAATGCTGGGCGCTGAATACGGGATCGGTGCCTATATTCTGGAAGCTGGCGCCTTGTATGACCTGGAGCGGCTGTTCGCAGGCGTTGTCATCCTGTCGCTGCTCGGGGTGATTGTCAGTGCTTGCATCGGGTTGATCGAGCGCCGTCTGCTTGGCTGGCGAACATAGTCTCTTCGATTTCGGAGAAAGTCGAAACCAATGGGCCTGAAAGCGCGTAACGGCAGCTGTATTCGAAGCACTTGATCATAAAACGATTTTCGAAAACTCGTGTCTGAACAGGGGTTTCAGACACTTGGCTGTGCTCGACGCTTCGTCAAAACCGGGCTAAAACAAGCCTCATACCAATACCGTGAGAAAGTGTAGCCATTCTCCGGCAGGGCGTGAACTTATCCTAAAAATCGCAACTGAGGACACTTGATGCCTATCCAGGGTTGCGTGCGGAACAATTGGCGAACATTATGCGGAAAATGAATTGGAGCCAGGAAGATGGCGAGTCTTGAAGATATTACCGGGTGGCGGGACGAGTTCAACGATCTTGAGGAGCGGTGGGACGACGAATGGGTGGCCTATGTGGATCAGTTTGTAAACAAACTGGAGCCCAAGATACCTGTGTCCCAGGTTCTTCATTTCATAAGTGTACTCCTTGAGAACGAGGAGACCCTTGCGACCATGACAGAGATCGCCAAGTGGGAAAAGCTTATGGATGCCAGCGGCCCGTTTGAAGACGATGCGCCCGAAATGGAACTGTACCCCACAAACTCCGTTGTCATGATAAATGATTTCTGGCTGTGGTTCTGCTGGAAAGCTGGCTATCCGCCCGTCTCGTCGGCATTTCGATTGGCCGGAATAGACACGGCGAGCGACATTATCCGAGGAGATCTTTCCGGGGTTCAGTCTCCCGAAACCAAGGCATTTTTGCTCGACAGATACGCATTTACAATCAGAGCCGACGCAGAAGGAGACTTGGCATGAGCCGGAAAAAGGTCATCCTTCTGGATCAGGCGCAACTTGGCACCATTCTCAAATATGGTGGATTTGCCGCCCTGGATGCGATCGTGGCGCAGGGAAAGGGGCCTTTCCAGTAACAAAAACCAATGTCGCAAGGTACCGGGGTTGTTGCCTCTGGAACATTTGATGAACATTGTGCGGAAAATGAATTGGAGCCAGGAAGATGGCGAGTCTTGAAGATATTACCGGGTGGCGGGACGAGTTCAACGATCTTGAGGAGCGGTGGGACGACGAATGGGTGGCTTATGTGGATCAATTTGTAAACAAACTGGAGCCCAAGATACCTGTGTCCCAGGTTCTTCATTTCACAAAGGTTCTCCTTGAGAACGAGGAGACTCTTGCGGCTGTGAAGGAGGTCGCCAAGTGGGAAAATCTGATGGATGCCAGCGGCCCGTTTCAAGACGATGCGCCTGAAATGGAACTGTTCCCTAAAGCGTCGGTTGCTATGACGAACGATTTCTGGCTGTGGTTCTGCTGGAAAGCCGGTTATCCGCCGGTGGTATCTGCATTTAGAGGGGCCGGAATCGACTCTGCGAGCGATATTGTTCGGGGATACCTTCCGGGAGTGCAATCTCCCGAAACCAAAGCTTTTTTGCTCAAGGAATACGCGTTTACAATCAGAGCAGACGAAGAAGGAGACTTGGCATGAGCCGGAAAAAGGTCGTCCTTCTGGACCAGGCGCAACTTGGCACCATTCTCAAATATGGTGGATTTGCCGCCCTGGATGCGATCGTTTCACGCGGTTGAGGGGCCTTTCAAGCAACAAAAATCAATGTCGCAACGTACCAGCGTTATTGCATTTGGAACATTTGATGAACATTGTGCGGAAAACGAATTGGAGCCAGGAAGATGGCGAGTCTTGAAGATATTACCGGGTGGCGGGACGAGTTCAACGATCTTGAGGAGCGGTGGGACGACGAGTGGGTGGCTTATGTGGATCAGTTTGTGAATAAACTGGAGCCCCTGATCCCCGTCTCTCAGGTTCTTCATTTCATAAAGGTTCTCCTTGAGAACGAGGAGACCCTTGCGGCCATGACAGAGATCGCAAAGTGGGAAAAGCTTATGGATGCCAGCGGCCCGTTTGAAGACGATGCGCCTGAAATGGAACTTTACCCTAAAGCGTCGGTTGTTCTAACGAACGATTTCTGGCTGTGGTTCTGCTGGAAAGCCGGTTATCCGCCCGTCTCGTCGGCATTTCAATTGGCTGGAATAGACACCGCGAGTGACATAATTCGGGGAGATCTTTCCGGAGTGCAATCTCCCGAAACCAGGGCATTTTTGCTCAAGGAATACGCATTTACAATCAGAGCCGACGCAGAAGGAGACTTGGCATGAGCCGGAAAAAGGTCATCCTTCTGGATCAGGCGCAACTTGGCACCATTCTCAAATATGGTGGATTTGCCGCGCTGGATGCAATCGTGGCGCGGGGCGACAAGTTTTTATACGTTCATCAATCGTTTACGGGCGACGAGGACCTAAAAAAAATCAACCAAGCCCAGCGAAAAGCTTTTGAAGCGTGGCTAAAGGAAAAACGGTATCAGGGCAAAGTTCTTTATGCAGGGCGAGTAAACCGCGCCTCACGCGAAGAACAAAAGAGGTACGACCCTCTCGGGAAAGCAGGTACGCAGGGCAACAACAATGAACTTTGGGACATGGGCGCGCGCAAGTTCATGTTGGAGAACAATGATCTCTATGACTTTGAGGTCATCAGTCGGGACGACGATTTTCTCGACAACAGGGTCGGCAAGGATCATCCGCTAAAAAAGGTGCCGTTTGAACGCCTCAGCATGAAGTCTGCGCTGAGTTGGTTGATGACACATCCGGATGTTGAGCTGTCTGAAGTGCAATTCAACGAACTCAGGACAGGTGTGCTTGCTGGCAACTATGGAGCGAGCCACAACCTCGAGAATCATAGCTACTTAGTTCCGGATAGCTATGAAGCGGCAGAGAAAATTAAGGAAGAGGCGCGCCGGGCCTCCAAGCTGGAAGAGCGTCAAAAGCGCAAGACCAACAGAAAACGGGCGGCAAACAAAGCCCGGAAACTGTTCGACGCCGGAACCCCGGTGATCATCACGGCGGCCACCGCTGCAGCGCTGCATGAACTTATCTCCAGAGAAGCCGAGGAGAGCGGCAATTCCTATCTGGAAGCCGCGCAGACGCTCGGAATTGAGTTCACCAGAGAAAAACTGACGGACCTTGCGGCGGAGGCGGGTATCGATCTGGCGGTAACGTTCACGCCGATCGGACCGGTCAAGAAAGCCTGGGACGTTCTGGGCAATGTCGATGACATCGTCGCGGTGACGCAGCTTTACGGGGCGGCCTATCCGGACAACGAGACCATCCAGCAGATGGCCGGGATCGCCGATGCCGTGGAAGGCACGGCTATCTTTGAGACTTATGTGGAAGGGCGCGATGCGCTGACCGGGGCTGTGGGCGGTGCGATTGACTGGGTGTTCGGCGCCAGCGCCGATGAGGACGAACAGGCCAAGGCTCTTGGCGATCTGCGCGAGCTCGTCGAGATCGGCGGGGACGCGGCCGGGGACGCCTTCAAGGCGGGAGCGACACAGGAACAGGTGGCGGATGTGCTGACCTCGGCGCTTCAGGCAAGAGCCGCCGCGCTGGTCACCTCCGGCAAGCCGTTGGCGGAAGAACAAGCACCGCTGAGCGCTCCGGTGCCAACGGCAGATCAGCTGTCGCCGGAGACGGTCTTGCCGGGGGATGGCACAGTGCCGGCCTCCGCTGTGCCGACACTGCCCGGTGCGCAGCCGATCCTGCCGTCTTCCCTCGAGTCTGGCCTTGAGCCAGCCCTTGAGCCGGGCCTTGACCCGGCGTCTGGACAGGCGACCACACCTGCTGCGTCGGCACCGATACCGGACCGGGCGGGGGGCTCTGGACCCGATGAGGACGGAGCGGACAGTGACAGGTTCTTGCGCAAGACGTCTTACAGAACTTTTCGCAAGATCGGCCGGACACCGGAAGAAGAGCAACAGGGCCATGACGAGCTCTGGGAGGAGTTCGAGCAAGGCTACCTGGAGATGAACGGCCACGAACAAGCAGCCGAACTGCTGGCAGCCAGGCGGTTCAGCCGCAGGTGGGCGTTGTCTGACTATGCGGAGGATGCGGACGGCCTGATGCTGAAATACCCGCTGGAGCGGGTTTACCCGAATATCGAGGAGATCGGCTACAGCTATGTGGACGAGGATGTGAACGCCGCGCTTTCCCACCAGGGGATCCGGGCGAAGAAATGGTACCTGACACCGAACGACAAGACCGGCGGGGACTGGGAACAGGGCTGGATGGACGAAGACGGCTATGGCCCGCGCATGACGCTTGCCTATGACGATGAGGCGGGCCAGCGCCACCGGCTGAGCGACAGTTACCAGGTGAACGCGCGCGGGGCGGCTATCAAGCTGAAACAGAAGCAGCTTAAGGCCGAGCGGATGAAGGCCGGGCAAACCGCTCCGGGACCTGCATCAGGTCCTCGCGTGGACATCCCGAAGAAAGCGCCTGTGCCGCTGCAAGCGCCAACGACGGCACAAACCCCGGTGTCGAAGCCGAAACCGGACATCCGGCCAACTGTGTGACCGGGTCCCTAACCCAGTCCAATCGATCTCTAAAACTTCTCTGAAGTCGCCTATTGCGTTGGACAGGCTTTGACCGTTGGAGCTTCCGTGGAGGTTCGGCTCAAGGACCAACGGCAGCTTTGAACTGTCAGGCCTGGAAGATTTGGAACCTGGTCGGAGGCCCAGATGCTGTCAGCGGCGAAACCGAACTGTTTGTCCTTGGTGGATGTGGGAGCGATGCGGACCAGTTCGTCGGCGGGGAAACTGGCATCGCAGGCCTTGAAGTAAGCGCTGACCACGGAACCATCTGCAGAGGTTGCGGCCTTGCCGCTGTATAGCGTGTATTCGTTACCGAGCTCAGCGGTGTCGACATACTTGTAGTCGACACGCAAGTCTGACCCGTCCTGCACGATCAGGAGCTCGATGTTCCAGCCCCAGGTCGAAGCTTCGCCGGCTGTCGTGCTGTCGCAGGCAACGACCCCCTTGTATGTCCCGGTCAGGGAAAAGGCTGCTGCGGGTGTCGCAGCGACAATTGCAAGAAGGAAAGCGGTTCCAAACGCTCTCTTGGATTTCAACGCATTCATTGTCTCCGTTCCTTTCCCGTTGGTTTGCCTGCAAGGCAGAATTGAAACCTGGCTTGTTGTTCAGGGGAAAGGATATCACTGATTGTGTTGTTCTTGCAGGTGAGGCGGAAACTGCTTCTCGACCAAGGACGAGAAGCAGTCCGATTTTACATCATTCAGCCACAGCAACCGCCTGATTTTGCCGGTTCCACTGCGCCCGCCGGTTCAGCCGGGTTTGCACCTCGCCCGAGCCATGTGCGTTCAGCGAGATAGAAGCTTGAGAACTTTTCGTCAAAATCGGCTGGAACCGATTTTTGCGGAATTCCTGTTTCCAGAAGCGACTTCTGCCAGGCCTTTACCTTTGGGTGACTGTCGAGCATGTCGTATCCATTGAAGCTTTCGACAATCGCAGCGCGGTGCAGAAGCGGCAGCCAGGCCATATCGACATTGCCCAATCTTTCCCCCGAGAAAAACGGACCTTCACCAAGTTGCTTTTCGGCTTTGTCGAAGGACTTGACGAGCTTTGACATGCGCTCGTCCAGGATGGCCTTGTCAGCGCTTTGCATGGTGCTGCATTGAACCAGGTAGTGTTTGGAGGCCTGGTAGCTCCAGGCCCGGTTGATTGCACGTTGCTCGGCCGAAAGGTCTTCCTGCAGGGGCAATGTGACTTCATCGATATATTCGACAATAGCATCGGACTCGAAGAGCGCGGTTCCGTCTTCGGCTATCAGCAGAGGCACTTGACCGGTCGGGGACAGGTCGAGAAACCACTGAGGTTTGTTCTTGAGATCTATGTAGTCGATTTCATAGTCGATCTTCTTGGCTTCCAGCATTGCCGTGACACGCTGAACGAAGGGGCAGATCTTGAAACTGACGATCCTGATCATGAATGTGGTCCTTTTGATTGACTGTTCGACCTGTAAGACGACGCAGCTGGCAAAAAGACGAAATTTTCTCCAAGAAAAATTGTAATGAATTGATGCAAAACACTATTTTTGATTTTCTTGGTTCCACGGAAAGAGTTTCCTACCTATTAAGGGCAAACGAAACCGACACAGCGATGAAGCCATGCAAACAGAACTTGAGAGGGTTTGGGCAGACTATCGATCCAGCTTGAACGCGTTTTTGCGGTCAAAAGTCTCCAATCCGGCCGATGTGGAAGAGCTGCTTCAGGATATTCTTCTGAAGACGCACGCTAACATCGGCAAGCTGGGAAAGGATGACAGTTTGAAGGCGTGGCTGTTTCAAGTCGCCAACAACGCAACAATCGACTTTTACCGCAAGAGGGCAAAAGCGAAGGCTTTGGATCCGAAAGAGCTTTGGTACTCCGATTTGGGGGGCGAGGAAAAGCATGACCTGGACCAGTGTATCAAACCGTTCATCGAGGCGTTGCCCGAAGACATGAGAATTCTCTTGCGCAAGATTGAACTGGAAGGCGTTTCGCAAAAGCAATATGCGCAAGATCTCGGTATCAGCTATTCAACGCTGAAGTCACGTGTTCAGAAGGCACGCTCCAGATTGCGCAAGGTCTATGACAGTTGCTGCGATTTCTCCCTGGACGCCCAAGGGAACATTGTCGGATATCACAGCAAGTCCGACGGCTGTGGGAAGTGCTAGATATCCGCGCGGTTCGTTTGCGTTTCGCCGGATAAAAGTCGCATAACAAAGAAATCCCAAAACAGCGCAGGATGTGTTTCCAGCACCCTGACACTGAATTGATGACCTGGTGGATCTAAGCTTTCGCTTCACGCTCCATGCGTTCCGACCAACTGTCAGCAAGGTTTATAAGAATAGTCTTGAACTGCTGTTTGGCGGCAAGCAGGAACAGGATACGCATCAGGAAGTTGCCTTTCGGACGAGCGGTGATGTCGATACTAAATTCTGCGCCATCCGCAATCGGTTTAACGGACCAACGTCCTTTGAGATCCTCAATCGGATAAGGGTAATCCGGTGCGTCCGTGTGAATCCTGAAACCAAAGGACCGTCCGTCCTCAAAAAGATCACAGGTTTCCGTCCAGTGTTCCCCCTTGGGGCCGTAGCAACGCCGCTGCATGCCTTCACCGTCCCCAGAAAGTACCTCGACCTTACTGAGATTATCGGCGACGTCCGCGTAACCTGGGTGATCGTTCATGACGTTCCAGACGGCTGATACCGGAGCTGTGACGGCGCGGCGTACGCTTGCTATGACATAACCGTCCTGAGACGTGACGCTGGCCCTGCTGGCCAGCGGTTGGATCTTCTGTGCTCCCAGATATTGGCCGATGGCAAAAACGGCCACGAGGATGGCAACCACTTCAACTGCAACCATGCCAGTGAAGGTGAAGAAATGTGCGCCAAATACCAGTAAGGCGATACTGCCGACAATCCAGACCATGTCTGCCAGCACAATCAATTGGACCTCCTTGCGGGTCACAAAGGGGTTGCGCACCATCAAGAAGAGGTCCAGCGCGAAGATTAGCAATCCGAGCCCAAGGCCTTGAAAAAGCAAGGGAAGCCAGCCTGCCGGGTTTTGAAACATGGATTCTGTCAGGGTTTCGGGGAATACAAGAACGATGAAACCGGTCGCTGTGGAGAAGGCGCAATTGAGACCAAGAAAGGTTCGGGCCTGTTTTGTCGTCGACATGATGAACTCCTCGATGTGGTTGGAAGTGCCATTGAGGATCTCAACCGCCTTGAATGGGTTCAATTACGTCTGAGGTAATAGACACTTTGTCAGTGCCTCGGGATAATGAGACATGACCATTGCAGAGCTACATTCCGTTTCAGGATTTCCAGGCCTTTTGAAAAACTGGCGACGACGCCGACGCATGAGCCAGCTTGAGCTTGCGCTGGATGCAGGTCTTTCTCAACGGCACATCAGTTTTCTGGAGACCGGGCGTTCCCAACCAAGTCGCTACGCCATTTCGCAATTGGGAGAAGCGTTGCAGATGCCGGCGGCAGAAGTGGATGCGATGCTGCTCTCCGCCGGATTTGCCGGTCGCATGCCTGATGAACGCTGGAGCGAAGCCACGCGATTGGCGGTCGATACATCAATCGGGCATATTCTGACTGGGCACAATCCGTTTCCTGCTGTTGCCATCGACCGGATCTGGACATTGCAGAAGGCGAATGAAGCTGCCTTGAGGTTCTTTTCAATACTGGGAGGTGTTGGAGAAGCCAACTTGCTGCGCTCGATCTTCCAGGAAGGTCCGGTGAGATCAACGATCTTCAACTGGTCCGAGATCACGAGAGCGCTCTTCAGGCTGCTTGAACTTGAGGTAGCACGTCGTCCGAACGACAAGGAGGCACAGAGCCTTCTGGACGAACTGCTTTCTTTCGAGGGTGTTGCGGATTGCGTGCAGCAACCCGCCAAAGAGAGACCCGCTCCTGTTCTTTCAATTCACTTCCACGTTGATGGCGTCGATCTGCACCTGTTTTCACTGATTGCTACCGTGGGCATGAGCGCAGATGCTGCCATAGACGATATTCGCGTAGAAACGTTGTTGCCTGCCGATGAACGCACGCGCAGCTGGTTTCTGGAATTGGCTCCATGAGGTGAATTGGGCTCAGTCCGGTTTTCTGGTCCGGTTCTATTCCGGGGCGCCGTCAATGCTCATGACTGCGGAGAAAGAGCAGCACCGGATGATCGCGCTGAATCGATGCGAGCTCAAAGACGATGCCATGATCATCTGTTCTGTTTTTTAAGACCAAAAGCGCATCACGCAACTAAAGCGCAAGCGATTGAAACGTCACGTAGAAACGAAAACCTCTGTCTGAACAGGGGGTTCAGACAAGCAGGCACGTTCGCCAAATCGTCAAAACCGCGCTAAAACTGGTCCTGGATTGGTAAGTCGGGCAAGTGCGGCTGAGTGAAAGCTGCCACTTTGGTGCCCGGACAATACTTCACTTCCGGCAAATCACATTCAATCAACAAAGGGGCTCGTCATGACCGATGAGAGCGATGACGCTTGCGTGCTGAAATGGCCGACGGCGGCTTCACGGCAGAAGGCGTGTGAAGATTTCTGCACGCATGTTTCTCAAGGATACTCGATCGAGAGTTTTCCCTCTGCCGATCGGAAAACAATTCGCTACTACGCAGAGCAGTTTCCCGAGGACTTTCCTGCCGACAAGCTGGAGGAGGCAGCCCGCAGGGGGCTTCTTGAATGGGAGAGGATCGGCAAGGAGGGGGCGAAAGGAGATTTGGCCAAGTTCAACGCCAGTGCCTGGACATTCAACATGAAGAACAGGGCAGGTTGGCGCGACCGGGCTGAACTGGAGACATGGGGCGTTCTGGGCGGGGCTGATGACGTTCAAAAGATGGAGAAATTCAAGCCACGCAGCTCAGCGGAAATCGCGCTGGGGGTGATGGCTCTGCTGACGCGCGAGGGCACACAAACGAATGACAACAGCACTAAAGACGCTGATTGACCACATAGACAAGATGCCGGCTCCGGATCGGGTTGCCTTGCAAAAGCAACTGGACCAGGCTGGCGTTCTGGACCAGTTCAATGTTTGGCAACCACAGGCCGGACCTCAGACCGAAGGTTACTTTTCCGAGGCAGATCTGACGCTATACGGCGGGGCGGCAGGAGGCGGCAAGACCGACCTGATTGCAGGTCTTGCCCTGTTTGCGCATCACAAGGCAGTCATCTTCCGGCAATCGTTGAAATCGCTGAAAGGGCTCATCGAACGCATGAACACGCTGATGCGTCTGGCGGGTCTCGGCAAGATCTCCGGCAATCCGCCCAAGTGGGTCGGGCCTGATGAGCGCATGATCGAGTTCGGCCATCTGGGGCTGCCCGGGGCGGAGGAAGACTGGCAGGGTCGGGATCATGACCTGAAGGCCTTCGATGAGGGGGCGCAAATGGATCCGCGCAAGATCATTTTCGTGCTTGGCTGGCTCAGGACGACTCGCCCGGGTCAGCGTTGTCGAGGGCTGATTGCCACCAATCCACCTCTTGGCGGACAAGGGGACTTTCTGGTCGAATGGTTCGCTCCCTGGCTGGATCCGTTGCATCCGTTGTTCGGCAAGGTGATACCCGGAGAGTTGCTTTGGGCCGTGTTTCTGGATGATGGCGATGCCATTCGCACAGTGTGGGTGGACGGGCCGGAACCAGTGAAGATCGAGGGTGAAATCCGGACACCGAAAAGCCGAACCTTCATACCTGCCAAGCGCATGGACAATGCCTATCTTGATGAAAGCTACGACGCGCAACTGGACCAGATGCCAGAACCGATGCGCACGGCCTTGAGAACCGGGGACTTTCAAGCGGCGCGCCAGGATCATGATTGGCAGGTGATCCCCTCGGAATGGGTTGACCTTGCGTTTCAGCGTTATGACGAGGGCATCGACAGAGACAAGCCGATGGATGTGCTTGCCGTGGATGTCGCGCAGGGCGGAAAGGACAAGACGGTCTTGCAGCCGCTCCACGGAAGACGGTTCGAGCAGAATGTTATTCGAAAGGGAACGGATACGCGGGATGGTTCGGACGTCGGGTCGCTGATTATCAGGGAACGGCGGGACAATGCGCTGATTGTGGTTGACTGCACCGGCGGTTGGGGCGGCGATACCGTTGGGTTTCTGAAGCGCGAGAACGACATTCCGGTAGAGAAATGTGTTTTCTCAAGTCAGTCCGGAGAACGGGCGAGGGACAGCCGCATCCCTTTCTACAACCTGCGGGCCCAGCTCTATTGGCGCCTTCGAGAAGCTCTGCATCCGAAAAGCGGCCAGGGGCTGGCCATCAAACGCTCGGCAACGGTGAAGGCGCAACTGACAGCACACCGCTGGAAGATCAAGAACGGCAAGATCCTGATTGAGAGCAAGGAAGAGATAAAGGAGCGTCTCGGATCGTCTCCGGACGAAGCGGATGCAATTGTTGAGGCATTGGGATGGAAGGACAAGGCGGAAGTCAAACAGGTACTGAAACTACGGAGACAGATACAAACCGCGCCATTGGAAGACCCTCTCGCCGGCTTTTGATCAAGGACCTTTGCGTACGTGACGCGTCCTTCATAGCAGCCAACATGCGGCAAGCAGATTTCGAAGAAATTGCCTGTCTCTGGAAAAGCTGGGATACCCGCGCGCTTGGTGTCTGCGCGGTGGAGACAGCCGTTCGAGGCAAGGTCTGGTCGGTCTGGTATGACGGGCAGCCGGCGGCGGCATTCGGTTTCAGCCACGCCTCAGCATTCGATCCGGACCACTGGCAGGCCTGGGCTTTTGGAACTGACCGTTTCAGACGATGCGTCCCCTTGATCACCAGGCATTTCAATGAACTTCGACCAACTCTTGAACGGGAGTGCCGACGCCTGCAGGTCCTGACCCATAAGGAACACGATATCGCTCACACCTGGATCGAGGCGCTGGGCGGCCGGAAGGAAGGTCTGCTGCGCTCCTATGGTCGAGGTGGTGAGGACTTTCTGCTGTATGCCTGGGTCAGGCAGAGCAGGGGCCTGGATTGAGACATCAGGCGCGCGCAGCCGTGCCGCTGCGAGCCTTTCGCTTCAGGCTTTCCATCTTGCGATGGGTTGCAACGGCCTCTTTGCCGCCGCGGGTGGCGGTATAGAGTTCAAGGGTCTCAAAGTCCTTGTGGCCAATTTCCGCAATCGCCTGATCGGAATAGTCAAACCTTCCGGGGTCTGCCCATAGCTGTTTGATGAAGCGTCTGTATCGCATTCTCTGCAGTGCCATGATCGAGATGTTGCGGGCTGTGAACCAATAGTGTTTCGCGAAGAAAGCCAGCGGACTTTCCAAAGGCAGGCCAGGGCGTCTGTCGGTGCGATACTTGAGCCGCAGGTAACCGCCGTCAAGCGAGAAGACGTTGTGCAATCGTGAACCAATGCCATACAGAAGCAAACGGTTCATGGTTGCGATTTTCTTGTTGCTGCCAAGGGCCGCAGCACGGCGCAGGACAGTGCGGCAATGGTCAGGCGAATAAAAGCGACCGACCGCTTCAAGATAGACACGATCAAGCATGTCTCCCGGAAAGTTCGGGTGTCGAATAACGCAGTGTGTAAGATCGTATTTGTTGAGGTCCGGATCTGTCCAAATGCCGCCCTTGACCGCGTTTTTGTGGTCCTCCGATCCAGGTAATGGCGTCAAAATGGACAGTGACAGGATATCAATGGGAAGCTCTCGTTTGATTACGTCGATATCGCGCAGGATGGACTCGCGCGTGTCGTTCGGAAAACCGATAATGTAACCAGCCGTGAGAATGACTGGATGCTTCTTCCAGGCCAGGAACATTTCCCGGTAGTCGGTGATCTTGTTCTGACGCTTTTTCGATCCGGCAAGGTTGTCGGGATTGATGTTTTCCAGACCGATGAAGACCTGATCGACGCCAGCCTGGACGCACTTTTCGATAAAATTCGGGATTTTGTGGCAAAGCGTATCGACCTGAATGATCAATGTGAACTTCAGCTTTTCGCGCTTTCTGAGATCAATCAGGCAATCGAGGAAGGCTTCCCAGTTCCGGTTGCGAGCGAAGTTGTCGTCTGTCACGAAAAACTTGGTCACACCAATCTTCGCATGATCTCGAATGATGGCTTTCAGGTCGTCTTCGGAGCGGAAGCGGCTGCCTCGGCCCTGAACGTTGATAATGCAGCAGAAGCTGCATTCGAACGGACACCCGCGGCCAAGGTCGAAGCTGCCATAGCCAAGCGTCGATCGATCGATCTGCTCGCGTTCAACGACCGGTTTGGGTTGACCGGGAAGCGAGGGTAGGTCCTTCATATGGTCGTAGACAGGTTTGAGTTTGCCTTCGAACGCATCTCGCAATACTGCGTCGAAACGTTCGCCTTCCGCTTCACCCAGGAAGAAACTTATGCCGTGCTCTTGCGCTTCAAGCATCTCAACCGGCATTTCGGGGAGCATGGCCATGCAGCCCGTGACGTGGAAGCCGCCGACGCTAACCGGAAGGCCAGCCTTCAGAAACGGGTGTGCCAGATCGACAGCGCGTGGGAATTGGTTGCTTTGAACACCTGTAAAGCAAACGAGACCGCGACCTCCGTTGCGGTTGATATGGGCGATCAGTCTTTTCGGCAGGATGCGGGTGTTGCCTTCGTCAATGGAGAGAATGTTCAGGTCAACATCCGGTCCCAGAACCTTCCGCGTATCACAATCTCGAACGATGCCGTTCAGGCAGGCGAGGGAGTTGGCGGGAATTGTGGTGCGATGCCAGTGGATCGGATAGCCGTCGTCGTCATACTTGGTGGGACGGATCAATATGACATGAAACAATTCGCGCGGCATGCGGGCCTCCCTTCGGATTGGGACGAAGAAGCCCCTGAAAAGTGCCGGTCGCGCAAAGAGCCTAACAGCTGAAAGTGTGGGTGCAAGAACAAAGTTTACGCTACGTTATCTGCCTGATTGAGGGATCACATATTGATGTCGAACATTTGGACCCAGTTCGTCATCGTCATACCCTTTCGGTATTCTTCTTGCCTGACCGGATCCAGCACCTCCACGAGCAGCCGATTTTCCAGCCAGACTTCCACGCAGGCAAAAGGGCCTCTGTGACAGGTTCTTGCCAGCCAATCTCGCTCAGCCGAGGCTGCAATGATCTCACTTTCCGTCAGCGAAGTTGCGATCGCAGCATGGACAAAACTTGGACCGGAAGCCGGTGTGCCAATGCGGCATTCGATCTGTTCGGGCCCCGCCTGAAGAATGTGCGTGAGCGGATAGATTTCAATCGCAGAGCCATCATCTGCAGCAGCAAAGGCAATCCAGCTGTCGGGAAACGGCGGAAAAGGCATCGCCTTTCCCCCCATGAGAAACGCGAGGAATTCTGCAACACCTTTCGGGTTTTCTGCGTTGATTGAAACATGCAACAGGCTCACCAGTCTCTCCTGCCTTGACCTAAACCCACACTCAGGGTTTGTAGCTAGGACATCTTCTCGTTGCAGCAAGTCACGGTACGACGGTTATGGAGCCTAACGACGAAATTCCTTCCGATGAAATGCTGGTAAAACGCTTGATCCGAGATCAGGCCCCCGAGTTGGGCGCGTTTCCAGTGAGCCGGCTGGCCAGCTCTGGAACAGACAACGCGCTTTATCGGCTGGGTGACAGATTGATTGTGCGGTTGCCAAGACGCAGATCTGCAATACCGCTGCTGACGAAGGAGATTGCATGGTTGCCTTTGTTCGCAGATCTACCACTAGAAGTACCGCGTCTGCGATTTCACGGATATGCCGATACAGCTTGCGAACAGCTGTTTGCGGTCGTCGACTGGCTTGATGGGAGCGTTGCCGAAACGAAACTCCTGCAAGAGCCGACCAGGGCCGCGATTGACCTTGCAATGTTCTTGAAAGCTCTGCAGTCCAAGGGGACAGCAAATGCGCCGATTGCCGGCACGAGCAATCATCACAGAGGTGTTGCGCTTGAGGACATGACAGTCAACACATGCGCCGCAATTGAAGATCTTGCAGAAGAGATCGATGTTCAGAGGGCTTTCAAACTTTGGGACGATGCTTGCGCACAGTCCGTGCCCAAGATTCCCGTCTGGCTGCACGGTGACCTCAAGGCGGATAACCTGCTTGTCAGAGACGGGCGGTTGGTCGCCGTGATCGACTGGGGGCTTTGCGCAGTGGGGGATCCCGCAGCCGATCATGCAGTTGCCTGGACCTGGGTCGCGCCGGAAGCCAGGCAAGTGTTTCGCCGGGAGCTGGATCTCGGAGAGACGGACTGGCTGCGGGCGCAAGGGTGGGCGTTATACGGCGCCGTGATTGCACTGAGTTACTATCGGGGCGGACGGAACGAGGCGCTGAGCCAGCAATGCCGACACACGCTGACACAGCTTGGATTGTTGAAGTAGGAGGGTATCTGTCAACAACTGGAGCAATCGCCAAGCGGAATAAGATCGCTATTGCTCCCGGTCGTTGTCATAGCGTCTAGATTTCTCTCCGGACAAGTCGCTGGCCACTCATTTGCTTAGAGCCTTTCCATTCTTCGATGAGTAGAACGTTGGAAGAAGATCGGAGCACTTTTCGCGACACCTGCCCTCCAATGATCCGGCGATCGAGAATGCCTTTTAGAGTTGCTTCCGGTGTATCAGCTGAGAACTCCGTCTTCGTAACGATGATATTCTCCGAAATTCGCGTACTTGTTTGAATGGGCAGCATGACAGTCAATGTTGCCGCCATGCCGGAGGTCAAAACTCACGACGGTGGATAAAAACCTTGGAGCCGGTCATATAATCACCCTGTCGTAGTACTGGACAGCTGGAGGAGCGACCATGAAAGACAGAAGCTGCGGCATGACACCGTTTTCAGTAATCGACTGAAAATATGACTGGTGATGCTGGCGGGATTTCCACTCCTCCAAGATCAACAGACGATTGCTTGCCTGATCGAAAAACACCGACACCGACAACGCACCGTTGAAGCTCCTTACAGCTGGCAGTTTTTCTTCCAAAAACAGTTCGAGCTTTGCATATTGCCCTTGGCGAACGGTCATCTCCAAAGTCACCCAAACACTCATTTGATCATCTCCTTTGTTGAGTGTGATCTTCGTAAGGGGCGTTAGAAATTGCCGATATCCATGGATAATCAAAAATGCCGGAAATCGCGCATCGCATGAGGCATTAGGTCCACTGAACAGGCATGCTGGAATATGCAATCGTGCCTGAATTTCTGAGGGGGGCAGTATACACAAGCGCAAACATGACAGGGCAGCGGTGATGGCGAATGGATTGAACCAATGCCTTGTCATTCCCGAAGGGCTGGCGGGTTTTGCCGATGCTCATAAAGTAATGCAGGATGGTGCCGCAGCTATTTTCCACAAACTGATAAGCGCCAATGCGTTGGGCGTAGAGTTCTTTAGCTCAGTTCCCTGTCTCTGTTTTGTATTGCGCGGTCGAGAAACCTTCATCACGCCCATTGGTGAGGAGTATGTTGTGCAGGCAGGAGAAATGATCCTATTGCCGCAGAACTTGCACATGGTGTCGAACTTCACCAACGATGCCGGTCCGCTGGAAGCCTTCCTGTTCTTTTTTGATCAAGCGATTGTTTCCGAGTTTCAGCGGACAGCAGCTGGCCGTTGGACACCGACTGGCTGTCGGGTAGGAGCATACAAGATCGCTGCCAGGGAGGGCGTGCCGAACTATATGAGTTCGCTAGCGACCGCCTATCGGCATTTGCCCAATGTGCGCGGATTGCTGCATGCCAAGCTTTTGGAATTGCTGCATCTTGTGGCCGCACTTGGTGAACCGAAGACACTTGGCGCGTTTTTGGAAGAAAACAGTGCGGATACGGGAAAAAGAAACATTCGACATCTCATGCGTATCCATCAGGCGCACAATCTCAATGTGGCCGACTACGCGATGTTGTCCGGACGCTCGGTGTCTTCGTTCAACAGAGAATTCAAACGGCAATTCGGGATTGCGCCGAGCCAGTATCTGATCGAGCAGCGGCTTCTCAAGGCCCGTGAGGCCGTTCTGGATACCTCTGCCGCGGTGACGGATATAGCACTGGATGCGGGATACCAGAATACGTCGCATTTCATCGCCATGTTCAAAAGCAGATTTGGCATAACGCCAAAGCGATTGCGATTGTCAAACCTGTAATACCTGAACTGAATTGCGTCAGTGATAAACGCACCAAATTGACGTTCCAACCAGTAGAGCGCTGAGCGAAAGGTCAAACAGTTTTCGATCTTCCAGGCAGCGTTCCGCCAGAACGATGAGTGTCAGGCCGGTCATCCAGACCAGGTTCATGGCACCTCCAACGAAGAAGAGCAGCATTAATGGACCTGTGCTGAGGACACAGTTTTGCCCGAAGGCGAGGGCCGAATGAAGGGACAAGCGGGAAAGGCGGCAGGCAGACCGCGTGCGTGATTTCAAATCGGTCAGCTGATAAACGCCTGCACCTGCCAGCAAAGCAGCGGAAAGGTTCGGCGAAACGCTCCACATCATGAAGGGATGGAGCAGGGCCGCCCTTTCCAGTCCCCATTGCAATCCGGTAGCAGCGATTGCGAACAATAGCCAAACAAACGAATACCCACACAGAAAGACAAGGATGTCGAGGACGGTTGAGCGTCTGAAGCGGTTGAACTCATTCAGACCAATCGGCAATAGCATCATTGCAAGCATCATGGTCCACCACATCATGACCATCTGAAGTGCGTAGCTGGCTGTCCAATCTACCACGAGACCAGCCACATGCTGAGCCGGTGGCAAAGACAGTCGCGTCATGGCCCAAACGGACATTCCGGTGCCACTGCCGGTGAGGACATACGCCCAAAGAAGTGCTGAACACGAGAAGAGCAACGACACCGGCAGGAAAACTGCCGGTGCGGTGCGAATTGCTGCCCAGTTGTCAGTATCGGTCATGGTGCTTTACCCAGGCCATCGGATTGCCTTCCGCTGGTTCGTCCCGGCCCTTGGGCGTCAAATCGATATAGGCGTAGGCGGCGTTTGTGGCATCGAGGCCGCGACCATACATGGAGTAGGTGTGGTAGACGGCCCCATCCTCGTTCTTGGCGAAGACACTGGTACCGTGCATCTCGTCCATGAATGCCTCTGGCATGATGCCAAAATTGTAGGCTCGACTGCGATCGGTTGGACGGGTCTCGTCAAAGCCAACGTCAAAGTCGTGATTGAAGCCGTTCTGGAAGGAAGAGACCCAATTGAAAGTCCATCCCATACGGGACTTGAATTCAAGGAGCCTCTCCAGCGGTGCCGATGAGACCGCAGTGAAAGCGATGTCGCGCGCAGCAAAGTGCGCTGACAATCCCTCGTAGCTGTCAGCCCAGAAGGAGCAACTCTTGCAGCCTTCCTCCCATGCCGGGCCGAACATGAAATGATAGGTGATGAGCTGGGAGTGGGGCCCAAAAAGGTCGCTCAAGGATTGCTGGCCGGTTTCGGTTTCGAAGGCGTAGTTTTTTTCCAGCCTGACCCAGGGCAGGGCCCGGCGTGCCTGGGTGATATCGTCCTTGAGCCGGGTGTGTTCCTTTTCACGCTGAAGCAGGTCCAGCCTGGCCTTCAGCCATTCTTCGCGCGTTGCAATAACAGGACTTGGCATCTTCCAATTCTCCTCAGGCACTTCTGGCGATTGGTGTTTCATCCTGCCAGTGTGGCGGCATCGTTGCGGCCACTTCCGGCAAATCGTTCAGCCGGTTCTTCCAGGTCGCGACATTTGGATAAAGGTCGGGCGGGTAACCGAAGCCGGCGGCTGTCATCAAACCGGTTCTGGTCTCGACAGCCCGCTGCAGCAACCTGACTTCCGGATAGGCGAGAGCATCTGCGGCGCTGGGCGTTTCACCTGCCATGAACGTCCGGCCGTCAGACAGGAGGCTCTCCAGATAGCGGCATTCGGCATGAACGAGAGCAGCTTCCTGCTGAAAGGTTTGATCGTCTTCGCTTCCAGCTTCAGGAACTCTGGCATCGGTGAAGAACGCACGACTCAGGAGCTGCCGGTTGGCTTCGCGCAGATACTCCCGGCACTCCATCGCGACTTGCCAGATGATGGCGGCTTGTTCTGGAGTTTCGCCGAACAGCGGCTTAGCCGGATAGGCCTTGTCCAGCCAGGCGAGAATGGCAATGGAGTCGCGCAAGAGTGTGTCGCCAGAGGTCAAGACCGGAACTTTCGCGCGCGGGTTCATTGCCAGGAACTCGGGCTTCAGGTGATCGCGTTCCGAAACGCTCAGGATTCTGATGTCCGCATCTATTCCCTTGAAGGCGAGGCCCAAGAGAACCCGCCATCCACGCGGCGCACCACTGAAAGTGTAAAGAGTTGGTCGCATCTAACTTCTCCCGTTTTCCGATAGGGAGAATGTGCGTTGACGGTATCGTTTAACAAGTAGGCAGAAAAATCGTATATAGGACTTAAAAAGATACTATTGTTGAAATTGAAGTGTTTTTTCTTCCGATTTTTCTTCTCTGTGGTCCACCCACCATTGGTGCATAGTCTGAAACATGGTCTTCAGCGCCAGTGCATCCGGCGTTGCGGAATACTCGACACGGGGAGGAACTTCGGCATAGACCTTGCGGTTCACCAGTCCATCGTCTTCCAGAGCGCGGAGCTGCTTGGTGAGCATCGTCTGAGTGATGCCATCCATTTCACGCTGCAGTTCTCCGAAGCGTTTGGTGCCTCGGAAAATCAGGATCTGCAGAATGGTGAGTTTCCACTTGCCGCCAATCATATTGAAGATGACGGGAGCGGGGCAGAGTTTGGTGTCCTGATCGTCTGGCATGGAACTTCCGTTAGGTTTCAGAAATGGCCATCGAGGCAGAGAATTGCTCGATAGTCTCAATGTGATGGTTATACGCCAAGTTCATGCCTGCCTCCAGAAACTGTGTGTCCGGCTCTTTCAGCGGCAACGGTGCCAACACGAAAAGAATACGCCTCAGAACACGTCCGTGGTCGTATCGAGCAGGATATAGATCCCTGCGGCGATCATGACGAAGGGTGAAAGACGTTCGAAGAAACGGCCGATCTTCTTGTTCTTTGCAAGACCATTGGAAAGCAACGTGCCGAACGCGAAGAGGCCGATGACGGCAAGGACAGCACCTAGGACCGCAAAATGATCCATCTCCTGTCGACTGTCGGCGAAGATCGCTGCCAGCAACACGAATGTATCGGTGCTGAGCGCAAGGAAGATGGACGATGCCCCGATGACGGAGTTGGCCGACTGGGTTTCGGTCTTGTCCAGCGCCGAGCGGCGGTTCGTTTTCCAGATCTCCCACAATCCCAATCCAATCGGGATGATGCCGAGATATCCCAAAAATTCGGGAGAGAGAAACGTCGCGCCGGCTCCGACCAGAAATGAACCGCCAATGACCAGCACGTGAGCGGCGAGAAATCCGGTCAGAACCTGCGTGCGCCGTCCAGCTGAGGAAAGGGCAAGGAAGGCGAACAGGCCGTCAATGTTTGTCAGCACGTAAGCCAGCGCCACAGAAAGAGCGAAAAACACTCTGAGTTACCCTTGCCAATATCACTTGAGGTCGAATTCGGATCGCTTGGTATCACGCTCTTGAAGGACCGGCTACCGGCAAGTGAGACGCAAGTTGGAAGATGTGCTTCTGAGACTGGAAGCATGCCGAAAGGCAGGAGGCCCGCCTCTCGGCATGAACAAAACGTTCTGATCAGGAAACCAGGGCCGTTTCATCTTCAAAGCCGATTTTCTTGCTGAGCTGATCTGCTGCGACCTGTGCATTGGGAAGTGAGCTTTCGTCGGACATATGGGCATCCGCCTTGATGAAATGTACGTCCTTAATGCCGATGAACCCGAGGACGTAACGGAGATAGTCCGTTGCAAAATCGGCGTCAGATTCAAAGGGAGTGCCACCGGACACGTAGATGACGACAGCGCGTTTGCCTTCCAGCAGGCCGACAGAACCCTCGGGCGTGTGCTTGAAGGTCAGATTGGCGCGGCAGACCTGATCAATCCATAATTTCAAGCTGGCGGGAACGCCAAAATTATAGATTGGCAGGCCAATGACCAGAAGATCGGCTTCCTGAAGCTCCTCAACCAACTCCTGTGAGGCCGATAAGGACTGTTCCTGGTCGTTGTCTCGATTGTCCGCGGGCGTAAAACTGGCGTTAAACCAGTCAGGGCCGATCAAAGGAATACCCTTTGCCAGGTCTCGCTGGACGATTTCCGTATCCGGACCGAGACCGGCAATGAAGCGCGCAGTGAGCGCGCGTGAGTGCGAATTACCGATTTGGGCACTGGTGTCGAGACGTAGAACCTTCATTTGATTTCCTGCCTGGTTGGATTTTGACGACAGGATCTGATCTAACTATTCTTGTTGCGAAGGATAATGACCTCAAATGGCAATTTATTATTCTTGAAACGAGAAGAAATGTCTCGACTGACCGAAATTGAAAATTTTGTCGAAATCATCAATGCGGGATCATTGTCCGAAGCATCGCGTCGGACCGGCCTGGCTTTATCGGCTGTGAGCCGGAGACTTAAGGAGCTGGAAAAACGGCTTGGCGTAACGCTTGTTAGGCGGTCAACGCGGAAGATCAGTTTGACCGAGGCGGGACATGACTTTTTCCTGCAATGTCAGCAAATCATCAACGATCTGAACGACGCGGAATCCAGCCTTTCCGAAACAACACATCGACTGGAAGGGCGCATCAGGTTGGCGGCTCCAACCTCCTTTACCTGTCGCCATCTGGGACCGATCCTCACGGAATTTCTTCGGCTTTATCCCGACGTCGCACTGGAGCTGGAAACAAATGACCGAAGGGTCGATATCATCCAGGACGGATTTGACCTGGCGCTCCGGATTGGACGATTACAGGATTCCTCGTTGCGGGCGCGGCGGCTGACCCGAATTCGACACCTTCCCGTGGCGAGCAAGATACTCCTGGACAGACTTGGATTGCCTGAACGACCCGAGGACATCAGTCGCTATTCTGTATTGCAGTATCGATCAAGCCGGCAGAGCAATCGCTGGAGTTTTGCGCGTCCCGACGGATCGAGGGGTGCCGTGCACATCAAGAACCGGATCATTTGCAACAACGGTGAGTTTCTGACCAGATGTGCCGAAGATGGACTTGGGGTCGCAATTGAGCCGACTTTCATTGTCAGTTCCGCAATTGCCGAAGGGCGTCTTGTTCCGTTGTTTTCTGACCATGTCTGGTCGGATGATGCTGCCTATGTGGTTTACCCGGAAGCCAGAGTGCTGCCGCTCAGAGTTAGAGCGCTGATTGACCATATTGCCGACCGGTTTCCCTCTGAGCCTTCCTGGGACCGGGAGATCGCGAGAAACTACCCATTGTATCAGGCCGGGTGGAGCTGAAACCGGTGGGTATTCAGAACCAGATCACCTTGGTGTGCATTGGCGTTGCCAGCGCAGAAAAATCGCTACCCCGGCGCACAACGCGATCAAGGCAGAGGCAATTGATATCAAAAGGGGTTTTAGAACCTGTCGTCTGAACAAGGGTTTCAGACATCTGGCCATGCTCGACGCTTCGTCAAAACAGGGCTAAAACAGGCCTCATACCGATACATTGGGAAAATGTGGCTGCGTCGGAGCATAACGCGCCGAACAAATGGAAGTCAGGCTGCACAGTCTTGACTGACGCTCGCGCCCTTCCAGATCCCGATTTGCAAATTCCTGCCGTCGCCTATGCCCGGACCTTGCAGAAAACGCAAGGGCTGCAGATCGGCGCGAAATGCGACAGGCGGTCCTGAGCCGTTCATGGACGTCATTTCCGCAATTTTACTCAAGACAGAACGAGGTGCCCCATGTGCATGTTCTCAAAACCGAAAACTCCGGAACCAACGCCGACTCCGCCGCCACCGCGTGAGCCGGACCCGCAACGACAGGCAAAAAGCCTTCAACTTTCAAACAGCAGGCGCCGGGCTGCTGCATACAACACAAGAGCAACGAATGTTACCGGGCCGCTGGGTGTTTCCGACTACCTGAGTGCTTCGCGGCCGGGTGTGACGCTTCTGGGACGGGCTTGATCCATATGGGTATTGTCGATGATCTGAAATCGGAGCTGCAAAGCGCTCGGGCCGAACGTCAGTGGTACGAAGCTGACTGGCAAGACTATGTGACTTACACAGCGCCCGATATGGAGCGGGCGTTCAACCGGCCGGGCGGAGTGACCGCTCAGGACGGCATGAGTGCATTTCGCCATTCTGCTGCCAGGGAGAGGTCGCGCAAGCTATATGATCCGACGGCGGTCTGGCTGCTGGACCGGTTGGCGTCCGGCGTTGGCTCGCTGACCATGCCGGAAGGTTTCAACTGGCACGGGGTCGGTTTCGGTGATCCGTTCGCGCCGCCGCCGACACAGGAGGACGAGGAGTTTTTCGAGTTGGTACGCGATCATCTGTTTCGCGTGCGCTCATCTGGAAGGTCCGGTTTTGCGCTTGCCAACCGGTCGCGGCTTCTGTCGACGGTGAAACTGGGGACAGGCGTGCTGTTTCCGGCCGAAAACGAAGGCAATATGGCCGATATCCGCACGCCGATCCATTACCGCTATGTGCCGCTTTACGAGATTTATCTGATCGTGGACGCGCAGGGCGCCGATTGCGGTTTCTTCCGGGTGCGCAAGCTGAAGGCCTGGCAGGCGGTAAAGGAATATGGCGGCAACGTCTCCGACAAAATCAAGGAGGAAGCGGATGATCCAAAACGCAAAAATGCGGAACATACATTCGTTCATGCCTGCTTCATGCGCGAAGGCGGCTTTGAGGAAGCAACGGACATCCGCAAATCGCGTTATGAAAGCATCCACTTTGAAGAGGAAAGCAAGCATATCTGCCGGAGAGGCGGGTATTTCGAGTATCCGCTGGTGATCAGCCGCTGGGACCGGGACGGCTTGTCGCCCTATGGTTCACCGCCCCAGGCCAAGCTGATGAGCGACATCAAGAGCTTGCAGAGCCTTGCGCGAGATGGCCTGATCGCCAGTTCGCAGGCGGTGCGCCCACCGATCGCGACCCATGCCCAGGAACGGCAACTGGACCTCAATCCAGGGCGGACGAATCCCGGCCTGATCGACGAGCAGGGCAGGCCGCTGTTCCGGCCGATGATTGATACCGTGAATCCGGGTGCCGCCGATGCGCAGATCGAGAATATCCGCGAGAAGCTGCGGATCGGGCTCTACGGCGACTTGTGGCAGACTCTGTTGGAAGGAAATGGGCGGACGGCGACAGAAGCAAATATCAGGCGCAAGGAAATGGCCGACATGATCGGGCCGTTCTCCACCAACATTATGGCCGGCAACGAAGCTCTGTTTGAGCGGGAAGTCGGCATTCTGGGTCGCCGGGGCGCGTTTGCCTCAGGCTCTCCGCTGGCACCGCCAGCCAGCATTGCCGACAGCGACGTGACCTTGGTGCCGACCGCACCGATCGACCAGATGCGTGAGGCCGGGCATTTCGAGGCGATCATGGGCTTCCAGGAATATCTGGGCATCGCTGCCGGTGCCGACCCGACCATCATGGATCTGCACGACCGGGAAGAAGAATACGACCTGACCCGGCGCGCGCTTGGCCTTCCGGCGAAGCTGAAACGGCGACCGGAGGAAGTTGAGAAACTGCGGCAGGAGCGGGCGGCCGAAACTGAGCAGCAACAGCAGCTTGCGGCCGGTGAAAGCATGGCGCGGATGGCCAAGGATGGAGCGCCGCTACTAAAGGCGATCAGTGAGCAGGATGGCAGCATATTGCCAAAGGACCTAGGGCTTTAACGATCTCGAAACCGATCTTCGCCGCGCTTCATCGCCCTTTCGCGCTCTATCAATTCCTCGGTGTAACGTTCCTGCTTTACGCCTGAACCGACTGAGCGAATGAGAATATAGATGAACAGGACCGTTGCTGCGCGGAACAACCAGAGGGCGGCAAATTCGATGACGCTGCTGACAGCTCCGCCATCTTGCAATCCAAGCGGAATTTCGTCGACCGAGAAGAGGGCAACAACGCCTAAAATAATGCCCATCCACTTGAAACCGGTCAGCGTTGAATAGTAAGTGCGGATCATTCCGAACTTGCGTGGGGTATGCATTGTATCTAGCCGCCGTCAGTTTGGTGAATGAGTGGCATGGATAGTCATGAATGGCACGCCGAATTTCAGCTGCGATCAGCGAGCCGGATGCCGAACTCTATTATCAGAAGAGGGAAAAGATCAGTCGCGGATGCGCCTCTCATCCTGCTTGGCCGCGTTGTTGCGCAATATCCTTTCCTCGATCTTTTGGTTCTGCTTTCTGCTTGAAAGAATTGAATAAAGAAGAACGGCAATCAGAACAACCACTCCAAATCGAAAGAGCCAAAGCGCGGCGGCCTCTCCTAGGAGGCCGATCAACATGGCATTTTCTTCGGTGACCGGAATTTCATCAACTGTGAACAGCGCGGCAATAGCCAAGATGATGCCAAGCCACTTCAGTCGATAAGGTTCCGAAAATCTTGATATCATTTATTGCGCGCTTTTTTCGCTCAAGAAAATGTTTGAGGTGAATTCAATCTAGGCGTGTTCGAGCAGCGTTTCAATACCGTTGCCTGCTTCGCCTCGGGGCAGGCACGCCCCTTGAAAACAAACGATTTCCTGATGTTTAGGCCAGATAACCGATCAACGGCTTTCCGGCTCCATCAGGCCCTGGAGAAACAAATGTGGAATTGTCTCCGACGGCGGGCGCCAAGCCGCCGTAGCAGAGCAAGTGAACTGGAACGGGCCTATCGGTCCGTTTTTTTGTGCCCGGACGGCGAAACCGTGCTGGCGGATCTGGCAGCGGAATGCGGGATCTATCAGGCCCCCCCGGTGGACCTGGGGCCACGGGAAAGCGGCTATCTGGACGGCCGCAAGGCGCTATATGCGCGGATTCTGTCGATGATCCGCATTCCACCGGAAGAACATGCCGCCCTGCAGGCCGCGGCCCGTTTGGAAACCCTTCCCGACTTTGAACACGAAGAGGACTTTTGATGATGGACGACCAGTTCGGCATCAGTGATGACGGCATGGAGCCTATGGCAGATGGGAACGACTTTCTGTCGGGCCTGAATGACGACCATAAGGCACTTGCCACACAAAACGGCTGGCAGGATGCGGGCAGTGTGCTTGAGAGTTATCAAGCGCTGCAGCACCAGATGACCAGCGCGGTGATAGTGCCCGATGAGGGCTCCAGTGCCGACGAAAAATCAGCCTTTTACCAAGACATTTCGAAAAGCTGGACGCCAAAAGACGGCTACCAGTTCAACATGCCGGAGGCGCTGCCGGAGAACTTTCCCTATGACCAGGCCTTTGCCGCAGAAGCAAGCGGCTGGTTCAAGGAGGCAGGCCTGCACCCGGAAGCGGCGCAAAAACTGCATGACAAGTGGGTCGGCAAAATGGCTGAGCATTTCGGTGCCCAGGAGGACGCTGCCAACAGCGCCGCGCAGCAGCAGGCTCAAGTGGCGGAAGCCGCGCACCGGGACCTGATCCGGGAATATGGTGAGCCGGAAAGCGATGCCTATCAGAATGCGGTCGCCAAGGCCGACCGGGCTTTAACCCACCTGAAGGCGACCGGGCTCGACATCACCGGCTGGTTTGCCGACAAGGGGGCGCTTTCGCGCGCCGACGCGAATGGTCTGCAACAGGTGGCCGATCCGGTGGCAGTCAAACTGCTGGCTTTCATCCACGACAGCTCCTTTGCCGAGGATGGCCTAGCTGGTCTGACCGATAGCGGCAGCGGCGCCAACCCCTTCGCAAGCGACAGCCTCAACCTGAAAGAACAGTCCGAGCTTCTGGAGCGAAACCCGGCACGGGCGCGTCAGATGATCATGGCTGCCGGGCGGGATCCGAAGTTATTTAGATTATAAAGTGCACTCTCATACTCAAAAAATGATAGAATTAAGGAAACCTAAAAACATGGTTGGCGATAAAACGAAAAATAAAATCTCCGAAAAACTTGAAGGAGATCTGAAAGAACTACTTATCGATCAAATTCTTCCCAGTGATACAAATCTAAATCATGTAACAATTGAGAGGATGGTTCAATCATTGGGTATTACATTCGACGAGGCGGTTGCGTTGTACTATGGCGAAGGCCCCGAGTTTTTTGACTATGTATTCAGCCCTTTGGAAAAAGGACTGTTGGAGGGCGTTGCTGAAAGTGTGACCGGAATGCAAAGGAAAAAGCCTCAGGCCTCAGATGCTACCAAAGATCATTGGCGAGAGAGAGCTTCAATTTACGGTAAGTATCTCAGAGACGGGGAAACAGCTGTTCCGAGTAGCAAGCCAGACATAGCTAAATCACCGAAAGTTACTCTAAACAGCGGTGACGTTAGCAGACCTGTGCCTCGAGCTAGACCGGGCAAGGTTTTCCCAACGCCTAAACGCAAACCGCAAAAACATGTTTCGCCTAACGCAAACCCTTTCAACCTTGAAAAGCCCGACCTCAAACAGCAGGCCGAAATGATTGAGAGGAATCCGGTCATGGCGCGGCGTATGATTTTGGCCGAGGGACGGGATCCGAAATTGTTTGGACTTGCCTGACCAAGGCCAGCTTTCTGTCAGATTAATAGTACCGAGGCCAATTCCTCCGCAAGTGACAGCCTCAACATGAAAAGGTCCTTGACTCTGGTGAGGAGACCGGAATGCGCATAACAGATGACCGGGGCCGCCGGGTGGGATCCGAAATTGTTTCGGCTATAGGCAGGTTCGCCGGATGATGCTTATGCGTTTTATTCAGCCCCTCCCAGAGCTTCCTTCAGGGGTGGTTCAGGTTTAGTTCAATTCAAAGTTGATTATTGGAGCGTATCATGAACAAGCTGCAAGCGTTCAGGTGTATCATGAGAATGTTCGCTCAGTTCCAGATCGAGGATCAATGATTTTTATGAAGCTGATGAAGACAGGCTGTGTCGCTATTGGACTTCTGGCAGCTGGGGTGCCAGGTGTTGAAAGCTCGGAATCTGAAGATGTCCGTCTTTGCCCAAACGATAGGGAATGGGGGTCAACGCTCGATCCTCAGACGCGGCCCATGTTCTTCTATATGGGTGAGAGAAACCTGAATAGAGTACTTGCAGAGTCAAACCGTGCCGCCTTTGAGGACGATGAACTTATGCGAGTTTCTTGGTTGTTAACTGTTCATACTTTCCAGCGTCACGAATATGTAGCTTATCTAAGAGATTTTTTTATGGCTCTATCCTCAAGTAAGGCGATACAAGACCGGTTTAGTGAAGAAATATTGTCTGAATTGTCGGAGTGCATTTTAGAGGAAACTGACGAAGATTGTGCGAATATGGCGTATCGTAAAGGATATATCCCGAGCTTTGGAAGTTTGGCGAAACATGAGTATTTATCAAGATCAATACAATTATTTCTGGATTGGTGTGAGAGGACTGGATCGAACGAGCTTACCGAAAGATGATAATTAGCAGGCACTAGTATGTTCTATTTGTTGTTATTTCTGGATGAATTGTTGTTCTGTAGTGGATGATTATTACTCTTTGAGAAAGACAGATGTTGTTTATTTTTCGGGCAATTGTCTTTGCTCCAAGTGACAGAAACTACAACTGACGGACCTGGATCAGGGGGGATAAGAGAGTTCGATATTCTGATGGAGATTTGCGGAGAGTGGGACACGGCGGAATTTGTTAGGTGACGCCACCCGGTTACTCACTCGTCTGAAAGCGTCTGGACTGGGCGATACCTGATGGTTTGCCGACAAGGGGGCGCTTTCACGTGCCGACGCGAATGGTTTGCAACAGGTATCCGATCCGGTTGCAGTCAAGCTACTGGCTTTCATCCACGACAGCTCCTTTGCCGAGGATGGCCTTTCCGGGCTGACCGACGGCGGCAGCGGTGCCAACCCCTTCGCAAGCGACAGCCTCAACCTGAAAGAACAGTCCGAGCTTCTGGAACGAAACCCGGCGCGTGCACGGTAGATGATCATGGCGGCGGGGCGGGATCCGAAGTTGTTCAGGGTTTAAAGGGGAAACTTTTACCGCGCAATGAAAGCGAACTGCTAAAGCGTTGTCGGTAAAATTTGAAACACCTAACGCTGCCTGAAATCAAAGATTTCAACGCGTTATGTGATGCTGATCGTTTTAACGGTTTCCCGAAACGCTATAGCTTTCTTAAATAAGGAAAACCGGGGATTCAGTTAGCACACGATGTAACTTTCGGGACCTCTGAAATTATTGTAGACCATTGGATCTCGGCATACCTGGTTTCGATCGTAATCCTGAACAGTATAGCCCTTGAGCTGCCCCTGACCGCAGGTAACGTAAACCTGCGCCGCAGCCGTTGAGATTGAAGCTCCAACAATCACACCAACCAGAAATTTTAGCAAAGAAGCACCTTTGAGTATTCGACTTGACGAAAGTGAACAGCACCAACTCGTCTACGCTGCTCTTGAGGAATCCAAATGCATTGCAATGCCGCCGGAAACAATAATGAAATTGGCGGCTCTGACGGCACCATTGACCCGCTAGCGAGCGCATTGTTCGGTGACGAGCTCGTCCATGAAATGGAAGGTTTTGTCCGGATCGACGCCGTCGATACCCCAAGCAGACCGCATGATGCCGTTTACTTCTGGAGAGCAGTAGAAACTAACTCCGCCTGCACCAAAAGAGATAATACCTTCACAGATTTGACCGTCGCCATCACGGACCATCGTGAAATTGGGGCGGTCGCTGTCATTGTGAAAGAAAAGCACGAGCGTGTTGTCTTCGTTTGCATAGAGAATGTTCTTACATTCTTCTTCCGCAGCAACCTTTACTGAAAAATTGGAATAAACCGTTATGAAACAAAGAGATGCAGAGAGCATCTTTCTGAATGAGACTGACATTGACCATATTGCTCGTGTTGTTGAAACGGAAGTTGGCGCAAACTGGCAAGGCGATGTCCTGAAAACGGGAGTCGCAGCGATTGTCGATACGATTTTGAACCGAGTTGCTTATGGTCCTTTTCCTGAAACTGTCACGGATGTCGTCAATCGGCAAAATGCCTTCACCAAGATAAACGGACCAAAATCCCACCACAACTCTAAACTGAAAAGGCGTGTTGAACTTAACCCATACGGTAGAGTTCAAAATGCACCGAAGGCCGGCGGGGAAATTGACCGGCTGGTTCGCGAAACAATCGCCGAGCGGGCTTCCGGCCAAGTCAGTATTGTCGGTCCAAGTCTTCACTACGCAAATCCTCATCCCGCCTATAGTGGCGACAATGCAAGGGGCCCGGATGGTTGGGTTTGGCAAATCGCACAAGACCCGTACCTGGTCACTGGAACTGGCAAGTACCACTCGCACGTTCACGGGACAGACCTGAGCATGCGTCCTTTGGCTGCTGCGCCTGCAATCAAATTTGCGCCTTCGAGTGAAATCGACAAACCTTCAATCGATGATCTCCATCACGTCTTCAAGGCGCCCGACGGCTTAGACATGGTAGCCCCGCCAATCCCGGCGGAAAAAGGGGTAAGAGCTCCTCAAAACCCTATGCGGGCAAAGCTCATTGACCACACTGAACGGAAACCATTGAGTTTCAATGACTACCGGGACCGGACTGAATCCAAACTGGAGTTTCAGAAAAATCTTGCTGGAGGCCGCGAGAACCATGTGGGGCCGCGTGATCAAAGTATCTACGACGTCGCGCTTCTGGATTTGAACAGCGAGACTGAACCATCCATTGCCGCGGAAGGTGTGGAACGTGCACCCGCCCCTTCGCGTAAGCCGCTACCGTCAGGCGTCAATGGATCACGCTCGAAAAATGCCAAGAATGGAAGTGGGGGCATTCGAATTCCAACTCCACGAATGAAGCCTGATCAAAGGGCGTCAGAAATTCCGCGCGAAGCAAACCCATTCAACTTTGAAAAAACCAACCTCAAACTCCAGGCCGAAATGATTGAACGCAATCCAGTCATGGCGAAGCGCATGGTCTTGGCTGAGAAACGGGATCCGAAACTGTTTTGTCTTGCCTGACGTATACCAGATTTCCGTCTGACCAATGGCAGCGGCGCCAACCTCATCGCAAGTTAAAGTCTTACTCTGAATGAGTGCTCTGGTTCATGTTTCTCACTAATGACAATTTTAAGTTGAAATTGATGGATGCGATCAAGAACATAGCCGGCATCGGGTTGAGCCCGGTTTGAAAAACACAGGATTAGAAAAATGAGATTGGCAAAAGCTGGTTGTATAGCGCTTGCGGTCCTGTTGGGCGCTGTGTCGAGCGTTCAAGGTTCGGAGGAAGAAGAGAAAGAACACTGCCCAAGCTACCGGGAGTGGACCTCGACCATTGACCCGGAAAACAGGCCAGTGTTCTGGCTGTTCGCCGAAACGGTTATTTGGAATGCGGACAAGGACTTCGAGCCGAGCGAGGGGCTTCAATACTTGAAGCTCGTTTCGTTTCTTATCATTCACTCGTTTCAAAGAACGGCTGAATTCGAGGAAGAGTTTGCGTCGTTCTTCGTGGGCATGCAGGAAAACCCGGAAACCAGAGATTTGTTTGGGAAAGGGCCCTTGGACGAAATCGCAAAGTGTTATTCAGAAGATATACAAGCGGATTGTGCCGAAATGGCTTTCAGTAAAGGTTACGTCAAGAGCCTAGATGAGTACAGCAAAGACGAGAGTTTCAGACCGTACTTGGAGTTTTTTGAACAAGCCTGTCGAATAAAAGAAAGAGCAAATATAAATGAGTGAAAAAGATATCTGACGCAGGGCGAAATAGATCTACTTACGGAAATCTACGGAGAACGCGATTACTTTTATCAAACGACGATAGAACGCGGGAACTGGTACATGCTGTCCGAGTTCGGTTTGGTGAGCAACAATAATATTAAGGTCGGCAAACTTGCCTATTCGGATGACTTCAGCCAGACCGCTCCCGAATGGTTCATCCATGAAGGAGCGCATCTTGTTCAGGAACAGACATTTGGAAGGCACTTGGCTTGGTCCAAGGGGAGCGAAAAGCTCATGCCGCCGCTAAGTAACAATTACCAGTACTCAGATGAGGTTCGTAAAGGTATTCCCTTCGACGAGATGGCAATTGAAGCACAGGCTTCCATGATTTCGGACTATTACCGGGCGGTTCAAGGGAAGCCGGGGCGGTACGCAACGTTACCGGTGGAAGTCTATCAGAGCATTATTCCGGAGAGCTATGTGCCTTCCTTCGGGCGGTATTCTTCTGATGATCCCGCAGACAAAAAAGCCGGAGGTGCCGCTGATGACAAGCAGCAAGCGACTCGTAAGGTACCGAACACCCTGCAAGAATCAGAGGCGCAACAGTATCGGAGAGTTCCTTCTCCCCGGTCAAAACCCAACCGGAAGTACCGGTCCGAATACCCCCTATCCAACAAACCGTTGATGCCTGGCGCGAATGACATTTTGCAACCGTCATTCTCACCTGAGGAACAGGTAAAGGAGTTTGACTTGGCTCCTGTTCTTGCGCCCAGCATAGGAAGGAGCATCAAAGGTTCTTCGGCAGGTAGCGCAAACTCTTTGCGTGGCAATCCTTTCAACCTTGAAAAACCCAACCTCAAACTTCAGGCCGAAATGATTGAACGCAATCCAGTCATGGCGAAGCGCATGATCTTGGCTGAGAAACGGGATCCGAAACTGTTCAGGGTTTAAATGTGCAAAAATGGTTGTTTCCTCCGGTGAATCGCAATTGTAGATTGCTCTGGAGCGAATGGTGAACATGTTATAGGGATTACGAATGCTTTCGGAGAAAGTTTGTGAAGACTGCTGCAATTCCGGGCCTGATCTTAGCCGTTCTCCTTGGTGCCCGTGCCTCTGGTGACCACTCCACGTCTTTAGCCAAAGGGGATGCAAGAGGGGCTAAGACTTGTGAACCCGGTACTGTCTTGGAAACTCTTTCAGAGCAGATGAAGATAAGCTTTCAAGGCTCGCGACCTGAAGGGATTTCGCGGTTGTATGACGCCTTTTTCGTTGAAATGAGGAACTGCAACAAGGACCAGGATCTGGAGTTTTCGGCCAAGCAAGAATGGGCGCCGAGTTTGTTCGACTGACTTTCTCCATTTCCGGAGCTTCCGCCTATTCGCTACTTCCTAAGGGTTTCCTCCAAACACGGCCTTTGTCTCAGCAGAATTGGTTTGGTGTCAGGAACCAATCGAAAACCTGAATGGTATTGCGAAAAAAGCGGATGGACTGACGAGATTTGAGCAAGGAATGAATAATGTACGATAGTAAAAGGCACTTCACACGTGTAGCGGCGCTGAAATTCCCAATCAATATTGGGGAACGCGGGCATTGGGGAGCTAACTCACGGGGCGACGTTCGGTGTTTCTTTTGCGCAGGGGCCGTACAGTGAGTTTTTTTGATTACAGAATATCAGTCTTTTTCTCTCTGCTTTTGTTCTTGTTTCTACTTTTCATTTACCTGCCAGACAGTTCCAGCACTTATGTTGATTTGGAAGTTGAGCAATACAGTGTAGGTGAAAAAGTTTCTTCGGATTGGAGCAAATTATGTCTCTTTGGGATGGCAGAAATCCCAAGTACTGAAACGCGCAAATATTCAAAGTTTCCTTGTGATGTGGAGTTTGATGTTTCTTCAGGTTCAGTCGTGATGGTTTATTATTATGAGAACAAGCAATGCGAGTCGCTAAGATTTCCAGGTTACTTCTTGTCAGAAATCGATACCGAAACGCGTTGTTTTGATCCGGGTGACACTGAACTCTTGAAATTTCACTATGAAAACAAGATCATTGAATTGAGATTGAAGTAATGGATCGCGAAACAGTTTTTGATACATATGGCAGGTATAGTAAAATCGAGAATGAGAATTTCAGGGGTGCAGGTCAGGAACTCCGTAGCCTCGTCGTCAGAAATCCGAGTTGCCAGTTCCACTCTCGCGGCCTACGGGGCCTCAGGGGAGGCCTCTGAGGCAAGTGCCCAGTAACGGATCGGCCATTGAGGTGAAGAGTGGCGACAGTCGAACCACGCCTGCCTCCGATGCTAGGAAAAATGCCAATCCCTTCGATCCCGCTCAGCCCTGGCTCGAGCTGCAGGCAGAAATGCTGGAGCGTAATCCTGTCATGGAGAAGTACATGATTTTGGCCGCCGACCGGGAACCGAAACTGTTTGGTATCGGCGGACCTAGGCCAAAGATTTCGGGCTGACCGATGGCGGAAGCAGTGCCAACCCCTTCGCAAGCGACAGCCTCAACCTGAAGGAACAGTCCGAGCTACTGGAACAAAACCCGGCACAGGCTTGGCAAATGATCATGACTGGGGGCGGGATTCCGAAATGTTTGGACCTTAAAGTACATGCGGCTGTGGCGCCGATCCGTTCGTGAACGGCAACCAAGACTTCAAAGAGCACACGGAGCCTATGAAGAGGATTTCTGCGAGATTCCAGAGGGTGAGCATCATGAAAGGTGAGGCGATGTTTTTGTTCGGAAAATAGGGCTGATCTGAGAAGGAGCTGCAAGAATAGTCGCGATTGTAACCTCTAGAACTGCAAATCTTGATGTGAGTGATCCAAGAACGGCAATACGCCCGATAGCCTCGGGTAGCTCTCGCAGGGGCAACATTAGGAAAGGAATTCAGAAACGATGAACAAGACAATTCGTATTGAATTTCTATATTTCATTGTTTTTTCTCTTTTGTTTGTGTATTTTTCCATTTTAAATTATCTGAATTTCTATGATTACTATATTTTTCCTGCGCTTCCATTGTTTTTGATCTCTGCTCTGTCTGTAGTTGTTTTGGCGCTTGTGTTGCTTTTCAAGCGAAAGTGGGGCCTGTCGCTGGTTCTATTTCTTTGCTTGTTTGTTTCTTTCTATTCTATTTCGTTTCAAGTAACATTAATAGATTATCTTAGGGTTAGTAAGTTGATTGGTGACGGGTCTCCCATCGCAAAAGTGATGTGGTGGGGAGATTACCCATTATTCACTCATAACTATGAGACCGTTCTTGTAAATACGGTTTCCGATGATCTGACGGAAATTAAAAAAGTAATTGAGCTGAGTGAATATTCTCACTTGGTTAATGGAAAATGTGAATTGAATTTACGCAGGGTAAGAACGGATTTTGTCGTTGTTAGGGCGTGGTGTTAAATGAGTAATTCAACTTTTTATGTCAAGGATCAAAAGGGTAGGAATGTACTTGCCAAACATCTTGTTGACTCGAATGGAAACTTCATAATCAACCCAAGAACAAAGGCGCCTTATGTCGCTCCTGCAAGTTACTTCGTGGAAAATTCGATTACCTATGGGCGGTCCATTCGAGGCCTTTGGAAAATTGATCCTGACAAGTATGCAGAGATAATTCGAGCGTTCAGAGCTCGAGGCCCGGAAGACCTTCAAAGAAGTTACAACGGGACGAAGAGCGGTGCGGGCAGTGAGTTTGTTGAAGAGTTTCGAGACATTGCTTCGTTTCACTTTGGCCTTTCGCTTCGGGCTGCTGGCGTTGATGAAGAAACGGCCGTGGCGGGTGGTGGCTTGTACAATGGGTGGAAAAAGCATGGAAAGGGGCTGAACTTAGACGACACTGGTGATTGGTGGAACAATCCAAGAAACCCTCCGAACATTCGTATGGGGTCAAAAATTTATGAGTCGGGACGCGTCAAGCTCGATCCCGAAATGTCTCTTGAGTTGTTTCCTTTCGAAGAGTTGTCTGTTTCCAGCAGTGACCCTATCGTCGACAAATTTTATGGGGCTCTAGCTCGCGGGACGCCTATCAAAGAAATCGCTGGCCACCAGAAAAGTGGCGGTGGTCTTCTTCCTGGAGGTGAATTTACACGCGCCGGACATCCGTATTCCGGGAAGGCAGTGCCTCTCGGTCACGCATCAGGAACTCCGTACCCTCGTCGTCAGAAATCCGAGTTGCCAGTTCCACTCTCACGGCCTACGGGGCCTCAGGGGAGGCCCCTGAGGCAAGTGCCCAGTAACGGTTCGGCCATTAAGACGAAGAATGGCGACAGTCGAACCACGCCTGCCTCCTATGCTTGGAAAAATGCCAACCCCTTCGATCCCGCTCGGCCCAGGCTCGAGCTGCAGGCAGAAATTCTGGAGCGTAATCCTGTCATGGCGAAGCGCATGATTTTGGCCGCCGACCGGGATCCGAAACTGTTTGGTATCAGCTGACGTGGGCCAATTCTTTGGCTTGCCGCAGGCGGCAGTGCCAACCTCATCGAAAGTGATAGCCCAAGATTGAAGGAACAGTCCGAGCTTCAGGAGTGAAATGTGGCACGGGCTGGAACATCGTATGTTGCCGCGAGCCGGGTCCGAATCTGTTCAGGTGCTAAATGTGAAATGATAGCAAAGGCTTTCGGGAAATATGCAATTAGTGATTGATAGGAACAAAAGTTGAACATATGCTGCTGATCAGCAATTGGAAAGTCTGTTGAGTTTGTTCACGCACAGCCAAGGGTTACACGGTGTCATTTGGATCTTTGAAGCGAAACTTTTTGGTAATTTCGGGTTCCTGTTGGCTCGGGATTTTGTCGAATTCTGTCGCGCAGGCAGAACAGCCTATTCCCCTATCCGAGCAGCCATCGGTTTTGAATGAAGAAATCAAGTCTTACATCAGTGGGACGTATGATCCAGAAGCATCCAAGGTTCGGCTCGGGAAAGACATCCGCATTGCATATTTGGGTTTCTCTGAGAGCGAAATTGCTGAAAACTCTGCACGTTTTCCAGCGGTTCAGGAATACAAGGTCACGCATTCCCCTTATGGTAGAACCGAGTATTACAGTCTGCCAGTAAATCCGAGCGCGTATCAAAATCCTGGCACGATTACGGTTCTGGCTCCTGATTTCATAAACACCGAGTATCAGGATTTTTCAGCCGATGGGGATGTATCAGAAATTTTGGATCCCAAGGGTGGATTTATTCATAATCTGGGAAGTGGAATCTACGCGTTGATGCAAATCCCAATGGGTAGCGCTACCGTCACTGAGCTTGGGCCGCCAATGAAGGATTTTGCGAAGGCTGAATTCTCTTATCGCAAACGCATGTTTGACGAAAGCTGTACGTCCGTCTTCGAGTTCTACGGTTGGGAAAATGGCGAGCAAATGAATACGATGATCGTTTATTCGGGATCTCAACCTGGTTCAGATGAGCAAATTGCATGTCTTCGAAAACATGCGCTCATTTTCATGCGCCCTGCCTCTGTTTCGTTCGAGCACCCGGTCTCTCAAAACTGAACCCATCCGCATTTTCAAATGTCCATCTAGGGATTGACAGTCTGGCGTGACCTCGCGGGAAATTGCGGGAACCTTGACTTGTTTCCAAATTCGCACAATGCGGACACTGTCTGTGTTCTGAACGGCCTAACGGGCGAGGCCGACTTTGAAAAGTCGGGCAAATGTCATTTCTTCCCAGGCGGCCTGTCTCTGCAAGTCTTCACACTTTTTGTACCTGGTTGATGCAAGAGGCCCTGGCCCGGAAGGCATTCACTCTCCAGGTTCCCAGGCCTGAAGGCTCGACCACCCGCATTCACTGAAACAGGTGATATCTCACGCTGCCGGTTCATCTGTCCGGTGGAAAAGTAGAGCGTCTGATTCAGTGCTTAAGTCGCTAGGCGAACTAAACAATTGAAATCAGGAGAGAAGTCATTGGACCCTAGAGCATCCGAAAAGCAAATTGTCGAAGAAATCAATCAAATACAGAAGCACCTTTTGAATAAATATGGGCAGGAGGGCGTTGCTGACGAAAAGTTGCAAGAAGCTCTCCGAGCCTGGGGGCGAAAGGGCGATGATTACCGGGAGGCGCGCAAGCTGATCGAAGGGGCGTTGATATACAACCGTTCGCGAGTTGGCATCTCCCAAGGACAGGAAGATACCGATCAGTTTTTGCAGCAACTTGGAGAACTCGGCAAGGTGGGGCCTGCGGTTGCGGGGTATGGGAACTCGGAGGCAGGCCGTCAACGCGCCAGAGAGTTTCTGGGTCTTGAAAAACCTGTCTTGAAAGACAGCGATTTACCCATCAAAGAACCGCTTGTGCCTTCGGCGCCAAGTGCCAGGCAAAACAATCGGGTCCGACATCGGCGAAGCATCAAAGAAGACGTGAATCCGTTTGATTTAACCAATCCCAATCTCAAACAGCAGGCCGAAATGCTGGAGCAAAATCCAGCGCAGGCGAAGCAAATGATTGTTGCGGCTGGCCGCGACCCCGGGATGTTCGGGTTCGCGAAGGCTGCATAGCAACTACTGCGCCAGTTGCAATTGATGAATTGAACTGACGCTCGAGCGGGCATGGCCCCGTCGTGACCGGTCTTTGCTTCAGAGACTACAAGCCATTCCAAAATCATATGATCTGAACCGTTTGGGCAGCCCCCCGGGAACAAGGATGGCTGAGCGACGCACGCCTGCGTTCTCTCGCTAATTCTCTGTGCCGATTACATTCAATAGTTTGATCGACGATCAAGCCTGGATTTCCCTCGGGAAAAACTCATTCCGGCAGGCCCCTCCAGTGGTGCATGCCGACCGAAAACGGACGATCCGTCCGCTGCTCCGGCGCGTTTGCAGCCGGATTTTTTTTGAAAAAACTCCAAAAACAGGACAATCAATGACGTCTCAAATTTCAGACATCGTCGTGCCGCGCGTTTTCACCCCTTACATGGCGGAGAACAAGCCGGCGAAACTGGTCATGCTGGAAAAGTCTGGCATTCTGGCCGCGCCCGCCCCGGACATCGCCAAGCGCTTCAAGGCCGGGGGCAATCAGATCGAAGTGCCTTACTGGGAGGATCTGGACGATGCGGAGCCGACGGTGATCGATGACAGCGACAACAAGATCACCACCAGCAAGATTACCGCCAGCGACATGAAGGCCTACAAGCATCGCCTGGCCAAGAAATACGGCGCCAAGACGGTGGCGAGCTATGCGGCGACCGGGCGTGGCGACAGTGCCATGAACCGGGTGGCCGAGCGCATCGGTGCCTATTGGGGCCGGCGCAAGGAAGAGCGTATCATCGCCACTGCCGAAGGCGTGATCGCCGATAATGTGGCCAATGATGCCGGCGACATGGTCTATTCTATCTATTCCGATGTCGGCTCGCCGACTGCGGCCAACCGGATCAGCTATCAGGCGATCAACCGGGCACGGCTGACCATGGGCGAAAACCTGGATGACCTGCGGGTGATCGCCATGCACAGCTTCGTCTATGGCACGCTTCTGGACGATGAAAAGATCGAGTTCAAGAAGCCGTCGGAAGCTCCGTTCGAGGTGCCTTACTACGCCGGTATGATGGTGGTGCATTCGGAAATGATGCCGGTAACGACAGGCACCAATTCGGACGAATATTCCTGCTTCCTGTTTGCCCCCGGCGCGTTCATGCACATTGACGACGTTCCGAACCGGGAAACCATCTACGGCAACGAAGGCACGGAAATCACCCGCGACCCGGATATCGGCGACGGTGGCGGCGCGGATTACCTGACCACCCGCCGGTTCGAAATGATCCACCCGGCAGGCATGGACTTTACCGCGTCTTCGCTCGCAAAAGCCCAGGGTGCATCTCTTGCGGAGCTGCGTAACGCAGCCAACTGGGATCGCAAATACACGCGCAAGAACGTCAAGCTCGCCTGCCTGAAGGTGAATATCTAAAGCGCTTCACGGGAGCGTTGGTTCACCTGCGGCACTCCGGCTTATCGTTTTGACGCAAATCCGGACGTAAAACCGGGCGTCACTCAGCTGGGGATGCCGCGGGACAGGGTGCTCCCGAACTGCGTGTGTTCGCAGGCGCCTCGGTCCACTCTCAGACGGGGAGGGGACACGAGGTCAAACAAAGTGACGATCAAGCGCTTAACCTGGAACAGGCAAAAGCGCTTGATCATAAAACGACTTTCGAAAGCTCGTGTCTGAACAAGGGTTTCAGACACTTGGGTGCGCTCGACGCTTCGTCAAAACCGGGCTAAAACAAGCCTCATACCGATACCGTGAGTAGGTGTAGCCATTCTCCGGCAGAGCTTGAACTTGTCCCGTAAATCGCAATTGAGCACATGTGATGCCTATCCAGGGTTGCGTCTGGAACATTTGGCGAACATTATGCGGAAAACAGTTTGAGGTCAGGTAGATGGCAGATTTTGACGATATCACTGGTTGGCGGGAAGAGCTGGAAGCGTTTGAGGCGACTGAGGAAGGCCGAGCCTTTTTTGGTAAACACGGTAAGGCGAAGGCAACCAAGCTGACTTTTGAGCAGGAGGTTCGTTATGCGGAAGAGCTCTTCCGGCATGAAGAGATTCATGAGGCGCTGAAAAAATCAGCCAAATGGGTGAAGTTTCTGGATGACAACCCTGATTTCGGCCGGGAAGACGAAAACTTCTCAGCTTGGTGCCCATGGGACGCGATTGCGACCAAGAATACCTTCACACGCTGGTACGCCATGAAGCTGAACATTGCCCCTGGCTGGTCGACTTTCAGTGCAGGTAACAGGCTGGCCATCGACGTTGCGAACGGCGATCTACCGTCCTTGCGCTCTCCCGAAGCGGAACAGTATGTGAGAGAGGAATTCTCGCGTTTTGTTACCTTCACGCCGGAGATGCCGTAATGGAACGAGTGGTAGTTATCGACGCGTCACAAATTCTCACGATTATACGGCGAACCGGAGTTGAGGGACTGTCTGCACTTCACGGGCGTGGAGACTATTTCCTTTACAACGATGGTTCTGGGCGGGTGGGCAGCGCTTGATTTTCAGAACAATTCATGAACATTTTGGGTGGGAAATTCAGGACAGAGTGAATGGCAAATTTTGACGATATCACTGGTTGGCGGGAAGAGCTGGAAGCGTTTGAGGCGACCGAAGAAGGACGAAATTTTTTTGGCAAATACGGTTGGCGGAACGCAACCACGCTTACTTTTGAGCAGGAGGTGCGTTTTGCGGAAGAGCTCTTTCGGCACGACGAGATCCATGAGGCGTTGAAGAAGTCCGCCAAGTGGGTGAAGTTTCTTGATGAAAATCCCGATTTCGGCAGGGATGACGAAAACTTCTCGATCTTGTGTCCTTGGGAAGCCAACAAGACGACGGCCGCCTTTGAACGCTGGTATGCCATGAAGACTGGTATTCCGTATGGCCCATCGACATTTACGGCTGGATTCGGTTTAGCGGTGGATGTCGCGAACGGTGATCTGGCATCTTTGCACTCTCCAGAAACCAAAGCCCATGCGAAAGCAGAATATGGGAGTTTCCTGAGATTCCCGGAGGAAGAGGTATAATGGACCGTGTTGTCATTGTGGACGCATCGCAGATCCTGACAATCATTGCGAAAACCGGAGTGGATGGACTAGATGCTCTTCACAAGCGAGGAGACTATTTTTTCTTTAGCGTTGATCTTCAAATGGAATTGGAAATCGGTAAGGAATGGAAATCAAAGAACGGACGTCGCTTCCAAAATTGGCTTAGTGAACAAAGAGTGAACGGGCGCCTGATTGAGGTCGATGAACCTGTCGCGCCGGAAGAGTACCAGACTTACGACCTTGGTAAGCGCGGAACGTCTCGCGGTGGCAGTGAGCTATCGGATATGTCCATCCGAAAGTTCATGCTGCAGAACAAGGATCGGTTTACCTTTGAGGTTATCAGCCGCGATCTTGAGCTTCTCAATCATCAAGTGGATGATCCCGCTCACCCTTTGTATGGTCTGCAATTCGACCGTCTGAGCACGCGGTCCACATAGCGAGTAATGAACTTTCGCGTTGCACTTGTGCACGCAAGGATTGATTGTTGGAACAATTCATGAACATCTTGACTAAGGAATTCAGGACAGGGCGAATGGCAGATTTTGACGATATTACCGGCTGGCGGGAAGAGCTGGAAGCATTTGAAGCGACCGAGGAAGGCCAAATGTTTTTTGGCGAATATGGTTGGGGGGAAGCAACCGAGCTAACGTTCGAACAGGAGGTGCGTTTCGCGGAAGAGCTCTTCCAGCACGATGAGATCCATGAGGCGCTAAGAAAATCAGCCAAATTTGTGAAATTTCTGGACGACAATCCTGATTTTGGTCGAGAGGATGAGGGTTTCTGGGAGTTGTGTCCGGTTGAAGATAACTTGAAAGTTGATGCTTTCAGGCGCTGGTATGCCATGAAACTAAACGTCGCTTTGGGCGCCTCTACCTTCAGCGCAGGTAAGAGATTGGCTATTGACGTTGTCAACGGGGACCTGCCGTCTTTGCGCTCCCCCGAAGCGGAGCAGTTTGTGAGAGAGGAGTTCTCCTGGATTGTCGCGTTTCCGAAGGAGACGTGATGATGGACAAAGTCATAATCATTGACGCGTCTCAACTCCTTACGATCATGCGACGAACCGGAGTTGATGGACTGTCAGCGCTTCACAAGCGGGGAGAATATTTTTTCTTTAGTGATGACCTTCGTGCGGAGCTGATTGCAGCCAACGAATGGGATTCCAAGAACGGCCTTCGTTTCCAAGCTTGGCGTGAAGAACAAAGAGTGAACGGTCGCCTGATCGAGATGAAAGAGCGTGTCACTTCGGAAGAGTACAAGATCTATGATCTTGGAAAGCGTGGTACGTCTCGCGGTGGCAAGGAGCTATCGGACATGTCGATCCGAAAGTTCATGCTGCAGAACAAGGATCGGTTTACCTTTGAGGTTATCAGCCGCGATCTTGAGCTTCTCAATCATCAAGTGGATGATCCCGCTCACCCTTTGTATGGTCTGCAATTCGACCGGCTGAGCACGCGATCGGCCCTGACCTGGCTGGCCACCCATCCGGATGTGCCCCACAATCCGGAAAGGCTGCAGTCCCTGCTCCAGGCGATCCACAAAGGCAAGTTCGACCTTTCCAAGGATCGTGGTATCGCAACGCATGAACTGGAGCGGGAAAGCTATCGCCTTCCAGATACTTATGAGGACGCCGTAATCGAGCGTGCGCGCCGGGCGGAAACGGACCCCAGACGACGCAGTGACATCAGGGGCTTCAGCGGTCAGGCCGACGGACAGTTGGGCAGAGCTCCGGTTGATCCGGGGGCGGGGGTGCCGTTTTCTTCCTCCGGCGCGCCGCTCGACGGGCTATCTGGCGGTCAGCTTGAGCCGAACGCCGGCATCAACGGCAAGGCCAAAGGCTCACTCACGGAAGGCCCGAGTATCGGCCGGCGGTTCATGAACCTGGCCCGCAATGGCGCACAGGTGGCATTGCTCGGAATTGCGGCGGTGCCGGTGTTCTCCATGGTGCAGGCGCGGGCTGCGGAACGGAACATTCCGTTTGACCAGGCTGCGCGCGAGCTGGGCATTGAATTTGGCGAGGACGAGTTCAAGGACTTGTTGGCCGAGGTCGGGGCCGATGCGGCGATAACCGCCATTCCCGTTGCAGGCTGGTTGAAGAAGGCCTGGGACGTTCTGGGCAATGTTGACGACATCGTCGCGGTGACCCAGCTCTATGGGGCGGCCTATCCGGACAACGAGACCATCCAGCAGCTGGCCGGGATCGCCGATGCCGTCGAAGGCACGGCTGCCTTTGAGACCTATGTGGAAGGGCGCGACGCGCTGACCGGGGCTGTTGGCGGTGCAATTGACTGGGTGTTCAGCACCAGCACCGGTGAGGAGGAACAGGCCAAGGCTCTTGGCGACCTGCGCGAGCTCGTCGAAATCGGCGGGGACGCGGCCGGGGACGCCCTCAAGGCGGGAGCGACACAGGAACAGGTGGCGGATGCTTTGACAACAGCGGTTCAGGCAAGAGCGACTGCGCAGGTCACTTCCGGCAAACCGTTGGCGGAAGAAGAAGCACCGCTGAGTGCTCCGGTGCCAAAGGCAGATCAGCTGTCGCCGGAAACGGCTTTGCCGGGGGGTGGCACAGCGCCGATGTCCGGTGTGCCGACACTGCCCGGTGCGCAGCAGATCCTGCCGTCTTCCCTCGAGTTGGGCCTTGAGCCAGCCCTCGAGCCGGGCCTTGACCCAGCGTCCGGGCCGGAAACGGCACCTGCTGCGGCAGGACAGATACCGGACCGGGCGACCGCTTCTGGTCTGGAAGCCGACAGTGACAGGTTTTTGCGCAAGACGTCTTACAGGACTTTCCGCAAGATCGGCCGCACGCCGGAAGAAGAGCAACAGGGCCAGGACGAGCTCTGGGAGGAGTTCGAGCAAGGCTACCTGGAGATGAACGGCCGCGAACAAGCCGCTGAACTGCTGGCAGCCAGGCGGTTCAGCCGCAGGTGGGCGCTGTCGGATTATGCGGAGGATGCGGACGGCCTGATGATGAAATACCCGATGGAGCGGGTTTACCCGAACATCGAGGAGATCGGCTACAGCTATGTGGACGAGGATGTGAACGCCGCGCTTTCCCACCAGGGGATCCGGGCGAAGAAATGGTACCTGACACCGAACGACAAGACCGGTGGGGACTGGGAACAGGGCTGGATGGACGAAGACGGCTATGGCCCGCGCATGACGCTTGCCTATGACGATGAGGCGGGCCAGCGCCACCGGCTGAGCGACAGCTACCAGGTGAATGTGCGCGGGGCGGCCATCAAGCTGAAACAGAAGCAGCTTAAGGCAGAGCGGATGAAGGCCGGGCAAACCGCTCCGGCAGCCGCCGCAGGTCCTCGGGTGGATATCCCGAAGAAGCCGACTGCGCCGCTGCAAGCGCCAACGACAGCACAAGCGCCGGTACCGAAGCCGAAACCGGACGTCCGGCCAACGGTGTGAAGGGGCGTGTCGCTTGACAGTCAAGCCAGCGGCTTGCCGATCCCGGAAAACCGCTGCGCGGTAGTCTCAGAAAAGCGAAAATCATCAGAAACTTAAGGGCGGCTTGAGCCGCCTTTTTTCTTTGCAGAAAGGGTTTTGAAATGGATGAAATCATCATGCGCCGCCTCAGGCATTTGCAGCGATTGGAGGAGAGCCACGAGAGTGACTTTCACGAGCGGTTCGGCAGGGAGAAGAGCTGGGCGGACCAGCGGAAGGAAAACATGGCTAATGTGATTTCGGCCGACTGGAACAAGAAGCAGAAGGCATCGCGCATTCCAACCGCGAACAGACCATTACCGGAAGGATGGCGGAAGGAGCATTGGAAGACCCAGCAAGCGATGGCAGCAGACTATGCAGGGGCGGAAGCCAGCAACAAGGAAGAAGCCGTTCGTGCCCTTGAAATTTATGAAGCGGAATTGACGATTCCACCGGCTGCCTAGAGAAAGGCGGCGCTGATTTCCCGGAGGCGACCCGGTTTCCGTTCGCCTGAACATACCAATCCAAGAAAGCAGAATTTATATGTCCGGCACCGTCCATACCTCCGTGGAAATGGCGAACCTTGCGCTTGCCCATTTGAAGGAAGCGCCGATCCGCGATTTCGATTTTTCTTCCGTTGCTTCCCGCTGGTTCAAAAACCACTACGCCGCCCACCGCGACGCCTATCTGGCGATGCATGACTGGGATTTTGCGATCGCCCTGGCGAAGTTGCCGGCGGAAAGTGCCAAGCCGCCATTCCGTTGGGCCTATCGATACAGGAAGCCATCTGACTGCCTGCGCATTCCATTGCAGACGGTGAATGGAAACCCGGACGGGAATGTCATTTCCTTTGAGATTGCCGGGCAGCATCTTCTGACCGACTACGCACCGCCGTTTCCATTTCGCTATCTCAGGCGTGTCACCCGGGAAACCGAGTTCTCACCTCTTTTCGTGCACGGATTTTCGCTCTTCCTGGCAGCAGGGTGCGCGCATGTGATTACAGGCAAGAACAGCCGTGCCGAAGCGTTGCGCCAGGCGGCAAATGACGCATTTGAGCAAGCCGGTGGCAGCGATGCCCAGCAAGGCACACCCCTACCCATGATTGACCTGGACATCATTACGGACCGATGAGCTATCACCTTCAAGCAACCTTCAGCCGGGGGGAACTGGACCCCGAGCTGGTTTATCGATCGGACCTGGAAATGTTCAGGTCCTCCCTGGCGGAATGCCGTAATTTCATCACGCTGAAACGTGGCGGCCTTCGACGCAGGGGCGGCACGAAATTTATCGCTGAGCTGAAGGACAGCAGCAAAGGCGGGTGGTTGATCCCGTTCGAGTTCGGCAATGGCCAATATTACATGCTGGAATTCGGTGACAGATACTTCCGGGTGTACACCCGTGAGGGCAGGGTCGGGATTGTGGATGTCGAGACACCCTACGAAATTGATGTTCTGCCGGAACTCAAGTTCGTGCAGTCCACCGATACGCTGTTCATTACGGGGGGCAATCTTCCTCCACAGGCCCTGCAACGCAGGGGGGAGGTGAACTGGACCATCGAGCCGATGGAGTTCAAGGACGGTCCCTTTCTGGACGTGAACATTTCACCCACCAACCTGAAACCTTCCGGGACCGGCAATCCGGTGCCGGTGATGACGTCCAACAGCGCACCGAGTGGCACCGTCTCTTCCTCCAACGGGAGCGCAAGTGCCTGGCAGGTGTTCAACCGGTCCGAGGGCAAGGTTGTTCTGTCCTCCAGCGGAACCGGGTGGGTTCAGTACCGGTTCCCGAGCGCGGTGGTGATTGATGCCTACATGCTGCAAGCCCCGAGCGACAACAGCAAGAATGACGACATGCCCTGGCAATGGAACATTGAAGCGTCCAATGACGGTTCAAACTGGTCCATTCTGGACACGCAGGATGCACAGGACACCTGGACTTCCAGCGAATGGCGTCAGTACTCGTTTCCAAACAAAACAGCGTTTACCCACTATCGGCTCAGCTTTACGCAAGGTGGCGGATCGCTGGCGGATGACTCTGCGATTGGGCAGCTTGTGCTGCACCAGTCCGGTGACACACAGGCCCCTTTCAACCTGACGGCGTCGGACACAACCGGGATCAATGGGGGCACAGGTTTCCAGACAACTGATGTGGGGCGACACATCCGTTTTCGCGGTTCGGACGGTTTCTGGCGCTGGTTCAAGATCGAGAGCCGGACCTCGGACAAGGTGGTCAAGGTTAAGCTTTATGGCCAGTCCCTGCAGGATACAAAAGCGCAGAGCATTTGGCGCATGGGGGCATGGTCGGATACAACCGGCTGGCCGGAGACAATCGGGTGGCACAAAAGCCGTCTTGCCTTTGCCGGAACGCGGGAAGAACCGCAGAAGGTCTGGGAAAGCCAGACAGAAGACTTCAACAATTTTTCGGTTTCTCACATCCTGCAGGCATCGGATGCGGTCACAGCCGGCATTCTGTCCGGGCAGGTCAACCGCATTCAATGGCTCGTCGATGACAATGACCTGATCGTTGGCACGACACGCGCGGTCCGCGCACTCGGCAAGGCTACGGAGCAAGATGCCTACGGCCCGGAAAATGTGGATCAGAAGCCGGAAACCAATTTCGGCACCAACCGCGTGAGCCCGATCAAGATCGGTTCCGTGCTGCTTTACTTCGGGCCCTACGGCACGGACATGCGCGAGATGGCTTACGACTTCGGTGCAGATGGACGTGTTTCCCAGTCCTTGAGTGAAGTGCAGTCTCATCTCTTCCGAGAAGGGGTTGTCGGCGCCAGTTATCAGCAATATCCGGACAGCATCATCTGGCTTTGGGACAAAACCGGTGCAGGCATCGGCTTCACCTATGAGCGGCAACAGCAGGTCTTCGGCATGCAACGCCACGACTTTGGCGGGGCCGTGGAATGCATGGCGGATCTGTCAGGAGATCAGTCAGATGAAGTCTGGATGATCGTCAATAGGACGATCAACGGTGAGACCAAACGTTACATCGAAATCATGCAGCGTCCGTTCGCAGGCGGACAGATTGAAGATGCCTGGCATCTGGATTGTGCTTCGCTTTATAAGGGAGCGTCGGCCAATACCGTCTCAGGTCTCGGTTACCTGGAAGGCGAGGAGGTCATCATATACGCCGACGGTACGGACTATGCCGCGATAGTCACCGGAGGAGAGGTTAGCCTTCCAAACGGACAATTGGCGAAAAAGATCCTTGTCGGGCTGAATGTGAGCGCTCGTGCCAGGACATTGCCGTTTCCGGTGAGCGCACGCGATGGTGCGCTGATGGGCCGAAAAATGCGCGTCGACAGCTGCTCAATCGCAGTTCTGGAGACAGGAACGCTCAAGGCAGGGTCGGACGAAACCTATATGGATGAGTTGATCTATTACCGTGCAGGAGACATCGCCGGTGAACCGGCACCGCTGCGCACCGGACCGCTTGACCAAACCGTTGAGACCCGCTGGGAGGACGGCGGGCAACTGGCGTTTGAAGCCAGTGGCGGCAAACCTTCAACCATCCTGACAATCAATTTTGGAACAGATGCGGAGCCATAAGACATGTGTCATCCAGCAGTATTAGCCGCAGTTTCCGTCGCAGGGTCGCTTGCAGGCGGTGTCGTGCAGGCCCAGGGCATCCGCCAGCAGGCGGAAGCTCAGGCGAAAGCCGAAGAACGCCGCGCAGAATTGGCGGAGCGGCAGAAAGTCGTCAATCAGACGCAAGGCTCGTTTGAGCGAAAACGCACGCTGGAGCAGCAGCAACGAATTATCGGGCAGAACCGGGCGGTTGGGGCCGAACGAGGCCTGTCCGAAACAGGTTCGCTTGTCGATGTGCAGAACGACAGCGACTATGAAGCTGCCCAAAACATTGAGGCGATCCGCTACCGGGTGGACGGTCAGCGGGACAATCTCAACTTCGAAGCCAAAACCGCGCTCGAGCGTGCGAACTCCAGTCGCCGCGCCGGTCGATACGGGGCTGCCAGCGCGATCATTGGCAGTGCGACCAGTGCTTTTACGACGCTTGGAAGTGCTTTCTATGGAGGTGGTCAGCAAGCGAGCACACCGGCCATTCCGAGGGTTAAGCCCAGAATTTGATGAGTTTGAACAAATGGTTCTTGAAACATGGCAAGACTACAAAAATTTGAAGGCACAACGAGCCTGCCGGGTGTCGGCAGCCCACAGGTTGTTGCAGATACGGCAGTTGGCGAAGCCGTTGCAGGATTAGGTCGGCAGATTGGAAATACGGCTGGAACGTTCGGCAAGCTGGCGGACCTTGCGCGTAGGCGACAGCAACGGATTGACGAATTTGAGGCCGAAAAAGCTGACATGAAGGTTAACAGGCGCCTGAAAGGAAACCTTGGTCAGGAACTGCTGATTGAGCGACCAGGAGGCGTTGGCCTGACAGAGGCCATGCTTATCCATCTGGAAAAGGGGCGCGAGGAAGCTCAAAAAGAACTTAGTGAGGAAGCGAAGGTTCGCTTCAACCAGGAAATTGAAGCAAACCGCGAGCGATATGCGAGCAGTTTTGCCGCGGTAGAAGCAGCTGAAAACGAAAAGTACTTTCAGCGGGGTATGGGTGAAGTCGAAGACAGGCTTGTCGCCGAGGTTCAAGATGATCCCGAAGTAATTAGTGCGGCCATTGAAAGAGCGGACGCCATCCTGACGACAATGCCTCTGCCGGCGACCGTGAAAACCAGCGGTTTGAATAGGATTAAGGAAAATCTGGCCGAGGCTTGGACAAAGAGCCGCCCGGTGCAGGAGCAGATCGATGGCCTGACAAAACTGAAATCCAGGCGCGACGCCGGTGTCAGTGCAGATACGTCAGGGAAAGGGTCGGCAGGTGCCGGACCGAGGACCGTCTCCAGCGAGATGTCGGTTTTTGAGAGCCGTGCCCAGTTTCTTTCCCCGCACACGCAAAACAGACTGCTTGCAGACGCGAAGAAGAAACAGGCGGTTGCCACCGTTCAGGAAGAAGAGCGTATAGCGACCTTGATTGCCGAGAACCCTCTGGCAATGAACCCTCAAGAGATACATGAGAGCGGTTTTCTGGAAGCACACCAGCAAAAGCGCTTGCTCGACGATCTTCAGGAGCAAATCCGGCAGCAGGAAAGGGATTTGGAAGCGGTCAGCTGGCTCGGGGCGTCGGCAGCGGAGCCGACGCATGAGAGCAGCAATCAGGAGCTTGCCGACCGGGCATTTGCCTATCTGGATGATGGAAAAACGGATCGAGACGCCCTGGCCCTGGGAATGCTACGCAACAAAGGGGTATTGCCGGACGTCTATTTGAAATCCCTGGAAAACACGCTGAACAGTTCGGACCCGGCCGAAGTCGGCAAAGCCTTCGACATTCTTGCTGAGATTGGCAAGGTCGACCCGAAGTTTGTTGAAGGCCTGCGTGGACATGAGCAATTCCGATCCGGCGTCGAAAAGCAGGACATTCTGCTCAACAGATTCGGGTTTTCCTTAAGGGAGACTTCCGCAGACCTGGCACAGGCCAATGATCCTGTGCGGCGAAAAGATCTTCGAACAGATTTCGCGGGTCAATATCCGCAAGGGCGGACAGGACGTGCAAGAGCACAGGGCCGGTTGGCTCACCACTCAGCAAGTGGTTACGGGAGTAGTCCGATTCCCGTCGATGAACTTCTAAGCGGTATCGATTTTGTTGAGCGAGGTGGCAACAGCGCTGGCGAGATACAGGTCGCAGGAAACTCTGCCGGTCTGGCGATACCCGGCGGACTACCGCTTGTCACGCCACTCGATCCGGACAAGCCAAGCGGATTTTATGGCGGGGCGACGCCAAATGAGGCTGCGACTTCGGCGCTGCCCTATCTGCGCTTTATGTCGGATCTGATGAACCCGTCGGCAACCGCGTCGGAGCTGTTTAACAAAGGGAATGAAACTACAGGTGGTAAGAAATCTGCCGACAATGGTAAGAATGAACAGCATGGTGATGGCGGAAGGCGAATTCAAAAAATCGGACACTCAAGTAAGGGAACTTCGAAAACGGCTTATTGAGGTAAAAACTCGACGCGAAAAGAAACAGCTGAAAAAGAAGATTGAACGCGTTGAACAAGCGGTGCAAAGAGCCAAATCAGGCGAAGCTCATAGCCAAAGAGGTAAGGGAGCAAAATGAGTGAACGTAGGTGGGATTGGATACCGGGGACTGGTGTCGGTCCATGTAGGTTTGGAACGCCTGTCGTCGAGTATGAAGCCTATTTGGATCTGAAATTGGTTAGACCAGAGGGCGCAAGTGTCACAGGCTGGGGAATGTACGAAGTGGGAGGTCCGGAAAAAACGGTTTGGACAGAAAATGGAAAAATCGAAGCGGTACAGTGTGAAGACTTTTTTATTTTTACAAACAAAAACCTGATTGGGATGTCCGAAAGGGAGTTGATCGCCCATCTCGAGAAAAAACCGGACGAAGTAGGTGACAGTGTAGAGTATGAAAATGGTTCGATCCAAACACCCTATGAATTCGAAGACCTTGCACTTGAAGTCTGGTTCGAGAACGGAATTCTTGTGAGTGCTTCTGCCGGGGAGATCGTAGATGACTGATTGGGTCGCAGAACATTCGACGGTTGAAAAATGACCGGCGAGCTCATGGACTATGACATCGAGATAAGTTTCACTCTCCTCTCTCCAGTGACTCTGTCCCCAAACGAAGTTGAAGCTGTTCTTGGGCTTAAGGCCGACTCAAAAGGCCGGTTTGGCGCAAAGAGCCCGACTCAAAGACAAGTCCCTGCGAAGAACTGGACGACTTTTACATCCTGGGCAGACGAGGAAAGCGCATCATTCGAGAATCACTTGGATAATCTTTCCACCAAGTTTCTGCCTAAGGAGGCAGAGCTGAAGAAACTTTCCGATCAATGTGAACTAATATTCGGAGTACTGGTTGAAGACGAGGATGGAATTCATCCGTTTAAGATATCGACTGAAGCGATAGAGTTTTGCGCATCCATCGGGGCATCATCGAAGTGAAGGCTTATTGAGGTCTTCAAGCTGGTCGTTGCCTATGTCGGTAACACCTCTCAAATTCCTCGCCATTGTATGCTGCAGAACGAGTTCTGGATTGCTTGCATCACGTGAAGGGCTGGTCCGCTCCAAGCATCGTGCCGTACCGCCTGAATTGGAGAACCTGAAATCATGAAACTGGAACTCGAAGAGCTGTTTTATGGCCAGCAAATCTTGTGTGATGCCTTACTGGACAAGGTAACGTGCAACCTGGTTGAAGCATTTCTTGAATTTGGAGAAGCAGAGGCGAGTTGGAAACTGGTGATCGCTTTCGACTGAAGCTATAGCGTAATTCGGGAAATTCTTGAAGACATTGTCGATGATTTTGAACGGTTCTTCGAAGGTGCTATCGAGCTTGCTAAACTCTCTACTGTTCATTCCTTCGATTTTGAATTTGTGACTCAGGCAGAACCAACACCCTATGGTGAATTTGAACCAACCAAGCGGGTCTATGCGTTCAGAAGAATGACCAAGCAGTATCTGGAGCTTCTCCAGAATGAGCAGGAGAATGCTGATATCCAAGCGGATAACGTCAATTGAGTGAGGGCCTGTAGCGCAAATTGCACATCAGTCTGAAACTCATTCCACTGTGCTTTTCTCCTCGCACAGTCTTTTTGACTGAGGCCCCAGAGCGCGTTGTGACCTGCAAGTAGATCCATTGCCTGACAACGTTGAAGGCAAGAAGTTGCGGAATTTCCGGCGCAGGCCTTTCACGTGTCGGGTAGACCGATTTGCAATCTTCAGTGACGGCAAACTCAATTGAACTTCGTCAGTGCAATCGCCAATCTGGATGACAGTGAAACAGACTGAGACGCCTTGGACCTGGGAATGCCGCACAGCAAAGGCGTTTTTCAGGGCAAGTATCTGAGACCTCCTCAAGCAGTTGGACAATTCGGACACTGTCGAAGTCAGCATTGCTTTCGGAGTTCTTGCCGAACTTGACGGGATCGATCCGAGTATTGTTGACGGTTTGCGTGTGCTTGAGCCGTTGCAATTTGGTGTCGGTTAGATTGTCACTCTAAATCCAACGACTTTGGTTCTCTTGAGAGGACGTTTTCGCAGAACTGACGTAAGTCTACGATCCTCTGCGGCTAAAACATTGCAAACGCACATTGCTGATCAAAGCCTACGAACAGCCTCATATCCACCGCGTAGGGTACGATGCTAGTTGGACCCTCTGTCACGCAAGCAGACGAAATGCGGTGACGTCAAAGTGTGGTTGCTGCCGGCAACATCTAGTTCGATCAATCAAAGACACTCATCAGCGGCGTGTGCCGCAAACAACTAACGAGATTTCTATGACAGTAGCAGCCTTGACGGAAGGCCGCGCCCAAATCCAGGGTGACGGCGTGACCGAACGTGTCGACTTGCCTTTTCAGTTTGTCGATGAAACCAACCTTCAGGTGATCCATACGGATGGCAATGGAAGTCAAACCGTCTGGACTTACCAGCAATCCCCCGGAAGCTGGACTTTCACGGGCGGGAACTTTGCAATCGGTGCGGTTCACTTTACCGCGGCGGATTTGCAGGCAGGTGAAACCCTGACGGTCTTGCTGGTCAGTGAGTTTGACCAGCCTTACAGCCTTGCCGGTGGTGAAATTGACCCGGCCGTGATGGAAAGGGCTATGGATCGGACTGCGATCAACATGCAGTCGGTTGCCACCCGTGCCTTGATCGAGAAAAACGGCGGCTTTGATCTGGACGGCCGTCGACTGATCGGTGGGATTGAAGCGGCGGAAAACACCGACGTGCCGACGCTTCAACAGGTGCTTGAGATCGCTTCCCTGCCTGGCGCCCAGGGTCCAAAGGGGCCGATTGGGGACGCTGGACCGGCTGGGCCGCAAGGTGCGGAAGGCCCACAAGGTGCACAAGGGCCACAAGGGGAACGGGGACCGGTTGGCTATGAAGGCCCTAGAGGCCCGACCGGCTTGCAAGGCCCGGAAGGCCCAAGAGGCCCGGAAGGTCCGACCGGCCCGACTGGCGCGCAAGGCCCGATCGGTCCGCAGGGACCACAAGGCCCCGAAGGTCCTGTGGGTAAGGCATTCGATCCGGATGCGTCCGGACTGACTGCCGATCGCGCCGCCTACAATGCGGAACCGGCGAATTTCTCGTATCTCGATACAGAGGCCGGGATTGTATATTGGAAGCTGTCCAATGCGGTGGGCGCCTGGTCGGTTGGCGTTCCGTTCGGCCGTGGTCCTCAAGGCCTGCAAGGACCTCAAGGCATCCAGGGACCGGCGGGACCTGTCGGGATGAACCATCGCGGCACCTGGTCGAACGCGGTTGCCTACGTTGTCAACGACACGGTGTTTTATGACGGCGCGTATTTTGTTTGTGTGGCCGATCATACAAACGTCACCCCAGCGGATGCCGCCGCAGAATGGGATATTGTTGCCTCTAAAGGTGAGCGTGGCTTACAGGGACAACAGGGCATCCAGGGAGCGGAAGGACCGCAGGGGATACAGGGGCCGGAAGGCATCCAGGGGCCAAAGGGCGATCAGGGCATCCAAGGCCCGACCGGCGCGCAAGGGGTGAAAGGTGATCAGGGCGACCCCGGCTTGACCTATCGGGGTATGTGGTCATCTGGCGTTACCTATGCCGCGGACGAAACGGTGACCTATAACGGTTCGTCCTATATTTCTCTTCGCATCAATGTTGGTCAGAACCCAAGTACGTCGTCAGATGATTGGGGTTTGCTCGCTGCAAAAGGGGATACGGGCGCACAGGGTCCGCAAGGCCCGCAAGGCCCGACCGGTTCGACCAGCTATAACGCCGGAACTCTGGACGGCTTGGATAGTTCGCAGTTTGTCCGCTCGGATGGCAATGACACAATGTCGGGAACGTTGACGCTAACGGGTGACCTGAATGTGCAGGGCGGTGACATTACGGTTGGCAAGAATGGCGGCGGTGACGCCGATATCCATTTTTATGACGACAACTCAAACACAAGCCGCACGTTCCGTTGGGATGACAGCGCTAACGCCCAGGTGATGGAAGAAAACGACGGCGGACTGCACAAGCTTGCGCTGGTCTACGACGGGTCAAGCGCTTCAGAAACCAACTTTCCTATAGGACACATTGTTTTTACCAACAATTCCTCTCCGTATTACGGGCGGAACACCGCAGCAACCATCAAGCAGAACTCAGGCAATTGGGACTACAACCATGGTCAAGGAGACGGCAGCACCCTGTCGGGAACTTGGCGTTCGCGTGGTCGCGGTCCGAGCGGAAACGGCAATATCTTTCAGAGGGTGGCATAATGGAAATTGTGAAAGTTCTTGCGATTGAGCCCCACGGCGGGACCGACCTTGCGGAAAAAGACACTCAGTTCCTAAGCGCGATCGTCCATCTTCAAGTTAGGCATGCAAACGGCACGCTTGAAGAAATCCCGTATGGGATCAACCCCCCAACTCCCGCTCAAAAGGCCGCGTTCCTCGCGAAGGTAAACAAGGCATGGGACGAATACACCGTTCGTTTCGAGGCATGGGAGGTTGATTTTGCCGCCGGGAATGCCACGGAAGCGCAAAAGCCAGTCTTCAAAGAGCCGGTGGACAATTCAAACGAAAACAAAGTTAGAATTGTTGCGCAACAATGGCTGAATACTGGCGGCAAGATTTCGGACTGGGTGCCGCCGGAGCCAGCGGCCGAGTTGATCAAGGCCGAAGCGGCCCGCCGTATCCTGGAAGTTGCCCCGGAGTGGTATCAACGCAATCTCACTGCTCGGGCGGCTGAACTCTCATTGAAGGGCGTCGACAACTGGACGGCCGAAGAACAAGCGGAAGTGGCCGAAGGGCAAGCCATATGGGACAAGATCAAGGGCATTCGGGCGGCGTCTAACGCGCTTGAGGCCATGGATCCCCGGCCGTTCGACTTCGCGACCAATGAGGCTTATTGGGCCGCGTAATTCTGCCTGACAATCACACCCGCAAGTGCCGCCCTTGAGGCGGTTTTTTTGTGCCTGAAAGGACACTCATGCTTTCCTCTCTTCTCTCCTGGCTTGTGGCGTTGCCGGTGCTGATGATCTTCAACCGGATCCGCGGCGGGGGCATGTCCAGCTTGACGGACCGCCTTCCAGGTCGAGCGCTGTATTATGTGGCGGCCATCGTCGGCGGGCTGGCCGGATCTCTGTTGAGCCTGGAACTTGGCCTTGTGGTCTTCCTTGGTTTCCTCTTCTGGGGTGCGCCTGGCTGGGGGCTTTGGTTCGATCTGCACCGGCATGACGATCAGCAAAGGAATGATCCGCGGCGAAACGACCTGTTCGTGAGGGTGATAGACGCTCTCTCGTTCGGTTCTGACTATGCCGCAATGTTCTTTCGTCTGGGGGCCTTTGTCTTGCCGATGCTGGCCGCTTGGTCTGCGTGGTCTGGGGCTTCTCCCTGGCTCGGCTTTGCCGCGGTTCCGTTCGGTCTGCTCGGGGTAGGGGCTTACGAACTCCGCTGGCGCACTACTTGGGGCAACACTCTTTCCGAATTGCTGGTTGGTGCTCTTTGGTGGGCGCTGATCCTTGTCATGTACCTGGCCGCACCTGGTTAAGGATCCCAACAATGAAACTCGTTACGAACTGGCGCCGCGTTCTGCGCAGAGCGTGGAGCGTGCGCCTCATGATGCTTGCCGCGCTGTTGTCGGGCGCGGAAGTCGCGTTGCCCTTCATGGGTGATTTTATCGAGCCGGGGCGCCTGGCGTTTCTTTCGGCTCTTTCCACTGCCGGCGCATTCGTCGCCCGCCTTCTCGCACAGAGGAATTACAAAGATGGGACGTAAAACCCGCCTGGTCGGGACCGTTGGCGCGGCTGCAATCGTGCTTGTCGGAACCTGGGAAGGTCTGCGCCTGAACGCTTATCGTGACGTTGTGGGGGTGCCTACTGTCTGTTACGGCGAAACCTACGGGGTGAAGCTGGGGGACAAGCACACAAAGGCCGAATGCGATGCAATGTTGATGCGCTCGCTGCGAAAGCATGAAGCAGGAATGCGCAAGTGCCTGAAGAACCCCGGCGCCATTCCTGGCAAGTCCTATGTCGCCTTTGTCAGCCTGACTTACAATATCGGGGTAGGAGCGTTTTGCCGATCGACGGCACGTAAGCGGCTCAACCGCGGAGACATTCGCGGCGCTTGCAACGCTGCCAAGTGGTTCAACAAGGCGGGCGGCCGCACCATCAAGGGGCTTGTGAACCGCCGGGCGGCAGAACACAGGCTTTGCCTGGAAGGCCTGAAATGATCGGGGCGGCTGCTTGGATCCTCCAGAGCCGAACCGCTCGCACAGTGTTTGCCATTGCCGCCGTTCTGGGCGGCCTTTTTATTTGGCACAAGGTCGACAAGACCAGCGCGGTAAAGCGTGCAGTGGTTGAGTATGTCGCCAAGGTCGAGCTGACCGCGGCACGGGTTCAGCTCGAAGAGCTCAAACGCCGCCAGGCCGTCACCGATGGGGCGCGGCGCTTTCTTCAAACAGAAATCGAAATGGCCAACGCGGAAGCGGAAGCCGCAACACAGGAGCTGGAACACTATGTTTCGACTGTTGAGGCCGGTTGCGTTGTGCAGCCTGGCCTTGTTGACCGCCTGCGGAACCGTTGACGAACGGTTGCAGGTCGCCGCCGCGGCCCAAGGCGAAACGGAAGCAACCAAAGAGTTGCCGCCTTATCCGACAGATTGCCGGTTGCGCGAAAGGTCAGGCGTCCGGATCGGGGAGCCTCTGGACGTTGCTTTGCTCCGGACAGACCAGGCGCTTGGTCGCGCCAATGCCCGCGTGAGACGGTGCGGCCAGTGGTACGACAAACTCGTGACCGGCTTTGCAGGGGAAGAGCGTGACTGAAGACGAATTGCGCGAGGTCGCCAAGGAAGGCGGCAAAGAAGGCGGGCGGGAAGCCGCACAGGAAGTGCTGCGCGCTCTCGGCGTCGACCTGGAACACCCATTCGAAGCTCAGAAGGATATGCACTTTCTGCGGGATCTGCGCAAAGGCACATCAAGCGTCAAGGGCAAGGCCATCAATACGATAATCGGGGCCTTGGCACTGGCCGGGCTCTACAAGATTTTCACCGGACTGAAGTGAGGCGGGCAAGGATCCGCCACAGGCCAATGAACAGAAAGGAGCCTGAACCATGGCTGCCAAACTGGAAGTTACATTTTCCCCGGCTTCGGGCCGATCCGTGAACGGCACTGCGATGCCGGCACTTGATGCCAATGCAGCGACCTCTGAAACCCTGACGGCTGCGAACACCCCATCAAACAGCGTGGCCGGTCCGCAAAGCTTCGCCAGGATTGCGAACTCTGGTGACGTTCCGCTCTATGTCGCCTTTGGCAAAGTCCCCAATCCGAACGCTTCTCCGCGCTGGTTCCTGGGTGTTGGCCAGGCGATGCCTTTGGGATGCAGCGAAGGTGACAAGGTTGCGTATGTTGAACAGGTATAAGGACAATGGATTTGGACTTTGAACTAGGGCTGTCGGCGTCGGCCGCAGCCATGATCGGGCCGCCTGGTTCCAATCCGGCACCCTGGTCCCCTCTTGATCTGCCCAATACAGCCATTTGGTTGGATCCCTCCGACCTTTCGACCATGTGGCAGGAAACGACAGGGGCAAGCGCCACAACCCTGGCCCAAGTTGACGGCATCGTTGGAACCATCAAAGACAAGGCTCGAGGCCTCTATTTGACTGCCCCGTCCGATGCAGCGCGCCCGGTTCTTCGAAAAGTGGGGGAGCTTTATAAGCTCGAATTCGACGGCGTAGACGACCGCCTGAAGGTCAGTGGCGCTACCGTCTACTATCAGCCGAATGTTGCCGCACTTGGTGCACGGGTAGGGGACACAGGCAGGTTCTTCGACGGTATGGGCGGTGTAGAGCGCCATATCCTCACTCTCGGCACCCATTACGTACAGCAGTACGCGGGGAACTGGGCTGGTGGTAAAACCGGCAAGACCACATCAACCGCACAGGTCATCACCACGCATTGGGAGGGTGAAAGCTCCTACATCAGATATGACGGCGGGGTTGAACTGGTCGGGAACGCAGGCACGAACGCTTACAAAGCCATGACAATCGGTACGGATTTCAGCGGGTCGCATCCCGGCGTTGCCGATATTTACAGCGTCGTGTTCCACAACGGCGCACTTTCAAACGAAGATCGCGCGAAACTTGAAGCACACATCGCAGAGAAAACAGGGGTGACACTATGACGACTTACCCGCATTCCTTGGTCGTGATCGCACCGGCCGCGATGGTCCCGGCCGCCAGCGCAATGGCCGCAGCATTAGGGCTTACCGCGGGCTTCGCGGTTCCCTTGTCGGTGAGCGGCGTGGATCCAGCAACCCACTACGGTTTGCACTCCTGGGTCGCAGCCGCGTTCAAGGCCTACATGACCGGCGAACAGGTTCCGGACCTGCAGGGCTATACCGCCGTCGATATCGCCGCACTCTTGGGGCAACTGACTGTTTCGGTAGATGCCGGCGGACAGACCGGAAGAACACACTTTGAAGCGGTGACCGGCGGTCTAGGCCTGTCGGTGATCGTTCCTCTGGATGAGCTTCCACAGGAGAGCTAATCAACAATCAGTGCAACTCAACTGCCAACGTCATGAATGCAAATGCTTTCTGGTCAACGGGGTAGGATTTTCAGCGAAATTTACTTGCTTAGAGTAAAGGGTAATTGTGCGTTGAAGGGGAAGCCAAATCTTCTCGTTTGAGCAACTGAAACATTCACCGTGACGATCAATTTCCGTTATTTGCTCATTGTGCAAGAAACTGTATTTTCAACTCGAGCAGATTAGGGTCGCCGGGGTTCGCGGCCAGTCCCTTTTGAATAGTGGTTTCTGTCGCTGAAAAATCTCGTCGAGACCAATGAAGTTGGACAAGCATTGTCCAGGCCTGAACGAGTTGCGGATCGAGTTCTGTCACCTCCGAAAAGGCGTTTATCGCAGCTGCAACGTTTCGCATCGCAAGCGCAGCACCACCGAGTACCATATGTGTCTCCGGAAAATCGGATTTGGCGGCCAGAGACAATTGCCACTCCTTTGATGCCTTCATTGCTGTTGAGGCCGCACTTTCAGGAAGATTTCTTCTCTGCAAAGTCAAAAGCTGACGTGCCGCCGCAATTCTAACTGCCTTTGCTGGATCTTCGAGCGCTTGCGCGATCCGCTCAGCTCGCAGGCTACTTGGAGCCTGTTCCTGAAGGGTGATTGCTGCCGCCCTTATCAACGGGTCTTCATCGTCCAATAAGGGAGCAACCTGGTTTGCCAGATCTGCAGTTGCCTGCCGCCCCAACAGGTCAAGGGCGGTTGCGCGAACGATCGCAGGAAACGTCGACTGAGAAGCGATGTCCAACAGCTCATCTCTCAAGTTCGCGGGGCTATTTCTTGCCGCAGCAAACGATTCACCAAAGTGCCTTGTACGGTGCTTGCTATCGGGGAACCTGTTTTCGAGTTCTTCTGCTGCCCAGTCCGGAGTTTGATCCTGATGACAATCATTGCAGGCGTTAGGTGTTCCAATTGTCACGCTCAAGTCAGGTCGAGGAACTCTAAATGAGTGATCTCGGCGGCCATCGATTCCCATATAGGTTCGTTCAATCATATGACAGGAAACGCATTGAGCGCCCTCTGTGCCGGTCTCGTGAAAGTGATGGGAGGGGGCGTCGTACATTTTTGGCGAAAGCGATGGAAAGTCAGAATTGCCTGCAGTTGAATGACACTGGGTGCAAAGCGCGTTTCCCGTGGCTTTCAATTGAGCGCTATGCGGGTCATGGCAGTTTGTGCATCTGACACCTTCGGCATACATTTTTGACTGCAGGAAAGACCCATAAACGTACACCTCGTCGAGTATCTGGCCGTCTGGGTGATAGAGCCCTTCACGTAGCAATGCCAATCTGTAACTGTCGTGGAAGGGTGTCCCCGGGACGGGCGAGGCGTCCTGATATGGTTCTCTTCGAGAATGACATCCCGCGCATTGCTGAATTTCCACTTCGGGTTCAGATCCTGAAAATCTTAGGGGAAAGCCCTTTTGCGAGAGCCCCTGAAACCGTGAATCTGCAGGTTGGGATTGGTTCTCTGCCCATGAAACATGCGCTTCTCCAGGACCATGGCAAGCCTCGCACCCGACCCCAATCTCAACGTGAGCACTTTTGTATTGCCGATTGCGCAAACTGTAGTTTTTAGAGAAACCGGTGGCGTGACACTCCGCACACCTGGCGTTCCAGTTCTTGTACGGACCGCTCCAGTGAAAGCCGTCTTCCGGCTTAAGCAACTGGTCAGGATACAGGTGAAACCAGCTTTTGTTTTCCTGGTCCCAAACGACGTCAAAGGACTGCAGTCGTCCGGGTTCTGTTTCAATCAGGTACTGCTGTAGAGGGGCAATTCCTCCTACTCCCACAACCTTGTAGGTTTGTGGGGCGTCGATGATGTCCGAGGTCTCGATGAAAAAGCCTTCACTGGTTCGAAAAAAGCGGGTTTTTCTGTTCTTGTGAGTGAAGATCGCGTCATTGAAGTTTCCATCTACAGTCTCTTGGGTAGGATTCATCCAAGCCTTCGCATGATGGGACCGCTGCCAGGGTTCCACTTCTGCCTGGTGACAGGTTTCGCAGGATTCTGACCCCATATAGTTGGGGATTGGATCAGCTTGCGCGAGCGCTGCAGTAGCCGCAAAGACCAAGAGGACAATCAGAAGACCAAAACGAACTGATTCAAACATACCGTTCCACCCGGACACGGCGTGCATTCATGTGGTTGGTTTTCGAAAACACAATGAAACAATCTAAAAGTGGCGTTAGCTATCTCTTGATGTAATCGGCAACGGATTGAACGAACATGTCAAGGAAATCTTCCTCGAAAGATGGAGAAACAGGGTGCCGTTTGATTCTGCTTTCGGTCAGTATCCCGGGGCCAATTGTGCAGTGGTAAGAATTAGAGTGATTGCCGGTGAGCCTTCGGAGGTTGCCCGAATTCAAGGCGATATGCACGGGTCATCGCGCTTGTATTTTGATACCCACAACGCTCTGAAATTTCGGCAATGCTCAACGTTGTCAACTCGACTAGCCGACGGGCTTCACGAAGGCGAATTGACTTGTAGACAGAACTTGGCGTCAACCGCATCTCGTGTTGAAAGTTGTCTTCGAGTGATCGTTGATCTACGCCAAGTCGCTTGGAAATTTCTGGGATGGGCAAAGGTTGCTCGATCGTCCGGCGCATCAATGCGGTTGCACGGCGAACAAGTCTGTCGGAAGACAACCTCTGGAAAGGGTCATGCATTTCGAGTTTGTCGCCATGCATAAAAAGTGCTGCAATTTCTAGTGCAAACATCGGACTGTGGTGGTTCTTGATCAACTCAAGCGTTAGCTCAAAGGCCGTGGAAGCTCCACCACATGTCGCTAGGCCGGGTTCAATGATAAAACGATTCTCATCGGCGTCAACGTTCGGGAAAGTCTCGGAAAAACGGGTGTATTCATCCCAATGAATCGTAGCGCGACGTCCGTCGAGAAGACCCGCTGTGGCCAGAAGCCACGCGCCTGTATCCATGCCTACCAGCGTTGAGAAGCGTGTTCTTGCAGCTCGCAGGATTTCGTTGGTTCTCGGTGTTGCATACTCGGAAAAGCCGTAACTCGGCATTACGAAAAGGTAATCCCCACTGGGCATTGCTTCAGCCCATGACAGTGTTTCAACCGGCAGGCCGCTTGAAGAGCTTATCGTTCCGCCGTTCAGACTGATGTGTTTCCAAGAGTACAGATCTTGATGCGCGATTGTATTAGCCGCACGGAATGGCTCGATCGCGTTTGCAAGGCAGTGATTGGAAAAGCGTTCGAACAGCAGAACACAGATAGACTGCGTTCGTTCAGATTTTTCCGAAGTTTGCATGATTTTACACCAAAGTTGCACAATTTAGTCCTTCGACTTGTCTCACTCTTGCGAAGCTGAGGCAAGAGGAGGTGTCCGATGCATTTTGGACTTAGCGAAGAACAAGAGATGATCGTCTCAACGGTGCGCTCTTTTGTTGAAAACGAGATCTATCCCCACGAAGACAGTGTGGAAAAAACAGGTCAAGTTCCCGTGGGGCTTGGGGAAGAGCTCAAGCAAAAATGCATCGATCTCGGCTTCTATGCCTGCAATTTTCCCGAGGAAGTCGGGGGGGCGGGACTCAGTCACATGGATTTCACTTTGGTGGAACGTGAGCTCGGAAGAGGCTCCATGGCTTTGACGCATTTCTTTGGACGTCCTCAGAACATCCTGATGGCCTGTAAAGATGACCAACGTGAACGCTACCTGCTACCTGCTGTGCGCGGTGAAAAGATGGACGCCCTGGCAATTACTGAACCCGACGCAGGTTCAGATGTGCGAGGGATGAAGTGCCAGGCGGTCCGTGATGGCGGAGATTGGGTGATCTCCGGTTCCAAACATTTCATTTCCGGTGCTGAGCATGCCGATTTTTTCATTGTGTTTGTGGCAACGGGCGTCGACGACACCCCGAAGGGTCCGAAAAAGAGAATTACGTGTTTTCTCGTGGATCGTGGAACTCCGGGTTTTGAAGTCCGAGAGGGCTATAACTCTGTCAGCCATCGGGGCTACAAGAATTACATTCTTTACTTCGACAAATGCCGCCTGCCAGGCCGTCAGATCTTGGGAGAGATCGACGGTGGTTTCGACGTCATGAATGATTGGCTTTACGCCACTCGATTGACCGTGGCGGCCATGAGTGTTGGTCGGGCACGCCGGTGTTTTGATCACGCTGTAAGTTATTCGGTTGAACGCAGGCAATTCGGTCAATCAATCGCGAAATTTCAGGGGGTTGGCTTCCAAGTTGCTGATATGATTACCGAAATAGATGCGGCGGACTGGATGACGTTGGCAGGTGCCTGGCGACTGGATCAAGATCTGCCGGCAAACCGCGAAATTGCAAGCGCAAAGCTTTTTGCGACCGAAATGCTGGCGAGGGTTACCGATACAACGCTGCAGATTTATGGAGGAATGGGCCTCATGGATGATTTCCCGATCGAGCGCTTTTGGCGCGATGCTCGAGTCGAGCGAATTTGGGATGGAACCAGCGAAATTCAGCGTCACATCATCAGCCGGGATATCTTCCGGCCACTTGGAGCATAGAGATGCAGGTGCTCGATCGCTTGCTTCGACCAAAATCCGTGGTGGTTATCGGTGGTGGAACGTGGTGTGAAAATGTCGTTCGCGAATGCAGGAAAAGTGGATTTCTCGGCGATCTCATCGTGGTTCATCCAAAGCGGAGTGAAGTCGGGGGATGCATGGCGGTCCAGTCGATTGACGACCTGCCTTTTGTGCCGGATGCAGTATTTGTAGGTGTCAACAGACATATGACGGTGAACATCGTTCGCGAGTTGTCGGCAATCGGGGCGGGCGGTGCAGTGTGCTTCGCTTCGGGTTTTCGTGAAGCCTCCCAAGAGCTTGAAGACGGTCATAGCTTGCAGGAAGAGTTGGTGCTTGCGGCGGGCGATATGCCCATCCTTGGACCCAACTGCTACGGTTTCATCAATGCGCTGGATGGGGCGATGCTTTGGCCGGATCAGCATGGGGCAGCGTCAGTCTCTCGAGGTGTAGCCATAATTTCGCAATCCTCGAATATTGCTTTGAACCTCACTATGCAGGCGCGGGGCCTGCCTATTGCTTACTTTCTGACGGTTGGAAATCAGGCGCAGATCGGTCTTTCCGATATCGGTGAAGCCTTACTGCATGATGATCGCGTAACGGCCATCGGGTTCCATATCGAAGGAATTGATGATCTGCGCAGATTTGAGCAATTCGCTCGAAAGGCTCGGGCGCTTCGGAAGCCGCTGGTTGCCCTGAAGGTTGGCAAATCGGAACAAGCTAAAACTGCAACAGTTTCGCACACTGCGTCGCTTGCAGGGGGAGTGGCTGGAGCAAGAGCCCTCTTCAGGCGTTTGGGGATTGCGCAGGTCGACAGTCTCCCTGTGTTGCTGGAAACGCTCAAGCTGGTGCATGTTACAGGTTACCTGCCGGATGCCCGTCTTGCCTCAATGTCCTGCTCAGGAGGGGAGGCGAGCCTTATTGCAGATATGGCATTCGAGCGAGGAGTGAACTTTCCGGAGCTTGATGACCGGCAGAAAGCAAATCTCAAAACTGTTCTCGGCCCCAAGGTGGCACTTGCCAATCCCTTGGACTACCACACCTACATTTGGGGCGACGTCGAGGCAATGAGCCGAGCCTTTACTGCGATGATGCAAGGGGATTTATCACTTGGAATCGTCGTACTGGATTTTCCGCGTGCCGATCGATGCTCACAAGATGAATGGGTGAAAGTGCTCGCCTCCATCGAGATCACCGTCGAAGCAACTGGGAAACCCATGGCGGTGCTGAGTACTCTTCCGGAAACCTTGCCCGAAGACGTTGCCGCAACACTCGTGGCGAAGGGAGTTGTTCCTCTTTGTGGAATGGAGGAAGCCATGTCGGCGATCGCTGCGGTTTCTTCAGTTCCTGAGGAGTTGCCTTCAGAAATGATCCATGTTCCCAAGACAGTCGGGAAGTCGATGACGATTTCGGAAGGCGAAGCGAAAATCGCCTTGCAGAAACATGGGGTGCGGATACCCGTCAGCGTTCAGGCAAACAGTGCAAACGATGCTGTGTCAGTTGCCGAACGTGTTGGCTTTCCGGTGGCCTTAAAGGGGCTTGGAATTGCGCACAAGACTGAAGCCGGAGCAGTTTCTCTCAACCTTATGTCCGGCGAAGAGGTTTCCGAAGCGGCCAGTTCCATGCCAGCTGATCGTTTCCTTGTAGAGGAAATGGTGACTGGTGGCTGTGCTGAGCTTCTGGTCGGTGTTGTGCGAGATCCGGCGCATGGCCTCGTTTTGTCCCTGGCGGCGGGAGGTGTTTTGACAGAGCTGCTTCAGGACAGTGTCTCAATGGTGCTGCCAGCATCCCGGTCAGAGGTGAGGGATGAACTTGGCAAGTTGAAAATATCAAGTGTCCTCGCTGGCTATCGAGGTAGGCCCCAATGTGACCTTGATGCAATCATCGATGCAGTGATGGCTGTTCAGAGTTACGCCATGTCGGCCGCGGTCGAGGAAGTTGAAATCAATCCTCTGCTATGCGGTCGGGACTTTGCAATCGCGGTGGATGCGTTGATCAAATGTGGAGAGGCAATCGATGAGTGATCCAATCAAGACCAGAAAAGATGGTCACGTTCTCGAAGTAACACTTGATCGTCCGAAGGCAAATGCAATTGATCTTGCGACAAGTCGCGTCATGGGAGACGTATTTACCGAGTTCAGAGACGACCCGAATCTGCGAGTGGCGATTGTTACAGGAACGGGTGAAAAGTTCTTCTGCCCGGGTTGGGACTTAAAGGCGGCTGCAGCGGGTGACGCAGTTGACGGAGACTATGGAAAAGGGGGCTTTGGCGGGCTTCAGGAACTACGTGGTCTCAACAAGCCCGTCATTGCGGCGATTAACGGCATCTGTTGCGGTGGCGGGCTCGAGCTTGCATTGTCAGCAGACCTGATTCTCGCGGCAGAGCATGCCACTTTTGCACTTCCTGAAATCCGGTCTGGAACCGTCGCCGATGCGGCAAGTATCAAACTTCCGAAGCGAATTCCTTATCATATTGCCATGGAAATGCTGTTGACCGGTCGCTGGATTGACGCGGAAGAAGCAGCTCGATGGGGCCTGATCAATCACGTTTACTCTCAAAGCGATCTGATGAGTGAAGCTCGCAAACTTGCTCAACTGTTGGCCTCAGGACCCCCGCTTGTTTATGCGGCGATCAAGGAAGTGGTTCGGGAAGCCGAAGACATGAAATTTCAAGATGCAATGAACCGCATCACCAAGAGCCAGTTTGAGACTGTTGAAAGGCTTTACCGGTCCGAAGACCAGCTGGAAGGGGCGAGAGCTTTTGCCGAAAAACGCGACCCGGTCTGGAAGGGCCGATAGGAGTAGACCAATGCCTTTGCAGATGAACCGGGATGTATTTGTGACCTGTGCGGTGACGGGATCTGGCGGGACGCAGGACAAGTCCCCGCATGTCCCGCGCAGTCCGCGCGAGATTGCCGATAGCGCCATTGACGCGGCCAGGGCCGGTGCTGCCGTTGTGCACTGTCATGTGCGCGACCCGGAAACCGGAGCACCGTCACGCCGGCTGGATCTCTACCGGGAAGTGACGGAGCTGATCCGCGCCGCCGATGTCGACGTGGTGCTGAACCTGACCGCCGGCATGGGAGGCGACATTGTCTTCGGCTCCACCGAAGCGCCCTTTCCGGTGAACGCGGCCGCCACCGACATGATCGGTGCGTCCGAGCGCATGGCCCATATCGCCGAATGCCGGCCGGAAATCTGCACGCTCGATTGCGGCACCATGAACTTTGCCGAAGCCGACTATGTCATGACCAACACGCCGGGCATGCTGCGGGCCATGGGCGCCATGATGACCGAGCTCGGGGTCAAGCCGGAGATCGAAGCCTTCGACACCGGCCACCTGTGGTTCGCCAAACAGTTGGTCAAGGAAGGCACGCTGGCTGCGCCGGCGCTGGTGCAGCTGTGCATGGGCGTGCCCTGGGGCGCGCCGAACGATCTGAACACCTTCATGGCCATGGTCAATGCCATCCCGGACGACTGGACCTGGTCCGCCTTCAGCCTCGGCCGCGATCAGATGCCCTTTGCGGCGGCAGCGGTGCTGGCCGGCGGCAATGTGCGGGTCGGACTGGAAGACAACCTGTTCCTGGAAAAGGGTGTCCTGGCGACCAACGCCCAGCTGGTGGAAAAGGCGGTCAAGGTGATCGAGGGAATGGGCGCCCGGATCATCGGTCCGCAGGATGTGCGTGACCGGCTTGGGCTGACAAAGAGGGCTCCGGCATGAAGGCAACGATAGTCGGCGGCGGTGTCATCGGCGGAGGCTGGGCAGCGCGCTTTCTCCTGAACGGCTGGGATGTGGCGGTCTACGACACCGACCCTGAGGCGGAACGCAAGATCGGCGAGGTGATCGCCAATGCCCGCCGCAGCCTGCCTGCACTCTATGACCGGCTGTTGCCGGAGGAAGGCGCACTGACCTTCCATGACGATCTGGCGGCAGCGGCCGCCGGGGCGGACTGGGTGCAGGAGAGTGTTCCGGAACGGCTGGACCTGAAACACAAGGTGCTGGGCAGCCTGTCGGAGCTGGCTCCGTCAGGCGCGGTCATCGGCTCCTCGACCTCCGGGTTCAAGCCGTCGGAACTCAACAGCCAGGGCGCACGGGCCATCGTCGCCCATCCGTTCAACCCGGTCTACCTGCTGCCGCTGGTCGAGCTGGTTGGCGATGCGGCTGAAACCGGGAAGGCCGCGCAGATCCTGCGCGACATAGGCATGTTCCCGCTGACCCTGCGCAAGGAAATCGATGCGCATATTGCCGACCGTCTGCTGGAGGCGGTCTGGCGGGAGAGCCTGTGGCTGGTGAAGGACGGCGTTGCCACGACCGAAGAGATCGACGAGGCGATCCGCATGGCCTTCGGCATCCGGTGGGCGCAGATGGGCCTGTTCGAGACCTACAGGATCGCGGGTGGCGAAGCGGGCATGAAGCACTTCATGGCCCAGTTCGGCCCGGCCCTGGAATGGCCCTGGACCAAGCTGATGGATGTGCCGGAGTTTACCGAGGAGCTGGTGGACCTGATTGCCGGGCAATCGGATGCCCAGTCCGGTCATCTGTCGATCCGGGATCTGGAGCGGCTGCGCGACGACAATCTGGTCGGGATAATGCGGGCGCTGAAGAAGAGCGGCAGTGGAGCCGGCGGGGTGATCAACCGGCATGAGGCCAATCTGAACGTTGAAGCCGATCCGGAGCTTCCGGTGACGGGGGACCGGCAGGTTCCGCAAAGCTGGACGGATTACAACGGCCACATGAACGAGGCCCATTATCTGGAGGCTGCTGCGGCGGCAACGGACCGGTTCATGGAGCTTATCGGGGCCGATGGCGACTATGTTGCCTCTGGCAGGAGCTACTTCACGGTTGAGAACCACATCCGGTATTTGGACGAGTTGCATGCGGGGGACCGGCTGACGATCACGACGCAGGTTCTGAAGGGGGAAGGCAAGAAGATGCAGCTCTTCCACTTCCTGAAAGGTACCGGGGGGCAGGTGGCGGCCACGGTCGAGACGCTGCTGCTGCATGTGGATCTGAAGACCCGCTCCAGCTCGCTGCCAGGCCCAGAGGTTGCCGACAGGCTTGCCATCTTCGCAAACCACCACGCCCGACTGCCAACCCCAGACGGTGCAGGACGCTTTGTCGGGCAAAGGGCCTAGATCTGTCTGGCGGTGTGTAACACCTCATAGTTTGTAATTCGGAACTGTCACTTGTGAAGTGTTTCAATCTGCTTGGAACCTTAGGCTTGTCGTCCCATTTCGCTAGCAAGAAAATCTATGAGAGCGCGAACGCGGCGTGTTAAATGTCTGTTTGGTGGATACAGCGCGTAAAGACCAAAAACGTCGGTCTTATAGTTGGGAAGCACATGCTCCAGCAGATTGGAATTCAAGGCCTCTTCCACCGCATAGAAGGGAGAGCGTGTGATTCCCAAACCTCCGATAGCCATTTGAGCAAGTGCCCCCGGCGAGTTGGTTTGAATGGCCCCGTTAAGCCTGACAACGTGTTCGTGAGCTCCGGACTTGAAACGCCAGACGTTGATTTCCCGTTGATTGTTGTCGACAAGACAGGCGTGTGTGGAAAGTGCCCTTGGATCCTGTGGGCGACCATGCCGATCCAGGTATTCCGGTGAAGCGCAAAGAATTAAAGGCATGTCAGTGAGCTTCCGAGCGATCAGTGTTGAATCCCGGAGAGCTCCAATTCGTATTGCCAGGTCGAACCCTTCCTCGACGATCGCAACCCTATTGTCGGTAAGTTTCATGTCGAGCTCGACTTCGCGGTTCTGGCGCAGAAAAGGGATTAGGGCCTGTGTCAAACGCGTACTTCCGAAACCGGTGGGAGCAGTGATCCTGATTGGCCCTGCCAAAGCGCCCTGACGCTCGCGAACGAGGGCATCCAGCTCATCGACCTGTTCTAAGATTGGTCGACACCGTTCCAGATAGGCAGCTCCGACATCGGTCAGGGAAACGCTGCGGGTCGTGCGATTGAAGAGTTGCGTCTGCAATTGATTTTCAAGTTGTTGCACGTATTTGCTGACGAGCTTGGTTGAGATCCCAAGCCTGCGGCCAGCTTTTGTGAACGAGCCTTCCCGTGCAACAGCAATAAATGCTCGCATCATTTCGAACTTGTCCAAGCGCTTCCTTTCGACTGCATGTCAATCAATTATCCATGAAGTGTACATAATAATTGAATAAACTGGTCAATTATATCCAATTCAGGAGTGTGTATATTGCAGTGAGCGAGCCGGAGACAACGGATCCGATTTTCGCAAGAGGTTCAGACTAAAGGAAACTGCAATGTCCAATGCCATTCTTATTCACCGTCATCCCTTGTCCGGTCACTGCCACCGTGTTGAGTTGTTTGCGAGCCTGGCCGGTGTAAATTATGAACTTGTTGATGTGGATCTCCTGGCTGGCGAACACAAGCAATCTCCATTCCTGACGCTCAATCCAGCCGGAAAAGTTCCTGTCGTTCAGGACGGTGAAGCCACAATCGCTGACTCCAATGCCATCCTCGTCTATCTGGCACGCAAGTATGCGCCCGATTGGCTGCCGACGGATCCGGTCGCGGAGGCCGAAGTACAGAAGTTTCTTTCCCTTGCCGCAGGCGAAATCGCAAACGGACCAGCTGCCGCGCGTCTCATTACCGTCTTTGGCGCTCAGCTTGACGCAAATCGAGCCAAGGCAATTGCGGATCAGGCCTTCGAACGGCTTGAAGCACATTTGAAGGGACGAGCGTGGCTGGTTGGAAACCGTCCATCTGTCGCTGATGTTGCGATTTACAGCTACACCGCACATGCCCCAGAAGGAAATGTGTCGCTTGAAGCGTATCCCAACATCAGAGGATTGCTTGAGCGCATAGAGGCTCTTCAGGGATTCGTGCCCATGCAGGCGACAGCGGTTGGACTTGCTGCCTGATTGCTCCTTTCCTGCATCTGTTCCTGACACACGAGTGATTGCACTTCCGAATGTCGCCAGGGAGGTGCCGCGGCACCTCTCCGGTTGATTGAGAACAGGCCTCCAATCAACACGGACAGTAAGACGACTGTTTCTGCGACAGGAAATCGACATCAGGTCAATGTGAAGATCGTCAGCGCACTGGTCGCGGTGGAACAGGCGGAAGTCCGGCCGGAGTGGCTCTGGAGGCGGACGATCTTACGGCACGGTCATTACCGATCAGCAGATTGGATTCTGACACGTGTGGAACTTCCAACAAGAGTTTATTGAACCAGGCTGCGAGGAAACCAAAATGGTTGAGTCTGTATTCCGCATTGCTGACGATGATCAGCTGTCGCCATTTCATGAAGGCGAGCGCCAGATCCAGAAAAGAATGGGCGCTGAGGAAATCGAGACATGGGCTCGCAAGGTCATTCGCGATTACATGCCCGCTCAGCACCGTGAGTTCTATGAAGCGCAACCTTTCCTGATCGTGTCTGCTCGAGACGAAAAAGGTCGACCCTGGGCAACGGTGCTGGAGGGCAATGATGGCTTCGTTACATCGCCGGAACCTGACAGGCTGACCATCACAAGCGTGCCCGTGAAGGGAGATGCGCTCGAAGCCGCGTTCGTTGAAAAGGCAGACGTTGGCATTCTAGGAATAGAGTTGGAAACACGCCGGAGGAACCGTGTGAACGGACGGATTGAAGACAAATCAGACAACTCAATCTCTTTCGCCGTTGATCAGTCTTTCGGGAATTGTCCGCAGTACATTCGTGAACGAAAATATTGGAGGAATGCTGCAAAACCAGCCATCAGGGTGTTCAGGGGACATGCTTTAACGGCTTTTCAGAAGGACTGGATTGGGGCGGCAGATACTTTTTTTATTGCCAGCGGATACCGTGGTGAAGGGGACACCCTTGCCTATGGCATGGACGTTTCTCATCGCGGTGGAGAGCGTGGATTTGTCGAAGTTCTCGACGAACGCCGGATCAGGTTTCCGGATTATGCTGGAAACAACCACTACAACACGCTGGGGAATCTGGCACTTGATCCAAGGGCAGGTTTTCTGTTTCTGGATTTCTCAACCGGCAGCCTGTTGCAACTCACCGGAAAGGCCTCAATTGACTGGAACTCGGATATCGTCAGTCGGGTTCCAGGTGCTCGACAACTCGTTACGCTCGAAATTGAAGAAATTGTCGAGCTTGCGTCCGCGTTGGAGCTGCGTTGGCAAGAAGATGCCGATTCCGCACGCACTCTTCGTTTGATGGAGAAAAGGCAGGAAAGTGCCGATGTCATGTCGCTACTCTTTGAAGCGAGAGATGGTGGTGACCTACCAGTCTTCGAAGCAGGTCAGCATTTGCCGATCGAGTTGAACATTCCTGGGCAAATCGGCAAGGTTGATCGGACATACTCTTTGTCCGGTTCACCTTTGGATAATCGGTACAGAATTTCTGTAAAACGTGAGAAAGGCGGTCTCGCTTCCACTTTCCTGCACGACGGCCTGCAGGTTGGTTCAATTGTTGAAAGTCGCAAACCCTCAGGCGATTTCATGATGACATGTGCAGAATGCCCTCTTGTTCTTGTTAGTGCTGGCATTGGAGTAACGCCGATGTTGAGCATCTTGCACAAAGTGTCTCGTGAACAGGGAGATCGTTCGGTCTGGTTTGTTCATGGTGCCCGGGATGGAAATCATCATCCATTTCGTGACGAGATCAAGAAGCTCGCGGACAACAGATCGAACATCGAATTGCTAACGTTATATAGCCGCCCACTTGCGTCGGATATTCAAGGGCGGGACTTTGATGAGGAAGGTCGCGTTTCGGCCGAGCTCATATCGCAATTGGTGGACCGCGCCGACGCTCACTACTTCATTTGCGGACCAGCAGCGTTCATGGTTGGTGTGAAAGCAGATCTTGAAGACCTGGGCGTACCTGAAACGCAGATTCACTATGAAACGTTTTGAGCTGAACGTGGGTGAGGCATCGGGAAAGCGTTGCCGCGGAAACTCATGTCGACACTCTGTTCACTAAAATATACCTAGTTGGGAGTTTTTCTCCATACTATCTGTGAAAATGTGAACGGAAGAGGCCGTGAATGATCGGCAGATAGATGGAGTCCCCCCAATGAGTACCCTTGCAAAAACGATCCTGCATATTGACGCGTCGGCACGAAAATCCGGTTCGGTAACACGCGAGCTGACTGAAGTCCTCGTTTCAATACTGGCAGATAAAGTGTCTGGCTCAAAAGTCTTGAAGCGGGACGTATCTCAAGGGTTGCCGTTTCTGGATGAAGAATGGGTAGGAGCAAACTTTACCGATCCCGAGGAGCGCAGTGAACTGCAAAAAGAAAAGCTTGCTCTTTCAGATATGCTCGTCAGGGAGCTCAAGGCGGCCGATGCGATTGTGATCGGAACTCCAATCTACAATTTTTCGGTTCCAGCAACCCTTAAGGCCTGGATAGATTTGGTTGCCCGTACGCGTGAAACCTTCCGTTATACCGAGGCAGGGCCAGTCGGTCTTCTGGAAGGGAAAAAGGCTTATATGGTCGTCGCTTCCGGTGGGACCAAAGTGGGATCGGAAATCGACTATGCGGCCAATTATCTGAAACATGTGCTTGGCTTTATCGGCATAACCGATGTGGTGATCGTGGCAGCAGATCAGTTGATGTCGGATCCATCCAACCGGGAAACCGCCTTGACCAAAACGTTGGAGCTTGCCGCTTGAACAAGGAGATGGTGTGGTGCCGGGTGAAGGTCCGGCACCGATGTTAGTTTCTTCGATGCATCCACTTCAACACGGGGCTGCGCTGATAGGAAAGCAATCTCGACACCGTGTAGTGATTAAGCCCGGGTAGCACCCACAGATCGTTATGAAACCCAGAGCTTTCTAGTTCCTGGCTGTATCTGCGAGATTGTGAAACAAACTCCTCGGTTTCCTCACTGCCGACGGCAACAAGTATTTCGACCGGTCCTTTCAGAAGTTCGGGCCGGGCATTCAGGCTGGAAACGTCGGCATCACTCAAGTGAAGATCCCGGTTGAGGAAGGATCGTTTCATCGGCCCCAGATCATAGAGGCCGCTAAGCAGAACCGCTTTTTTGATGCCACTGCCTTCAGGCCAATCCTCTTCGAGAATTTTGGCAGCGAGAAACGCGCCAACCGAGTGCCCGCAAAGAACAAGTCGATCAGGATCTCCGTTCCATTGGCGAATATTGTCTTTGATCCACTGGAAAGACTTAAGTACTTGTCTGTTGATGTCAGACACTTTCACTAGCGGCGCGAGGTCATAGTTGACCAAAACGACTGTGTAACCGAGTTTCACCAATGGTTGTGCAATGTAGCGGTATTGTCGCTTGTCGAGTGCGCGAAAATACCCTCCATGAATAAACATGAAGACCGGCGAGCCGGCTTTCATAGCCGGGAAAATGTCCACCATCTGCCCCGAGCTGTCACCATAGCTAACGTCAAGCTGACACTTTTGAATACGCTGGACGAAATGACTTTGAACCACGTTCTTGAGAAGATGAAGTCGAGCGATGGGATGTCTTTTTCTCAGATTGAATTGCTCGTCAAATTCAGCCGTTTCGTCCAAGTTCAATCTCCATCTTTTTGAGGTAACCGGCAAACTGGTGGCGACAGGAAATATCGGCATGCATGTCGCCGACTAAGGATCCCATCGTATCTAACGACGTAATACCTCACTTCCCGGGAACGTCACGATGGAGAAAAATTCTTCTCCAGAATTCAATGCTGCCCGATGGCGAAGCGATTATTGCATTTTGGAGGAGAGACGGAGATGCAGTGCCTTTTGGGTCCTGACCACTTGCAGGTTTAGGTCTTCCTGCGCTGGGATCCGAATAAATGATTGGGCGAAACCGCAGAGACAGTTGGATCACTCAGTTTCGTCCGATCTGCATGCTTGTGCAATCGAGAATTGCGTTGATTGACTTGCAAGTGCAATTGTTTGCTCAACAAGCAGAGCAATTGCAGTTGGTTTCAGTGCTAAAGACTGACCGTTGACTTCAGACGATACACAAGCCACTGCCGGCCGACACCTTCTGGTGCGGCGGGCTTTCGATGTGGCTATCTCTTTATGTAAAAACCGGTTCAAGAGTCCGCTTTCGTGCCAGCGGCCTCTAACCACATGCAAATTTGAGGTTGGTTAAATGACACCAACCACGATTGCAGCCAAAAATGCAAAGGCTGCGAGGAAGGCAATCACATTCAGGTTTCGTACAATAGTCATCTGTCCGCTCCCGATTACCTCTATTTGACCGCTGGATACTAAGACACGGATTCGAGGAAGCGAAGCAAAAAATGTGCTGCAATGCAATGTGGCAATACGTCCGATGGTTGTGCGCGTTGGTGAAAAATTAAGTAAGGCATTGATAGAGAACGAGGCTCGTTCTTGTTCTTCTGGAGGTGTGAAAATCACCAATGAAGCCATAAAAAAAATCGATGCCCCCATTTAGAGGGCTAATTCTGGTCATATTGACCGGCTTCGACACAATTGCCTGAAATCTGAGCAAACTCTCAACAGCATCAGTAGCGTAATGTTAAGAGACGTTTGATAGCCTGTACATTAACGCGATCTGCGCGTCGGAGAGTTGATGTTTAATCTTGCAAAGCTAGCTGACCTGGCAAGGGATTCCAGTCCATCGGGCCGAAAGGGCCTGATCAAGACGCTTACGGATCTTTTCGTCGGTGCTGGTGATGATCGGGATGAACAGATCAGTTTGCTCTTTGGCGACATCGTTCTGAAAGTTCTTGGGCAGCTTGAAGAAGAAACGCGCATGATCCTGGCCAAGAGGGTTTGTCACGAAGACGACGCCCCGCGCGAGCTGATGGTCAAGTTGGCAAAGGACAAGATATCCGTGGCGGGGCCGGTTCTGGAACATTCCCAGGCGCTGACATCGCAGGATCTCGTCGAAATTGCTTCGACGGCTTCAATGGCGCATCTGGGGGCCATTGCCGGAAGAAAGACAGTAGACAAGGCCGTAACGACAGTGCTTGTCGATCGTGGTGACTCGATGGTTCTGACCAAGGTTGCCGGTAACAAGGGAGCAGAGTTCGAGGAAGCTTCTTTCCTGAAATTGGTTGAAAAAGCGCGCTCCGACGAAGCCATTCAGGCTGCGCTTATCAAAAGAACCGATCTTCCGGAAAAGGCTGCCAGTGATCTGGTGCCGTTTTTGTCCGAAGAACTCCGGGCCAGGGTTGGTGCACTTGGTGCCGACAACACACTCGTTCAATTGTTGGCCGAACGCGCGGCAACAGAAGTTGCGGCAAGAGCTCAGAAGCTTGAAGACGCGCGGGAAGAGACCAACGCGCTGATCAAGGATGTCATCAACAAGAAGGCAAAGATTGACGAGGCAGTCACCATGTTTGCCCGCGCTGACCGGACAGCGGAACTTGGAATGCTTCTGGCCAAGCTAAGCGGTCTGCCTCCTGCCGCCGTGTCGCAACTTCTTTTCAGCACGAGCGACAAGCCCTTGATCATCCTTTGCAAGGCGAACGGCGTTACGTCGGATGCCTACAAGGACATTCTAACGATGCGGGCGAGGCGTTTGCGTTTGGGAGGCCTCGAGCTCAATGCAGCCATTCAACGCTACTCCGCATTGGGCGAAGAGGGCGCGCGCAGATCTCTTGAAACATTGAAAAAGTCTGGTGCAACATTCGGCTTGAAAACGATTGGCGATGAGGCGGCGCAGGAAGAAACGCGGCCCAAGAAGAATGTTCCCTTTGCTGCGAGCCGGTAACGGCTACAGTCAGATTTAAGCGGTCGAACGCTGCAAGGTTGCTGTCATGGCAGCCGCGGAGATGAGAAAACCACCTCCAACCTTGTTCACAAGCCTTAGCAACGACGGACTTCTCAGCTTCTGGCCGATCGCCGCAGCTGTAAGCGCATAGACGGCTGCATTGAGAATACCAAGAACAACAAAAGTCGAGCCGAGAAGGACGAGCTGTGGGGCGACAGCAGCTTGCGGCGCTATGAAATGCGGCAGAAAAGCCATGAAGAAGACGATGCCCTTGGGATTGAGCGACGTAACTACGTAGGCATGCCAAAAAATCTTGTTTGCAGGGACGGCCGCGACTTGGTGCATGCCGAGAGCCGTCGGGCGGCTCCGCCACATCTTGACACCAAGCCAGACAAGGTATGCGGCGCCTACCCACTTGAGCACTGTAAATGCCGTTGCTGATGCCGCCAGAATTGCCCCCAGTCCCAAGAGAGAAGCGGTGGCGGCAGTAGCATCTCCCAATCCGACACCCATGACACTGGCAAAGGCTGATTTTCTTCCCTGGGTCAGCGCGTAACTCACTACAAGCATTATTGTTGGTCCGGGAATTGCCAACACAATCAATGTGGCGATCACATACGCGAAATAGAGTTCAAGTGTCATTGGACAGTCCGAATTGAGAATGCGAAACCATAGACGGCGCGCGACGAATATTCAATTATCCGTGGTCTTGGGAGTGTGATCCAGTCTGGGGAAATGGATGCTCAAAGCTGGTTTTTTGTCGTGCGTGCTATCCATCATCGGATTGCTAATCCCATCTTCTGTTTCTTCTGAGCCGATCCCTTCAGCCAAACCGGTGCAGTTGGCCGACAGGCCCGGATTTCTTGAAGGGGTTGATATCCCTCCCGGAAAACCGGCGATTTTCGTTCCATCGATATCCGGCAAAAAAACTGACAAAACCGCTCGAGCTGATTGTGAAATAGAGGGATTGATTTTCAGGAAGGTGCCATCTCTAGACGGAACGAACGATGGTGATGCTGCATGTGGCATAGCCAATCCGGTTGTGGTGTCAGGAGTGAACGACGGAGCGGGGGGCACCGCATTTCGAATGTCGGCGACAGTGAGTTGCGAATTTGCTCAAGTTCTCGCGGGTTGGATTTTGAAAGATGTTCTGCCTGAAGCGAAGAGGCGCCTGGGTAGCCCCGTGGAACGCCTGGGAAGTGGGCCCGGTTACCAATGTCGAAGGCGGAACAACAAGCCTGATGGCAAGTTGTCCGAGCATGCGCTGGGCAATGCAATAGACTTTTCCGAATTTCAGCTAACCGACGGAACCTTGATTTCGGTCGAAAAAGATTGGGGAACCGAATCTCCCAAAGGGAAGTTCCTGACGGCCATTCACAAATCTGCTTGCGAGCGTTTCACGACTGTCCTCGGTCCGGATGCGGATCCAAATCACAAATCGCATTTTCATCTCGACACTGGGTGTCACGGAAAAGACTGCTCCTATCTGATCTGCCAGTGAACTGGCGCGAAAGTGCAGGTGTCACTCTGTCGTGAGGATTGGGAGATATTCCGCAGTCTGCGGTGCAAATGAAGGCGGCAACGGCAGGCGGCCAGTTCGGCTGACCTGTTGCCAGTTGCCGCAAGTTTACGGGGCTTGATCGCGGTCTTCTGGATCAAGGTCTGCAGTTACTGACAGAACCTCTGCACGCCGCTATAGGTCGTGTATGTGCCAGTGGATGGATTAAAAGATCGGTATTTTGAGGAACAGTACTGGTACCAGGCGGGACTCCAGGGCTGGTAGCCGACTGCACCGTGAACCCGCCCGGGATAGGGGGCAGGCGGATATGCTGGCGCCGGTGGGTAATAGGTTGCCGGCGGGCCGGCATAGCTGGGTTGACTGGTTGCGCCCAGCAAGATGGCTCCTGCGGCAAGTCCGATGATACCGGCAGCTACGGCCGCACCTGCGTTGTTGTTGCTCTTGTGACGTTTGTGTTTGTGATGTTTGCCGTGATGATGGTGGTGACCGCCGCGATGATCCCGCCAGCCGTGTCTGGACCCCGCTTCTGCGGTTGCGATTGTCGGCAGGATAAGGACGCCTGAGAGGGCGGTGGCAACGAGGCGTTTGCTCAAGGTGTTCATGGTTGTCTCTCCAATGGCCCGCGCCGATTTACCGTGGCGGCGTAGCTGATGGAGGGACAATGGCACGGGGGGGCTGAACCGGTTCTGATATGCCCGTTCATCTGACGTTCAGAATTCTGTTGTGGGGTTGACCCCGGTCAAGGCAACAAGTTGCTTTGACCGATAGCAATCTGATCAGGAGGTCGCTGTGAATACGAAAGACGAAGGTGCACAAGAACCAAAATCAGTGATCCGCCCGACTGATGATCAGGCACGCCGGATGGCGAAGGGTCTGGTGCGATCTGCGAGATTTGGAGCTTTGGCTGCCATCGAGACCGATACCGGACACCCGTTGGCGAGCCGGGTAGCGGTCGCCACCGATCTCGATGGGGCACCAGTCGTATTGACCAGTTTGCTGTCAGGTCACACGTCTGCCATTCGCAACAATCCTTTCTGCTCCCTGCTGGTTGGAGAACCCGGCAAGGGGGACCCACTCGCTCACCCCAGAGTTTCGTTGCTCTGTAGCGCTGTCCCGATAGAGCGTGGGAGCTCTACTCATGAGCGCCTCAAGCGCCGATATCTGGCTCGCCATCCCAAGGCGGAACTCTATGTTGATTTTGGCGATTTTGCATTTTTCCGACTGGAGGCGAGTAGGGCCAGTCTGAACGGAGGATTTGGCAAAGCCTTTGAATTGCAACACGAAGATCTTCTTGCACGTGTCGATGATCTTGAAAGCTGGTCCGAAATGGAGGCTGGTGCCGTTTCGCACATGAATGAAGATCATCGCGATGCCGTTAAACTCTATGCAGAAGTCCTGTGTGGCGGCGAAAGTGCCAATTGGAGACTCGCTTGCCTGGATCCAGAGGGAATCGACCTGGCATCAGGCGATAGAGTTGAACGACTTTGGTTTGCCGAACCGTTGAGCAAGCCCAGTGACGTTCGCCCCACCTTGGTCGCTCTGGCCCTTCAGGCGCGCAACGGGTAGGCCAGCCACTCGCTGCATCCGACTAATTGCAGTCAACCGTTGCAAACCTGCACTTGTCCTGACTTTCGTGTTTTGTTACACCGTGAGATCTTTTTCAATCAGGACGATTGTTTTGCCTACGCTCTGACCGGTCTTCGAATTCGCCTTTGCTCTCAATAGGGCATGTATTGACTTGTTCGTCATGTGGCGGATCGGGACCGGTGTGGCTTGGCCAGACCGTATCTGACATTTCCGATACGCTACACCACTTCCAAATTTACCAGCCTCATCGAGGGTCCGTGGTTTCAACCACAGGACTGTCCTGACCGTCTGTTGGCGAACTTCCCCGACAAGGAAGACCAGCAGAATGTCGTCTTACGTTAACGTTTTCTGGACCATCGCTAGTACGAAAACCCCTTCTATCAATCGCCCATGTGGCCGCTGCGGAGTTGTCAGGCCCTTTAGTTCCACAGGCAAGTTCAGGCTGAATGCCAACGGCAGCCGCCTTGATGCCTGGCTGATATACAGGTGCCTGCAATGCCAAAAGCGCTGGAACCGCACTGTGTTCGAGCGAAAGCCGGTGGGTTCGATACCTGCGGATCAGCTTCTGGCACTTCAGGAAAACGACACGCGGTTTGCGGCAGAAGTGGCGCGACAGTGCAGTCAGTCAAGCAGTGCAACAGGTCCGGAAGGTGAGTTGCGGATCATGGCAGAGACCCGTCCGCCACATCAGCACTTGTCCGAGGGAGAGGGGATCAAGCTCACGGTTCGCAATCCATCGTGTTGTCGTGCGAGACTGGACCAGATCCTTGCGAAGGGGTTGGGACTGTCACGAAAAGATGTTGTGGACCTGTTCAAGGCAGGTGAAATCTGTGTTGTCGGTGGCGGGAAAAAGGCTCTTAAGCGCCCCGTTCCTGATAGTATTGAGCTTATTGTGCAAGGCTCAGGTTTGTTGTTCCGTGTCGATATCCGGGCGAGGCTGATGGCCCCCGCAATGCTTCCGGGTTGAGGGCATTCAGTCGGCAGCGACTTTCGGGTCAAAACAGACCTTGTTGCGGCCGGCATGCTTGGCATCATACATGGCTGCGTCTGCAGCATTAACTGCTTTGCTGACCTGTTCTTCCGCGTCAAGCGCAGCGACGCCAAATGAAGCGGTGATCGAGAAACTTGTTCCGTTGGGAGCATCGAAGCTGATCTGTTCTACGGCCTTTCGCAGCCGTTCGGCTACTCTCGTCACGGTCATGACGTCGGCGTTGCTGATGCACAGCAAGAACTCTTCGCCTCCATATCGGAAGAACAGATCATCTGCGCGGATGTTGTCTCTCACGGCAACCGCAAATTCTTTAAGAACCGTATCGCCAAGTTCATGGCCATGAATGTCATTGACTGACTTGAAGTGATCGAGGTCAATCATGATGACCCATGCTGGATGATTGCGTTCCCTGGCCTGAGTTTGCCGCTCTTCCAGGCGCGAAAACATCAAGGTCCGATTTTCGGCTCCCGTCAAAGGATCCAGTGCGGTAATGGATGCCACGAGGTTGTCGTAAGTTGCTTCGATCAGTCCGATGAACTCTTCCGAGGCCTCAAGAAAGCTGTCGTAAATCGTTTCCTCGATTTTTTGACCTTGCTGATCCATCTTTACGATCGCGCGCGCCAGGTCGTGGACATTCTTATGCCGTGTGACCAGATCGGCGTAAGTTTCGTCTTCAAGGTCGAGTTCCCTGGCACGCGTTGCCAACCAGTTTCCAAGGGTGCAATGCAGATGGGCGTCTTGCGCCACCATTTCCTCAGACGGCTCAAGGCCGCAAATCAAGACCTTGTTCAAACGGTATGCCCAGGCGCGATGACTGTTGAGCATTGCGTCCAGTTCCTGGGCCGTTTCAGCCTGTTTCTTCGCTTGTAAAGGTATCATCAATTACCAACCTGTCAGTTCAAGCAAAAGAAGTCTTCCCTAAAGAGAGGGTAAATTACATGGCAGATGATGGGCAATATTCTATGGAATTAGACTGTGGATTGTCTTGAAATTGTGCCGTGCAGAGTTCAGTGATTTGCTGCCCCAAGATGTTTTGGGTGTGCACTCAATAGTTGCAAGGTTTGAGGGTGAGGCTTTGTATGGTGAGGATCCTGCTGATTGGTCGGGGCATGGTGACCGATGTCGTGCAGTCGCTTGTTCATAAAAAAAACGGCCGCTTACGAAGCGGCCGTTGGGTTTCTATCGGAGGTTAGATCAGCCTTGACCCCAGCCACCAGCCGTCGGCGTTATGACCGTGACCGCTTCGCCAGCTTCCAAAACAGTCTGATCGCATCCCTCAAGTTGTTGAACGGTGCCATCCAGGCGGCGCACTTCCGTACGGCCAAGTTCGCCATCGCGACCACCTTCCATGCCTTTGGGTGTAATGGTCCGGTGGGACGCCAGGATCGCGCAGTCCATTTTCTCCAGGAACCGGAGCGTACGTCTTGTGCCGTCGCCCGCTGACCAGTTGCCCTTACCGCCCGAACCCTTGCGGATATGGAAATCCTCCAAGAGTACAGGGAAACGGAATTCAAGCACCTCCGGATCGGTCAGGCGCGAATTGGTCATGTGCGTATGCACACCATCAGTCCCGTTGAAACCCGGTCCGGCGGGTGAGCCAGAGCAGATGGTTTCATAGTACTGATAAGTGTCATTGCCGAATGTCAGGTTGTTCATTGTGCCCTGTGCATTCGCCATGGCTCCAAGTGCTGCAAACACAGCATTGGTGACGTGTTGCGAGGTTTCGACGTTTCCGGCCACAACGGCAGCCGGATATGATGGGCGGAGCATGCAATCGTCCGGAATGATGATGTTGATAGGCTTGAGACATCCCGCATTCATCGGAATGTCGCCTTCCACCATCACACGGAAGCAATACAGGATTGCCGCCCGGGTCACCGGTTCTGGCGCATTGAAATTGTTCGGTTTCACTCCGGACGTGCCAGTGAAGTCGACCGTAGCTTCCCGTTTTTCCTTGTCTACCGAGATCTTGACCTTGATCACCGACCCCTGGTCGGTCGGGTACTCGTACTCGGAATCCTTGAGCGCTTCGATCACGCGGCGGACGCTTTCCTCCGCATTGTCCTGAACATGTCCCATGTAAGCCTGAACCACGTCCAGGCCGAAATGAGCGACCATTTTGCGCAGTTCCTGAATGCCTTTTTCGTTCGCTGCGATTTGCGCGGAAAGGTCGGCAACGTTCTGATGAGGATTGCGGGCAGGGTAGCGGTGATTGGTCAACAGTTCGACCAACTCCGCCTCGCAGAAGTGACCCTGATCGACGATCTTGAAGTTGTCGAAAATAACGCCTTCCTCATCGACGTTCGTTGCACGTGGCGTCATCGAACCGGGAGCCGAGCCGCCAACATCTGCATGGTGACCACGAGACGCAGACCAGAACAGAATGTCCTTGCCCTCGTCGTCGAAAACCGGAGACACAACCGTAATGTCCGGCAGGTGCGTGCCGCCGTTGTAAGGTGCATTCAATGCAAACACGTCGCCCGGTTTTATCTTGCCTTCATTGAGCTTGATGATGGTTTCGACGGAGCGGTCCATCGATCCAAGGTGAACAGGCATGTGCGGGGCATTCGCAACCAAAGCGCCATCCGCATCAAAGACGGCACAGGAAAAGTCGAGCCTTTCCTTGATGTTGACCGAGTAGGCGGTGTTTTGAAGCGTCACGCCCATCTGTTCTGCGATGGACATGAAAAGGTTGTTGAACACCTCCAGCATGACCGGGTCTGCATGTGTGCCGATGGCATCTGCCCGCCTCAACGGCACAATGCGTTTCAAGATCACGTGATCCTTTGCGTTGATCTCCGCTTGCCATCCGTCTTCGACTGCGATTGTGGCATGAGGTTCGATGATGACGGCAGGTCCCGTGACCTTCATCCCCGGTTTCAAGGTCTCTCTTTTGTAGATGCCGGCTTCATGCCAGACACCCTCGGAGTAGAGGCGTGTTGACTTTGCTGAAGAGGGCGTTTGCGAAAGCAGGCTGAGGTCGGGTTCCGTCAGGCCAGCGCCGCCGCCGGCGGTTTCAACCTCAAGTGCTTCGACCACAACAGGCTTGTTATCGTAGGCAAAGCCGAACTGCTTCTTGTGCGCCTCTTCGAACGCTTCGCGCATTTCAGCGACACTGCCGAGCGGAACGGGAAGGGGAGTGTCCGTCCCGTCATACCTCAGATGAGCGGTTGCCGTGGTTCGGCGGGCGTTTGCCGGAATGGCCTGCCTGTCGAGTTCTGCTTCCGTCAACCCAGCCAGTTGATCGCGAAGGGAAGCGAGTTCCGGCAACAACTCCTCTGTCAGCGTCTTTACAACGGCCTGCTGGCGATCGGCGCGGATATCCGCCAGCCCCATGCCGTAGGCGGACAGGATACCGGAGAACGGGTGAAGAATAACGGTCTTCATGCCCAGGCTGTCTGCGACGCGGCAACCCGTCTGGCCGCCCGCACCTCCAAAGCAGGTGAGGGCGTATTCGGTGACGTCGTATCCACGCTGAACGGAGATTTTCTTGATGGCGTTCGCCATGTTCTCGACAGCAATTTTCAGGAAGCCATCGGCAACTTCTTCCGCAGAGCGGCGATCACCGATTTCGGCTGCAAGATCCGAGAACTTCTGCCGTACCACTTCGCCATCGAGAGGCTGATCCTGATTGGGGCCGAAAATCTTCGGGAAGAACTCAGGGGCGAGCTTTCCGGTCATCAGATTGGCATCGGTTACCGTCAGAGGACCACCGCGCCGATAGCAGGCCGGACCAGGATTTGCGCCTGCAGAATCGGGACCAACCTGAAAACGGCCGTCGGCATAATGCAGAATGGAACCGCCGCCAGCCGCGACTGTGTGGATCATCATCATTGGTGCGCGCATGCGCACGCCGGCTACTTCCGTTTCGAATGCCCGCTCATAATCACCGTCGAAGTGACACACATCTGTCGAAGTCCCGCCCATGTCAAAGCCGATGATCTTGTCATAGCCTGCCATGCGTGATGTTTCGACCGCGCCGACGACGCCACCAGCCGGTCCGGACAGAATTGCGTCTTTTCCCTGAAATAGATCTGCGGCAGTCAATCCGCCCGACGATTGCATGAACATCAGGCGCGGACCGGCTCCCAGCTCCTCCTGAACCTGATCTACGTAGCGGCGCAAGATTGGCGAAAGATAGGCATCAACGACTGTTGTGTCGCCGCGCCCGACAAGTTTCATCAGAGGAGAGACTTCATGAGAAACGGAGATTTGCGGAAAGCCGATCTCTTCAGCGATTTTCTTAAGTGACTGCTCGTGTCCCGGAAAAGCATAAGCATGCATCAGAACAATCGCGATTGATCTGATCCCAGCTTCCCAGGCTTCTTGCATATGCGAACGAGCCTGGTCTTCATCAAGCGCAATTTCTACAGTGCCGTTGGCTTGCACGCGCTCGGAAATTTCGTGAACGCTCTCATAAAGCAGCTCCGGCTTGATGATCTCCTTGGCAAAGATCTTGGGGCGTGCCTGATATCCAATTTCGAGAGCGTCACGGAATCCCTTCGTGATGAAAAGTGCCGTACGTTCGCCTTTTCGTTCCAGCAGTGCATTGGTGGCAACCGTTGTGCCCATCTTGACGGTTGCAACCTTTTCAGACGGAATCGGTGCACCCTTTTCGACGCCCAGCAGTTCGCGAATTCCCTGGATAGCGGCATCGCGATATGCTTCTGGGTTCTCCGACAACACCTTGTGCGGATGAAGCGTTCCGTCAGGTGATCGTCCAACGATATCTGTGAAGGTGCCGCCCCGGTCGATCCAAAAGTCCCACTTCTCCGTCATGACTGTCCCCTTCGGTTTTGCCGGGTTGAATTCTTCAATATCAGATGGGCGAAATCGTGTGATTTCGGCTGTGATTGGATTTATGTTGACATTTTATCGATAAATTGTCGATGAAAAATTTGACGAAAGGCATACAGACCCCTTTTGTCCTTTCAATTCAGGACCATATGAGGTGAAGGGTTCAGGCAGGTTGGGGGCGGTATGGATTCGAGAACTTCAAACGGGAAGAACCGTAGAACAACGAAAAGAGTTGCGTCATTTGCATCGGACGCAGTCGGCTTTGTGTTCGATCTCTTTTTCTCGGACTTTTGGATTGTGATTGCGGTCCTGCTCCTGGCCTTGGTTGTTACCGCGGTGCTTGCTGGTGTCTTGCTGGAGCTACTTGTCGGGCTTTCCGTGATTTTTGTCGGCGGCGTCATGTTCCTGTTGGTTTCCGCGCTCACCTGATTATTTCGGCTTCCTTCAATGCACTGGCGTTGAGCAACTTGAGACCGCTTGCTCCCCAGCCAAAGTTCTGCGCAACAAGGCCGGTCTCATCAACGCCGAAAGCGTCCTGCGCCCGTCCCGTCTCCTGTGCGTTGCTATGAACGATCAGCAGCCACTGGCGGTTTGTGGGAAGAGTTCGCGCCAGATTTCGAAGGTCTTCCAGCTTGTTAGCGGTTGAAAAATCTTCTGATCCACGCAGGTAATAGGAAAGCGCCGGCGCGGCAAATCCCTTGTAGAGAACGAGATGATCATCCGGGGCACGTTTGCTTTCATACTCTGCCACGACGTCACGCCATTCGGGTCGAACCTTGTGGGAAAGCGTAAATGTCAGTTCCGGATAGGTAAGAACCAGTGCTGCTGCCACAAGGGCGAGCGGGGCTAATCTGGGGAGAAGGCGATTTGCGCCTTCAGAAGCAAGCAAAAGCAAGCCTGGCCAGGCGGCGATCAGGTAACGGTCAAAGAGAATTGGCTGAACCAGAACCGAATAAAGGTAGGCGAGTATCACAGGGCCGGCGCTGTAGGTGAGGATGACCAGCAAAGAGCGCCGTTGCCAATTGCTTTCTTTTTCCACTTCCGCTTTTCGCAGCAACGCCCGGGCAAGGGCAAAAACTGCCAGGCCAGCAAGAGCAAGCAGGAGAGCAAGGGAACCTGAGATATTGAAGGCCATGCCTTTCAGAAAAGCAGCATCAGGAAAGGCAATCCAGAATCCGGTTTCGGCAACAGATCGTGCTCGAATTGTCAAAATGACGAGCCATGGAAGAAAAGCGATCCCGCTCATCGCCATGCCAAGGCACGCGCGAAAGGCATTCGATTGGCCGAGACGGCGCGTGCGAACAGCATCGATCACCACAAAGAGCGCGCATGTGAGGCCTACAGCGAGAAATCCGAGAACGGCGTAGATGTGACTATAGAGAAACAGCGTTCCGCTGAGGGCGAGCACGCCAAGCCAGCTTGCCGATGGGTTTTTCAGCACCCTTAGCAGCGAAAGCAGGAAGGCAAGCCCGGTAGCGGCCAAAAGCGCATACATGCGGGCTTCGGTGGAATACCAGATGTGAAAGGGTGAAATCGCCAGAAGGGCGGCTGCCAGCAATCCGACAGGATTGCCACCGATCATCCTGCCGATGAGATAAGTGAACCACACCGCAAGAACCCCCAGCATAGCCGAGGGAACACGAAGGGAAGTTTCACTGTCTCCTATCACCGGCATTGTCAGCCAGAGAACAATGTTGTGAAGCGGTGGGTAATTGTCTTGGGCGACAGCCGACAAGAGAGCACGCAGCGATCCGTTGGACTGAGTCCAGCTTACCGCCTCGTCGTACCATAGGCTTGTTCTGTCCAGATCATGGAACCGGAGCGCGGCCGCTGCCAGCAATATGGCTATCAGGAGGATTGGAAACTTGCTCGTCCGATTTTCTTGCCCGATCTGCTGCAAACAGAACCATCCTTTCTGAAATGGGGAGCGTGAACGCTAACCAATCCTTCTGTCTGAGGGAAGATCGAGTCAAACAGTGATTTTTGAATTGCAAATTTATCGATAAGTTATTGAGGCTTTTGTGATGACCAGATTCTCGAGGCTCAGCAATGACGGAAAAATCCAGTACGAAAAATGAAACTTCCATAGGTCCCGTCGTTTCGGCGGCCCATCTTGCTTCCGGAGCGATGCCTGCGCTGTCAGAGATCGAGTTTGCGGTCACCATGATGGTCAATGCCTACCACCGCTGGATGGTGCGGTGCATGGCGGCCAGCGGGTCAGAAGGGCTCGGCTCGTTGGATGTCCTTGTGTTGCATTCCGTCAATCACCGGGGGAGAGCAAAAACGCTTTCCGATATCTGTCTGGTGCTGAATATCGAGGATACTCACACCGTGACTTATGCTTTGAAGAAGCTGGAAAAAGCAGGGCTGATCACCTCTGGTCGAAGAGGCAAGGAGAAAACGGCCGAGATCACGGAAGCAGGCGAAACCGCGTGCATGGAGTACAAGCGTCTCCGGGAAGCCCTGCTGATCGAACCCATGAAAGCGCTCGGTCTTGATGAAAGCGAACTCTCCCGTCTTGCTGCAACCCTCAGGCTCGTTTCAGGAAATTATGATCAGGCTGCGAGAGCGGCTGCCGCAATGTGAATGCTGGAGGAGGCATCGTCTTGAGGCGCGTGCTTCTTCTTGCGGTCGAACAATCAAACGACAGCAACTCCCACGCTCATCGGGGCGATGACACCATGAAGCTTACGAGGCATGCATGGAGACGAGTGCATTTGCGATCTTGTCAAAGCTGGCACCCGGGCATTCAGTCATGTTGATTATTCCAAAATTTCTTGTAATATCGAATTATGAAAGATCAGGATGCCGTAACCGCTCTCGGAGCGCTCGCTCAGGAAGACCGGCTGGCGGCCTTTCGTCTCTTGATGACGAAAGGTCCGGACGGACTTCCTTCCGGTGCCGTTGCTGAAAAACTCGATATTCAGCCAACGCGAATGTCGTTTCATCTAACAACCCTGGAGAGAGCAGGTTTGCTGCAAACGCGCCGGGAAGGGCGGCACATACACTATGCCGTCGCCTATGACAGGATGCGGCACCTGCTGACTTTCCTGATGGAAGACTGCTGCGGAAGCAATCCTGATATCTGCTGTTTTCCTGAACAACAAACTCCCAAAGCCTCAGACAACTGACAGGACAAGGCCTCAAATGCCTATTACGATTTACCACAATCCGAAGTGTGGCACTTCCCGGAATACCCTGGAGATGATCCGAAAGTCCGGTGAAGATCCGAAGGTTATCGAATACCTCAAGACCCCTCCCAGCCGGGAAGAGCTCGTCAGCCTCATCAAACGGATGGATATTTCCGTTCGCGATCTGCTTCGTCAAAAGGGAACACCCTATGATGAACTCGGACTGGGTGAGGACAAATGGTCCGACGATCAACTCATCGATTTCATGATGGAACATCCGATTCTCATCAACAGACCCATTGTGGTTTCGGAAAAGGGGGCTCGACTGTGCCGGCCGTCCGAAAAGGTTCTGGACCTGCTTTCGTCGGACATTGGCTCCTTCACCAAGGAAGACGGCGAAGTGGTGAAGTCCGGAGCATCGGATGTCTGAACTTGATTGTGCAGGGAATGGTCTGCGTAACGTCTGCCCGACCGATCTGATGGCAATATCGCGCGAGCGGTTGTTCGAAAAGGATGAGTTGTCTCATCCCCCTCGAGTTCTTCTCCTGTACGGTTCCTTGCGCGAGCGTTCCTATAGCCGCTTTCTGGTTCTTGAGGCGGAGCGATTGCTGAACGCTTTCGGAGCGGAAACCAGAGTTTTCGATCCATCTGGGCTACCGTTGCCGGATGATGCTGGAACGGACCATCCCAAGGTCGCGGAACTTCGCGACCTGTGCGCCTGGTCTGAGGCACAGGTCTGGTGCTCCCCGGAACGTCATGGTGCCATGACAGGAGTGATGAAGTCACAGATTGACTGGATCCCTCTGAGCACCGGAGCCATACGACCGACCCAGGGCAAAACCCTGGCGTTGTTGCAGGTGTCCGGCGGGTCGCAATCATTCAATGCGGTCAATCAGATGCGTGTTCTCGGACGTTGGATGCGGATGGTTACAATCCCCAATCAGTCCTCTGTACCCAAAGCCTATCAGGAGTTTGATGAGGACGGCAGAATGCATCCGTCACCGCTCTATGATCGCGTGGTGGATGTCATTGAGGAACTGATGAAATTCACTTTGCTGGTGCGGGGGCGCTCGGACTATCTGGTGGATCGGTACTCAGAGCGAAAAGCGGCACGGGAGAAACGGTCTGCTGCCGAAAAGGCTGCCGTTGGCATTGCCCGCTAAGGAGCGTAACACGAGACCTGTTGCCCGAGTAAACGGTGTCACTCTCAGTCCGAGGACCCGTTCTTGATCGCCTTTGCCGAAGGCACGGAAGGCGCGCTGACCAAGGTTGCATATTGGGCAAGCTTCGGGGCCAACGTGATTTTGGGTGAATTGCGTCCGTGTTTGCGCTCTTGCGGAAACCAGTAGCCACCCGATGTATTGTGAGGGAAAACCGGGTAGTTTGCTTCATGTCGGGCAACGCTATCCGGCTTTCCAAACATGTAACCCTGCACCAGGTCGCAGCCCGCGGCGCTCAGAAGAATAGCCTGTTCCTCGGTTTCGACACCCTCTGCCGTGATCTGTACATCGAGCGAGCGCCCCAGTCCGACGATCGACGTCACAATTGCGTCCGTGCTGGCATCCTTGCCCAGGTTCTGAATGAAGGCCTTGTCGATCTTGATCTTGTCGAATGGAAAAAGGCTGAGGTAACTCAGTGAGGAATATCCGGTGCCAAAATCGTCCATGGCAATCGAAACGCCCATGCTATGGATTTGTCGAAGAGTTTCGATGACGGCATCGGTGTTTGAAATCAGAAGGCTTTCCGTGATTTCAATCTCCAGACGTTTCGGGTCGAGGTGAGAGTTCTGAAGCGCCTGTGCGACCCTGTTTTGCGTTTCACCGGCCACGAATTGCGCAGGGGACACATTCACTGCAACCTTGCGGCTTTTGTCTTCCCACATCGCTGCTTCGAGGCACGCATGGTTCAGCACCCAGTTGCCAATTTCCTCGATCAGCCCGGTGTCTTCTGCCACGGGGATGAAGATATCCGGTCTGATTGTCCCTTTGTCTGGATGATCCCAGCGGATCAGAGCTTCGTAGCCTCGCATGGAGCCATCGCGAAGAGCGTATTGTGGCTGATAGACAAGCTTGAACTGATCAAATTTCAGGGCCTTGATCAGTCCATTTTCCACTTCCTTCCGCTTTTGAGCGTCCGCATCCAGATTGGGGGTGTACCAGGCGAAAGTGGACCGCCCGCTGTGCTTGGCTCTGTACAGCGCCAGGTCCGCACAATGGAGGAGGCGGGAAGAACGCCAGGATCCGTCTGTTGCGCGGGCAAGGCCGATAGACAACGAGATTTTGATGTCCTTGCCTTCTATGAGGCAGGGGGCCTTCGTTGCAGCGATCATGTCGGTGGCAAGGCGCGTCATCCGGGCGGGATCGGAAACAGTCGTCAACAGAACAGCAAATTCGTCGCCTGAAAGACGTGCAACCAGATGATTGCCAAAAACGGCCTTCAGACGTTCGCCGACGATCTGAAGAAACACGTCGCCGATGCCGTGTCCGTGCGTGTCATTGATTTCCTTGAACTTGTCGACATCAATCAGCATGACACCGATGTTCGAGGCCTTTGCCTGGGCCAGCCGGAGAGCTTCGGTAAGACGGGCGTTGAATACGGCCCGGTTGGGCAATCCTGTGAGTGCGTCATGATGGGCAAGAAACTGTATGTTCCGGTTGGTTTTGACCTGGTCATGAAACCGCATCCACAAAAGTATGGCTGCAAAACAAATCGAGATCAGGCACAGGCCACCGATCGCGGCACTGATCGTCCAGATCAAGGGGGACAGGCTGGCCAGAAGTTGTGACTGGTTGGCCAGAACCAGAATTCCCGGAAGTGTGGTGTCTCCCTTGCCGGGACTGTAGGCAAGAACCGCGTTTCTGCCGAAACTTCCCTGCCAGTTCATGTCAGGAAACGCCGCAAACGTATCGTTGGCTGCCAGCGCTTTAAGCGCGTTCGCAAGAGTGTTCCGAGATTCGAGATAACCTTTTTGGAACCAGCTGGTTGCCGCTGTTTCCGGCGAGAGGAAGCGATATGTACCATCGGGTGCAGCAAGGATCACCGTGGCATCCAGAACGGGCGAAGATCCGATGCCCTCCTGAAGGGCACCTTTAAAATCCCTCAGCATTTCAGAGGCGATTTCCGACCGATCTTGCTCGGGCTTTGACAATCGCAATCCGGACAGCTCCGGGCGAGAAGGAGATTGTTGTTCCTGTACCAAAGCCTGAAGCAGTTCCTGCGCACTTTGTTCAAAGGGCTGAAAAGCGTTCTCCAGCCCGCGCACGAGAAGCCAGTGTGTGAGCAGTCGATTGCTTGCATAAACACCAAGCGCCAGTGTCAGGACCAGCGACATGGAGATGAAAAAAATAACAACGTTGCTTTTTGCAAGCGGAGCTGCCATCCGGCGAAACACCAATTAGAGGTACGTGTTTTTACAAATTACGAGCAATTCCTTTCGCCATCATGAATCATGGCATAGTCGTGACGGGAAAAAGCTCTTTATTTACGAGTATTTAGCTCAAATTCTAGCTAAGGTTATATAGACGCTGCGTAAAGTATCGATGTCTGGCCAAAGCTGCCGTCTGTCGATAAGAGTGGGACATGCAATTGATTCATCTGGCACTTATGGAGCCGGTTGTCTCAAGTACCCAGTCCCTGTGGGAGTTTATTGGTGAACGTCTGGAGCAGCATAGGCAGCATTGTTAGTGCGATTGGATCAGGCGGCGCACAGGTCGTTGACCGCCTTGTCCAGCTTGTCCTGGCGCGCCCGGAAGGAACCAACACCGTCGGCTTCACCGTCGCAATGATCGCATTGTCGGCAAAAATGGCAAAGGCGGACGGTGTTGTGACCACCGACGAGATCCTGGCTTTCAGAGAACTTTTCGATGTGCCGCCGCGAGAGGAGCGCAACGTTGCGCGACTGTTCAATCTGGCACAGGAAGATGTCGCTGGTTTTGAAGTCTACGCCAAGAAGCTCGCCGATCTGTTTCCATATGACCACAAGACTTTGCTGGACATTCTTGACGGTCTGTTCCACATCGCGAAAGCGGATGGCGTTGTTCACGAAAGCGAGGTTACCTACCTTGCCCGAGTGGCAGAACTATTCGGCCTGACAGATCGGGAGTTTTCGAAAGTGCTGGCCCGGCATGTACGGGAAAATGGCAACCCTTACGAGGTGCTAGGCCTCGGCCCGGAAGCCAGCGACCAGGAGCTGAAGGCTCACTATCGACGTGAAGTGCAGGAGACACACCCCGATCGCCTGATTGCCAGAGGCGTTCCGGAAGAATTCGTCCGCATCGCAAATGACCGGCTTGCAGCCCTCAACGACGCCTGGGCGAAAATCTGCATGGAACGAGGCATATGAGCGTCGCAACCGATACAAGCGTAAAAGCGAGAGTTCATCCTTCCCCGAACCACGGGGAACGCGCCGACGGCGCACGTATCGATACCGTCGTCCTCCATTACACTGGCATGCAGACGGCCGAGGCGGCGTTGCAGCGCCTTTGTGATCCACGTGCCGAGGTTTCAGCGCATTACCTTGTTTATGAAGAAGGAACGATCTTGCAATGCGTTCCCGAAGCAAGGCGAGCCTGGCACGCGGGGCGAAGCTCTTGGAAAGGGGAGACAGATATCAACTCCCGCTCTATCGGAGTTGAGATCGTCAATCCGGGACACGAATTTGGGTACCGGCCATTTCCTGAGGACCAGATTGAAGCGGTTATCGCGCTTGTCAGCGACATATGCCGCCGCCATGGCATCGCCGCCTGGAGAGTTCTCGGTCATTCGGACATTGCCCCGGACCGCAAGGAAGACCCGGGCGAGTTGTTTCCCTGGGACAGGCTGTCTGACGCCGGGATCGGATTGTATGTCGATCCGTTTCCAATCGGCACCGGTCTCTTCATGCAGGAAGGGGACCGGGGACAGCCGGTAGAAGCCGTTCAGTCCATGCTTGGCTTGTATGGTTATGAAGTGAACATCTCCGGTGTGTTTGACGAGGGGACCCGGAACGCCGTAACGGCATTTCAACGTCATTTTCGTCCAGAGAAAGTCGACGGCATTGTCGATCAGTCGACAATCGAGACGCTGAACGCACTCCTTCGAAAACTACCTTCTCTGTCGGAATAAAACCTGATGATCGCTTCAGCAGGATTGCAATTGTTCTGGAAGCGCTCGCAAGGGTAAGTGAAAACTGATCTGCAGTGCCCTTCTTTGCATTACCAAAAATTCAGGTCGGTCACAGACTTTCCATGGAAAGCCGAAAATTTGCCTGATTGAAGACTTTTTTCAGTCATAAACTACAGAAACTGCCGAATTTTGATACCGATTCACGGTAAAATTCTGAAATATATTGAAATAATTCGTGAATGGTTGGCGCCAAATTTTGTCCCATAGCTCCGGCATTTCTCCGCCCCAGATTTCAACTGCAACGAAACAATAAAGGGCTGGACTGAATGTTACGGTCATCCGTGAAACTTACTGGAGCGCTGTGTCTTTTCGCTTATGCAACCACAGTCATGACACCGGCTGCGTTGGCCGTAGGTTCTGGATCTGATCCGATCCTGCATGTCATTGAATCGGACAAGAAGAATGAAAAGGGCACAGAGGCTGCCGCTGCCAAGGAAACAGTAGGGTCCGGATCTGCTCCCGTCCTGCATATTCTGGACACCGACAAAAAAGAAACGAAAAAGGAAGCCAAGTCCTCTGGCTCCAAAAAGAAGACTGCCGCAAAGGCTAAATCGAAGTCGACAGCCAAAGCAAAGTCGACCACCAAGCCGAAGTCCAAGTCGGTTGCAAAGGCCAAGCCGAAGACAACCAAAACGACTGCCAAGGCAAAGAGCTCACCTGCGAGTAAGCAGGACTATGCCAAGCTGATCCGCAAAGCGGCCGCAAAACACGGCGTCCCGGTCAAGATCGCCAAGGCGGTTGTCGAAGTCGAAAGCAACTTCAACCCAAGTGCACGAGGTCGTGCCGGAGAAGTGGGCCTCATGCAGATCAAGCCGGCGACCGCTCGCGGCATCGGCTACCGTGGTTCCACCAAGGGACTCTACGATCCGGAAACAAACCTGGAGTGGGGCATGAAATATCTCGCCGGCGCCCACAAGCGCGCTGGTGGCGATCTGTGCGGAACGATCCTGCGCTACAATGCCGGTCACTACGCAAAGCGCATGAACCCGATCAGTCGTCGCTACTGCACCAAGGTCAAGCGTATTCTCGCTTCGAGCTAAGGCTCGATTCAGGGCGGTCATGTCGTGGCCAGGAAGAACCCCGCTGAGGTTTCAGCGGGGTTTTTTTCTCGTGTATGCGTGTCGTCCTTCAGGCAAACTTCTTGCTTGCAGCGGGCACGGATGCCGGAACAGCAGTGTTCTCCGGAACATCGGCTGCGGTAAACGGTTGGCCGAGGGCTGTGACAACCGGTACCACTCCAGCCCAGATTTCCGATCCGAGATCGGCTTCATCGTCAACCGGACCACCGGTTCGAACCTTGGTGCTGGCATGTTCGATTTCAAGCATCAGAACACCGGTCGCCTTATGCTCTTTCGGCAGCATTTCCCTGCATTCGTCCCAGCGTCCGGGTAACAAGTGGTCGGTGATCGCGGCAAGGGCATCGACCTCTTCTTTCGGGTTGGTTACCAAACGCGCCGTGCCGTGGACGATCGCACAACGATAGTTCATCGAATGGTGAAAGGCGGAACGCGCCACAACGATGCCGTCAACCAGTGTCACGGTCAGGCTGGCGGGCACTCCGTCCTTGTTGTTCTTGATGATCCGCGTGGAGCTTGCCCCATGGATGTAGAGCTTGTTGCCGATACGCGCATAGGCCATCGGAATCACCATGGGACGTCCCTCATGCACAAAGCCGCAATGAGCGACCAGTCCGGCGTCCAGAATCTCGTGAACGAGTGACTGGTCGTAGCTGCCGCGATTCATCTGCCTGATTTTGGCGTATTTGGGCAAATCGGCCGCCTGCCGCTTTTCTAGAGAGGACATTGCTGTCTCCTGATTGTTTTGATCTTGTTTGGTGATTATTTGCTCGATAAATTGGATCTGTAAAAGGTCCGGTTTTTAGAAAATGAAAGAACCAGTTTTTCCCGAAGGCATACTTTCCCTGAACCGAAGCAGTGACGTGTCGCTCGCCGAACAGATCTACCGTGGTTTTCGAGAGGCTGTCCGCAAAGGGTTGCTTTCCTCCGGTACGCGGCTTCCGTCAACCCGCCGGTTGGCGACGATGCTCGGTGTTGGCAGAAACACGGTAAACACCGCCTATGACCTGCTGCAGGCCGAGGGTATCGTCTCGATAAGGACCGGCGCAGTGCCCCGGATCATGGAAGGATTGCCACTGGAGGGGGCTAACTTCGAAAAAGTCAAACTGGTGGAGGGGCCGGGTCTTTCGACACGGGGCATGGCGATGTCATGCAATCTGCGCGGTGACGGTTGGGCTTTTCGGCACGGAGCGTTGCAACCCGGAGCGCCGGCGCTGGGTTGCTTTCCATACGAAGATTGGGCCCGTTGCATGCGCCGGGCTGCACGATTGGAGCGAAGCCCGGATCTTCAGTATCAGAACTACACCGGCCTGCCTTCATTGAAACGGCAACTGTCACTTCATCTTGCTGCCGAACGAGGCGTTCGGGCAGAGCCTGATCAGATCCTGATAACCAGTTCCATGCAGGCGAGCTTGTCTCTTCTGTCACTGGTGCTTGCAGACCGGGGGGATGTGGCCTGGCTGGAAGACCCGGGCTATCTGGGGGCAAAGACCGCCTTCCACACGGCGGGTATGGAGATCCGTCCGCTTGCCGTGGATGAGCATGGTGCGAACGCTGCGGCCATGGACGTGTCGGACCATTCTCCGAAACTGATTTATGTAACGCCTTCCCATCAATATCCGCTTGGGGTGCGCATGCCTCTGACACGGAGGTTGGCGCTTCTGGATACTGCCGGGACCAGTGGGGCAACGATCCTGGAAGATGACTACGACAGCGAGTTTCTTTTTTCAGGGCGTCCGGTTGCCGCGCTGTACGGCCTGGCGGACGAGGGGAGGGTGATCTACCTCGGCACGTTTTCAAAGAGCCTGATGCCGGGCCTGCGCATTGCCTATTGCGTTGTGCCCTCGAAACTGATCGACCCGCTGACGCAGTTCATGCGCAACATGGGCTGTGCAGCAAATGTTCAGGCCCAGGCGGCCCTTGCCCAGTTCATGGATGGGGGCAGCTATCAGAAACATCTTAAACAGATCCGCCAGATCTATGAAGAGCGTGGGGCACTGCTCGTTGAGACGTTGCGGCAAAGATTGGGAAACCGGGTGCAGGTCGACATTCCGACCGGCAACGTTCAAGTGACGATGGTTCTCAGGGAACTGATCGATGACGTTGCATTGGCTAAACAGATGCAGGAACACGGGTTTGCCGTGTCGCCTCTCAGCAATTGCTATCTCGGCGAAAACAGCAAGTCGGGACTGATCATTGGTTTTGCCGATGCCACTCCTGTGCAGATTGCCCAAGGGGTCGAGACGTTGAGCAATCTGTTAAAGGAAGCTGGGCACGAGACAGCCAGCCCTTGAGTGAAGTCTGCTCCGCAGGCCTTTAAAGGCGCATTCGGGGAACCTCTCCTCGAATGATCAGGTTGGCTTCGGTGGCTGAAATGACGTCGTCAATCGTCACGTCAGGCCCGATTTCGCGCAACAGCAGTCCGTCGTCGATTGGTTCAATCACCGCCATTTCAGTCACGATCAGGCTGACTCTGCGCTGTGCAGTGAGTGGCAATTCGCATTCGCGCAGGATTTTCGGTTTGCCCTTGGCTGTATGAACCATGGCCACGATAACGTGCTTGGCGCCCGCGACAAGATCCATGGCACCTCCCATTCCGGGAACCATCTTGCCAGGGATCATCCAGTTGGCGAGGTAGCCGCGTTCGTCGACTTGAAGACCGCCAAGCACCGTCATGTCCAGGTGCCCACCGCGAATAAGGCCGAAGCTCATGGCGCTGTCGATGGAGGCTGCACCCGGCACGGCCGTGATGAAACCACCACCTGCATCGGTCAGATCCGGATCTTCCATGCCTTCTGGCGGGCGAGCTCCCAGGCCAATGACGCCGTTTTCAGCCTGGAAGAAGACGTGTACTTCCTTGGGCAGATAATTGGCGACCATAGAGGGCAGGCCGATGCCGAGATTGACCAGCGTGCTCGGTTCGATTTCCTGGGCTACGCGTCGTGCAATGATTTCCTTAGCTTCCATCGGGCTGCCTCTCCAGAAGATGATCCACCAGGATCCCAGGCGTCTTCACGCTGTCGGGCGAAATGACGCCAACGGGCACGATTGAATGCGGTTCGGCTATTACGGTCTTTCCGGCAAGTGCCATGACCGGATTGAAGTTGTGCGCGGTCAGGGAGTATTCCAAGTTTCCGACGTAGTCGGCGCGATAAGATGCAATCAGTGCAAAGTCGCCGTGAATTGGCGTTTCCAGTAGAAAGTCCTGGCCGTCAACGGTGATCCGCTCCTTACCGTCTTCAATCAGAGTCCCGATACCCGTTGGGGTCAGGATGCCGCCGAGCCCCACGCCGGCAGCTCTGATGCGTTCCACCAGGGTTCCCTGGGGCACGAGGTCAACTTCGATCTCACCGGAGATCATCTTCTGCTGTGTTTCCGGATTGAGGCCGATATGAGAGGCAACGACTTTCGAGATGCAGTCCGCGGAAATCAGCTTGCCGATACCGCGGTCCGGCATCGCGGTGTCATTCGCAACGACGGTCAGATTTCGAGTCCCCTTGGCGACAATCGCATCAATGATGCGTTGGGGTGTTCCAACCCCCATGAACCCGCCGATGAGAAGTGTTGCGCCGTCGGGAATAAGCTCCGCAGCTTCTTCCGCCTTGATCGCCTGTTTCATGAGCGCCTCCCCCGAATCTCATGCTTCGTGGATGACGATAATGCGTTATCGGCTTCAAGGAAAATGAAGTTTGTGCGATGCGGCGATTGCCAGCAAAGGTGGAATGCCTCGAGCGCGGATGATCGTCTCTCAGGTTCCAGACTTTTTCCTGGATCAGCGACTGTGCCAAGCCGGGAAGCCTGGATTGGCGGCGCGGTCAGGCATCAACTTGCTGAGGTGCCTTCGGTCCGGATAGGTTCGCAAAATCTGCCGGAAAGGATTATCCGGGAGCGAAACTTCAAACCGGCGGCGAGGCGAGTGTGTTCGACTGTGATCCTGAGGAAAAGAGCCAGACACTGTTGGCGTTCTGCAATCGGCTTCAGGAGTTGAGCGGCGGCGAAGGGCTCGATATGCGGCCCGTTCTTGACCAAGCTCGGGTGAGGCGTGCTGGCCCGGGCGAAATTCTCTTCGCTGCGGGAGACAGGTTGGAGGATCTTTATTTCATCGGTTCCGGTTTGGTGCGCTACTTTTACCTGACGCCGGATGGACGGGAGTTCAACAAGAACTTTGTCTCGAACGGAGGCGTCGTGACCTGTCTTTCATCCTTTCTTGAAGCCGAACCATCTCCTTTCTTTACCCAAAGCCTGGAAGAGACTGTGCTTGTCTGCCTGCCAATGGACCTGGTTCGAAAACTGAGGGCCGATGGCTTCCGGTGGGAGCGTATCATCAACCGGTTTATTGTCAGTCTGGCACTGCAGAAGGAACGGAGAGAAGCGTCCTTTTTGCTTGATGACGCAGCCCACCGCTATGAGGCGTTTTTGAAGGAATTTGCCGAGGTAACTCCGCGCCTGCCGCAGTACCATATTGCCTCTTATCTCGGCATCACGCCGGTTGCGCTTTCCAGAATTCGCAGCAGACGCGCTGGGCGAGACGCTTCTTAACCCGGGTTAATGCAAGTCTCTGCTCCTGTCCTGATGATGCCTTCAAATTCAGTTTAGGAGGTACATTGGATGCAGGATAAGAAGACAATCGTTCTGACGGGCGGTGCGATCGGTCTTGGGCGGGAACTCACGCGGCTGTTCTGCGGGCAGGGACATCGGCTTATTATCTGTGGGCGAACAAAAAGCGCGCTCGATGAGGTTCGGGAATGCCACCCGGATGTTGTCACGGTCTGTGCTGATCTTGCTTCACCGGAAGGGCGGCGGCGATTTCTGAATGAGGTTCACGAGCTGGAGCAGCCGGTTGATCTTCTTGTTCACAATGCAGCACTTCAGTTCGCCTATGAATTTGCCAATGCCTGCACTCCGGTCGAGCGTATTGAAACGGAGTTGCTGGTCAACCTGATGGCGCCGATTGAACTGACCGTTGAGCTTTTGCCCTTGCTCAGGCAAGCCGCTGAAGCCCGTGTGGTCGTGATCTCGTCAGCGCTTGCACGGGTCCCGAAGAAATCGGCTCCTGTCTATTGCGCTTCGAAAGCCGGTCTCTCCAATTTTGCCAGAGCCCTTCGATATCAGCTGGAAGACACGACGGTCGGTGTTACTGAAGTTGTTCCCGATCTCATCGTGACGCGTATGGCTGCAGGCCGGGGAGACAAGGCCTTGTCGGCGTTTGAAGCGGCTCAGAAAATCGCTGCCGGTCTTGAAAAGCATCAGGATGAAATCCGGTTGGGGCGTGTTCCTCTTCTTTTTGCTTTGCACCGGGTTGTGCCCGGTCTCGCATATCGAATTCTGAAAGCGGCATAAGAACCTATGGAAACAGGAGCTTGAGGACCACAGTCGCTTGACCTCAAGAGCAAAGCCTCTTAAGTCCGCTAGCGCCAGTCGGCTGGACAGCCGCTGCCGCAAGTGCCGAAAGGCCGCGGGGGAGGAAAGTCCGGGCTCCTTGGAAACACGGTGCCGGGTAACACCCGGCGAGGGCGACCTTAGGGAAAGTGCCACAGAAAGCAAACCGCCCCAGCTTGCTGGGGTAAGGGTGAAAGGGTGGGGTAAAAGCCCACCGCGCTGCTGGTAACAGCGGCGGCACGGTAAACCCCACCGGGAGCAAGACCGAATAGGGACAGCGCGGGCAAGGAGCAATCCTGGTCCAGGCCGGTTTCCGGGCCAGCTGTCCGGGTTGGTTGCGTGAGGCGTCTGGCAACAGGCGCCCCAGATGAATGGCTGTCACGTCCGTGCAAGCGGGCCATACAGAACCCGGCTTACAGGCCGACTGGCTTTTTCCCTATCCCGCCGCGTATTGGGGCGTACTGGCGAGGAATTCTCCGAATGCATCTGCGTTGGGATAAGAAAACTGTTCCGCCAGCGGGTTGGAGCGTTTTTGCTTCTTCGCCCCCATGTCGGAAAGCAGCTCGTCAAAATGCCGGAAATGGAACGGCGCTGAACACAAGCCGCCATAGACCTTGGCTGCTGGACGTTCCTTTCGACGCCACTCCAGCATTGTGTCGATGTTTGCGCGCATCTCCTTGTCACTTGGCTGATTGGCCAGTTGTCCGTCTGCGTAACGGACCAGCCAGTTGGCGATCATTTCAGCGGACAAGATGGTGCAGAAGCTGGAGTTGAAGCCGACAAATCCCATGTCCGGCAGATCGGGGTTCACTGCCAGACGATAGACACGATATTGACCATCGGATTCGATCAGCTTGTCGAGATATTCCTGCGCCAGATACGGCACGCCCAGTTTCCAGCCGACCGCCAGAATGGAAAGATCGCATGGAACGCGCTCACCGGTCGTCAGCACCGCGTGACCGTTATCGTAGTGATCGATCGTTCCCCTGATCGGTTTGATGGAGCCGTTTTCAAAGCCTTCGAAAAGCCCGGGCGTCACAATCGGCAACGAACATGAAGCATCTTTTTCGATTGGGACATCAGGCACCATGTCCCACTTCTTCAACTTGAGCTGAAACTTGAGCAACGTCTCAAGGCCGCGGAAGTTGGCCCAGATCAACGGTTTGAAAGCAGCTTGGGCAAGCTTTGCCAGCGGCGAGGGATTCCAGCCGTTGAATTGCTGTTCCTGCGCGCGCATGTAGAGCAGACGCTTGAAGTTGATGCCGCCGACAAAGTAAGGCACTCGCCAGACCGGCTCCCGGTAGACAAGCGTTACGGATTTGGCACCATTCTTTGCAGCATTGACGACGATATCGGTTGCCGATTTGGAGCCACCCAGGACAAGGATATTCTTGCCTTTTGCGGTCGTGCTGTCGGTGTATTCGGAACTGTGCATGACGGCACCGCCGGCTGCTTCGAACTCTTCTTGCCCGGGATGGGAGATGATGTTCTTATCCGAAAACTGGCCCGTGCAGATCGCAACAAAGTCAAAGTCCTGGGCCCAACTCTTGCCGGCTGCCTCCAGTTTCAAGGTCCAGCCTGGTTTGCCATCCGACCTGCGGTCCATTGAAACCACATTCGTGTTCAGCTGAAACAGCCGCGCCAGTTTGTGCTTTGCAGCGTATGCGTGAAGGTAGGCATGAACCTGAGGCCCCTTCGGCCATTCCGGATAATCGTCCGGCATAGGCAGGTCGGTATATCTGTAAAGGTCCTTTGGCGATTGGGTCTGTACATCCGGATAGGATCGGGAAAGCTCCCAAACGCCGCCGAAATCATGGCTTCTTTCAAATCCAAAGACACGATGGCCACGCTCGTCGAAGGCTTTCGCCGCCGCAAGACCGCTCACGCCGCCGCCGATTACGGCGACAGTCTTCCGTTTCGTCATAGTCCTGTTTCCTCCTTAATGAACCGCTCGATCAGGCCTGATCGGGAGGCGGGAGGAAATCGACTTCATGGAGTGCGGACAGCCTGACCAGTTCAGCCGGATCGGTCACGCCGTCCAGTGCGCCGAAGAGGTCGAACAGCTTGCGCGCGGGAGCAACCCCGAAGACACAGGTGGCGGTCTTTCCGGAGCGGTTGAAAATGCCATGCGCTTCACCCATCGGCATACGGACTGTGTCACCCGCCTTCGCTTTGTGGACCTGACCTCCCATTTCCACTTCGAGTTCTCCTTCCAGCATAACGATCCACTCGTCCTGTGTCGGGTGAATGTGTGGCGGCACGAACGTTTCAGCCGGGACGACTGCGTGCCAGATGAAGGCGTTGGTGCTGTGGACCTTGGGTGTGTAGGTGTGGCCGACAACATTCCAGCTGACGTTGTCGAGACCTGCCTGTGCCGTGGTTATGCCGGCTCCGTTTTGCATTGCTTTCCCCTCCTCATGGATCGCGTTGATTGCGTTTATGAGGAAAAAGGCTAAGCCGGACCGGACGAATTGTTTTATCCAGAAAGCGAAATTTATTGGCCAAGTGCAGTAAAATGACGCATTCCGAGACCGTTGCGGCTTGATTGCATATTACTTGGACGGCATCCTTCCTGGATGGTGGTTCACGCAGCAAGCAGATCTCCTCTCAATCAGTTCAGTCGCTTCGAAACGGCCGATGTTGACGAAGCGAGGGAGATCGTTGCGCGGCATTTCTGCAGCCACCGGCTGGAGCGCATGTCCTCAAGTGACCGGTTCGATGCGCGTCAGAACAGGGTTGATGGCTGCCGCGTTTCGCTCAACTACATCCGATACGGTGCTGATGTAACCATTGACCCGGGAGAGCTTTCCGAATTTTTCCTGGTCCAGATCCCGATTGTAGGCTCCGCTCAGATCGAGAACGGGTGCCGGTCTGTCTTTTCAACGCCGAAGATGGGCGCGATCCTGAATCCGGATCGTCACACCTCCATGCGCTGGCATGCAGGCTGTGAACAGATGCTGTTGCAGATTGAACAATCCTACATGCAGGAGATTGCCGCCAGAATGGCTGGCCGGCCGATTGGAAAGGTTCGATTCAGGCCGGATTTCAATCTGGAAAAATCCGAAGGTGAAGGCTGGACGCAGGCGCTGAGAGGGGTCTTCCGCGCGGCTGAAGAGGGCAGTTCCTTCAGGACCCTCGACCAGCGGCAACAGTATCTTGAAGAAGGTCTGGTTATGTCGCTTTTGAACAGTCAACCGAACACGATCTCGCCGATGCTTGAACGATGCGATGGTGGGGCTGCTCCTGCCATCCTGAAGCGCGCCTTATCGCTGATACATGAGCGGCTCGACGAAGACATAGGCCTGTTCGAGATTTGTGGCCATGCGGGAACGACCCCACGCAATCTTCAGCTTGTCTTCAAGAAGGAACTCGGATGCAGTCCGATCCAGTATCTCCAGAGCGCCAGAATGAAGTTTGCCAGGCACCTGTTGCTGTCGGACGCCGGCAATCATTCAATTGCGGAAATAGCAGACAGATCCGGTCACCGGCATTTTGGCAGGTTCTCCGTTGCCTACAAGAAGCAATTCGGGGAAACACCACGGGACACGATGCGCCACCGCATATTCGGTTAAAATCCGGATGGTCCCTTGTCATTTTTTACGAATATTTTCACTCGACGCGGGAAGAAATTTATATTTCGAGTGTTTTGTATAAGTGTGTTGCATGTGAAGTAGAAATTTTGATTAAAATGTGTTTCCTGCCACAATATTGTCTCTAATATTTAACTTTCCTTCCATTTTGCAGTCGTTGTTCCTTCCTAGCCTTGAGTGATTCTGTTCAAGTTAGGTGGGATAATCATGACAGGAACATTTGAAGACTTTTTGGGAGCGCTTCTGGCCTTTGAATCCGGCTGGGATCGCGAGCGTTACGATGCGGGCATTATTCAGGACTGGCAGCTTGACCAATGGGCGGGTGGTTCGGTTGAAGACCACTTTCCGAGTTACTCCAGCTGGTCGGAGTTGAGCGACACCGAGTGGGAGGCCATGGCCTATCGGTCAATGAACTCCCTTGGCTTCGTCGGATTTCAGTTCGGTGAGGCTCTTCTCATTGACCTCGGCTACTACGACGATGACGTCTTTTACGGAAATGGGGCGTCGACTAACACCTGGGACGGCACATGGACCGGTAAGAACGGCGTAAACTCGCTGGAAGAGTTCATGACCAAGGAGGCCCAGACCGTCGCGATCCAGGAGGCGTTCGGATACAATCTTCAGGTTCTGGAAACGCAACTCGCAGGCAGCGGGAAGTCGCTCAGCGACTTTATTGGTCAGGAAGCAAGTTATGTTCAAAATGGACAGACCGTCACGGTTGAGCTGACGCTGACCGGGATCCTTGCCGCCGCCCATTTGCGCGGTGCCTGGGGCACGGCTTCGCTGCTTCAAAGTGGAGCCGTCAGTACGGATGAATATGGTACCTCGATCCTTCAGTACATTGATCAGTTTGGAGGTTATGATTCTCCGTCAATTGCGGAAATGATCGGCTATTTTGAAGATCGTCTGACTGGAGATGAAGGGCTGGGGACACCCGGCGGGGACACACCTGATCCGGGTGGCACGCCTGGGCCTGATGATGGCAACGGGACTGCCGGTGTCGACGAAACGACCGCGGACGTTGCGATCACCTGGGCCTGGGGGGAAGACGACGTCGTAGAAGGTTTTGATCCGGCTACTGATACGATATTCATTGACTGGATTGGAGCAGCGGACCTTGAAGTCACACAAACGGCTGCAGGCGTGGTGTTCGCAGTTCCGTCCAACAGCCAGACAACGACGCTGGCCGGTGTTCAGCTCGCCGATCTCGGCAAAGCGAATTTCACCATTCTGGATGCGGGGGCAGCTGCAGAGGTTTTTGCCCTGATCGGTGACGGGGCGACAGTTCCTGACGAGCCTGATACTCCCGAAGAGCCGGATACGCCTGACGAACCCGACACGCCCGATGAACCGGATACACCCGGCGTCCCGGATACTCCGGTGCCGCAACCCAACCCTGACAGTTGGCACGGGACTGCCGGGGTCTCTGCTGCAACCGCAACAGTCGTGATCACATGGGCCTGGGGAACAACCCGTTCCTTCGCCGACTTTGATCCGCAAAATGACACGATATTCGTCGACTGGTTTGGACCGGAAGCGATTGATGTTTCTGAAGTGGACGGATCTGTTGTCTTTACCATGGCATCGAACAACCAGACCGTTACTTTGGAAAGTGTTTCACTGGACGATCTTTCGGCAGCAAATTTCACCATCATGAATGCTGACACCGGGCAGGAAATTCTGTCGCAGGTCGGTTCTTCCGATGATGGCGGAACCGATCCCGTGGAGCCGGAGGATCCGGGGACACCGGTCGGGTCGCAAATGATCATGATCTATCCGGACAGTCCGTCTCGTGTGGTGGACGACTTCAATCCGGCAACGGATATGGTGCATCTGGAAGATGGCCTGACTGCTGATCGTCTGGAAATTTCCGACACTTCAGGGGGGCTTACCATCACTGTGACGGCGTCTTCCGGAGAAGTGATCAGCGAGACGGTATTGACCGGGATTTCCTTGGGCGATCTCACGATGCACAACTTCATGGTCGCTGAAGAAAGTGCCTTGAACGAGGTCGCCGGTCTTCTCGGGCAAACTGTTGTGACACCGGGGACGGATGGCTTTGATGTCGTCTATGATACGGATGGGTCAAACCCGCCTGTACCGGCAGGTGCAAGCGACAGGGGGGGAGTGGTCTGGTCCGCAGATTTCGGCGTCGATGACATTGTGGGTTTCAATCCGGCAACTGACGAAATCGACTTCGGCAATGCTTCCGTTCATGGCCTCATTCTGACGATGACACCCGATGGTGAGCCGATTATCGACAATCCATGGGGCCCTGACATGCTGATCCTGCAAGGCGTGGAAGTGTCGGAATTGTCGATCGAGAATTTCGGCATCGTCGGCAACGAGCATCTGCGGCAGGATCTTGGCGGTATTCTGTCCTGGGAGACCGGGATCGGGCCACGCGACGCCGATACGGTGTATATCCGTTCGCATGAATACGGTCAGAGCCAGATCATCGACGACTTTGACCCGGCGACGCAGAAAATAAGCTTCCTCTATTTCGGAACGCGCGAGCGGCTGAGTGTCGAGGACACTTCAGAGGGGCTGGTGATCAGTTCTCTGCCAAGCGGGCAGAGCTTCACGTTTACGGGTGTCAGCAAGTCAGATCTTGTTCCCGGCAACCTGGAGTTCCATCATGATCAGGTCATGGAGGACAATCTGGAAGTACCCTTCGGTTTCGACCAGGAAGATGTGTCGCTCGTTTCAAGGGTCGGACTTCTGACGCCGGAGGCACCGTCAGGCGAAACCACCGACGGATATCAGGTTCGCGACGGCCTTGGGGTGCTGCCGGGTACCGATCCCGATCAGCCGGTAACTCCCGAAGACCCGGGAACGCCGGACACGCCCGGGATCCCGCTGGATGGAACCGAAGACATCGTTCTGCAGGCAGGAGCGGACACGGTTGAAGTCAGATGGGACTGGGGTCGGATGTTCGCCATTCAGAACTTCGACCCGTCGGAAGACATTCTGGATTTTGGCAGCCTTTCCGTGTCGGACGTTCTCATCGAGGAAGTCGGTGCCGATCTACTGATCACGGTGCAGGACAACGGCGGACATGGATATCTGTTCGAAAACCTGCAGGCGGAAGATCTGTCGATTTCCAATCTGATGGCCGCTGACTGGAACACCGTTATCATGGATAACGGGGGCATCGCCGAACAGTTGCAGGCTCTGGGGAATGCCGATCTTCTGCTCTAAGTCGGGCAGTGATTTCAACTTGGTTCGTACGGCGCCGCGCATCTGCGCGGCGTCTGTTTTTGTGACAAGGCAATCAAGTCATGCCCGGGTAGCTAAAACTCAGGAAGTTCATTTTGTGGCCCTGATAGTCTGCTGTCTGGCTGCTGAACTCGTTTCCGGTCAACTTCGAAATGGTCGCTTTCCAGAAAGACTGAGCCGGAAGATTTTGCGGAAGGATGCGGACCTGCCACTCTCCGGGATGTTTTTGCAGGCAGAGTTCAAATGCTCTTTGCCCGAGACCTTTGCGGGCATGTTTTCTGAGAACAAAGAACTGTCCCATGTCCAACACGGATTTGTCGTACGGGTACTTTCTGACGAGAGCAAAGCCGGCAATGTCGTTTTCATGCAGAATGAAATACGGAAAGTGCTGAGCTTCGCGGAAATACGCTTCTATGATTTCCTGATCAAACTCGTACTTGCCGTCGCCGGCAACGCCTAACTTCGTAAACTCGGACATGTCGTGCAGGTAGAGCTGAAACATGTTCGTCACGCAGTTTCTGTCAGTTGAACTCATCGGCTTCAGGTCTACGGACACTGCTGATACTTCCTTCGGGCTGCATATAGTCGGTATAGGTGAATAACGGGGTTTTTGATCACTTCATGCTCCTGCAATTGCAAATGACGGGTTTGTCCGCTTCGCGGCAGTTCAATCCGTTTCAATAGGTTTCGTTCTCCACAAGTCTTTCAAACTAGGCAATATTTGCCGGTTTATGGGGCGTTGAAATCCAAAACCTCCGTAAACCTGCGAATCCGATTCTTCTTTTCTGTCAAGGCTTCATTAAGCATGATTCAAATAAGGTGGTTTGACGGTGTCGTGTGCGATCAAATCGAGTCGGAATCCATGTGGTTCCATTGACCGCCCATGATTTCCCATGGTATCCCATAAGAACCCAGGAAGGGGAGTGCGGGCCCATTTTCAGTAGGGCTTAGGACATCGCTTTAACGGCTCGGAAAGAGTCAATTTTTGCATTTTGCATGTCCTTGGCAGGTAGCTGGCCGTTTCTTCTCATGGGTGATTTAGGGGATTTCAGCGGGGTAGGACCCGCTTCGAGGGGATTTATGTCCGGCTTTGTTTCTCACTTTACCAACCGGCTGGACGCCAAGGGTCGCGTGTCGATCCCGGCGCCTTTCCGAGCGGTATTGGCGAGAGACGGATTTGAGGGCCTCTATTGCATCACCTCATCCCACTGCGAGGCAGTCGATGCTGGTGGCAATGAACTGCTTGCCGAGATAAACAAGCGCTCAGAGGCCTTTGCCAAACTCTCACCGGATCACGATGCCCTGGCAATCGCCTTGTTCGGCGCAAGCGAGAATCCGAAAATCGATGGTGATGGCCGGATGGTCATTTCCGATATGATCCGTGACCACACCGGTATCACCGACCAGGTCACTTTCGTTGGCATGAACTACAAGTTCCAGATCTGGGAGCCGGAAAAGTTCCGCGAGTACCGCGCAGAGGCCCAAAGGCGCGCGCTCGCGATGCTGTCGGGGCAAGTCCCCGTACCTTCACAAGGAGAGCCGGCATGATGGCGCATAGCGGCAGAGATGCTGATTCTGACGCTGGCGGACCTGAGCGTCATGTGCCGGTTCTCCTTAATGAGGTTCTGGAATGGCTCGATCCGCAAGAAGGTGAGGTGGTCATTGACGGCACCTTTGGTGCTGGTGGCTACTCCCGTGCGATCCTGGAACGTGGTGCAAGGGTTGTCGGTATCGATCGGGATCCAGACGCGATTGCTGGTGGTCAGGAGTTGGTCAACCAGTCTGCAGGGCAGTTGATCCTGGTGCCGGGACAGTTTGCCGGCTTGGAGGTGCATGCAAAGGCGCAGGGTTTTGACGGCGTTGATGGTGTTGTGCTTGATCTCGGTGTTTCCTCAATGCAGCTCGATGAGGCTGATCGCGGGTTCTCGTTCCTGCGCGATGGGCCGCTGGACATGCGAATGGAACAGGCGGGGCCGTCGGCTGCCGATGTCGTAAACGAGCTGCCCGTCAAAGACTTGATCCGCATCATTGGTCTGCTCGGTGAAGAGAAGCGAGCGACAACTGTTGCGCATGCGATCGATAAAGCGCGGAAGGAAAACCCCTTCAGTCGCACGCTCGAACTGGCAAACCTGATCGAGAAGGTGCTTGGCCGATCTCCCAAGAAAGCGCAGATCCATCCGGCAACCCGGACCTTCCAGGCTTTGAGAATTTATGTGAATGGCGAACTTCACCAGGCGGCTGAGGCGCTGGGCGCGGCAGAGCGTATCTTGAAGCCGGGAGGCCGGCTTGTGCTGGTAAGTTTTCATTCCCTGGAAGATCGGATCGTGAAGCGGTTCTTTCAGGACCGGACGCGGACCCGGGGCGGAGGGTCCAGGCATATGCCGGAGGAAGAAGTGCCGCCGGCGACATTTGAATTGCTGATGCGCAAGGCAGTTGAGGCGGCTGCTGAAGAGACGGATCAAAATCCGCGTGCCCGTTCGGCAAAGCTCAGGGCGGGGCGGCGCACTGAGGCACCGCCGCGAGAGCTGGACGTACATGCGGCGGGCGTGCCGCGTCTGGCGGAATTTCATGGGTTAGGGGGCTGACAATGGTTCGAACGCTGAACATCCTGTTCATACTGGCGGTCGTGATCGGCGCAGCGACTGTCTACGACATGAAGCTGGCGGCAACGAAATCGGCGGAAAAGGTGGCCGAGCTCAAGCGTCAGATTGATGAGGAGCGGAATACGATCCGGCATCTGAAGGCTGAATGGAGCCTTCTGAACAAGCCAGACCGTCTGCAGGCTCTGGTCGAGCGCTACAACGAATATCTTCAACTGGACTCGCTGGATGTGAAGCAGATCGTGACCCCGGAAGATCTTCCGGCCCGTCCGGTCATGCTGGAACCAATTGGCGGCTCCAACCAGATGGGCGGTTATGCCGGCTCATCGGCAGTGATCCGGTGAGGGGCTGAACGATGACGATGGTAAGCGAACCGGCAAGTTTTCTTCAGGTAAGGCGTGCGCAGCCCAGGGCGGCGCGAGGGTCTGTTTCATCGAGCGCGGTCAAATCGCGTGTTTACGTGGCGATGCTTGCCTTCGCATGCGTATATGTCGCAATCGCGGGCCGTCTCGTCCTGTTGGCCCAGATGGAGGAGGCGCCTTCCAGCGCCTGGATCTCCGCGCAGGATTCCATTTCCGCTTCCAGACCGGACCTGATTGACCGGAACGGTGAAATCCTGGCGACCGATATCAAGACAGCATCGCTGTACGCCGAGCCGCGTCGCATTATCGACGTGGAGGAAGCTGTCGAAGGGCTGACCCGGGTCCTGCCGGAGCTGGACGAGAAACTGGTGCGCCGTCGCCTTGAAAGCGGAGCTGGTTTCGTCTGGCTGAAGCGGGAAATGACGCCTCAAAAAGCCGCCCAGGTTCACAATCTAGGCCTTCCGGGCGTTGGGTTCCTTTCTGAAAATCAACGTTTTTATCCCGGTGGCCCAACAGCAGGGCACATTGTCGGCTCGGTGAATGTCGACAACCAGGGACTTACCGGGATCGAGAAATACATCGACAACGAGTGGCTTGCGGACCTTCAGTCGCTTGGCTTCGCATCTGACCGCACGATGGAGCCAGTTCGGCTTTCGGTTGACTTGCGTGTCCAGCATGTCGTGCGCGATGAGCTGGTCAAGGCCATGGAGCGCTACCGGGCAATTGCGGCAGCGGGCATCGTGCTGGACGCCAAGACGGGCGAAGTGGTCGCCATGTCGTCCCTGCCTGACTACGACCCCAATGACCGTTCACAGGCTCTTCAGAAGGATCGTCTGAACCGTGCAACGGGCGGGGTCTTTGAAATGGGTTCGGTCTTCAAGGCATTCACGACCGCAATGGCGCTTGATTCTGGAACGGTTTCCATCAACGACAGTTTCGATGCCACGCGTCCGATCCGTGCCGCAGGTCGTACAATATCGGATTTCCACGGGAAAAACCGCATCCTGTCCGTACCGGAAATCTTCATTTATTCGTCCAATATCGGCACCGCGAAGATGATGCTGGCGACGGGTGTCGCACGCCAGAAAGAGTTCCTGGAAAGGTTGCATCTGACCAAGCGGCTGAACACCGAGCTGCCTGAAAACGCAAAACCGCTGCTGCCGCGCAAGTGGAGCGATCTTGCGGCCATGACGATTTCCTTTGGCCATGGCCTTTCCGTCACGCCGATGCAGACAGCCGTCGCGGCGGCTGCCGTCGTCAATGGCGGAACTCTGCTTCCGCCGACCTTCCTGCCGCGTAGTCCGGAAGATGTCCAAGCCCTTGGCAAACAGGTTATTTCGCCCGAAGTCAGCCGGATGATGCGCTACCTGTTCCGCCTCAATGTGCTTTCCGGTTCCGGACGCCGTTCCGATGTTCCAGGTTATACGGTTGGCGGAAAAACCGGGACGGCGGAAAAGATCGAGAACGGGCGTTACGTCAACAACAAACGCCGAAATTCGTTCCTGTCGGCCTTCCCGATGGATGATCCGCGTTACGTGGTTCTGGTTGTTATCGATGAGCCGAAGCCGGAACGCGAAGGCATTGGCGCGACCGCCGGTCTCAACGCAGCGCCGACTGCAGGTGCGATCATACGTCGGTCCGCTCCAATGCTCGGTGTGATGCCACGCTTCGGTAAGGGGGATGAACCAATCGAGATTTCCTATTAAGGAGACAAGCAGGAAGCTTTGAACACCGGCGGGGTCGCAGCCGAAATCCGGTCTTCAACATAGCTTCAGAAAGACGACGCACAAACCGGATGATCAGGTGAGATGGATCTTGAATACTTGGCCGCCGGCCTGAACCTGCCGGAAACGGCAAAGGGGCTGACAATAACTGGGTTGACGGCGGATAGCCGGAACGTGAAGCCCGGCTATCTGTTTGCTGCCTTCAAAGGCTCCACGGTAGATGGAACAAAATTTGCCCCGAACGCAGTTGCGGCCGGGGCTGTTGCTATTGTGTGCGCAAATGATGCTGCTGACGCCATTCGCTCGACAGCCGGAAAAGATGTGATCGTCATCGGTGTTGCGGAGCCTCGGCAGGTATTTGCAAAAATGGCAGCACGTTTTTGCGGTTTGCAGCCTGATACGATTGTCGCTGTCACAGGCACAGCAGGAAAAACGTCCGTTGCGCATTTCGTTCGCCAGATCTTTCAGGCAGCCGGCCATCCGGCAGCAAGCCTGGGAACACTCGGCACGATCAAGCCCGGAGGCGAAAGCTACGGCGGCCTCACAACACCGGATCCAGTAGCGCTTCACAAGGAACTTGCCGAGCTTCGGGCAGAAAACATCAACCACGCTGCCATGGAAGCCTCGTCTCACGGCCTGGATCAGCACCGCCTTGATGGTGTGCATCTGACGGCTGCGGCCTTTACCAATCTCGGCCGCGACCACATGGACTATCATCCGACCATCGAGGACTACCTGAAAGCGAAGCTTCGTCTTTTTGGTGAGTTACTTCCGGAAGGCGGTACCGTGGTTGTAGACCCTGGCGAGAAATATGCAGACCGGGTGATCGAGGTTGCAGACCGGCGAAGGCAACGGATCTTTACAGTTGGAGAGTCGGGTAAGGATCTCAAGCTGACCGGCCTGAAGCCATCCGGTGCCGGACAGGACCTGACGCTAGAAACCGAGCGCGGTGAATACAAGGTGACGCTGCCCCTCATCGGTCGCTTTCAGGTCTCCAATGCACTGATCGCTGCAGGCCTCGCCATTGCGGCCGGCATCGACACGGGTGCGGTCTTGCGATCTCTGGAAAATCTGAAAGGGGCACCCGGGCGTCTGGAACTTGCCGGCAAGACCAGGGAAGGCGGTCTTGTGTTTGTTGATTATGCCCACAAGCCAGACGCGCTTGATAATGCACTGGCTGCGCTGAAGCCGTTTGCCGTTGGAAAACTGTCCGTGATCGTTGGCGCTGGTGGCGATAGGGACCCAGGTAAGCGCGAGTTGATGGGTGAAGCTGCTGCCCGCCATGCGGACCTTGTGATTATTACAGATGACAATCCACGCTCCGAAGATCCTGCTTCGATCCGAAAGGCCGTCCTCAAGGGAGCGCCGGGCGCATTGGAGATCGGAGATCGTTATGAAGCGATCGCGGAGGGGGTTCGCCGGCTCAAGACGGGTGATATCTTGTGCGTTGCCGGAAAAGGCCACGAAACGGGCCAGATTGTTGGCGACACAGTGATTCCCTTTTCTGACCACGAAGCCGTTGCGCGCGCCATCAGCCTCGAAGGAAACAAATGAGCGAACCTCTTTGGACATTAGACGCTTTTGTTGAAGCTGCGGGCGGCGGCAAATGGGGCGATGTCAGCGAAGACATTACCGGAATTTCCATCGACAGCCGGACGCTTGAACCCGGAGACGCTTTCATTGCCATCAAGGGCGATCGTCTGGACGGGCACGACTATGTGGCTGCTGCGCTTGAGGCAGGGGCCTCGGTCGCTCTTGTCGCGGAAGACAGACTTTCCGAGCTTCCGGAAGACGGAAGGTATGTTCTGGTCGAGGATCCACTGGATGCGATGCGCAAGCTTGGCATTGCAGCGCGTGCCAGAAGCAAGGCCAGGATCGTGGCTGTTACAGGGTCGGTCGGTAAGACAGGAACCAAGGAAGCGCTGCGATTGACCCTCGGGGAATCCGGCAAGGTTCACGCCTCTGTGGCGTCCTTCAACAATCACTGGGGCGTTCCGCTGACGCTTGCGCGCATGCCGGCGGACGTTGATTTCGGGGTTTTCGAAATCGGCATGAACCATGCGGGCGAAATCACGCCGCTGGTCAAGATGGTTCGTCCGCATGTCGCCATCATCACCACCGTGCAGCCTGTGCACCTGGAGTTCTTTGACAGTGTCGAGAAGATCGCCCAGGCGAAGGCTGAGATTTTCGACGGGCTTGAACCCGGCGGCGTTGTCATTCTCAACAAGGACAATCGCCAGTTCGATCTCCTCAAGTTCCTGGCGGTCACTGCGGGTGTTCCCAGCATCCATACGTTCGGCGAGGACCCAACGGCTGACAGCCATCTGGAAAAGGTGGTCAGTTTCCCGTCTGGCTCCAGTGTTGATGCATCCATCCTGGGTCAGGAAATCACCTATAAGATCGGCGCTCCCGGAAAGCACCACGTCAAAAACAGTCTCGCGGTGCTGACGGCAGTATGCGACCTGGGGGCGGACCTGGCCAAGGCCGGACTTGTTCTCGATACGATGCACGCACCCAAAGGCCGCGGGCAGGTCACACGTCTTTCAGTGAATGAAGGCGAATTTTACGTCATCGACGAAAGCTACAACGCCAATCCGGCATCCATGCGGGCAGCACTTGCGGTTCTCGGTGAAGCGCCGGTTGTTCGGCCCGGGCGTCGCGTCGCGGTGATCGGCGATATGAGGGAACTGGGATCCGGCGCAAATCGCCTGCACGCAGAGCTGCTAAAGCCGATTGTTGACGCCGGAACGGACGCGGTCTATTGCGCCGGGCCGCATATGCATGCGCTTTGGGAACTGCTGCCGCACGAGCTTCGCGCCCATTATGGCGAAGAAGCGAAGGATCTGGAAGAAGCGCTGCTGCGGGATGTCAGGCCAGGCGATGTCCTAATGATCAAGGGTTCGCTTGGAACTCGCATGGGGCCGCTTGTCGAAGCGCTGAAGAAGGAATATCCGCCTGCGGACGATACTGCGGCGGCATAAGGGATAGCTGATGTTTTATTTTTTGGGGCAATTTGCTGATCAGGTCTCGGCCTTGAACGTGTTCAGGTACATCACGTTCAGAACAGGCGGCGCGATCATGACGGCGCTGTTTTTTGTTTTCCTGTTCGGACCGAAAATCATTGCCAGCTTGCGTATCCGTCAGGGCCACGGCCAGCCGATCCGGGCCGACGGTCCGGAGAGTCATTTGCTGACCAAAAAGGGTACCCCGACGATGGGAGGATTGATGATCCTCTCGGGTGCTCTGGTCGCAGCGCTTTTATGGTCGGATCTTTCCAATCCCTACGTCTGGGTGGTGATTGGGGTCACCCTAGGGTTCGGCGGTATCGGCTTTTACGATGATTATCTGAAGGTGACGAAGTCATCGCACAAGGGGTTCGGCGGCAAGGCACGGCTCGGACTGGAGTTCCTGATCGCTGCCTGTGCTGCTTTCGCGGTCACGCTTCTTGATACTTCCCAGTTTTCCGAGGCAATTACATTCCCGTTTCTGAAGGATTTTACTCTCAATCTGGGCATAATCTTCATTCCGTTTGCTGCCTTTGTCATGGTTGGTGCGGGCAACGCGGTAAACCTGACTGATGGTCTGGATGGGCTCGCAATCGTTCCGGTGATGATTGCCTGTGCGTCCTTTGGCCTGATCGCATACCTCTCCGGTAACGCGGTATTCGCCAACTACCTTCAGATCCATCACGTTGCCGGTACCGGTGAGCTGGCTGTCATCTGCGGTGCCGTGATCGGCGCCGGCCTCGGTTTTCTGTGGTTCAATGCTCCCCCGGCGGCAATTTTCATGGGTGACACCGGTTCGCTCGCGCTTGGCGGCATGATCGGCGCTATTGCCGTGGCCACCAAACACGAAATCGTTCTGGCCATCATCGGCGGCCTGTTCGTGCTGGAGGCTGTGTCGGTCATCGTTCAGGTCATTTCCTTCAAGCTCACGGGCAAACGCGTCTTCAGGATGGCGCCAATACATCACCACTTCGAGATCATGGGATGGACTGAAAGTCAGGTCGTGATCCGCTTCTGGATCATTTCGGTCGTGCTTGCCCTGATCGGTCTTGCCACACTGAAGCTGAGGTAAGCCGGATGATCCCAGTCACCACATTCGAAAACAGAAAAGTCGCCCTTTTCGGACTTGGCGGGTCGGGGTTGGTAACTGCGCATGCCTTGAAGGACGGCGGCGCGGATGTGGTGTGCTTTGATGATAACAGTTCGCGTGTCGAGCAGGCCGCTGCCGAAGGCTTGCATACGCAGGACCTTCGCGAGATGGACTGGTCCGATGTCGTGGCTCTGGTGCTGGCACCAGGCGTTCCGTTGACGCATCCCGTGCCGCACTGGTCCGTTGATCTTGCCCGCGGCGCCGGCGTGGAGATCGTTGGGGACGTCGAACTGTTTTGCCGCGAGCGCAGAAAGCTCTGCCCGTCTGCGCCACTGATCGCGATCACCGGAACGAACGGCAAATCCACCACCACAGCGCTTGTTGCCCATCTGCTCAGGGAGCTCGGTCTGGACGTTCAGATTGGAGGCAATATCGGAACACCGGTGCTTGAGCTGCAACCGCCGCAGCCGGGTCGTCACTATGTTGTCGAGTGCTCTTCCTATCAGATTGACCTGGCACCGACCCTCGATCCCACCGTCGGCATTCACATGAACTTGTCGCCGGACCATCTTGATCGGCACGGCACCATGGAAAATTACGCTGCCATCAAGGAACGGCTGGTTGCCGGAGCCAAGGTTGCCGTGGTCGGGGTGGATGATCTCCTGTCATCTGCGATTGCAGATCGTTTGGAACTGGCGCGCAAGCCGGTTTGCCGGATCGCCGGTGAAAAGGAACTCACCAGTGGCATCTACGCCCGTCACGGTCGCTTGTTTGAAGCCCATGATGGAACCCAGAGCGAAGTTGCTCTGCTCGGCGGGATCGATAGCTTGCGCGGCGATCACAACGGTCAAAATGCTGCAGCGGCGTTTGCTGCCTTGCGTGCACTGGAATTGCCGGCGGCCAAGATTGCAGCGGCAATGAAATCTTTTCCCGGACTTCATCACCGCATGGAAATCGTCACCAAGCAGGGCCGTGTCCTGTTCGTCAATGATTCCAAGGCGACAAATGCCGATGCTGCGGCGCGGGCATTGTCCAGCTTTGACCGGATCTATTGGATCGCGGGCGGTCGTGCGAAGGCCGGAGGAATTTCCTCCCTGGATGAGTACTTTCCGAAAATCGTGAAGACCTTCTTGATCGGTGAAGCTGCAGAGGACTTTGCCAAGACGCTGGATGGGCGCGTTCCCTACAAGATCAGTGGTACGCTTTCACAGGCCGTTATCGACGCTGCCGAAGAGGCTGCCGAGGACGAAGCGGAAGAGATTGCCATTCTGCTATCGCCCGCCTGCGCCAGCTTTGACCAATATCCGAATTTTGAACTGCGGGGCGCTGCTTTTGTAGATGCGGTGCGTGCCTTGCCTGGTGATGGAAACACTCAGGAGGTCGCATAAATGGTTTCTCGCGCCGATCGGAGCCGATTTGCCGAATGGCTCTGGACAGTGGATCACTACCTTCTTGCAGCGTTCGGGTTGCTGCTTGTCGGTGGTGTTGTTCTTTCCTTCGCCGCAAGTCCACCTGTTGCCGAGCGGCTTGGGGTTGAGACATTTTTCTTTGTGAAGCGGCAGGCGGTGTTCCTTGTTCCGGCACTGGTCATCATGCTGGCAGGGTCACTGATGACACCGCGTATGGTCAGGCGCGCGGCTCTTGTTGTGTTCGTTGTCTCGCTGGTACTCCTTGTCGCGACGCTGTTTCTCGGGTTTGAGGCAAAAGGCGCAAGGCGCTGGATCTATATTGCAGGATTTTCCCTGCAGCCTTCGGAATTCCTGAAACCCGCTTTTGTTATCTTGATTGCCTTCCTGTTGTCGGAAAGCGGACGCCGCCGGGAAGTGCCTGGCGTTCTTTTCGCATTCGTGCTCTTCGCGGTCTGTGCTGCCCTTTTGATCGCGCAACCGGATTTCGGTCAGACGATGCTGCTTGGCCTGGTGTGGGCCGGCCTGTTCTTCCTGAACGGTATTTCCTGGCTGATCATCATGGCGCTCGGGCTTATCGGGATTGTCGGTCTGTTTGCCGCCTATGCCTTCCTGCCGCACGTGACCGGCCGTGTGGACCGTTTTCTGGACCCAAGTTCCGGGGATACTTTTCAGGTCGATACGGCAATGGATTCCTTTCTTGCCGGCGGTTGGTTCGGCCGGGGACCGGGTGAGGGTACGGTCAAGCGCATTCTTCCCGACAGTCACACGGACTTTATCTTTGCCGTTGTCGGAGAAGAGTTCGGTGTCGTGGTGTGCCTGCTGGTCGTTTCGGTATTTGCGTTCATCGTGCTGCGTGGTCTCAACCACGCAAGCCGCGATCAGGACGCCTTCAGCCGTCTGGCAACTGCCGGGCTGGTTGTTCTTTTCGGCCTCCAGGCAACCATCAATCTTGCCGTGAACCTTAACCTGATGCCATCCAAGGGCATGACCTTGCCATTCATTTCCTATGGCGGCTCGTCGCTTCTGTCGTCCGCCATGACAGCCGGTGCCATTCTGGCGCTGACCCGCAGACGGCCGCAGCCGTCGCGCGGCGATGTCGTTACCGTGAGCCGGCTTTCACCCTCTTCTTTGATGTAAGGCTGAACGCCAGATCTTATGAGCAAAACAGTTCTATTGACGGCCGGCGGTACCGGTGGCCATTTGTTTCCCGCGCAGGCACTTGCCAGCGAACTCAACCGGCGCGGTTGGGTCGTGGAACTTGCGACCGATGAGCGGGCGGACAAATACGGCACGGCTTTTCCGGCTCGAAATGTCCACATAATCGCCTCGGAAACCATCCGCGGACGAAATCCGATAACGCTTGCAAAAACGGCATTCAATCTCCTGCGGGGCACCTTTCAGGCACGGTCGGTCATAAAGTCGCTGAAACCGGACGTCGTTGCAGGGTTCGGCGGATATCCTACCTTTCCGCCGATGTTTGCTGCCCGGATGACCGGCACGCCGTCCATCTTGCATGAGGCCAACGGGGTCATGGGTCGGGCCAACAAGATGCTTGCCAAGGGGGTAACGGCGATCGCAACAAGTGTCCCGATCGAAGATTTACCGGTGGAACTGGCTGGCAAGCTTGCGGAGACCGGGAACCCGGTCCGTGATGCGGTTCTTGATGCGGCCGAACTTCCCTATGACGCACCTCGACCGGGAGGGGACTTCAAGCTTCTTGTTTTTGGAGGGTCTCAGGGAGCTCGGTTCTTTTCTGACCTCGTGCCACCAGCCGTCGAAAAACTTCCCGACGAAGTCCGAGCACGTCTGAATATCGTGCAGCAGTGCCGCCCGGAAGATGTGGAGCGTGTGCAGGAAGCTTATCGGTCTTTGGGCGTTGACGCCGAATGTGCCCCTTTCTTTCAGGATATGCCGCAACGAATTGCGCAGGCGCATCTGGTGCTTTGCCGGTCGGGTGCATCCTCCGTCAGCGAGCTCAGCGTTCTCGGCCGGCCGGCCATCTTGGTGCCGCTGCCCGGTGCTATCGATCAGGACCAGGCGGCAAACGCGAAGGTGCTGGAAAAAGCCGGTGGTGCGTGGCCAATCCGCCAGGTGGACCTTCACCCGGAACGCCTGACAAAGGAAATCAATCGCTTCATGACTTCGCCGGAAATGCTGAAAGATGCCGCGGCGAACGCGCTCAGCGTTGCCAAGCCTGATGCGGTCAAACGTCTCGCGGACCTGGTCGAGCAGGTCGCAAACAAGCAAGGAGAACGGCCATGAAAATGCCGCAGGATATCGGTCCGGTCCATTTCGTCGGGATCGGAGGCATCGGCATGAGCGGCATTGCCGAAGTACTGAAGACGCTTGGCTATCAGGTTCAGGGCTCCGACATGGCGGAAAATGCCAATGTGCAGCGACTTCGCTCACATGGCATCAAGGTGATGGTCGGACATGCCGCTGAAAATCTTGGCGAGGCCGAAGTTCTGGTGGTTTCTTCTGCCATCAAGAAAGACAACCCGGAACTCGTCGCGGCACGCGAGAAACTCATTCCTGTGGTCCGCCGTGCGGAAATGCTGGCCGAGCTGATGCGGTTCAAACAGTCGATCGCAATCGGTGGAACGCACGGCAAGACGACGACGACCTCCATGGTTGCTGCGCTGCTCGATGCCGGAAATCTCGATCCCACGGTCATCAACGGCGGCATCATCAACGCCTACGGAACCAACGCCCGGATGGGTGAGGGAGATTGGATGGTTGTCGAAGCGGACGAAAGCGACGGCACTTTCGTCAAGCTTCCGGCGGATGTTGCGGTTGTGACCAACATCGACCCCGAGCACCTTGACCATTACGGTGATTTCGACGGGGTGAAAGACGCCTTCCGGCAATTTGTCGAGAACGTTCCCTTTTATGGCTTTGCTGTGATGTGTCTTGATCATCCGGAAGTCCAGACGATGATCGGAACCATTGAAGACAGGCGGGTCGTAACTTACGGAACCAATCCGCAAGCCGACGTGCGCTACACCGATGTTTCCATGGATGGTGGCAAGTCGATCTTTTCTGTCGCGATCCGGGACCGCCGCACCGATCAGATCATTGAATTGAAAGATCTGGAACTGCCGATGCCCGGGCTGCACAACGTTTCCAATGCCACGGCAGCGATTGCGGTCGCGTCCCAGCTTGGCGTCGGTGCTGAAGACCTGACGAAGGGCATTTCTGCCTTTGGTGGCGTAAAGCGCCGCTTCACCCACACAGGCACCGTCGACGGCGTTCAGATTTTCGACGACTACGCTCACCATCCGGTGGAGATCAGGGCAGTTCTGCATGCCGCGCGGGAGTCCACGAAAGGCAAGGTCATCGCGGTGATGCAGCCTCACAGGTACACGCGTCTGCACAGCCTGTTCGATGATTTTTCGAACTGCTTTAACGACGCCGACACGGTCATCATCTCCCCCGTTTACGCCGCGGGAGAGCAGCCGATCGAAGGGGCGTTGCATACGGATCTGGTTTCAGGGTTGAAAACGCGCGGCCATCGCCATGTTCAGGCAATCGAAGCGCCGGAGGAACTGCCGGCACTGATTAAGGACGTTGCAGAACCAGGTGACTTCGTCGTTTGCCTCGGTGCCGGCAATATCACCCAGTGGGCCTACGCGCTTCCCAAGCAGCTTGAAGATCTCTGAGGAGGACTTTGATGAGTTTTCCCGATCTCTTGGAAAAGTATCCGCAGCTGAGCGAAGGCATCCGGGGCAGGTTGACGGCCAACCAACCGCTGTCGGCGGTCACCTGGTTTCGCACCGGTGGCCCGGCTCAGTTGATGTTCCAGCCTGCGGATGAGGATGATCTCGCAACGTTCATGGGCAAATTGCCGAAAGAAGTGCCCGTGCTTCCGGTTGGTCTCGGGTCGAATCTTTTGATCCGTGATGGCGGGCTTGAAGGCGTTGTCATTCGGCTCAGCGCAAAAGGCTTCGGTTCCATAGAGGAGATCGGCAGCAACCGCGTGAAAGCCGGTGCTGCGGTGCCGGACAAGCGTCTTGCGGAAGCTGCGGCCAAGGTCGGACTCGGAGGTTTTGCATTTTACACGGGCATTCCGGGCGGACTTGGTGGTGCGCTTCGAATGAACGCGGGTGCGCACGGTACCGAGACCTGTGAGCGCATGGTCGAACTTACCGCCGTCGACCGAGACGGCAATCGTCACGTTCTGACGAATGCCGAAATGGGATACGCCTACCGGCATTCCGTCGCTTCTAAGGATCTGATTTTCACTTCCGCGGTGTTTGAAGGTGTGCCGCAGGATGAAGCCGCAATTCGCCAGGAAATGGCGGACGTTGTCGCTCACCGCGAGCGCGCGCAGCCAATCCGTGAAAAGACCGGGGGCTCGACATTCAAGAACCCGCCGGGAACATCCGCGTGGAAGGAAGTCGACGCGGCCGGATGTCGTGGCCTGACGATTGGCGGTGCCCAGATGTCCGAGATGCACTGCAACTTCATGATCAACACGGGAGAAGCCACGGGCCACGACCTTGAGCTGCTGGGTGAGACTGTGCGGGCACGGGTGCTGGAGCACAGCGGCATCAGGCTTGAGTGGGAAATCAAACGACTGGGCCGGTTTGGGGACACCGGCTCAATCGAACCGTTTTTGGGACAGGAAGGGGAGGCCGCGTAAATGGCCAAGAAACATGTTGCCGTTCTTATGGGCGGTTGGGTTAACGAACGCCCGGTCAGCCTGAGCAGCGGAAAAGACTGTGCGGATGCCCTGGAAGAAGCCGGATACAAGGTTACCCGCATCGACGTTGACCGCGATGTTTCGTCTGTCTTGAAGAAATTGCAGCCGGACGTGGCCTTTAATGCGCTGCATGGCCCCTTCGGTGAAGACGGCTGCATTCAGGGAATTTTAGAGTTTCTTAACATTCCCTACACCCACTCCGGTGTGATGGCATCGGGCCTTGCGATGAACAAGGTGAAGGCAAAAGCCGTGATGCAAGCCGCTGGAATTCCAGTGACGGAACACAAGGTTGTGAACCGTTACGACATTCAGCGCGAACATCCGATGAAGCCCCCCTATGTGCTCAAGCCGATTAATGAGGGTTCGAGCTTCGGAGTGCTAATTGTCAAGGAAGATCAAGAGTTTCCGCCACAAGAGCTTAGCCGGACGGACTGGCCTTACCCCGACGTTCTGATGTGCGAAAAATTCATCTACGGCCGGGAACTGACCTGTGCCGTCATGCACGATCAGGCTCTTGGCGTCATAGATATCGTTCCCCAGGGGCACAGCTTCTACGATTATGATGCAAAATATGTAGAAGGCGGTTCAAAACACATTCTTCCTGCAAAAATTTCACCGATTGTTTACCAAACCATAGAGACACTAGCAGTCAAGGCGCATCAGGCTTTGGGATGCCGAGGTGTTTCCCGGGCTGATTTCCGTTTCGACGAGCGCGAAGACGGAACCGGCGAACTGATTTGCCTTGAAGTGAATACGCAACCAGGCATGACGCCTACCTCTCTTGTGCCGGAAATGGCGGCCCATAAGGGGATGAGTTTCAAAGACCTGGTCAGTTGGATGGTTGAGGACGCAAGTTGCTGTCGCTAGGGCGCAAACATAACCGGGAAACGCTAACGCCGCTGGAAGCCGAGCTGGCTCCGCGCGGGCGTGGTGTTTCGCGTTTGCACCGCCAACCGGTTTGGCGGGCCGCGGGTCGATTGACGGATCTGCCGCGCTGGACCGGTTCTGCCGCTGCACTCGGTTTCTTAACCTTAACAATTGGTTACGCAATAGTCATAGGTGGGCACGGACGTATCGTTTCTGATGCCTTGCTGTCTGCAGCTGGCTTTGGCATCGAAGCGGTGAAGCTCTCCGGCCAACGCGAAATCAACGAATTTCAGATCCTGGAAGCCCTGGAAATTCACGAAGGCTCCTCGCTGGCACTGTTTGACGCGGAAGGCGCTCGGGAACGTTTGAACCAGATGGCCTGGGTGAAGAATGCATCCGTGATGAAGCTCTATCCAAGCACGCTTCAGGTGAAGGTCGAGGAGAGGGTGCCTTACGCACTCTGGCAGCGCGGTGACGTTGTTTCGATCGTAAACGAATCAGGTGATATCATCACCGACGAAGTCGATGGCCGCTATGCGAATCTTCTGCTCGTCGTGAATCACGGTGCTCAGCGCCGGGCCGGTGAAATCAACACTGCATTGGAAAAAGTGCCGGAACTGCGTCCGCGTGTTCGCGCAGCGTTTTTGATCAGCGATCGTCGCTGGGACCTTCAGCTGGAAAACGGGATCTCGATCCGACTGCCTGCGGAAAACATTGATGATGCGTTGGCGGATCTTGTTCAGATGGACGAGGAAAGCGGTTTGCTGTCCCGGGACATTGTCGCAATCGATATGAGACTTGGAGACAGGGTGACGGTTCGTCTTTCCGACGATGCGGCGGAGCAGCGCAAGATCATGACCGGTGGACGCAACAGGTCGGGCAAGAAGGAGCGCGATACATGAGCCGCTCCGGAAGCCATCTGTATCTGCCCAAGATGCGGCCTCTACCGAGCCGCCGTTCGGTCATCATGTCGGTTCTGGACGTGGGATCGACCAAGGTCTGCTGCCTGATTGCCAAGTTGATCCCGCAAGACGAGACCACAATTCTTTCCAGCCGCTCGCACAAAGTGGAAGTGCTTGGATACGGCTATCAGCGTTCACGCGGTATCAAGTCCGGCGTCGTCGTCGACATGGATGCGGCTGAGCAGGCGATCCGTCTTGCTGTTGATAGTGCCGAGCGCATGGCCGGTGTGACGGTCGAATCGTTGATTGCGAATATCAGCTGCGGCCGGCTGCAAAGCGAAATCTACAGTGCCAACGTATCGCTGGCAGGTGAAAGCGTGTCCGAGGCAGACATCCAGCGCGTGCTGTCTGCCGGGTCGAGCCATTCGGTTACCGACGGCCGGGCCGTTACGCATGCGCTGCCGATTTCATATTCCCTCGACGGCAGCCGTGGCATTCGCGATCCGCGTGGCATGATGGGGCACAAGCTTGGCGTCGACATGCAGGTCGTGACGGCGGAAGTGCCGCCTGTTCGCAATCTGGAGCTCTGCATCAATCGGGGTCACCTGCATGTGGAGACGATGGTGGCAACACCGTTTGCCAGCGGCCTGTCCACGATTGTTGATGACGAAGCCGAACTCGGCGTTGCCTGCATCGATATGGGGGGTGGCACCACGACACTGTCGGTCTTTGTCGATGGACACATGGTGCATCTGGATGCGATTGCCGTTGGCGGCAATCACGTCACAACCGATATTGCGCGCGCTTTCGCGACCCGTCTGCAGGACGCGGAGCGCTTGAAAACCCTTTATGGCTCACCGCTGGCTTCCAGCTCGGACGACCGTGACATGCTCACGGTTCCGCCGCTGGAAAGCGACAGCGATTTGCCGAACCAGATCCCTCGCTCGGCGCTGACACGTGTCATTCGCCCGCGTGTGGAGGAAATCCTTGAACTCGTGAGAGATCGCCTGACGGCGTCCGGCTTTGCCGGTCGCGTAGGTAAACAGATCGTGTTGACGGGGGGCGCCAGTCAGCTCACGGGACTTGGAGAAGTTGCGCGTCACATTCTGGGGCGCAACGTTCGTCTTGGCCGGCCATTAGGCGTTGCCGGTCTTCCCGAGGCTGCAAAAGGTCCGGCATTCGCCGCCGCTGTTGGTCTCTTGATTTATCCGCAGGTCGCTCAGATCGAACAGTTCGAACACAAGAACCGTCGGTCAGGGTGGGGCGGGCAATCTGGTTACCTGGCCCGTGTGGGGCAGTGGATCAGGGAAAGCTTCTGACGACATGAGCCATGAAGACGAAAACCAGGAATTGGAGCTGCCAGGAGTGGCAGAGGAAATTAGGGAAGAAGAGGGTTCTCCCGATAAGGGAGCGCCAGTGGGTCGCGAGGATAATATGACCATCAACCTGAAGATGCCCGACATTCAGGAGCTGAAGCCACGCATTACGGTCTTCGGCGTCGGCGGCGCGGGCGGAAACGCCGTCAATAACATGATCACAGCTGGCCTCCAGGGGTGCGACTTCGTCTGCGCCAATACGGATGCCCAGGCACTGGCCATGAACCAGTCCGATCGTCTCGTCCAGATGGGCGTGGCAGTAACGGAAGGTCTTGGCGCAGGTTCTCAGCCCGAAGTCGGCTCTGCCGCGGCTGAAGAAGTGATCGACGAAATCAACGACCACTTGTCCGGATCGCACATGGTGTTCATCACTGCCGGTATGGGCGGTGGAACCGGCACCGGCGCAGCTCCGGTAATTGCCCGGGCGGCACGCGAACAGGGCATCCTGACAGTTGGTGTTGTCACCAAGCCGTTCCAATTCGAAGGTGCGCGCCGTATGCGCATTGCCGACAGCGGTATTGAAGAGCTGCAGCGCAACGTCGACACGCTGATTGTCATTCCGAACCAGAACCTGTTCCGGATTGCCAATGCACAGACCACCTTCGCCGATGCTTTCGCGATGGCCGACCAGGTGCTCTATTCCGGTGTTGCCTGCATCACCGACCTGATGGTCAAGGAAGGTCTCATCAACCTCGACTTCGCCGACGTACGCTCGGTCATGCGCGGCATGGGCAAGGCGATGATGGGCACTGGCGAAGCCAGCGGTGAAAAACGCGCTCAGCAGGCTGCGGAAGCGGCGATTGCCAACCCGCTCCTCGACGAATCGTCGATGAAGGGTGCGAGAGGGCTGCTGATTTCCATCACGGGGGGCAACGACCTGACCCTGTTTGAGGTGGACGAGGCTGCGACCCGCATTCGTGAAGAAGTCGACGCTGACGCCAACATCATTCTGGGGGCAACCTTTGACGAAACGCTTGATGGCATCATCCGCGTTTCCGTCGTTGCGACCGGCATTGACAAGGAGGAAGGCGTAGACGCCAACCCGTTTCCCTCACCAGCAGCTCAGGCCCTGAAGGCTGACAAGCCGGCAATACCGCGTACTCCGGAGCTGAACACCACGAAACCGGCAGCCGTTGCCGAAAAAGCGATCGCTCAGGATGCAGCCGCCAAGGCTGTTGCAAGCCTTGAAAAAGAACTTGCCATTCCGGAGCCTCAGCCGGTTGCCGTTGCCAGTGATCCGGCTGTTGAAATCAAGCGCGTTCAACCGGCCAGCAGTGCTTTGACCGGCAAGTCGCCGATGATCGACCTTGAAGAAGAAGCGCGGGCTCCAGTCGTTGAAGAAGCGCCTGTCAGCCAGCCGTACATTCCTCCGGTCGCTGAAGAGCACAGCCCGGCGCCGCGCATGCCGCGTGTAGAAGATTTCCCGCCGATCGCTCAGCGTGAAATCCGTGCACAGCAAACCGCTGCGCCAGCGCCGGCCCAGGCGGCGGCTCCCCAGCCAGCTCCAGCACCGGCGCCTGCTCAGCCTTCAGCTCCGGCTGCCTCTCTGGAAGAGCATGGTGAAGATGACCGTCGTCCGATGGGACTGTTGCGCCGGCTCGCGAGTGGACTTGGCCGCCGTGAAGACGAAGAAGAGCAGGAAATGGAAGCACCTGTCGCGCGTGCCCCACAGATGCAGCCGGCACCTGCAGCCGCTCCGCGCGCTCCGCAGCAGCGGGCATCCGCGCAGGGGGCTACCGGTCAGCTGGACGGCACCGGACGGGCGGCACCTAAGCCTGTAAGTGCTTCAGAAGACGAGCAATTGGAGATTCCGGCGTTCCTGCGACGCCAGGCCAACTGATTCGTTTTCGCGATCTTCTTCCCTGATCGCAACGGCCCGGAGCTCACGCTTCGGGCCGTTTCCGTAAGGGAAGCGAATTTGCTTTTCAATTCAGTATCTTGCAGGCCTGTGAATCGTTACAAACCGTAATAAAGCTTTATTTCGTTGAAACAGGGTTCGGGACTATGTTCCCCACCGACTGGCAATCGTAAAAAGTCCGTAACCTTTTTAGGGGCAATTGAGGACGTTTTCCGATTGCGAACCGGAAAGGCTAGGCCGAATGACCACATATGTTGACCGACAGACTACACTCGCCGATCAGGTAACCCTGACCGGGATTGGCGTCCACTCGGGCAAACCTGCGTCGATCACCTTGGTGCCTGCCGAAGCTTGCGTGGGGGTTGTGTTCACGCGCACCGATCAGGAAGATGCACCGGAAATTCCCGCAATGTGGGACAAGGTTTCCGCGACTGCACTCTGCACGGTTCTGGGAGATCCGACCAAAAACGGCGTTGCCACGGTTGAACACCTGATGGCGGCACTGTTCGGCATGGGGGTCGACAACGTTATTGTCGAAATCGACGGCCCGGAAATGCCGATCATGGATGGCAGTAGCACGGTCTTCGTGGAAGCCATCGAACAGGTCGGCCTGAAGAAACTGGATCGTGGACGCCGTTACCTGAAGGTCAAGAAAACCGTACGCGTCGACAATGGCAGCGCCTGGTGCGAACTGCATCCGCACGATGGTACGCGGTTCGACATCACCATCGATTTCGATACGCCAGTCATCGGACGCCAGCAGTTCGAATCGGACATGACACCGGAAGTCTTCCGCGATGACCTGTCTCGCGCCAGAACTTTCGGTAACGTGAAGGACGTCGAACAACTCTGGAAAATGGGGTTCGCTCTCGGTTCCTCTCTGGAGAACTCCGTCGCAATTTCCGAAGACAAGGTTCTGAATCCGGAAGGCACCCGCTGGCCGGATGAGTTCGCGCGCCACAAGGCGCTTGATGCCGTTGGTGATCTTGCGCTGGCAGGTCTGCCGATCCTGGGGCTCTACCGCTCCTATAAGGGGGGTCACAAGATGAACCACTCCATTCTGGTCAAGCTTTTTGAAGATCCGAGCGCTTTCGAGATTGTTGAAGCGCCGGCCTTCCGCCAGGTTGGGCAGGTCGACAAGGGCGGTTTGGCTGCTTCCGCAGCGTTCGGACCGGACGTTTCCTGAAGTTGATTGCAGGCCGCTTCCTTGAAGCGGCCTTTTTGTTTCTGCTGATTTCACCACAATTTGGGGCTGTTGCCACAAAATTGCTCAAAAAAACCGTCAGATGGCCGATGAAGGCGTGACGGGGACAGGTGATTTCCGCTAAACACTCCTGTCGATGAAATACATGAGCCTTGATTATACAGGGCTGTTTGGGTCGGAGCGGCTCGGGAGTATGGGTGTGAACGGAATTGACACTGGTTCTGAAGTGAGCGGAACCAAGGGTATGAAATTTTTCCTCAAGATGGCCGTTCTGGCCGCACCGCTTGCGCTTGTCGCCTGCAGCGGCAAGGACGACCTGGACGAACTTGCACTCAACGATACACCGCCTGAAGTGCTTTACAACGAAGGCTTGGCGCTTCGTGCCCAGGGCAAGCTGCGTGATTCCACCGAAAAGTTCGAGGAACTCGACAAGCTTTATCCCTATTCTGAATATTCCAAGAAATCTCTCGTCAACCTCGCGTTCCTGAACTATTCGCGCGGTAAGTACACGGAAACCGTGACCGCGGCGAAACGCTTCGTCACGCTTTATCCGGGTGATGAGGATTCGGCTTATATGCTCTACCTTGCCGGACAGAGCTATTTCCGCCAGATGCCGGATATCACCCGCGACCAGGCCGTGACACGCAAGGCCGGTGCCGCTTTTTCCGAACTGATCCAGCGTTTCCCGGAATCTGAATACACTCCGGATGCGGAACAGAAGTTGCGGATCATCAAGGATCAGCTCGGCGGCAAGGAAATGCAGGTTGGCCGCTACTATCTGCAGAAGCGCAACTATGTTGCTGCCATCAACCGTTTCAAGACGGTTGTCGTCGACTATCAGACCACCCGGCACGTGGAAGAGGCGCTGTTCCGTTTGACGGAAGCCTATTACGCGCTCGGTGTTGTCAACGAGGCGCAGACCGCTGCAGCGGTGCTTGGTCACAACTATCCTGACACTCAGTGGTACAAGGATGCCTATTCGCTGCTGAATAAAGGCGGATATGAGCCTTCAGAAGACTCTGGCAGCTGGATTAGCCGCGCGTTCAGGAGTATCTAACGAGTTCTGGAAAGACGACTCGACCCTCCTATATGGTGGTCGGAAATTTAGTCTAGGGAGCTCGCCTTCATGCTGGTCACGCTGTCTATCCGAGACATCGTTCTGATTGACCGACTTGACCTTGATTTCGCAGCTGGAATGTCGGTGCTTACCGGTGAGACCGGTGCCGGCAAGTCCATTCTTCTGGATTCCCTGTCGCTGGCACTTGGCGCCAGGGGTGACGCCGATCTCGTGCGTCATGGCGAATCTCAAGGACAGGTGACGGCCGTTTTCGATGTTCCGGGAAATCACCCGGTGCGTGCGTTCCTCAGGGAAAACGACATTGATGATGACGGCGACGTAATCCTCCGGCGCATTCAGACCTCTGATGGCCGAACCCGTGCTTTCATCAACGATCAGCCGGTCAGCGCAGGTTTGTTGCGACAGGCCGGCGTCCTGCTGGTGGAGATTCATGGTCAGCATGATGACCGGGCCCTGGTGGACCCGGAAAGCCATCGTGCACTGATTGATGTTTTTGGAAGCCTGACGGAGCTGGCGGCAGGTGTCGCAAAGTCCTATTCAGGCTTCCGCGCAGCAGAAAAGGCCGTCATTGACCATGAGCGCCGCATCGAGGCGGCCCGCAACGAAGCTGACTTTTTCCGTTCTTCTGTTGATGAACTTTCACAGTTGAAGCCTGAACCCGGTGAAGAGGAAGAGCTTGCCCTGCGTCGGACCGACATGATGCAGGTCGAGAAGATTGCAGGCGACCTGAACGAAGCCTTTGAAACTCTGAACGGCTCGGCATCACCAATCCCGGAACTGGCCAGCCTGTTGCGCCGACTTGAGCGCAAGTCCGATCAGGTACCGCATCTCTTGGCACAGCCCGTTCGCACGCTTTCAGAGGCGCTGGATCATCTGGAGGAAACGCGAAGCGGCCTGGAAAGTGCTCTGCGCGAGACCGAATACGACCCGCGCGAACTGGAAGCCGTTGAAGAGCGTCTGTTTGCCCTGCGCGCCGCATCGCGCAAATATTCTGTTCCTGTGGATGAGCTGTCGGCGCTTTGCTCACGTATGGCAGGCGAACTTGCCGATCTGGATGCTGGTGAGGACAAGCTCGCTGCCCTCGTCGATGCTGCGGCCAAGGCGGGAGCGGATTACGACAAGAAGGCAGCTTCGCTTTCGGAAAAACGCAAAAAGACCGCCCGCTTGCTGGAAAAGGCCGTTGAACGCGAACTGCCTGATCTGAAGCTTGAACGTGCTCGTTTCATCGTCGAGTTGACGAGTGATCCGGACAATCGGACCCGCTCCGGCATCGACCAGATTGAGTTTCACGTTCAAACCAATCCGGGAACGCGGCCGGGTCCCATGATGAAGGTTGCCTCGGGCGGTGAATTGTCCCGCTTTCTTCTGGCTCTCAAAGTGTCCCTGGCGGACAAGGGCTCTGCGCCGACGCTTGTGTTCGATGAAATCGATACAGGGGTTGGTGGTGCGGTCGCAGAAGCGATCGGTCTGCGCCTTGCACGGCTTGCCAGCAGTGTTCAGGTGCTGACGGTCACGCATGCGCCGCAGGTCGCCGCGCGGGCAGAGGGACACTTTCTGATCGCCAAGGAGGCGATGAAGCCGGATCGTGTTGCAACGCGTGTGCAACAGATCGATCAGGACCACCGGAGCGAGGAAATTGCACGCATGCTGGCGGGCAGTGTCATTACCGAGGAAGCGCGGGCAGCCGCTCGCAGACTTCTGACAGCGGCCGAATGAGGGTGGCATGAGCGAGAGCAATTCGGACGTATCCTCCTTTCAGACGGTGAGCGTTGAAGACCTGACACCTGAGCAGGCTTCGTCGGAACTGAAACGTCTTGCCGCGGAAATTGCAGAAAACGACAAGCTCTACCACCAGGAAGACGCGCCAACGATCTCGGATGCGGAATACGATGCGCTTCGTCGCCGTAATTCCGCGATCGAGACACGGTATCCAGACCTGGTTCTTGCGGATGGACCTTCAGCTCACGTTGGCGCGGCACCTGCGTCCGGGTTTGGCAAGATCACCCACCGGGTTCCTATGCTCTCGCTGGACAATGCTTTCAGCGATGAGGATGTTCGCGATTTTGTCGGTCGTGTCCGCCGATTTCTGAAATTCGACCCGCTGATGGGCGTCCTGGCGGTTACGGCAGAGCCGAAGATTGACGGTCTTTCGCTGTCTCTTCGCTATGAAGATGGTGAGCTGGTCTATGCCGCCACGCGCGGAGATGGCACGACCGGCGAAAATGTCACCGCGAATGCCCGCACCATCAAGGACATTCCCGAGCGGTTGAGCGGAAATGTGCCCGCTGTGGTGGAAGTGCGCGGTGAAGTCTACATGGCGCATAAGGATTTCAAGGCGCTCAATGAGCGAATGGAAGCCAATGGCGGCAAGGTGTTCGCTAATCCGCGCAATGCCGCCGCCGGTTCCCTGCGTCAATTGAAGTCTGAAATAACGGCGTCTCGCCCGCTGAGGTTCTTCGCCTACGCCTGGGGAGAGATGAGCGAGATGCCGTCGGACACCCAGTCCGGAATGGTCGAGACCTTTGAAACCTGGGGCTTCAAGACCAATCCGCTCATGAAGCGGTGTGAAACGGTTGAGGAGCTGCTTGGCGTCTATCACGGGATTGAGGAGAACCGGTCCCAGCTCGACTATGATATCGACGGCGTTGTTTACAAGGTCGACAGGCTGGATCTGCAGGAGCGTTTGGGCTTCGTTTCAAGATCGCCCCGCTGGGCGATTGCGCACAAGTTTCCCGCCGAGCAGGCTTTTACCGTTCTCAATGATGTTGAGATCCAGGTGGGCCGGACTGGCGCTCTGACACCGGTTGCCAAACTTGAGCCCATCACGGTCGGCGGTGTTGTTGTGTCCAACGCGACACTGCACAATGAGGACTACATCAAGGGCATCGGGCAGGATGGTGAACCGATACGTGACGGCAAGGATCTGCGCATCGGCGATACGGTCAAGATCCAGCGTGCGGGGGACGTTATCCCGCAGATTGTCGATATCGACCTGGAAAAGCGTCCGGCCGATGCCGAAGCGTTCGAGTTTCCGACTGTCTGTCCGGCATGCGGCAGTCATGCTGTTCGCGAGGAAAATGAAAAGACCGGGCGGGTCGATGCGGTAAGGCGTTGCACAGGCGGCCTTATCTGCCCCGCGCAGGCAACAGAGAAGCTCAAGCATTTCGTTTCCCGCAATGCCTTTGACATTGAAGGATTTGGCGAGAAGCAAGTCGACGCCTTTTACCAGGATGGGCTGGTCATGTCGCCGGCCGACATATTCACCCTGGAGGAGCGGGACAAGCGCGCGCTGACCGAGCTTCGAAACCGCGAAGGGTGGGGAGCCGTTTCAGCCAGAAACCTGTTCGAGGCGATCAACGCCAGGCGGGATATCGATCTTCACCGCTTCATTTTTGCTCTTGGCATCCGCCACGTAGGGGAGGGCAATGCCAAACTTCTCGCACGCGCCTATGGGTCCTGGGCCTCATTTTATGAAGCGATGAAAGCGGCCTCCGACGAGGCCGGGGAAGCCTGGGCCGAACTGAACGACATCGATGGGATCGGTCACATCGTTGCCGAAGCTCTGGTGGAGTTCATTGCCGAGGAACACAATCGCGGCCAGCTGGATGCCCTGCTTGAGCAGGTGCGCCCGAAAGATGCGGAGAAAATCGATGCGTCCGGGTCGCCGGTCGCCGGCAAGACTGTGGTCTTTACCGGCTCGCTGGAACGCATGACCCGCGACGAGGCCAAGGCCATGGCTGAACGGTTCGGTGCCAAGGTGTCCGGTTCCGTTTCCAAAAAAACGGATCTGGTCGTTGCCGGACCTGGAGCGGGGTCCAAGCTGAAGAAAGCCCAGGAACTGAAGATCGAGGTCATTTCCGAGGACGGCTGGTTCGATCTGGTGGGCGCCTGACGACGCTTCTCCGAAGATGTTTCGCCGTAAGCCGGTTTGATCATCGGCTGGCAGCAAGGTTCTGTTGAAAGATTTTATGTCATAGGCTTCGATAAGACGTATCGAGTCGGAGTGCTGTTTTGACTGATGTTCTTATCTGCGGGGCCGGACCGACCGGCCTTGTGCTTGCCATTGAACTGGCTCGACGCAACATAGCAGTCCGCGTGGTCGAGAGAGAACTCACGCCGCCGACCAACCCTCGCGCCTTCGTGCTGAAACCGTCCACGCTGATTGCAGCTGAAAGAATGGGCTTTCTGGACCAACTGCTTGAAGAAGGGGTTCGTGTGGATGCCATGTCCTTTTTCTTCGAAGGACGTGTCATCGCAACGGCAACTTCACCAAGTGAGCGCTGGCCCTGGCATCTCAATCTCGGCGAAGACAGGCTCATTCCGATTCTGACCGCTCGGCTGGAAAGCCTTGGTGTTGTGATCGAGCGCGGCATCGAGCTGACGGGTTTTGAGGAAATGCCGGATGGGGTTCGGATTGAGCTTACGAACAGGGCGGGGCGGACCGAGGAACTGAAGACGGGCTGGCTTGCCGGATGTGACGGCATACACAGCTCGATAAGGGAAAAGGCAGGAATTGCCTTTGAGGGACACGAGCGATCGCTGCACTGGCACGTTCTCGATGCGCAAATCGAAGGCTGGCCCTATAAGGACAGCCAAGGTGTGCTGTTCTTTGAATCTCTCATCGTCAGCGTCTATCGCACAAAGCAAGTTTTCAGGGTCTATTCCGCCTCCTTCGAACCAAGCAAGGAAAGCTGGTCCAGGGTGCGGGACTTTCTCAAGAAACACGTTCCTACAGCCAAGCTGGGTCCGGCAATCAACGACACGGCCTTTCACAGCAAGTCCAAGTTAAGCGCCTGTTTCCGCTCCGGCAGAATTGTCCTGGCCGGTGATGCGGCGCATGCAATGTCTCCCAGTGGAGGCATTGGCCTGAACAGCGGCGTTCAGGATGCACTGAATGTCGGCTGGAAACTGTCGGCGGTTCTCAAGGAACAGGCAGAAGAAACCCTGCTGGACACCTACGATCTGGAACGGCGCGCAGCAGCACAAGCGGCCCTGACAGTCAGTCAGGGAAACGACGATCTCTTCTCGGTGGCCGATCCCGCCGAACGTGCACGGTCGTTCCGCAAGTTCGGGGTCAAGATGGTTCACTACCTGCGCAGTGGAGGAACCGGTTATGAAGCTGTCATGGGGCCTTACGAAAAAAATGTCGCTGCGACCGGTACCGAGCCTGACTTTGGTCCAGGGCCTGGTGTCCACTTTCCCTCAGATCTTCAAGTTGCCCGGACCAATGGAGAGCTTTGCTACCTCACGGCTGAGCTGGGAGAAGGTACCCATAACATTGTGGTCTTCATCGCAGACGGCGGCGTAGAAGCCGGGCAGCTTGTCGAAAGTGCGATCGATCTGTGTTCAGCTCACGCAGAAGAAACGACGCTTACCGTGGTTGCGAGAAGCATAGAAGGGGCAGCGGCGCGAACTGCCCTAGATGCGCAGCACGTTACACTTCTGATCGATCAGGAAATGACGGCGCACAATCTGCTTGGTGTCGTTGAACGCTGCGCAATGTGGGTTCGGCCGGATGGCTGGATCGGGTCGCGACGCGATGACGCTGGAGACGTGGAAGCGCTGACAGGGGACCTGAGAGGTGCATTGCCGGGACTGTTCCGATAGCGGGCTCGTTTTGCCGGAGCACACGCTAAGGTATTAGAATCAAAGGATACTCACGCACAATTTCGTAGTGCATATGGATCAAACACACCTCAGATATGGGGAAAATTACCGATCACGTCAGGGAAAACTTCACCACCTGAAATTGATTCATTTGGCATTGGTCGGTAATAGTGTCGTAAATTGCCAAGTTTGAAACTAACGTTAAGTAACCAGTAATACGTACGCCCCAGTTTCAGGAGAATGATTGTTATTCTGGAGGGGCAACCGCTATGAAGCGTGTTAAGTTACAAATAGGATTGCTCGCTGCAGTTCCCATGCTCGCCGTGGTCGGGTTTGCTGCACTCAGCGTCTATGAAAAGGTCGTGGAACGTTCTCACCACGCCTTCATGATACCGATGACCCGCATTGCCGAGGACTCGGGCAACCTGATTCACGAAATCCAGAGAGAGCGTGACAAAACGGTTGTGTTCATCAACTCGGATTATTCCGCAGACGCTCGCTCGGTGCTCAATGCACAGCGGCCGAGGACAGACGCCAAGCTGAAAGTTTTCGACGAACATCTCGCATCTTTGAGCCTGGACGATCAGGAACTTCTTGAGGACCTGCAGCATGTGGCTGAGGAGGTTCACAAGATCGACAAGTTCCGTCAGGCGATTGACGGGCAGAACATGTCTGCCGACGAGGCCATTTCCAACTATTCGAAGGAAATCGAAGAACTCATTCACGTTGTCGGAGTAACGACGGAGGCAAGCCCCTCGAAGGAAATCACTTCCGAACTGCTTCCCTATCTGACCCTGGTTGAAGCAATGGCAACCGGCAGCCTTGAACGGGCAAACGGTGCCGCATTGCTGAAGGAGTTCAACGAGACAGGCAAGGTCAATCAAAAGCTCTATGTCAAGACGATTGCCAACTACGGCGCGGAATCGGCTTTCGAAAAAGAGTTCGAATCCATTGCCACCCGTGAGCAGAAGGCGCTTTGGAAAGCAACGCTCAAGGGCCCGGCCGTCAAGCAGGCGCAGGAGATGCGCCTGATCATTCAGAACCTGCCTGAAACCGGCGACTCAGCAGGTCTGAGCGAGGCAGCCTGGTTTGAAACTGCAACCAATCGCCTGGGCCTCGTCAAAAAGGCTGCGGAGGAATTTATTCATAGGGCAGAGGCCGCCGCTGATCACGATGTTGCCCGTTTCGACACGCAAATTCTTTGGCTGTCGATTGTGGCTGTTGTCTTTACCGCCATCACGCTTGCGATGGTCGCCTACCAGGTCCTGTCGATCACAAGAACGCTTGGTCGTCAGCGGGACACCATTTCGAGCCTGGCTGAAGGTAACCTGGACGTCGATGTTTCAGACACCGACCGTCCGGATGAAATCGGCGACATCGCACGTGCTTCGGAAGTGTTCCGTGACAAGCTGATCCGGCAGAAGGATCTTGAGGAAGAAGCCGAGCGCGGCCGCGTCCTGCGTCGTCAGCGCGCTGAGAAACTGGAGCGGGCGATCGAGCACTTCCAGATGTCTGTAACCTCCATCCAGGAACAGCTGAACGGCGAAACGGAAGGCATGCGTTCCAGTGCTGGCGAAATGGTGAAGATCGCCATGCATGCCGATGAAAGTGCGCGTGCCGCCAACGCCGCCACTGAAGAAGCGACAACAAACGTTCAAACGGTGGCTTCGGCCGCGGCTGAATTGTCGGCTTCCATCGGAGAGATCTCGCGTCAGGCAGCAACGGCGACCCAGATTTCCTCCACCGCGGCGGAGACCGCAGTGGCCGCAGATCGCGATATCTCGATCCTGGCCGAAACCGCCGACAAGATCGGCGAAGTGGTCGAAATCATCCGGGCAATCGCAGAGCAGACCAATCTGTTGGCGCTGAACGCGACCATCGAAGCAGCCAGGGCCGGTGAAGCCGGAAAGGGATTTGCGGTCGTGGCGGCAGAAGTGAAGGAACTTTCGACGCAGACGGCACGGGCGACGGATGAAATCGCCAGCCAGATTTCCGGTGTCCAAAGTTCCACTCAGAAATCCGTGACCGCGATCCGCTCCATCGTTGAGAAGATCGAGGAAGTTCGCTCGGTCAGCGAAACGATTTCCACCTCTGTTGATGAGCAAAACGCTGCTACGAGCGAGATCACGCAAAGCATCACGCTTGCCTCAGACGGTGCTTCCTCAGCCGCTTCCAACGTTGCCGGCGTGTCGGGATCGATCGACCAGACGCGGCAGCAGTCGGAAACCATGAGCACGTCCGCAGAACAGCTGGGTCAGGTTGCAACCAACCTCTCGGTATCGGTCAGCCAGTTCCTGAGCGAGGTTCGCGAAGACGAGGCAGCCTAGGGAACAGAGTTCCGAGTTATTGTTCTTTGGCTGTCCTAGAGGCCGGGGTCCCGCAACCCCGGCCTTTTCGTATGGTCTGCAAGGTTCTTGTCCCCACCATTTCCGGGAAATCCGTCTCGCCAAGAACATTTTGTTGCTATATTGTTCTCCGAAAGATCTTTTGACATTCGGACCAGTAAATCATGGCAGACCCGGACGGGTACGACGATCCTTTTGATGATCCCTTTCAGCCGATCGGCACCCGCGCCGATCCTGCTCCCGTTCCACAACGACCTCAGGGTGGGATCGCGGCGCGCGCCATGGCCGCGCGCAAGGCTCCGGATTATCTGACCGGTCTAAACCCGGAACAGCGACTGGCGGTGGAGACAACCGAGGGACCGGTGCTGGTGCTTGCCGGTGCCGGAACCGGCAAGACCCGGGTGTTGACGACACGCATTGCCCATATTCTTGCGACCGGTCTTGCCCGACCGTCTGAAATCCTTGCGGTGACCTTTACCAACAAGGCAGCCCGCGAAATGAAGGAACGCATTGCCGGGTTCGTCGGTGGCAATGTTGAAGGCATGGCATGGCTCGGAACATTCCATTCGATCTGCGTCAAGATCCTGCGCAAGCATGCGGAACTGGTCGGGTTGAAATCCAGTTTTTCGATCCTGGATACGGACGACCAGATCCGACTGATCAAGCAGATCATTCAGGCTGAAGGCCTTGATGACAAGCGTTGGACCGCCAAGGCGTTTGCCGGAATTCTGGATGGCTGGAAGAACCGCGCCCTGACACCGGACATGGTTCCCGAAGGTGAAGTGAGAGCTTTTGCCAATGGCAAGGGACGTAGGCTCTATGAAGAATATCAGGAGCGGCTGTCGATCCTCAACGCGGCCGACTTCGGTGATCTGCTGCTGCATGTCATCACGCTGTTCAAGACGCGGCCGGACGTTCTGAAAGAGTATCAGCAGCGTTTCCGCTACATGCTGGTGGACGAGTATCAGGACACCAATATTGCGCAGTATCTCTGGCTGCGTCTGCTTGCGCAGGGCAATCCGAATGTCTGCTGCGTCGGAGATGATGATCAGTCGATCTACGGCTGGCGCGGCGCGGAAGTCGACAATATCCTGCGTTTTGAACATGACTTCAAAGGCGCGGTCGTCATTCGGCTGGAGCGCAATTACCGTTCCACCAGCCATATTCTGGCAGCAGCCTCTCATCTGATCTCCTTCAATGAAGGACGGTTGGGCAAGACGCTCTTCACCGACTTTGAGGAGCCGGACCACGATCTCGTTTCCGTGGCTTCCGTCTGGGACTCGGAGGAAGAGGCCCGTACTATCGGCGATGAAATCGAAGCCCTTCAGAACAAGGGGCACAGCCTCAACGAAATGGCGGTACTGGTCCGTGCTTCCTTCCAGATGCGCGAGTTTGAAGACCGGTTCGTCACGCTCGGCCTCAACTATCGTGTCATCGGCGGCCCACGCTTCTACGAGCGCATGGAGATCCGCGATGCCATGGCTTATTTCCGCTGTGTCGTTCAGCCTTCGGATGATCTGGCGTTCGAGCGGATCGTCAACACGCCCAAGCGTGGACTTGGCGATGCCACGTTGAAGCTTGTGCATGGTCTTGCCCGCGCTGAACGCATTCCTTTGATGCAGGCGGCCAGTCAGCTGATCGATACCGAAGAACTGAAGCCGAAACCGCGCAACGCCCTGAAGACCGTGCTCGACAATTTCGAGCGCTGGCGGCGGCAGCTTGACCAGCTCAAGCACACCGAGCTTGCGGAAATCATTCTGGATGAGAGCGGTTACACCGAGATGTGGCGGCAGGACCGCTCGGCGGAAGCTCCGGGACGCCTCGACAACCTCAAGGAACTTGTTCGCTCCATGGACGAGTTCGAGTCGCTGCCCGGCTTCCTGGAACACATCGCACTGGTAATGGACCGGGACAATGCGGACGCCACGGACGCGGTGTCCATCATGACGCTGCACTCGGCCAAGGGTCTCGAGTTCGACACTGTCTTTCTTCCCGGATGGGAAGAGGGGCTGTTTCCGCACCAGCGGTCGCTGGATGAAAGCGGACGGGCGGGACTGGAAGAAGAGCGCCGGCTTGCCTATGTCGGCATCACGCGCGCCAAAAAGCGGGCCAAGCTCTATTTCGCTTCCAACCGCCGGATACATGGGTTGTGGCAATCCACCGTGCCCTCCAGGTTCCTCGACGAACTGCCGCCCGATCATGTCGAGATCGGTGAACCTTCTTCCAATTATGGCGGGTATGCTGGAGGCGGGTATGCTCCCTCACGTTTCGACAATGCCGATCCGTTCGAGGGAGGAAGTTACTCGACGCCGGGATGGAAACGTGCGCAGCGCGCCCGTCAATCCTCGGATGGCTTTTCAGAAGGTGGCCGCGGTTATAAATCCGCACGGATGAAACGTCAGGGGCCGTTGACAATTGAAGGGGAACTGGTGGCGAAGTCGGTCAGCGAAACGCCTTCAGACTTTTCCCTTGGCGAACGTGTCTTCCACATCAAGTTTGGCTACGGCGCAATCAAGTCCATCGAGGGCAACAAGCTGACGATCGATTTTGAAAAGGCCGGCGTCAAGAAAGTCATCGACAGCTTTGTCGAACGGCACTGAAGACAGAGTTTAGGTCGATCTGTTGTTGGGGTCCCTCGGGTAAGAACCGGCCGCAGGGGAGGTGGCCGACGGTTTCCCGCTAGGGTCTGGAGCCATTAATTCCGGCACTAACGAATGGCGGCATAGTGCCCATTCGGGCAGAGGTTGCATGGCGAATAAACGCCTGAAACCCAGGATGTCAGGCTGATAGCGGAATGGCCTGACGCGAGGCAATTCCTGGCAAAGGATGTGTTCGAAACTTACTTACCGAATTAAATGTCGGTGTGTGAGATGCCATCACTCCACTTCCCCTGGTACGCATCGATCCAATCGGAAAATGAAGGTGCAATTTGGTCTGTTTCAAAGAACTCATGATCCCAGAAATAGACTGGCACACTGCCCGAGGTTTGTTTCTCTAAATTGGATAAGTCAAAGCAAAACTTGTTGCCCATACAGTCGTTACCAATCACCAAAAGATTGTCAGGCAAGCCTGCTTCTCGCCAGCCTATAGTTTCTTCCTTGACTTCAGTAGGGTTGCACAGCTGGGAAAGATCATGAAGATCAAGCTCTCCATCGGAGATTGCAGACAGAAGCGCACCGGTAGGCTTTGGCAGACCCACGGCAAGAACTTGCTCCCGGTATTCCACTGGTAGAAAGATACCGAAATAGGCTTCAACGGAATCCAATTCACTGCCCAGGACCACCTCAGGCGGGTAGTCCGGACTGCACCACTTTTCTGCAAAACTCTTTAACGAGATCTTCAATGACCGCCTGCAATCAGAAAATAGAAACTTAGTCCCGGATGGCTTCTTGCATTAAAAAAGCAAGCAACGCAATGCACCAGCTGCTTGACCATGATGTTTCGGCGAAGCAGTCGTTGGTAACGCTGTCACCAACGGCGGCTAACTCCGCACAGCGGTCATTTGTAGCTCCAGGGATTCAGTTCTCCTGTAAGGGGTGTTTCAAGTGAGCAGGAGGTCTTGCACATGTCTGATTGCTATTGGCTGACCGAACTCCAACTTGAGCGCATCAAGCCCTACTTCCCGAAAGCCCAAGGCAAACCACGAGTAGATGACATGCGTGTTATCAGCGGATAATCCGTGTCATTCGAAACGGGTTGAGATGGCGAGACCCACCGCATGTCTATGGACCGCACAAGACGCTCAATGATCGCTTCGTAAGATGGAGCCGATTGGGTGTTTTTGACCGAATATTCTGTAGCCTGGCCGGGGAAGACGGGGAACCAGACACGCTGCAGGTCGGCTCGGGACATAACCAGCCCTGCCGCGGGCGAGCACTCTGATCGGCGACAAGGGTTACGACAGTGACAAATGGCGCGCCGCCCTCAAAGCCAAGGGAATTGACGCCTGCATCCTTCCAAAATCCAATTGCAAGACCACAATCGCCGCTACGGTTATCTTCTGGCTGGACTAATGAGACCTGACCCTAGCTTCCACCTGCGGCAAGCAATGGCGTTTCGTGAAATACTTGAACCAAACTGCATTGTCTATCGGGTTGAAATCTTCGGTTTCAGGCAACGAGTGGTGATCCAGTCATTTCACGACGTGCTTTCGCGCTCCTCATCCGGATATTTGAGAAACCTGATCTGAACAGCATGGCGGATGGGGCAGGCCCTTCTGACTTTGCCGTCAGACCTTGAAGTCAGCGAGCAGGGAAGAAACGCTTGATGATGCCCGATCGCCGTTGCCGTCGTAGTTTGAGCTGCCATGCAGCTGCTCCAGCACCACCTTCATAAGCTCTTCCATCATGGCGCCGGATTGCACGTCCGACTGGGCACCAGGTGCCTGGCCAAGAGGCCCGGCGTGTCGCGGATTGCCCAAGCCGCCTTCTTCGAAAATCTCCGAGAGATGATCAGCCTGCTCCTGGCTGATTGTGCCGGCGTCGACCTGGTCGGACAGCATGGTTTGGAATTTCGCCAACACCTCTTCTTTTGCAGGTGGTCCGGAACTGAAATCCGGTTTCTCAGTTGCTTGGCGATGCGCGTGGATTGCGTCGAGGGCATCAAGCATCGCCTCCTGGTCTTCGGAGGAGATTTCACCTGCCTCGACCTGCGCGCTCAAGTTATTCACCACCTGATCCCGCGGCGATCCCCCGGGTGGAACCATGGGCATTGAGCCGATGGACATCATTGATTTTGCTCCCAAATTGAGTCTTACGCCGGTACTTCCATGACCGTTGGTCCGGATTGGTTCGCGAATGCTTAACCGGCTGCGGCGCTTGATTTCGGGGTGTTTCCACGCTCGATATCAGAAACATTCGGATACAAGAAAGCTGAAAAACCGGATGAAAAACTCGCGTATTCAGGCATAACTGCCGCATGCAAAGACCGCATCACATCCTGGTTGTCGAGGACGATCCCGAGATCGGCCTGCTGATCAAACGGCACCTCATCGCCAATGAGTTCAAGGTCACTCTCGCCCGCGATGCGGCCGAGATGGACCGTCAGCTCGCCAGAGACCGCATCGATCTGATTGTGCTGGATGTCATGTTGCCGGGCGAGGACGGTATCAGCATCTGCCGCCGTCTTCGTGCGGCAGGTAACGTTCCGATCATCATCGTCTCGGCCAAGGGGGAAGACATCGATCGGGTGGTTGGCCTGGAGGTTGGTGCCGACGACTACGTTACCAAGCCGTTCAACTCGCGGGAGCTTGTCGCTCGGGTCCGCGCCCTCTTCAGACGAGTGGAGCTTGATGGGGCGGTGTCTCCCGTGGAGAGTGCCCGGTTGCGTTTTGAAGGCTGGCTCATGGATTGCCGGACCCGTCAGCTTTTCAACGCTGATGACGTCTTGATCTCGCTGACGCCTGCAGAATTTGACCTGCTCAAGGTCATGGTCGAACGCGAAGGGCATGTTCTCAGCAGGGATCAGCTGATTGACCTCACCCTCGGACAGTTTGGTGCTTCCAACGGACGCAACATCGATATTCTTGTCAGCCGATTGCGATCCAAGCTTGAAGTCGGAGGAGCGGCTTACAGGTTTATCAGAACGGTTCGCTCCGGAGGCTATGAATTCGTTGCGCCGGTGGAACGGGATGTCCCCAATGATTAGGCGGTTTTGGCCGGAGACAATGCGCAACCAGATCCTCGTTCTGATGATCTGTGCAAGCCTCTTTATGATCCTCGTCGGTGTCATCACGCTCTACTTCGTCAAGCAGGCGTTTGAAGGCAACCCAACGATCATGAACAGTCATTTCGTGAGCGTTGCGGTCACGAAGCTGAACGAAACCCCGGCGACTGAGCGGCAAACGGTGCTCAGCGAACTTTCGCAGGAACTGCCGCAGCTCAAGATTGAGCTCGTCGATGAAGAGGCTTTGACCACCGCGAAATCGACCACTGAAGGCAAGCGGTCGGGTCCGTTTACTTTGGGGGAAACGGTGCTTGGAATGCGTATCGAGCATGTGATCGGTCCGTTGGAGCGAGGTTTCAAACCACCGCTCGTCTACATGCGTTTGAGCGACGATAGCCTTGTCGCAGCAGAATGGGGACTTCGCCCGCCACCAGCTTCAATTATCGGCCTGCCATTTTATCTGTTCTTCGGATTTCTGGCCCTGACCTTCCTGGGACTGATGATCTGGGCAGCGAAAGGGCTTGTGCGGCCCTTGTCGGAGCTGGCGGCTTCGGCAAAGACATTCGGGGAAAGTTCGGTAAACCCAATTCCCATCAAGGAACAGGGACCGAGAGAGGTGCGCGTTGCAGCCCAGGCGTTTAACCGCATGCAACACCGGATCAATGATTTCATCGAAAAACGCACGCGGATGCTGGCTGCCATCAGCCATGATCTTCGAACGCCGCTCACACGTCTGCGGCTTCGCCTCGACCTTCTTGATGACGGCGACATCCGGAACAGGAGCCTTGAAGATCTGAATGTCATGGAGGAACAGATCGACACGGCACTCATGTTCTTGCGTGACGGTTCGAGTTCCGGTCCGGTGCAACGGATCGATGTTGCCAGTCTGCTGCAATCCCTGGCCGATCAGTATTCAGATCTCGGATTTTCCGTCAGACTGCGCAGTCGGGGGAGCGCCACGATCGAAGCTTGTAGCAGTGAGATCACCCGCGCGTTGTCAAATCTTGTCGACAATGCCATCCAGTATGCCTCGGGCGTTGAGATCGACTTCGCGGGCGAGCAAGACGCTGCGTGCATCGACATCATAGATCATGGGTCTGGAATTCAGGCGTCGGAACGCGAGCGCCTGCTTGAGCCGTTCGAGCGTGGAGACGCAGCACGTCAGATCCGCAAAGGCACCGGGTTCGGTTTGGGTCTCGCAACGAGTAAGGCGATTGTGGAGGCGGCGTCAGGCAAACTGGAGCTGCGTGACACACCAGGCGGTGGACTGACCGTGCGTCTGTTGTTGCCTGTCGTGTAAGGGACAGGTGCACTCGTGAGTTGGACGATCGACAGACTGACGGTTCGTCAGAGGTCCATGCCCTTTGGCTCGATCAGCAAGTTGCGCTCTTTGAGATAGGGATGAATCTTGATTGCCTTTCGAAGGACCTTCTGTCCCATTTGCACCCGTCCCATCGTCATGAAGATGATTGCCTTTCCGGACAAGGCACCGAAGTGGCGCGGTTCAAGCGCCAGCGCACGCTCGATATCCTCCAGGCTGGCCTCGTAATTGCCTTGTAGAAAATAGACGAACGCCCGTTGGTTCCAGCCCTCGGAATAGCCGGGTGCTTGTTCCACGATGTCGTCGAGCAGATCCCGAGCGCCCTGCAGGTCGAATACATCGCGTCGCTGCATGGCTGTGTCCAGCTTGGATCTGATCTCCTCGGAAGGTGCAGCATCGAGCCAGGACATCCAGATGTCGTTTTCAATCAGTTGCGCTTCAGCCTCATTGGGGGCGTTTTTCAGGGCTTCGAAAAGGGCATCCCGGTCCTTGGGAGGGGAGGCGGCATGCGCCGTAGACGAGACATTGCCGAAGGCTGCGAATACGCAGAAGACCAGCGCTGCGAGAAAACCCGCAACACCTGTTGTCTGGCTGAACTCTCGAACATCCGTCATGGAACACCTTGCCCAAGTTAACGGGTCTCTTCCCGGATTATGTGGAGCGCTCGCGGAAAAAGGCCAGTTTTTCTCCTGCCTGGAAGATCAGATCAAGGTGAACATGCAGGTCATGTCTCGTTCCTGAAAGACAGCATTGCGGCCTTTGTATCCTCCAAAGAACATCTTGCTCCTGTCTGCAGATACTCCATTGCATTCAGGGCAGCGTCATGTGCCTCTGTGGAGGAGCCAGCGACGCAGTCCTCGATTACGCGGCAGAAATAGTCATGTTGATGCCCGTCGACAAATGTGTAGTGAACACAAACGTCGGTCAGGCCGCCGCACAGCAAAAGCGTGTCTATTTTCAATCCTTTAAGAAGGATTTCGAAATCAGTGCCGAAGAATGCGGAATAGCGTCGCTTGCGGACATGGAAGTCCTCCGGACGAAAATCCATTTCCCGGACCGCAAGCTCTGTTCCAGGTTGGCCCTCCAGGCAATGGACGTCCTCCTGTCCGTCCAGTTCACGGCCGAAGTCTGTGAGATCCGGCCGATGAACCTCTTGAACGAAAATGACTGGAATGTTGCGGCTGCGTGCTGTGTCGATCGCTTGCCGGGAATTCAGCATTCGCTGTTTGTAGCCGGGCATGTTGTCGATTGACCGGTGCTGGCTGTCGTCAATGAACGTGCTGGCCTGGATATCGATAACAACGAGAGCGGGATTGCCTTCGATCAGGTTTCTGTTCGTGCGGTTTGTGTTGGCCATTTGCTTCCTCGGGTGCCGGTTTGAGAGTGTTATGCAGTTGCAGAGAGTTTCAGCAGAACGAGGCCCGCGACAATCAACGAGATCGCCATCAACCGTTCCAGAGTAAGCGCTTCGTTCAAGAACACGACCCCTGCCGTGAAGGCGCCGACTGCACCCAGTCCGGTCCACATGGCATACGCGGTGCCCAGTGGCAGGCTACGCATTGCCAGAGCCAGGAACCAGAAGCTTGCAATCATCGTGGAGACGGTGATCAGGGAAGGGGTCAGACGCGAAAAACCATCGGAAGCCTTCAGCGAGAAGGCCCAGACAACTTCGAACACACTGGCAATGAGCAGGAATATCCAGGACATTTCCGTTACCTCAGCCCGGGTCGTCCCGGGATAAGTTGCGCTGCGATCCTTTTGGAACGGCGCCGGAAGTCGTCCTCCTGAGGCCACAGATAATGTCCGTATTTCTTTCGGTCAAGGTCCGAAACAATGGAGAGGTCGGGCAAATTGGGTCCTGGATGATGCTCAACCTCGGGAAAAGCGCTGGCTCTTCCTGGTAGGTGAAGCTATACCGCTCGCCTTGAGACAATTATCAAAGGCACACAGGGTCATGAAAACCATTCGGGTGCGGATTACTGCCGAAGAACTGGAAGCCAAGCGGATATCGGAAGTTCTGGAACGTGCGTTCGAGGATGACGGCAACCCTGTTACAATCTACGAAGCCTCACCGGACGGGAGCATCTGGTCTGCGGAAATCCTGTTGTTCGACATGGAGCCCGAAGACGCTGCTGCGGCCGTTCGTGACCGGGTAGGTGCAGATGCATTCGCTGCACCGCTGGAAGCTGAAGAACTTCCGGATATCAACTGGGTAGAGAAGAGCCTTGAAGGTCTGAAGCCGGTTCAGGCGGGTCGGTTCATGGTTCACGGAGGGCATGACCGAGACAAGGTTCCTCCCGGTGCCATCGGTCTTGAAATTGAAGCCGCACTTGCATTTGGAACCGGACATCACGGTACGACAGCCGGATGTCTGGAGGAAATCGACCGGCTTCTGTCGCTACGCGAATACGACAGCATTCTGGACTTGGGAACAGGAACCGGCGTTCTGGCAATCGCCGCGGCCCTCAAGGCCCGGCAAGGGGTTCTGGCGACAGATATCGATCCGGTTGCCACCAGAACCGCATTGGAAAACGCGAGCCTGAATGGTGCACGTCATCTCGTGCGAGGCTTTACAGCCAACGGCATGGAGGATCGACGCTTCAGGCTCTACGGTCCGTTTGATCTGGTGATAGCCAACATCCTGGCCAGACCGCTGATGAAGATGTCGAAATCAATCGGCGAGCATATGACTCAGACGGCCACGCTGGTTCTTTCGGGCCTGCGCGTTGAGGATGGTCCCCGCATCCTGTTTGCATATCGTTGCCAGGGCTTTGTACTAGACCGGCGACGGGAAAAAGACGGCTGGCTGACTCTGACGCTGGTCAGGGGACGCAAGAACGCCTGAGGACGTTTCCCAACGTATCATGCCTCAAACAAGAAAAGAGCCTGTCAGATCAACTGACAAGCTCTTTTTCCGTGCACAGTACTTTATTTGTATTTTTAGTACCTGAGCCCCTTAAAACGCGCTCGTGCTTGCGCCTTCACGCTCCAGCTGCTCGCGGTTGTAACCGTGTGCTGCCAGCGTCGCATCATCCAGAGAAAGCAGGTAACCGTTGACGTAACGGCGTGCCTGAACGGAGCGTGCTTCGATCATGCGATCGAGTGCGCGGCGCATGAAACCGGAGCGAGTAGAAGTGCTTGTTGCGATAGTCATCGTAGTCATTCCCGTTTGAAGATTAAGACTTCCCTAGGGAGAAACGTCTTGTTCTTTGTTGCTCCTTATATGCAGCCAAACCGTCTGTTTCGGTAGGCCTGCAAACGCATGACAGCCCTGCACTCTTCGCATATGCGAGATAAATGCTGCGGTGCGATTTTTGACTAAGTTGTTCCTGTATGAGGGCAAACTCCGGAAAAATTATCCGGGTTGATCCTCGGAGGCGGTCAAACTACCGTTCGGCCATGTTTCAGTCCTTCGATGATCTAAGTGATCCTTCCTGCGGAGCGCCGCATGCAGCGCTTCTCAGGGCCGAATTGTCCCGCCGCGGCCTCGACGGCTTTCTTGTCCCGCGTGCGGATGCGCATCAGGGAGAATATGTTCCGCCGCATGATTGCAGGCTGCAATGGCTCACCGGCTTCACCGGTTCTGCCGGTGCTGCCGCGGTTCTGGGTAGCGAAGCGGCCATTTTTGTGGACGGGCGCTACACCATTCAGGTGCGTGAGCAAGTCGACATGGATGTCTTTCCGGCGCAGCATCTGATCAACGAACCCTTGAGCGAATGGTTGTCGGATCGGTTGAAACCGGGGCAGAAGCTTGGCATCGACGCCATGCTGCACACGGTGCGAGAAGTCCGCCGGCTCAAGGAAATTTGTGAAGAGGCAGGGGCGGAGCTGATTTGTCTGGATGACAACCCGGTCGACAGTGTCTGGTTAGATCGGCCTGAACCTCCGGTCGGACAGGTGTCTCTTTATCCCGTTGAGCTTGCTGGCAAGGCTGCGAAGGAAAAGATCGAGGAAATCCAGGCGGCAATCTCGGACAAAAAAGCCGATGCCTGTGTTCTGACCCAACCTGATTCCATTGCCTGGCTGTTCAACATTCGCGGCTCGGATGTGAGCCACACGCCGCTGCCGCTGTCCTTCGCAACGGTTCCAGCGGAAGGAAAGCCTTCGCTTTTTATCGATGGCCGTAAACTTTCCAACTCTGTTCGTGACGTGCTTGCCGACCTGACCGATCTTGCAGAACCAGGTGATTTCAAGGCTGGTCTCGAAGCTTTCGGCGAAGCGGGGTCAAAGGTGATGATCGATCCGGCTCTGGCGGGTATCGGGATAGCGGATGCCATTACGGATGCCGGTGGTTCGCTGGTTGAAGCGCAGGATCCTGTCTTGCTGCCGAAAGCAGTCAAAAACGAAACGGAGCTGAAGGGGGCACGGGTCGCGCATATTCGTGATGCAGCTGCCTATATACGCTTCCTGTGCTGGTTCGACGAAGAGGCGCCGAAGGGCGAGCTGGACGAAATCAGTGTTGCTGAGAAGCTGGAAGAGTTTCGCCGCGAGACCGGCGAGCTGAAGGATATCTCGTTCGACACGATTTCCGGAGCCGGACCGAATGGCGCCATCTGCCATTATCGTGTGAGCCGGGCCAGCAATCTCAAGATCCCGATGGGCAAGCCGTTCCTGATTGATTCCGGCGCCCAGTATGAAGACGGGACAACGGACATCACCAGGACGCTTGCGGTCGGTGAGGTGAGTGCTGAAATGAAGAAGCATTTCACGCTCGTTCTGAAAGGTCATATCGCCATATCAACGGCAAAGTTTCCTCAAGGAACGACAGGTGCACAGCTCGACACGCTCGCCCGTATCGACCTGTGGAAGGCCGGGCTGGATTTCGATCACGGCACGGGTCATGGGGTCGGCGCATATCTCGGTGTTCATGAAGGACCTCAGAGGCTGGCCAAGACGGGGACCACGCCGTTGAAGGCGGGCATGATCCTTTCCAATGAGCCAGGATACTATCCCGCAGGCGAATATGGGATCCGGTTGGAAAACCTCGAAATTGTCACTGAGGCCAGGGATATTCCGGGTGGCGACAGACCAGTGCTCGGATTTGAAACCATTACGTTGGTGCCGATGGACCTCAGGCTCGTCGATTTGTCCCTGCTGACATCGAACGAACGAGATTGGCTGAACCGCTACCATGAGAAAGTGCGCGAGGAGATCGGGCCGCTCGTGGGGGCAAAAGAGCGAATCTGGCTGGAACAAGCAACCAAAGCCATCTAAAAGCTGTCCAGGGCCGGTCTTGACCGGCCCTGTTGCTTGCGAAATGTTTTTGAAGATTTTTTGATTGCGAGGCTTGGAGATGCGCGCGGCGGATATCCTGAAGATGCCCCTTTTTGCTGCCGAACTTGCGACCGGCGCAAAATCGTTCTGTGACAATCCGATAATCGGCAGCCGGCAGTTGAATGAGTCCGGGCTGCATGTAAAGCGCATCAAGCTGGCGGAAAAGATGGCGGACTCCCGCCGCCGCAGGTTGAAACATCTTGTTGGTGAGGACGAGCGGGCGGCTTACGAACGAGATGGCTTCATAGCCAAACGGAACCTGCTTTCCGAAGAAGACCTTGCCGGACTTCGGCACGAAATCGAAACAACTCGGTTTGACGCCTGGGACATGCGGCAGGGAAATGCAGTCACACGCTTTATCCCACTGCCGCCGAAAGTCTTGAAGGACCTACCGCACTTGCGTGCTCTCGTATGGGGAAAACCGTTTCAGAACGGGCTCAGATACATCGCGTCGACGGATGGAGACCCTCTGGTCTATCTGCACATCGTTATGACCACCCCCGGGGACAAGCGAAAGGATGATCCGCAGACGGCCTTCCACTCCGATACGTTTCATCAGACAGCCAAGTCCTGGTTCTTTCTCTATGACATCGATGATGCGGAAGGGCCTTTTACCTACATTCCGGGTTCGCATCGTCTGACCGAGGAAAGATTGGCGTGGGAACACGAACAGAGCGTGACGGCCTCTGAGGACAGGAACCGCTTGCATGCGCGTGGTTCGTTCCGTCTTCCGGCAAATCAACTCGGCCGATTGAATTATCCTGAACCTGTCAGATTTGCGGTCCCTGGAAACACGCTTGTGGTTGCGGATACACACGGGTTTCATGCGCGCGCGGTCAGTGAAAAGCCCTCCGTCCGAGTGGGAATCTACGGGTCCTTGCGACGAAATCCGTTCCTGCCATGGACCGGGATGGACCCTTACAATCTGCCTGGCCTTAAGGGGAGGCAAGCGCGCTTGTTCGTTGCATTGAAAGACCGGGAGTTTCGCCGGAAAGGCAAAGCATCGCACAGGTATGCGGGAAGAGTACTGGCGACTGAGCCGTCGAAATTCTGACTGTCTCCGGCCTAGTGGTGCTCTTCCTTTGTTGCCTTGATCAGGGCGGCATTGAAGTAACGCAGACCTCGAACGTGCCGGGCTAGCCCGACAATCCTGGTCGCGTCACCCTTTTGAACAACGGGTAGGGTCGCCTTTCCGCAGGAGTCAAAGCTTTTCAAGGCACTTTCCAGCGTGTCGGTGTCATGCAGATATGGTCCGTCTTCCCCCGGATTGAAGATCCGTTCCTCGTCGTTTTCCGGGGGCGGGTCCATGAAATCACGGACCTTGACGGTCTCACTCAGGAACTGGTGAACCCCTTCGTTCACAAAGCAGCCACGCATGCCGAGCTGCCAGTGGAAATAGGATTTGCCGTGAACCGCCTGCGTCAGGCCCGTGGCGATGGATACAGACAGAAGCAAGGCAATGGAAAGCGCGTAACCCCCGGTAAGCTCAAACACGATCACGGTGGTTGAGAACGGCGCACCAAGAACAGCCGCAGCGACTGCCCCCATTCCAAGGATCGCATATAGACCGTGACTGGAGGCCATTTCCGGAAAGACAGAAGCGGCGATCAGGCCGAAGGCGCCGCCCGTCATCGCGCCTAGATAGAGGGTAGGTGAGAAAATACCTCCCCCGAAACGCGATGCCAGCGTTATCGCTGTCGCGGCTGTCTTGACCACCAGCAGTGTCAGCATGGTGCTGATCGGCAGCGCGTGCTTCAACGCCAGATCGGTGGCTTCATATCCAACGCCGAGGATGCCTGGAAAGAAGATGCCCAGTGCGCCGACCGCAAGGCCACCTATGACGGGCCGAAACCAGAGTGGCATTGTGATGTTACGCGCAGTCCAGTCTGTTCCGATCAGAGCGAATTGGAAGATGATGGCCACAGCCGCACATGTCAGGCCAAGCAGCGCGAAAGCCGGGATTTCAAGGTAAGACGTGATTTCGTATTGCGGAATTTCAAAGGCCGCCACATTGCCAAACCACAAACGCGACAGCAGCGTACCCACGACCGAGGCCAGAACAATCGGAACAAAGGCAGATACCGCATAGTGCCCAAGTACCACCTCATGCGCAAACAAGACACCTGCGATGGGTGCATTGAATGATGCCGAAACACCACTGGCGACCGCGCATGCCAGCAGCATGCGCCGTGCTGCGTCGGGAAGATGGAAGTACCGGCAAACGGCAGCCCCGAGTGTTGCTCCCAGATGAACAACCGGCCCTTCACGTCCAGCACTCGCCCCGCCTCCAAGTGAGATCGCAGTGACAAGAGCTGACCAGAGGCCGGCTTTCAGTGGGAGACCGCGACCACCATAGGCGCGCGCTTCGATCACATCGGCAACGCCGCCTGCGCGTTGATAGGGGTGAAAGCGATGCAGGATCCAGCCGACGATCAGCCCGGCAATCGCCGGGGCCAGCAGAATAACCCACCAGGGTTGTTCGGCCGCGGCCTGCATTGTGAGTTCGGTGGTCGTACGAAGCCAGGGCCATTGGAACAGCCCGATCGCCGTGCGGAAAGCAATCGCCGCCAAGGCAACGAGTGCACCGACAAAGATAGCGACAAACCAAACCAGGTGAAGCCGGTTGGCCCGGAACTGGCGCACGTTCGGCGTTATCCAGCTGATGAGGATTTCTGGAAGTTGACCGGCGGTTTCTATTATTTTGCGCATCAAGCGGGCCGATTTTGAGCAGGCATTGTCTTTGGAGTTCATTTTGCCCGAGTCGCAGCGAAAGAACAGGCCTGCGATGTCACTCCAAAGCTTAAATCACTCCCATTTGTCCCGACAAGGCTCAAGAAGTGTTCTTTTTGGGTATTTCAATGTGCCGGCCGGCCCGCTCGGGACGAGGCAGACTTGCCTGCGCGTTGAACAGAGATTCGATGTTGGACAGAATGTCTTGCGGCCATGGACCCACTTTGCGGACATTCATGTCCACGTGGAGGCTCATTTGCTCCGAGGTTGCCGATAGCCAGCCTTCTTCGGCGTGACGCAGTTCCTGGTAAAAGTGCGCTCGCTTCGAGTCGAAGTCCACCAACTGCAAGGTGACGATTACCGGCATTCCGGCACTGAGCTCTCTCAGATAACAGACGTGTACCTCACCGGTGAAAAAGGAAGCATTTCTGTTTGTAACGTAGTCAGGTCCAAGTCCGAGTCGCTCAAACACCTGATCGACGGCCGTATCGAAGAGAACGTTGTAGTAGGCCATGTTCAGATGGCCGTTGTAGTCGATCCAGTCCCCGTTGACCGTCATGACTTCGCTTTCAACGGGTTTTTCCGCCCATATTTCAGTCATCGTCCGTCCTTTGAGTATATTCCTGCAAAGTGTTGCCGCCTAAGCCGGATTTGGCTTTGACCTTTTGGGGTTGGGCTAACATATTCAGTTTTGACTGCGGGGCACAGCCGCGCGCCTGGAGGAAAGATACATGCCGGACCTGGCTGGCCAAATGGAAGCGAAGCGAACCACTGGCGAACGTGGTGACCTTTCAGATCTTGAAGCGACATTGAAAGAACGCTTCGGAGATCGGTGCTCGACGTCGCTGGCGCTTCGTGAACAGCATGCACACACCACCACGTGGCTTGAGAACCAACCTCCCGATGTTGTTGTTTTTGCAGAGACAACGCAGGAAGTGGCAGACATCGTGCGCCTGTGCGCCGATCGCAAAATTCCGGTTATTCCTTTCGGAACAGGTTCATCTCTTGAAGGGCATGTGAACGCCCCTCACGGAGGTGTTTCGATTGATCTCAGTCGGATGAACCGTGTTCTTGAGGTCAATTCGGAAGATCTTGATTGCCGCGTTGAGGCCGGTGTCACACGAAAACAGCTCAACAGTTTTCTGCGGGATACGGGCCTGTTTTTTCCGATCGATCCGGGAGCGGATGCCAGCATCGGCGGCATGGTGGCAACCCGGGCTTCCGGAACCAACGCCGTGCGCTACGGCACAATGAAGGATGTCGTTCTGGGACTGACGGTTGTGACGGCGGACGGGCGTATCGTGACAACAGGCGGTCGCGCGAGGAAATCATCCGCCGGGTATGACCTGACCAGACTGTTTGTCGGATCCGAAGGCACGCTCGGGGTCATTACCGAGATCACCTTGCGTCTTTACGGGCAGCCAGAAGCTATCTCGGGTGGGGTGTGTCCTTTCCCCGATGTCCACTCCGCGTGCAATGCTGTCATTTCGACCATCCAGATGGGAATTCCCGTGGCTCGCATCGAGCTCCTCGACAGTCTGCAGGTAAAGGCCTGCAACACCTATTCGAAACTGGAACTGGTCGAGACGCCCACCTTGTTTCTTGAGTTTCACGGTTCGGATGCCGGAGTGCGCGAGCAGTCCGAAATGTTCTCGGCAATTGCCGATGAGTTTGGCGGTGGTCCGTTCGAATGGGCAACGATTGCGGAGGAACGCACGAAGCTTTGGGCAGCCCGCCACGATGCCTATTGGGCCGGCAAGACCCTGAAACCTGAGGCGGACATCATGGTGACGGATGTTTGCGTGCCGATTTCCCGCCTTGCCGAGTGCGTCAGCGAGACCGAAAAGGATATCCGGTCCAATGGATTGCTTGCTCCGATCGTTGGCCATGTCGGCGACGGCAATTTTCATGTCCAGATCCTGGTCAATCTCGACGATCCGGAGGAAAAACAGAAAACCGAAGCTTTTGTCGAGCGCCTGGCGATCCGGGCAATCGAGATGGGCGGAACCTGCACGGGAGAGCATGGTGTCGGTCAGGGCAAGCAGAAATATCTGCGCCGGGAGCACGGTGAAGGGCTTGATGTAATGAAGGCGATCAAGGCGGCTCTTGATCCTGACAATGTGATGAATCCAGGCAAGATCCTGCCGCAGTCATGATATTGTATCGAATCAGTTCAACAAGCCTGTTCTCTACGGACGCTGCGGATTTCAGCAACAACAATCTGCGAGGGAGGCGGGAACTGTGTTTGCAGTGCAGCAAGGATGGGCTAAACCTACTTCGTAGGATTTCCGGTGAACAAGGAGAAGAGGCCTGAACTCCGTCTATATCACTTTGGGAATTTCCGTCATTCTGGTGCTGGTGGCAGCGCTGGTCGGGCCGTTTTTTATCGACTGGACGGTTTATCGTTCCACATTTGAAACCTATGCGGAAAGAGCTCTCGGGCACAAGGTAACCGTGCTTGGTGAAGCCGATTTGCGCCTTTTGCCGGCGCCGTCCATCAGTTTTTCCGATGTTCGGGTGGGAGAAGCTGAAGATCCGCTCCTGGTCGTCTCCCAGTTCAAGATCAGGATTGAATTGCCGCCTCTTCTCAAGGGCGAGATTCGTGTCATCGACATGGAACTTGACCGCCCGCATCTCGCCTTGTCGCTGGATGAGGAGGGCAGACTCGACTGGCTGACCGCACGTACCTCCGACGGTGCAATTGCCAAGTTGGCTCCTGAGGATGTCGCATTTGAAAACGTGCGGATCCGCGATGGCGCACTTTCGATCGTGGATGCCCGTTCGGGTGAAACGCACAGGATTGACAACAGCAATCTGTCTGTCAGCGCCCGGACACTTGAAGGCCCGTTCAAGGCGACCGGCAGCCTTACAATTGACGACGCTCCGTACAACGTTAGCCTGGCAACGGGCCGCGCCCAGAAAGACATTGGCCTACGGATCAAGGGAGAGCTGACCCCAACCGACTGGCCGGTCAATTTCGGCTTTGACGGAATGCTGAACCAGTCCGATGCAGCACCTGCCTTTGAAGGCAGTTTCAATATTGCATCGGTGGCTCTCGACGATAGCGATGAAAACAGTTGGGCCGCTCAGGGGGTGTTTGCTGCGGATATCGCGGAAGTGGCCGTACCTGAGTTCGAGTTCCGTTATGGCCCTGAAGACAAGCGCCTCAGCCTGACCGGGAGCGCGGATCTGGTTTATGCCGGAAACAAGCGCTTTGAAATGCGCGCGCAATCCAAGCAGGTCGATCTGGACAGATTGCTTGGCGGAGGACCGCAGAACCCTGTCGGACTCAATGCGGCAAGCAATCAACTGATTACTGCGCTTCGCGCTGTGCCGCTTCCACCGGTTGAGGGAGCGATCTCACTTGATGTGCCCGCAGTCGTCGCCGGGGGCGGCATTGTTCAAAATGTCCGGCTTGATCTGGAAACCATGCTCGGAGGATGGCGTGTTGCCCGCCTTGCGGGCCGGTTGCCGGGCCGTACGCTGGTGGCAACCCAGGGCGATCTCGGTCTTGAACCCGCGTTGACTTATCGTGGCGCAATCTCGGTCAGTTCCGACCAGCCGGGGTCGTTCCTAAGCTGGTGGCAAAAGAAGGACACGGGCGTCAAGACCATTGACCCGGTCTCCCTTGATGGCCGCCTCACCTTGGTGCCTGAAGGGGCAGCGCTCGACAATATGCGTTTGACCCTGTCCGGCTCGGAAGCCAGAGGGGCACTGGCCTACAGAAAACCGCGTTCCGGAAACGCGGAATTTTCGCTCAATCTGGATGCGGATCAGCTCGATCTGGACCAGATAGAAGGTCTTGCCGCACTCGTTCAGCCACAAGATGGCAACGGCAATCAGGCCGCTGATCCATCAGGTCTGGACGTGTCCGTCCGCGTGCGGGCCAAACAGGTCGTGGCGCGCGGAGTAGATGGCAAGGGACTCACCCTGGAAGCTGAGTACTCGAATGGTGGTGTTCGGATTGATCGACTGTTTGCAGAGGATCTGGCCGGGGCGAGGCTTGATGTTAGCGGGCAGATCGAGAACCTCTATTCGGCGCCTGAAGGCGGGCTTTCGGGAACACTGGATGCGCGCGATCTGTCAGGGCTCGTTGCGCTGACCGGAGGACTTTTTCCGGACAGTGAAATCACAAGCCGCCTGGAAAATGCAGCCGCGAGCCTCGTTCCGGCCAAGTTTGATGCAGAACTCAAAGCGGCAGCCGTTGGCGACGACACCGATATGACCCTTAAACTTGAGGGCACGGCGGGCGGATTGCAGACCAGGATCGGTGCGGCGCTGCAGGGGCGGGTCGATGCATGGCATCAGGCGGGTATTGACCTTTCCGTTGATTTGAAGGGACCTGATGGCGGCAAGCTCCTGCAGCAACTCGGGTTCAATGTCATTCCGGTTGAAGCAGTTGGCGGAGGTCAGCTGGCACTGACCGCCAAGGGCATTCCGGAAATCGGCCTTTCCATCGAAATGAATGGCGCAGTTGGCGACTCGGAAATCTTGGCGCTTGGGTCGCTCACCTTGAAGAAGGACAGCGAACCGGAATACCGGATGTCGGTGAATGCAAGCACGCAGGATCTTGCACCACTAGCGCTGATGGCTGGACGGGTGTTGCCGGTCATGACGGGTACCATTCCCGCAGACCTGACACTCAACCTGGAAGGCGTTGGAACCTCGGTTGCGGTCTCCAGTGCGTCCGGGACGCTTGGCGAAACCCGGTTCGATGGTCGCCTTGAAGGTGATCTGACACCGGCTCCGGGAGAGCGAAACAGACGTTTCTCCGGAGAAATCACTCTCAACCAGTCTGATCTCAGGGGACTATCGGAGCTCGTGCTCGGTCCTGATCAATGGTTCTCAGCCGGGGATGGCTCCAGCATCTGGCCCACTGCAACCTTTGGCGCGCCACTTCTGGATGGCATTGACCTGACGCTTCAGTTCCATGCCGACCGTCTGCTCGTAGATGAAACAACGGCCATTTTAAACCCGAAAGCCGAGATCCGCCTGACGCCGACGTTGCTACGACTTGACGGTTTGAATGGCGCCTTTGCCGGTGGTCGCTTCAGCGGCAGTCTATCGCTGCGCCGTTCAGATGCTGAGGCGGCGATTTCCGGCCGGTTCAAGCTGGATGACGCTGATCTGCGCCAGGTTGCGTGGCGGCCGGAATCCAGAGCTGTCGCAGCCGGTGCGCTTGATCTGTTTCTGGAGTTTGAGGGAGCAGGGCGTTCCATTTCGGCTATTGTCACAGGCCTGAGTGGCGGTGGCACTTTCTCTATGGAAAAGGGCGACTTTCGTGGTCTGAACCCGCAGGCCTTTCCGCTCGTTACCAGAGCGGTGGATGCAGGCCTGGATTTGCGTGATGAAAAGATCCGCGAGGTTTTCGTAAGCCATATGGCAGCCGGAAATCTACCGTTTGAACGGGTGGACGGTACGCTTACGCTTGTCGGAGGCCGGTTGAGCGCACGCAATGTCGTGGTTGATTCCGAAAAGGCCGAAATTTTCGGGTCTGCGGAAGTCAACCTGGGAACCTACCATCTAGATGCGGACTTTTCGCTGAAAGTCGATCCCGGCGAAGACGCGGTTACCGGTGCCGAACCACAGGTCGGACTCCTGTTTGAAGGGCCGATGGAAGCGCCTGACCGCCGTGTCGACATAACGCCCTTCACGGCATACTTGACGCTTCGGGCCTTTGAACAGGAAGTTGAGCGTGTGGAAAAACTGCAGGCTGAAATTCTTGAAAGGGATCGTCTCGCACGGGAGCTGAAGAGGCAGAAGGAAGCGAAGGGACGCAGAGAACGAGCAGCACAGGCTGCGGCTCTTGCAGCTGAAGAAGAACGGCTCCGTCTTGAACAGAGCCAAACTGAGCCTCTTCAACCGGATGCTACACCGCAAAACATTATTGAACTGCCACAAGACGCGGATACAAGTCCTCAGCAGCAGAGCAGCGCAGGGCAGACACAAGATAATGACCAGCCATTTGCGGAACGTATCCGCGCCGTTCTGGGGGCTGATGCTGAAGGGCAGAACCCGGCCGTCACCGAAACGGCACCTGCGGCCAAACCCTCCGGTGACTTGCCGCCGCTCGACCCTCCGGTCTCCATTGAGGATCTGCTCACCAGGGAAGTCGGTGGAGGGCCACTGGTTCTTCCTGGATCTGCACGCCAGTAAAGCTGCGCATTCCTATCCCGGACGCTGCACGATCGAGGGTGCGATGTTTGCGTGTTTCAACCGCAATCATGCAGCCTAGCGGATATCAGGAAAGTAACCGGCAGGTGAAACCTGAACGGTATTGAGTTTTGAACTGGAGCTCGTCAGGAGCCGAATACCCGGACCCGTCTGCTTTTCGCGCTGGTCTGGAGCCCCTGCTAGAGCCGCCTGCCTGAGAGCCATTACGCCTTGCATGGCCGGGTCGTCGAATGGTGCCGCCGCCACACTGCCCTTAATCAGACCGCGCAGGACCGTATGACTGATATAGGTAGAGAAAAGTTGCGGAGGATTTGAGCGTGCCTTGGTTTCGAACAGTCCCATGGCAGCTTCCACAGCGGGAGCGCTGCCTATCACGTAATCGACATCCGGGTAGGTTTCTAACGCCGTCTCGACCAGTTCCAGCTGTTGGCGCAGACCGGTATCCGCTCCCATCACCTCCAGAATTTCAACTGAGCTTGAATTCAAGGCTGCCCGCAATCCTTCCTCTAGTGGAGCTGTCCATCCCGCCTCTTTCGGGCCAGAGATAAGGACTGCCGTTGCCGGCGATGAACCTTCAGGGTGTCTTTCGGACAGATGAAGGCCGACGGCAGCCCCCATGTCGCGCCAATCGACGCCAATGCGGGCGTTGAGTGTTTCGGCATGCAACTCATTGACCAGGCCGATCACCGGTTGGAAACTGGACGCCTCGGCCACTGCATTTATCAGATCAGGGTGATCGGAGGTGACCGCTCCGATCAGGATTGCGTCTACTCCGTGTTTGACGCACGTCTCGATCTGCTCGATTTGCTGAGCACGTGCGCGGTAGCCTCCTGCCTGAAAGAACAACAGCTCCAGTTTCTGGCGTGCAGCTTCCTGCTCCAGTCCATAACCGACACTTAGCCAGTACTCGTCCTTGAAGTGAGGAACCAAAACGCAAACGGACCGGCCGGTGCCTGCCGTTGCCGGCGTCAAGCAAAGTGCCACCCCCAGACCAATAGCCGCAATTGTCCGGGTTGGAGACGTTTCGTAATATCTCGCCATGCGACGTACGAAATTTGACACGCGGTTGGTCCAGATCATTTCTGCCATGGGGGCGCTTGCTATCCTTGTTGGTATAGCTGCCATCGGCGTCAATCGATACTTCGTGAGAATCCATACTGAACTCATAGAGACGGACTTGCCGGCAATGGAACTGGCAAGCCGCATCGGTGCGTCGGCAGAGGTTGTCGGCTCACTCGCCGGAACGTTCGTGCAGGTGGACAGTAGAAAGGATCTCGAAGAAATCGCTTCAGCCCTGAGATCCACGGTAGAAAGCATCGAAAACGGAGCCCGATCGCTGCGGGAAATGACGGGCGGAAACGTTTCCTTTCAGGAAACCCAAGCGAGTGAAATCGTCAACCGAATGACCGTCAGTGCTCAGGAAGTGCTCAGGCAAAGGGAGTGGATCGAGCGGGAAAAAGCGGAATTTGCGAAGCTCGGAACGCGTTTGAGCGCGTTGATCGAGGTGGAAACAGACCTCTCAAGGTTGAAGATAACTGCAGGGATCACCGGCATTTACGCCAAGCCTGACGAAAACCCGCAACCGGCGCTCGATGAACTTGCCGACAGACATTTCTTTTCCTTTGAACGGTTGGCGGAACTGACACGTCTGATTGAAGCTGTACAGTTGAGACTGCAACAATTACCCGGAATTACGACTTCGGAAGAAATCGATGAGGTCCGGGCGGAGATCTCCGATCAAATCGCCTTGGCAGAGCGACGAGTCGGTTATCTGCCGTCTCCGTCAGCGCAAGAAGAAGTTCGAGCGCTGTTGCGACGCTACGAAGAAGCAACCTTCGCGAAAGGGCTCATCGAACGTCAGAAGTTCAGAATCGCATTGCAGGGCGAGATTACTGAAGCCAGCAATCGACTGAAGCAGGTCGTTTCGCAACTCACAGAAGGGGCCTGGCAGACCCGCGATGCGGTTCAGACTCGGAGCGTCGCAAGGATCAGCGACGCAAAGCAACGTTTTTCGCTCTTGAACCTTGTTCTTCTCGTTGTTGTGGCAATTTCGTTGGTTGCAGGCGGACTGCTCTGGGTCTACGCGCGCAGGCAGTTTGTTGCCCGTCTCGGAAACCTGTCGCGGCGCATTGTGTCGGTGGCTGAAGGTGAATACGGCCAACCGTTGCCTATCAGCGGGCATGACGAAATCGGACGCATGGAAAAGGCATTGAATGTCTTGCGTCACAGGGCGCGGGACGCCGTCCGTCTGCGGGAGCATCTGGAACAGGCAGTGATTGCCAGGACAGGAGATGTTGTGGCGCAGATGAAGGAATCAGACGCCGCACGCGCCGATGCCGAAGCTGCAAATCGGAGCAAGACCGAATTTCTCGCCAGAATGAGCCACGAAATTCGCACTCCTCTCAATGGCATCATTGGAATGCTAGGACTTCTGGAGGGCGAAACACTTGAGAAAGACAAACTGGAAAGGGTACGTATCGCGCGTCGTTCGGCGCGTGAATTGCTGGACATAACCAATGACATTCTGAATTACGCCGGCAGCGAGGATCAGGCCAACCGAGGCAACCCGGTCCATTTCATGTTGCGTGAACTTGTCGGACAGATGGGGCAGCAGCTGCAGTCTCTTGCAGCCGAAAAGGGGATCGAGCCCGTTGTAGATTTGGTGGAAGTCGAACCACTGGTGCTTCTGGGAGATGTCGTGAAAATCCGGCAGGTCGTAAGCAACCTGATATCCAATGCCGTGAAATACACCAATCGTGGAGCTGTAACCCTTTCGGTGGAGCATGGGTTCTCGGAAACAGGCGACCTGATTGCGGTGAGTTTCTCTGTCATCGATTCGGGGCTTGGGATGACACGTGAGGCGATCGACAACGCTTTCGATCCTTATATGCGCGCGGATGAAGTGAAACGTGCAGGAATTGAAGGGGCGGGTCTGGGATTGGCCATCGCCTGGAATCTGACCGAAGCGTTGGGTGGCGCCCTGAGCGTTGACAGCGAACCGGGTGTTGGGAGTCGATTTACCCTTACCGTTCCGTTGATGCCGGGCAATATGGAGCAAGTTGCCAAAGATGAGGTGCCTCCAGACCATATCCCAATTGAGCGAACTGTCCTGGTGATTGACGACCATGCTGTGAACCGGATGGTCGCGCGCGGCTACCTGGAACGGCTTGGCTGCAACGTCAGCGAGGCGGAGACAGGAAAAGCTGGTATCACCGCCAGCACCAAAACGCCTTTTGATCTGGTTCTTATCGATCTGGATTTGCCTGATATGCAAGGCGAGGAAGTCGCAAGGCGGATCGGGGAAGAAAATGATACTCCCTTGCTGGTTGCCCTAACGGCTCATTTGATTGAAGACACGGCCGAAAACAGGACCCGGCTGAATGTGGCGCGTATATTGCCGAAGCCGGTATCTCCGCGGGATCTTGCGGAGCTGCTGTCTCAAACAGGCTGCTCGAAAGCGCCGAACGACGCTGTGCTTGAAAGCCTTCGCGAAGACATTTGTGACCTAGGACTGGAAACGACGGCAAAACTCATCCGTGAATTTCTTGGGGATTTGCCACAAGCCGTTGAAGCCATCCGGACATCGCCGAACGACTTGCGATCCAAAGCAGCCCACCGGCTCAAGGGGGCAGCCTCCAATTTCCGGCTCGATGAATTCTGCAACACGCTGGCAGAGGTTGAGAAACTGCAAGACGAGATTGGTACAGACCTGATACTCAAACTGGTAGAGGAAGCAAGGGTCGCGGCAGAAAGGCTCACGGATGCGGCCGTGAAGGCCGGGCTTCAGGACGAACTCGGATCGACAAAGTGATAGCCCTGACCGTGTTCCGTCAAAATCCACTCCGGATTGGCCGGATCTTTTTCCAGTTTCTTGCGCAGACGGCCGACAACGACATCAATCATCCGGTCGTTGGAACGATGCGAACCGCGACCGAGCATTTCGGACAGGCGAACCCGGCTCACGGTTTGGCCGGGATGCGACGCCAATGCGGACATCACTTCAAATTCCTGTGGTGTCAGCATTTCAACGCGTGCGGACGAGACCAGCCTTCTACGAATGCGATCGAAACGCCAGGGGCCGAAAGTGTCGACCGCAGAAGCACCCTCGGGAGCCTGGCCAATATCGGAAATTCTTGACAAGAGGTTCTTCACCCGGGCAGCCAGTTCGCGCTTGTCGAATGGTTTGGTGACATAATCGTCAGCACCCATTTCGAGCCCGACAATCTTGTCGACCTGATCGTCCCGGGCAGTAAGAAGAATGATGCCGACTTTTGACCTGGATCGTTGTTCCCGGGTTATGGTCAGGCCATCCTTGCCATCCAGATTGATGTCGACCAGCAGAAGTTCAGCCGGGTCGGAGCTGATTATGTGTTCCATCTCTTCGGCATCTTCCGCCTCGCTAACGCGATAACCCAGGCCTTTCAGGTAAGCTGAAAGGCGCATACGCGTTGTCCGGTCATCTTCAACGATGAGGATGTGGTGACTCATATCGCTTCTTTACAATTCTTTACATTTTCGAACAAGCCGGATTGCGGCCGGTCAAGTTCGGAATAGGCCTCGGGGACCTACGGTGCGAAGCGTAATCTTCTTCAGGAGGCAATCATGTCTTTCACCTCTCCGAGCCGCCGCGCATTCCTGCAAGGTGGCGCTGCCGTATTCGGTACAACTGCGCTGATGAATTCAACCGCGCTGGCTGCGATCGACCCGAATTCCTTTGCCGGCCGTGCGTTCCACGCGACGCATTTTGGTCCGTTCGAAGGTGTTGTTCGCGATGGCAAGCTCATCGGCATCAACAACATGATGGAGCTTGATGCGCGGCCGACCGAGATGTTGAGCCATGGCATCCTGGATCGCACCTATGACAAAACCCGCATCAACTATCCCATGGTGCGAAAGTCCTATCTGAAGGGATGGGAGAACGGCGATATCAAATCGGAGCTGCGCGGCAAGGAGCCGTATGTTCGCGTCGATTGGGACACCGCATGGAGCCTCACCGCAAAGGCTCTGCTGGACACTGCTGTCAACCACGGCAATGAGTCGATCTTCAGCTCGTCCTATGGTGGCTGGTCAAACGCTGGTGTCTTCCGTCCGAATGTACTCCAGGGACGCCTGTTGAACCTGATGGGTGGCTGCACGAACACGCAGGGCGACTGGTCTGCCGGTGCCAGCCAGATTTCGTTGCCGCACATCATCGGCGACATGGAAGTGTATTCGGCTCAGTCGGCGTGGGAGACCATTCGCGACAATACGGAAGTCTTCGTTCTTGTCGGCTGCGACCCGGTCAAGAACAACCGGGTGGAATATCGCGTGGCCGACCACGGAATGTATGCCCATTGGGAGGAAATCCGGGACGCCGGCGTGAAGTTCATTTCGATCAACCCGCAGCGTACGGCGTCAGACGAATATCTGAACGCGGACTGGGTCAGGATCATCCCGAATACCGATGTCGCCCTGTTCCTGGCGATGGCCTATCACGTGCTTGAGAAGGGGCTTGAGGACAAAGCCTATCTGGAAAAATACACAGTCGGGGCGGACAAGTGGATCGCCTATGTGAAGGGCGAGACCGACGGGGTGAAGAAAACGCCTGCCTGGGCTTCTGCGATAACAGGCATCGAAGAAACCCAAATTGTCGAGCTAGCCGAACTTCTCGTCAATTCGAAAACCGAAATCGCCGGAGCCTGGTCGTTGCAACGCGCACAGCACGGCGAGATGACGCACTGGGCGATCATCAATTTCGCGGCTCTTACCGGCAAGATCGGCAAGCCTGGCCAGGGAGTTGGTTTTAGCTGGCACTATGGCAATGGCGGCATGCCTCAAGGTGGCAATGCAACGCCATCCGGCCTCAGCCAGGGACGAAACTGGGTCAAGGGGGTCTGTCCCGCGAGCCGTATCACTGAAATGCTGGAAAATCCTGGCAAGGACGTCTTCTATAACGGCAATACCTACACCTATCCCGACGTGAAGCTGATCTTCAATGCGGGCAACAATTTCATGTCTCACCAGCAGGACACGAACAGGTTGATCCGTGCTCTTGAGAAGGTGGAGACCATTGTCAGTGTTGATGTCTGGTGGACCGCCGCCACCCGCTGGGCGGACATCGTTCTGCCGGCTTCGTCGACACTGGAGCGTGATGACATCACCTCCGGCGGCACTTATTCCAACAATCGCGTTTACGCGATGAAGAAAGTGATCGAACCGTTGGGTGAAAGCAAATCCGACTACGAGATCTTTGAAGGCCTGGCAGACAAGCTCGGCCTGTGGGCACAGTTCACCGACAGCGAAGAATACTTGACGCACGTCCAGCGAGCCTACGAAAGGTCGACGGCCGCGAAACACACCCCTTTCGAGGAGTTCTGGGAAAAAGGGTACGCGTTGATGGGGACACCTGAAGAAGCACGTAAGTGGACCCGTCACGGCGCCTTCTACGAAGACCCGGAAGCGAACCCGTTGCATACCAGTTCCGGCAAGATCGAAATGTTCTGCGAGACCATCGCGAATATGGAGATCGACGACTGCCCGGGCATGCCGATGTGGATGGAAAAGCACGAATATCTTGGGAATGCAGGAGAAGGGCAACTGCACGTGGTCTCGCCGCACCCCTGGTTCCGCCTGCATAGCCAAATGGACCAATCGGCGACTTTGCGCGGCCTGTACAAGGTTCAGGGCCGAGAGCCAGTGCGGATAAACACCGAGGACGCTGCTTCGCGAGGCATCGAGGATGGAGACCTTGTGGAACTCTATAACGATCGCGGAACAGTCATTGCCGGAGCGGTGGTGAGCGATGACATCATGCCTGGCGTCATATCGATTTATGAAGGCTGCTGGCCGCAACTGGACAGCAAAGGTCGTTGCAATTCGGGTTTGGTGAATTTCCTGACTTCGACACAGCGCAGCTCGGGCCTAAGCGAAGCGACCTCCGTCAACACAGTGTTGGCATCCATGCGCAAATGTGAGGATCCGGAAGGGCCGAACCTTGCCTACGACAAGCCCGACATTATCGATAACATGGAACTGACAGCGATCGATGAGGACAAGCTTGGGCTCGATCGTCTCTATGACATAACGGAAAGTCTCTATGCGGACATGGAGCCGGGTGAAAAGATTTTCTACGAGCGGTGTACGGTTTGCCACGGGCCGCGCGAAGTCTCTCACTTCACCAGGCAGCAGTGGAAAGGCATCACGCCATCCATGTTCCCTCGTGCAGGACTGGATGAACAGGAAGCCGCGCTTGTCACGGACTTCCTGATGAAAAACGCCTCCGACGCCATGTAACGTAGGCACACCGGGAGGCCGTTCAGAGCGGCTTCCCGGATCTATTCAGGCGCTCGGAGTTAGTATTTGATCCAGGGGATCACTGCGTTTCGTGAAAGTCCGGAACCGAAGAGCATTACCTATCGCGTTGAAATTCTTGATTTCAGGCAGTGACAGGTGGTTCAGTCTTTTCTCGAAATGCTGTGGTTTCCGGCCGATTGTGCCTGCTGAAGAGCCCAGACCCGGACGGCAGAAGAAAGCGGGTCATCCGGATCGCGGTTGTCGTCGACTTCTGCGATGAGACTGGCAAGTGAGCGCTTTTCGGCACTGATATACCCGTCCACGACTTCCCAGAATTCTGGTTCCAGGGCAAGGCTTGTACGGTGGCCGTGCAACGAAAGGGATCGTTTGACTAGTGCCATCGCCCGTCAATCCGGCTTTTTGTCATCTGGACGATCATGAGGCTCGCGCCTGTGACCGTCCACGTGACTTTCCAACTCGTCACGGCGGCGACGCGCTGCTTCACGCTCGGCCTTGGTGCGGCCGAACTTGCGGCGGTTGTCTTCCGCCGCCTTGTCCTTGTCCTGTCGTTTTTTCTGCTTGCGCACCTGGCGCAGATTGATGATCTCCGCGCTCACGAGACACTCCGGTTGTCAGGTTTTCTTGCGGAAGGCGTCCAGAGAAACGACTTCGCCACCGCCGTCGCCGTCGGATGACGGCGTTGCCGGTTTGTCCTTGCCATCTTCTTCCTTGGCCGTCACCTCAAGAGGCTTGGCTTTCTCATCCGATTTGGCTTCGCTTTCGGCGTGTTCCTGTTCCACCTTGGCAAGCTCTTCAACGGCCTCAAGCAGTTCTTCAGGCAGTTCTTCTGCGGTCTTGCCCGGGTCAAATTCCAATGCGAACTGGACGGAGGGATCGAAGAAGCCCTTGATGGCGGAATAGGGCACAAGCAGCTTCTCCGGCACACCGCCAAAGGACAGGCCAACTTCAAACGCGTGCTCGCCAATCGCAAGATCCCAGAACTGGTGCTGAAGCACGATCGTCATTTCCTGCGGATATCGTTCCTTGAGGCGCTGGGACACACGAACCCCAGGCGCGTTGGTGTCGAAGGCGATATAAAAATGGTGGTCTCCGGGCAGGCCGGTACGTCCGACCTCGGCAAGTATTTTCTTAACCGCGCCGCGTAGCGCGTCCTGGATCAGAATGTCGTATCGCAGAAGGTCTTCAGACATCAGTTTTCGTCGAATCTCGCTGGGAATCTTGTCTATCAGAACCAATTTGACGGTCCGAGGCAAAAAAGGAAAGGACCTTTTCCGTCTGATACCCGAATAATGCACCATTCCGGGTGAAGTCTCGTCAATTGACCTGCGCGGTTTGCTGGATTTCAGGATTGGGCAATCGGAAACTTAGGTGGAGGCTTCTGTTGCCAGGTGCCTCCGAACCCCGCCTGCCGGTGCTAATCCGGCAGGGCTTTAAAGGACTACCGGCACTGCATTACGCAGCGACAGCGTTGTCCATAGCATAGTTGTCGTTTGCAACTATTAAAACAGCCCGATAACGGTGGTACAATGCCGAGCAAAAGCACAGTCTTTACGCCCTCGTCGATCCTATTTCGCCCCCGCCGAAACCCATGAGAATTTCAGTGTCGAAGCCCATGGGCTTGGGTGGAGGCGCCGGGTACCGCCCCCGGGTCCGATAGGTTTATTGCACTGACAATTTATTGCCATAGCTGGCGAACCAGCACCCTCGATATAAGCGCTTTGATGCTGAAAGGAAAGGGGAAGCATCGATTTGACACGAAAACATAAAGGGAAATTTCCGCGCTTTGAATCTGCGAGGTCGCATGACTTGACGGCAGTGGGAAATGAGATTAGTTAGAGAGACTAACTAAAGGGAAATTGCCTTGGATCTCGTGGAATTTGTCGAGCTGGTACACCGGCATGCGCACCGGCGGTGGAGTGCAATGGCCGCGGACGCGGGGGTGTCATACAGCGAATTTGAGTATCTGAGCGCCATCAAGGACCAGGAGTGCCGAAAAACCGACAAGGACAATCACGGCCAGCATCTGCAGGATGTTGTTGAGGCGATGGGTGTGCGCAAGGCGTCTGCAAGCGTCATGGTTGTCAAACTGGAGGAACGTGGCTGGGTGCACCGGGTTCCTTGTCAGTATGATGCCCGAGCACAGCACATTCTTCTGACCGGGGAAGGCGAGGCCAGACTCCAGAAAGGAAGAACCATCTATGCATCCGTGCTGAACGTGGTTCTGTCAGAACTGAGTGAGGCAGAGCGGCGCGCACTTGGCGCTGTCTTTGCGAAAGATATGACGCCTTAAGCAGGCATCAAAAAATTTCACTATAAAAGTAAGTTAAACTAACTAACTAAAGAAAGTTTACCTCGCCTGAGTGTCCCGAGGTGGCGAGGAAACGAAACAACAAACCAACCTGATCTGTGAGGATTTATGACCTTTGAATTGATGTTGATGGGGACGGCGATCCACATACTCGTGTGGGAAAAACTTCCTGAATGGGGAACATGGTTCCAGTCCCTCCTTCGGCTGTTGCCGCAACCGTTGCAAACGCTCTACGAGCAATGGCGGTGCCCTTACTGTGCAGGTTTCTGGATCGCGCTGGTGCTGCATGCACTCACCGGCTTGTGGACCATTCCAGCGCTTGCTGAGTTGCCGGCATATTTGGGAGTGCTTCGCGAACCTGTTGCCTGGCTTCTTGACGCATTGGCGACCGCCACTCTGATCTACGCAACTGTTTTGACCGTCAAGGCCATCGGCCTGCCAGCCATGCGGGCTCATATGTTGAAAGAAGATTTCATGAAAACGGCGTTCAAGGACCAGGCGCCAAACGATGCGAAGTAGGGGTGGATTGATGGCTTACGACTACAATTCCCTGTTTCGCCAGACACCGCATGCGCTTGGTGAACCGACGAAAGCCTTCTGTGATTTTTTCAAGACGTACCGGAGAAAGGGCGCGCGCATCCTTGATGTCGGGTGCGGGCAGGGGCGGGACGCACTCTTCATCGCCAGATTGGGTCACCTGGTTACGGGCGTGGATTTGGCTCCGGCCGGAATCTCCGACTTGCTGGAAGAGGCAGCACGCGAAGGACTTGCGGTCGAGGGCCACGTCGCGGACATCACCGATTATGATCCCGTCGGCCTGTTCGATGTGATTGTCATCGATCGTACACTTCACATGTTGGATCGCGAGCCAAGACTGGATGTGCTCCGCAAACTGATTGGGCACCTGAGCCACGAGGGTTTTCTGCTGATTGCAGATGAACCCTCGAACTTGCCGGATTTCCGTGACCTGCTTCACACCAGTCCAGACGCCTGGCGCATATGTAGGGAAGCCAAGGGCATGTTGTTCGTGCAAAGACAGCAGAACAAGGACTAGGTCATGATGCGGCCAGGCCCTACATCCGGATGGACCGCGCTTCGATCTGGGGAAAGTCCGGCTGGAGGGGCTGCGTTTTCCTGAAAATCTGCGAAGTTAGCAGTCTCCTCCAGATTCCCCACCGGAAGGTCCGCGCCATGCAGCAATATCTCGATCTCTTGGCAAAAATCCTCGAAGAGGGCGTTGATCGTGGCGATCGCACCGGAACCGGCACGCGCTCCATCTTTGGTCATCAGATGCGGTTCGACCTATCCGAGGGCTTTCCCGTGGTGACCACCAAGAAACTGCACCTGAGGTCGATCATTCATGAGCTGCTCTGGTTCCTCGCGGGTGACACCAACATCGCCTACCTGAAGGAAAACGGGGTCAAGATCTGGGACGACTGGGCAGACGAAAACGGCGAGCTTGGTCCGGTTTACGGCTATCAGTGGCGGTCTTGGCCGGCTCCCGACGGGCGGTCCATCGACCAGATCGCCAATCTGCTGGAGATGATCCGTACCAGTCCGGAAAGCCGCCGACTGATCGTATCGGCCTGGAACCCGGCGCTGGTCGACGAAATGGCCCTGCCGCCATGCCACTCACTGTTCCAGTTCTATGTTGCCGACGGCAAGCTCTCCTGCCAGCTTTACCAGCGCTCTGCGGATGTTTTCCTGGGTGTTCCCTTCAACATCGCCTCCTACGCGCTGTTGACGATGATGGTGGCGCAGGTAACCGGTCTCAAGCCTGGAGATTTCGTCCACACGCTCGGCGATGCGCACCTTTATTCGAACCATTTCGACCAGAGCCGCGAGCAGCTGGCACGTACTCCGCGCCCGTTGCCGCAAATGAAGATCAATCCGGACGTGACAGATCTCTTTGCATTCAAATACGAGGATTTCGAGCTGATCGGTTACGATCCGCACCCGCACATCGCGGCGCCGATTGCAGTGTAAGCCGAGGTCCTGACCTGATACTAACTGACCTCAAACCACGTCATCATTCCAGATGCCGCGTGGCCCAGCATGTGGCAGTGGATCAACCACTTTCCCGGATTGTCGGCAACGAAGGCGATCTTGACGGTTTCGCGCGGCACGGTCGTGAACGTGTCGCGCCAGTCCGGGTGCTCCAGTTTTGCGCCGTTGCGCTCCAGAACCCGGAAATGGTGACCGTGGATATGCATGGCATGGGCGAAGGCCGTGTCGTTGCGGCTGTCAAGAACGATGGTCTCGCTGCGTTTGGCTGAAAACATCGGTTTTCCTTCCACGCCGACAACGCCGTTAAAGGCCCAGAACAAGCCAGCTTCCATCATCTGGCGCATGTCCATCTCCTTGCCGTCTTTCATCAGAGAGCGCATGCCGCCCATGGCACCACCTTCCATGACAAGGGGGAGCGTACGGGCAGAGGCAAGGTCAGGCTCCGGCAGCGCATTCGCTCTGGGCATCAAAAGGGGAAGGGGAGCTTCCTCAGCTTCAGTCACCAGGAAATTGGCAAAGGTGAAGGGTTTGCCGGTCATCGTTTCAAAGGGAACCGGTCCGGTTTGTTCCGGGCGAAGGATCAGGTCCATCCGCTGTGCGGGGGACAGTTGCAGTGTGCCGTCAATCTGTCGTGGGGCGGAAAATGCCTGACCATCCAACGCGATCAATTGTGCGCCGAAGCGGGAAGGCGCAAGGTCCAGGATCCGCGAAGCAGAGGTATTGATCAGGCGCAGCCGGTGCCAGTGATCCTTCTTGAGTGGAATGTCGGGCATCGACTGTCCATTGATGGTCAGCCAGTTGCCGAGGCGTCCGGCATGGGAGAAGTCCATGCGGGCACCGAAACTTGCCGTTTCCAGCGCGCCGTCTTCGTCCAGCCGCCAGTCGTTCAGCACCATCGTGATGTCAGTGCCTTCCGCGAAGAGCGGCTCGTCTTCCTCGACAATCAGCGGACCGGAAAGCCCGCGAGGAACCTGGTTCCAGCTCATATTGTGGGCGTGATACCAGAAGGTTCCAGCGTCCGGGGCGACGAAGTCATAGTCGAAGCTTTCGCCTGGCTGCACAGCAGGTTGGGTCAGACCGGCAACACCGTCCATCGCATTGTCGATGCGTATGCCGTGCCAGTGAACGGAGGTCGGTTCGTCGAGGTTGTTGGTGAACCGGACCTTGACCCGCTCGCCGCGTCGCACCCGGATCTCAGGTCCTGGCAACTGGCCGTTGTAAAGCCAGAGATTTGAGAACGCGCCATCATCTCCATAGAGCCGCGCATTGCCTTTCCTGGCTTCAAGCTCAAAAAAACCGTCATCCGCCCGTGCCAATGAAAGGCTGGGAACCAGGGTTGCGGCGAATGTGCCTGCGGAGACTTTCAGAAAAGACCGGCGATCCAACGTTTCGCTCCTGTTGTTCGACTGGGGTGAAATCGCTTGCCAGTTCTATGGTGTCTCCAGCGGCTGGAAGGTCAAGAGTGGAACTATGGCAATCAGTCGCTGTTCGGCCGACAGAGGGGGCATTGGTGACCCGGTTTACCTGGCATTCAAGCTGTCACCATTGGGGGTCAGGATCGGCAGAATTACCTGCCCGAGGATATCGTTTACCTGATCCGGTGCTTCGAGCGGCGCATAGTGTCCGCAATCCGGGATGACGTGAAATGTTCCCCGTGTTGCCATACTCGCCTGTCTTTCACTGGTCTCCAGACCCGGGGCGATGTCATCAACGCCAGAGATGACGGCAACCTCTCGCGGAAAGGTCTGCAGAACGGTGTCGCGGCTCGGGCGCGAATGGAACACTTTTGCTCCGGTTGTCAGCTCCGCAACCGTACGACGATTGTAGATGTCATCAGCGATTGCAAGGGCGGATTGAGGCGCTTGCTGAGAGAACAGAGGTCGCCAGTAGGTGTTCCAGGCAATTTGCGGTCCTCGGGTTTCGATCAGGGTCAGAGCAGCCGACAGGAAAGCAGGGTTCGGGGTGCGTGCCACCTTGGTTCCGATAAGGACCATCGCTTCCACTCTTTCGGGGCAAAGAGCTGCGATTTCCAGCGCGCAGGAACCGCCAACCGAGCAACCGACAAGTATCAGTCGATCTTCGGCAACGGTATCCAGGGCTGCCTTTGCCCAAGCTTCGATGCTGTTGCCAGTTTCGTAGAGTGTTGGAGTGTAAGACGGAATGGAAAACAGGTCCTGCTGATGTCTCCACATCGTTCCGTCCAGAGGCAGAGCGTGCAGATAGAGCAAGGCGATGGAATTGGAGGGCGACACTAAAGGGACCCCGTCAGGTGTTTGAACAGAGCGTGACCAGCGATGACCAGAATGGCAGTGTCGGTCTCCAGGCGTCCACGAGAGCACTTGCTGCGCCTTCGCGTGTTAACAAGCCGGTATCATCGATTGTTTTCCAGACTGCGAGGCCCTTATGCCGTGCAAGGTCTGCCTGAGGGTGGTCCTTCGGAAAGCCTCGCGGTGCTTTCGCGAGGTCGGGCGCTGACCGTTCGAAATCCTGATTTGTCAGGTCGTTCAGCAAATCGTCTATCTCTTTGCCTTTTCCGGCCTCAAGGGCTCGCAAATATGCACCCAGAACCGGTTTTGAAAATGCCATGCACCCGGTGCCGAAGCGGATGTGGTCCGGTTCCACCGATAAAAAGAAACTCGGTGGTTGCGCGTCCCTTCCTTCAAATGCATTTCCCTTTGGCCAGAAGGCCATGCGGATGTGAGTGTTGTAGGGCGTCTTGTCCTTTGAAAAGCGCAGGTCACGATTGATGCGGAACTGCTTGGACGCAATATCGTGATCGGTCAGTGTCGAAAGTGCCCGTTCCAGTTCCGGTCTGAACAAGTCAGCGGGTTTCTTGACGGCCTGCTGATAGATGGACTTGCTGGTTTCAAACCACTCTCTCGTGTTGTTGTTGGAAAGGTTCTTGAGGAACTCGAAAGTCTCTGGCGGGAAACCGGCGGATGTCATCTGGTTGCCTTTCCGGTTTTTGCTTTTTTCGGCTTGGCCTGTTTCGGGGGGAGCGCACAGACATAGGTTCTTGCCATATCGACCCAGCTCTTGAGATCCTCGTCGGTTTCAATGCCTTCCGGCTCAATCCTGATAAAACCGGGCATCGGCCGGCCGGCCGGTTCACATGGCGAGGCATGGGGTCTAGAGAGAGCTTCACTTTCCTGTTTCGCGCCGACCCTGGTCATCAGTCCGCGTTTCGACGCACAGACCAGCATGTTGCCGTTGACCATGAAACATGTGGAGCCGAACATGCGCTTCTGTTCGACGTTCTCGTCCGGAATCAGGGAGCGCGTTCGCTCGATCAGTACGGTTTCCATTAAGTCGGACATGGGTTTGACAATCTCCTGAATGCAACGGTTCTGTCTGCAAGGACGACGTGGAATGCTCGAAACCGACAGGTGAATGAAAAAGATGTTCCCGGCGGATTTTCCTCCAGCCTGAAATCCATGCTAGGAGGCGATCTGGAAAATGAAAACCGGATTCGGAGAGAAACTTGCCGGAAATTGTCGTGATCGCCGCGGTCGCGCGGAACGGAATTATCGGGGCGGAAAACGATATGCCCTGGAAGCTTTCGACCGATCTTAAGCGTTTCAAGAAGTTGACCCTCGGCAAACCTGTCATCATGGGCCGCAAGACCTTCCTGTCTTTCGGCGGACGTCCCTTGCCAGGGCGGCCTCATGTCATTATTTCGCGTGATCCGGATTATGCTCCTGAGGGCGCTGAAGCCGTGACTTCATTGGAAGCTGCCTTTGAACGCGGCAAGGAGTTGGCAGTGGAATTGAAGACCGATGAGATCATCTGCATGGGTGGTGGGCAAATCTACGCTCAAGCGATGCAGAAAGCCGATCGGCTGGAGCTCACGGAAGTTGACGCGGAACCTGAAGGGGATACCCGCTTTCCCGACATTGATCCGAAAGTCTGGCAGGAGGTAAACCGGGAAGCCGGAACCAGATCGGACAAGGACAGCGCGGACTTCACGTTCGTGACCTACCGCAGAATTGCCTGACACAATCGAGCCGACGCTTCATGACACGCCCCGACACGCCATCCGTATCCTGTTCCGATTTCAATCAGCTGACGCCGCATGACGTGCATGATCTCCTGAAACTTCGTCAGGACGTTTTCGTTCTGGAGCAGGCCGCCCTTTACCCGGATATTGACGGCAAGGACCCTGTCGCACGCCACCTTTTTATCAGGGAGACGGCATCGGGCGACCTGATCGGCGCGATTAGACTCTTCGTCGCGCCCGATCAAGGCATTGCGCGTATCGGCAGGGTGGTGATTGCGCGATCCGCACGCGGTTCCGGATTGGGCCGGATCCTGATGCAAGCGGGCATCGACAAGGCCGAGGAACTCCTGCCGGGGTGCGCCATTCATCTCGGTGCACAGGCCTATCTTGAAAAATTCTATAAATCACTAGAGTTTACAACTGTTTCTGAAGTTTACGTCGAGGATGGCATTCCTCATATCGATATGGTTCGCGCCGGTTCTGAAGCCCATTAACCATATGTAATCAGGCCGTAACGGTAGTGCCTTGACTCTGCCGCAATTAAACCCCACCTGCGGCACGGGAAAAAATACAGGTTTTACAAGGGTTGTGCGCAGGTCTTTTCGTTGAAAGCGATCGGTAACCTCCCTATAACCAACGGTGAGTCAGAACGGGCGTTGAATATGTGAAATGCCCTGGTCCGGCAGGTGCCGGATATCAAAGAAGGAAGTTTTGATGCCTTGGAGCAATCAGTCAGGTGGCGGTGGTCCCTGGAAGGGTGGCGGAAACAATGGCGGCCCATGGGGCGGCGGTGGCGGCGGAAATAACAACGGCCCCTGGGGCGGTGGCCCCAACCGGGGCGGTGGCGGCAACCCGCCGGATCTCGAGGAGCTTTTGAAGCGGACACAGGATCGCATGAAAACCGTGCTTCCCGGCGGTGGCGGCGGCGGTCTCGGTCTGGTCGGCATCCTCATCATCATCTGTATCGGTGTTGTCGGCTGGCTTTTCACCGGTGTTTACACCGTTGACGAGGGTGAACGCGGCGTTGAGCTCGTGCTCGGCAAGGTTGTCGGTCTGACGTCTCCGGGTTTCAACTACAACCTCCCTTATCCGATTGGTGAGGTTCACAAGCCGAAGGTTGAGCTGCAACGCGAAACCACCGTTGGTGTTGAAGAGAGCTACTCCACGTCCGGCGCAGTACGTGCGCGCGACATTCCAGAAGAAAGCCTGATGCTGACCGGTGATGAAAACATCGTTGACGTCGGCTTCAAGGTTCTTTGGCGTGTCCAGAACACCACGGATGGCATCACGGATTACCTGTTCAACATCCAGGATCCCGACGCGACCGTTAAGGCCGTTGCCGAAAGCGCGATGCGTGAAGTGGTCGGTGGATCGAACATCGACGCGATCCTGACCGAAAACCGCGTCTCCATTCAGAACGACGTTGCTTCGCTGATGCAGAAGACACTCGATTCCTACAATGCAGGTATCGAAATCGCCGAAGTCCAGATGCAGCGGGTTGACCCGCCGGCACAGGTCATCGACGCGTTCCGGGATGTGCAGGCAGCGCGTGCCGACCAGGAACGTATCCGCAACGAAGCGCAGGCCTATGCCAACCGGATTGTTCCGGAAGCACGCGGTCAGGCTGCTCGCGTTCTGGAAGCGGCAAACGGTTACAAGGACCAGACCGTCGCGGAAGCAACCGGTCAGTCCCAGCGTTTTACCAAGATCTATGAACAATACAAAAACGCTCCGGATGTGACCCGTGAGCGTCTGTATCTCGAAACCCTGGAAAAAGTTTTGGGCTCCAACAACAAGATCATCATCGACAGCGATACATCAGGCTCCGGCGTTCTGCCGTTCCTGCCGCTGAATGACTTTGGCGGACGCGGCACTGCGCCTGCTGCACGGACAGGAGGAAACTGATCATGCGTAGCGGTTTTCTTGCTATTGTCCTCGTTGCGATCGCGGTTGTCGGCTACCTTTCGGTCTATGTCGTGCACCCGACACAACAGGCTCTCGTGCTGCAGTTCGGTAAGATCATCGAACAGCCAAAAACCGAGTCGGGCTTCTACTTCAAGATCCCGTTCGTCCAGAATGTCGTTTACCTGGACAAGCGTGTTCTCAATCTGAACATGCCGCCTCTGGAGCCGATTTCTTCGGACAAGAAGCGACTGGTCGTGGACGCCTTTGCCCGTTACAAGATCTCCGATCCGGTTCTTTTCTACCAGCGTGTTCAGAACGTTCAGACGGCCAACCGCCGCCTGTCGACGTTGCTGCAATCCTCGCTGCGGTCAGAGCTTGGCCGGACGAGCTTCGTTGCACTCGTACGTGATGACCGTTCCGGCGTCATGGACGCGATCCGTAACGACGTCAGCGCCAACGCCAAGGAACTCGGCATTGAGGTGGTTGACGTGAAGATCCGCCGCGCGGACCTTCCCGATGCCAACTCCCAGGCGATTTACGCCCGCATGCAGACAGAACGTCAGCGTGAAGCGACCGAGATCCGGGCGCAGGGTGAAGAACAGTCCCGCCGTATCCGTTCCCGCGCGGATCGTGATGCAACGGTTATCGAAGCTGAAGCAAAGCGTGACGCTGAAATCATCCGCGGTGACGGTGATGCGGAGCGGAACAAGATCTTCGCCGAAGCTTTCGGTGAAGACCCTGAGTTCTTTGCTTTCTACCGTTCCATGCAGGCTTATGAAGCCGGGTTGCAGTCAGGCGACACCAGCCTGGTTCTGTCTCCGGATTCCAGCTTCTTCCGTTTCTTCAAGGATCCGGCAGGGCTGACACCTCCGGCGAATGGCAATGACAATGGTGGATCCGGAATTTCGACCGGCGCACCTTCGCTTGCCGCTCAATGAATGATCTGGTGACCGCGTTCGGTCTGGTTCTGGTTCTTGAGGGCGTGCTTTACGCACTGGTGCCCGGTGGCATGAAGTCCATCATGCGCAGCGCCCTTGAAACTCCGGATCAGACCTTGCGCACCACCGGTCTGGTTGTTGCTGCAATCGGACTGTTTCTTGTGTGGATCATACGCGGATAACGAAAAGTTTTCGGGCGGGAGGCGCAAAAATCTCCCGCCCGTTCTATATTCTGACTACAAGACTTATGAACCCCATCGACTGTTTGAATTTGGGCTCAAGTCCCGAACGACAGTCCAACCGGCTGGGATGAGGAGAAAGCCCTATGGCTCCAAATTTTGTTCGCCGTCGAATGTCCCGTATCGCATTTGCGGCAGCGGGCATCGTACTTGGCGGAATGGTAGCTTTTCAGCCTGTTCAGACCGCTCAAGCGCAAGGACCCGTGTCCGTTGCCGACCTGGCGGAAAATCTTGCTGATGCCGTTGTAAACATTTCGACTGCCCAGACTGTTCAGGGCCGGCGTTCCGTTCCCATGCCGCAGGTGCCGGACGGTTCACCGTTTCAGGAATTTTTCGAAGAATTCTTCAATCGCCAAAATCGCGACAACGAACAGGCACCCCGCCGGGTTCAGTCCCTGGGTTCCGGCTTCGTCATTGACGGCAAGGAAGGCATCATCATCACCAACAATCACGTGATTGAAGGTGCGGACGAGATCACGGCCAATTTCAATGATGGTACCAAGCTCAAGGCGGAAATCATCGGTACCGATGAAAAGACCGACCTTGCGGTTCTGAAAGTAGAGCCGGCAACGCCTCTCAAGGATGTCAATTTCGGTAACTCCGATTCAATCCGGGTCGGCGACTGGGTGATGGCGATCGGTAACCCGTTCGGCCTTGGTGGAACGGTAACTGTCGGCATCGTTTCTGCGCGGAACCGGGATATCAATTCCGGCCCTTATGACAATTTCATCCAGACGGACGCTTCCATCAACCGGGGGAACTCCGGGGGGCCGTTGTTCGACATGCAGGGCAATGTGATCGGCATCAACACCGCGATCATTTCCCCGTCCGGCGGCTCGATCGGTATCGGGTTCGCCATTCCGGCGAAGACCGCAATGCGGGTCATCGATCAGTTGCGTGAATTTGGTGAAACGCGTCGTGGCTGGCTCGGTGTGCGCATTCAGGAAGTGACCGACGAGATTGCCGAAAGTCTGGCCATGGATGAAGCCATGGGCGCGCTTGTTGCCGGCGTCACCGAAGACGGACCTGCTGCGAAGGCCAAGATCGAGGCAGGCGATGTCATCATCAAGTTCGATGGACGTGATGTAGAAGAAATGCGCGAACTGCCGCGCATGGTCGCTGAAACGGCCATCGGCAAGGAAGTTGAAGTTATCGTTCTGCGCAAGGGCGAGGAAGTCACCATCAGCGTGACCCTCGAGCGCCTTGAGGAAAATGCTGCAACTGAAGCCAGTGCAACGACCGAAGGCGAGCCCGAAGAAGAGCCTGCGGAAAAGAGTGAAGTGCTCGGCATGATGCTTGCGGAACTCGATGATGCCCTGCGTGAGCAGTTCTCCATTGATGAAGACGTGACAGGCGTTGTTGTCACAGAGGTGATGCCCGGTTCTTCGGCGGAAGAAAAGCGGGTCACCGTTGGCGATGTAATCAAGGAAGTCGCTCAGGAGCCGGTGGAGACTCCGGCCGATGTCGAAGCGGAAATCAAGAAGCTCAAGGAAGACGGTCGTCGTTCGGCACTTCTGCTGCTTGCCAATCCGACCGGCGATGTGCGTTTCGTTCCAGTACGGATCGAGGACGAATAATCCTCGGCCAACTTGCGATGTTGATTGAGAAGGCGCCCTTCACGGGCGCCTTTTTCTTTTTCGGGAATTAGGCTTCCTAACTCGACGCCGCGCCGTTTGACTGCCTCTGTCGCTCGTCCAGACAGCATTCACTTTGCAGGAAGGCGATCACGTCCCACAGGCGACCATATTGCGGCACGCATCGCAGGATACGACCCTCGCGCTGTTGATGAATTAGACCGGCGTCGACCAGGGCCGCAACGTGGTGGGTCATCGATGAATGCGGAATGTCCAGGTCCTCCCGCAGGACGCCGACAGGCAAGCCATCAAAGCCTGCTTTGACCAGCCTTTTGAAGATTTTGAGCCTGAGAGGATGTCCGAGGTCCTTGAGGACCCTGGCAACGTCTTCAACGTCCATGATCGTGTCACCTTCAAATATTATTTCGATATTACCGGTAATATATTGACATCGGCTTCCAGAATCAATATTTCGAAAAAACCGGTAATATAGATTTGAAAGGGTTTCCTATGTCTGCCGAGATGTCGTCCGCTCTTATGGAGGCGGGGGGAATGTTCGTGTTTCTTGCTGTGGAACTGACGGCCTTGTTCCTGCTGATCAGCTATGGGGTCGGCGTGTTGCAGGAATACGTTTCTCCTGAACGAATTCAGGCTGTTCTCAGTTCCAGAAACGGGCGTGGTTACGTCGTCGCCGCATTGATGGGGGCGATCACTCCATTCTGCTCCTGCTCAACAATCCCCTTCCTGAAAGGGTTGTTGCGCGCACGCGCCGGATTTGGACCGATGATGGTTTTCCTCTTTTCCAGTCCACTTCTGAACCCGGTGATCATCGGTCTGTTCGCCGTGACGTTCGGCATAAAGGTTGCCGTCGTCTACTTCCTGATTGCCATGGTGGTTTCAGTGGTTGCAGGAGCATTGCTGGAGGCACTCGGCTTTGAGCGCCACGTTGAGGCCTCCGCCTATGAGGTCCCGAGCTCAAGCAACTGTGGAAGTACCTGCAGCGGCGCAATCCAACCCGAAAACCGGTGGCTGCGCATCTGGAAAGCGACCTGGAAAGATTTTCGATCCGTTTTGCCCTACCTTCTCGGGGGAATTGCGATCGGGTCCTTCATCTACGGTTTCCTGCCGACCGATCTGATCACCAGGTACGCCGGCAGTGACAATCTGACCGCCATTCCAGTGGCGGCAATTATCGGGATTCCGCTCTATATCCGTGCCGAAGCCGTCATTCCGCTGTCCGCCGCTTTGGCGGCAAAGGGTATGTCTCTTGGAGCGGTCATGGCGCTGATCATCGGCAGCGCTGGTGCGAGCCTTACAGAAGTCATCCTGCTGCGCTCCATCTTCCGGCTTCCGATGATCGTGGCCTTTCTGGCCGTCATTCTGACGATGGCTGTCGGCGCAGGTTTCCTCTATGCGCTGACCCCACTGGGAAGTGCTGTCTAAGCGAAGTCTTGAGGCTTAACTGTATGGCGTGTGACCTGTTCGATCGAGGCAGGTCACACCTTAGCTGAGAACAAAGTCTTCTTCCGCATAACCCTGGAGATACAGCAGAGCTGTCAGGTCGCCGTGGTCAACACGGAAATTGGCAGCTGCGGCCACAGCTGGTTTGGCACGATAGGCAACACCCGCGCCCGAACGTTCAATCATCGCGAGATCGTTGGCACCGTCGCCAACGGCAAGCGTTTCGTCAAAGGAAAGGCCTATTTCGGCAACAAGCGCTTCCAGGCGCTCACGCTTGGCCTCTCGACCGAGGATCGGTTCGCCCACCTTGCCGGATAGTTTGCCGTCGGCTTCAAGAAGTGTATTGGCCTGATTCTCATCAAAACCGATCATGTCGGCAACGGCGCTGGTGAAATGAGTGAAGCCGCCGGAGACAAGCGCGCAATAGGCTCCGTTCGCCTTCATGGTCTGCACCAGTGTGCGACCACCCGGCATCAGCGAGATTCGGTTGCTCAGAACAACGTCGATCGAAGAGACCGGTAAACCGGCCAGAAGAGCGACGCGCTCCCGCAAAGCCGGTTCAAACTCGATTTCGCCCTGCATCGCCCGTTCGGTTATGTCCGAAATTCGATCCTTCAAACCCAGTTCGGCCGCAAGCTCATCGATACATTCCTGCCGGATCATGGTGGAATCCATATCGGCTATCAGCAGACGCTTGCGGCGGCCTTCTGACGGCTGAACGAAAACATCTGCGGGTGCCTGACCGATGATTTCCCGCAAAAGCGTGTCCGCAGCGCTTGCATTGGGGCCCTCAAAGCGGATATCGGCTGCAACGCCGGGATTGAGTATTCTTGTTGTTCCTGCGACACCGAGAGCATCTTCAGCCCGGCGTACCAATTCCGCGTCGACAGCAGGTGCAGTCGGGGTAGATACCAGAGTGGCGACAAGAGACATGAATGATTCCCTGCAAAGCGTGAAGGAGCGAACGGAAGGTAATCGAGCCATCCTGATAGCGGGCCCAACGGCAAGCGGCAAGTCCGCTTTGGCGCTGCAACTGGCCAAAGCACACAACGGTGTGATCATTAATGCCGATTCCATGCAGCTTTATGAAGACCTGCGTCTGGTGAGCGCCCGTCCAAGCGCTGAAGAGGAAGTGGAAGTTCCTCATCGCCTCTATGGTGTTCTGCCGTCTTCGAGGGCCTTTTCGACAGGCGCCTGGCTCCGTCTGGTGACTGAGGAGCTGGAAACGGCTTGGGGGCAAGGGCAATTGCCGATCCTCGTCGGTGGAACCGGGCTCTATTTCAAAGGGTTGACCGAGGGTTTTGCCGAATTGCCGGAGATACCTGATGAGGTAAGGACACGGGCGAGATCGCTCGGCGATCGGGAAGGGACAAGCGGTCTCAAGACGGCTTTGGCAGACGCGGGCGATGAAGAGGCAGCCGAAGATTTGAACGATCCGCAGCGCCTTGCCCGCGCGCTTGAAGTTGTTCTCGCGACGGGCAAACCACTCTCACACTGGCAGCGCGAGCAGCAGTCCGCTCCCTTGCTGGTCGCTGATGATTGCACGCGAATTGTCCTGGCACCGCCGCGACCGTGGCTGCATGAGCGGATTGGCTTGCGCGCAAGGCTCATGCTGGCTGAAGAGGGGCAACAGGAAGTAAAGGCTCTTCTCGCCAGGAAGCTGTCCCCCAAATTGCCGGCGATGAGGGCTATTGGCGTTGCTGAAATCGGTGCCTATCTAAGTGGCGAATGTGATTTGGAACAAACCATCCACAGGCTGACTGTTGCAACGCGGCAATATGCCAAACGGCAGGAGACCTGGTTCCGTAATCAGATGGCTAACTGGCAACGGGTTGATCCGTCAGCTGAAATCAATCTCAAGGAGATTTATTGACTGAGCAATCAACAACACGTCAACCTATGGGATGTGCGGTGCAACGCATAATATCACCATAACTTGTTGGTAATACGAATATATTTTCGCCACTTTTATTCTTATACTCGCGCCTGCCTTCGGGTTGGCACAATTCTGGGTTTTAGGTCTGGCGCGTGAAAAGAAAGGAGTTTAAAGCTTCTTTCCGCAGCCGGACCAAATCCAATTGAATGGGAGGATCACGGTGCAGACGATATTTCTCGAATGCGACTCAGTTCAACTTGTCCCTTTTTCTCCAACCGATATTAATCTCGTTAAAGACCTTCACGCAGATCCCTACGGCAACCAATGCACTGAATATTCTACAGACTGTACCATCGCCGATGCGACCGAGCTGGTGAGGTCTGCATTGCAGAATCAGGCGGATCTTGGTTTCGCCAAATGGAAAGCGGTGTCCGAAGATGGCCGGTTTCTCGGCTGGGCCGGTTTTACGCCGGTGAGCGAAACCTCTGAAATCAGCCTGAATTATTGCCTCTTGAAGGAAGTGCTGGAGCAGGAACAGAGCCTTGCAAGGAACCTGTGCTCGGCTCTGGCGGAATGGTTCTTCAAGAACACCTATTTCTCCCATCTTGTTGCCGTTGTTCGCACCGATAATCGGGATATGCGCGATGTCGTTCAGGAAACGGGTTTCTATCATCGGGAGAGCAAGGTGATCGAGGGCATGCAAGCTGATGTGTTTCAGCTGCTCAGCCCCTCGATGCAGTCTTACCTGATGAGTGCTTAGACAATTACTCTGGAGTGACAGCATACCAGAGACCTTTCTATGGGCCGTGTGATCGCACGGCCCGCTTTTTTGGATGAAACCGAATTGCCTGAAATCCTGTTGAAGACAGCCCGGCTGCAGGTCCTGCCGTTTGAAGACGCAGACTTTCCATTGCTTCTCGATCTTCATTCCGATCCCGAGGTCAATCGGTACCATTCACCCGGACCCGTTCCGATGGCGAAAGAGGAAGCTCGGCGGCGGCTGAACAACTATGTACAGATGCATCGGCAGTCAGGGGTCAGCAAATGGAAGCTGGAAACGCTTGACGGGGAATTTGTCGGGCGCGCAGGGTTTTCCTGGCAACAGGAGCCAGCGGGATATGAGCTTGGCTACAGTTTGAAGCGCTCAGCTTGGGGCAGGGGCTATGCCACCGAAATTGCCAGAGAACTTGTCCGGTGGTTCTTTGAAGAAACCGATCACGACCATCTTCTGGCGTATGCAGTTTCGGAAAACCTTGCCTCGCTGCGCGTGATGCAGAAGGCGGGTATGCGCCTTTGGTTGGAGATGGAAAAGCACGATCTTCCTTGTACATTTTACCGTGTTGATCGAACCGAGTTTGAAAATCTCTCCAATCAGCAACGGGTGTGATGTTCATGGTGGTGTCATAGGAACTTAAAAGCCTGTGCTGGCTGAAACCCGTTTCCGGCAACTACATCACCCATTCGAACACATATCCCGTCAGCAGAGATCCTGTGAGCGCCAGCAACAGGAAGAGCAAAAACGGCTTTAGCTTCAGGACCGGAAATATCGCAAGCGCACCCCAGATGCTGACAACGCCGCCTGAGACGAGAAAGGCCAGTGCAGCTCCCTGGGACAAGCCTTGATCGATCAATCCGCGTGTCAGAGGCAAAGCCGCGTAGCCGTCGATATAGGCCGGTGCGCCAACCAGGACAGCTGCGGGAATCGACCACCAATTGTCTTCCCCCATGAAACCGGTAAGAGATCCCGGCGTCAGCGTTGCATTCAGGACGTATTCCATTGTGAAAGCCGGAAGCAGGCAAATGACAATGAGCCGCGTTGTTGCAATCAATTGCTTGCGAAATCGATCAAGTCGACCCTGATCTTGCCAGATACGCCCTTTGAAGGTCGCCGAACAGCCGCACTGGGCCTTGCTCAGCTGCGTGGCCAGGCGATTGTCCCGGAGTGCATTCAAGGACCAGTCGCGACTGGAAAAAGCTGCCGTCGTCAGTCCTCCCAACAATCCCATTGCGAATGCGGCCAATGTTTTGCCGAGTGCAAACGAGGTTCCAAGGGTTGCGGCTGTCGTTGCGAGCATCGCGGGATCCGTAACAGGGGAAGACAGCCAGAACGCCATGATGGGAGCCAGGGGTACTCCGGCCGCCAGAAGGCCGGCCAGCAGCGGCAAAACCGTTACACCGCAAACCGGTGTGACAGCGCCAATGGCTGAAGCGGCCAGCACTGCGTGAAACGTCCGCCGTCTGAATGCACCGGCAATGCGGGAATCCGCTCCACTGGCAACGATCCAGGCCGCGAGAAAGATACCGGGGATCACCAGAGGCGAGACCTCCACCAGGCCCCACATGGCAAAAGAGATTGCCTGGAATGAATGCGCCGGCCAGGTCCACACGAGAGCCAGCACTGTGAGGCCTGCCAGGACGGCAATGAGCGGATATCTTGATTTTGCGGTTTCTGCGCCGGAGTGATCGGTCATTCTGGTCTCCTGTCCTTGATTGAAGGGTAGGAGATGCCGTGGTATAAATGAAACGAATAGTATGAATAATAGAAATTAGAAAATCGAATGGAAAATCTTGATAGTGATCTTCTGAGAACGTTCATTGCGGTGGCCGAAGCCGGCAGTGTCACAGATGGCGCGGAACGGATTTTCCGATCACAGTCGGCAGCGAGCATTCAGATCAAGCGCCTGGAAGAGGTGCTGGGTCGCAAGGTCTTTGAGCGACATGGCCGAGGTGTGGTCCTGACCGAGACGGGCCAGCGGCTGCTGCCGGTTGCTCGCTCTGTTACCGACCGGCTGGATAGCGCGTTGCGCGAAATTGCATCTGACGGTTTGTGTGGAAAGCTGCGACTGGGCCTGCCCGACGATCATGGCCGCGACAGGCTTGCACGGATTGTCGGAGCCTTCACACAGTCCCACCCGCTGGTCGAACTTGAAGTGACCTGCTCGCTGAGTGCAGGCTTTCCAGATGCATTGGCAAGGGGACAGCTTGACCTGGCCGTTTATGAAGTCGAGGTCCCTTCAGCGAACGAGGAACTTCTTTTCGAAGACCCGACTTGCTGGGCGGCCTCCGCAGTTCGCGACTTCAGTCCGGTGGAGCCTCTCCCGGTTGCTCTCTTTGACCAGGCCTGCTGGTGGCGGGACGCTGCTCTTCGTTCGCTGGAGCAATCGAGCAGGCCCTACCGGGTTGTCTATTCCAGCCAGAGCGTTGCTGGTGTCATTGCAGCGGTGGAAGCAGGCGTGGGGGTCGGATTGCTCGGACGTTCCTCTCTGAATGACAGGGTAAGGGTCCTGGGAGAAGCGGACGGGTTTTGCCTGGCACCGGTTTCAAAACTGGTTCTGGGAGTATCGGAAAATGCCAGATCTGAAAGCGTAGAGGCGATGATGTCTGCAATCCGGGCGGAATTCCGCAGACTGAAGTGATCTGATGCACGATTGCCTGCATACCTGCATACCTGCATCCGTATGCCATTGGGTCGTAGCGCTGACGGTATTTCCGTCAGTTTTGGGACAACAGATGCAGGGCGGCTGAAGACGCTGCTCTGGTAACCTCCTCTGCCTGACTTTCGCTTGCCATGGCGCGCGCCGTTGTCAGGGCACCGATCAGGATGCTCAGGAAGGCCCATGCCTTGGCAATACGAACTTGTTCGTTCTTGCCGTTCAGGCCATCAGCGATCAAGTCGGCGATCTGGCTCATTTTCCGGTCATATAGAGCACGTGTTTCTTCAGGAGCCCGCACCACGTCGGGTGACATCGCGGTCATCGCGCAGCCGCAGGCAAGATCTTTACGGTGCGCCGCGCCCAGATAGTAGCGGGCAAAGGCTTCCGGCCAGTCCTTGTCATACCGTTTCTGGTATTCCGGAATGGTTTCAATGACTTCGTTCAGTCCGAGCTCAAGCGCGGCATGAAAGGCTCCGTCTTTGGAACCCAAATGGGCATAGAAGGCACCCGAAGTCGCACCGGCAGCCTTTGCGATTGCATCGACACCGACACCGGCGAAGCCCTGCTTTCTGAAAGCCTGACTGGATGCAGATACGAGCGCCTTGTGCGTTTCTGCCTTTCGAAGTTGTTGTTTTGCCACGTGTTTTCTCACCTTAAATAACGATCGTCATATAATTCTTGAAAAATAACGACCGTTACATACATATGGTGTGTCAAAAAATATAACGAACGTTATATATCTAGTCGAAGGAATATGAAATGCCGCTAGCATTGAACTACACAGAAGGTGTCATGACCCCGGAAGCCGGGCTCAGGGCAGGACGAAAGATCACAGACGCATTCTTGAAATGGCATGGACTTACCGGGAATTCAGTGATGACCCCGAATGTCACAATGCAGATACAGGCTCTTCCGAAGAACGGTGCCTTGTCCGGTGGTGAACCGGTGGAAGGTGTGTGGCTTGAATGCAAGACCCCAACCTTCGCACTCGCGAGCAGGGATATTCAGGTCGGGTTCTTCAAGGAGGCCACCGACATCATTTTTGAGGCGGCCGAAAGCAGGCTTCCCCGAGCACGCATCTACTCGAACGCCGTTCACACGGTGGACGGTACCTGGAACCTCGATGGTGAAGTTTGTACCAACCAGCAACTTGCAGACCGTATCGCACAAGGCTGAGCTTTCGCGAACCTGAGAAAGGACAAGATGATGAAGACATTGGCCTGCAAACTGTTTCTCATGACCGGCCTTGCCGTATCGGCGTGTTCTGCCCAGGCAGCGGAATGTCTGGAAATCGGCGGTGTTGCCATTCCAAACTTCTTTTCGGAAGGCAAAGGGGAGCCGGTGATCATCTCGGCGACCCTGATGGGGTCGGTGACCAATGCCAGCGGCAAGATCCTGGCACAGCGGATAACGGACACCGGACTGGAAATGGACATGGAGCACTATTTCGGCCGGGCCGATGGTGGTGCGATTTACACCAAGGATGTCGGTGTTCTGACGGAAGTGCCGGACCGGCCGGGACGCTACATGATCGAAATCACCTACGATGTTCAGGAAGGCCGGGGCAGGGGAACCCTTGAAGACTTCGGCGGAACCTTCAGCAGCTATGGCTTGATGGATCTGCGCGACCCTGAGGATCTGCAGGGGCTCGTCCGGTATTCTGGCGAACTGTGCAAATAAAGGCGATTAAAGAAAAGGGCCGCTTAGTGCGGCCCTTCAATTTTACTATGCCGGGAAATGCGGGTTTGGTTCAAACCGCCTGCAGCGCGCCCGGGTTGCTGGTCTGCTGGCGCAAGGCCAGCTTGTTCATGGCCGAGACATAAGCCCGAGCCGATGCGACCAGGGTATCGGTATCAGCACCCTTGCCGGTTGCGATGCGGCCCTCAGCCTCCAGGCGCACGGACACCTCCGCCTGCGCATCAGTGCCTTCGGTCACAGCGTGAACCTGATACAGCGAGAGTGTCGCTTCATGAGGAACGATGGACTTGATGGCGTTGAACGTTGCGTCTACAGGGCCGTCGCCGGTTGCTTCCTTGGTGATGTGCTGACCGTTTACGTCCATCGTCAGGATCGCCTTCTGCGGCCCGCCCGTGCCGGCTATGACGGTCAGCGCGATAACCTTGGTGCTTTCGCCCAGGATGTTGATCTCGTCCTCGACCAACGCTTCGATGTCTTCGTCATAGACGTGCTTCTTGCGGTCGGCCAGGTCCTTGAACCGGCGGAAGGCATCCTGCAAGGCATTGTCGCCCAGCTCGAAACCCAACTCGCGCAGCTTGTCGCGGAAGGCGTGGCGGCCGGAGTGCTTGCCCATGACCAGCGAAGTGGCTTTCACGCCGACGTCTTCCGGACGCATGATCTCGTAGGTCTCGGCGTTTTTCAGCATGCCGTCCTGGTGAATTCCGCTCTCGTGAGCGAAGGCGTTCTTGCCGACGATGGCCTTGTTGAACTGAACCGCGAAGCCGGAAGCTCCAGCGACCATCTTGGAGGCGCGAACCAGGTATTTCGGGTCGATCTGGGTTTCGTAGGGCAGAACGTCACCGCGTGTGCGGATTGCCATGACGATTTCTTCCAGGGAGGCGTTGCCAGCGCGTTCGCCGAGGCCGTTGATCGTGCATTCGATCTGACGGGCGCCGCCGTCGATACCGGCCAGGGAATTGGCAACGGCCAGGCCCAGATCGTCGTGACAGTGAACGGAGAAGATCGCCTGATCGCTGTTAGGTACCCGCTCACGAATTTGCTCGAACATGGACTTGTACTCGTCCGGCGTTGCATAGCCGACAGTGTCCGGCAGGTTGATCGTTGTTGCCCCGCATTTGATGGCAGCTTCCACGCAACGACACAGATATTCGATCGGGGTGCGGGTCGCGTCCATCGCGGACCATTCGACATCATCGATCAGATTGCGTGAACGTGCCACGGTATCGGTGATGATATCCAGAACCTGTTCTTCCGTCTTGTTCATCTGGAACTTCAGGTGGATCGGGGAGGTGGAAACGAAGGTATGGATGCGGCCTTTTTCAGCGTGTTTCACAGCTTCGCCGCAGCGGTCGATATCGGCATGGATCGCGCGGGCCAATCCTGCGATTACAGAGTTTCGCGAACGTTTGGCGATTTCACTGACCGCCTCAAAGTCGCCGTTGGAGGCGATCGGAAATCCGGCTTCGATGATGTCGACGCCCATGTCGTCCAGGATTTCTGCAATTTGCAGCTTCTCTTCCAGCGTCATGGACGCGCCGGGTGATTGCTCACCGTCGCGCAACGTGGTGTCGAAGATGCGGATCTGGTCCTTCTCGGAAGTGGCAGTCATTTTTTTGTTTCGTCCCTGGCTTGGATCGACGGCCTGATGGAGGTGCAATAGAGGCGACGCGCGATCCGATTTTCGTGATGCGTTTTTTGAAGTATCTCCCCTAAGTGCCCGTTCCGCCAGTCACAACGCGGATCAGCCGACGCTCAGGGGCATCTAAGAAGGAGGAGATCGCCAAGTAGGATGAGGCCGCCGCGCTTCGTCTGCGCGTCGAGAGAAGAACCAGTAATGCCGCGTGCCGCGATCATGGGTCTGTCTTTGGCCTTTGGTCGTCGTATCCTGAAACCCTTCCAGGGTGACGCAAATGCATGACCCGAGGGTTAACGGATGCTGTTCTTACGGCAGGAATGCGTTTGATGCAATAGGCATTTCAAGTACGAGAGATATTTCCCGGGAATGGAGACCACCTCGTTCCCGGAAAATACCTGTTTGAATGCCTGAGGTTAGGCTGAACTGCTTGGAAACTGATTCAGGATAGTGAGTGCCTGAATACGGGTTTCCTCGCTTGTTGGCGGCCTGCCATGGTCCTGCCTGAAGGTCTCGAACCACGCGGTTATTTGAGTGTTGTAGTCTTCCATGAGAAGAGCCGTTGCAGTCGGTTCTCCATCCGGTCCTATCAGGTAAAGACCCTCGTTGGCGGCGGTATCGTAGATCTGCCAGATGAGGGCGAAGGGAGTTCCCCATTCGAGCGCCGCTTTGAAGACCTCCAGTGTGAGATCGTATTGCTGCTCCGGGGTCACGTACTTCAGGTAGAAGCCAAACTCTCCGATGAACACACGTTTGTCGAAGGGCAACCCGTCCTTTTCCGGCATGAGGGAGGCGATGTAGTCCAGATTGCGGGCAAGCACTTCGCCGAAGTTGCCGACGTTTTCTTCCTTCAGCAATGCGTCATAGGCGGAATAAGACACAAGATCGACGTTGATCCGGGGAAGGACCTCATTGGCAACACGTTCAAAGTCATTTTCTCTCGCGTCGTCCACACGATTGATCTCGATATAGTGGAAGATTGAAACGCCGTTTTCACCGACATCTTCTTTTGCCTGGTCAATCGCGTCCTGACGCAGGTTGATCCAGTCGACAAGACCATCGATCCGGGTGTCATTGACGTCCTCTATCGTGGGGTTCCATTCCAGAAGATTCCAGTCTGTCTCCCAGTTGCCGATGTAGAAAGTCTTGCCTGTTCCCTGGAAGGTTTCCAGGAGATACCGTGCCAGATTGTAGGTGACCGTGTATTCCTGCTCGTACTCTTGCGGACTGATACCGAGATTGTCTGCCCAGGGGCCAGACCGTTCCAGCCAGAAGAAGTAGTGGTCGAAGTCCATTTCAAGGACTTCCTGGAATGCTTCGTTCTTGGTCAGCAAATCCACCGGCTGCCACTGATAGAGGCTCGACATTCCATAAAGCGTCGGATCGAGTGCAATCTTCAAAATGTTCGATCCAGAGTCCTGGATGGCCTTGGCTGTTTCGACGAGCCCGTTTTCGCCGGTAAAGGTGTAACCAGGTCCGATGGACTGGGTTCCGATTATAGGGTTGAGCGGTGGCGTCCCATCCCACTGAGAGGGGCCGTCCGGCGACGGAGCGGTGTCCGGTTCTTCAGGTGTCGGGTCCGAAGGTTCGCCCGGCACATAGGCGAGAGGATCGACATTTATTTCCTCTCCACTCGGATGCGCGGCATTGAAGCCGAAGCTGACAGCTTCTCCGGCTGCGATGACCAAATATCCTTCATGAGGCACAAAGGTAGCGACGCCGTCTTCAATGGTAACCTCGGCATTCCAGGTTGTGCCGATCGAAAGGCCGTCCGGTAGCACCCAGGTTATCTTGCTTATCGTAATAGCTTCCGTGGTTGGGTTGGCCAGAAGAACATTGGCAGAGAACCCGGTGTCCCAACTGGATGAGCGCAATACCGAAATTTCGACATCTTGAGAGATGCCGGTCTGATCGCTGGTTGCCGGGGTATCCGTTTCATCGGTTGGTGGCGTTTCCTCATCTGCTGGTGGGGTCGGTGCGGGCGAGGTCGGCTCGCCGGCTTCCAGCAATTTGCCGAACTGAAACAACGGCTCCTGCCATCCCTCGGGGCCAAGGGCGATGTTGAAGCCGAACGACGTTGCCTCTCCGGGCGCAATTTCCTCGTGGTCCAGATCGGGTGTGGCCACGGCAAAGGTGCCGGATGGGTTGATCTCAGCGTTCCAGAAAAACTCCAGACTGCCAGGTGTTTCGAAAGCAAGGGCCCAGTCTTCCAGTGTCTCGGAGCCCAGGTTCCTGACTATGACCGAAATCGAAGCGCCCCCGTCCCACTCGCTGAGGATCACTGTGTCGATATCGACGGACAATGAAGTGTCCCAGTCAAAAAGGTCGTAAATGCCCGACATGGATTGTTCCTTCCTACTTGCAAACCGGGACATAGGCGGGAAGGAACGAGGCGAATTGGTGTCGCCGACAGTTAAAGATCTGTAATGAAAATGCGTTTTGGAACAACACGAAAAGAGAACAGCGTTCGGACGGTTAGGCGGGATGGAACTACATTTTGCCTTTGTCCGGTTGTCCGTAGATTTCAACAAACTCTTGCATGACTTTCTCAAATTCCTTGCCGTCGACGATCCGGTCGAAGTTTTCGAGGATGATTGTCAGGAGGTAGTTGTTGCCGTAGTGCCATTCGTCGTTGAGGCTTCGCAACTTCGCGTAAGCGTCTTCGGTAAGAGCGGCACTGAACCGTTTCGGCAGCGGCAGTCGTTTGGATTTGGCTGGCATTCATTCCCTCCTTGCGCCGACCGAAGGAGCGTAAGCGCGCAGTCCATTCGGCGTTTCAAGACCGGTACGGTCTTTCAACTTTCAGTCTACCCTGAAATTCAAGGCGAGGGTCGCCGGTCAGGTATCAACCCCGTACATGTCTCGGCGTCTGACCCATGCCATCGGATAAGACAGACCTTCTTCATGCCGCCCCATGGGGGTCAGGTCGAGCAGATTGTAGGCCATGTTGAGGATGTCGAGTCCCCGCCCATAGGTGGAGTAGCTGTGTCCGATGCGGCCATCTTCGAGCTTCAGGAACGTGCTGACACCGGGCAGTTCCTCGCTGAAGACCCTTCCGGAGTAATTGTAGCCGTGTCCTGTCGGGTCTTCTTTGCCCGGGAAGGTGACGCCATAGTCAACGTTGAAGCCGTTGCCGTTGGTGGAGACCCAGTTGAAGGTCCAACCCAGGCGCTTTTTGTAGGCCAGCAGCCTTTCGAGTGGCGCATTGGAGATTGCCAGAAGCGCTGTGTCACGTGCAGCCAGATGGGCATCAAGACGCTCGTAGTTGTCTGCCCAGAAAGAACAGCTCGGGCATCCTTCCTCCCATGTTTCTCCAAACATGAAGTGATAGACAACCAGTTGCGGATGAGGTCCGAAGAGATCGGATAGCGATTTCGTGCCGTTCTCCGTGTCGAAGACATAGTCCTTTTCAACCAGAACCATCGGCAGTTCGCGCCGCGCGGCAGACAGCTCGTCCCGTTCCTTCGTGAACGCCTTTTCACGTGTGAGCAGTGCTTTGCGGGCATCGAGCCATTCTTCGCGGCTGACGAATTTGGGAGATGACATGATGTTCCTCCTGTCGAATTGGAATTAATCCGTAACGTAGGCTGCAAGCCGGCCAAAGCATCCATCCCAGCCACCACCGACGCCCCGGCGTGCGTCCTCGGACTTGATGGCTTCATGGCAAAGCTTGACCTCTGTCGCCTTGCCCAACTGTGTGAAGGTGACGGCAACCTTTGAAGAGTCCGTGGCTTCGCGCGTCCCGTCAGCAAATTCCTGAACGTGGCGCCAGCTGAACTCGAGCCGGTTCGGGGCATCGATCACCAGATACTCGCCTTCAAAATGAATTTGTTTTTCCTGCGTCCTTTCAATGACGAAGCACCATTTGCCACCGACCTTCAGATCAATGTCGACGGAAACGAGGCCTCCCGCCTTGGGAATAAACCAGCAACTGACTTCGTCGGGCTCGGTGAAGGCCTTGAAAACGCGTGCGGCTTCAGCCCTGAAGAGGCCTTCGACGATGACCGGCTCCTGGCCGGGACTGGACTTCAGAAATTCCCTGGCGGGTTGCTGTGCAGTCATTTTTTTGAATCATCCTTTGCTAAATGGCGGGCGAGGGCGTCGAATCTGTCTATCCAAAATGTTTCGTATTTGCTGAGCCAGTCGACTGCTTCCTTGATGGGGGCGCCGCGCAAACGGCAATGGCGTGTGCGCCCACGTTTCTCGATTTCAACGAGCCCGGCATCAGAGAGGACACGCAAGTGCTTCGATACTGCCGTCAACGACATGTCAAAAGGTTCCGCCAGGTCCGAAAGCGTGGTTTCACCATTCGCCAGCCGGGAGACGATGGCCCGGCGAGTTCCATCGCTCAGAGCGGAAAATGTGGCATCGAGTTGGGGCATTTGCTGCACATTCATAAAGTGAACCTTTTGGTTGACTATCATCTCGTTTCATTATAGTCAACTAAATGGTTGAGTAAAGAGTCTCCCAAGAGGTGGAACTCGACAATGGCCTCGCGTGGAACGTCCGGGCGTGCGCCTGAAACAGGAGAGGTAGCGATGGAACTTTATGTAACCGACTTGTCCCCCAACAGCCGCCGGGTTCTTGCTGTCATTCATCACCTTGGACTGGAAGGGGAGACCGATATCCGGAAATTCGACATCATGACGGGGGAGCACCAGACCGACGCATTTCGGGCAATCAATCCAAATGTTAAGGTCCCGGTTCTTGTTGATGGCGATTTCCGTCTGTGGGAGGCCAACCCGATCATGATCTATCTGAGCGACCGTCAGGGTGCAGAGAGCTTCTGTCCTTCCGGCCAGCGAGACCGGATCGAGGTCCTGCGATGGCAATCATGGGAAGTTCAGCATTTCAACCGAGCTCTCGGTGATATCGTTTGGGAAACCGTGGCAAAGCCGGCATTCGGAATGGGAGCTCCCGATCCTGAAAAGATCGAAACGGGCCAGCAGAATTTCCGTCGCTTTGCTGCTGTGCTTGATGATCATCTGAATGGGCGGGACTATGTTCTGGGCAACAACGTGACGGTCGCCGATTTTGCCGTCGGCAGTCATTCCGCCCTGGCGCTTCACCCACAATCTCAAGTGCCGCTGCCGGACTTCCCTAACGTGCAGAGCTGGCTGCACAGGCTCGAAGGGCTGCCCGCCTGGGCGAAGACAGCGCCGCAAGCACCCGCTGACGCTGCCGAATAAGTATCAGACCTGAGGAACGCCGCCACGGCACGGAGCAGCGAACACCTGCTCCGTCACTTGGTTCCGCTATGGTCTGGAGGCAATGATTGCTGATGACAGGACTGGCCGTTAGGCTGGGTCCTGTCATGAGACGCCTTTATTTCATTTCTCTTTGCTTTGGCTTCATTGCCGCATTTCTGATGGGATTGAATGCCGTCTTCGTAAGGTATCTGACGGCAGACATGCATGGTCTGCAGATCGCCGTGTTCAGACTTTGGATTGCGTGCGGCGTAATCTACCTGCTCCTGAAACTGGCTGGCCACAAGTTCAGCTTCTTTCCTTATGGCCGGTATCAGTTTCTTGCCATTGCAGGCTTCACCCTGAATTACATCACGTTTCATATCGGTCTGGAAAAGGCCAGTGCGACGAATGCAATGGTGCTGGAAAACACGGCGCCCTTTTTTGTCCTGCTGTTGCTGGTCGTGGCCCGCATTGAAAAGGTCCGATGGTCGGATGGTGTGGCGACCGTTATGGCTCTGACCGGGGTCTATTTCACCGTTCGCCACGATTTCGAGTTCGGCACGACGGGTCAGATTGGCGACTTGTGGGAAATCGGAGCCGGGCTCAGCTGGGCCATGTTTACGATCGGCAGCACAGCCTCGGTAAAACAAACCAGATCGACCATGGACCGAATGGCGGTTCTGCTGAAGATACTGCTGCCATGTGGGGTCGTCCTGACGCCGTCTCTGGCGTTTTATCCGCTCTCGGTGGATGCAACGGACATTTCCGTGCTGCTGGCGCTGGGCGTCTTTTCAACGGCCTTCGGGTATTATGCGTGGTACGAAGCAATGGCGGGCGTTTCCACGGTCACGGCATCGCTTTTGGTTGTGCTGTCCGTCGTGTTCACGTTTGTTGTCGCTCACTTCGCCCTGGACGAGCAGGTGACACGGGACATGCTGATCGGTGCCAGCTTGATTGTTTTTGCCGTGATCCTGCCTGGTCTCGTGGAAACCAGGTCGTCAAACGAAGCCGTCGACCACACCGAGTGACAGTCATTTGGCGTTGTTGCTTCTTCGGGGAGTTGCAGTGGTAGGCTCTGGATTGCCTACATCTCGTTGATCGAACCTTGGCTGGCCGGTGGCAATCCTTGAATTCTGATCGTTTACGTTGTCGGAACGCGTTTCGTCCGCTAGCATCCAACAATGGAAGCTGCATCTACAAAAAGAGCGCTTGGGTTCGGGGTTATGGCGGCTCTGCTGTTCGGGACCCACAGTGTCATTGCCCGTTTTCTGACGAGCGATCTTCACGGCCTGCAGATAGCAGTCGTTCGTCTGTGGATCGCAAGCGCCATATTGTTCCTGATCCTGAAGGTGCAGGGGCAGCCGGTTTTTCCCATCCGCTTTGACAAGTACAAGCTTCTGGCGATTGCCGGATTTGTCTTCAACTACATCTTCTTCCACGTGGGCCTTGAGCAGACCAGCGCGACAAACGGGATGGTGCTTGAAAACACCGCACCGTTCTTCGTGTTGCTCATGCTGGCAAGCGCCGGTATCGAACGCGTACGCAGAATAGACGTGATCGCAACCATCCTGGTGATGGCGGGCGTGATCCTGACTGTCAGGCACGATTTCGACCCAGGATCGACAGGGTTGTTCGGCGATATCATGATGGTCGTCGCGGGCTTCACCTGGGCGATTTTCATCATCGGCAGCACGCAATCGGTCCAGAACACCAGCAATCCGATGGAGCGTCTGCAGCTCTTGTTTCAGATCCTGCTGGTGAGTGCCGTTGTTCTGACACCCGGTTTTTTCCTGTTCCCATTCGAGCCAACCGCCGCCGACATGATGTGGTTGGTGTTCCTGGCAGTGTTTCCGACCGCAATTGGCTATTATCTCTGGTACGAGGCGATGGCTGGCGTTTCGACTGTGACCGCAGCGTTGTTGTTCGTGTTGTCGGTGGTCTTCACCTTCATCAACGCTGCCATTTTCCTGGGTGAAGAACTGACGCCCGGAATGATCATCGGTGGCGTGCTGGTCATCGCCTCCGTGATTACGCCGTCACTCTTTGGTGGTAGCGATGCGGAAAAGCAGGAAGATGAGACCGCCTGAGGGTGATCACAGTCTTTGCCTTATCAGACGTAGAGCTCACCACGGGCGACGATCGTTGCCTGTCCGCCGATCCGCACAGCATGCATGCCGCCGTTTTCGATGTCGATTTCCAGGTCGATCAGGGAAGGGCGTCCCATTTCAAATCCCTGTTCGATACGAATGTGATGGGTGCCGGCGGTCAGGCCGTCGTAAAAATGCACGACACCGGCAAACGCTGCTGCTGCCGACCCGGTTGCCGGGTCCTCAGGAATACCCATTTCCGGAGCGAACAGGCGCGCGTGGAAGGCGCTGTCGTGGGAGCGGGTTTCGCGGCAATAGACATAGGCATCGTTGTGTTCGTCCTTGCCAAAACCGGCCTTCCACATGGCTGCGACCGGCTTTGCCCGGGCGAGTGCATCCAGGTCACGCACGGGTACGAAATTGAAGGGAGGTCCAACCTGAAACCGCGACGGGGCATGGTTTTCAAAGCCGATGTCGGATGGTTCAAGGTCAAGGGCGGCAGCAATCAGCTCGACATTGTGCGTCGGACCGGCTGGCTGCGGCAGGCTGGGCACATCGAATTCGGCAAAGGCAGCAGCGTTTTCACGCAGGATGACCGCACAGCGCACGGTTCCGATCTGCTGTTTGAGAACCACCACGGCATCCTGTTCACCGGAAATTTCTCCAAAGCGTTCCGTCGCCATCAAAATGGCGGTGCCCACGGTCGGATGACCCGCAAACGGGAGTTCCAGTTTCGGCGTGAAAATGCGCATGCTGGCAGACTGGCCAGGATTTTCGGGAGGGAAAACGAACACCGTTTCTGAAAGATTGAATTCGCCCGCAATCTTCTGCATTTGCTCGTCACTCAGCCCCTCGGAGTCCAGCACCACGGCCAGTGGATTACCGGCGAGGGATTTATTCGTGAAGACGTCCAAGATCGCGTAGCGGCGGCTCATATTATTCTCTCCCAGGCGATTCATTCGGAGGCGATTTCCAGAGTGAGCGGACTTTTGCATTTTAAGTCAGCTCCTGCCAGTGATTAGTGTTCTTTCATGGTGAACAAAAAGTTGGCATCGTCATGGAGTGAATAGCAACTCACGACAAAAGGTATTTTCCGATCGCACGGGCGTAGGGAACAATCGCCGGGTCTTCCAAGTCTTCGACAGATCGAATGACACGAATGTCGGAAAGCTCCTGCTCTTCGCTGGCCAGTGAAAACTGAATGATCCTTTCGCGCAGCCCTTCCGCTTGCTCGTTTATGTCGAAGATCCTCGAGATCGAAATTCTCGGTCCGTCAAAGGCAACCAGAAAGTCGCCGGGGTTACAGTCATCCGCAGTCAATCCGGTTTCTTCCTCAAGTTCACGGCAAATTGCGCCGACAACGTCCACCTTGCCATCCTCGGTTCTGTCAGTCGGATCCAGGTTGCCGCCCGGTGGGTAGATGAGACCAGCCGTTGCCGTGCGTTCGGACATCACACCATACAGGAGTGCACCTTCAGCGGAGCGAATGACTGCGGAGCCAAACAGATTGAAGGCCGAGCTGTCCGGAGCTCCCCAATCCCGCCAGGCGAGGAAAGCGGCGAAAGCGCATTCCTTGCAGGTGCCCTTGAAGACACCGTTTTCGAACGCATAACCTGTCAGCTTCAACGTGCGTCCGTTCCATAGCAACGCAATGCGTTTTTTGGCTTCCTCGAAATGGTCCTCAATCGCTGCTGCGTTTTCCACTTCAAAGGTCCAGGGAGCGCCGGACAGCGAAACGTCGATGGAAGAGATCTTGTGGACCGAAGGTGGCAGGACCTTTTCCATCATCGGAATATCCTTGCCTGGCGACATCTCGCTCGGCCGTGTCGTCAATGTCCGAAAGCCGCGTTTCTCGTAAAAGGGACCGGCGTTGGCGTCCGATTCCAGATAGAGCCGGGACAGATTGTTCTCGCGTGCATGATCTTCGGCGCGCACCAGCAACAAGTCGCCAACGCCCTGTCCTTGCGCCTCCGGGGCGACGAACAGAAAGTCGACTAGTAGCGTGTCGGTGCCTTCAGGTGTCAGGCCGGAAAACCCGACCGGCACGCCGTCAATCTCGGCAACCGTCATGTGAAGAGAGTTGAGGGTTGCTTCGGAGATGCGCCAATGTTCGCGAAACTCCGCCATCTTGTCGTCCGGATAGCCCCAGGACGCTTTGGCCCGGTGGAGTATGTCGGTGAGAATGGGGACGTCTTTGATTGTGGCCGGGCGGAGTTTGAGAGGCATGGCTGTCCAGTTGCTTGAGTTCCAGACAGCCCTAGCCAGTCATTGTGAAAGTTACAAGGCAGAGGTTGCATAAGATTGACAAGGTCACGGCAGGGCTGCCGTGACCAGTGCGAGCTCGAGACAGCTTCAAGGATCAGCGAATGAAGGTTCCCTTTTGTAGCTCGTTGAAAGCCTGAACGAGTTCCTCTCGGCTGTTCATGACAATCGGGCCATGCCAGGCGACCGGTTCCTTGATCGGTGCACCGGAGACCAGGAGAAAGCGGATGCCGTTTTCACCGGCCTGTACGACGATCTCGTCGCCGGATCCGAATATGACCAGAGACCGGTTGCCGGTCTGATCCCGGATCTTCAGCTCTTCGCCGCCGAACTCCTTTTCCGTCAGAACGCCGAAGGGGTCTGAAGCGCCCTCGAATGTGCCGGAACCTTCGAAGATGTAGGCGAAGGTCTGCTTGTAGGTATCTACCTTGAAACGCTTTCTCTTTCCCGCCGGTACATGGATGTCGAGATATTGGGGATCCGCAGCAATACCGTCGACCGGGCCGCGCTCGCCCCAGAACTCCCCGCAGATAATCCGAGCAGATGCACCATCATCGTCTACGACAACCGGGATATCGCTCGATCCTACGTCCTGGTAGCGCGGCTCGGTCATCTTCAGGGAGGAGGGAAGATTGGCCCAGAGCTGAAAACCATGCATGCGTCCGTTTTCGTCGCCCTTTGGCATCTCCTGGTGCATGATGCCGCGGCCGGCAGTCATCCATTGCACGTCTCCCGCACCCAGGTTGCCCGAGTTGCCGAGGCTGTCGCCATGCTCGACGGTGCCGGCAAGGACATATGTGATGGTTTCAATGCCCCGGTGCGGATGCCAGGGGAAGCCGGAAAGATAGTCTTCAGGACGTTCGTTGCGAAAGTCGTCGAGCAGCAGGAAAGGGTCCAGCATTTCCGGATCCTGAAAGCCGAAAACTCTTTCCAGCTTGACGCCTGCGCCTTCCAGCGTCGGCTGTGTCTTGCCGATATGCGTAACCGGGCGAATAGACATTTGGATTTCCCTTCATCGAACGTGTCGTTGTCCGAAAAATAGCGGCGTTTCGCTGAAAACCTATATCGCAGGCCGCAGACGCAGTGTTTCTTGTGATGAAACAATTGGCTTTGAGCCGAAGGTTCCTGACATGGGATGTCAACAATCCACCGGGCTTGCATCTTGCGGGTTGTCTGCCCACATGCGACTGTGGCTCGCTTATTTGGCCGTCTGGTCAAATCACTTCATTCTTTGAACCGGTTGGAACTTCATGGCTCCGATATTGTCCGTCAGGAACCTGGAAAAAACCTATGAAGGTGGCTTCCAGGCACTCAAGTCTGTGTCGCTGGATATTCAGGAAGGTGAAGTCTTTGCACTGCTTGGCCCGAACGGCGCCGGCAAGACGACCCTGATCAGCACCATATGCGGATTGGTGCGCCCGACATCGGGCAGTATCTCTGTCGGTGGTCATGACGCCCTGAAGGAATACAGGGCGGCACGTCAATTGATTGGCCTCGTGCCGCAGGAAATGCCGACAGCTCCCTTTGAAATTGTCGGTGACACGGTTGCTCTCAGCCGGGGCCTGTTCGGTCTGAAGCCTGATCCTGCACTGGTCGAACGCATCCTGAAGGATCTGACGCTTTGGGAGAAACGCAGCAACCCGATCATGGCGCTGTCCGGTGGCATGAAGCGCAGATTGCTGGTCGCCAAGGCGCTTGCTCATGAGCCGAAGATCCTGTTTCTGGATGAGCCGACCGCGGGCGTTGATGTGGAGCTGCGCCACGACATGTGGCGCATCGTTGGAGAATTGAGGGACCAGGGGGTCACGATCATTCTGACCACCCACTACATCGAAGAAGCCGAGGAAATGGCCGATAGGGTCGGTGTCATCAACAAGGGCGAGATCATTCTTGTCGAGGAAAAGGCCGAACTGATGCGCAAGCTTGGCCGCAAGTTGCTGACCCTTAGCCTGACGGTCCCACTCGCGCGCATACCTGACGGCCTGTCTCAGTACCATCTGATACTCGAAGACGACGGGACCAGCCTCACTTATACCTATGACACTCATGCCGAACGCACCGGCATCACTTCGCTTCTGACGGATCTTGCCAAGGCCGGTGTGCGGTTTCAGGACCTACAGACAGATCAGTCATCGCTCGAAGACATCTTCGTGGATTTGGTCAAACAGGGATAGTTTCCAACATGGCAGAGGATTTCACGATACGCAGGGCGCAATTGGGTGAGAAGGACGAGCTCACGGATCTTTGCATGCGCTCCAAGCAATCCAACGGGTACGACGATGCGTTCATGGAAGCGTGCGTCGAGGAGTTGAGGGTCCGGGACAGCTGGATTGAAAATGATGACTTCTGGGTTGCTGAAGCAACGGACGGACGGCTGGTAGGCTGCATCCGGCTGTCGATGGAGCCGGCGAACGGCGAAGGAGAACTGGAAGTCTGCTTTGTGGATCCGGATTGGCAGGGTCGGAGCATTGGCCGAAAGCTGTTCGACAAGCTCTTTGCCAAGGCGAAGTCGAGTGGACTGAAGCGGATCGGGGTGGATTCCGATCCGGAAGCTGAACCCTTCTATGCCCGGATGGGCTTTCAGACGATTGGCCGGTCGCCTTCGGGTTCGATCCCCGGCAGAACCTTGCCGAGAATGCAGCTGGTGCTGAACAACTCACCGATAGAAAAGTCGAATGGGGCAGGGGCATAAATGAACTTCGAGGCGGTCAAATCCATCTATATTTCCGAAATGGCCCGTACCAGACGCACAATCATGCAGAGCGTGATTTCGCCGGTCATTTCAACGGTGCTCTATTTCGTGGTTTTCGGAGCCGCGATCGGCTCGCGCATCACGGAAGTGGACGGTGTCAGCTACGGAGCGTTTATCGTGCCTGGACTGATCATGCTGTCGCTCATGACCCAGAGCCTGTCGAACGCTTCCTTCGGGATCTATTTTCCGCGCTTCACCGGCACGATTTTCGAGGTCCTGTCGGCTCCGGTGTCCTTCCTGGAAATTACAGTCGCCTATGTGGGGGCCGCGGCAACCAAATCCGTTCTGGTCGGCTTGATCATCCTGATCACGGCAAACTTCTTCGTCGATATCCAGATTCAGCACCCGTTTTGGATGGCGGCGTTTTTCATGCTGACGGCAATCACGTTTGCGCTTCTGGGGTTCATCATCGGCATCTGGGCGGACAACTTTGAAAAACTGCAGTTCGTTCCGCTTCTGATCGTCACACCACTGGCTTTTCTGGGCGGTAGCTTTTATTCCATCAACATGCTGCCGGAGTTCTGGCAGACTGTGACGCTGATCAATCCGGTCGTGTACCTCATCTCGGGGTTCCGCTGGAGTTTTTATGGTCAGGCAGACGTCAGTTTGTGGCTGTCTCTGTTTGCGACGATGCTCTTTCTCGGGGGATCGCTCGCGATTGTGCATTGGATATTCAAGACCGGTTACCGTTTGAAACCCTGAGGCGGCGCCGGTAAAAAGCGCGAGATTTGTAATGCGTTCGAACGCCGTTTCAACAAAGGTTTCTGCCCTTCTTCTGGCTCTGTTCCTGGCAGCCTGCCAAACCGCGCAGGCCCCCAAGACGACGGCGCCCACGGCTTCAACGGCTGCTGCGTCGGTTCAAACAGCGTCGCTTCCGGTTATCAGCTATGCACCGGAAACGGCTGTTGAACGCGGGTTTTCAGCGCTTGTTCTCAATGCATCGACAGGCCAAGAGCTCTACGCTGTGGATGCGGACTCACCACGGTTTCCGGCTTCGCTCACCAAGATGATGACGCTGTATCTGTTGTTCGATGAAGTCTCCAGCGGACGGTACTCGTTGTCATCGCCCCTGAAGGTTTCGGCAAATGCAGCCGCGCAGCCTCCGGCGAAACTTGGTCTGAAGGCCGGGACAACGATCACGGTGGAACAGGCGGCACGGGCCCTGGCGGTGAAATCGGCGAACGATGTCGGCATCGTCGTTGCTGAAAACATTGCCGGAAGCGAAGCTGCATTCGCACGGCAGATGACCCGGCAGGCCAGGGCACTCGGGCTGACCAAGACGCGTTTCGTCAACGCAACCGGACTGCCCGATCCGGCGCAGGTGACCACCGCCCGGGACATGGCCAAGCTGGGTCTGGCGCTGAAACGGCGGTTTCCGCAATACGCCAGCTATTACCGTGCAAAATCCTTCAATTACAACGGCCGCACGTTCCGAGCGACAAACAATCTGCTTGGCAAAGTATCCGGCGTCGATGGCCTGAAGACCGGTTACATCCGCATGGCGGGCTACAATCTGGTTGCCACTGCACGGCGAGGTGGAAAGCAGCTGATTGTCGTTGTCATGGGGGGCAAGAGCGAAGCTGCGCGCGACCAGGAGGTCACGCGCCTGATCGAAGCTCACTTCTGATGCCGGGACAGGGCTGCCAGTGCACTTCCTGCCCGGTCGCGGTTCTGATCAGGCATTAGCGAGAATTGGTTCGGCGAATGTGATGCGGTTGCGGCCGTTGTTCTTGGATTCGTAGAGACTCTTGTCGACGGCCTGCAACAGGTCGGTCGTCAGCAACTGGCTGCCGTTGCCATGATAAATTCCGGCGGACGCGGTTATCCGGAATTCTTCGGGTGCAAACTCAAAGCGGAGCTCGGAAATCTTTTCGCGCAACCGGTCTGCCACCTTGAAGGCATTGTCCCTGGAAATACCCGGCAACAGGACGGCAAACTCCTCACCGCCGAGCCGGGCGAAGCAATCGCCCTGTCTGAGATGAGACGAGACGGTTTTGCTGACTTTCACCAGAGCTTCGTCACCCGCCGGATGACCATATTCGTCGTTCACCTGCTTGAAGTGATCCAGATCGAAATGGACAAGCCCGAAATTGTCTTTCGAGGTGCCCTGAAGCAGCTCTTCCAGCCGTGATTGAAACTCCCGGCGGTTGAAAGCTCCGGTCAACGGATCTCTGCGCGCGGCTTCGCGGTGCCTGTCGGCGACCTGTTCGAAGGATACCGCCAATGAAAATGCACCTGTCAGACTGACGAAGATGAGCGCGCTCATCAGGTGGATGTCCTGAATCATGTCATTCATCATGCCCGGTCCGGCAGGTCCTCCGAGAGCCAGCCCGTGAACGGTGCGAAGTGCGCCTTCGGCGGCCAGCAGGAAAAAGGCCAGGATCAGACCGATTGCAGAAATCAGTCCTCTGAACACCGGAGACGTGTAGGCACTGATGGTCGCGATGCAAAGCAAGGTGAATATGACATTGGCTGCCGCATAGGCGAGGGCGAATTTCGAAATCGAGAAAGCGACAACGGCCACCAGGAGGTAGGCCGAGGCCGGTGCCAGGATGTTGCTCACCTTGGTTGGCAGATGGGCGAGCTGTCTCGCCGCGTGCAAGTGGCACCCGAATGCCAGCAGCAGGAGTGTGTTTGGAACCAGATAGGCGACAAGCACCGGAAGCCAGGCTTCAACAGCAAAGAATAGAAGCGCTGCGGCCAACAGAATGTTGGCTGCGCCCCAACTACGCCAGTGCCCATGTGGATTGACACGAAACGACATTGCCAGAAAGGAAATAGCGAACACCGACAGGACAAGAATGTTTGCCGAAAACAGTGTCGTCAGATCCATTTTCGCGGACTCCACGGGTAGGCTCGTCAGCGGACGAAGTGAACGTCACAACAATATAAAAACAGGTCTTGCGATCCAGTTAGAGAATAAAAACAGGTTTTCATAAAATTTTATCTTTGTTTATTTCTTGCAGTTTGCTGCACCTGAAACCGCTTTGGCGCGTCAATATTTTTTGCCGAACTTGCGGATTTTCATATCCTGTTTTGCTTCTATTTTGTCGTGAACAAGTTCTTGTTTTCATGAGTGTTTTTCATTTTCATCTGTAACGGTTGGTTCCTCTTTTGGCGTTTTTCCAGCTGGCGATGCAAGGGGCGCCGGTACTGAGGCGTGCGTCGGATTGTCTGTTGCGACGATCCTGCACGTCGCCAGGTTTTCAGAAATCTGCAAGTCTTGGTGGAATGAGTGCAGAGAGTGCAACGGAGTTGTACGTGAAGTGCCCGCGCGATATGAGTCCGGAAAACCGTCTTGGCGGCGCGCAAAAACTATGTACCGAGGCCCTGTGGGGGCTGGCGGCAGCGGCGCGAGGGGAAATGAGCGGGCGGTAGTTGGAGTTGTTCCAGGGGTGTCAATGAGAGTTTTGGGAATTGTTGTTCTGGCTTCCGGCCTGGCCTTTGGTGTTGCAGGTTCTGCGGTTGGCAAGAGCGGAGACTTCGACAAGGCCCAGGATTGGCGGTTGGAGGGGGTGAACCAGTCCGCTCCCTTGTCCGGGCAATCGGAAAAGAGCTACGAGGCGAGCCTGCCAGACGCTCAGGAACTTGAAAAACTTCTTGCCCGCGAGGCGGCGGGAGATCCGGAAGATCTGTTCAGGCTTGGTCTTGCTTATGAGAACCCGGATCTCTGGGAGCCCGATTACGACAAGGCATTTTCCTATTTCAAGCGTTCTGAGGCCTTGGGGTTTCCCTGGGCAAAGGCCCAGCTCGGTTACTATTACGAAACGGGGCTGGCCGGACCCAAGGATTACAAAAAGGCGGTTTCCTACTATCAGCAGGGTGCGGATTTCGGCGACAATTGGAGTGGTTTGCGCCTCGGTTACCTGTACCTGGAAGGTCAGGGCATTCGGCAAACAGACACCCAGGCATTCTTCTGGATCCAGTGGGCAAGTCGGGGCGGGTTGCTGGAGGCAACGTCTGCACTTGGATGGCTTTACGAAAACGGCCGGGGAACCGAGGTCAATCTGGAAAAGGCGGCTGAGCTATACCGGAAGTCTGCGGAAGCAGGGTACCCGAACGGCTGGGTAAATCTCGGGCTCATGTATGAGCATGGTCTTCTGGGGAAGCGAAACGAAGAACGCGCCGTTGAATTCTATCGGAAAGCCTCCGACATGGATTACCCGAGAGGCATCCATCATCTTGGGACCATGTATCATTGGGGCCTGGGGGTGGAGCAGGATCAGGCAAAGAGCATTTCGCTTTTTCGCCGCAGCCTCGACCTTGGCTACGACTACTCACACGTTTCGCTCGGTCTCGCCTTTGAACAGGGAAAAGGAATTGATCAGGATTACGCCCAGGCTGCCTTCCACTACCAGCAGGCAATAGAAACCACCGGCTCGCCGCGCGCGCTGGGCTATCTGGGATGGCTGCACGCGCAAGGTTTCGGGGTCGAGCAGGACTATCGCAAGGCACATGAACTTTATGAAGAAGCTGTCGGTGCCGGTGATGAGTTCGCGACAACAGAGCTTGGGCTTCTGCTCTTGGACGGTACGCCTGTCACAGACCAGGACGTAAACCGCGGACGACGGTTGTTGCTTCAAATGGCGGAGAAGGACGACCTCTCCGCAATTCTGTCCCTGGCGAAAATGTATGAACACGGGATCGGCGTGGCTCAGGACCCTGTTGAAGCATTGTCCTGGTATGGCAGGGCAAAGGATTTGGGCAGCACCACAGCGCTCATCGCTTTGGGCACGTTCTATGAGGAAGGCTCCGGTGCCGAGCAGGACCTTGATCGGGCGAGCGAACTTTATAATCAGGCCCTGGAGGAGGGGGACCAGACCGCACTGCTGGATCTGGGCGTCTTGTTTTCGACGAAAGCCTGGAAGGGGCACGATTTTTCCAAGGCCCTGGACTACCTGAACAAGGCGGAGGAGGCCGAAATAGACGGTGCGGCCGCAGTGCTCGGCATCAGCTATTTTGAGGGAGAATGGCTTGCCGAGGATCTCGAGCTTGCGCGCAGCTATCTTCAAAGGGCGACGGAAAACGGAAATTCGGTCGCTGCTGCCTATCTGGGGTATATGGAAGAGGAAGGCCTGGGCGGGCTGAAGGAAATATTTGAAGCCATCCGCCATTATGAAATCGCGGCCGAAGGCGACAATCTTTATGCCGCTTTGCGTCTCGCGGACCTCTTCACCAAGGGCGGCCCTGTCACGCAGAGCCGGAAAAAAGCGCTGAGGTGGCAAATTCGCGCAGGCGAACTCGGCGATGCCGGTGCTGCGTTTCAGGCAGCAGAGGTTCTCTACAAGGATCCGCGACACGAAGACCGTGAGAAGGCTTCCCGTCTCTACCGGGTGGCTGCTGATGGCGGTAATGTTGAAGCCTCGGTCAAATGGGCCCGAATGCAGGTTCTGGGCGAGGTGAGGGAAGCGGATTTCTTTGCTGGAATTGACGAACTAAGGCATGTGTCACAGACCAAAGCCCTTTCCGCACTGGCGCCGCTTTCTCAGTTGGTCAAGGACGGAGAAAAGGGCCGCGACCAGTATCGCCGCGCACAGGAAAAAGAGCTGTTCCTGGGACTGGCCTATGCCAATGGGATCATCTTCCCGCAAAGACTTGAGAATGCCGAAGAGCATCTGCGTCAGAGCCTTTCGGTTTCAGACTATCCATTCGTGCCAGGTCAGTTTGCGTTGGCGAATTTTCTTCTGGAAACGAAACCGGACAACGAAACCGTCAACGCGGAAATCTTGCAACTCCTGACATTTGCGGCCAATCGGGGGCATTCCAATGCGCAATATGCTCTTGGTCAGATCTATCTGAATGGATCGTTTGAAGGCCGGCAGCTCACAGAACAAAACCAATCCAAGGCGATGATGTGGTTCCGGCTTGCCGCAAAAAGTCACGCGAATTCGCACTTTCTCCTCGCATGGGGAACTTCTGAAGGGTGGGATCAAACTGTCGATCCTTCCGAAGGCCTCAGAATGCTGGAAGATCTTGCGGTCGCCGGAGACGAATTTGCCGCTTTTCAGCTAGGCAAACATTATTCGGAAACACCGGACGACCCAGGTTACCAACCCGATCTGGCCGCCAGATGGTACGAAAAAGCGGCACGGTTCGGTGACGCTCTGGCGATGCTGAACCTGGCCATTCTTCATGATCAGGGTGCCGTCGCAGGGCATTCACAGGCGACTGCTTTCAAATACTACCTTGCGAGCGCTGAGGCCGGAAATGCAGAGGCCGCGAGGCTCGTCGGCTGGCGCTACCGCAAGGGGCGCGGTGTGGAAGAGAACATGGACCTTGCTGAAGAGTGGTTCCTGAAGGCCGTTGAAATGGGTGCGCAGCGCGCGGATCTGGCACTTGCGTATCTTTATATCGGTGAAGATGAGTTTGACCGGGAAAAGAAAGAGCAGGCCATCCAGACGCTTAAGATGTACGCGGATCGGGGACATGCGCAGGCATTGGTCGCGCTGGGGTATGCGTATGTCGAAGGTTCTGGTGTCGAAAAAAATCCTGCGAAAGGTTTGGACATTTTCGAGGAAGCCAAGCGCATAGAGCCGGCTCGAGCGCGGAGAGCGATCGGCGAGTTCCATTTTCTCGGATATGGAGGCGCTGTCGACTACGATCTGGCGTTCAAGAATTTTTCCGAAGCAGCGGTTCTCGGAAACGCCAGGGCGTCCGCAAACCTTGGCTGGATGCATCAAAATGGACTTGGGACGGAACAGGACTACCGGGAAGCCGATCGACTTTATAGGGTCGCAATAGAGCATGGCATCCATGATGCGACCGTCAGCCTGGGTGTGCTTTACCTGGAAGGGCTGGGCGTCCCAAAAGATGAAGCCAGGGCGGAGACCTTGTTCAGAGAGGCGGCGGAACGCGGACTGGAAGGGAGCAATGCCAATCTGGGCTGGATGATGCTGCATGGATATGGCGTACCAAAAGATGTCGAAGGCGGGCTGGCGATGATCGAGCAAGCCGCATTAGAGGACGATCACTACGGGGCCTACTATCTGGCCGTTCTTTTGGAGAGTGGAGAAGTCGTGCAAAGAGATCGCGACAGGGCAATTGAACTTTACAAGTTTGCCGCAGAAGACGGCGATTTCAACGCATTGGCAGCTCTCGAACGACTGCAGAAATAACGTTCCACACAGGTGTTTCAAAAAAGCAAAAGCCGGGCATCGCTGCCCGGCTTTCTCTGTTTCCAGAATGACTGATCAGTCTTAGTTCTTGGTCTTGTCGACCAGAGCGTTGGACTTGATCCACGGCATCATGCCGCGCAGCTTTTCGCCGACTTCTTCGATCTGGTGAGCGTCGTTCAGGCGACGGGTTGCCTTGAACTTGGCTGCGCCTGCACGGTATTCCTGCATCCAGTCGGAAGTGAACTTGCCGTTCTGGATGTCGGTCAGGACGCGCTTCATTTCAGCCTTGGTTTCCGGCGTCACGATGCGCGGGCCGGTGACGTACTCGCCCCACTCGGCAGTGTTGGAGATGGAGTAGTTCATGTTGGCGATGCCGCCTTCGTAGATCAGGTCCACGATCAGCTTAACTTCGTGCAAGCACTCGAAATAAGCCATTTCCGGAGCGTAACCGGCTTCCACCAGGGTCTCGAAACCAGCGCGGATCAGCTCGACAAGGCCACCACAAAGAACAGCCTGTTCGCCGAAGAGGTCGGTTTCACACTCTTCCTTGAAGGTGGTTTCGATGATGCCGGAGCGGCCACCGCCAACGCCACATGCGTAGGACAGGCCGAGGTCGTGCGCGTTGCCGGAAGCGTCCTGGTGAACGGCGATCAGGCACGGCACACCGCCGCCCTTCTGGTATTCGCCGCGCACGGTGTGGCCCGGGCCCTTCGGCGCGACCATCAGAACGTCAACGGTGGACTTCGGCTCGATCAGGCCGAAATGAACGTTGAGGCCGTGAGCGAATGCGATTGCAGCACCGTCACGGATGTTGCCTGCAATGTGGTCTTTGTAGATGTCGGCCTGCAGTTCGTCCGGCGTTGCCATCATCATCAGGTCGGCCCAGGCCGCAGCTTCGGCCACGGTCATGACCTTGAAGCCGTCAGCTTCGGCCTTCAGGGCAGTGGTGGAACCTTCGCGCAGAGCAACGGCAAGCTCGGTGCAGCCGCTGTCTTTCAGGTTCATGGCATGGGCACGGCCCTGCGAGCCGTAGCCGATGACGGCGACTTTTTTGGATTTGATCAGGTTGAGATCAGCATCACGATCATAATAAACGCGCATGGGTTCCTTTCTCCCGTTTGCATTCCGTTGTTCTTCAAAAAGCCGGTCTTCATTGCCGGTCTTTGTTGTTTCTGGTGGTTCCCAGTTGGTCCAGCGCCGGTTCCTATGCCCCGAACAACTGGTAAAAGCGGTCGACGGCCATTTCGGCCTGTGATTTCAGATCCTGTTCGGCGGGGCTGGCAGCTTCACCGAGAAGTAGCCGAACGTGAACGTCGCGGATCGCCAGGCCATAGAGCACCTGATAGGCATCCTCGGCATGGTCGAATTTCAAAAGCCCATGCCGACGGCCGCTCTCCAGCATGGTACGCGCACGTGACGAAATCATGTGCTTGCCGCGCATCAGCAGGAGCTGGCCGAGCCGGTTGGAATTTGTGTTGGACTGACCGATGGATAGCCGGTTTAGCGCCAGTGATGTCTCGGAAAAGAGAACCCCCAGCAGGGCTTCGACGAAAGCAGCGACATGCGCGCGGAACGTTTCCGCGTCTGCTGTTGCACCTGCCTCGGAGGGAAACTGAACCTGGCTGGCCTGGTAGGCAACAACCGCAGCCAAAAGGCCATCCCGGTCACCGAACCATTTATAGAGGCTTTCCTTGGAGCAGCTGGCCGTCCTGGCAAGTCCTGCCGTCGTCAGTGCCTTTTCGCCTCCTTCCACCAGCAATTTCAGCGCATGCTGCAACACCACCTGCTGGCGCGGCGAAAACTCGGGCGCTGCGTCCGGGCGGGAAGTGGCAATGTCAAAAGCGGCTGCTGGCATGTCTTCAGGTGTCGGTCAGAGTGCTGTGGAGACGAATGTCTTTTCGGGTGAACCGTACCGTACGGTTCGGGTGCGGTTATGACATTGGCAAACGGGGAGGTCAAGAGGAAATTGACAAGTGGAAACAGGTTTGCCTTCCGACAACTGTTCGCACCGATCCAATGTTCCGAAACGTCGCGTGAAGCCCCGAGTTTGACCATCAGTTCGAAGAGGCCTGGATAGAGAGTATTTAAATGCGGATGCTCGACAAATTTTACATAGCTATCGAAACGGATGCCATACCAAGCAGGAAGCCTCCGAGGAACCATTTGGATCTCGAGCGCCGGGAGAACGTGAAAAGCGTAAAGCCTGCAAAGCCGATGAAAATCAGCAGTGAAATGAGTCCGACGGCGGCCAGAGCCAATATGACCAGCGTTGCGCTTCCGCCTTCTGCTACGGCGCGGTCAAAGTTGCCGTCTGCGAAAAGAAGGCAAAACTGGGTGCCTGCACCTGCAAGCCACCCGGCCAGACCAGGCACGGGTCCCTGAATTCTGCTCGGATCAGATTTTGTGTTTTTCGCCGACATCTGCTGGAATTGGCTTCTGAACTGAGCCGGATTTTGCATGCTGCCTTGAAGTCTTGCTGAATTTTGAGCGGAGTTGTGCTGTGCTCCACGTCTTCCAAAGCTTTTGTCAGCCAACTCGAATTCCTTCCACGGAAACACGTCTGGATTTTAAGTTTCCTGATATCGACCATAGGTTAATTCCTTTCTAAGGCCCTCGGTCTTGAATTCATACCGGTTCAGGCGTTTCGGTATCTGCCGTCATCCTCATCCAGTCGATTACCACCTGCGCCGTTTCCACGTTACGGCTGCGGTGCGACAGGGTTATGTAGAACCGGCTTTTGGGTCTCATGACAGGGAGGCCGATCGGTACGAGCAGGCCCTTCTGGACATGGTCACCGTTGGTTGAACGCCAGCCAAGCATGATGCCGTGACCGGACAGAGCCGCCTGTGCGGCCTGGACGTAGTTGGAGAACTTGAGGCCCTTTGAAGTGCCCGCGGGTTTCTGACCGGTCTGCACGAAATAGTCGGACCATGTCACCCAGTTGGGGTCCGGAAATTCCACATGGATGAGCTGAGCCGAGGCGAGATTCCGATCTTCCTTGCGAAGACGTTCTGCCAGCACAGGAGCGCAGACCGGTTCAATGATCTCATCAAAGAGATGCTGCATGTCGCCGTCGTTCCAGCGCCCGTCACCAAAACGCATGGCGATGTCTGTGCCGGGAGGCATATGCGGTACTTCCTGCGGAGTTGTCTGCACGTTCACGGCAATGTCCGGATGATCGAGATAAAAGGCCTCGAGCCTCGGCATCAGCCAATAGGTGGCAAAGCCGACCGTGCAGGCGACGGTCACTGAGGTCCCCGATTGCGTGGTCAGCGCCTGAATCTCACTCAAGGCTTCGGCCAGGCGTTCCCGGTTTTCGATGACTGCCTTCAGCAGTATTTCTCCGGCCTCGTTCAATCCTGCCGGGCGTGTGCTGCGGTCGAACAGAGATGTGCCGATATGCTCTTCCAGCTGCCGAAGTGCCTGGCTGACTGCGGATAGAGAGACATTGAGCTCGCCGGCTGCCCTCTTGGCGCTACCTGCGCTGTGCACGGTTTCGAAGACATGAAGCAATCTGAGTGGCGGAAGTCGGTTCATGTGACGTTTAAGTTTAGTCTCTGATTAAGTTAACTTCTGTTTTTATCACCTTTTCAAATCGTTCACACAAGCGCATTTTCCCGAAACTGACCGCAGATCGAAAGGGTTGGCGAATTTGTGCCCTTCGTCTGCAGAATTCGAGCAGGTTAAGTTATTTGGAGGGAGTGATGCTCGGAACTGGTGAAGCCGGTGTGTTGTTGGGTGAAAATGGCCTGGATGTACCGCTGAGCAACGGCGAAACGGCCTATTTCAACTATTACTGGCTGCGGGACAATTGTCCGTCGTCCTTCGATACGGCAACCCGCGAGCGCGTTTACGACATCTTTGCGGAAGAGGTTGCACCCAGGGCTGCGTCCGCGTCGATTTCAGCAGGACATCTGGAAGTAACCTGGGCCGGCTCTGAACACGTGACGCGCATGCCCATGGAAACCCTGACCGGTTATGCCAACGGGGCCAAACGTTTCGACAGTGCCAATTTTCCGCGCAAACCCTGGTATTCCGACCATTACGAAGAGATCGGACGGTTTTCCTACGCGGATCTGACGACAGACAAGACCCATATCAGGAACTGGGTCAAAACCATGCTGACAGATGGTGTCGCCTTGCTGACCGGATTGCCGGACACCGATGAGGCCCTTCTGGACGTTGCCAACATGATCGGCCACGTACGCCCCAGTTATTTCGGCCGGGTATTCGAAGTCAAAACCCATATCAAGCCGACAAACCTGGCGTTCACCTCCAAAGCGCTGGAGCTGCACACCGACCTGCCTTCTGAGGACGCGGCTCCCGGCGTTCAGTTCCTGCATTGCCGGGCAAACTCGGTTGATGGCGGCGACAGCCTCTTTGTCGACGGGTTGGCGGTGGCCGAAGACTTCCGCAAACTTTATCCTGATGAGTTCGAACTGCTGGTCAATACGGATGTTCCCTATTATTGCGAGCACGACACGTTTGATATGCGTGCCCGCCAGCGGGTGATCGAGCTCGATGAATACGGCAACATCTCCGGCGTGACCATCAGCCAGCATCAGGCTGACATTTTCGATCTGCCGCAAAGGGATCTTGATCGCTACTATCCGGCTTTCTGTCGCTTCGGGCGCCTGATGCAGGACGACAAGTACCTGATGCAGTTCCGGCTCAATGCAGGAGAATGTATCGTTTTCGACAATCACCGGATCGTACATGGACGCGCGGCCTATTCCGCCACCAGCGGTGACCGGCATCTGCGCGGCTGCTATATCGACAGAGGGGAAATGCGTTCAACCTTCCGGGTCCTGTCCGGGGAAGGGCGCTTCAAGTAGGAGGAGAGACGGGCATGACCCTTGCACAAGCGCAAACCAGCGATGAACAGGAGCTGCGCGAAGATCTTGCGGCTGCTTTTCGCCTTGCGGTGAAATTCGGCTGGCATGAATCGGTCGGCAATCACTTCAGCGTTGCCGTGTCGGACGACGGTTCCAAGTTTCTGATGAATCCGAAGTGGCGGCACTTTTCCGATATCAAGGCCAGTGATCTTCTTCTGCTCGACGCGACGGATGATGCAGTGATGGAGCGCGAGGATGCCCCGGACCCGTCCGCATGGTGCATTCATGGCACGGTTCACCGGAGCAATCCGGCAGCGCGTGTTCTGTTCCACTGTCATGCGCCGAACGCGACCGCGCTTGCGACCCTGCAGGACCCGACCTTGAAGCCGATCGACCTCAACACGGCGCGGTTTTACGGCAAAGTTGCCATCGATCTCGGTTTCGGCGGAATGGCTGATGAAGCCGAAGAGGGGCGGCGGATCGCCGAGACCCTCGGCAACAAGCCGATCCTGATCATGGGCAATCACGGGGTCTCTGTCGCCGCAGCAACGGTTGCTGAAGCGTTTGAGCATCTGTATTTCTTCGAGCGTGCCGCCGAGACGCTTCTGAAAGCCTATTCAACAGGGCAGCCGCTTGCCGTCATGTCGGACAATCTCGCTGCCAAGACAGCGGCGGAATGGGAACCCTATGTCGGAATGGGCTATGCGCATTTCGCTCACTTGAAGCGCGAACTGGACAGAACTCAGCCTGATTACCGGGATTGATCGGCTTTCACGCACGCATCGCGCCGAACCGTTGTCGAGGTGATTGCCGTCCAGCGGTGTGTTAGGGTTTGGCCATGAACAGGCCAAACCTTTTTATCTTGTTGCCTTTGTTGAGCTTTTTCTGGCTGGTCAGCGGTGTTTTTACCGCCGGTTTCCTGTATCCGGGATACAGCCATCTGGCTCAGTTCATGAGCGTACTCGGTGCCACTGGGACCGAGCACGGGGCGTGGGTGAACCTCATTGTGTTTGCCGGGGCCGAAATCTGGGTAATTCTGTTTGTGGTTTTTGCCCTGCGGGCCGTCTCCGGCAGACCGTTAGTGATGGCGGGCCTTATTCTGCTCGGGCTTTATGCGGTATTGCTGATGATCGCTGCATTGTTTCCCTGTGATTTCGAGTGCCGCCCCGAGGCACCGTCGCTGTCGCATCTAGTCCATGCCGCCGCCGGGTTTCTGGCCTATCTCTCTGGTCTGTGCGGACTGTATCTGGTGTCACTCGGGTTGAGGCGCGCGGACAGTGTTAAGGTTCAGGTGCGTCTCGCCGCCGCGCTGTTCGTTGCGGGAGCGGGGCTTTTGAGCGGGATCGTTCTGTCTCAGGATTTTGGCGGTCTCTTTCAACGTCTCCTGGAAATTCTGCTCTATGTTTGGATGGTTCTGGCGGGTATCGCCCTGTCACATGTTCAGGCGAACGACCGGCTGCTGATGAGGCAGCCTCAAACCTGGCACGGCTCGAAATCCTGAATTATTACGCTGTAGTACTCGCCTAATACCCACTCAAAGGCTTCGCCTGCTAGCGTCCTCTCATCGCGACATTCTGATGGGAGGAAATGGCATGAGCGCAAAGATCCTGATGATCACAGGTGACTTCACCGAAGACTATGAAACCATGGTTCCGTTCCAGGCATTGCTTGCCATGGGACATGAGGTTGATGCGGTTTGCCCGGGCAAGAAAAGCGGCGAGACCGTTGCGACCTGCATTCATGACTTCGAAGGCGACCAGACCTACACTGAAAAGCGTGGCCACAATTTTACTCTGAATGCGAGTTTCGCAGACATTGATGTTGAGTCCTACGACGCGCTGCTGATCCCGGGTGGCCGGGCACCTGAATATCTGCGTCTGGAGGCCGAAGTTCTGGCTGCCGTGAAACATTTCATGGATGAGGGCAAACCTGTGGCGGCGATCTGCCATGGAGCTCAGATCCTGACCGCGGCGCAGGTGATCGAAGGTCGCGTCGTGTCAGCCTATCCGGCTTGCCGTCCGGAAGTGGAACTGGCTGGTGCGACCTATGCAGAGATTGCCATAGACGCTGCCGTGACTGACGGCAATCTGGTGACGGCTCCCGCCTGGCCCGCTCATCCTGCCTGGCTGGCGCAGTTCGACGCTGTGCTCAAGGGCAGGGATGCCGGTGCACTGGCTGCCTGACGGGACGCAATCATTGGTCCGGGCAAGAACATCTGGTCCAAAAAAGACCGGAAGGGTCGGCGATGGCAGGCAGGAGACACTCCTTGCCTGTCATGGCCGGGCTTGATCCGGCAATCCATGCCGTGGATTATTCAGGCAATCGGGAGGGGAATTCATGTGCAAACTCTTCATCGAAGCGGATCCCAAGCTTTGGGAAAGCTCGACGAAATCCCTGCGTATCGATGGCATGGTCACATCGGTTCGGCTGGAGGCGTTTTTCTGGAACGCTCTGGAAGAAATCGCCGCACGAGACGGAATGAACGTCGTGCAGCTGATCACCCGACTGCACCACGAGAGCATTGATGCAGGCCATGACCTCGGCAATTTCACCAGCTTCCTGAGAGTATGCTGTGGCCGCTACCTCGCATTGCAGCTTTCCGGTGATGTGCCAACCGATAAAAGGCTGCCGATTGCGGGTCTGGACGCGGATGGGATCCTTGAGGCTGAGAGTGGTCGGGTGCACTAAGGTCTGAAATGCGAAGTCGCTGAAAATTCTGGTTGTTTAGCGTGCACTTTCCCGTGATGTGTGCAAGGAGTTTGTGACAACCACCCCGAATTCAACGGCACTTCGATTGAACTGACTATGAAATTGCGACAGCTGTCTCACTCTGCTTCGAAAGCTCTCCGGCAGATGAAGGGACCTGATACTGCCCTGCAACTCGTGACCCAAAGCTGGGGCAGGAAGTGTACTTCCGCTTCTCCCTTGCAAACGTTGTTGGACGAACACGACCCGGTTTGTGTCATCCTGATAGAAACCCAAATCCGAGCAATCCTGAATGATTTGCCCTGGTCTTTCGAGCCGGATATGTGGTCTTCGTTTTTTGGCTCGATGCACTCAAAGTTAAGCTCTCGCAGAATGCGGGTGAGAGCCATTGCTCTTGCTCGTGTTGATCAGGGAGCGGCATTAGCACTCACCACGCATCACTCTGGTTATGTGCGTGAAGCTGCGCTTGATCAAATTCACTCCATATCAGGTTCGTTTTCCCTTGCTCTGTTAGTACGCCGACTGAACGATTGGGTTCCTGAAGTCCGGCGGGCAGCCGTCAGAGCAATCGAACGGTGCGTATGGCAGACATCTGTTCCTGACCGAAACTTGGCACGTGTTGTATCTGGATGTCTTGAGGCACTGTTAAGTTCCGGGGAAATGGGACGATTGCAAACCGAAGAGCTGATCCTCGTTGACAGAATGATACTCGAAACCGGCGGCTTGGAAGAACTGAAGAAGACGATTCTGCAAAGTCCCATGGATCGGGCGAGTGTGTTGCTGAAGCTCGCGCTCAAGCGCGGAATGATTTCAGATCTGCTCTCAAAATTAGTCAAAGAAGGGAAGCACCACGCCGTTCGAAGATTGGCATTGAAAACGATCCTCGATAGTGGCTTCGCCTGGAAGGCAGACAGACACATCCGTCGGACCAACTACGATCTTGGCTTGAAAAAGGACGACTTCGCCGAAGTTGGTCTGTCAGACAGGTCCGTCGACGTTCAGCGGGTTGCCCTTCAATACGTCTTGAACCATCCGGACAGCCGCTTGCATCGGAAGGAAGTTTTCCTGCCCTTCATGTCGTCAAGTCATATCAGTTTGGCAGACAATGCAGCTTTCGGACTGAAGAAGGTCATTGGCGCAGATAATTTCTTACTAAATCTCATTGAGCAACTGCGGAATGATGAAGGGCCTCCGTTCTGGGTTGCTCGCCTTGTCGCCAGATACGGAGATGCGCTGGGGAGAGGAGAAATTCGAACAGCCTATGAGAGGCTGTCCGTACAGCCCGATCTTGCCTGGCTTGAACTAATGGCGCTGCTTGAGGATCGGACGGCCATCGAAGATTTGCTTCGAATTGCGTTGGAGCACGATGATCTTCACTTCGCTCAAAGAGCCGCAACGGCGCTGACCGGTAACGCATTTCAACCTGAGTTCGAGGCGATCTCTGCAATTATTAAGCGCGGGAAAGGTGAATTCGAGGCACGCGGCTTACGACGATTGATCGATAAGTGCAATACGTTGGATATCGTTCGGACAATCGTCCAACTTTCCATTCATGAGCTAACCTTCGATCTTGAGAACCTCTGGCGACTGGTTGGCAAGAAAAGGCAACTAAGAGCGTTCTTCCCGAGCAGAAAGGAGATTGAACAGCTTGAACGCGAGTTGTCCGAAGCCGACCCCGAAATCAAGACTTCGGCTAACGCCGCGCTGGGATTGAACAACTATCGGGCATTTTGATTGCTGAAGGTTGCGATTGAGATCTTACAAACGATCTCTCACCTCGTCTCCAATCGCCAGAGCTGATGTCAGGGCTGGTGACTCCATGCCATAGAGCGCGACCAATCCGGTGAGGCCGTGGGCTTCGGGGCCGTCTATGCGGAAGTCGGCTGCAGGTTCGCCAGGGCCAACGATCTTGGGGCGGATGCCGGAATAATCGGGAACGAGGGAAGCGTCCGGCAGATCGGGCCAGTAGTTCCGGATTGCAGCATAGAACTTGTCACCGCGTGCCGGATCCACCTCGTAGTCGAAATTTTCCACCCATTCCACGTCAGGCCCGAAGCGGGCCTGATGTTGAAGGTCCAGGGTCAGGTGAACGCCAAGCCCACCTGGTTCGGGAACCGGATAGATCAAGGTGGAAAAGGGAGCTTTGCCCTGCAGCTTGAAATAGTTGCCCTTGGCCAGATATGCCTTTGGCGGGTGTGCCTGAGGAAACGCCGACATCAGGGCCGGGGCTCCGTGACCGGCCGAAACGATCAGCTCCCGGCAGGTGATGGCATAGCTTTCCGCTCCATCAGTTTCAACCTGAACGCGGTAGCCTTCTTCAGGCAGGGCTTCAATGCACTCAACCCTGGTGTTCAATACAACCTGACCACCATGTGCCTCGAGCCCGCCTTGGAGGGCCAGCATGAAGCCGTGACTGTCAATGATACCGGTGGAAGGCGACCAGAGTGCACCTGAGCAGTTCAGTGCCGGTTCCCGCTCGCACAGTTCGTTGCGGTCGACAAAGACTAGGTCCGTTACGCCGTTTTCCGCTGCCTTTCGTTTGATCTTCTGAAGCTCGTCGAGCTGTGCATCGTGCGCGGCGACGATCAGTTTGCCGATACGGTCGTGACCAACACCGTTTTCGGCGCAGAACGTGTAAAGCTGTTGCTTTCCATCGACGCAAAGACGCGCTTTCAGGCTACCTGTCGGGTAATAGATGCCGGCATGAATGACCTCGGAATTGCGGGCGCTGGTCTCTGAGCCGATCAGATCATGCTGCTCCAGGACCATGACCTCGCGGCCGGAAAGAGCCAGGGCACGAGCGCACGCCAGTCCAACGACACCGGCGCCGATGACGAGGGTTTCGATGTCATGCATTGCAGGTCTCCGGCCGGGAAGGGAGGGATCGCTCTGGCTGTTGCCTTGAGCTGCGTCTGGTTCTTGGGGGGACTTCAGAGAAGCAGACAGGCAGGGAAGAGCGCCGGGCCCCTGTTGGTGCGGGGGCCCGGCAAGGGGGCGTCAACCCCACCAGTTTTCCGGTTCGAAGGACCCGGCAGCGTCCTCGATCACCTGGCCAACCTGGAAAAGCGTGCTTTCATCGAACGGTTTCCCGATCAACTGCAAACCAAGCGGCAGGCCGGACTTGTCGAGACCGGCCGGAACGGAGATGCCCGGAAGACCGGCCATGTTCACCGTGACCGTGAAGATGTCGTTCAGGTACATCTTGACCGGATCGGAATGCAGGTCCTGATCGGCAACGCCGAAAGCAGCCGACGGAGTTGCCGGGGTCAGGATTGCGTCGACACCGTTCGCCCAAGCCAGATCGAAGTCACGCTTGATCAGGGTGCGAACTTTCTGTGCCTTCAGGTAGTAGGCGTCATAGTAGCCGGCAGACAGCACGTAGGTGCCGATCAGAACGCGGCGCTTGACCTCTTCGCCGAAACCTTCGGCACGGGTGTTTTCGTACATCTCCACAATGTCCTTGCCCGGAACGCGCAATCCGTAGCGGACGCCGTCATAGCGGGCCAGGTTGGACGAGGCTTCGGCCGGAGCAACGATGTAATATGCGGGCAGGGCGTATTTGGTATGCGGCATGGAGATATCGACGATTTCCGCGCCCGCATCTTTCAGCCACTCGATTCCCTGCTGCCACAGTTCCTCGATCTCGCCCGGCATGCCATCCATGCGATATTCCGCTGGAATGCCGATCTTCAGACCTTTGACGGATTTGCCGATCGCGGCTTCGTAGTCCGGCACTTCGATGTCGACCGAGGTGGTGTCCTTCGGATCAACGGAGGCCATGGATTTCAGCAGAATGGCACTGTCGCGCACCGTGTGGGCGATTGGGCCTGCCTGATCGAGCGAAGAGGCAAAGGCAACGACGCCCCAGCGGGAGCAGCGGCCATAGGTCGGCTTGATGCCGACCGTGCCCGTGAAGGCAGCAGGCTGGCGAATGGAGCCGCCCGTGTCGGTCGCCGTGGCGCCCATACACATGCGGGCCGCAACCGCTGCCGCCGAACCACCGGAAGAACCACCCGGAACCAGATCCTGGTTGGAGCCCTTCTTGCGCCACGGGTTGATGACGTCGCCGTAGTAGGACGTCTCATTGGAGGAGCCCATCGCGAACTCGTCCATGTTCAGCTTGCCGAGCATGACAGCTCCGTCAGCCCACAGATTGGACGTGACGGTGGATTCGTAAGCCGGTTTGAAACCGTCCAGAATGTGGCTGCATGCCTGGGTGTGCACGCCTTTGGTGGCGAACAGGTCCTTGATGCCGAGGGGAATACCCTCAAGCGCACCGGCGTCGCCCGTTCCGAGTTTTTCATCGGACGCCTTGGCCATGTCACGGGCCTGATCGGAGGTGACCGCAACGTAGGCGTTCAGTGAGCTGTTGGCGGCTTCGATGTTTTTCAGGAATGCCTCGGTCAATTCAAGCGAGGTGTAATCCCTGTTCTTCAGGCCCTCACGGGCCTCGGCGATGGTGAGTTTTGTGAGGTCAGTCATGACTTTGTCTCTCAAGCGGCCTCATGGGACCGGAAAATCTGCAAAGGGTGATCGGGTTATTCGACCACTTTCGGAACCATGAAGAAGTTGTCTTCAGAGGCCGGGGCGTTGAGTGTGATGTCATTGGCCTTGTTGCCATCGGAAACGCCGTCGACGCGCTTTTTCATCGTCTGTTCAACGACAGATGTGAGCGGTTCGACGCCATCAATGTTGACTTCATCGAGTTGCTCGACAAAGCCGAGAATGGCGTTGAGCTCTCCAGTCATTCGGGTGGCATCGTCTTCGCTCACCTTGATGCGGGCAAGCCGGGCAACGCGTTTTACCGTTTCGGTATCAACAGACATTTTTTTCCTCGTCAATTCGGTCTGCCAATGTCAGGCATCAGCCCGAGGGCAGGTCAGCATCTGTGTGCTCCCTGGTCGCCGGAAAAACAAGAAAGGCAGTTTGATTTCAGACCTTAAACTCAGTATTACGGAACTAATTGGTACCGTAATTCAGTTGGGTGTTTGCGACAATATGGGCGCGGTGAAGCCAAATGCAGGTCGTCCAAGAGACGACAGAGTGACAAAAGCCCTATACGCAGCGACGCTCGCGGAGCTTTCTGCGCATGGTCTTGAAAGAACAACCGTGTCAGCCGTTGCGACACGTGCCAGAACCAGCAAGCAGGCCGTCTACCGCCGTTTCAAGGACAAGACGGACCTGATCGCCTCAGCTGTCGAGAATGCGAGTGCCGCATTAGACCCAGTTGCGCCGCAACGTGGAAACGTTGCGTTGGATCTCAGGCGGTGCCTGAGCGGTTTGGTCGAAGCCTTCCAGGCCACTGAACTCGGCAATGCTGTGCAATCCTTGATCTCATGTCCTGATGTTTTGCCGTATCGGCGGGTTCTTGAAGGAATTGAAGAAAACCAGCGGCTCGTCCTGCGCCAGATCTTCATTGCAACGCCTTTTGAAACCAACATGGAAACCCGCATCGACCTGCTGCTTGGCCTCGTTTATTTCCGGCTGCTGTTCCGCAATGAGACCGTGACCGACCTGGAGATCGAAGCGGCAATATATCTGGTGCTCGGACTGGTCGCACCACGCGATCCAGCCCCCGTTTCAAGCGACGAAACCGTTCTGCCGGGGCTGTGAATAGAAGCCCATCACGTTTTCTGTCGGTCTGCTGGCGGCTCTGTGATCAAGGGTGATTGGATATTCCTGGCGTCAGAAGACATTTTCCAACCAGTGCGATGCATTTATGCGCCGCTCAGGAAACGCCTTCTCTTATCCTCAATGGAGACGTCCATGCCGCTTTATACGTCCAAGTCCGTTCTTCTGGGTCTGACGGCCCTTTTCTCCGTCGCCGCCTTTACTGCTTCTGCAGATGAAATCACCACATTCACCAAGTCCGGCGTGGCCATTGGTGGTACTGACCCGGTTGCATATTTCACCGAAGGCAAGCCGGTGGAAGGGAACGCGGATTACACCGCTCAATATGACGATGTCACCTGGCAGTTCTCTTCTGCGGAAAACAGAGACAAGTTCGTGGCTGATCCGGCCAAATATGCCCCGCAATATGGTGGCTTCTGCGCATTCGGCGCAGCAATGGGCTTCAAGGTTCCGGTCGTCCCGGAAGCATGGTCGATCGTCGATGGCAAGCTCTATCTCAACAATTCGCTGAAAGTTCAGGAACGCTTCGAGCAGGACGTTCCAGGTCACATCAACAACGCGACGCTGAATTGGGAAATCATCAAAGACAAGCGGCCTGAAGATCTGAAAGAGCCGATCATCCGTAACTGATGAACAGACTTCTCCTCCCAACTGACACAGCCCGCCATTTGGCGGGCTTTTTTTTGAGCGTTTGTGGGAAGCGAACGCACTCGAAGACAGACTGTTTCCGAAAAATGGTCAGTCCGGGTCTTCAAAAACGGTACCGTCACTGTTAAATCTTGAGATAATTTCTCAACTTTTATGAGGTGCCTCGTGGCCAGCAAACTCAAACGCCGCCCAAGATTTCTGACTGTCCGTCGAGTCAGGTATCTCAGTCCTCACATGATCCGCGTCACATTTGCCGGCCCGGAGCTGGAAGGGTTTCCGCTCGGCCACGAAGGGGCCAACTGCAAACTGGTCCTGCCTCGCGACGGCGAAAGCCGGGAAGCGTTCGAAGCCTATTTTGCTCCCGATGCACCTGAGGAAAAGATCCATCCGGTTCGCACCTATACCATTCGTTCCTATCGCCCGGTTGAGCTTGAGCTTGATATTGACTTTGTTGCCCATGGTGATGAAGGCCCGGCAACACGATGGGCGCAGCAGGCAAGGGAAGGCAGCTTCCTGGGGCTCTTTGGGCCGAGCCAACCGAAAATCACCGAGTTCTATGCAGAATGGTATCTGGTTGCCGCCGACCTTTCCGCGATGCCGGTGGCTGAAGCGACGCTTGAAGCCATGCCCGCTGAGGCAAGAGGGGTTGCTGTTTTTGAAGTGCCGTCAAAAGAAGATATTCGGGAGATCAAAGCGCCTGCAGGTATCGAGCTGCACTGGCTTGTTCATGAAAATGTCTATCAGCCATCCGTTGCTCAATTCGATTTTGTCACGTCCATGAATTGGCCGATCGGCGTCGTCCAGACCTGCATCGCCGGGGAAAGCTCGGTGATCAAGGCATTGCGCGGTTATCTTCACAACGAACGGAAGCTGCCGAAGAAAGACACTTACATTTCAGGCTACTGGAAAATCGGCCTTGTTGAAGACGAGCACCAAAAAATGAAGCGGGCAGAGGCGGCCTGACGCGGCGCGATTGCCAGTCACAGCAAGTGGCTCTGCGGAAGCGACTTCGCTTGTCCAGCGGGGCGCTTTTGATGTGGATGCCCCGCTGGTGAAGGGCTGGCAAGGCGAACGAGACTAGCCGTCCTTGTAATAGTAGCTGTAGCCGTTGATTGCGGGCGTCCCGCCGAGGTGGGCATAAAGAACCCTGGAGCCTTCGAGTATCTGGCCAGTCCGGATGAGGTCGATCATGCCTTGCATGGATTTGCCTTCATAGACCGGATCCGTGATCATCGCCTCAGTTTGGGCCGCAAGTCGAATGGCGGCGTTCGTTTCTTCTGAAGGAACGCCATAGGCCGGATAAGCGTAGTCCGGATTGATAATGATCTCATCTTCACGAACGGCTCGTCCAAGCTCTACCAGCTCGGCAGTCGTATCGACAATCTGGCGAACCTGCCCGCGGGTTTGATCTAGCGTTCCGGAGGCATCAATGCCGATAACCCGGCCCGCCCGGTTCTGAGCGGCAAACCCGACGATCATTCCCGCCTGTGTGGAACCGGTCACGACACACACAACGATGTAGTCGAAGCTGAAACCAAGCTCCTCTTCCTGGGAGCGAACTTCCTCGGCAAATCGGACATATCCAAGCCCTCCGTATTTGTGCACGGATGCACCCGCCGGGATCCCATAAGGCACGCCGCCGTTGTCGCGGACGGACTGCATGGCGTCTTCCCAGCTTTGTCGAATACCGATATCAAACCCGTCTTCGACAAGACGGGAGTCGGCCCCCATCAGGCGCGTCAACAGGATGTTGCCGACCCGGTCGTAAACCGCATCGTAGTGCGGAACCCATTTTTCCTGCACCACCACGCATTTCATGCCGATCTTGGCAGCGGTCGCCGCAACCATGCGGGTATGGTTGGACTGTACACCCCCTATGGAAACCAGTGTATCGGCTCCCGAGGCGATAGCGTCAGGGACAATGTATTCAAGCTTGCGCAGCTTGTTTCCTCCAAGGGCAAGACCGGAATTGCAATCTTCCCGTTTAGCGTAGATTTCCACCTTTCCGCCAAGTGCGTCGGAAAGACGTGGCAGATGTTCAATCGGTGTCGTCCCGAATGTGAGCGGATAGCGTTCAAATTTCTGAAGGTTCATGAAGATCACCTTTGTTCGAAAGACCCCTGAAGCGTCTCAGAATTTCAATGAAAGGTGCTCTCTAAATTGCCTGATTTCATGCTCATAATTTCTTCAATTTCCTAGAACCAACTGGCAAAATAGAAAATATTAGGGAAAATATCGGAAGAATCTTTCATGGTAGAAGAGCTGGACAAAGTCGATCGCAGGATTCTCAAGTTCTTGCAGGTAGATGGACGGCTCACCAATGCCGAGCTTGCGGGCAAGGTGAACGTGAGTCCAGCCACCTGCCACCGGCGGACACAGCGATTGTTTGAGGAAGGGTTTGTCAGCGGCGTACGGGCCCAGATCGATCCTGAACGTGTCGACCGGTCAGCGCTTGTGATTGTCGGAGTGGTTCTGGATCGGTCGACACCGGAGAGCTTTGCCGAATTCGAAGACGTGGTGCGCAAGGCAGACTACATTCTTGACTGCCATCTGGTTGCTGGAGACTTCGATTATTTCCTGAAAATCCGAACCAGAGACATGGCAGACTTCAACAGGCTTCACGGCAAGGAGCTTATCGCGCTTCCAGGCGTGCGCCAGACAAGAACCTTCTTTGTGATGAAAGAAGTGACGGACAATGCGCCACTTCAGTTTTAGGGGTCGCCCTGTGTTTGTGACCTCTATCGGGTCGCGGTTGCCAGAGCAGTGCCGAAACCGACGAACAACCCGCCAGTGACACGCCTGACCCAGCGCATTCGCCTTGCCGATGTCAGGAACTTGCGCAGGTGATTGCCCGCAAAGGCGATCATGGCGTGATTGGCGAAACAAAGCGCGGCGTAGGTCACGGAAAGGATCGAAATTTCGAGCATGTCGATGCCTTCAGCGCGCATGAATTGTGGAAACAAAGCCGTGATGACAAGGATTGCCTTCGGATTTGTGACTGAGACGAAAAAGGCTTCGAGGAACAGTTTCAAGCTGCTCTTGCGGTCCGAGAGAGCAGAGGACGTAACCTGAAAACTCGACTTGTCACGCCAGACCTTCAGGCCGAGATAAATCAGGTAGGCGGCACCAACAAATTTCAGCACCGTGAAGGCAAGCGCGGAAGTGGCCATCAAGGCCCCGAAGCCGAAGGCTACGGCATATCCAATGACGATGAGGCCGACTGCATTGCCGGTTGCCGAGGCGAGGGTGGCATTGCGGCCGAAACGGAGTGTGTTGGAAATCGCCAGCATGATACCGGGACCCGGGCTGATGGCAGGCAGAAGGGAAACGGCCACGAAGACGAGCCAGAGATCAAATGACATATTCAAATTTTCCTGTCGGCCGATGATCGGAGACTTCTGAGGGGATCAGGGTAATAGTTTTTGGTCTTTGACGGCTTGCTCAAGCAGTTCCTGTGCGTAGGACCAAAGACCGGGAAAGGGAGAAAGACGCGCTTCCTTCGCAAGACGCATGTCTGCGGCGGAAAGCGGTTCGTGGGTAGGGGTTTCCATTCCAGACGCGAAGACCAGCAACATCGGATGAAGCGCATCCATGGCGTTGGCAAACTGGGCTTCGGGAGTTTTGTTTGCTTCAAACTCCAGCCAAAGGTTCTTGAACTCCGCAGCCTGGTCAGCTGGCAAGAGCGAAAACAGGCGTTCGGCCGCCGCGTGTTCCTTGTTGGACACCTCCGCAGCGTTTTCCGCAGTCACCCAATGATCGCCCGCGTCGATTTCTACAAGGTCATGCATGACCAGAAGCCGCACGACGTGATCAATATTGGTGCCCTCGCGAGCATGGTGTGCCAGCGTCAGCGTTTGAAGAACCACGTGCCAGCAATGTTCCGCTGTGCTTTCAGTACGCGCACCGCTGGAGAGCTGGTTCAGGCGGAAGACCTCTTTGAGTTTGTCCGTTTCCAGAAGGAAACTGACCTGCTTTTGTAGCGTGGGCTGCATTCAGAGCTCACCCATTGCATTGCGGAACCGGATGACGCTTTCCTTGAACCCGTAAATCAGTGCATCTGCGGTGAAGCCATGGCCGATGGACATTTCGCGAATGAACGGGGCCTTGGCGATCAGTGCCGGAATGTTTTCTACTGTCAGGTCATGGCCGGCATTGACGCCGAGGCCATTCTTCTGTGCGGTTTCGGCGGTTTCCGCGATCAGATCCAGTTCCTTCGCCGCTTTTTCAGGATTGTCGTAACAGGCGCCGTAAGGGCCGGTATAGATCTCGATCCTTTCCGCGCCCAATCGCGCCGCGTGTTCCGGATCGACAGGGTTTGGATCGCAGAAAAGGGAGACTGTAATAGCCCATTCCTTGGCAGCCGCGATGGCTGTTTCCAGTGCGCCTGTGTCCTTGGAAAAATCCCAGCCATGGTCGGAAGTTGTTTGGTCCGGATCGTCGGGAACGAACAGCACTTGTTCCGGCCGGGCCTCTTCAACGAGTTTCAGGAAATCCGGAGAAGGGTAGCCTTCAAGGCACAGTTCCTTGTTGGGAAAACGATCCTCGATCAGTTCTGCAAGTTCAAAGACATCTGTCTTGCGAATATGACGCTCGTCAGGGCGGGGATGAACCGTGATCCCCTTGGCGCCGGCGTCCATGGCAATCGCGGCCAGGCCGGTGACGCTAGGCCAGGGCAGGTCTCGGCGATTGCGCAACATGGCGATAGCGTTGACGTTGACGGACAGGCGCGAGACGGCAGGCATGGTTTGCATTCCGGTTGAGGCGGTTGACAGTTTGATTCAAGAAGTTTGATAGCCGTTGAAAGATTGTTGCAAAAACCCTTGAAGTCAAACGGGAAATTGTCACTAGGGACAATGTTTTGGCGGCGGGGCCTTGAACTTCGAGCGCATTTGAAGTGTGGCAAGATGAATGATGCAAAGACAGATACACCAGACAAGCAAGGCAACCGGCGTTATGAAAAGCAGCAAGGGCATGAAGGCTCCAAGCAGGGTACCTATTCCCGGTTCGATGAATGACCCAACAGCAGCGCCGCCCAGCATCGGGGATAAAATGGAGGCCAAACAGGCGAAGAACAGTCCTCTTCTGCCGGGGCGACCGTACCAGCCGGAGAATATCAACCCTCCGATCACACCGGATGCCAGTCCGATTCCAGTAAAGATGTCCTGCTCCGGGTTTGGCCTGTAATTGTTCATTGCAAATATGAGGGCAGTGCTGACCAGAGCTCCGGCCAAGGCTGACTGTATGGTGACCGGAAATCTCAATTTGTCATACCGCAGCCACTCCAGTGCGGACGATGTTCGATCGTTCAACTTGTTCCTCCTGCCATTGAAAGTTTGGATTTGTTGACTTCAGAGGAGGGAGCGGTCGTGTTTGCCTGGTTGAGGCAATCTCAGTTGGGTTGAATTGTTTGGAATGAAATCTGTCCGGCCCAATTGTTTCAAAATCACCCCCAGCAACCCTTTGCGGCACGGCACCGGGATGGGGTGCTCCTGCCTCTGAATGCGTGATGCTGAAGCGTAGACGGCAGTTTCAAGGGAATTGCGCAACGGGTTTGCAAATTCTCTGCAGATCCGCTGGAAAGCACCTGGTGTGCGGCTGCAGTTCAGTCGTCGTTGCGGACAGGTTCCAACCAGCCATGATACCGAACGAGCAATCCGATGCCCGGGAGGGAGATTGTTATGTCAAATTGAAACCTGCCGCCCTCGGCCGTTTCCATGGCCTCGCTTCGGGGCAGGAGCCAGTTGGGCAACGGAATTCCGAGAAGGGTTCCTCTTGCTACCGGAAAATGAAGCTGGTCTTGTGCGCGTTGCAGGTTGATATCAAACCCCATCAAACCGAAACGCTCGTGAATATGACCAGCACCTTCGCTGTCCCTCAAGGATAGGACAGATCTGAATTCGCTGGAGCCAAAGCACCTCGTCCAGGATTCCTTGTTGTCGCGACGCTCGATCGTCACGGTCAGGGGCGTTTCGTCTCTTTCCGACGGAAATCCGATCAACCGACACAGCAGGTTTGCGAATGCCGAGCTGCCGCGGGTAACTTTTGCCCGGCCGGTCCAGGAATGGCGATCCTGTACCGTGTGCAAGGACTGTACGGGAGCCGGCAAGGCATCAAAGTCTCCTCCGAGCGCCAGCTGAAAAAGGCTGGTGGGTGGCGTTTCGCGGTCGTGAGGGCGCACTGAAACCATTGTCGCTGCGTCTGCGATGTCGTCCAACGAGAGGTCTCCAGGGCGAGCGTGCCGGGATCGGGGAGCACAGGTCAATCGAGAAGTCGTCCTCGCAGGTTGTCTGTGGGAAGTGGGCAGCTGCGTCTGCCGAACCTGTATCTGTTTTGGGCAATTCGGTCATACAGCCAATCGGCGAATTGCCTGGGCAGAAGATCCAGCACTGCAAATGCCTTCCAGGGCCAACCCAGACTTTTCATGGCGGTGGTGAAAGACGCCATCCTGGTAAACGCCTGCTCGTTGTAGATGACGATGTTGGTTTCCATCCGGTCCGCGTCGAGGCCAAAGCGAAGATAGAGATCACGACCTATCGGGGAATGCGCATTGACGAATTTGTACTGCGCTCGCCTGTCGTGCCTTGCCATGAAACGTGCAAAGCCGGAGCAAATGATGCAATCCGCATCGAACACGATCAGGTTTCGTGTTTCGAATGAGATTTCCGATCCAGCTGCGGAGGCGGATTGAGTATTCAAAGCCTTGGTCATTTTCCGCTCTTTCCAATGGCAAAAAAGAAGCAGGCACATTGTAGGTGTAGTCAAACACGAGTTTCAAAATTGTGCGATCCACCACATGGTCGCAGCGGGAAATAGATTTTATCTGACGTCATTAGATGCGAGCGACTTTTTCATTGCCGGAACATGCAAGGAATTTCCGGTTGCGTAGGTGGGGTGTTAGTGTTTATGTAATGTAATAACATTACGATCAATGGACGCAAAAATGCCTGATACGCGACTGCCGGTTACGGTGTTGTCTGGATTTCTCGGTGCGGGAAAGACGACGTTGCTGAACCGCATCCTGAACAATCGAGACGGCCTGAAGGTGGCCGTCATCGTCAACGACATGTCGGAAGTCAACATTGATGCCGATCTGGTTCGGGCGGGCGGGGGAGAGCTCAGCCAGACTGATGAGACGCTGGTGGAAATGTCCAACGGCTGCATTTGCTGCACATTGCGCGATGACCTCCTGCAGGAAGTCCGACGCCTCTCGCAGGAAAAGCGATTTGACTATCTCCTGATTGAATCCACGGGCATCGCCGAACCTCTGCCTGTTGCAGCCACGTTCGAATTTCGGGATGAGGCGGGAGAAAGTCTGTCGGACGTGGCACGGCTCGACACGATGGTGACTGTCGTGGATGCGGTCAATCTCCTGAAGGACTATTCCAGCCATGATTTTCTGCAGGACCGCGGAGAGACGCTCGGTGAAGATGACGAACGTACGCTGGTGCATTTGCTGACCGACCAGATAGAGTTTGCCGATGTCATTGTGCTGAACAAGGTCAGCGTCGCACAGGATGGTCAGGTGGACGCGGCACGAAAGATCATTCGCAGTCTCAATGCGGACGCGAAGATCCTGGAGACTGATTATTCTGACATTCCTGCGACCGAAGTCTTGAACACCGGTCTCTTCGATTTTCAAAAGGCCCACGAACACCCGCTCTGGGCGAAAGAGCTTTATGGTTTTGCCGATCACGTTCCGGAGACGGATGAATATGGGGTTGCTTCCTTCGTATATCGGGCGCGGCGGCCATTTGTGCCACGGAATATCCATTCCGTTTTAAATGGTGCGTTGCCGGGAGTGATCCGGGCCAAGGGACATTTCTGGGTCGCGACCCGACCTGAATGGGTAGCTGAATTTTCCCTGGCAGGCGCACTTTCAAGCGTTGCTCCGATCGGCATCTGGTGGGCCTCCGTACCTAGGAACCGATGGCCGGAAGATCCCCGAGCTCAAGCCTACGCGAAATCTCATTGGATGGAGCCCTTTGGGGACCGCCGTCAGGAAATTGTCTTCATTGGTTCGGGAATTGACTGGCCACAGCTTAAGGCCCGTCTGGACGCATGTCTTGTTGAAGAAGCCGCAGGCAACGATTTGAAAGCGTTCCAGGGCATGCCCGATCCCTTTCCGAGTTGGCGCAGGACGGAGCAGGCAGCATGATCCTGGAGTCGACCGTACCGCGACAACAAGAACGCAGGGCAGAGGACGTTTTGCTGGCGGCAGAGCCGGATGTCTTTGAAGACATTGGCCTGCAGGGCGTGGCTGCCGCCGTCTGGCAGCGAAGGCCCGAGCCCTCTTTTCAAGCGTGGCTGGACAACCTTCCGGCAAGACACCTGCCAACGATGAGAGTTGTAACGCCGTTGGAGCATGTCCAATCTCTGGCAACGAGTGCATGCGAGCAGGCGAAGATGCCAGATTGTGAAGAGCGGAACATGCTGATTGATGACATTGCCGCTCTTGCTTTCATGGCCGGAAACGTCCTCGCTTGCAGCAGTTTGCGCGTTCGCCTCGATGTTGCATCAAACACCATGTGTCCGAAATTTCACCTCGACGCAGTGCCGGCAAGACTGCTGTGCACATATCGGGGAGCGGGAACCGAGTATTGTCTCGAGGGACAGACTTCGGACAGCCGGGGCATCCGGACGGTCAGAACCGGCTCCGCTGCGCTGTTCCGGGGAGCGAATTGGCCCTCGAAGGAAAGAACGGCGCTCTTGCACCGCTCACCTGCAGTGCGTGGCAGCGATGCAACCCGGCTGCTGCTGGTGATCGATCCGGTTGACGACTAAGTCCCGAACTTCGAAGGAATGGAACATACGGGAACGGTGGCTGCTCTCGCCACCTTTCCTCTTCCGGTGCACGTTCCTTGCTTTCAGAACAAGCGCAACAGGTTCTCCGGCGAGCCGTCAATGAACCTGCGGACATTTACCTGATTTCGCAGAATCCGGGAATCGTTGCATAGATGGGCGTTGCAACTGATATCCAGCGATGACCGGGAAATGACCACGTTCAACGCATTCCTTCTGTTTGCCCAGGCAGCGGTTTACTTCACCGTCATGATGGGCCTGCTGCGCGCCCGCAAGGTTATCGGCGTCGGCGTCTTCATGTGCGCGCTTGGTGTGATGCATTTTTTGGAAACCTACCTGGCCAGCGTCTTCTATATCGAGTTGCCATTCGGGATCATTTCGCCCGGCTCGACCGTGCTTTTTTCCGGCAAGCTCTTGATGATCCTGCTGCTCTACATCCGGGAAGATGCGCTTGTCGTGCGACAGGCGATTTACGGACTTCTGATCGGAAACTTCCTGATCGTTGCGCTGGTCATGATCCTCAGAAACCACGAAACGATCGTCATCACCGAAGGCAGATTGCCTGACATTGCCTTCATTGATGAAATAGGCAGTCTCATGGTCTGGGGCACATTGCTGCTCTTTGTCGACGCCATTGCGATCATCGTTCTCTATGAACGTATTGGGGATTGGTTTGGCCGGCATCTGGGGCTGAGGTTTCTGGTATGCGGTGCTGCCGTGCTGACATTCGATCAGGCGGGGTTCTTTCTCGCGCTTCACTATGTCTCCGGGGCTCCGTGGCATGTGTTTTTTGGCGGTCTTGTTGCCAAGCTTGTCGCGACGGTGGTCTATACGGCGCTGTTCATCGCCTATCTGAAGTACTTTGACGACGAGGCGGCATGGTTGACCAACAGGTCCTTCAAGGATGTGTTTCAGGTGCTCACCTACCGGGAGCGATATCATCAGCTTCTGGAGGCCACGACGAGAGATCACCTGACCGGAACCCTGCACCGGCGGCAATATGATCACAATGCACCAAAGATCCTTGAGAAGAGCCTGAGCGAAAGCAAGCCGCTTTCTCTGCTGGTGATCGATATCGATCACTTCAAGGCGGTAAATGATCGTCATGGCCATCAGGCCGGGGATCAGGTGCTGGCAAAGATTGCCCGGATGTTGAGCGAAAACCTTAGATCAGACGATCATCTCTACCGCTTCGGAGGTGAGGAGTTCGTGCTCATTTGCGAAAAGCTGCCGGCAGAAGCTGCCATGTCGCTAGCATCCAGACTGCGCAAGGCAATTGAACGGTTTAGCGCGATCTATTTTCCGGAGAAGATCACCGTGAGCATCGGTGTCGCGACGGCGCCGGAAGATGGCACTGTGTTGGAGACACTGTTTCAGGCCGCCGATATGCGTCTTTACGAGGCCAAGAGGGCAGGACGCAATCGGGTTTGCGGGCCGGCCGTTCAGGAATAGTTTCTTCCCGCTGAAGGCCGGCGACGCATTTTCCATTGAGCCGATACTGTCGGGGGGCGTCAGACCCGGTTGAGCAGGCGCGCCCTTATCGTGTTCGGAAGGCTGCGGATCTCTTCAAGAATGTCCACCGGGTCTTGAACCAGGCTGTCCACGTCCAGAACCACGTAGCCGATATCCTGATGCGATTGCATGAACTGAGCGTGGATGTTGAGATCGTGTCTGGTGAAGAGGTCGTTCAATGTGCGCATGGCGCCTGGAGCGTTGTGGTGAACCTGAATGAACCTTGTCATTTCGGTTCCCTTTGGCAATTGGACCTGCGGAAAGGAAACCGCGCCAACCGTGGAGCCGACATCAGAGTATTCAACCAGACGCTTGGAAACCTCTTCGCCGATCCGGTCCTGGGCTTCTTCAGTCGAGCCACCGACATGCGGTGTCAGGATGACATTGTCCAGACCGCGCAGCGGAGAGAGGAATTCGTCCTTGTTGGACTTGGGTTCGACGGGAAACACATCAATGGCCGCGCCCGCCAGATGCTCCGATTTCAGAGCTTCGGCGAGGGCTTCGATGTCGACAACCTTGCCGCGGGCGTTGTTGATGAGGAACGCGCCCTTTTTCATCTTCGAAATCTGGTCGGCGCCGAACATGTCGCGGGTTCCGGCCGTATCAGGCACGTGCAGGGAAACAACGTCTGAAGCAGCAAGCAATGCATCCAGGCTGTCAGCCGGCAGGACGTTGCCATGCTGAAGCTTGTCGACCAGGTCGAAATAGATCACGCGCATGCCCATTGCCTCAGCAAGGTTCGACAACTGCGTGCCGATATTGCCGTAGCCGACAATGCCAAGCGTCTTGCCGCGTACCTCGTGAGAGCCAACGGCGCTCTTCAACCAGCGTCCCTCGTGGGCGGCGGAAGACTTGGTGAAGACACCGCGCATCAGCATGACGATTTCAGCGATGGTCAACTCCGCAACAGAGCGTGTGTTGGAGAAAGGAGCGTTGAAGACCGGGATGCCACGGGTCAATGCACCGCTCAGATCCACCTGGTTGGTTCCCACCGAAAAACAGCCGACGGCGACCAGGCTCTTGGCAGCCTCCAGAACCTCTTCGGTCACCTGGGTCCGGGACCGGATGCCAAGGACCTGAACTCCCTGCAGCTTCTCGATCAGGGCATCCTTGTCCAGAGCGCCTGGCAGGACTTCCACATTGGTGTAACCGTTCTTTTCCAGAACCGCGCGCGCGGTCGGCGAAATGCCTTCCAGCAGCAGCCAGCGAATCTGATTTTTCGGCCGGGACAGACCGTGGATCATGGGCTTGAAGCCTTTTCTTGAGCGTTTAGTCGTCTGAAACGGGAAGAGCGTGTCAGCAATGATACTGACTGCCGGTGTCGTATACGCGCTGATCCGCGTCGCGTCTAGGCTGGAAAGCGTCAAATGGTGCGATGCTTCGCGGCAAAGCCACAAGGTGTCAGTTGGTCGGCGTTTCGAGATCGTCTCTGAGATGCGCCAGCATGTTGATGGCTTCGGTGGCATAGTCACCGATCCACCTATCGTAGATGTCCTTGATCGGCAGTGCGTTGAGATGGTTCCAGCGTTCACGGCCCTTCCGCTGTGCGATGAGAAGATTGGCGGCTTCCAGAACCCGCATGTGTTGCATGACGGTACAGCGATCTATTTCCGGAAACGCGTCACATAGCGCGCCGGTTGTCTTGGGGCCATCTTTCAAAAGATCAAGCATTCGCCTCCTGCGGCCATCCGCCAGAGCTTTGAAAATCTTGTCTGAATCATCGCTGCTTGACATGTTATAATTTTATAACATGATTGATGTGCAGGCAAGGATTACCTTGGGGACGATGAAATGTGCGCAGTACAAATCGACCTGGAAAGAGAATGCAGCGTGTCAGCGCAAAATCTTTGGGATGTCTTGCTTCAGCCGCCGCTGTGGTGGGGCCGGGGCGTGAAGTTGGACCCTGCTCCTGGAGGCATTTTTTACGAGCCCTGGCAGGACGCAAACGGAGCACATCACACCCACGGCAAGGTCACCGCGATTGAACCGCCGCGGTTGCTTGTGATGAGCTGGTGGGACGACGATTGGTCGTTCAAGACAGAAGTCACGTTTCAAGTGAAGAGCGTGAGAGATCACAGCCGGATCAGTCTCACCCACAAAGGCTGGGAGGCGGCACCCAAAGAATTGCAGCGCGAACTGATTGACGCTCATTCTCAAGGCTGGAGCTATCACCTCGACAACCTCGTGACCTGCGCCGGACAGGGACGGTGAAACGAAGGGTAGGAGAAAATCATGTTGTCATTCAGCGTGTCAGGACGAATTGCCAAACCGGTTTCCGAAGTTTTTGAAGCTGTGGTCAATCCGGATCGATTGTCGGGCTATTTCACCACAGGCGGTGCGGAAGGCCGGATGGAAAACGGAGCGACCGTTTTCTGGAGTTTCGCAGATTTTCCAGGTCGTTTTCCGGTCAAGGTGAGGGAAGTCGTCAAGGATCGGAAAATAGTCCTGCACTGGGAATCGGACGAACAGACCGACGAGGATGCCGAAACCATGGTCACAATGGAGTTCGAGGCACTCGAGGATGGCAGAACGCTGGTGACCATCAGCGAGGAAGGGTGGCGCGAGACGGCCAAGGGCAGCAAGGCATCCTATGGCAACTGCGAAGGCTGGACGCAGATGCTGTGTTGCCTGAAAGCCTTTGTCGAGCACGGCATCAATCTGCGCGAGGGCTACTACAAATAGGTGGGCGCCTTTCGCAATTCTGGGCAAGTCTCAAAGCTTAAGAATTGGCGCCTCGTCAACTTTGAGAAGGCTGCAATTCCAGATACCAAGTCTCACTGAATTTTCGCCAAAACCGCAAATCTGCAAGAGGTAGTTTTGGACCCCAACCATTGCCCTGGCTGAAAGTCGAAAACTTGAACGGTGTTGTTGGCGGTAGCTCGGAAGGTCGGCAAATTTCAGCGACTCTTTTGAGGTTCTCCAGAGTGCCCTCATTGTCCGCGTCAAAGTAAAAACTCATAAGCAAAAGATCGTATGAAAGTTTTGTAGCCTTCACAAATCTGCCGAAATCATTTGAAGATATTGAGTCCTTGAGACCAAGCGCTTCTTCGGAACTAAGCTTACAGTCCTCAAAAGGTTTCAGATTCTCATACCAAGTAACAGCATCACCAAAAGCAACCGAGAAAATCGGGCTTTCCCACATGTTTTTGCGAAACTCATCGAGCACGTTTCCGGTTATTTGGTGTCGATTGGCGAACTCGTTTACGAAGCACATTGCCAACCCAAAGCGCGCCGTAATTGAACACAAATGTGCGTCGTCCAAGAACTCATTGAAATCATTTGCCTGTTCTAAATTTTCACGCATTCGTCTGCCTAAATTTCAAGGGCCGGAAAAGGCTCATAAAGGGGTTGTGTAAATGTCAATTTCCAACCAAAGATGTTAGCCTGTCGATTGCACCGACAAGTTTTGGGAGCTTGTTGGTTGCATCGACGCAAGACGCTTGGCAATCGCGTCGATATCCGCATCGTCATAGCCGAGGCCCAGATCGTTGCGCATGAATTGTGTGAGGTCGCTTTGCTCCACAATGGTGCGAGTGGTTTTGCCGCCATCCACGGTGAAGCCGGCTAGGCCGTTTTGAAAACTGATCCAGCCGTTATCCGTCAGCCGGTAGAATTTCATGCTGGATGAGAAGGAAATTTCCGACCAGGTGGCGCAGAGATAGTTGGCAGCTTCAATGTCCATCCACTTGGGTGGCATGCGGTCGAAACCGTATAATGGTATCCAGTCATCTTCCGACTTGCGCTCCAGAACCTCCTCGTTTTCTGCGTCATCGAAACGGATACGGTAGACCTGATCGCGTATTTGCTGCTCGCCTGCCGTCGACAGGTTCACCGGATGGGCAGGGGCCTGTCCTCCGAAGCCGGTGTCCACCAGCCATTCACTCCCTTCAATCGTCACTATGTGGGCCAGATGGGATCTGACGCCTCCTTCAGGTGCTCCCATGCGCACGCGGGCCATGACTTTCCTGCTGGAAAAGCCGAGCGCCTTGAGAGCCATCTCCAGAAGAGTGTTCAGCTCAAAGCAGTATCCGCCGCAACGATCGAGCACCAGCTTCTGCCAAAGGCTGGTCTCGTCCAGCCTGGGAACCTGTCCGAGGAAGGGCAGGACGTTCTCGAACGGAATGGCGGTGATCTGTGCCGACTGCAATTGTTTCAGGCCGGTGGGGTCATGTGAACATGATTGAAGTCCAATCCGTTCCAGATAGACAGCGAGGTCAAAGGCCACGGGTTACCTCATCTCGATTTGACGTTTGGTCGATGTAGGATGTCTTTCGGGTTTTGGGAAGCCCTGGTTGTCTCGCTAACCGGTCGAGTAGCTTCCAGCAGAGTTTAAGCAGTCACGTCTATTCTTTTCTTGACATAGTACCTTTGGGTATCATAATTATGCGATACCTAAAGGTATCATATTGTGTGTGAATCGATTTTAACGCCAAGGAAGGTTTGTCATGAGCAAGCAGGATTATTCCAAAACGATCAGTGTTGCCGCCTCACTGACTGCAGTACATCAAGCATTGACTGCTGAAATTCGAGATTGGTGGAGTGAAGACCTGACTATTGGTGGCAATCAGTTCACAGTTGGATTTGGCGAAACGAAAAAGACCTTTAAGATGATCGTGCAGGCGGCCTCAGAAAACGGTTTTGAAATTGTTTGGATTTGTACTTCCGCAAACCTGCTTCATCCTGATGTGACAACTCCCGACGAATGGGTTGGAACCAGAATTGTCTGGCAAATTCATCCCAATAACAGCGGTGCTGACATTACGTTGACGCACGAGGGACTAAATTCCGATCTTGAATGTCACAATATTTGCGTGGGAGGTTGGGACCACTTTTTTCTCAGCAGTCTGAAAGACTACATTGTATCTGGTAAGGGACAGCCGTTCTCGTCAACAAAGGCGGCCTAACCAGAGAATGGAAACATGCAAGTAGACAGTCCGTCCCCAACACAGTTGCAATCCGTTTTTCAAGCGATAGCCGATCCGACCCGCAGGTCGATTCTATCGATGCTGTCGGAGCAGGACATGACCATTGGCGAGATCGTGGACAGGTTCAGTGTGACACGAGCGGCAATCAAGAAGCATCTCGTGATGCTGGAGCGGGGAGGGCTCATCTCTGTACAGCAGCGCGGACGTGAGCGGATCAACACTCTTGAGCCGATGGGTCTCAAGAGTGTTGATGACTGGCTCTCACATTTTCATCAGTTCTGGGACCAAAAACTCAGCAAGTTGCAAACTGTTGCTGAGAATGAAGAACGCGCGAAAACCCGGTCAAAAGACCCATGACCAATGCCATCGTTTCCAAGACGATCTTCATCAAGGCTTCACGAGAAACCGTTTGGACATTTCTCGTAGACAAGGACAGATTGGGCGATTGGTATCACCCGGCCAAGCGGGATCTGACCCTTGGTGAAGATTATGCCCTGGTGGAGAAGGGCGGGACACTTGAGAAGTGCGTAATCTGGGGGCGCGTTCTGGAAATGAAGCCGCCCGAACGTTTGGTCACAACCTTCAACATCGCTCCATTCAACGGCGCCGAAACGGTTGTTACGTGGTTATTGCAAGAAGTCGCGGGTGGGTCGCGTCTTACCTTGACCCACGAAGGTATTGCCGAAGCCTCGGGAGATTCAGCTATGGAGATGCTGGAATTTCTGGAAAAAGGTTGGGAAAGCCACCTGCAATGCATGTGGCAGGCGGTCACCAAACTGGATTGACGTCTCCGAGCGCTTCAGTGCCACGAGGCGGTAGGCTTATCTTCGGCCTGTGAGTGTTGCTCAATCTGTTAGGCAAAGACCCATCACCTGGAGGCGATGGGTCCGATGCGGCAAAAGCCTGTTCCTTACAGCCCTTCCGGCCCCCGCTGGACGGCGGCGACACCGGTGCGAGACACTTCGACAAGGCCGAGCGGCTTCATGATCGCGATGAACTGCTCGATCTTGGATGTGCGGCCGGTAATCTCGAAAACGAAATGCTCGGTCGTTGCATCGATAACCGTGGCCCGGAAAGCATCTCCAAGGCGCAGGGCCTCCAGGCGCTTGTCGCCATCACCCTTGACCTTGACAAGGGCAAGTTCACGCTCCAGCGGCTTGTCCTGATTGGCACGACGCGCGCGGACTGTGAGGTCGGTCACGCGATGCACCGGAACCAGACGGTCGAGCTGATGACGGATCTGCTCGATGATCATCGGGGTCCCTGTCGTCACGATCGTGATGCGGGACAGGTGTTTTTCGTGTTCGGTTTCCGACACGGTCAGGCTGTCGATGTTGTAGCCGCGGCCGGAGAACAGGCCGATCACACGGGCGAGAACGCCCGGCTCGTTGTCGACGAGTAGCGATAGGGTGTGGGTCTCGATCTCGTCGCTGACTTCAGCCAGGAAGTAGGCCGAAGGCGCATCTACATTCTGTGCGTTCATTTTCTAAAATCCTTGTGCCTGACCATTAAACGAGGGATTTGCCTTCGGCGCCGATCGCGTTGGCAACCGCTTCGTCATTGGCTTCATCCGGCAGCAGCATTTCGTTGTGGGCTTTGCCCGACGGGATCATCGGGAAACAGTTGGCGAGATTGGCCACGCGGCAATCAAACAGCACCGGCTTGTCGACTGCGATCATTTCCTCGATCGCGCCATCAAGGTCTCCCGGTTTTTCCACCCGGAAGCCGACACCGCCATAGGCTTCGGCCAGTTTGACGAAGTCAGGCAGGCTTTCGGTATAGGAGTGGGACAGGCGGTTGCCGTGCAGCAGCTGCTGCCACTGACGCACCATACCCATGTACTGGTTGTTCAGAATGAACACTTTGACCGGCAGGCCGAACTGAACCGCCGTCGACATTTCCTGAATGTTCATGAGGATCGAAGCATCGCCGGCGATGTCGACACACAGCGCATCGCGATGGGCCACCTGCGCACCGATGGCTGCAGGCAGGCCATAGCCCATGGTGCCCAGGCCGCCGGACGTGAGCCAGCGGTTCGGCTCTTCAAATCCGTAGAACTGCGCCGCCCACATCTGGTGCTGGCCAACTTCGGTGGAGATGAAGGTCTTGCGGTCCTTCGTCAGCTCATACAGCCGCTGGATCGCGTATTGCGGCATGATGACATCTTCATTCGGGCGGTAGGCGAGCGAATTGCGTCCGCGCCATGCATCGATCTGGGACCACCACGACTTCATTGCCTTGGGGTCGGCCTTCAGCGACGATGAACGCCAGATCCGGACCATGTCTTCCAGGACATGGCCAACATCACCGATGATCGGCAGATCGACATTGACGGTCTTGTTGATGGAAGACGGATCGATGTCGATGTGGATCTTGATCGAATTCGGTGAGAACGCGTCCGTGCGGCCGGTGATGCGGTCGTCGAAGCGCGCGCCGATGCAGACCATCAGGTCACAGTCGTGCATGGTCATGTTGGCTTCGTAGGTGCCATGCATGCCCAGCATGCCCAACCAATTGTCGCCGGAGGCCGGGTAGGCGCCGAGGCCCATCAGCGTTGAGGTAATCGGGAAACCGGTGAGGGAGACCAGTTCACGCAGCAGCTGGCAGGCCTGCGTGCCGGAGTTGATGACGCCGCCGCCGGTATAAAGAATCGGCTTCTTGGCCTTAGCCATCAGCTCGACGGCTGTACGAATGCCGGAGGCATCGCCCTTGACCTGCGGGCGGTAGCTCTTGTGTGCTGCTGCGGGGTTCGGTGTCGGGCCTTCATAGGTGCCGGTGGCGAACTGGACGTCCTTCGGAATGTCGACGACAACCGGGCCCGGGCGGCCGGATGTGGCAACATAGAATGCCTCGTGAAGAATGCGCGGCAGGTCTTCGACATTGCGCACCAGCCAATTGTGCTTGGTGCAGGGACGGGTGATGCCGACCGTGTCACATTCCTGGAAGGCATCGTTGCCGATCAGGTGTGTCGGAACCTGGCCGGAAATGCAGACCAGCGGAATGGAATCGAGCATTGCGTCGGTCAGTGCAGTGACCATGTTGGTCGCGCCGGGACCGGAGGTGACCAGCGCAACGCCTGGCTTGCCGGTCGAACGGGCATAGCCTTCCGCTGCGTGGCCAGCGCCCTGTTCGTGACGCACGAGAATGTGCTCCAGACCTTCCTGCTGAATGATCTCGTCGTAAATGGGAAGCACAGCACCGCCCGGGTAGCCGAAGATGGTATCAACTCCCTGGTCTTTCAGCGCCTGGATGACCATTTCGGCGCCGGTCATTTCCCGTGTCATTCTCTTATCGTCCTTGCATTTCAGGGCCTGAAGTTCAGGCTTTGGCTCTCAATTACTTACTTTAACGCTTCAAACCTGTCGGTGTCGAAGACTCGGGCGGCAAAAGGAAAAAGCACTTTCAGGAGGCGGGTACAAAAAAAGGCCCCTTCGGGAGCCTTGGTCGCGCGCCATCCTGTCCAAACGGGGTCTTCCCGCTAGGAGGCGCGCTTTCCTACCACTACTAGAATGAGCGACATCATCATGTCGTCCCGGTCCTTCGATACTGCAGGTCGTGAAGACCCTGGCTGGACATGGATTGTCGGAAAGTTCCGCCAGAACACCTGCGCCATTTCAATGACTTATTGAGTTATCTGGTCCAAGCCGGTCATGTCCGCCCGGTCTTGACGCGGTGCACACTAGTGAGAGCGCTATGGCGGGTCAACCCCAAATTTCGATTATTGCGCGAAAGTTGCTCAATGTTTTTAAAAGTTTCCTTGTGGCGGTGATCCTGTTGCAATCATTCCGCAAAGACTGTGAAGGAGGAGGTGGTCGGTTTTTGCACAGCAGAATTGACAAAAAAATGTCATGAAACCATTGCGTCCTAAAAAGCTGCGCTATATACACCCTCACTCCGGCGCGCCGCTTCACATCGCGGCCTGCATTGGATGGGTGTGTAGCTCAGATGGTAGAGCAGCTGACTCTTAATCAGCGGGTCTAGGGTTCGAGTCCCTACTCACCCACCATTCTCTCAAATTATTCTCAGACTTCTGTTTATTGGGCAAATGCCCGGCTTGTGGCTATTCGCCGGGTTTCCGGCAGCTTTCGCGCCAGATGATTTCCGAGCCGAGAATGACCCTTTTGGTCGTGATACGCCCTTCGGCGCGCTCCTGAAGCAGCTCGACAGCCGTTTTGCCGATGAGTTCGGCCGGAAGCTTGACGGTGGTCAGGGGCGGGACGAGGTGGCGTGCTGCGGGAATGTCGTTGAAGGCTGCAACGGCGATGTCGTCTGAAATCTGTTTGCCTGCCTCCTTGAGGGCCATATAGGCGCCAATGGCGAGGCTGTCGGTTGCAGCAACGATGACGTCCGGTCGCTTGTCCTGATCGAGAAGATCGCAGGTCAGCTGGTAGCCGTTTTGTGGTGTCTTGCCTTCCTGGCGCACCAACTCCTTGTCGAAAAGGTCATGAGCGACCAGCCACTCCTTGAAAGCGCTGAGGCGTTCCCCTGTCTCAATCGCCTCCGGGTCACTGGCATCGTATCGGCCGCCGATAAAGCCGAATTTCTCGTATCCGGCATCTGCCAGGCCGGTCAAAAGCTTCCGCATGGAGTTTGAAAGGTCATGGCAAACGACATCCAGGTCATACTTTTCATACTCGGCACCAACGAAAACCAGACTGGACGCCTGCTTCAAGATCGGTTGCAGCGTAGCTTCGTCGTGATGGCCAACCACCACGAAGCCGGTTTTCGCGCTTGGCTTCAGACCTCTGTCCTCATTGGAATAATGAACATGGACGGAAAGCCCAACGGCCCGGCAGGCTCTCTCTATTCCGAGGCGCAAGCCGACATAATAAGGGTCGGCCAGTTCCTGTTCGTCGGTCAGGCCTTGCAGAATGACGATTTCATCAAGGTGGGAGTAAGTGGCTTCCGATTTTCCGGCTGTCCTGTGTTTGACGCCGCGGATCTCGTAATTCAGTTCAGCCGCCGTTTCGGTAACCTGGGTTCGGACCTTTTTTGATACGGACAGTGTCGGATCTGCGTTCAGTACCCTGGAAACCGTTGTCGGTGAAACGCCAACCTTTTCCGCAATGTCCTTGATCGTCGCCACGTAGCTTGTCCGATTCCTGTTCTGCTTCTTCTTTGCTCTACCTGATGCTTGATGGCGCATCCGGGTTCTTCAGTCAAATGCCAGCAGCTGACTTGTGCGCACAGTCATGTGGTTTGTGGCGGCAGGGAAGGAGGGGCACGCCTCTGTGCCCCTCACGAGTGTTGCGCGATCAGTAGGCACGCTTACGGGTGCGCTCCAGGCGCTTCAGGATGGCATCAAGGTTGTCTGGTTTTGCCATGAACTCCTGAAATCCTTCCATGCCCACCTTTGCCATCTGGGCCGGGGCGTCGCGGTCGAAGAACTGGGCCAGCGCGTAGGCGTTGCTCAGCATTTCGAAACCCTGACGCATGAACTTGTCATCGGGCACTTCGCTTCTGGAATTCACCGCAAGCTGGCCGAGCTGCTTGCTGATGATCGACTGGTTTTCGACATCGGCAACGTATTTCAGGAAAGCGCGCGCGTTCTCCTTGTTCGCTGCATTTGCCGGAATGTGAAATGTGTTTGCGGGCGCGTCTTCGGCCAGCGGTATGCCGTCGACGATGGCCGGAAACTGGTAGAAGCCGAGCTGTTCATCCGTCAGACCCGCGTCCCGCAAGGGCGGGACGATGAAATTGCCAAGCAGGTATCCGGCTGCTTCTCCCTGGACCAGAAAGGGCAACGCCTCCTGCCAGCTGTAGGATGTGTGATTGTCGATAAAGGCGCCCATGTCGATCAACTCGCGCCACCGCGCAAATACGTCCCGGATCCTGGGATCTTCCCAGCTGACCTTTCCGGCCGTGACGTCCATGTGAAACTCGTAGCCATTCTGGCGCAGGTTCAGGTAGTCGAACCAGCCGGCGGCGGTCCACAGGAACTTGGTGCCTATGGAGAAACATTTCCGGCCGGAATCGAGGATCTTCTGACAATTGTCCTTGAACTCCTGCCAGTTGCTCGGTGGTTCCAATCCAAGTTCGGAGTAGATGTCCTCCCGGTAGTAAACACCCCACTGATAATAGGTGTAGGGGACGCCCCATTGCTTGCCGTCGATGGTCATGGATTTTTTCGTCGAGGCAAGGTCTTCTGCGAGCTCTCCGGTCCATATATCCGACACATCCTCAAACAGGCCGGTTTCGACATAGGGCAGCATGCGGTTGCCCGCAAACCAGGTCGTCACGTCAGGCGGATTGGCGCTCAGGAAGTTCCGGATCTGCGTCTTGTAGGCTTCGCTGTCGATGATGGTGGTCGAGATGTTCAGATCCGGGTGCATCTCCTGAAAGCGATCGATCATACCTTCCATGGCCGCCCGTGGCGCGGGGTTGGACGTATCGAGGAAGATCTTCAGGTCTCCGGTCAGCCTGTCTGCGGCCAGGGCGCCAAAGCTGCCGGCAAGCAGCAGGCCGACGGCCGAAATGGTAGTGCTTAGTCTATGCAATATGTTCATTCTCTTTCCTCCCTTGAATGAACGGGTTGAAACCCGGTCGCATCCGCCGAGGCGGCTTTGGCGACCATTCCGCCGGACAGCACAATCCGTTCCCGGCAGGGCGAGCCTGCTGGGCAGGGAGGGTCACGGCCTTTCCCTGGTGCTGAAGTCAGATGTGACGGGCGTTGCTAAGCGAGTGCCCGGATATGGTGATTGCCCTTGCGTGCTGGCGGCCTTTCACCGCGTTTCGCCTCAAGAACAACTTGCTCCGTTTCAAAACGGCTCGAGGATACGCTTACCCGAATGTTGCCGCTTTCTCCGGTTGCCCGAACCCAGAAGCCGGTTGTGCCACCTGATAGCGGCGAATGTGGTGGCCCAAGACACTCGGCCGGCCCGTCCACCGAGATGGAAATCTGGTCGGAAAGAAACGGCAGAACCTGGCCTGCCTGATCCAGCGCGCGGACAATGATGCGGACTTCCTCACGCTCGTCTGCCTGGAGCACCGTCAAATCCGGAGCAATCTCGAGCCGGGACGCCACGGGTTCTGCAACGAATTCAACGGTTTCGACCACTGTCCCTGCAATATATCCGTTGATGGTCACGCCCTGCCATTTCAGCCCCCATTTCCCCAGTGCGTCATCGGGGACATCTGCTTTGCTGAAGATCACCGGCGGGTGCGGCAGATGCGGGAAGCGCTCGCGGTCACCGCCTTTGCGCAGTCTTGTGCCATCGGAAAACTGCAGTTCAACCTCATCGCAATTGGTCAGGATCATCAGCGGCAGCACGCCGCCAATATCTCTTTCGCCGCGCGACCAGTAGGTCACCGGCTTCATGACCGTACGTTTCTCCGCAGATGTCTGGCTGGCATAGGCGTAGGCGGCGAATTTGGGTTCGCGGAACATCGTCAGAACACCGTGATGGCACACCCTGTCGCCGGAGCCGAAGTCCTTGTGCGTGTTGTAGTCGAACATGCACCAGCCGATGCAACCGGCAATGTTCTGATTGGCGAAGGCTGCATCAATGATTTCCAGGTGACGGGTGACATGTTCTACCTGCCGAAGTTCGTTGTCGCCTGCCTTGGTGGGGAACATATGACCGTTGAATTCGGTCACCAGATAAGGAACATCCTTCTCCAACCCGGTAATCGCTCTCGGCGGCAGCAAAGGCGTGCGTTCCGGCAGGAGATCGCTGCACAAGGAGAAGTCGTTCATGGTGTAGATATCTTCGAGCAACTCGCTGCCCGCATGCTTGCGGATGCCGCATGTCTGGCGCGTTGGATCAAGCTCGCGTGCGAGAGAGTTGGTCGCGGCATAAAACGCGTGATCGTCCTCCGACTCGTTAATCCTCACGCCCCAGGAAACAATTGATGGATGGTTCCAGTCGCGTTCGATCATTCGGGCAACATTGCGAACGGCTTCTTCTTTCCAGACCTTGCCGCCGATGTGCTGCCAACCGGGAATTTCTTCCAGCACAAGGAGGCCGATGCGGTCACAGTGATCCAGGAACCATTTCGATTGCGGATAGTGCGACGTCCGAACCAGATTGCAGCCCAGTTCATACTTCAGGATTTCCGCGTCCTTCTCCTGAGACGCGCGGCCCTGCGCATATCCGGTGTACGGGAAGGACTGATGCCGATTGAGGCCCAAAATCTTGAGAGGTCTGCCATTCAGCCTGAAGCCATCTGGTGTGAACCGGGCGTCGCGGAAGCCGAAGCGCTCCTCGTATGTATCAGTGCCGTGGTCCGTTTCCAGGGTGACTTTGAGTGTGTGGAGGGTGGGAGTTTCGATGTCCCACAGCGTGATATTCTCCAGGTCGGTCAGACGGAACAGGAAGCTGTTTCCGTCTTGAATAGCCTGACTGCTTTCGGCAATTTCATGACCCTCCGCGTCAAGCAGAACGACGCTGACTTTGCCTTCATAGGGGAGGTCTTGCGGATTTTCGATGCGGCCAGTGACGGTTATCGATTTCCTGTCTGCCAGAACGTTCGGCGTTTCAATCTTGACGGATTTCACGAACACGCGGGCGAATGACATCAGCCAGACATCCCGATAAATTCCCGCGTAAGTCAGATAATCAATCCTGCCGCCGAAGGGGGGGATATCAGGATTTTCCGAACCGTCGATGGAAACGGTCAGACGGTTTGTCCCTCGCGTCAGGTGCTCGCTGAGCCGGACACTGAACGGGGTGTAGCCATCGGCGTGATGGATCAGCTCGGTTCCGTTGAGTGAAACACGGGTGTCAGCCATCACGCCTTCAAAGTGCAGGTAGACTTCTCTGTCGGCGAAGTCTTCCTGCCAGGGGATTTGGCGCTCATATTCAAAGGCGCGCTGGTAGGTCGTTTCGTCAAAATAGTTGAAGGGAAGCTCAACCGCGGAGTGCGGGATCGAGATCTCTATCTCACCGCTTCCGGTGTTGTCTTTTGCCTGGGCAAGCGGGTCGCGAAAGAGCCACCCTTCATTCAAACCTGTAATGCGCCGCATAACTCACTCAAGTGCCGTTGAAACCTGTTGAGCGTTGACATTAGTAACGTTACTATTGAGAGTCAAATTATTTACTAAATTTTACTAAATGAAAAAGCCCGACCAATCCGGCCGGGCTTCTTGTTTAATGCATTGCAAGGAGTGCTCCGTCAGGCGACGAGTTTTGCATCGAGGAACTCTTCAATCCCCATCACGCCGCCTTCCTTGCCGATCCCCGACATTTTGACACCCCCGAACGGACTGCCCGCTGACAGGTAGTTCCCGTTCTTGAATACCATGCCCGCCTGCATACGTCGGACCACGCGGGCAAGTTTCTCCGCGTCATCGGTGTGAACATATGCCGCCAGGCCGAAGTCGCTGTCATTAGCTATGGCGATTGCATCTTCTTCCGTGTCGAAGGGAATGAGCACTGCGACTGGGCCAAAAACCTCTTCCCGGGCAATGGCCATGCTGTTGTCGACGCCGGCAAAGACCGTTGGTCGCACATAGTGACCTCGTTCAATACCGTCCGGCTTTCCAAGGCCTCCGGTCAGCAGCTCGGCGCCGTCGTCTAGGGCAGACTGAAGCAGCCTCTGAATGTGGTCAAACTGTCTTCTGTTGGCAACTGGGCCGATGTGATCTCCGGCCGCGCGCGGATCTCCCACAGCAGTCCTGGCGGTCACTTCAGTGGCAGCCAACTTCGCGGTCTCATAGGCAGAGCGCTCTACAAGCAGTCGTGTCGGCCCGTTGCAGTTCTGGCCGGAGTTGGAAAAAAGCCCTTTTAATGTCTGCTTGATACGCGTTGCCACATCGCAGTCGGCAAAGAGGATGCAGGGTGATTTTCCACCCAGTTCCAGTGAGATAGGCTTGATACGTTCAGCGCTAGCGGCATAGATAAGACGGCCAGCCTTGGTTGATCCGGTAAAGGAGACGCAGTCGACATCCGGGTGCGAAACGAGAGCTGCGCCAACGTCGTTACCAAGTCCGTTGACCAGGTTGAACACACCTTTCGGGCATCCAGCCTCGTCCAGGATTTCGGCAAAGAGCATGGCATTGAAAGGTGTGATTTCACTTGGCTTCAGGACCATGGTGCTGCCGGCCGCCAGCGCTGCAAACACCTTCAGTCCAATCTGGTTGAGTGGCCAGTTCCAGGGCGTGATCAATCCGGCAACGCCCTTGCTTTCGCGGTGGAGCTCGTCGCCGTTTGCCAGTCTTTCAATCCATTGGATATCGTCCATGGCCTTCAGGAAAGCGTCTATCTGCGCAGCGCCGCTTCCTGCCTGAACCCCGTAAGAAAGATCCGTCGGACATCCAAGCTCGAGGGTTACCGCGTCGGCAAGATCCCGGCGGCGGCGGATGTAGACGTCCCGGACATTCTCCAGAAGGCGTTTGCGCTCGCTGATGTCAGAAGACGACCACGTTGGAAATGCCGCACGCGCGGCCTTTACAGCGCGTTCGACATCCTCTGCTCCGCCCAGTGCGATTGAACCCAGCATTTCTTCCGTTGCCGGATTTTCAACTGCGAGCCGCTTCGACCCCGAGGGCACTACCCATTTCCTGTCGATATAGAAGCTTTCCGGATGTTGGACGATCATGCGTTTCTTTCCCTTCTGAAGGTGATTTGAAGGCGATAGGGAAAGATGACACCTTTTTCAACACTGAATTTTACTAAAGATCAGTTGCTTTTTTGGCAATAATCAAGGTCGAGCGGGCTCCCGCTGTGCGCATGAAGACAGCAGACCAACTCGATTGCATACTGGCGGTCCTCGGGCATTGAGCAGACGATGCCAGCTGTTTGGGAAAGCATTGCAGCGGCTGGAGCTCATGGTCGCCAATTCGCAAAACATTCAGGAATGCCACAGACGCAACCAGGCTGGACACTGGCATACACAGGTGTGGCATAGTTCAGAAGACCGTTTTTTTGATCGTAAATTTTTGCACGGAGCTGAGCCCATGACGTCCCTGGTTAATTGCGATTGGGTTGCCAGACACGCATCCGATCCGAAAGTCCGGCTGATAGAGATCAACTGGGACGGCCTTGACGACTATGAAGCCGCACATGTTCCCGGTGCGCTGGGCTGGAACTGGAAGGAGGCGCTATGGGACCCGCTGGAGCGCAACTTTCCGACCGAGCACGACTTTGCAGCCCGTCTTGGGGACGCAGGTATATCGGCTGACACGACGGTGGTGTTCTACGGTGCGCCGGTGCAATTCGGGACCTATGCGTGGTGGGTCTTCAAGCTGTTCGGGCATGCCGATGTCAGGATGCTTGATGGCGGCAAGGTCAGGTGGCAGCGGGAGGGCCGTGCCGTAACGCGGGACATTCCTAGAGTTGAGGCGACAAGCTACACCATTGGGCTGGGAGCCGGGCATATCAGAGCGGGGCGGGAAGAGGTCAGAAAAGCGAATTCAGAAACTGGCACGGTCATTCTCGATCACAGATCTCTCGAAGAATATTGCGGTGAACGGGTGGGGCTTCCCGGAAAGCCCGATGTCGGGGCGGAACGTTATGGGCGGGTGCCAGGAGCCCGGCACGTGCCTTTCGACAGTCTTCTCAACGATGATACGACGTTCAAGTCTCCCGAAGAGATCCGGGAGATTGTCTCCAAATTCGTCACGTCCCCGCGTCAGAAGGTCATCTCATATTGCCGGCTCGCACACCGGGCGACCCTGGCCAGTTTTGCAATGACCGAGCTGCTCGGTTTTGAAAATGTCAGGGTCTATGACGGGTCGTGGACGGAATGGGGCAGCATGGTCGGGATGCCTATCGAGCGCTAACCTGGCACTCCGCTGGTCGCGAAAAGGCCGGTGGCTACCGGAGCGACGCCACGATCTCTTCCCAGACCGCCACAGGATCATGGTTGTCAAACAGTTTGCCTGCCCGGGTGAACCAGTAAGCCGCGTTTTCCTGATCGCCTTCGATCAGGTGGCAAAGCGCATGGACCCAGTCGTGAGACTTCTCGCCTTCAGCACCTTGGCAGATGGCGTGTGCCTTTTCCCATTCCGGCCCAAGCTGCCAGTCGCCTTTTTTGAGCCACCACAAGGCTTTCATCGGGGGCGTGAAGTCTGCAGGTGGATTTGCGGACGAACAGTCCATATGTGTCTGCTCAGTCATCTGAATTTTTCCCTTTCAATGTCAAAATGGACGTGGATTTCGGCGCCAGTTTGCTGGCCTCCTCCAACTGGGTTCTCAAGCGGCAGCGATGGATTTCTCCTGTGAAAATGAAAATCACTGATCTCGAAATCGTTCGTCCATCCCTTTCGAAAAATCGAATTCTGCCGCCAATCATTGATCTCTTCGTCAGCACATCCATGCCCGGAACGTCGTGATCGTTTTGGACATCGGAGCAGGCTGAAGGAGCTTCTTTAAATGGCAGCTAGGAATTGTGTGCAACCGAGCGTAGGTTCAATTGCTGGCAGGGTCCAGAGTTTTTCATTTTTGAAGATGACGGCCGGATCTGAAGGTGGGATGCGCCAACTTCTCAGTATCTGCCATCCATTCAACATTGAGTGCGTTTGGAAGCGACTTAAGCAGTATCCGTTGGTTAGCGCATGTCGGCGCGGCGGCATCGCTGTGTGACAAGTCTGCAGGAATGCTGCCTACGCCGGCAACAATGAAAACTCTGTGCTTGGCACTTGGCGCGTTTCCCCGCTAGCATCCGATTGCACGACCTGCGCGTACAAATTGCGTCAGTCAATCCGAAGTTTTCAAAAGCGAGGATCTGGGATGAATGCAGGGCACGGGACAAATGCAGTGATGAAGCTGCACCGGCGAACCGATCATGCAGGGGAAGCGGGGTGCTTTTCGTCAGGGGGGGATAGCGCACGGCCAAGCTCCGGTCGGTCCATGCGGACAATCTTGACCTTCGGTTTTCTGGCCATCGGCTTAGTGCTGCACCCTGCGGAAGTGGCAGCGAACACTTCGCTGGAAGACGTTCGCCGAATTCTAAACGATCCGGAACGGCTTCCTCTGATCGTCGAAAAGCGCCGGAAGGCGATATCGGAATACTACGGATCGGAGGAAGCCGAACTCCTGTGGCTGGATCAGGCGCGCGGCGAGGAGCTCACGCAGCTGATGAAAGCAGCCGGACAGGAAGGTTTGCGACCGGAAGACTATCCGCATGAAGTGCTTGTTGAGGCATCCGGCTCCCTGTCAGGTGAGCTAACGCCGTCTGAAGCCGCATGGGTCGAGCTTCTCTATACCGGGCATTTTCTGGACTTCGCCAATGATCTGCGAGCGGGCAGGGTGTCGCCGCGAGTGCTCTATCCCGATGCCTACATGCCTTACAACTCGATCGACGGTCATGACGCTTTGCAGCGTCTTGCAACGTCCGAGGACCTTGATGGCTTCGTCGCAAGCTGGCAGCCGCAAGACGATACATATCAGCGCCTCAAAGGCCATCTGCAGCACCTGCAGAACATCAGGGAAAGTGACGGCTTTACCTACCTGGAGCCTGGCGAGAATCTGATCGCCGGACAGTCAGACACCCGGATACCGGCATTGCGGCGACGTCTTCATGAAGGCGGGTTATTGGCCGAGGCGACGACAGATGAAACCTTTGACAAGCGACTGGCCTTTGCAGTCGCCCAGGCGCAGCACAGATACGGATTGCCTTTGTCCGCAGAAGTCGATGCCGCCTTGATCAAGGCGTTGAATATCCCTGTCGATAGGCGAATTGAGCAGGTTTCCAACGCAATGGAGCGTATCCGCTGGATCCCCAATGAATATGCCCGGCTGCAGCTTTTCATCAACAAGGGCGAGAACCGGTTTGTCTTTCTGGAAGACGGGCGCGTCATCCAGGAAGGGGCGGCGTATGCCAATTGTCCTGACCGGAATTACGCGACGACGGCAACAACCATCGAGGCGGTTACATTCCACCCCACCTGGCGGGTTTCGTGGGAGTTTTTCGGAAAGGAGTTGCTTCCACGCCTTCAGAAGGACCCCAAGGAAGTCGAGGAAGCTGGGTATTACCTCAGGCGCAGCGGTGCAGAAGTGCCGCTGGACGCCTTGCCGTGGAACCAGGCAACCCTCAAGGATTTGCGAAGGGCTCCCAATCGGGAGCAATACGCGCTTTTTCTCCCGTCGTCTGAAGAGAACCCGCTAGGCGATTATGCCTATCGCCTGAGGCAGGAGCAGCGGTTGTCCCTGTTCGATCTGGCAGAAGCACCCGAGGGCGACACCTATTGCAATCCCTATCTTCCCAAGACGGCATTCGGCATTGTCGACGGATTGGACATCCTGGAACACATCATCGAGCCGAGAGTTTTTCCCGAAGAAGGGTTGTCCAACAGGATCTCGCGTCGGGACACGATCACCTTTCCCGCCCGCGGCGGCTTGATGGCGGTTGTCTCGCACCAGTCGGTCTGGGTCCAGCGGCAAGGAATTATCCGCTTTGGAAACGACCCGTACCTGGAAGATGCAAGACTGACGGCAGCGTTGTCGGGACGACCGAAGCCCTGAGCCGGGCGACAGTTGCGTATCGTGAAGCAAACATCATGACTACATGATCATGATCAGTGTCCCGGCGAGCGTCAGCAGGACATTGGCCAGCGCATAAGTGCCCGCGTATCCGAGGGCAGGGACTGTGCTCTTGGCCGCCTGCTGCACAATGCCGAGTGCCGGGGTACTGGTCATGGCTCCGGTCAAGGCGCCAAGCAGCAAGGCCGGGTTCATCTTCAGCGCCAGACGCCCGAAGCCGTATCCGGCCAGCAGTGGCAGGCAGGTAACGACCACGCCGCACAGAAACAGGACCGGTCCGACAGAGCCGACGGCTTCGACAATACCTCCGCCGGCGTTGAGACCAACACCGACCATGAACAGAAGCAGCCCCAGTTCCATCAGGATGAAGCGGGCAGCTGCGGGCATTCTGCCGAAAGTCGGGCGGTTGGCTCGCAGGAAGCCGACGCAAATTCCGGAGATCAGCAGACCGCCGGCTGTTCCCATGCCGACATCGACATTGCCAAGCTTGACGGTGATCTGGCCGATGATCAGACCGAAGACGATACCGGCGGCAAAGGTCAGCAAGTCGGTTTCAACCGCCTTGCGGTCTTCGGCTCCCACCGCAGCCACCATGCGATCAAGCGCGTTTCTCTCTCCGGCGACCACCATGACGTCACCGCGCTGAACGACCGTGCCCGGGCTGAGCGGCATTGCGATCTGCGAACGGGTCATTTCTGTCAGGTAGCAGCCGAATTTGGTGTAGAGGCCGACCTCACTGAGGGGCTTGCCGACCACTTCCGGGTTGGTCACCACAACCTCGGCAACATCGACAACGGCATCCGTCAGATCCCTGTCCAGAACTTCTCCACTCAATCCGTAAAGTTCTCTTGCCTTGGCGTGTTCTTCCGGCGTTGCAAAGACTGCAATCTTGTCGCCCAGCTCGATCACTGTTTCGAATTGAGGGGTGATGATCTCGTTGCCGCGTTTGATGCGGTAGATCGATTTCAGACTGACATGGGGGCCTGCCGTTGCTTCCAGAATTTCAGAAATGGTCTTGCCCTGATGGGCTTCGTTGCTGACCAGATAAGCCCGCAGGATCGGTCGGGCCACATGTTTTTCGTTGGACTTGGTGCTGAAGCCGCGTTCTTTCGCGAAGGCTTCAGCGGCTGCGACCAGGTCGACCCGAAGCAGGTTCGGCAGCATTTTCACGACCAGCAACAGGCCCACGGTGCCGAAAATATATGTGATGGCGTAGGCGACGCTGATGCTCTCAATGAGGCTGTCGGCAGATGAGCCCTGGGGCGGCGTAACAAGGCCGGACGACACGGCATTTTGCGCACCGACAAGCGTTGGCGTGCTGGTCAGACTTCCGGCCATCAGCCCGGCGGCAAACGTATTGGGCAGGTCAACCAGTCCGGCCAGTGCGAGAACCAGCAGGAACGAGCCGGCTGCCATGAACACCGTCAGGACCAGGTATCGCGGTCCGTCCTGGCGAAGAACATTCAGGATTTGCGGACCGGCCTGCCAACCGACAGAATAGATAAACAGTGTGAAGCCAATCGATTGCACGATCGGGTCAATCTTATAACCGTAGTGACCAAACAGCAGCGCGCACAGAAGGACGCCTCCGGTTACGCCAATTTCAAACCGTGCGATCTTGATATTGCCGAGCAGGTACCCGATCGCAATAATCGTGAAAATCACCAGAACGGAATCCTGATGGAAAATCTGCGCAAAATCGATTGTCATCGCAGCTAAAAACTCATTGGTAATATTATCAGTGGCCGGGCGGTCGCGCGCGCACCTGCTCCGTCTCAAGGGCACTGGATGGGCTGCGAATGCGCCGATTTGGTGGCCGAATGCTATTCTTTTTCAAATAGAAACGACGTTCCGGATAGCTTCACTGGCTGCCGAAATGGCCTTGCCATCGGCGAAGAGCACCACCCGGATCGATACCTGCCGTTGACAATGCACGGGCAGCGATCTGGTGAGTCATGTCCTCCAGACCTTCAAGACCGGAATAAAACGGAGGAACGGGGGGAGAGACGACAGCACCCATGCGGGTGACCTTCAGCATCGCTTCCAGATGTCCTTCATGCAACGGTGCCTCGCGGGCAAGCAGCACAAGGGGACGGCGTTCTTTCAAGGTGACGTCCGCCGCCCGGGCCAGCAAGCCTTCTCCGGTGCCATAGGCAATGGCGGCAAGACTGCGCATGGAACAGGGGGCAACGAGCATCGCATCCACTGGAAACGATCCACTTGCAATCGGTGCGGCAAGATCGGTCGGGGGCAGATCGCGTGTAGCAAGCGCGGTGATTTCGTCTCTCGCCTTGGGACCGAGTTCATGTCGAATGGTCTGTTCCGCTCCCGCCGTGACCGTGACATATCGCTCGATCTCAAGCTTTGTCAGAAGACGCAGGGTTTCAAGGGCAAGGGCTGCTCCCGAGGCTCCCGAAATGCCGACTACGACGCGTTTGGCCGGTTTCATTGTGCTGCGGTCTCCAATGGTCTGGCGTTCGTCAGTTGAGCAAACAGCTGTTCCGCACGGGCTTCGACATCGGATGGCATCGTCAGTTTTTCCGCGAAGGCACGCGAGGTTTCCGTTCCAAACTTAACCGTCGCGTCGATGCCGAGTTTGCCTCCCAACCCCTCCAGCGGACTGGCGAAGTCCAGTTGGTCGACAGGCGTTCGTTCAAGGATCAGAAGGTCCCGTTCAGGGTCGGACCGTGTGGCGACTGCCCACATCACGTCATCCCAGTTGCGGATGTCGATGTCCCTGTCGACGACAATGACATACTTGGTCATGGAAAACTGCGGCAGCAGGGACCAGAACCCCATCATCGCCCTCCGGGCCTGACCCGGATAAGACTTGTCGATCTGCAGAACCGCAAAGCGGTAGGAGCAAGTTGCCGGCGGCAAATACACATCGACAATTTCGGGAATCGCCTGACGCAGGATCGGTCGAAAGATATCGGTCATGGCCTCGCCGATCACCGAAGGTTCGTCGGGAGCGCGACCGGTAAAGGTAGAGAGATAAACCGGGTCCTTGCGCATGCTCATGGCGCTCAGGCGGAAGACGGGATAGGGAGCGGCGTCGTTGTAATAGCCGGTGTGGTCACCGAACGGCCCTTCAAGTGCGGTTTCACCCGGCTGAATTTCGCCTTCCAACACAATTTCCGAACTTGTCGGGACGTGCATTGCAATTGTCCGGCAGGGTGCCAGCCGCGAGGACGCTTCATTGAATATGCCGGCCAGAGCCAATTCACTGAGGTCGCCCGGGGCAGGGATGACGGCGGACAGGAGCGTTGCAGGATCACAGCCTATGACGACTGCCACAGGCATTGCTTCGCGCCTGTGCTGCCACTGACGATAGTGCTGCGCACCACCACGAAAGGGAAGCCAGCGAATGATTGCCTCATCCGGGCCAAGAACCTGAATGCGGTAAATGCCAAGGTTGTAGGTTCTCGGATCGTCGGCGCCGGGTGTCCTGGTGACAACAATGCCCCAGGTGATCAGCGGTCCGGCATCTCCGGGCCAGCATGTCTGGACTGGTAACTGCGAAAGATCGGGTTCAACGCTTTGCAGGCACTTGTTCGAACTGACTTTCTTCGGCCGTGTGTTTAGCCCTGCCTTTGCGACGGGGAACAGCTTGTAGGCTTCGCGCAGAGATGCAGGTGGTTGAGGGGAGCGCAGGAAGGCCAGGAAATCACCGAGCTCAGGTAAGCTGTCAGGTTTGAGACCCAGACCGTTGGCGACCCGTTTGCGGGTTCCGAACAGGTTTACCAGCAGTGATGCCGCGAAGCCGGACTGTGTGCTGGATCTGGGTGCGGTCAATTGAAGCGTCGGGCCGCCCTGGGCGATCACTTTCCGATGCAAGGCGGTTGCTTCCAGATGCACATCCACCGGAACATGCAGCCGTTGATAATCGTTTTCAGCCTCCAGGAAAGCCTGAAATTCTCGCAAGTTGCGGAAAGGGGGAAGGTCGCGGCCGCTCATGGAACTCCGGAGCACTTTCAGATCGGGCAGCCTCGGCAGGGCTGTCTTTGCCTTTGTCGTGCGCCGGTATCAGCGAAACTTTCCGGATCCACCTTGATAATTGTCAAGTCTCGCGAAGAGACACCTGAATTACGGTCTGGCACCGAAAGTGAGATTCATATGCCCAGACCTTCTTCTGCCCTTAGTCTCCCGCCCCTTGTTTCGACCCTTATTGCACCGTTGCCGCGAACGCCGATGGAAATGCTGCTTTCCAGGTTGACCAAGCAGCTGGTGGCGCGGCGTCCGGAACTGCTGCGGCGCCTGGGCGAAGTGGTCAAGGTTCCGATTGCTATCGTGCCGGACGACATGCCACATGCGTTTCTGCTTTCTCTGGACAACACCAAATCGAGCGTAACGATCTGCGACAAGAACAAGATCTCCAACGCCGAGGCGGTGGTGCGGGCACCCTTTCTCGTTTTGCTGGGTCTGCTGGACGGGACGTATGACGGCGACGCTCTGTTTTTCACGAGAGATCTGAGGATCGAAGGCAAGACGGAATATGTCCTGGCTCTTCGAAACACGCTTGAAGATGCAGAGCTGAGCCCGGGCGAATTCTTCGGACTGACCGGTCAATCCGCCGACTGGGTGAACAAGGTCAGCGTCCAGATACTCGATAAGGCGAGGTGGCTGGCGGCGCGATCCTCCGGTGTAACGGGTTCTTTGGAGCCCAGGCACTGATGTCGGTTGAGGAAAGAAATCGGATGGAACTTGTCTGTCCGGCCGGAACACCGGCGGCACTGAGGGCCGCTGCCGATGCTGGTGCGGACGCGATCTATTGCGGCTTTGCCAACGAAACCAATGCACGCAACTTTCCCGGTCTGAATTTCTCACCGGAGGAGCTCGCCGAAGGTGTGGTCTATGCGCATCAGCGCGGGGCAAAGGTTCTGGTCGCAATCAACACATTTGCCAGAGCAGGCAATGTCGACATCTGGCAAAGGGCTGTCGATGACGCAGCGGGAAGCGGCGCGGATGCAGTGATTGCTGCCGACATCGCCGTTCTGGAACATGCCGCAGACAAGCACCCGGACGTGCGGCTTCATCTGTCGGTTCAGGCTGCTGCGAACTCTCCCGAAGCCATCCGATTTTATGCAGAAACTTTTGGTGTGAAGCGGGTCGTGCTGCCGCGGGTGTTTTCCGTTCCGGAAATCGCTGCACTGAACAAGGAAATCAACGTCGAAACCGAGGTATTTGTCTTCGGCGGGCTTTGCGTGATGACCGAAGGGCGGTGTTCGCTGTCTTCTTATGCGACCGGCAAGTCTCCCAACCTGACGGGGGTGTGTTCGCCGCCTGATCATGTTGACTACAAGGAAGATGCAACCGGGCGTCTTCAAGCCAGACTCGGCGGTTTCACCATCGACAGTTTCGAGGCCGGCCAGCCGGCCGGATATCCCACGCTTTGCAAAGGACAGTTTTCCGCGCTGGGCAAAAGCGGTTATCTGTTTGAGGATCCCGTCAGTCTCAACGCATTCGAACTGCTTGAGGAGTTGTCGAAAGCTGGTGTGACCGCGCTCAAGATTGAAGGGCGTCAACGCGGCAAGGCCTATATCGCGGGTGTTGTCAGCGCGTTCCGTCAGGCTGTTGACGGATTGAGCAGCGGCATGGATGCCAGCGCGGCAATCGCAACACTCAAATCATTCTCCGAAGGTGGCCAGCAGACGGCCGGTTCGTACAAGAAGACCTGGCGGTAAACGATGGCGAACTCGTCTCAAATCGAACTTGCGCTTGGCCCGTGCCTGTTCAACTGGTCTGCAGAACAACTTCTCGATTTCTACAAGCGGATTGCCGACGAAGCGGAGGTCGAGCGAGTTTACCTGGGCGAAGTCGTGTGTGGCAAACGCATGCCCTTTACCGACAAGGTGTGGCCGGAGGCAATTGAGGTTCTGACAGCGGCCGGCAAGGATGTCGTGCTGTCAACCCTCGCTCAGCCGGTCAACAAGCGGGAACGGGATATCCTGAGCCAACAGGCCGCATATGACATGGCGATCGAAATCAACGACATGTCCATGGTACCGGCACGGGGAGGCGAGGACTTTGCCGTTGGGCCGTTTTTGAATGTCTATAACGAATCCAGCCTGGCGTTTCTGGCCGGGCGTGGCGCAGTAACCTGGTGTCCGCCGGTCGAGCTGCCGCTGTCGGCGATCAGCAAGATGTCCGCCCTGGTGCCGGATGTCGAAGTGGAGTTGTTTGCGTTCGGACGCTTGCCGTTGGCACTGTCATCGCGGTGTTATCACGCCAGGGCGCATGGCCTGCGAAAGGATTCCTGCCAGTTTGTGTGCGACCAGGATCCGGACGGCATGGATGTGGCGACACTGGATGGTCAGCGTTTTCTGGCCGCAAATGGCATTCAGACAATGTCGGATGCCTGCCACTTTTCCGGCTTGACCAGCGGGCATCTGAGTGCCCTCGGGATCAAACGGTTGCGCTTGTCACCTCACACATTGGACATGGTTGAGGTAAGCCGGGTGTTTCGCCGGTACCTCGATAGTGAGATCGGTCTGGAGGAATTCGAGGCGCGGTTGGGCGAGTTGAAACTGCCCGGACCGCTCTGCAACGCTTACTTGTCGGGTGAAGCGGGATGGAAGAAAACAGCAATACCGGCTTAAAAACTGAAGGTGGTCTGCTCAGCCGGGCAGACCGGGATCTCATTGAACAGATCCACCGTGAACTTGCGAGACTGGACATGCCTTGCGACTGCAAGGAAGAACTCGACCGGACGATCGTCGCCATTGAAGCCTGGCAGATGCTCAAGCGGCGCAAGGAGCTGATCAGGATCGTTCAGGAGGACTACCAGCATCTTGTCTCCGGCGTGTCCTTCCTGACTGACCTGGAGAACATCGGTCAGCGGAAGCTTTCCGATCAGGATATGCGTGATCATGCGGAGAGCCTGAAGTTTCTCGCTGATCTGGCGGACCGCTGTGCAAGACGGCTGAACGAGCTGGCGACCATCACGGTATCGGATTAAAGAATTTCACGGCCATTCAAGACAAAGGCTGGCTTTGCGAAGGCGAAAGCCAGCCTGTCTGTTCCGGTATGCATCAGGCGATGTCAGTTTTCCTGGGTGAGGGTTACCGACGCCAGATCCGATCCGACGGTGATTTCTCCTTCAAATCCGCTGTCCACGACTGACGAGCGATAGTCGTCCTCGGTCAGGGCACCATCTGGCAGTTTGTACGGGCCCTGGCGCGGCGCACCCACGGGGGGGATGAGGTGTGTCAGCATCAGATGGCTGACACCGGCCCGTTTTGCCAACCCGCCAAGATCGGTGGCATTGCTCTGCCGGAAATAGATCGGCGGTGGGAAGCCGGTTCCTCCATCGGGTCCCATGACCGGATGTATGGTGGAATGCACAACAATGTCTGCCCCCTTTGCCAACTTCTCCACCTGATCGGAGGTTGATGTTTTCCGAGGAGGTTTGCGCGTATCGTTGCCTGCATCACCGCCGATGACGACGCTTCCGGCAGGTGTATCCACGCGATACGAAGCGTGACCGGCAATGTGGGTTGAGCGGATCGCGCTCACCTTGACATCTCCCTTGGACCAGACCTCCTGTGCTTCCTCCTCCGGCTTGAAATCCTTCACCTCGATCAGGTCGGCGGGACCTCCTGGAAGGCGTTTTTTGTTTTCGGCAAGTCGCTGTGAAATTTCACCTGACTTGATGAGAGCATCTCCGATGTGTCTGGCAAAACGCTCGCAGCTCAAGGAGAAACCGAGAGGCGATTTCGTTTCTTCGCTGCAGACCAGATCTACCTTGGGGCCGCCGGAGTTGAAGTGCCAGCGAAGCTGCATCATGTCGGCAAGGCCTTCGGTGTGGTCGGAGTGAAGATGCGTCAGGAAGACAGCGTCGAGCCTCCCGACGGGAACGCCTGCCTGGCTGAGGCGCTGTGTTGTGCCACGTCCGGTATCGAATTGCAGCCGGACATCATTGCATTTGTTTTCAACCGTTCCGTACTGAACCAGCGTGCCGGCACCCGCCTGTCCCTGAAAGACAGGCGGCCCGCCCTGGGTGCCGGTCAGCGTGACTTTCAGACAGTTTTCCGCCATTGCGCCACCGCCCGCGAAAACACCTGCTCCGAAGAGAATTGCAGAAACCAGATTTCGTGACATTTGCTCCCTCCATCGATTTAAATTTTTTTCTTTTAATAATATCGATTTTTATTTGGTTTGCAATAATTCATCGACGGGAAGTAAGTGAGAAGAGGCGGGTCAAGGGATGCCGGTTGTGTTCATGACGAACCGGTGTCCGCATCGAACTCGATTGATGAGAGCCATTGGCGGCAGAGGGGAAAGGCAAGCGTATGCTCAGCCAGCTACTCCGTTGTATTCACTGAGGGGCTCAGGTCCTCTGCGCATGGTGGTATTGAGCAACAGCAAGACGAAGTCTGCCCGCGCGTGAACAGCGTTGGGAGCCAGAGCTTTAAAGAACTTTTCCACTTGCGCGGCAAGATGGTCACTACGCATCAGGCCGAAGGATACCAGGTACCAGCCGAACGGTTCCGGAAATCTCTGATAAGTGAGCCTTTGGTGTGCAGGCAGAGACAGGAAACTCCCGGAGTTGCGCCCGTGCTGTCCGAAAAGAGCGTCACGAAGACGGTTGCTCGGTCTCCTGTCTCCTGAGGTCTTGTTTTTGTGCTGCGGCGTCCAGAGACCGGATCTCCGAGGAAGCTGTTATTTCCTTTGTTGTCGCGAACCGTTCGTGGTTTTGCGAGACCTTGTTCAGGTCGTAGAGGTAGTTGACCATCGTGCCGGCGGCTTGGTCGCGTCCTTTGTCGGAAAGGTCCGCCTCCGCGTGGACTGCATGAACCTGAGCACCGTTTCCGAGGTGGAAACGCGCGACCGGATCCAGCGGCTGCCCATCCTTGCGTTTGGCGGACATGAGATAATGAGCTGCCAGCGTTCTGATCTGCTTGGCGTCAGCATCTTCGTATGGAATGTGTTCCGAGTTCAGCCATTTGGTCAGACCCGGGATGGGAGACAGTGTCACGAAGGTCTTCAGTCCCGGCAACTCGGTCGACAGGTCGGCCGCGACCTGCTTGATGAGCGAATTGCCGAACGAAATCCCCGCCAGTCCGGATTGGCAGTTGGAAATTGAATAGAATACCGCAGTTTTGGCCTCTTCCGCCGTGATCGGCTCACGGTCTTCGGCCAAGAGGTCCTGTACGGACCCCGGAATGGCAGCGGTCAACGCCACCTCCACGAAGATCAGGGGTTCGTCCGGCATCGCCGGGTGGAAAAACGCGAAACAGCGGCGATCATCAGGGACAAGCCTGCGTCGAAGATCGTCCCAGTTCGCGATTTCATGCACGGCTTCATAGGCAATGATCTTTTCAAGAATGTGGGCAGGGCTCTCCCAGTTGATCGGGCGCAGGACAAGAAATCCCCTGTTGAACCAGGAGACAAAGAGGTGGCGGAAGTCCTGATCCAAGGCCTGCAGCTCATGGTCGGGGCCACCCAGGCGCAGCAGGTCGGAGCGCATGCGAACCAGCGTCTGTGTTGCGCCTGGTATCTGGTTCAAACGCCGGATCAGCTCCTGCCGGTCCGGTTCAACGGCTGCCATGAACGCACGGTAGGTCTGCTTGCTGGGATCGGCCTCGTAGGCGTCCAATGTCGCGCGTACCTTTTCCGGGTCGATGTTCATGTCACCGGCTAGGTGATGGAAAAAGGCGAGCTTGCCTTCATCATCCATGTCCTGGAAACGCTTCAGAATATGCTTGGCAATTGACCTTCCGGAGATCTCTCCAGTGGCGCTGACGAGCGCGGTGATCAATTCTTCCATTGACCGGGAGTCGTGCCGGTCCGGCGCCAGGGTGAGGTAGCGGCGCTCAAAAATGGTCGAAAGCAGATCACCTAGAATCGTCATGTTTTTCTCCAGGGCGTCAGATTGGATCAGACAGTCGCTCCCATGAAGATATTAAGTCGTGCCTCGTCGCCCAATTCCCCAAAAGAGTGAATGCGGGCAAGGCACGTCTCAGGAGAGATCCACCTTTCCCGTCGACAGTCCGATGTTGAGCGTGAAGCTGCCTTCGTTGATCATCCAGCGTCTGATAGTGAAACTCCTGACGCCCTTCTTGTGCATCGGGTCTTCCGCGGCAAGAGCCCGGGCCTCTTCAAGAGAGGCCGCGCGGTAAACGATCATCCCTTCACCGTTCATGTCTTCTCCCGAGAAATCGGAAACGGGACCGGCAAAGACAAGCTTGCCCTCCTGTTCCAGTCTGGCCTGGTAGGCAAGGTGATCCGGCAATGTGCCCGGCAGGTCCACATCCGGCCCGGCTGGAACCGAGTTCACCACATAAAGTTCCAGAGCAAGGGCACCGCGTTCCTTGGCGATGCGTTTGTAGTCGGCCCATTTCGGCATGTTTCATCTCCTATTTTTCGCTATTCTAAAAAAATCGATATTATTTGACAATTATAAAAATAGTCGTCAAAGTAACAAAAAACAGGGAAACACCGAGGCTAGTATGCGATTCTTAGTGGGAACGGGTGTGTCAGGGCAGGGTGTCTATCTCGTTGAAGGCGAGTGGGCCTGGAACCTGACGGCGATCGACGGCAAGGTTGGCGTGGATCTGAAGGCCCTGATCGATGAGACAGTGGATCTTCAGGGCCTGATTGCCGGAAAGGACCAGGTGGACGCGGAGCCGGTCGCTTCGATAACGCCGGGCCTGCCGGTTGCGCGGCCGGGCAAGATCGTCTGCCTCGGATTGAACTACGTCGATCACATCAAGGAAGGTGGTTATGACGTTCCCACCTATCCTGCGCTTTTCATGCGGTGTTCGACGTCGATGATCCCGGCCGGGGCACCCATGGTGAGGCCGTCCTGCTCTGAACAGCTGGACTACGAAGCGGAGCTGATGGTCATCATCGGCAAAGGGGGCAAGCACATCAGCGAGGGCGACGCGTTGGGGCACGTCTTCGGCTATACGCTCTTCAACGATGGTTCGGTACGCGAATATCAGCGCAAAACCCATCAATGGACGCCGGGCAAGAACTTCGATGCGACAGGACCCATCGGTCCGGTTGTCGTGACACCGGACGAGTTGCCGGAAGGAGCGGAGGGGCTCAAAATCGAATCCCGTGTGGGCTCGGAAATTCTGCAGAGCGCAACGACTTCGGACATGCTTTGGAGCGTTGCCCGCACGATCTCCACCATCTCGGAATTCACAACCCTGGAGGCTGGAGACCTGCTGGCCATGGGGACGCCTCCGGGGGTCGGCCATGCAAAGACACCGCAGCGCTGGTTGCGGCCTGGTGAGACCGTTGAAGTGGAGATCGAGGGTATCGGTATTTGCGCCAACCCGATCGTCGCAGAAGAAGACATTGCGACTACGGAGGCTGCTGAATGAGTATGCGTGCGCCCAAGGTGCCTTCAGGCGAGGCATTGGAAAAGCTTCGTTCGGAAGCCCATGACGCCATTCGAAAGCTCCGTCAAAAGATCGGCAAGCTGGAAGATGACGGCATTGATCTGATCCTTCGTGGAGCGCGTTCACACTATGCGTGGCAGGACAAGCCCGTGCCGCGGGAACTTCTCAAGAAGATCTACGACATTACTGCGGCCGGGCCGACGAGCATGAATTCCTGTCCGGCAAGGTTCTTCTTCATTGAAACGGCGGAGGCCAAGCAGCGGTTGGCCAAGGCGCTCAAGGACAAGAATGTCGACAAGATGATGTCCGCACCGGCAACGGTGATCGTTGCTCATGACGTTGAGTTCTGGAAGGAGCTTCCCTTTCTTTTCCCTCATGAGGACCGGCGGCACTTCTTTGAAGGCAAGCTTGAACACTCTGAAGAAACGGCTTTCCGGAACGGGACATTGCAAGGCGCCTACTTCATGATCGCCGCGCGTGCGCTCGGGCTCGACGTTGGAGCCATGTCCGGCTTTTCCAACAAGATCGTCGATGAGGAGTTCTTCGCCGGAACGACACTGAAATCCAATTTTCTCTGCAATTTGGGCTATGCCGACGAAACGGCGCTTTTTCAGAAGCTTCCGCGCCTTCCGTTCGACACGGCGTGCCAGTTCTTGTGAGGTCACATGCCGGCCTTGAGAGAAAAAACAGTCGTCAAGCTTCGCGCAAAGGGACAGGGAATTTCCCATTCCAGAACGGATATCGGCATCCGGGATCTGAATTTTGCGATTGATGAACCGGAGGCACGCGGCGGGACCAATCTGGGACCGGCTCCGACAGAAGCGGCGCTGGCAGCCCTGGCCGGCTGCACCAATGTGATCGGGCACAAATGTGCCGGCAAGATGGGTGTCGATATCGGGCGCCTGTCCATCGAAATTTCCTGCGCGTTCGATCGCAGGGGCGTGACCCTTGAAGAAGAGGTCGATGTCCCCTTTGTCGAGTTGCGTCAGGTGGTGACCTGTGACGGATCCCTGAACGAGGAAGAACTTCAGTCCGTTGCAGATGAAGTTGCCAAATATTGTCCCCTTTCAAAACTGTTCGAGCAATCGGGGACCGCAATGGAGACGATCTGGCAGAAAGCCTGACCGGTCTCGCTTTCTTTGGGAGGAGAATGCCATGATTGGAAAAATGACAAGGCGGAGCGCGCTGGCAATGGCGCTCTTGAGCGCGACTGCGATGCCAGGCTTTGCGACTGAAACGATCAAGGCGGTCGTGATCGACGGTTATCCGTCCAGAGCACTCTGGGTCAAGGAATTCACCAACTTTTTCATTCCTGAAGTCGACAAGCGTCTGGCTGAAACCGGCAACTACAAGATGGACTGGCAGGAAAGTTATGGCGGGTCCATCGTCAAGCCGAAAGGGGTCCTGGAAGGGGTGAAGCTGGGGCTTGGAGACATCGGCATCGTCACGACGATCTTCCATTCCTCCAAGCTTCCAAGCCAGGCGATTGCCGCGGTTACGCCATTCATTGCCCCGGACTCCAGAGCGGTGGCAAAGGCCGTCGATGAGATCGCCAAGGAATTCCCGACCATGCAGAAGGAATTCGAAGCCCAGAACCAGGTCTACCTGGCGACAGGTGTGGTGCTGGACACCTATCAGGTGTTCTCCAAGGAGCCGATCGCGTCTGTGTCCGATGTCGAGGGGAGCAAGGTTGCCGGAGCCGGTATGAACCTGCGCTATCTGGAGGGGATTGAAGGAGCTGCCGGTGTTCGCGGCGGTCTGACGGATTTCTACAACATGCTGCAAACCGGGCTGGTGGACAATGCGATGCTGTGGCCGGAAGCTGCCAAGACCTTCAAGATCGCGGAAGTCGCGCCCTACATGCTCAAGGCAGATCTCGGAGCGGTAAATTCAAAGACCATCACGGTCAACAAGGACTACTGGGACAAGCTTCCCGACGAAGTCAAGCAAGTGCTGCAGGATGTCGCCGTGGAGTATCGCGACCACGTTGCCGCCATTGCAATGGACCGCGCCGATGCAAGCCGGGCGGCCTATGTGGAGTCTGGTGGAACAGTTGTCGAAATGGACCCGGCAGAACGGGCGCAATGGGCTGAAAACATGCCGAATATCGCTGTCGAATGGGCTGCGGACCTGGATGCCAAGGGCGAACCCGGCAGTGACATGCTCAAGGCGTATATGGCCAAGCTGCAAGAGGCCGGCTTTACACCTGTCCGTGACTGGTCAGCTGAACTGACACAGTAATCGCAGCGAGAATAAGCGGGAGCGCCGGGATGCTGCGTCCACTTGAAAATGGCGTTCGCGCCTTATCACAACTTGCCAACTGGGTTGCCATTGCCGCCAACGCAGTTGGCACCCTTATCGTGCTCGCACTGGTCATGATCGTGAATTATGACGTCGTAGCGCGCGGGTTCTTCAACGCGCCTTTTCGCGGTGCGGTGGAAGTTGTCCAGTTCTCAATGGTTCTGATCGTATTCCTGCAGTTGCCGGATGTCGTGCGGACAAACAGACTGACCCGATCGGACGGGTTCTTGACCATCCTGCAGACAACAAAGCCAAAGCTGGCGGAAACGCTTCGGCGCGCGATCAACTTTGCTTCGGCGGTTTTCATGGCGCTTGTCGCCTATGCCATCTGGCCGGAATTTGTCGAAATGTATGAAACACAGGACTTTTTCGGAGTGCCGGGTGTGTTCACGGCGCCCTGGTGGCCGGTGAAACTCGCCATCTATCTGAGTGCAACGCTCTGCACGGTCCTGTTTGTGATGAAAGTGCTGAGCCCGGACAAGCAAATCGATCCGGTTCGCCTGAATGAACAACCAGAGGATAAGTCGTGACACCTATCGAAATTGGTATGCTGTCTGTCGTCGCGATCGTCGTTCTGGTCTATCTCGGCGTCTATATTCCGATAGCGCTCGGCCTTGTCTCCTTCGTCTCGATCATCCTGATGAGGGACAACTTCGATCTGGCGATCAACCTCCTGAAAATCGCGATCGGCGACAGCGTGATGGAGTACACGTTTGCGACTGTGCCGCTCTTCACCTTCATGGGGTTGATCGTGTCGAAAGCCGGGCTCGGCGCGGATATCTACACGGTGATGAATTCCGGATTTCGGAAGGTCAAGGGCGGCATCGGTATGGCCACAGTCGGCGCCAATGCGGTCTTCGCGGCCGTGACCGGTTCCTCTATCGCCTCGGCTTCGGTCTTCTCCAAGGTTTCCGTGCCGCAGATGCTGGCCTTTGACTACAATCCGCGTTTCGCCGTGGGTGTGGTTGCAGGATCGTCCGTTCTAGGCATGATCATTCCGCCTTCCGCGATGCTGATCATCTATTCCTTTGTTGCCGAGCAGAGCGTCGGCGACATGTTCCTGGCTGGTGTCGTTCCAGGCATCCTGCTTGCGATTGCCTATGTGGTTGCCATCTTCCTCATGGGGCGGTTGACACCTTCCTACATTGGAGGACGCGCTGCCAAGGACACGGAGTGGATGTCTGCTCTGGAGATCGCGGACAAGACCGTTCCAACCCTGCTGCTGATAACAGCGGTGCTCGGGGGGATCTACACCGGGTGGCTGACGCCGGTGGAAGCAGGGGCAGCCGGTTCCCTGCTCGGACTGCTGATCGCTGCCGTCAGGAAAAAGCTGACGCTCAAGTCCCTATGGAACGCGCTTCTGGAGACCGGGCATATCACCGCGTCCATCCTGTTCCTGATTACTGCGGCTTCCATCTACAGCCGAATGCTTGGACTGGCCGGATTGCCGAACGAGCTTGGGGACCTGTTGACTGAGACCCAGATGAGCTTCTTCTGGATCATGTTCATCTATGTCCTGATGATGATCTTCCTCGGAACGCTGTTGGACACTGCGTCGATCATCCTGATCGTTGTGCCGCTGTTCCTGCCGCTGGTCGAGCCAATGGGACTTTCACTCATCTGGTTCGGGATCGTCACGGTCGTCGGAGCGGAAATCGGCCTTCTGACACCACCACTCGGCATTTCGTGTTTCGTCATCAAGGCCACATTGAATGACCCGCGGATATCACTGAAGGATGTTTTTGTCGGAGCGTTCCCGTTTGCCCTGGTGATGTTGATCGTCCTGATCGCGCTGATCCGCTGGCCGTCGCTCAGCCTGGCAATTCTGAATTAGGTCCTGGAGAGGAATTCTATGCGTCACGTCACCAAAGACAACATAACGGACGTTTTCATGGGGTATTTCGGGCCGGATACGGACCCGAGATTGAAGGAGATCCTGCAGAGTCTGGTGTCGCATCTGCACGCCTTCGCCCGCGAAACCAACCTGACCCACGATGAGTGGCGCAAGGGGATCGAGTTTCTGGAATGGGCCGGAAGGATCTCGGACCACGAACGGCATGAGTTCGTTCTCCTGTCCGACGTTCTGGGGCTTTCTTCCCTAGTCGACATGTTGCATTCCAGTCCAACGGGTACTTCTTCAAGTGTTCTCGGTCCTTTTCACATTACCGGTGCGCCACCCTTACCGTTCGGTGGAGACTTGAGAAAGGACTTCAAGGAACAGGTGCTGTTGGCTGAGGGAACCATCCGGGATGCGCAAGGCAATCCGATCGAAGGTGCCGAACTGGATATCTGGCAGACAGCTCCAAACGGCATGTACTCAAGTCAGGATCCGGATCAGGACACCTATTCCTTTCACGGCATACAGACGACCGGGAAAGACGGACGCTATGCCTTCACCACGGTAAAACCGGTGAGTTACACGGTTCCCGGAGACGGTCCTGTAGGCGACATCCTGCGCGCGAGCGGACGGCACCCGTGGCGGCCGTCGCATCTGCACTACATCGTCAAGGCTTCTGGTTTCCGGCCACTGGTGACCGAGATCTTTCCAGATGACGATCCCTATCTCGATGAGGATACCGTGTTCGGCGTGCGCGAAGACCTGGTCATGACCTACGAGGAAAAACCGGCCGGGTCGTTTCCGGCAGAAGGATTTGAGTTATCGGGGAAGGTTGACGGACCGTACCAACTCGCTTCGTTCGATCTGGTTCTGGTGCCTGAGGGCACCTGAACAGGGCGGGGGGCCGAATCCCGAAGTCCGGCCCCCTGTCTTGCCATACCGCAAAATCTTCTATTCTGCCGCGACCGAGGTGAAGTGCTTTTCCAGAAATGCGCCGGTCGTGCGGTAATGGTCGAGCAGCAGATGGCAGGCTTTGTCCGCATCCCGGTCAACCGCCGCATTCATGATGTCCGTGTGTTCCTTGCTGATATCACGCTTGGAATAGTTCAGCGCCTTTCCGGCAAGGTAGCGGTAGCGGATGTTGAGATCATAAAGCTGATTGCAGAACTTCAGGAGAACCGGTGACTGGCAGGCACTCAACAGGTTCAGATGGAAGGTTTTGTGCAATTCTTCAAACCGTTCCACGTTGGTTCGCGGTTCACGCATCATTCGATGATGAGCGAGCACAAGCCGGTCTTCCCAGGCATGATCTGCATTGGCCAGACTTTCGCGCAGGGCCATCTCTTCAAGCTGACAGCGGAGCTTCAGGATTTCAGTGAAGTTCTGCGGACTGATTTCGGCCGTTCGGAACCCTCTTTGATCCAGGCGTTCCACCAGCAGGTCGGACACCAACAGCGTGAGAGCCTCGCGTATGGGCGAACCGCCCATATCCAGAATGGCGCGAAGCTTTTCGATCTTGAGCTTTTCACCCGGTGGCAATTCGCCAATCAGGATCATGCGCCGGATCGCAAGATATGCACGTTGTGTCGCCGAAGGTTCCTGCGCCGGATCAGTTTGAGTTTGAATTGACATATCCAATAATATCGATTTTCTGCCCAGATATCCAGTTTTAACTAGAAATTTGAGTGTCAGGTCAAGTGTTTTTCAGCATATACCGGGCGATGTGGCGAATAAGCTGATCAACACTTCGTCAGGAACGTAATTCCGGGCGGCGGATATCAGGTCAGGCAAAGGGATTCACGCCCGCAAAATAGACGTGGGAATGGGCGAGTGCCATATAGACGATGACTGCGAGCACAAGCCGGACAAGCGCATTCATCGTCGGCAAAGCGCTCGGCAATCCGGCGTTGCGTGTTGCTTGCTGCAGTTTATGCCAGTCGTCTCCCATTTCCCTTTGCCGCCGTTTGTCGATGATCTTCATACCGAGCAGCGAAAACAGCGAAAACGCGCCAAAGAGGATGACATGCGCGAGATTTCCGTTGGGTATCAGATGCGCGGTCGACCACAGGAAAAGTGCAACGAGGACCGGGTGGCGCATCCAGCGAACAAGTCCCGGGTGATCTGGGTCGAACCGGTCATTGTGAAGTCCGCCAAACGAAAATGGATTTGGTACAGCCACGCCGAAGGCCACAATCAGGCAGACCGGCAACATTGCCAGGATCGGTACCCAATTCTGCCAAGGCTCCCAGGACCAAAGTTCTACATAAGGGGCTGTCTGCGCTGCGTCGATCATCCACCAGAGGATCAGAACAGAGAGGGCAGAGTAGGCGATCGAAAACCCTCGTTGACCGAGTAGCCGCACCAGCACCGGGCGAACAGGGGGGCGGACCAGGACCATGTGTGATGCAAAGAACACTGCAAACGCCGCCGTGAAATTCATCCATCCGTTTTCAAGCATAGAAGCTCCAAATTCCTCGTCGAACCATCTTTCGAAACCTCCCAATCGGGAGTGTATATATGAGGTTTATACTCAGGATTTTTTTATGACTTGACGATGGTCAAGTCTTTTTGTCGCCAGTGCTGCGACCATCACCAAACTCCACCTTGTTGAATAGCAAGTCCCGATTTCAATCCACACCGGAAATCCCGTTAAGGGCAGACATATGGCCGCAACATCCCCTCCGCACTCGTCCAGGATGGCTAACCGATTCCCGACGGTTCTGTCCGCCGGGTTCCGCTTTTATTTTCTTGCAGCCGGCATTTTTTCGGTCATTGCGATGCTTGCATGGAACATCTGGCTTGGCGTCCATGCTGCGGGTGGAGCATTTGTCTCCCTGCCGATGAGCATGGCACCGCATCTGTGGCATGCCCATGAAATGGTCTTCGGCTACACGGTCGCGGTCATGGCCGGGTTCTTCATCACAGCCGTACCAAACTGGACGGGGTCCAAGGAATCCGGTGCGTTGTTTGTAACCTGCAGCGGTGCGGTCTGGCTGTTGGGACGGTTAGCGGTCTGGTTCTCCGGATTGCTCGATCCGGTTCTGGTTGCGGTTGTGGATCTGGCGTTTGTACCGATCCTCGCAACCAGCATAATCGGACGGTTGGCCAAGAAGTCCCAGGTCCGAAACATCGTGTTCCTGTTCCTGCTGAGTGCGCTCTTTACAGGCAATCTGCTGATGCACCTCGAGTGGATGGGATGGACGGAAGCAACGGCGGAATCCGGTGTTCGACTGGGTCTTTTTGTCAGTGCCGCGATGATCGTCATCATCGGTGGTCGCGTCGTTCCCGCGTTCACGCGCAATGCGCTTAACCGGGTTGGTTATGCCGGGACAATGCCGGTATCGCGAGCCTGGCTCGACAGGGCGGGTATCCTGCTCGCGGTCCTGTCGGCTGTGGCAAGTGTCCTGCCGGTTCCTGAAACGGTCTTCGGGATTTTGTGTCTGGGGGCAGGGGCTGCCAATCTCTGCCGGGTGTCCGGTTGGAGAGGTTGGGTCACGCTGGACAGTCCGATCCTCTGGATCCTTCATGCCGCTTTCCTGCTGCTTTCCATCGGCTATCTTGTCTATGGCTTCAGTCTGACTTTCAACGTGTTCAGCGAAACGGCAGCACTCCATCTTCTTGCAGCCGGTGCTGTTGGTGGGATGACACTTGCCATGATGACCAGGGCTTCGCTTGGTCACAGTGGGCGCCCGTTGATTGTCTCCACGCCCATCATGCTGGCTTATCTGGCGGTCATTGCAGCTGCGCTTTTACGAACATTCGGCACGCAGTTCTGGGACTATTTCCCCGTCATGCTGTCATCGGGGGCGCTCTGGATCACTTCATTCGCGCTGTTTACCTGGGTGTATTTCCCGATTTTGACGAGGCCGAGGTCGCGCGCCTGAATGCTGGTGACCGCGCTCGCCTGACCTGCATGCGGCTAACCTGCCAACGCCATCGGGAAATGGTTGTCAGCAAAGAAAGAAAGTTTGGATAAAGCGGCTCCACACGCCTTGCAGCAGCGGAATTTAGCGATGGCCGCTTGATGAAAATCAAAGAGAAAACGGGCCAAACCCCGTTTCTTGTGGCGATGAATCTCAGAAGCGTCCTTCGACCGGGTTGTTCCGAAAAAGCCTGTTTCGAATTCGGCGTACACGGAAAGGATTGGATATGAAATACGCAATCTCATGCCTTGTGGCGGCAGTTGGCCTTGCGCTGGCTTCTCCAGCGCTGGCCGATGGCGATGCTGCCGCCGGTGAAAAGGTCTTCAAGAAGTGCAAGGCCTGCCACGCGGTTGGCGATGGTGCAAAAAACAAGGTTGGGCCTTCCTTGAATGGCATCGTTGGTGCACCCGCCGCTCAGGTTGAAGGCTTCAAATACTCCAAGAGCATGGTTGAAGTTGCTGGTGGTGGACTTGTCTGGGATGAGGAAACACTGACCGCCTTCCTGACAAAGCCGAAGAAAGTTGTTCCGAAAACCAAGATGTCCTTCGCCGGTCTTCGTAAGGAAGCAGACATCGACAACGTCATTGCATATCTGCAGTCTTTTCAGTGATTGAAAAGCACTAGATCTGATTGCGGGAAATCCGTGACGGGCGCAATTCGAAAGAATTGCGCCCGTTTTCGTTTGGTCGGAAATTGTCTGGTCGGGAAACTCGGTTGACCATTTTTGTCTAAAATAATAAAAAACAAATCAGTTAAAGGAGACACCATGCCGACAACGCCGATTGTCCAATTCGGGACCAGCCGCTTTCTGCAAGCCCACGCAGACCTTTTCATATCTGAAGCCCTGCAGGAGGGACGGGCACTGGGGCGGATTGCCGTTGTTCAGAGCAGCGGTGACGCTTCCCGCGCGAGCCGGTTGCAAGCGTTGGCGGATCCCGCCGGATACAGTGTCCAGGTCAAGGGAGTGGATGAGGGGGAGTTGGTGGATACTTCAAAGACTGTCGGGAGCATTGCCCGAGGGTTGTCTCTTCCTTCCGACCTTGCCGAGGTTACCGATCTCATCAAGGCGCAAGCCAGGATCATTATCTCCAACACTGCCGATGCCGGCTTTCGGCCGCAGCAAGCCGATGCGGTCGCAGAATTCTCCCAGCACATGTCCTATCCGGCCAAACTCGCCTGGTTCCTGTTCCAGCGTTTCACAGCCGGGGGAAATCCGATACAGGTCATGCCTGCGGAACTCATCCCACAAAATGGCGCCGTCCTGCGGGATCTTGTTCTGTCCATTGCACAGATATACCCGGAAGAATTCCGCGCCTGGCTTCAGTCGGAAGTCCTGTGGGTAAATTCGCTGGTGGACCGGATCGTGTCCGAGCCGCTGGAACCGGCCGGTGCGGTTGCCGAACCTTATGCGCTTTGGGCGATTGAGAACCAACCCGGCCTCATCGTGCCGTGTGAACACCGGGACGTGCGTGTTGTGGACGATCTGGAGCAGGTCGAAACGCTTAAGCTCTACATCCTCAATCTCGGACATACCTACATGGTGTCCCGCTGGTTGACGGCAGACACCGCGTCCCGGCAATTTGTCAGGGAAGTCATCGAAGATGACGTGGAACTGGCGGACTTGAAGGACATGTACATGCGTGAAGTCGTCCCCGCCTTTGCTGCCCAGGGCAGGGGTGAGGAAGCTGAAGCCTATGTGAAAACGACCATCGACCGGTTCCGAAATCCCTTTCTTGACCACAGGTTTTCGGACATTGCGCAGAATCATGCGGAAAAAGTCGACAGGCGTATCGACAGCTTTCTGAAATGGGCCAGGGCGAGTGATCCAGACATGCAAATGCCACGCCTTGAGGCGGTTGTGGGTTCTACGATTTCAGGCTGACTGATAGAGGCGGGGCGGGTTCGTGAGGACTACCCCGACGGACCGGTTCCTGCCTCGCGGACATCGCTAGACCAATTGATGTCCCTTGAGGGAGTTCAGCAACGTCTCCTTCGACCGGCGCAAGTGTTTGAGGGCAGCGGCCTCGGATCTTTCGACGTCCCTGTCCAACATGGCGTTGATCCAGTCGAGATGTTCCTCGATTGCCGCGGCGTTGCGCTCCAGCTCGTCCCGCTTGTCCCACATGTAGTGATAGTGAAATATCAGCGAGATGAGCTTCTGGGCTTCAACAACGAACCGGTTTTTGACGATGCCATTGACCGTGGCGTGGAACTTGCCGTCCAGCATGGAAAAATCGTGATACCGGCTTGCGAGGTCAGTTTTGAGTTCCTCGTGTTCTTGCTTCAGATCCCGCAACTTGCTCCAGATCTCATGGTCGTCCGGCAAGGCGAGGAGGTGCCTGACAGCGTTCATTTCCAGCACAAGCCGGAATTCGGACAACTCGATTGCAAAACCCGCGGTAAAACCGGACAGGATCCAACCGCCTTTGGGGCGGCGCTCGACAAGGCCGAAACGGCTGAGCCCAGAGAGAAACTCCTGCAAGCTATGTGCAGGAACTCCGAACTGGCGCGAAAGCTGTGCAACGTTGAGTGAAGTTCCTGCAGGAATGTCGAACCGCAGGATCCAATCCAGGAACTGTTGCTCCAGTTCTTCCGTGGAAGGTGGATTGTCGGCAAGTGTCAGGCGATGGCTCGGCTCGGGTTTGCGGATGAGGGTCTTCCGCCGGCCTTCCCATTCAACGAGGTTCTCTGAATCAAGTTTCTGCAAGGCACCGCGAACAATGGTTCTGCTTACCTCCATCCGGTTCGCCAGAACTGTTTCAGCGGGCAATTGCTCTCCAACTTCCATGTTGCCGCAGATATCGAGCAAGGTGTTGTAAGCGCTTCGGAATCGATCATCAGTTCGTGCCATGCAAGAATCCTAACACATCCGTTTGGCAGGACAATTCTAATTGTTTTTGTATTTTTAAATAAAAAACAATTGACGGAAATCCTGCGAGAGAGTCATATTGTATTTAATAATTAAATTCAAAAATCCAGCCTGGGAGGTGATATGGCTGATTTTGACAGGGCAGTGGCTCCGGCATCCTGGACGTTCAGACTTTCAGCCGGTTCGTTTCACAAACTTTCCGCGCTGCTGACGCTTGCTGTCCTCGTATTCGCCTTTTCCTTCGGCAACGATGCGTTCTTCACGGTCAACAACGGTCTGACCGTTCTGTTGCAGACTTCCGTTATCGGGCTGCTCGGCATCGGCATGACGCTTGTCATCATCACCGGTGGTATTGATCTGAGTGTCGGCTCCGTTCTTGCCCTGTCGGGCGTCGTGACAGGACTGAGCGTCAAGGCAGGACTGCCCATCGCCCCGGCGATGGCAACCGGAATTCTTGCTGGGGCTGCCTGTGGCCTGGTCAACGGGTTTGTCATCACCAAGATGCGCATCACTCCGTTTGTCGCCACTTTGGGCATGATGCTGATCGCGCGTGGCCTGGCGCTTCAGTTGACCGGTGCAGCGCCTATTTCGCGTCTCGGAGAAGCCTTTGGGTGGCTCGGCAACGGCTCCTTGTTCCGGATTGTCGAACAGACGGGCGGCATCTTTCCGAAAGTCGTTTTTCCAGGAATTCCTTATCCGGTGATCCTGCTGGCGATCATTGCGTTGCTGGCGGCTTATCTGCTGAACCGTCGTCAGGCGGGGCGTCACATCTATGCGACCGGCTCCAATGAAGAGGCTGCTCGGCTTTCGGGAGTTCTCGTGGACCGGACCAAGATCTTCGCCTACACGCTGTCCGGTGCTCTGGCGGGACTTGCCGGCAATGTCCTGATGTCCCGCCTTGTGACCGTACAGCCGAATGAAGGCGTCATGTACGAGCTTGACGCCATTGCGGCAGCCGTCATTGGAGGTGCTTCCCTGATGGGCGGTGTGGGCAACATCTCCGGAACAATGATCGGCGCGTTCATCATCGGCGTGCTTCGGAACGGCCTCAACATGGCAGGCGTTTCGGCTTTCATCCAGCAAATCGTGATCGGCATCATCGTCATCCTGGCGGTCTATGTCGATCAGATCCGAAACCGGCGCTGACAAGCCGGATCAATCGACTACGCATCTTCAATCGGAGGAGAACACAATGAAGAAGCTGATTACGACCGCAGTAATGGTGAGTGCGCTTGCGATTTCGGCAACGGCCTCGCAGGCAGGGGAAATCGCGGTCATCGTCAAGACGACGAACTCGAATTTCTGGCAGAACGTCAACAAGGGGGCGAGTGCCGCAATCGAAGGCCAGGAAGGGCATACGATGACCTTTAACGGCCCGGCATCTGAATCCGCAATCGCGGATCAGGTCAGCCTGGTTGAGAATGCGGTGAACCGTGGTGTCTCCGGAATTGTGCTCGCACCTTCCGATCCCGAAGCTCTTGTACCTGCGGTCAAGAAAGCCTTCGAAGCGCAGATCCCGGTTGTGATCATCGACTCCGGATTGGCCGACAACGGCAAGCAATATTACCAATCCTTCCTTTCAACCGATAACTGCGCGGCCGGTCAGCTCGTTGCGGACAAGATGATGTCCGAAGTCGGAACCAAGGGTAAAGTGGCGGTCATGTCCTATGTGGCCGGTGTCGGATCCGAAGTAGGCCGGGTTGGCTGCTTTGTTGAGCGCATCAATGCAAAATCCGACATCGAGATCGTTGGACCGTTCTACTCACAGTCGCAGATGGCGACTGCGCTGAACCAGACCACGGATATTCTGGCTGCAAATGACGACCTTGTAGGCATCTTTGGCGCGAACGAGCCGACCGCGATCGGCATGGGCCGTGCCATCGTTCAGGCCGGCAAGGCAGGCAGTCTTACGGCTCTCGGCTTCGACGGCAACACCGACCTTCAGGATTTCGTGCGTGATGGAACGCTTGCAGGAACTGCCGTTCAGGGGTCTTTCCAGATGGGCGAGCTCGGCGTGAAGGCAATCATGAAGCTTTTGAGCGGTGAGGAAGTTCCGAACTTCATCGACACAGGCGTGGTTCTGGCAACCAAGGACAACATTGACCATCCGGCTGTTCAGAACGTCCTTTACTAACCCGTTGCAACTTGACCGGAAGCCTCTCCACCTCGGGCTTCCGGTCCTTTTTGATCCTTCATAGGGCCCGAACATGACCCCGCAAACCCAGTCTGCTCCTCCACTTGTGCAGATGACAGACATAGAAAAGCACTTCGGCGGAATTCGTGCCGTCAACGGCGTCTCACTGGACCTTCATCCAGGCGAAGTGGTTGGCGTTCTGGGACATAATGGTGCCGGCAAGTCCTGCCTGATGCGCATTCTGTCAGGAGCGATGATTCCCAACGAAGGCACGATCAAGGTCAATGGCAAAGCCGCAACCATTCATAATCCGCATGATGCACGTGACCTCGGAATCGAGACCATCTATCAGACACTGGCGCTTGCCGATCACCTCAATGCGCCGTCCAATCTGTTTCTCGGCCGGGAACTGAAAACCCGTTTCGGCAACCTGGACGACACCAGGATGATGGCCGAAACCGTCCGTGTTTTGAAAAAACTCAATCCGAATTTCAAGAACCTGAACGATCCGGTTGCAAGCCTTTCCGGTGGCCAGCGGCAGGTTATCGCGATCGCCAGGGCAATCTATTTCGATGTGAAGATCCTGATCATGGATGAGCCGACGGCGGCCCTCGGACCGTCAGAAACGGCGATGGTCGGCGAGCTGATCAAGAGACTGCGGTCTGAAGGTATTGGCATTTTTCTGGTAAGTCATGACATGCATGATGTTTTTGAACTCTGCGACCGGGTCGTGGTGATGAACAAGGGAAAGAACGTGGGATCGCACAAGATCGAGGATGTGACCAAGGACGACGTTCTCAGTCTGATCATCAAGGGTGAGTTGCCGCACGACTGGGTGCCGCGCAGTCAGGAAAACTCCAATGAACATTGAACAGTCGAAGCGCACTTCATCCACTGCGGTCATGCCATGCGGTGTCGTGGTCGAGCCGGGTGTCTTCAGACTGGAGACGCGTGAGTTGCCGGTCGGGGCACCGGACGGTTGGGTCCTGGTCGATATCGAGGCCGTCGGCATTTGCGGAACCGACTATCACATATTTGAAGGCAAGCACCCGTTTCTCGAATATCCGAGAGTTATCGGGCACGAGCTCAGTGGACGGATTGCGTTGAGCTCGCAGGACTGGTCAGCTGGAGAGCTTGTGGTCATCAATCCGTATTTTTCCTGTGGTGAATGCCGGGCGTGCAGAAAAGGCAAACCGAACTGCTGCAGCAATATCGAAGTTCTGGGTGTGCATCGCGACGGCGGATTGTGTTCAAGGATCGCGGTTCCGGCTCAAAACCTCTACCGGGCAACGGGTTTGAGCGAAATTCAGGCTGCAATGGTCGAGTTTTTGGCGATTGGGGCTCATGCGGTGCGCAGAGCCGGTTCCGTCAGGGGCGAACGTGTTCTTGTGACCGGCGCTGGCCCAATCGGCCTGGGCGTTGCCCTCTTCGCAAGGCTTGAAGGTGCGGAAGTGCATCTTCTCGACCTGAGCGAAGCCAGACTTGCCCAGGCAAAAGAGAAGTTCGGTTTTGAGGATGTCCATCTCGCTGGGTCCGACCTGCTTTCCGGTCCGCTATCCGACGGATTCGATGTGGTTTTTGACGCGACGGGAAATGTTCGCGCAATCGAAGCAGGATTCCCGTTGCTTGCTCATGGCAGTCGATATGTGCTGGTAAGCGTGGTCAAGGAGCAGATCAGCTTTGAAGATCCCGAATTCCATAAGCGGGAGACCCAGATCATCGGCAGTCGCAACGCAACGCGGCAGGACTTCGAGACCGTGATGAAGGCGATCAAGGATGGATCGGTCGACACGGACGCGCTTTGCTCAAGAAAAATTCCTTTTGCAAATTTTCAGGACACATTCGGTGAATTGGCGAATGATCGGGAAACCCTGATCAAGGCAGTGGTCACCCTCTAAGGACCCTCAGATCAGTCGGAAAGCGAATGCGGCTGCTTCGCTTTCTGATATCTACCTAGTCGTGTGTTTGTTTCAGCCATGGTTGAAGCCGTTCCAGCGCCTCGCCAAGCTGCGCTGGAGTTTGGGCGAAGCAGAGCCGGAACCAGCCGGGTTCTTTCATCAGAAACGCTTCACCCGGGGCCAATCCGACTTTGGCGTTTGCGATCAGATCGCGTGCAAGAGACACGGAATCCTCAACGCCAGTCAGTCTGAAAAAGGCATAAAATGCGCTGTTGGGAACGGGAAAGGTCACTTGAGTGTGGCACGCAAAATTTTCCTCGATCATGTCGAGCGCCAGCCGATACTTGGCAATAGTCTCGGCGATAAAGGGTTCTCCGTCAGCCAGAGCTGTTACCGCAGCTCGTTGCGCGAAAGGAGGGGCGCAGGCGACTGAAAACTCGGCGATTTTCTCGACGACCGGTGTCAAGGAAGGGGGAAGCGTCAGCCAACCGAGGCGCCAGCCGGTCATCGCCCAGGACTTTGAAAAAGAGTTGACTACGATCAGGCGGTCTTCCGGTTCGGACACGTCAAGGAAAGAAGGGGCAACGGTTCTCTCGAACACGATGCGGGCGTAGACTTCGTCAGAAATCAGCCATGTGCCCCGTTGGCGCAGGACCTGCATGATATGGTGCATTTCGTCATGCTCGAGCATGAAGCCCGTCGGGTTTGACGGTGAGTTCAAAAGCACCGCCTTGGCGGGCTTGGCTGCCTCCAGAAATGCTTCCACATCAAGGTGCCAGCGTCCATCACGGATTTCCATCGGATGGGTGATCAGGCGCGCGCCCTGCAGGCGGGGAATGGCCAGAAGATTTGGAAAGGCAGGTGTGAGTGTGGCGACTGCATCCCCTTCTTCCAGCACCGATTGGAAAGCCAGGTTGAGAGCATTGCCGCCGGACACCGTGACGGCGATCCGATCCGGCCCGATTTGCCGGCCGTAGAGGTTGGTCATGTAGTCGGACAGAGCGTGCCTCAGGAAGGGGCGGCCCAATCCTTCGGCATAGAATGTTTCGCCAGCCGCAAGCGCCTGTGTGGCGGCGTCGCAAATGAATTTCGGTGTCGGTTCGTTGGGTTCGCCAAACCAGAGGGGGATCAGTCCTTCGGTTCCCATCGCTGCATTGGCCAGTTCGCGCGTGATCGAAGGAGCGGCGTCCATCGCGCGGCTTGTCAGTCCGTCAATAGCTTGTGTCATTTACCGTTCTCAATAGGTGGCACGTCCGCCGGAAAGGTCGAAAACGGCTCCGGAGTTGAAAGAGCAGTCCTCGGAGGACAGCCACATCACCATGCGAGCTGCTTCTTCGATTGACCCAAGGCGTTTCATGGGAGACTTGTCGATCATGACCTGCACGAATTCAGGGGTCATCTGATCCAGGATGGCGGTCTGGATCGCGGCAGGAGCAACGCAGTTTACCCGAATGTCGGTCTGTGCCAGTTCCTTTGCCAGTGACTTGGTGAAACCGATGACGCCTGCCTTGGCAGCGGAATAGGCCGACGCATTGGGCGTGCCTTCCTTGCCTGCCAGTGAAGCCATGTTGATGATCCTGCCGCTACCTCTTTTCAACATCACCGGTACGATTGCATGGGCCAGATGAAAGGTGCCTGTCAGGTTCACCTCGATGACACGTGTCCAGGTGGGCGGGTCGAAATCGATTACGGGCAGGGTGGGACCGGCAAAGCCGGCGTTGTGCGACAGGAAATCCACATCGCCGAACATATCGAGCGTTGTTGCCAGCCCCTGCTGGATCTGGTCCGGCTGACTGATATCCACCTTGCAGTATTCAGCCCCTCCCGGCGGGGAGGCCGGCACGTTCATGTCCCAGATCATTACCCCGGCGCCGGCAGCCGCATAGTGGCGCGCAATCTCCGCACCGATCCCGGCCGCGCCACCTGTGACAATGGCGGTTTTGCCGGAGAAATCGTAGCTAACATTGGTCATGATGCTTACCGGATGAAGGTCTTCACATAGTCCGCACCTAGGCCGACCTTCTCAAAATGTGCCCGGCACATCTCGATCTTTGTAAAAACATCCTCGTAGCCCAGGTGATTTCCGTCAGGGTCGACGTAATACATGACGCCGTATACCTGGAAATAGGTGATCATCTCTTCGACATCGTCCGGCACGACAAGGGTGTGGGTTTCCCCCGGAGGTTCGAAGACATAACCGCCTTCGCGCGCTTCCCACTCATGCTCCAGGTAGTGCCAGCGACCCTTCAGCACGAACCCGTGCACGGCGTTCGGATGCCGGTGGCGTGACAGAACGCCCGATTTGGTAACCTTCAGAAGGTTCATCCAATAGCCCTGGCTGACATTGAGGCACAGGGGACGGAAGAACACATGCTCAGCCTGTTGCACCCACATGCGCGGATCGTCTTCGGACAGCGCATTCGGGATCACGATCTCCGGCAGAGCGTCAGGCGGCATCGGATGTTTGTACGGAACACGCGGATTTTCATCTTCACTGACAAGAGGCATCGGCTTCCTGCTTGGTTGATTGCTTGAAATTTTCAGACTGCGGCATAGCCGCCGTCAACGTTGAGAATGGTGCCCGTCACGAAACCGGCGGCGTCAGAGGCCAGAAACAGCGCCGGGCCGACAAGATCTTCAGGCTTGCCCCAACGGGCCATAGGGGTGCGCGACAGGATTGCCTCGCTGCGTTCCGGATCTTCCTGAAGATTGCGGGTCAAAGGGGTCGCGATCCAGCCGGGAGCAAGTGCATTGACCCGGATGCCGTCCGGTGCGTAGGCAATCGCCAGTGACTTCGTCAGTTGCGCAATGCCGCCCTTGGAGGAGGCGTATCCGGGAACAAGACCGCCGCCAAAGTAACTGAGCATCGACGCTATGTTAATGATCGAGCCGTTGGTTGCCGTCAGAGAAGGGCGCGCAGCGGAACAGACCCGCATGGTTCCCGTGAGATTGATGTCGATGACCTGGGCAAAGACATCCGGATTGAGTTCCTCACCGCGCCGGATGACACCGGCGGCATTCACAACCACCTGGAGTGATGGGCATTCCGACAGGACGCCTTCGATGGATTGTGGCACCGTCACGTCGAGATGCCGGTATGTCAGACCAGGTTGGCTCTCGGGCAGAGGCCCGAGTCCTGCGGCTATCACGTTGTAGCCCGCGCTTGAAAAGCCCTGGGCAATGGATTGGCCCAGCCCGCTCGTGCCTCCGGTCACCAGAACGTCTTGCTTCGATTTGGTCATTGCGTCTCTTGTGAATTGTCCATATAGTGGACATTCGTTCTATATGTGGACAGTATCGCGGCGACTGCTGTGGTTGTCAATCAACGGAAAGGGCGGCTGACGGAATTGACATGACGAAACACGTGCAAGGAACTCAAAGTCTCTCGCGAAGCATAGGACTCTTGGAGCATATCGGGGCGCGTTCCGAACCACCGCGTCTTCAGGATCTTCTTGCCGAGTGCGAATTTACTCGTCCGACACTCTATCGACTGCTTGCCGGTCTGGAGGCAGAAGGGCTGATTGTTCAGACGCCAGACCGCCGTTATCTCCCCGGCTTGAGATTGGTTTCCCTTGCCCGAAGGGCACTGGCCCGAAATGACATCCGTGATCTGGCACACACGCCATTGGAGAACCTGCGTGACCAGACGGGTGAAACGGTTCATCTGGCGATCCCCAGCGGTGCGGGACTGGTGTACATCGACAAGATAGAAAGCCATGAAACCGTGCGAATGAGTTCGACGATCGGAACGCCCGTCCCGTTTCATTCCAGCGGCGTGGGCAAGGCGTATCTGGCGGCATTGCCGGGAGCTGAGTGTGCAAGTCTGCTCAAGTCCTTGAAGTTGGAAGCAATCACATCTTTCACCACAACGGACCCGAAAGTCCTGGCCAGTCAGATCGCGGACTGTCGGGTCCAGGGTTTCATTTTCGATGATCAGGAAAACGAGGCCGGCATTGTTTGCTTTGGAGCTGCAATCCTGGACGAGAACAACGGGCCGGCGGCCGCAGTCAGCGTTTCGGTTCCTCTCTTTCGGCTGCGCGATGACCGCAACAGCTATTCGAAGCCGCTGTTGAATTGCGTCAAAATCATATCCATGCATCTCGGAAACGCCGGTTGAGAGCACAAGGCAGAGGTAATTGAGGGAACTGTCAGCCTTTCGGAAATGAGACAGTAACTGTATAGAGGGCGCAAAAGGTCGAAGACCGACCCTGAACGCCCGCTTTCGAGATCGGCGTTTCCTGAAGAAGCAGAACAAATCCGATGAATGATTTTCTTGTTGCCGCCCTTTATATGTTCACGCCGCTGAACGACTTTGAAGCGATGCGCGATCCGCTGAAATCCTATTGCAAGGAACGGGATGTGCGGGGAAGCATTCTTCTGGCATCAGAGGGCATCAACGGCACGATTTGTGGCCCTGAAGCCGGTGTTAGAGAAGTCCTTGCTCATTTGCGCTCAGACCAGCGAATGAAAGATCTGACCCACAAGGAAGCGTGGACACATCGTCATATCTTCAAGCGGATGAAAGTGCGTCTGAAACAGGAAATCGTGCGCCTGGCGGTCGACAATATCGATCCGAACGAAGTCGTTGGCGAATATGTCAGGCCGGAAGACTGGAATGCGCTCATTTCTGATCCCGATGTGGTCGTGATCGACACGCGCAACGATTACGAATTTGCCTTTGGTACCTTCGAGCATGCTCTCAATCCCGAAACTCAGTCCTTCCGTGAGTTTCCCGATTGGGTTGAAGGGCGCGAAGATCTTCAGAAAAAGCCGAAGGTGGCCATGTTCTGCACCGGCGGAATTCGCTGTGAGAAGGCAACCGCGTGGATGCTCAAGAACGGTTTTGAAGAAGTTTATCACCTTGAAGGCGGTATTTTGAACTATCTGGAGAAGGTTCCGGAAAAAGACAGTCTCTGGAAAGGCGAATGCTTCGTTTTCGATGACCGGGTTTCGGTTGATCATCAACTGCAACCTCGCTGGGGAGAGTGGGTCCCCGAAGAGGCGAGACACATCATCAACGCCGATACGGACTATGAAAAGGGACCGATGCAGGCGCCTGAAGGTGGCGAAAAGCAGGATCCTGTTTCTTAACGGGCGTTAACTTTTTCGCTTTAACTCATTGAAAAACTTCCCTAAGGTTAGGTTGTGGGTGATTTTTCCACACCAGACTGGGGGGAAGTATTATGCGTCGCAGTTTCTGGAGTGCGCCTCTGGCGCTGATTTTAGGCCCAATTCTTGCCACATCCGCTTTCGCTGGAGGCAAGGCCATTTCATGTTATCAGCAGGCGACTGTTCCGGCCGTTTACAAGACGGTGCAACAACAGGTTCTTGTGCAACCGGCCACATCCCGCGTCGTCAAGAAACCGGCGGTCTACGGCTATCAGAAGCGAAAGGTTCTGGTCCAGCCAGAGAGCGTGTCGTATCGGACAACGCCTGCGGTTTTCCAGACAAGACAAAGCCGGGTTCAGGTGCAGCCCGCCAGCATCGGCTGGGAATACCGGATGATCAAAGGGGTGAAGACCCTCTGCAAGGTCAAGCATCCTGCGGTTTACAAGTCAGTCAGCCGGCAAGTTATGATCCAACCGGCTTCAAGGGTCGCCGTGCGGCAACCGGCTGTATATAGCACCGTGAAGGAAAAGGTGGTCGTGCAGCCTGCAAGCAGCTACGTGGTGAAAAATCCGGCCGTCTACAAGACGGTCAGCCGCAAGGTTCTTGTTCAGCCGGCACGCACAATCTGGCAACCCGTAAAGATACGCGGCTGTAAGTACTAAGCGCCTGACAGTGCAGCCTGACGCCACGCACAAACGCCGGGAGGCGGGTGTCAATTGAGGTTGGGCCGACCAATGGGAGAGGGCGGACATGAACAGAATTCTTGCTGCCGGCGTCGTCGCTGCGTTGTCAACCGCAACCGCCTTCGCACAAGACCCATTTTCCTGGACAGGCAGTTATGATGGTTTCGTTGTTTGTGACCATGTGAAGGATGGTGTGCCTTCAACCTTCGGCCGCGCATTGGAACTTCACTTCGTGCAGGAAGGAGATGTCCTTCACATTGCGACGGGTATTGATGACCCGACCATCGGCACGGGCACATCGCTCTATCACGGGTTGGTCATGTCCAGTCCGGCTGGTGACTTCACGAGCGGCTTCATCGAATCCTGCAAATCACGCTTTCCCTACAAGGAACTGATCCGCATTTTCCCTGCCGGTACGCAGACAGAGAAATTCGGCTTTTCCGCCAGTACCGTATTCATCAGCGACAGTCTGCCGGGGTCGGAAGGCGCTTTGGTGGTCGAAAGCTGCAGGTGGTCTGCTACGCGCATCTCGATTGAAGAGCCGAAAATTCAACGATGCGATACGTTGCCTTCGGCCAGGTAGGCGGAGCTTCGTTCGTGGGGCTTCAGAACTTCCTCCGCGAGGATTTGCCAGCTGAAGTCGGTGTGGGATATGCCTTCGTGTCACCATCCATCGCTTACGCTCGCCATCTCAACTGCCAGGAAGTCGACAAATGCTCTGACTTTCGGTGCCAGATTGCGTTTTGAGTTGAATACGGCATGGACACCAATCTCGAAGGCGTTGAACTCGGTCAGCACAGGCACCAGCGCACCTGACCGGATTTCCTCATGAACCGTGTAGCCCGGACAAAGAGCGAGACCTGCGTTCGCCATAACGAATTCCTTGACGGCTCTTGCGCTGTTGACCGAAAGCGCACCGATTATGGGCACTGAGAACTTCTCCCCGTTCTCACGAAACGGCCAGGATGTGCCGCTCTTGAAATTGGTGTCGACAATGCACTGGTGACTTGTCAGATCTCTGGGATGCTCCGGGACACCGCTCAGCGCAAGGTAGTCCGGTGTTGCACAGATATGAACTGAAGTCGGAGCCAGTTTTCGCGCGATCAGGGAAGAGTTCGGCAGGTCCGCAATGCGAACGGCAACGTCAAATCCCTCTTCAACAAGGTCGACGTGACGGTCGGTCAGGCTCAGGTCGACGGAAACCTCCGGATATCGTCGTCTGAATTCAGGCATGCATGGCGCCAGGTACATTTCGCCGAAAGTCGTCGGGGCGGTGACGGAAAGCCGGCCGCGTGGCGTTGCCACCTGGTTTTGCATAAGGCCTTCCAACTCTTCCAGATCATCAAGAAGCTGCACGCACCTGTCATGATAGATCCGGCCGGGCTCGGTCAGGCTCACGCTTCGTGTCGTGCGATGAAGCAACCGGGTTCCCAGGTGGTTCTCCAAAGCCTGGACTTTCTTGCTCGCAAGGGTCTTGGACGTGTCCAGCCTTTCTCCGGCCTTCGTAAAGGATCCGGTTTCGACAACGGCAGTGAAGGCTTTCATGCACTCAACAAGATTCATATTGTCCCCAAATTGGATACAAACTGTATAATTCTGGCTAATTTATATAGCTATTGTCGTCAATTAACTCTGCTGGGCAACTCGAATTTGATCCAGGGAGAATGACATGATCGATTCAAAGACTGCCCCTTACGCAGCCCTTCTTCTGCGTGTGTCTCTTGGAGTGCTTTTCCTGGCGCATGCGGGCCTGAAGCTGTTCGTCTTCACACCAACGGGCACTGCAGGGTTCTTCCAGTCGCTCGGGCTGCCCGGGGCGCTTGCCTATGTCACAATCGCTCTGGAAGTCATCGGGGCATTGTTGCTGATCTCGGGACTGTATGTCCGCATTGTCAGCCTTGCTCTCATTCCCATACTTCTGGGAGCCATCGTCTTCGTTCACGGACCAAATGGCTGGCTGTTTTCCAACGAGAATGGCGGTTGGGAATTCCCTGCATTCTGGGCAATGGCACTTCTGGTGCAGGCCTTGCTTGGAAGCGGGACAGCTGCGCTTTTCCCGAAGGTCAGTGAGCATGGTCTGGGGCGCTAGTACGCCGGTGCAATTGATTTCGAGACATTTTTTCAGATTGCGAGGGCGATAAGATGCTGCAGAACGGCAAGTGGAGTGGCGAATGGCACCCCTATCAGAAAAGCGACAAATCCGGTCGATTTGTGAGGCAGGTCTCCAGTTTCCGAAAGTGGATCACTCCCGATGGCAGCGCAGGGCCGGAGGGACAGGATGCGCTTCAGGCGGAGGCGGGGCGTTTCCATCTTTATGTCAACTATATTTGCCCTTGGGCCGGGCGAACGCTGATTGCACGCAAACTCAAGAAGCTCGACGACATTGTCTCGGTATCCATCCTGGAGCCGGTCATGAGTGGGGAGGGCTGGCGATTTGGAAATTTTCCCGGCTGCTCAGGCGCGGATCCGGAAATCGGTGCATCCTACATGCATCAGATCTATACGGCAGCCGATCCTGTCTTCACGGGCAGGGCATCTGTTCCGGTTCTTTGGGACCGGCACCAGCGAACCATCGTCAACAACGAGTCAGCCGATATTCTTCGGATCTTCGACACGGCCTTTGAAGCGATAACCGGAGAAGCCCCAAGCCTCAGGCCAAGTTCAAAGGATGCGGATATCCAGGCCCTGAACCAATCGCTCTATGATCGGCTCAACAACGGTGTCTACCGGGCTGGTTTTGCCCAGAGCCAGAAAGCGTATGAGGAAGCCGTTGCAGATGTGTTCGCCATGCTCGACGAATTGGAAGACAGGCTTTCTGATGGCAGATCTTTTTTGACTGGCGACAGCGTCGTTGAAAGCGACATTCGCCTGTTTGTCACGCTTGTGCGTTTCGATCCGGCCTACGAGGGCCTCTTCAAATGCAATCTGAAAACGATCCGTGAATACCCGATGCTGAGCTCGTATCTGAAACGCTTGTTCCAGATGCCCGCGTTCTCGGATGTGACCCGGATCGATCACATCAAGGCCGGGTACTATTCGGTGAAGGCCCTCAACCCTTCGGGGATCGTGCCTGCCGGACCCGACCTGTCTTACCTTCAAGCTCGTGATTAGAGCTTCAGACCGCTTGAAGTTCTAGCGGTCTGAAATCCTGAACCGGTTGCTCTTCAAACCTGTCTGGCCATGACCTTCCACTAGGAACAGGCCACCCGACAAAGTGTCCGGTTCAATGGCTGTCGGGTCGGTCGGCTGCTTGATGCTGGTGACGATCAGGTGGTCGAGATCCGGGCCGCAGAAGCACGGCATGGTGGGTTTGTCGACCGGCATCTTGATGGCATGCAGCAAGTTGCCGTCCGGAGCGAAGCAGTTCAGCAAACCTGCGGAAACACCGGCGCTCCAGTAATTCCCGTTGGCGTCCACAGTGGCGCCGTCGGGACGGCCTTTCTCATTGGTTTGCTGGGCAAACAACATTTTTGAACCAAGGGCACCTGTGGAGGGATCAAAGGCGTAGCCTTCGATCCAGCCCGGGGAGGAGTCGGAGTGATACATGAAGGTACCGTCCGCAGACCAGGCAAGACCGTTGGAACATTGCAGTTCGTCCCGGATCTCCTCAACACGCCCCTTTGCATCCACCCGGTAGAGACCTGCAATCGGTTCACGGGGAGAATTGGTATCCATGGTGCCGACCCAGAAAGCGCCGTCCGGTCCGACCTTGCCGTCATTCAGACGTGTGCTTGAAACGTCGGTTTGAACTTCCGCCAGAACTTCGCTGGTTTCGCTCTTGGGATCGAACAACAGGATTTTGTCCCAGACGCCGACGATCAACCGGTCGTCGTCGGTCAGGCCGAATGAGCCGACTTCATTGTCGAAGTGAAAAGTCTTGATGTCCCGGCTTTCCCAATCCATTGACTGGATGGAGCGGCCCTGGATATCCGTCCAAAGCAGGCGGTTGTGTCTGTCATCCCAGGTCGGGCATTCCGCGAGTTGGTAAGTTGTGTCGAGAAAACGGGTTATCGTGTGGGACACCGTGGCGGGTTCCTTGAAAGGCCAATTAAGCGAATGGAAGCGGACTATAGCGGTCGCGGCATTCGCCGTCGAGAGTGCACATTGCCGACAATAAAACTTTGGCTTTCAATCGCTCCTGACGAAGGGAAACCACACGATCGACCGCGAATTTTGCCGGGATTCAATGATCTCCGTCCAGTGGAATGGCCGTTCTTTTCACGATCGGCCGGATCGCAAAAGACGACTTCATGCGCAGGACACCCGGTAGTTGTGCAAGGTGATCCCGGTGGATGCGTTCGAAGTCGACAGGATCTTCCGCCGTCAACCGCAGGATATAGTCGGCATCCCCGGCCATGAGAAAGCACTCCATGATTTCCTCGGAGCGAGCGACGGCCCGCTCAAAGTTCTCCAGTGTTTCCTTGGACTGGCCTGTGAGAGAGATTTCGACAAAGACATCCATGCGTCTGCCGAGCTTGCGCTGATCCAGCAGGGCCACATAGTTTTCGATGATGCCTGCCTCTTCCAGAGAGCGCACACGGCGCAGGCACGCGGAGGCCGATAGCCCGACCACTTCGGCCAGATCCGCGTTGGCAATTCGACCGTCCTTTTGCAGGACGTCTAGAATTTTACGATCCAGTCGATCCAGTTTCATTTTTGCTGCACCGCATATATTGCAGGTTTGTAATGTTGTGTTCGCAGTATATTCGAAAAATTCCAGATTTCACGCAATAGTATTGTTTTGGGAGTGGGTTTGCAACGACGGAACGCAAGCACATTCGACAAAATGAGGCGTACAATCAGGTCAATCTAATCGCTTCTGGAGGAGTAGTCGTTATGCGCATTGGTGTGCCGAAGGAAATCAAGAACCATGAGTACCGGGTCGGACTGACACCGGACAGTGTTCACGAGATGATCGCCCACGGACATGAAGTGGTTGTCGAGACAAATGCAGGCGTTGGCATTGGTGCCAGCGATGCAGACTATGAAGCAGCCGGAGCAAAAATCCTGCCGACTGCAAAAGACGTGTTCGATGCAGCTCAGATGATCGTGAAAGTGAAAGAGCCGCAGGCTGTCGAACGCGCAATGCTGCGTCCGGATCACATTCTGTTCACGTATCTCCACCTGGCTCCGGATGCAGAACAGACTGCCGACCTGGTGAAGTCCGGCGCGACCTGCATTGCCTACGAAACCGTTGTTGATGACAAGGGTGGTCTTCCGCTTCTGGTGCCGATGTCCCAGGTTGCGGGCCGTTTGTCCGTTATTGCCGGTGCTAAAGCTCTGGAAAAAGCACATGGCGGTTCCGGTACCCTGGTTGGTGGCGTCCCGGGTGTTGAGCCTGCAAAGGTTGTCGTCATCGGCGGCGGTGTTGTCGGCTCTCACGCCATCACCATGGCAATCGGCCTTGGTGCCGACGTCACCGTTCTGGACCGCAACACGGCGGTTCTCGGCCAACTCTCCCAGGCCTTCGGCCCGGCGCTGAAGACCGTTTATTCGACAAAGTCTGCTCTGGAAAAGCATGTCCTTGAAGCAGACATGGTCGTGGGTGCGGTCCTTGTTGCCGGCGCAGCAGCACCGAAGCTCGTTTCCGCTGAGCTCGTGAGCCGGATGAAGCCGGGTTCCGTACTGGTGGATGTTGCAATCGACCAGGGTGGCTGCTTTGAGACTTCCAAGGCCACAACGCACTCCGACCCGACTTACATTATCGATGATGTCGTACACTACTGCGTTGCCAACATGCCGGGCGCCGTGCCGAAGACATCCACCTATGCGCTGAACAACGCTACCTTGCCGTTCGCGCTGGCTCTTGCCAACAAGGGTGCCAAGAAAGCCCTTCTGGATGACGCAAACTTCCTGCCGGGCCTGAACGTGATCAGCGGGCAGGTGACCTGTGAAGCTGTTGCCGAAGCACTTGGCTACGACTATGTCGATCCGGCGACTGCTCTGGAACAGGCAGACGCCAGCCAGGCAGCCTGATAAGGTCTCGCTTCAAATGAGAAAGCCGGTCCATGGGACCGGCTTTTTTTGATTCAGGAACAAGTCTTTTTGAGGTCGTTCAGTTGAGAGCGATTCTTGTTCAGAACATATGGAATCTTGCCGGACGCCAGTTTGAAAACATCGCCCTTGCATGTTTGTCTTACATTGCGCTGGAAATCGCGCATTGGCCGACATTTCCAGCCACCGCCGCGTTCCTTTGTTACCGGGTTGTAGGAATTTGACGGATAGCCGAAGCAAATCAGTTTGCCATCCAATTCTGTTTTCCACTTGCCAGGCAAACTTCTCGAATTTCCCGGATACCACAAATGAGTACGGCCATTTTGGGAGAAGTATTCGACCTGGACGCCGTGCGCCTGGTTGTAAAAAAGGATTGTGCTTCCGCTGAGATCTGTCGGAATCTCACTCGCTGTCTGGCAGGAGCTGACAAACGCGGCCAAGCCCAACGCGAGAATGAGTTTTTTTGTGATCATTTATCGTCCGCCCCCGAGATATGTTTGCCATCAGTGGTTGAAAGGGGCTTTAGCAACTTTTGAGAATTTTTTACAGGTCTTAGACTTGGGTCCCAGTGGGTCCGTTTAGAAGTTTTCTACGTATTTCTGTGTTGAGTGATGAGGTGAGACCGCCTTAAGCATCAAAGCCAGCCACCGGGCGCTGGCTTTTTTGTGTCTGTGGCAGCTTCATGCTCGGTCAGGAATTTCGGACAACGATCACGGAACGGTCGTCCGCAAATTCCTTCGAGGTCGACCCTTTGACGCTTGGAAAGCTCTTGGTCTTGTGAAAGTCGATTGACTCGGAGGCGTCGAATGCTTTTTCCCAGGCGGAAACAGACACCTCGTTCGGAATGTCAAAGTAGCCGTCGGTAAAAAACTCCAGCGTTTCGACCTCTACCGTTGGTCTGATGACATCGATGACGTCGTCCATCAGGATCGGATCACAGTTGATGGACGAGTATCCCAAAGGATGGTCCGGCCGATTGGCGTACATGTATTGGCATCTTATGCCCGTGCGCAGAAAGGCTTCGGTCTGCTGAGGCGCAACGATGTCGGCATATCTCTCTGAAACGAGGGAACAGATCCGGGTTGCGTCGGTTTCGCCCAAGATCCCCTCGCTGACACCACAGTCCAAACCCTGAAACGATATTCTACGCGTTTGAGCCTCGACTTCGTCTGCAGACCGGTCGCCTTCTTTCAGCAGGTTGAACACCTCGATCCGCGCCGTCGTTGAAAGATCATCGACAGGTTTCAGTGTCCGGTAGACCTGGTTGCCATTTATGCGTATTCCGCTGTCTCCAACAACAAGAAGCCGGATCGTATCAGCATCGAAAAATGCCACTGCCATGGTGGTCGAGGCCCGGAAGGTATTGCCGAGCAGCTTTTCCGTTTGGCTGATCTTTTCTCTGATTGCCGAAAAAATTTCCGTCGCAGGAATGTCCGTCATTGATCTTGTCGCGGCAAATTCCCCCAGGACGGACGCGGCTGAACGGGAGGCAGCCTGCCCCGGGGAGATGCCGGACCCGGTTGCGCCGCTCGACGCCCCGTCAAACACGCCGCAGATACCTGGCAAGATCAACAGACTGTCGTCTCCGGCCTGACGGCTGGTGCGGTCTTTGGGGAATGTGAGCGATGATATTTGCATTGGTGCGCCGGTACTAAGCTGATGTTGGTTAGACAAATGACGATTCCCGGTCGTCCGCGAGCAGGAAGACCGCGTAGACACACAACCCGGAGCAAACGAGCAGGATCGTGGACAAGGCTGCGGCCAACCCGAATTCGCCGTCCAGCACGGAGATGTAGATCTTCACCGGCATTGTCACTGTCTTGGAGTTGTAGAGGATCAGGGTGGACGAAAGTTCGTTGATCGCGGTGATAAAACTCATCAGGGAGCCGACGATCAGTCCTGGCAGGATGAGCGGCACAGTTACCGACAGGAACGCCCGCAAAGGGGAGGCTCCAAGGTTGATGGCCGCTTCCTCCAGAGACGGTTTGATTTGCCGAAGGTTTGTCGTCGTTGAACGCACGCCATAGGGCAGCCGCCGGATGAACAGGATCATGACGATGATCAATCCGGTGCCGGTCAGGTCGTACCAGCCGGAACGGAATGTCGTGACGAAGCCGATTGCCATGACGACACCCGGCACAAGATACGGCACCATCATGAGAACATCGATTGCGCCGGATACAGCGTTTTCCCGCCGGACAATCAGGTAAGAGATCAAACCTGAGAAAATGGCGATCACGGCAACCGCAGTCAGGGAGAACCTGAAGCTGTTATAGATCGCTTCAGGCGCATCCAGCAAAACTCTCTTGTAGCTGGAAAGGCCGTATTCGCCTGTAAAGACCGGTCCATTGGTCTCAAGGAACGACGTGTAGATGACCACGAATGTCGGCAGCATCGCGATGATTACAACGGCATAACAGAAGGTGTGGGCACCCAGATTGCGCAAACCGGTCAGCTGATGAATGACGGGGCGGTTCGTCAGTGCGGAAGCATAGCGCCGTTTTGCGAGGAAACGGCGCTGAACGAAGAGAGCCAGAATGGAGATTGCCATCATGACCAGCGAAACCGTGACGGCCATCGTGGGCTTGCCACCAAGCTCGGACGTGTAGGCGGAATACGCAATCGTCGACAGGGTGCGGAAACCCCGGCCAAGGATTGCGGGGGTGCCAAAGTCGGCAATCGACAGGACGAAGCAGATGATTGCACCGGTGCTGACAGCGGGGAAAACCAGTGGGAGCGTCACGTAAAAGAACCGTTGCAGGGCGTTGCAGCCAAGGTTCTCGGCGGCATCCTCAAATGACTTGTTGACCGACCCGAGCGCGGTTTTCGTCATCAGGAACACAAAGGGGAAGAACTTGAGCGTAAAGACCAGGATGATCCCGTGTGCGCCATAGATGGTGGGCAGATTGATGCCAAGGCCCTTGAAGAAATTTGTCACGAAGCCGTTGGCGCCGAGCATCATGATCCAGGCATACGCCCCGATAAACGGAGGCGCGACCAGCACGAGAATTGCGAGCGTCGATATCAGAGCCTTGCCGCGGATCCGGAACCTGGCGGTGAAGAAGGCGAGGGGAACGCCGATCAGGCAGGCGCCGAGGGTACCCAAAAGGCCCACGGTAAGTGTGTTCCGCAAACCCTTCACGTAGTAGTTCCGGGTGAAAACCTCTGCGTAGTTGGCAAGCGTAAAGGCGCCCGTGTCCTCATCGATGAAACTGACGAGAAACACGCTGGCAATCGGCAATATCAGAAGAACCACCAGCACAGTAACGACGAGCAGCGTCATTACGGTCCAGAAATCGAAACGTATCGGACTGAATACGGAAACAGGTTTCAGGGGCGGGTTTGAGGAGGTGATCGTCATGACAACCTCCGACCGGTTTCTCCGTTTTCAAACAGGATCGCCTGATCGCGGCTGAAGGCGAAGGTGACCGGATCGCCTTCGGACAGGCCAAGGAGATCGGAGGTCGGACGCAAGATGGCGCGAACATCGTCACCAAGTTCAGTCTTGCCGTGCACTTCAAGTTCACGCCCTATGAAGCTGATTTGGCGAATGTTTCCGTCAAAGGTGAGCATGTCTTCGCCGCCAGCATCGCCATTCAGGGAGACATTCACCGCTTCGGGACGAACGGAGACCGCAATATCGGTGTCGGACGCGCTGTCGGCTATCGACCGAACCTTGAGACCGGACGTGGTCAGGATCGCATCGCCTGCAGGGTCGATGCTTCCGGCGAGAAAATTGTTTGCACCGACAAAGTTGGCGACGAAACGGTTTGCCGGATTGCGATAGATCTCAAAAGGCGAGGCTGCTTGTTGAATGATGCCGCCATACATGACGCAGACAACGTCAGACATGGCGAGGGCCTCTTCCTGATCATGGGTCACATAGATCGTCGTCATGCCCATGTCTTTTTGAATGCGGCGCAATTCTCCCCTGAGATCCACGCGAAGTTTGGCATCAAGGTTTGAAAGGGGCTCATCCATCAGGAGAACGGTAGGGTCCACCGCGATGGCTCTGGCCAGGCCGACACGTTGCTGCTGCCCGCCGCTCAACTCGTGCGGCATGCGGTGCGCGAACTCCTCCAGTTGCACGATCCTGAGGGCCTCGGACACTTTCGGCTTGATTTGCGAAGACGGAAATTTCTTCCGCTTTAGGCCGAACGCGACGTTGTCGCTGACGCTCAGATGCGGGAAGACCGCATAGTCCTGAAACACCATTCCCACGCCACGCTTGTGAGCGGGCATGTTTTGAATTTCACGGCCGTTGATCAGGATTGTGCCGGAGTCCTGAAAGTGAAATCCCGCAATTGTCCGCAACAGCGTGGTCTTTCCGCAGCCACTTGGGCCGAGCAACGTAAAAAACGCTCCCGATTCAATCTGAATATCGATGTCTGACAGAGCCAGGACCGGTCCGTAAGATTTTCTGATATTGTTGATATCAACGGATGCCATTTCCGTTACCCCTCCCAAATTGGCTGTCGGTTGAACGGCCGGGATACCCGGCCGTATCGCTTGCTTACTGGTGGTCGAGAACCGCTTCACCCCAGGCTTCCACCAGGCGTTTGCGCTCCTTGGCCGCCCACTGGAAGTCGTAGTCGACAGCATTGATATCGCTTAACGGAACAAGGCTTTCATTGGAGGCGACATCGGTGCGAACCGGACGGCGGCCTTGATCGGCAACGACTTTTTGCGCTTCAGCCGACAGGATGAAGTCAATGAACTCCTTGCCCGCGTCAGCATTCGGAGCGCCCGCAACCAGTGCAATTGCATCCGGTGAAATAGCGGTTCCTTCTGCAGGGTAGACGATCTCGACCGGACCTCCGCCTTCCTTGTAACGAAGGGCGGCATCCTCGAGCGTGATACCGATTGGCAGCTCGCCATCATTCACGAACCGGGGCACGGCGCCGGAGCTATCGGACAGGACGAAGTTTGAAAGCATGCCATTGTAGACATCCCAACCAGCCTTCTCGTCACCGAAGGCCTGCAGAACCGTAGCGAACTGGATATAGGCCGAACCGGACTTGTCCGCACGTGCCGATGATACCAGGTCGTCATATTCCGGTTTGGCCAGATCCGCCCAGCTTGACGGCACGGGCGTATCGCCCAGAGCGTCCTTGTTTACGGCAAATGCCATGACAACGGCGGTGAAGGGCGACCAAAGTCCGCTTTTCACCAGGTCCGGATTGACGGACGCCTGCTCGGGAGACTCATAGGCCGTAAACAGGTCCGGGTTGAAGTCCACCACGGTGCCGTCGACGCTCCATAGCACATCGGCGATAGGGGAGGTGGATTCGGCAGTCAGGCGGTTCAGGAGTTCTCCGGAGCCGGCCTTGATGATTTCTACCTTCGTGCCGGATGCCTCCTCAAACATCGGCACGAGTTCATCGACAAAATTCTGTGGTGCAGCGGTGTAGACAGTCACTGTGCCTTCGGCGAAGGCCAACGTGGCCGACAGCGATGCAGTCAGGGCAACACTGAGTTTCAGCAAAGTTTTTTTCGGGTTCATCTGTTCCTCCCTCACAAGGTCGTGCCCGGCGGAGACGCTGGGTAATTATTAAATTGCGCTGCGCAAATTAAAAAATCAAGGTTTATTTGCAGGATGCAATTTATTAGGGTGCGAGCAGATCAGGAGCTTGAATTGAACACACTGCAGAAACCGAGCGCGCGGCGCCTTATCCAGCTGCTTCGTTCCCAAGGGCCGGTTTCCAGATTGAAGTTGGCGGATCTGCTGGACGTACAGCCATCAACCGTGACCCGGATCGTCAATCAGCTTCTCGATGACGGTCTTGTGATTGAAGAGGTTGACCCGAACCGTGCCGGTCGTCGTGGCTTTCCGTCCAAACTCCTTCAGCTGCGCCCCATGGGGTTGTTGTCGGTCGGGGTGTTCATCGATCCGGAGCGGTACTACACCTGTATCGTCAACGCGTTGGGCGAGGTTGTTTCTGAAGAAACATCAGCGATTACCGACCGTGGCTTTTCTCAGCTCATGGAGCGGATAGGTGCATCGGTTGACCGGCAGATCAGGCAGCTGGGATTACAGTCGGACCGCTTCATCGGTTGCGGAATAAGCTATCCGGGACAGCATACCAGCAAGCCTGGTGTCGTTCGGCAGACACAATACTTTTCCGAGTGGCCCGAGATTGATGCCAGCAAGGACTTTGCACCGTATTTTGATATGCCGGTTCATCAGCTGAATGACGCAAAGTGTGCCTGTCTTGCCGAGCTCTTGTTTGGAAGTTGCCGTACTATTCGAAATTTCAGCTACGTCTGGCTGTCGCACGGTATCGGCGGGGCAGCGGTGATCGATCAGTCGCTGTACCTGGGAAAGAGTGCGTCAGCCGCTGAGTTCGGTGGTCTGTTTCCCAAGTCCAAGCCACGGCCTTCTGGTTCGGACCTGTTGGCGACCATGAAAGCGGCGGGACTTGGCGCTGATCATCTTGAGCAGATCGGTGAAGACGATCTTCGGCACGAGTGTGTCCTGGACTGGATGGATCGGGTTGAAGAACAGCTCAGATGGCTGAGCCTCGTCATTACCCGGACAATGTCACCAGATGCGATTGTGCTTGGCGGCCGGCTGCCGGATGCGATTTTCTCGGAGTTGATCGGGAGACTGTCGGAAAGCAAGTCTCTCGGAGAAGATCACTTTGGCCCTCACCCGACCTTCATTCGCGCGGAAGCGGACAAGAAACCTCACCTGGGAGCGGCAGCATTGCCACTCTATCTGACGACAAATCCGAACGTTGGATAAAAGGGGAGGGGGCGTCACCTTACGGGCAACGGACCTTGTAGGGTGTGCCGTATTCATCGTGGGCAATGCAATTGCGAGGAGTGGTCACCACGCCGACAAGGCCACCGCCGATTGCGCCGAGGGCAGCGCCCGCTATTGAGGCGTTCACGGTGGATCCTGCGACCGCGCCAATCGTGGCGCCCGTTGCGGCACCCAGTCCGGCGCCGATCAGCATTCTGTCACGCTGACTCTCAGTATTGGCGCAGCCGGCGAGTAGAAGGCCAAGAGCTGCTGCCGCAAGGATGGGTTTCATCCGGAATTCCTTGGCGAAAGTGAACCTTCCGCCAAGGTTGGGGATCTATGGTTAACAGAACCTTACCAAGGCAAGGTTATCCAAGATCAAGATGTTACGGGCAGGCAACCCGGTAAGGGTTGCCGTACCGGTCATAGGCAACGCAGTTTTTCGGTGTTGTGGCCGCGCCGACGATCGCACCACCAGCTGCGCCAATGGCCGCGCCAGCAAGGGCAGGGCCAGCACCGTTACCGGCTGCCGCACCGATAATTGCACCAGTTGCAGCACCAAGGCCACCCCCGACGAGCGCGCGGTCAGTCTGGCTGTCAGATTGGCAGCCAGCCAGAAAAGCAGCTGCAGCGGCAAGCAAAAGAATTTTCTTCATCATTTCCTTCCAAGCGGTCTCAGTGCCGAGCCTATGCGGTCAGATTTGCCTTACGGGCAAGCGACCCGGTACGGGTTGCCGTATCTGTCATAGGCAACACAGTTCTTTGGAGTGGTCGCTCCGCCGACAATCGCGCCGCCGGCACCACCGATTGCCGCGCCGACCAGTGCGCCGCCAACATCGCCAGTGGCCGCTGCACCAATTGCCGCGCCGGTGGCTGCGCCCAGACCGCCGCCCACGAGGGCGCGGTCACGCTGACTGTCGGACTGGCATCCCGCCAGAGCAATGCCAACAGCTGCAAGCAATACAAACTTCTTCATCAAAGCTATCTCCCTTCCGGGCCGTTTGAGACGGCGCGTTAAAATAATTCGACCCAGAATCCGTTATAGGGATTCTTGGACATTGAAAATCTCACCGAAGGTAAGCCGGATTGCGCTTTGGGGCAATCTCTCATTGTCGCAACCATCCGGTGTCGACCAAGAAACCTGTCCAGAGTTCTTCAACGATGTGAAACAGATAGCGGCCTGTAGGGCAGAAATATGGCGGAAGCGTCGAGTTTGACAAGGCTCCCGCCGGTGTTGCTGCCAGGGCGGGTATCAGCCGGTCAGCGCAACCAGCAAACCCCTGGTGGAAGCGTCCTTGTCGTCAGTCGGGGCTTCACCCTTGACCATCGGCAGCAAAGCCGTTGCCAGCTCCTTGCCAAGCTCAACACCCCATTGATCAAACGAGTTGATTCCCCAGATGACGCCTTCCACGAAAACACGGTGTTCGTAAAGCGCGATCAGCCGGCCGAGGGAGTACGGGGTTAACTGATCATAGGCAAGCGTCAGGGAGGGGCGATTACCGGGGAAAACCTTGTGCGGGGCGAGGCGATCGACCTCGGCTTGGTCCAATCCGGAGGCCGCAAGCAGTGCTTTTGCTTCTTCAAGCGTCCTGCCGAGCATCAGGGCTTCAGATTGTGCAAGGCAATTGGCGATCAGGAGGTCATGGTGATTCTCGAGATCGTCCTCGTGGCCCTTTGCTGCGATCAGAAATTCGCAGGGTATCACTGTCGTGCCCTGGTGTAGCAGTTGGTAAAAGGCATGCTGGCCATTTGTGCCAGGTTCTCCCCAGACAAGCGGACCGGTTTCCTGATCGACCTGGCTGCCGTCGAGTTTGACGCGCTTGCCGTTTGACTCCATGTCGAGCTGCTGCAAATAGGCGGGCAGCCGAGCAAGGCGCTGGTCGTAGGGCAGCACGGCACGGGCAGAGTATCCCAAGACGTCACGATTCCAGACCCCGATCAGGGCCATCAGCACCGGCAGATTTTCCTGCAGGGGCGCTATCCTGAAGTGATTGTCGAGCGCGTGAGCTCCCTCCAGAAAATCGTTGAACGCATCTGGGCCAATCGCGATCATCAGGGGAAGGCCGATTGCCGACCAGATCGAGTAGCGACCGCCAACCCAATCCCAGAAACCGAAGACACGGCTTTGGTCGATGCCAAAGGCCGCTACTTTATCAAGCGCGGTGGAAACAGCGGCGAAATGATCCCCGACAGCCTCTTCACCCAGAGCGTCCGCGATCCATTTGCGCGCTGTCTGCGCGTTGGTCATGGTCTCGATGGTGGTGAAGGTCTTTGAGGCGACGATGAAAAGCGTCGTCTCGGGGTCGAGTTTTTCCAGAGTATCAGCGATATGCGCGCCGTCCACGTTGGATACGTAATGAAGCTCAGGTCCGTCATGATATGGAGCAAGTGCAAGTGTGGTCATGACCGGGCCAAGGTCCGAGCCGCCGATGCCGATGTTGACCACATCCGTAAAGGGAACCCCGGAAGACGAGGTCAATTCTCCAGACCGGATCGCTTCCGAAAAGTCGGCCATGGCATCGAGCACTGCCAGCACGTCCGGCATGACATCCTTGCCGTCAACGAGGACCGGCTCGCCGGACCGGTTGCGCAGTGCCGTGTGAAGAACGGCACGCTTCTCGGTCGTGTTGATCTTTTCGCCTGCGAACATCGCTTCGCGTTTGCCTTCGACATCCGCTGCCTTGGCAAGTTCAATCAATTGGTCCAGAGCCTCTGCATCGATCCTGGATTTTGAATAATCGAGCAACAGGTCGTCCGTACGCGCCGTGAACCTGTCGAACCGGTTCGGGTCCGCGGCAAACAGGTTTCGGAGCGTTGTGGAATTCAGTTGCTCGGCCTTCTGGCTGAGAGAAACAAAGGCTGCTTCAAGAGCCATGAAATGTCCCCTTAAATCGATTTAACTTACCAGATTCCGCCCCTTCGGACGCGGGCTTCAGATAGCACAGCATATTTGCGAGGGGGAGAAAAATCTGCCCGCCGGATGCATTTGAGCCTGTCCATCCTCTTGTCCAATTCGAATTAACTTGAGGAATGACAGCCAACTGAGGGAAGAGTTGAGGAGAAATTAGGAGTTTTGTGAGAAAATGCTTAAAAATACGGCATTTCGAACGGAATTCGCCAATCTATTGGGCAGGCAAAATATTGCTTTGAATGAGCTTGGTCATGGGCACGGAAGACACAAAACACGCATTTTCACATCTTCAGGATCAACCGGATGTTCAGGAAGACGTTCTGGTGATCGATTTCGACAATCTTTCTGCCATCGATGCGGTTCTATCAAACGTGAGCGAGTGGGGCTGCCGTCTGACATCCGACGACATCAAGTCGCTTTACAAGACAATCGGCATCAAGGGTCGTGACGCCAACAAGCTGGTCAAGGCTCATGTCACTTCGGTAAAGGGCAACGACGCTGCCGTGGTGTTTGCCAAGAACGAAAAGACGGTCGCCGACAAGCGCCGTGAAAAACGCAACAGCGTCAATATTCCGGTCAAGATTGCGGACCTGGAAGGCATCACGGAAATCAGCGGAACGATTGTGGATGCCGCCAACAACGGCTGCAGGGTCAAGGCACAGGGGCTGACAGCGCTTCCTGAGGAAGTGTTGCTGACCATGAAGAAGTTTTCCAAACCCGTCGTTGCCGAATTTGCCTGGCGAAACGAGACTTCCGCCGGAATGCGGCTCTTGTGGAACAGGACCCTGGAAGAAGGTGCAGATGACGATGACGGCGATGCCGCCGATCAGATTGATCTGGAAGTTGAAGGCGTCTGATTTCGAACTTCCATCCGCGAGAGCCTGACACCAGGAAATCCCGGTTGATCCTGTCTGGCAAGTCGCAGAGAAGCTTTGCCGCTTCAAACCGCGACCATCCAATTAACCCACAGAAGCAAAAGAGGCTTGATCTGCAGGCCAGTCGGACTCATGCTTTGACATTGGATGTGAAAGCGACAAAGCCTGCGAAGGCATTCGGCAGAGCCTGAGAAAGACGACCATGCAGGGCCCCGAACCGCAGGCCGGCAAACCCTTGTAAACCAGGGAGCGGCTTCATGGATCTTGCGATCATCGGCGCGACAGGCAGTTGTGGCAGGCAACTTGCTGTCCAGCTTCTCGACGAACGAGTGATGTTACCTTCTGCACGTCTGCAGCTGGTCGGACACCACGGAGGACGCAGTGAGAGCGAACTCTGGGGTTTTCGAGCCGATCTGCGGGATGCCTTTGTCGATGACGCTCCCGCCATTGAACTGATCACCGATCCGGATCAAATTGATGCGGACGTTGTGGTGATGCTTGCCGGGGCGACCGTTTCCACCGATCCGGACGAAACTTTCGACAGGGCAGCTCTTGCAAGGGAGAATTATCGGCTCTTTTCGGTTTATGCCGAAAGTCTGGCGCGTCGCTCGGAACCGTCCCCCATCGTCATTGTCCAGTCCAATCCGATTGAAGTGGGCGTATATGCCTTCGCAAAACGGCTGGGCCGTCATCGTGTTCTCGGAGCGGGGGCATGGTCGGACACGTTGCGGTTCCGGGGGGAAATTGCATCGGAACTCGGGATCGGCCGTCGGCAGGTGCATGCTTACGTGCTTGGACAGCACGGTCTTCATATGGTGCCGACCTGGAGCCATTTGCAGGTGAAGGGGGTCGATGACAAGTTTGTCGATGCTCTTGTAGAGCGGATCCGGTCGGAGCGCGCCATGTCCGATTATCCCCGGGAACTTCAGACCGAGATGGAGCGATTGGTCGAGTTCGTTCGCAAGGGCGACGTGAAGGAAGCCTACACATTTGTCCGCTCGCTGCCGGCAGACCTCAGAATGGCGGTAAAGCCCTTCTTCATTCACTACACATCCGGCCGCACCACAGAAGTTGCGACGGCTCATGCAGTTGCCGATATCGCCTCACATCTGATCAGAGGAGAGCAGCGGATCTATCCCGCTCAAGTCGCTCTGGAAGGGGAGTGGTTGAACATCCATGGTGTGGTCGCCGCACCCGTGCTGCTCGGTCTCGACGGCTGGGAAACGGTTCACCCGATTGCGCTGGCAGAAGACGAAGAAGCGGCGGTTCTCGACGCGGCGGAGAGTGTCGCAACCGTCATAGAAGATCTCGCTTAATTTTCAGAGGACAAAAACCGGGCTCCGCGCCCGGTTTTCCAGATTGAATATCAGTTTCTGCGAAGCCGGACCGAACCGCCTTCCAAAGGCAAGATCATATCTAGTCGTTCAGGCCTGCTGCGGCACGGGCACGTTCTTCGATACCGGCCCAATCCTGAGTGGCAATCGCCTTGGCGTCTGCAATCCAGGAACCGCCAACGCACAGGACGTTAGGCAGTTTCAAATAGTCGGCAGCGTTGTTCAGGCTCACGCCGCCGGTCGGGCAGAACTTGGCTGCTGCAAGCGGTGAAGACAGGGATTTCAGATATGCGGCTCCACCGGCCTGTTCGGCTGGAAAGAACTTCAGCCTTTCATAGCCGCGTTCCAGAAGAAACATGACTTCCGAAGCTGTGGCGGCGCCAGGCAACAACGGAACACCATGCTCGTCAGCTGCATCCAGAAGGTTTTTGGTCGCGCCCGGAGAGACAATGAAGCGGGCGCCGGCAGAGACTGCCGCATCGTACTGCCTGCCGTTCAAGACCGTGCCGGCGCCGACAATCGCGCCTTCCACATGCTCATTCACGGCATCGATCGCTTCCAGCGCGTGAGCGGTTCGAAGAGTGATCTCAATAGCCGGAAGGCCGCCGCGCACCAACGCTTCGGCCATGGGTACGGCCTTCTTCGGATCTTCAACAACCAGAACCGGGATGACCGGAGCGGCGCACATCACCTTTTCAATTTTTTCAACGTCTTGCGCCATGAAACTCTCCTAATTCCTTTTTCTCAATTCAAGCACCAAAAACGTGTGCACCGGTGTCAGGCGTGCCGACATTGGCCCGGAATGCTGCAAACAGATCGCGGCCAACGCCGAACTGATGCTCGCTCAGGTCCGCCTCGGCCAGCGGGCGCGCGCTGAATTCAGCCTCGTCCACCAACACCTGCAGCTCTCCGGTAATCGCATCGACGCGGATCATATCACCGTCTCTGATTCTGGCGATGGGCCCGCCATTGGCCGCTTCCGGAGTAACGTGGATGGCTGCTGGCACCTTTCCTGATGCGCCGGACATCCGGCCATCGGTTATAAGGGCAACCTTGAGACCACGGTCCTGCAAAATACCAAGGCAGGGGGTCAGCTTGTGCAGCTCCGGCATGCCTATGGCCTTCGGTCCCTGAAAGCGGACCACAGCAGCAACGTCGCCGGTCAGTTCCTTGTTGTTGAAGGCCGCCAGAAAGTCGTCCTGCGAGTGGAAAACCCGGGCAGGCGCTTCGATGACATGACGTTCCTTGGCGACCGCAGAGATCTTGATCACTGCCTTGCCCATGTTGCCGGTCAGCATCTTCAGGCCGCCTGTCGGCTGGAAAGCCTTGGAAACAGGGGCCAGGACCGTTTCATCGCCAGAGATTTCAGGGGCCGCATCACGCTGGATGTTGCCATCCGCATCCAGCTTGGCCTCGACGGTGTAGCCGGAAAGGTCCGTGCCATGGACCGTTTTGACATCCTGGTGGAGATAGCCATCGCCAAGAAGTTCGCGAATGAGAAAGGCGAGGCCGCCTGCGGCCTGGAAATGGTTCACATCCGCCTTGCCGTTCGGATAGACGCGAGCAAGCAGCGGCACCACGTCGGAAAGGTCCGATATGTCGTCCCAGGTCAACTTGATCCCGGCGGCCGCAGCAATGGCGACAAGGTGCATCGTGTGATTTGTGGACCCACCAGTGGCGTGAAGGCCGACAACTCCGTTCACGATTGCCTTTTCGTCAATGATTTCACCAGCGGGAGTGAATTCATTTCCGAGCGCGGAAATCGCAAGTGCGCGCTTTGCAGCCTCTTTGGTAAGTGCGTCGCGCAGCGGTGTGCCCGGATTGATGAAGGAGGCACCGGGCATGTGCAGGCCCATGATCTCCATCAGCATCTGATTGGAATTGGCCGTACCGTAGAAGGTGCAGGTGCCCGGAGAGTGATAGGCCTTGGATTCGCTTTCCAGAAGCGCATCGCGGCCAACTTTTCCTTCGGCATAGAGCTGACGGATCTTGGCCTTCTCGTCGTTGGAAATGCCGGTTGTCATCGGACCGGCCGGAACGAACACGGCGGGCAGATGACCGAACGAAAGGGCTGCAATGGCAAGGCCCGGAACGATCTTGTCACAAATTCCGAGAAAGACTGCCGCGTCGAACATCTGATGCGACAGACCCACGGCGGCAGCCATGGCGATCACATCGCGGGAAAAGAGCGACAGCTCCATGCCTTCCTGGCCCTGTGTGACACCGTCACACATCGCCGGCACTCCACCCGCAACCTGAGCCACCGCACCGACTTCATGAGCAGCATCGCGGATCAGCGCCGGATAGGTTTCATAGGGCTGGTGAGCGGAAAGCATGTCGTTGTAGGAGGTGATGATACCCAGATTGGGCACGACATCGCCAGAGAGAGCCTGTTTGTCGGAGAGGCCGCAGGCAGCAAAGCCATGGGCAAGGTTGCCGCAGGAGAGACGCGAGCGTTGCGGTCCCTTTTCCGCTGCTTTGCCGATCCGCTCCAGATAGGTAGAACGGCTGTCATGGCTTCGTTTGACAATCCGTTCGGTGACTTCGCCGACACGATCCTGGATGGTCATACCTTCATGTCCTTTCCTCGCCAAAACTGGCTGGGTCGCTGTGTGTTTGCAGATAGGGCGATCTCGCCCCACTTCACTATTTAATCGATTTAAATGACAGAAAACTCACAGAGACCTGCCCTGTGAGTGTTTCTCAGTCGCTGTCGTCTTCCGACCAGGTACGGCCATCGCGTTCTACCAGAGCGATTGACGCAGAAGGACCCCAGGTGCCAGCGGTGTAGCCCTTCGGAGTGTCCTTGGAGTTTGCCCAGGCAGACAGGATCGGATCGATCCACGCCCAAGCAGCGTCCACCTCGTCCCGGCGCATGAAAAGGGTCTGGTTGCCACGGATCACGTCCATGATCAGCCGCTCATACGCATCGGGATTTCGAACCTTGAAGGCGTCCGCAAAGCTCATGTCGAGAGGAACCTGACGCAGGCGCATACCACCTGGACCCGGATCCTTGATCATCACCTGCATTTGCACACCTTCATCCGGCTGCAGACGAATGATCAGGCGGTTCGCCGTGATGGTTCCGGCCTCGACATCGAAGATCGAGTGCGGGATCGGTCGGAACTGAACAACGATTTCGGAGACACGCTGAGCAAGGCGCTTGCCTGTGCGCAGGTAGAACGGAACCCCGGCCCAACGCCAGTTGGCAATTTCCGCCTTGAGAGCAACAAACGTCTCCGTGCGACTTTCGTTGTTGCCAAGCTCTTCCAGATAGCCCGGCACCGCGCCACCCGAAGAGGCGCCGGCCCGGTATTGGCCGCGCACGGTCAGTTTGTCCGCGTTTTGTGCATCGATAGGGGAAAGCGCTTTCAACACTTTCAGTTTTTCGTCCCGCACGCTGTCGGCATTCATCGACTCCGGCGGTTCCATCGCGACCAGGCAGAGCAGCTGCAGCATATGGTTCTGAACCATATCGCGAAGGGCGCCTGCGGTGTCGTAATAGCCGGCGCGGCCACCGACACCGAGAGACTCAGCCACGGTAATCTGGACATGGTCGATGTGAGCTGCGTTCCAGAGCGGCTCAAACAGGGCATTGGCGAAGCGCAGAGCCATGAGGTTCTGCACCGTTTCCTTGCCGAGATAGTGATCGATACGGAAGATCTGATCTTCTCTGAAAACCGCACCAACAGTATCGTTCAGAGCTCTCGCCGACGTGCCATCCTTGCCGATAGGCTTTTCCATGACAACGCGGGAGCGTTCGTTGACGACGCCGATCTTGCCGAGATTTTCGCAAATGGTGCCGAAGAGATCCGGCCCGACCGCCAGATAAAAAGCGCGGGTGACATCCGGTCTCTCTTCGAGGACGGACTTGAGTGAGTCAAAACCAGCACCAGAGGCAATGTCGATCTTCACGTAGCAAATGCGTTTGAGAAACTGGTCGAGAGCTTCGTCTTCCAGATCCTTGACATGTTCCTGGAGTGCCTTGCGGGCGTAGTCGCGGTAGTCGTCGTCGGAATAATCCCGTCGCGCACTGCAGATGATGCGTGCACTTTCAGGCATTTGGCCATCAGCCGCCCGATGATATAGCGCCGGCAGAAGCTTGCGATGGGCGAGATCTCCGGATGCGCCGAACACAACCAGATCGAATTCTTCAACTTCAATGACGCGTACCGCCATAAACAAATCCCTTCCAAACAGCATGTCTGCCCAACGGATCGCCGATGCCTTGATCGGTTTCGACGGCGTTTTAAATCGATTTAATTCCTTTGTCAGCCCCTCATTTCAATGCTGACCATTCTTTTTCCAGTTCCTGCCTGTATGGCAGATCTGCGCCACGACGCGAACAGGTGATCGCCGCAGCCCTGACGGCAAATTCAAGAAGACGGCTCATTCGGTTTTCGTCAAGACTATCAAGCTCTTTTCTGCCCGTCACGCCAAGCTGGCGTAGACCGGCCAGCAACGCGGCCTGAAAAGTGTCGCCGGCACCGACCGTATCTTCAACCTCGACTTTCACACCCTCGCCATGAACCTCAATGCCTGGTGCATAGGCGGATGCACCGTCTGCGCCCCTGGTCACGATGACCAGACCAGCGCCCAGTTTCAGCCAGTCTCGCGCTATGTCCTGGAAAGGTTCGCCAGGTGCGATAAGGGCAAGGTCTTCATCGCTCACTTTGATGACATCCGTATGAGGAACGAGCGCCTCGGTGTTGGTTCGCCACAAGGACATGTCGGGAACGACTGTCGGGCGGATGTTGGGGTCGAAGGAAATCAGCGTGTGTTTCTTCTCCCGCGCAACAAGTGTTTTCAAGGCCGCTGCAATCGGGTCGACAAGCGCGGTGTAGGAACCGACATGGATAAAAAATGGCGGTTCGGAAAATTCAGGCAGGTCTTCAACGGTTACCATCCTGTCTGCAGCTTCGGTTCCGTAGAACGTGTAGGCCGGGTGGCCGTGGTCGTCCTTTTGCACGAGGCTGAGAGTGGTCAGGTAATCGGTTCTCAGGATGAACCGTTCGGACACGCCCTCCTTGCGAAACTTTTGAACAAGCTTTTCGCCCAGCATGTCTTTTGAGATGCCGCCGAAAAAGCCGGCATCCTCACCAAGGCGGGCAAGGCCCATCGCGACGTTGAGGGGAGAGCCACCAATGCGGGCATCGAAGGAAAGGCTGTCACCGTTGCTTGCTTCACCGAAGAGGTCAAACAAAGCTTCTCCGCAGATCAGGAACATCTGGTCTCCGATATATCAATTTGGACGCAGGAAGGTCCGGCTTGGCCGAACCTTGAATTCATACCGCTCAGGCAGCGAGGTTTTCGGGCGGTTCCATTGCCCCCGTCATGATTGCGACAGCGTCAGACATGGAAAAGTCCGACGGCTTGATTACGCAGGCCCGACGTCCCAGCCGGTGAATGTGGATCCGGTCGGCGACCTCAAACACATGTGGCATGTTGTGGCTGATCAGCACGATGGGCAGGCCGCGCGCCTTCACGTCCTTGATCAGGTCCAGAACCCTTCGGCTTTCCTTGACCCCGAGCGCGGCGGTCGGCTCATCCATGATCACCACCTTGGATCCGAAGGCCGCAGCCCGTGCGACGGCAACGCCCTGGCGTTGGCCACCGGATAGCGTTTCCACTGCCTGGTTGATGTTCTGAATGGTGAGAAGACCGAGTTCGCTCAGCTTGTTGCGCGCGATCTCTTCCATCTTCTTGCGGTCCAGCTGGCGCAACCACTTGCCGCGAAAACCCGGCTTGCGCAGTTCCCGACCCATGAACATGTTGTCGGTGATCGACAGGGCAGGGGACATGGCCAGTGTCTGATATACCGTTTCGATACCAGCTTCGCGGGCATCGATCGGCGAATAAAAATGCACCGGCTTGCCATCCAGCAGAATTTCACCCTCGTCAGGTTGAACAGCTCCGCTGAGAGCTTTGATGAGGGTCGACTTTCCTGCGCCATTGTCGCCGATCACCGCCAGGATCTCACCCGGATAGAGCTCGAAGTGGGCATGGTCCATGGCGACAACGCGGCCATAGCGTTTGACCAGGTTGCGTGCTTGCAGAACAGGTTCCATTAGACTGATACCTTTCTGATCCATTGATCGACTGCAACAGCCGCGATGATGAGAAGGCCGATGAGCAGGTAGGTCCATTGAGCATCGGCGCCCAGCAAACGCAGCCCGAGAGTGAAGACACCGACGATCAGTGCCCCGAACAGACTGCCGAGAATGGAGCCACGGCCACCGAACAGCGAAATGCCGCCAATCACCACGGCGGTGATGGATTCGATGTTGGCGAGCTGGCCGGAGGTCGGGGACACTGAACCGATCCGACCGATCATGGCCCAGCCGGCGAAGGCGCAGATCAGGCCTGAGAGCATGTAGACGGATATCAGCGTTTTCTTGACCTGAACGCCGGAAAGCTGCGCTGCCTCCGGGTCGTCTCCCACCGCATAGACATGCCGTCCCCAGGCGGTCTGCCGCAGGGCATACGCAAGCACCAGAACCAGCAGCACCATGAAAATGACGCCGTAGGTGAAGATGGCACCGCCAATATTGACCTTGTTGCCGAAGAGCTGCAGCAGCGGCGCTGCCTTGGCGATTTCCTGGGAGCGAATGGTTTCGTTGGCCGAATAGAGAAAGTTCGTCGCAAGCACGATCTGCCACATGCCAAGCGTGACGATGAAGGGGGGAAGTTTGACGACCGCGACGAGAAAACCGTTGACGTATCCGCATAGCGTTCCGCAGATCAGGCCGCACAGGATCGATATTTCTACCGGCAGACCGTAACGGAATGTGAACTGCCCCATAACCACCGAGGACAGCACCATGATGGCGCCGACCGAAAGGTCAATTCCCGCTGTCAGAATGACGACGCTTTGAGCGGCGGCAACGATGCCGACAATCTGCACCTGTTGCAGGATGAGGGTCAGTGCAAAGGGGGAGAAGAACTTCGAACCGAGCAGCAGGCCGAAGACAATAATGGACATCACCAGGACGATCAAAGGAACCAGTGAAGGTGTCTGGTGAAGTGTGTGCTGGATTTTGTGCCCCAGTCCGTGATGATGTTCATCGAACGAAGCCACAGCCTGCGGACCTGATGCCGCCGCGGATTCGTAATCCGCAGGTCCGCCTGCCGTCTTGGTATCTGAGCTCATGCCCGTATCCCTCTATGCGCCTTTCAAAAAGGGGCAAGGTTGCCCATGCCCCTTTTACAACGTTTTGGCTTGGGCATTAGCCCCAGCAGAGATCCTTGCCCTTGGCGGTGTCGATGGATTCAACTCCGTCCACCGGCTTGTCAGTCACAAGTGCAACACCAGTGTCAAAGAAGTCCTTGCCCGGGGTCGGCTCCGGCTTCGCGCCGCTGTCCGCCCAGGTCTTGATCGCCTCGATGCCGAGTGATGCCATCAGCAACGGGTATTGCTGTGACGTCGCGCCGATCACACCATCCTTGACGTTCTGAACGCCTGGGCAGCCACCGTCGACGGAGACGATGAGCACATCGTTTTCGCGGCCGATGGACTTCAGCGCCTCATAGGCTCCAGCGGCGGACGGTTCGTTGATCGTGTAGACGACATTGACCATCGGGTCCTTGGCAAGAAGGTTTTCCATGGCGCGGCGGCCGCCTTCCTCGTTGCCCTGGGTCACGTCGTGACCAACGATGCGCGGATCGGTTTCGTCGCCCCATTTGTTCGGGTCGCCGAGCTCGATGCCGAAGCCCTGCAGGAAGCCCTGGTCACGCAAGACGCCAACTGTCGGCTGGCTGATTGCCAGGTCAAGCAAGGCGATCTTGGCGTCTCCGGCTGCATCACCAAGGCTGGCCGCCGCCCATTGGCCGATCAGCTCTCCGGCCTTGAAGTTATCGGTCGCAAACGTCGCGTCCGCTGCATCGATCGGGTTCAGCGGCGTATCAAGCGCGATGACAAGAATACCGGCATCACGCGCTTGCTGGACTGCGGGAACAATGGAAGACGTGTCGGAGGCCGTCAGCAAGATGCCCTTGGCACCATCGGCAATGCAGGTTTCAATCGCAGCGACCTGAGTTTCGTGGTCGCCGTCGATCTTGCCGGCAAAGGATTTCAGCTCGATGCCGAGCTCATTTGCCTTTGCGGTCGCGCCTTCCTTCATTTTCACGAAGAACGGGTTGGTGTCTGTCTTGGTGATCAGGCAGGCTGAAATATCAGCTGCAGCCGCAGGGGCGGCAGCCATGGCTGCGAGTACGGATGCTGTCGCGAGTAATTTGCGGATCATAATCGTAGTTCCTCCCTGGCCTATATCAATCGGGACGGTTGGGTGTGGCCAGATGTGACCCCAACCGTGCTGCACGTGCTGGAAAACCGGCATTGTCTTCATTCCTGCCGGCACCAGCGGGTCCCGCGTCTTTTCCTCCCGTGAGGATTACTGCTCTCGGAGAGAAGTTGAAAAACTGAGGCAAGCTGGCCGCGCCGATTGCACCGGCGTCCTGGCCAAAACTGCCTATGTCGATATCCGGTGATTGCCGTTTTTCCGGAGCCGCTGCTTCCACTGCTGAAATCAAAGCCTTGCGGAATTCTTCAGGAAACGGGCTTGCCAGATCGCCGTCGATGATCACGAGAGGCATATCCAGCATCGCGTAGGCGGAGCGAAGAGCGAGAGCGAGCGCCTCAGCGCAGTCGGTCATCCATTCAAGAAACTGCCGGTCGCCGCGCTCGGCCGCGTCCTGGAGGTCCTTCCGCTTCAGTTTCTCGAAACCATCCGGTGCCATATGGCGGGCAAGGGCAACCAGCGAAGCACGTGTCAGCAGAAGATCCCATGTGTGTCGTGCCTCCGGTGCAGTTGAAAGACTGCTTGGGGGAACGGGCATCATGGCGACATCGGCCGCATTGCCCGAAACACCGCGCACCACGTCACCTTTCAGGACAAGGCCGCCACCAATCGCCGGACCAAGAAAGAGATAAAGGAAATTGTCGTTCTGACGTCCAAGCCCGTAAAAGAGCTCGGCTACCGCTGCTGCCGTTCCATCGTTTTCGCTGAAGACCGGCAATCCTGTTGCCTCCTGCAGTGCGCTTGCAAGGTCGTAGTCTTCCCACTTTGCAAAGTCGGCTTCCGGCAGGCCGAGTTCGTGCAACCAGGCTCCCAGGTTGAACGGCTGGGCAAGACCGATGCCCGTGATGCGGTCCTGCTCGTCCGGTTTCAGCTCTCCACGCAACTCCGCAAGATCGTTGGCCAGAATTTCAAGAGCGCGTTCAGGTGGGGGAAGAATAAGGTCGTGAAGACGCCGTTCAATAATCTGTCCGGAGAAGTCCATAAGGACCGTTTCCAAATTCGTCCGATCGAGCCTGACGCCGAATGAAAAAGCTCCGCGCGGAGCGAGCCGCAGGATGGTGGCCGGTTGTCCCCTGCTGCCGTCGTGACGCTTACCGGCCTCGTAGATGAAACCGCCTTCGATGAGGTCCTGGATGATGGCGCCGATGGCGGCATTGGTCAGCTGTACCGCCCGCGCCAGTTCCGCCTTCGAAGCTTCGCCGGCCCGCCGCAGGATCTGCAGAACAATGCGCTCGTTATAACGCCGCAGTTGCGCGGAATTCGATCCGCGTCCGCTTTTGCGAGTCTCCTCCACTTTCCTCGCTCCTCCGGGATTCGTCCGTCATTGTCTCTGACGGCTTCATAATAATTAATTTTGATGAAATTATTCGCTCGCAGGCTCTCTCTGTCAATCGGAAATTGCTATTGCAGCGCGAAAATCCGGCATCGTGCTGCGGTAAGTTGCTGGGAAAAAACGATAACCGGCACGAAAATTTCCAAGGCAGGATGCCGTTCAGGCAGGTGCTTCACCGAACTGCAACAACTGGCGCCCCATTCTTCTGCCGAGAACGTTTCAGGCCTTGCACTCGACTGGCCCCGGCGGGGAAAGGTTTGATAGCAGCGGCAAGTTCCGTATTGTCGTTGGCAAAACAAGAATCGGAGAGAAGACGAATGCCGGTAAAACATGATGAGTCCTTTCTGGCGCGGGCAATCGCGGCTGGCGCCGGAGATATCCCTGCGGATCTCGTGATAAAAAATGTTCGTCTTTTCAGCGTCATCGACGGATCGACGGTGGAAACCGATATCGCGATCGTGGGAGACCGGATCGTTGGTACTCTCGATAGTTACGCCGGCGACAGGACGATTGACGGAGCAGGTCTCACGGCGGTTCCCGGTTTCATCGACACACATCTGCATGTCGAAAGCTCGCTGGTGACGCCATTCGAGTTTGACCGCTGTGTGCTGCCTCACGGGGTAACGACGGCCATTTGTGATCCGCATGAAATTGCCAACGTCCTTGGCGCACAAGGGATACGGTATTTTCTCGACAGTTCTCTGGAAACGGTGATGGATCTGAGGGTCAATCTGTCCTCCTGCGTACCGGCAACGGCCTTTGAAACTGCCGGTGCCTGTCTGGAGATCGAAGACCTGCTGCCTTTCCGCGATCATCCGAAAGTCATTGGATTGGCGGAGTTCATGAACTTCCCGGGCGTGCTGGCGCGGGATGCAAATGTGCTCGCCAAACTGGCCGCCTTCCAGGACGGGCACATTGACGGGCACGCGCCGCTGCTGTCCGGACTTGGTCTGAACGGTTACCTTGCCGCTGGCATTCGCACAGACCACGAAGCAACGACGGCCGAAGAAGCGCTGGAGAAACTCTCCAAAGGCATGACGATCCTGATGCGGGAGGGGTCCGTTTCGAAAGACCTTGAAGCATTGGCGCCGATTCTGACGCCTGATGTTTCTGCGTTCATCGCTCTTTGTACGGATGATCGGAACCCGCTGGACATTGCGGAAGAGGGGCATCTGGACAGTATGATCCGGCGCCTGATTGCAAAGGGTATCCGTCCGCTCGACGCCTATCGCGCGGCCAGCTGGTCGGCGGCCAATGCATTCGGATTGAAGGACCGGGGTGTTATTGCCCCGGGCAAACGGGCCGACATTGCCTTGCTGAGCGATTTTGACGACTGCCGTGTCAGCCAAGTCATCTCCGGTGGTGTGGTCGCCGACGATGCGGCGTATTCGCAACGGACCATCATTGAACCGGTCGGGCTGGACAGTGTGAAAGTCGCACCGGTTTCTGCTGACAAGTTTGCTATCCCGGCACGCAACAGCGAAGCGGATGTCATTGGCGTTGTTCCAGGGAAAATCATTACGGAGCACCTGAAGAAAACCCTGCCGGTTGCAGGAGGAAAGACGCTGGTCGATCTGGATCAGGACGTCCTCAAGGTGGCTGTTGTGGAGCGCCACAAAGGCACCGGCAATATCGGTCTTGGTTTCGTCAACGGTTTCGGCATGAAAAGAGGCGCCATTGCTTCGTCGGTCGGTCACGACAGCCACAACATTTGTGTGGTCGGGGCTGACGAAGACGCCATGGCGCACGCGGTCAACAGGGTAATTGCCATGAAGGGAGGGTTTGCCGTCGCGGACGAGAACGGGGTCAAGGCCGAGCTGGCTCTGCCGCTCGCTGGCCTGATGAGCCTGGAACCGTTCGAAACCGTGAAGGAAGAGCTGGAAGATTTGCGGGCATCGGCCAAGGACCTTGGCTGTACACTGGATGAGCCGTTCCTTCAGGTCGCCTTTTTGCCGCTGCCGGTCATTCCTCACCTGAAGATCACCGATTTTGGTGTCTTCGATGTCAACAAGTTCGAGTTGGTGGATCAGGGTTCCTGACAGCCTCCGGAACGTGGCAAAGATCGTCAGGACAACCTGTCAGTGACGGGCTTCTGTAGCGCGTCAGTACCGGCGTATTTTCTCCCTGAAACTTGCCCATTTGCGGATACCGCGGGCAGCAAGCAGGAGCACAACAAGACCGATCGCGAGTGTCCAGTACATGATTGTTCCATCGAGCGACAGGTTTGGAAGATAATCCGTTGGGTATGCGATGTTCGGATTGAGAGGAAGGTATGTGACTGGAATCTGGTCGTTGCTCTCGCTCGTTCCAGGGGCGTATGGGAGGAGAAACAACAAAGTACGCTGTGAAGAATTGGCAGGAACGATCTTGACCTCAACCAGAAAGCCTCCAGTCCAATCACTAATATTCTTAAGCGTGTTGCGTGGGCTCTCCTTGATCTTCTCGTGGTCTTCCGTCCAATCTTGACCGTTCGCTTTCACGCTTGTCACAGTTCCGGGTACTGTTTCTCCGAAGTTTTTCAGTAGGATATATTTAAAGCCGCTGTCATGGTGAAAGTAGATGGAAATCAGCACTGCGCACGCGATGAAGAAAAGTATCGCAAGATTTAGCGCAAGGCTGTCTTCAGCCTCTTGCTTGGGGTGAATCATTGTTTTCTCGCCAAAAAGAAGATGTGGCGACCTTATGCACGATAAAGTAGCAGCTCCGCAAGCCTGATGATGGCGCTATCGGTACTTCTCGAACTTATGTCGATTTTCAATCTTGAATTGTATAAGCTTTACGTTTGGTTGTGGATTGAGTTGTTGCAGGCAGGCTAATATCTTCTCATCCGCCTGCGAAATCCAATCCACTTCTGGATCGTCTCCAGTCCAAGCCAAATGATGATCAGGCCTGCAACGAGTGACCAGAACATGATTTTGCTGTCGAGGGCGAAATTGATCAGGTGGTCAGCGGGGTAAGCTATGCGGGGGTTAACGGGGAGATACGTGATATCGAGCGTATTTGTGTCCTGCCGTCCCGAGAAGCCGATGGGCATTTTGAAGGAAAGGATCTGAAGCTGCGATTTCTCGGGTTTGAACTCAACAAGAACTGTACTTCCAGAGATGAGCGCATCAAGGTTTTTGAGTGAGTTCCTGCGATTTTGGCGCGTGACCTTCTGTATGTCGGAGAAGCTTTCGCGACTGCTCTCCACGCTCAGAATGGTTCCGGGAACTGTCTTTCCAAATCCATTCAGCAGCCAATACTTCAAGGCAGTATCGTGGTGAAAATATACAGAAATGAGCACGGCAACGGATGCAATGAAGAGGATTGCAAGATTTAATGCGTGACTGTCTTCTGCCGCTTCCCTTGGATTCAGCATGAGCCCAATTCCTTCGTTTCGACGAAGAAAATCATTATGCGCGATAAACGCGAAAAGCTCCAACTTCAGGATGGTTTGAGTTCATGATTCTCACCCTGGCTGTTTCCGGCTATCGGTCCCTTCGCGACATCGTGCTGCCGCTCGACCGGATTACACTGGTGACTGGTGCCAATGGCAGCGGTAAGTCGAGCCTTTACCGGTCCATTCGACTGCTTGCCGAGGTTGCACAAGGGCAGGCAATCGCATCGCTGGCAGCAGAAGGGGGATTGCTGTCGACCTTGTGGGCCGGGCCTGAAGCCTTTTCACGATCCATGAAACGCGGCGAAGTGCCTGTTCAGGGAACCGTGCGCAAGAACGTGATCAGCCTGAAGCTTGGCTTTGCCGACGAGGACTATGGCTATGCGATCGATCTGGGACTTCCTGCTGATGCCGGACGATCGTTCTTTTCCATGGATCCCGAGATCAAGGTTGAAGCGCTTTGGGCAGGCGAGGCCTTGTCGCGATCCAATGAAATTGCAGGGCGTAACGGTCCGACAGTCAGAGTTCTGAACGGCCAGGGACAGCGCATGCCAGTGGTTCAGAATCTCGCCCGTTTCGACAGCATGATGACACATGCGGCAGATCCCAAGGACGGGCTTGAGCTGCTTGTCATGCGTGAGCGCATGAGGGCATGGCGGTTCTACGACCATCTCAGGACCGACAGGGACGCGCCTGCTCGCTATCCGAAAATCGGCACAAGAACTCCCGTTTTGAGCGCGGATGGTGGCGATCTGGCCGCCGCATTTCAGACCATCCTCGAGATCGGTGATGAAGCGGCACTTGCCGAAACCATCGATGACGCCTTTCCGGGCGCGAGCATCGAGATCACGGTGAATGACGGTTACTTCGAGCTTCTGATGCAGCAAAAAGGATTGTTGCGGCCACTGAGAGCTAGCGAACTTTCCGATGGCACCTTGCGATTTCTGCTGCTGACTGCCGCGCTTCTGTCGCCGCGTCCTGCGCCTTTGATCGTCCTGAACGAGCCCGAGACCAGCCTGCACCCGGCGTTGCTGGAACCTCTTGCAAGGTTGATCTGCAAGGCGGCGGAAAAGACACAAGTGATTGTTGTGTCCCATGCTGATGATCTGGTTGCATTTCTGGCGGAGCAATCCGGCTGTCTGCGCTTCGAACTGCGAAAGGAACTGGGTGAAACCGTTGTGGACGGCGCAGAACCTCCTCGCTGGGCATGGCCAAAAAGGTAACAGGCCCGGAGCATTGATGCGCCAGGTTAAGTTTTTGATTTACCGTGGGTATTGCTAAGCTTGCCGGCAAACTTATCTATTTCTTATGTTTCGCATCTGCAAAAAAATGAAGAGGTGTCGTTACGTCGCGAGTTGACGTGAACGGAAGGTTGCGTCATGTCAGAAGAGACCCAAAGAGGTGACGCTTTGATCGCAGTCCGAGCCAGGAGGGGGAGAATGTCAGGAGATTGCGTTGGGTCTTCCGGACAATTCGGGAATTTGGCGGACCGGGTATTCGAAGCGATAAATATGCGTTGGAGAACGTTATGACGACTGCGGAGGAGTGGAGCGCGGCCTTTGAGCCCCGCCCCGTACACGAGTATCTCGAAACCACTGTTGCACAATTCGGTGACCGCCCGGCTGCCGACTTCATGGGCAAAGTCTGGACCTATTCGGAGTTGGGCGAGCTGGTCGACAAGACCGCAGCGGGGCTTCAGGCAATGGGTGTCGGTCCGGGTGTTCATGTCGGGCTGTGCCTGCCCAACACCCCGTTTTATACCGTCTTCTACTTCGCGATCCTGAAGATCGGCGGCACGGTGGCCAATTTCAATCCGCTGTATGTCGAACGGGAGATCGCATTCCAGGCCCGCGATGCGGATGTACGCATCATGGTCACGATGGACCTGAAGGTCATCTACGACAAGGTCGAGGATGTCCGGAAAGAGAAGATCCTGGACAAGATCATCGTTTGTCCGATGACCTTCTGTCTGCCGACAATCAAGAAAGTCCTGTTCAGCCTCTTCAAGCGCAAGGAAATCGCGGACATACCGCATGATGATGCGCATATTCGCTTCGACAGCCTGCTGACGAGTGGCGACAGGCCGAAGCCGGTTGAAATCGATCCGGACAACGCGATCGCCGTTCTGCAATACACCGGTGGAACGACCGGGGTTCCCAAGGGCGCCATGCTGACGCACAAGAACCTTTCCGCCAACATCGAGCAGATGCGCTGCGTCTTCGAAAAGGCGCGGGCGGGCGAAGAAAAAATGCTGTGCGTGCTGCCGTTCTTCCATGTCTTTGCGATGACGGTGGCGCAGAACCTGTCCATCATCCTGGGCGCTGAAATGGTGTTGCAGCCGCGTTTCGAACTCAAGGCTCTGCTGGATGCAATCACCCGCAAGAAGGTGACGCTGTTCCCCGGTGTGCCGACCATCTACACCGCCATCAACAATTCGCCGATGACGGCGAAATACGACCTGTCCAGCATCAACCTTTGCCTTTCGGGCGGTGCGCCGCTGCCGGTCGAGGTCAAGGAAAGCTTCGAGAAGCTGACCGGGTGCATTCTGGTGGAAGGATATGGCCTGACAGAGTCTTCACCGGTCGCCGCCGTCAATCCTCTGGACGAAAACCGTCGTGCCGGGTCCATTGGCCGCCTCGTTCCGGGAACAAAATCCCGCTTCGTCAGCATCGAAGACAGAAAGACTGACGTTGCACCTGGTGAGAAGGGCGAGCTGCTGCTGCATGGTCCCCAGGTGATGAAGGGGTACTGGAAACGTGATGATGCCACCGCGGATTCAATCACGCCCGAAGGCTATTTGCATACCGGAGACGTCGGTTATCAGGACGAAGACGGATTCATTTATCTCGTTGACCGGATCAAGGATCTGATCCTGTGTTCGGGCTACAACGTCTATCCGCGCGTGATCGAAGAGGCGATCTATCAGAACGAGGCGGTTGACGAGACGATCGTCATTGCAATTCCGGACGAGTATCGCGGCCAGTCGCCGAAAGCCTTCATCAAGTTGAAGGAAGGCTATTCCAGCTCTGCGGAAGACATGCAGACCTTCTTGAAGGATCACTTGTCGACCATTGAAATGCCGAGGGAATTCGAGTTCCGGGATGAGCTGCCGAAGACCATGGTCGGCAAGCTTTCCAAGAAAGAACTGGTTGAGGAAGAGGCCCAGAAACGGGCGGCGCAAGCCAAGAGCGCTTAGAAGCTGTTCCTCAGACAACTGCGCTTGTCGTCCTTGCGAAGGCAGGTTCCGTCAATTTGAGTAACCGCGCCCGTCTGCGGCGCGGGCCAGCTCACGGCCACGCTTGGCTTCGCGGTGAACGGTGTAGAGCGAGGCCGCTATCACCACGATGGCGCCTGCAAGCGTCTCCAACCTGGGCCAATGGCCGAAAACCAGCGCGCCGAAGATCGTGGCGTAAAGCAGTCTTGTGTAGTCAAGCGAGGCAATTGCGGTTGCCTCGCCTGATTTGAAGGCCTTGATGTTCGAAAGCTGACCGGCCCAGGAAATGATACCGATCAGGACCAATAATCCCCATTGTTCCAGAGTTGGTGCTTGCCAGGTGAGGATGGCCGGGATCAGCATGATCAACCCGACACCGAAAGCCTGATAGGTCAGGATCGTGACCGGCGGGTCGGTGCGGGTCAGGATGCGCACGACAATCATCACCATCCCGGCGCAGGCGGCACTGGCAATCGCAAGCAGCGCGTAAGGGTCTATCAGCGCTTCACCGTCCGGGCGCAGCATGAGCAGGACGCCCAGGAAGCCGACAATTGTCGCGCCCCAGCGATGTACGCCGACTGTTTCTCCCAGCAGCCAGATGGCAAAAATTGTTATGAAAAAGGTTTTTGAGAAGCTGATCGCGGTCGCATCAGCAAGCGGCAGCTCGATGACGGCCGTAAACCCGCAGAGCATTGCGGTTGTGGCGAACAGAATTCGGGTCAGCTGGAGGCCGGGCCGTTTGGTCGCCAATGAATGGGGAAGACTGCTCAGGATATTCGGGGCAACGATAACCAGCATGACCGCCTGACGCACCACGAGAATCTGAAACACGCTGAGATCCTGTCCCAGGAACTTGATAAGCGTCACCATGATGGAGAACAGGAAAGCAGCGAGCAGGATCCAGAGAGCCCCTATCGTGTTGGCGGGCAAGTGGGCGGTTCTTGCCGCCAGCTTCTTGCTGAAACCGAAACCGGAAGAGGAATCGGTCGCAGCAGACGCCTTGTCGGGCGCTGGCTCTTTAGGTGACATATCCATGTTGTTTCCTGGACCAGACGGGAACGAAAAAGCAGGGGCACGGGTGGCCGAAGCGAGAATGCGCGCTTGGTCTGAACGTAGGTGGTATCCGGTGCAAGCTTAGCGTTTTTTCGATGGAAGGGAAGTGGCAACCATTAGGTTTGCCTTGATGCGTGAAAGCGGTATATTGCAGTTCATATCGCTCTCGTCCCGAAAGAGAAGCCGGATCCCATGTACTGGAAACGGCCGTGTTCGGACGCTATGTATGAGCTAAACCGTTGCCTTCGGTCTTCTGATTTCCGGGAAGTTCTTCCCAAATATACAGGTCCAAATTCATGAACCAGATGGTCACTCCGAAATTCGGTGTTGGCGCGCCTTTGCGCCGCAAGGAAGATGAACCGCTCATTACGGGACAGGGTATTTACACTGCCGACTACGCGCCCGAAGGTTGTCTGCACGGCTATGTCGTTCGCTCGGCAATGGCACATGCGAAGATCCGGGTGGAAAACGCCGACGAGATTCGGGAGATGGACGGCGTTCGCCTTGTCCTGACGGGGGCCGAACTTGCCGGCAAGACCATGCCGATGATGGCCAAGCTCAAGCAGATCGACGGGACACATTTTGATATCCCGCCGCATCCGGTGTTGTGCTCGGACGAAGTGCGTTTTGTCGGCGATGCTATTGCCTTCGTCGTTGCGGACGACCTCAACACCGCCAGAAATGCTGCCGAAATGCTCGAAGTCGACTATGAGCCTCTGGATGTGGTGATCGGCATCGAAAATGCGATGGCTCCGGACGCGGTGAAAGTCTGGCCGGAATTTGAAAGCAACGTCGCCTTCACATTCGGGCAGGGCCTTCATGCCAAGACTGAAGAAGCCTTCGCAGCGGCGGACAAAGTGGTTTCAATCGATGTCGTCAACAATCGCATCGTTGCCAACTACATGGAACTGCGCGGGTGCGTGGCTGAGTTCGATGCTGACGACGAGCGCTTCAAGCTTACGCTTGGAACACAGGGCGGCCACGGCATGCGGGACGTTTTGTGCAAGATCCTGGAGCTGGAGGAAGACAAGATCCAGGTGATCACTCCGGAAGTCGGTGGTGGATTCGGCACGAAAATATTCTGCTATCGCGAATACCCGCTGGCCATGATTGCCGCCAGGAGCCTTGGCAAGCCGGTGCGCTGGGCAGGCGAGCGCATGGACCATTTCGTCACCGATGCCCACGGCCGGGACAATCTCACTCACGCAGAGCTGGCGCTGGATGCGGACAGCAGAATCCTTGGTCTGAAGGTTCATGTGAAGGCTGCAATGGGCGCCTATCTGCACCAGTTCGGACCGTTTATTCCTTGGGTTGGAGTGTCCATGTCCTCCGGTCTTTACGACATCCCGGCCGTATTCGCGAAGGTCGAAGGGGTCTACATGCACACCGTTCCAACGGATGCCTTCCGGGGGGCCGGTCGTCCGGAGGCGGCCTATCTGATCGAGCGGCTGATCGACAAGGCAGGGGAAGAGACAGGGCTTGGTCCCGTTGAAATTCGCAAGCGCAACTTCATCGCCAAGGAACAGTTGCCTTACACGACACAGACCGGCCGTCTCTATGACACCGGTGACTTTTCCGGTCATCTGGACAAGGCGATGGAAGTCGCGGATTGGGCCGGGTTCAAGGCAAGAAAGGAAGAAAGTGCACGGGTCGGCAAGTATCGCGGCATCGGCATCAGCTCCTACATCGAGTGCTGCGCATTTCCCGGCAGCGAGGAAGCAACGCTGGAGCTGTCTGCGGAAGGCAACCTGACGCTGCTGATCGGCACGCAAACCAATGGCCAGGGGCATGCGACTGCCTACAGTCAGGTGGTTGCGGAAAAGTTCGGTGTCTCCATTGAGGACGTCGAAGTGATACAGGGCGACACGGATCTGGTTCGCAAGGGTGGCGGAACCGGAGGATCCCGCTCCATCCCGCTTGGTCTGCCTTCGGTACGCGATGCCAGCAACACGCTGGTGAAAAAGGTCAAGGAACTGGCTGCAGACCGACTGGAGGCAGGGGTTGAAGACCTGGAACTGGAAAGTGGTGTTGTTCGCGTGGTTGGAACCGATCAGCAGGTCACCCTTGCGGAGATCGCTGCAGGGTCTGGTGAAACACTGATGGCGCGTGAAGAGGTCAATCAGACGGAAGCTACATATCCGAACGGAACTCATATCTGCGAAGTCGAAATCGATCCGGAAACCGGTGATGTCGAGATCGAAAATTATGTCATCGTCGACGACTTCGGCGTTACCGTGAACCCGCTTCTGCTTGCTGGGCAGGTTCACGGCGGGACGGCTTCAGCGCTCAGTCAGGCTCTGTGCGAGCACACTGTCTATGATGAAGACGGCCAGTTGCTCACCGCGTCACTGCTCGATTACCGAATGATCCGGGCAGCCGATTTGCCGGATATCCATTTCGAGACCCGGAACGTGCCGTCCACCACAAACGCCATGGGCATCAAGGGTGCGGGAGAAGCCGGTACGATCGGTGGCTGTGCTTCGGTGATGAACGCTATCCAGCATGCACTGAAGGACGGGGCTGGCGTAACCGAAATAGTCGATATGCCGGCAACGCCTCTGCGGGTTTGGGAGGCAATCCAGTCAGCAAAGTAGATGACTGATCAACTGCTGTAGCTACGATATGGAAAAGGCGCCTGATCAAGCGCCTTTTTTGGTCTCAGCTTTTGAGAAACCCAATCGGGCCTCCCACCGCTCGCACCGGCCGGGGAGTGGAAGACCCTATTCCGCAGGCATGGGGCGTGGTTCACCGCCATTGCGCTCATATTCCCAGATATGTTCCTCAAAGGCGCGAAGACGCTTGTACACCGACATCAGCTCAATGATCGTTCCCCATGAATTCACCAGGAACTGGAATGAGTTCTCGACCTGGCTGAATGCAGAGCTGATGCGGGTCAGAATTCCGTAGGTGATTGCACCGCTAAGGATGGTTGGTGCAAGTACGATCAGGGGGATAAGCACGGCTCCTTGCAGGTAGACCCAGCGCGCAACATCAAAGTAGAGGTAATGGAAAAAGAGCCGGAAGTAATTGCGTCTAACGTCGTTAAAGAGAGCATTTGCAGAGTGAGGATCGGCGCGTTCAGGATGGTCTTCACCATAGACAAGCTCTTTGCGGTACGCTGCCTCGACCTTCTGGTTCTGAAACTCCAACCCAGGCAGCTTGATGCCGACCATTGCCAGGAGCACCGTTCCGAAAGCTGCCGAAATGAGAGCGGCAAACACCAGTGAACCGTCGACCTTGCCGAGCAAGGGAAGCTCGGTGACATGCTGAGAGAGCTGCCAGAGGATCGGAAGGAAGGCAACAAGCGTCATGATTGAACGCATGAATGACACGCCCAGGCTTTCCATGATCCGAGCGAAACGCATGGTGTCTTCCTGAACACGCTGGGAAGCACCCTCGATGTGGCGGACGGCGTGCCAGTGCGACATGTAATAATTGTTCATGGCGGTGCGCCAACGGAAGATGAAATGCTTGATAAAAAATTCCAGCAAAACGGCAACGGTGATGAGGACCGTGGCGATTTCCGCAAAGTCCAGAATGCCTCGCCAGTAGTCTGTTGCTTCTACACTACCGGGCGTCTGAAGCGCTTTTTGGATCAGATCGTAAAAGACACCGTACCATTCGTTGATCCTTACGGTCTGTTGAACCTTGAACCAGGTCACACCCAGGATCAGCGCAGAACCCACCCAGGCCCAAAGGAACCAGCGGCGGCTTAAAAAATATGAACGGAACATTGCAAGCAGTCTCTCGAATCGGAGTTTTCCAAGTATTAAGTAGCTAGTGCACTTGAGGGAGAATACCGAGGGGTATTGAGGCAGTTGTGAAGAGATTTTAGGACCCTGTCGTCTTCACTCATGCTTTCCCGCAGAGGTGCATTGCAAGCAAAAAACGGCAAAACTGCGCCGCGATCAATTGCAATATTCTGCACTTGGCATGATACTGGCGGCTCCAACCAATCAAATTCCCGCCCAACTCCACACCTATTTCGGTATGGACCTCGCATTGTTCAGCTGTGATTTTCAGCTACGGGTGGTCTTTCAGTGGCTCCTCTCGATCCTTCGGACCGGCGCGTCAGGGGAGTTACGTTTTTGCGCCGGCCCCGGATGACATTCATGGCGTTCACCAGCCTCAAATCCCGTTTTGCCGGTCCCGCCGTGCCTTCGGGCATGACCCGTCAGGCTCCACTTCTCGGCATCTCCTTGAAGCTGGCCTCGACGATCACGTTCTTCGTCATGGCCACTGCGCTCAAGATCGCCGCGGAGACCGTACCGATCGGGCAGCTGGTGTTTGCACGTAACTTCTTCGGTCTGTTTCCAGTTCTTCTCATGGTTGCTCTGCGTGGAGAGCTCGGTTTGGCCTTCAAGACCCGCAACCCAAAGGGACACCTGACACGGGCGACCGTCGGTCTTTCAGCCATGGTCTGCTCATTCACCGCGCTTTATTTGCTGCCGCTACCGGACGCGACGGCCATCGGCTTTGCGACGCCGCTGATTGTGGTCGTGCTGGCGTTCTTTCTGCTTGGCGAACAGGTCAGAATTTATCGCTGGAGCGCCGTTGGGGTAGGGTTCCTGGGCATTCTGGTGGTTCTGTCGCCGCATTTGGGTGAGGGCCAGCTGGACAGCACTGCAACACTCGGCGCACTGGCGGGGGCGTTGGGGGCCGGGTTCGCTGCCCTTGCCATGATCACCGTTCGCAAATTGTGCGAAACCGAGCGCACGTCAACGATCGTGACCTGGTTTGCCGGCGCCTCCACGGTGCTTTCGCTGCTTACCCTGCCGCTCGGATATGTCCTTCCGGGACACAGCTGGGTGGTCCCGGATCTCTCAACGGCAGGCCTGCTGGTTCTGATCGGACTTGCAGGTGGTGTCGGCCAGATCCTTCTGACACAGAGCTACCGGTTTGCCGACGCTTCCACCATCGCCCCGTTTGACTACGTCAACATGCTGTGGGCGATCCTGGTGGGCTGGCTGGTGTTTTCCGAAATTCCTGTCCCGGAAGTGGTGATCGGAGCCCTGATCGTGATCGCCGCGGGAGTGTTCGTCATCTACCGCGAACACCGGCTCGGTCTCGACCGCACCAAGGCGCGCCGCGCGTCTTCGCCATCGAAATCATGACCGTAGAGAACATCCGTAACGGCTTCTTCAGTTAGGACAGGCCAGGGAGGAGCCCAGCGGTTCTTCTACGGTTTGTAGTGGAATGTCTCGACGGCGCTCTTGGAGCCGTCGGGAAAGACCAGCTGTACGCTGATGGAATTCGTCGAGCCTGCGGGCAGTTCGATATAGGGCTTTTCCTTCAGAACCGCGTTGGGGTTGTCCGGATCGCATGCGTCCAGTTCCCACATCTGGTCCAGAGGGCCATCATTCAGTCCGTAAAAGACATAGTCGATCCCGCATTTCCAGGCTTCCAGATGGGTGAAGTAGATCAGCTGCTGGCCTTCCCAGTCACGAAAGGAAACCCAGCTTGCCTTGGTCACATCCAGTATCTGCTTGATCTGCTCGGGCGGCATGCCTTGTGCGCTTGCCGGCGGAGCCGAGGCAAGGGAAAATGTGCCCAAGCCCATGACCAGGGCTGAAATTTTCAAAAAATGCATGATGGCCTCCATTGTCTCCAGATCAGGAGAATGCGTCAGGCGAAAAATCAGAAAGCCTTAAAGGTAATGATCGTCTTGGTGTCCTGAATGCCGTCGATCGGGTGAACCTTCTCGTTTACGAAGTGGCCGATATCGGCGTCGTTATCGACGTAGAACTTCACCAGAAGGTCGTAGTCGCCACTGGTGGAATAGACTTCCGAGGCAATTTCCGCGTCGGCGATCGCGTTGGCAACCTGATAGGTCTTGCCCAACTGGCATTTGATCATAACGAAAAACGGGGTCATGCGATGCTCCGGAAATGAAATCGTTGCGGAATGGTGCCCAAGGACATCGCCTATCTGTTGTCCGCAGTCAATCGTTGATGCAGCCTGCGACCATCGCACGGTCTTGCAATGACGGGTTCGCCTTGGTAGCAGTGCTGTTATCTCATGGGGGTGCCCGGCGATCCTGGATCGGGCTGAGAGGCGTACGGCCAACTCCTTGAACCTGATCCGGGTGATGCCGGCGGAGGGATTTGAGATGCAGATTGCCAGGGCATTCACAGCTCTCTCTCCTGATCAAACTTCCGGTTTGCAGCCGGAGCCACTCGGAGGAGACGCATGAACCTGACCGTTGCAGCTTCCACACAGAACCTTTCGCCGGAAACTGTCTTTGACCTGTTGATGAGGGTGCGGCAGAAGTCACCGCGCATCCACGCGATCACCAATGCCGTTGCACAAACCTTTACGGCCAACACTTTGCTGGCGCTTGGCGCCGTGCCTTCCATGACCATCGCCAAGGACGAAGTCGCAGGTTTCGCCGAAAGCGCGGATGCTCTGCTCATCAATCTCGGTACGCTGGATGAAAGCCGTCGGGAAGCCATTCCGGTCGCCATCAAGGCGGCGAAGGCAGCAGGGCGCCCTGTCAGTATCGACCCGGTGTTCGTGAACCGGTCTGGAGTGCGTTGCGCGTTTGCAAGGGAGCTGATGGCCTTCCAGCCGGACCTGTTGCGCCTGAACGAAGCGGAAATGGTTGCCCTTTTTCCGCAAAGGTCCGAAGCCGATGCCGTGATTTCAGCTGGCACCGTGCTGGCGGTGACGGGAGTTGAGGACAAGATCGAGAGCCTGGGAGAAGATTTCCGCCTGCGCAACGGTCATCCTCTGATGGCGCGCGTAACGGCGACAGGGTGCGCCGGTGGAGCCGTGCTTGCTGCCTTTGCCTGTGTAGAGGCAGACACCGCCCTGGCCGCGGCGTGCGGGCTGTCGGTCTTCAATATCGCCGGAGAACTGGCCGCAAGTCGTGCCGGAGGGCCGGGAAGTCTGGTGCCGGAACTGCTCGATGCCCTTTATTCCATCACGGCGAACGATATCGAAATGCGGCTGAAAACGGCCTGAGTTCCTTTTCTCATTCAAAAATGGAGAGACACATGACCGCCATCGCGGTGACCATAGCAGGATCCGATTCCGGCGGCGGGGCCGGAATACAGGCTGATCTCAAGTCGTTTTCGGCAAATGGTGTTTACGGTGCCAGTGTGCTGACCGCTCTCACGGCGCAAAACACTCTTGGTGTGAGTGCCATTCAAGATGTCCCGCCCGCTTTCGTACGTGCCCAGATGGATGCGGTCTATTCGGACCTGAACGTCAATGCCACCAAGATCGGTATGCTCTCCAGCGTCGAGATAATCGAGGCGGTTGCAGGCGGACTGGAGGCACACACAACTGGCCCGGTGGTGCTGGATCCGGTGATGGTGGCAGCGTCCGGTGATCCGTTGCTGGCCGACAGTGCCGTGTCCAGCCTGATTTCCGTTCTCGTGCCGCTCGCCGATGTCATAACGCCAAACCTGCATGAAGCCGCCAGGATGCTCGAAACGGAGGTTGCGGCCAATGAAACGGAGATGCTCTCACAAGCAGAGGATCTTCTGAGGCTCGGTTGCAAGTCGGTTCTGCTCAAGGGAGGGCATGGAACCGGTGAAGAGAGTGCGGATCTGTTTTTCGATGCGGCCGGCAATGCCATCTGGTTGCATGCAGAGCGCATCCAGACAAACAACACCCATGGTACCGGATGTACGCTTTCGTCGGCAATCGCAGCCGAACTCGCCAAAGGCAGCGATCTGGAAAGCGCAATGAGAGCGGCCAAGGCCTATATCCATGCTGCCATTTCGGCGGCTGACCAGCTCGAGATTGGTGCCGGCCACGGCCCTGTTCATCATTTTTACCGCTTCTGGAGCATGTGACATGTCAGACAAGTCTTGCCTGTCAAAAAATCCCGTCACCCGTCGGGCGTTACTTGGGGGCTCAGTCGCAGCGGGGGGCGCCGCACTGGCTGCTCCGGCGATCGCGGAGGAAAAGGCGACAGTCGAGTGGAAAATGGTGACATCTTGGCCCAAGAACCTGCCTGGACCGGGTGTCACAGCACAGCGGATTGTCGATCAGGTGGCCAGAATGACCGCTGGCCGTTTCCGGATACGGCTTTATTCGGCTGGAGAACTGGTGCCTGCACTCGGTGTATTCGACGCGGTCGCGGCCGGCACGGCTCAGATGGCGCACACTGCGTCCTTTTTCTGGCAGGGCAAAATTCCAGCATCGGTCTATTTCACCGCCATTCCTTTCGGCTTGTTGCCGCATGAACACATCGCCTGGATCGAACAGGGGGGCGGCCAGGCTCTCTGGGATGAGCTCTACGCCCCTTTTGGCCTGAAGCCCGTAATGGCGGGGAACACCGGCGTTCAGATGGGCGGGTGGTACAAGAAGGACATCAATGGCCTTGATGACCTGAAGGGCCTGAAGATCCGTATGCCGGGACTTGGCGGTGAGGTCATGCGGCGGCTTGGGGCAACTCCTGTCAGCCTGCCACCCGGCGAATTGTTCCAGGCACTTCAAAGTGGTGTTCTGGACGCGACGGAATTTCTGGGGCCGTGGTCGGACCGCGCGATGGGCTTCCACAAGGTTGCCAAATCTTACTATTCACCTGGTTTCCACGAACCGAACGGGACCGGCGAAGCGATTTTCAATCAGGTTGCGCTTGATAGCTTGCCGGAAGAGCTGCGGGCGATTGTGCTGGAAGCCTGCAGGGCAGAAAACGGACGAGCCCTGGCGGAGAGCGATTGGCAAAATGCCGGCAGCCTCCAGCTTCTTCAGGAAGAAGATGGTGTGACCGTCAAACCTTATCCGGACGAAGTGCTGAGTGCGTTGCGCGAAACAGCAGCTATCGTACTGGCCGAAACGGGCGAGCGCGATCAGCTCAGCAAACGGATTTATGAAAGCCACATGGCAGCCAGACGGCGCTTGGCGCCATGGAGCGACGTTGCCATGCGACGCTTCATGGCTGCCCGTGACGGCAGCAGCTGACTTTGCCTGCCGCGGTGTAGACCGCCGCGGCATCCGCTCAACGCGATTGGTCTATTCAAGTCTCTGACAAGCCGCCGCTGACGTAAATCCCGAAACGCTGCCAACAAGTACGCAGACGGTGCCGCGAAGCGGCACCCAAAGCTCCGGAAGATCAGTGCCTGGGCAGGTCAATCGTCTTTAAGTATAATTTAAAGCATTGATATAGCGCCTTGGATCCAGTGACAGCCTTATTCTCGGGATTGTCTGAAATGCCTATGAATCGCCCGGATTTGTCTCACAATATGTCCACATTCCCTTAGGAAACGTGTGGCAAAGCCGCAACGTTGCAGGAATTAATTACGTAAACGGAAACTCACGAGTCGACTGCCTATTTTTTGGGCAAATGAGTCGGAGTGAGTCGAGTTGGTGGCAAACAGCACTGGAACGCGAGGTTTTTTTGGGTTTTGGCGAGATGAATTCTGAAGAGCCGTGAGTTTTACATAATATTTTGCGTTGCAGCATATGAATTGATCAAGCAGTTTTAGTTTTTGAGAGAGTTGAAATAGGAGGCGTTCTTCGGAAATCCTGTTGCCAGAGTTCATGATTCCTCCGGTGGGAGGGGGACGGGAGAAAACGCATGGTCTGGGCCAAGAATAAAACACTTCTAATAACGACTTCGGCAATCGCGCTATCCATGGTTGCGAGTGCTGCGCATGCAGGCGGCTTCGCGCTTCGTGAGCAAAGCGCCTACTATCAAGGAATGTCTTTCGCGGGATACGGGACAACGAGCGACTCAATTTCCTCGATGTTCTGGAACCCGGCTTCTCTGATGGGCGCAGGAGAAGGCCTGACGGTGGAAGCGCACAATTCGATAATCCTGCCTTACTCCGACATCGACGGAACATTCTCAGGCAATGGATTCACGATACCCGGTTCGACCGCGGGAAGTGGCGATATTGCCAGTGATGCCTGGATACCGGCTTCCTATGCGGCGTATCGGTTGAATGACCAGCTTGTGTTCGGTTTGGGTATCAACGCTCCATTTGGATTGACAACCAAGCCGGACTTTAGCTGGGCAGGGCAATACTATTCACGCACTTCAAAAGTCTTTTCTTTGAATGTGAATCCAACCGTAACCTATCAAGTCAATGATATGATCGCCATCGCGGCAGGCGTTCAAGGTCAGTATATTGATGTCAGCCTGAAAACCGCTGATCCGTTTTCCGGAGGGGCGAGAACAAACGAAATCAAGGGCGACGATATTTCGTTCGGTGCGACTGCAGGCATTACCATCAAACCCTGGAAAGGCACTGAAATCGGTGTTGGTTACCGGTCTGCGATAGGACACAACCTTGACGGAGACCTGATCCTGCCAAGCGGTGTTCCAACCAGTGGCATAGCTGCTGGAACCTACGCTATCGGCCTTGGAATGATGACGCCGGATATGGTGAATATCTCGGCAAAGCAAAGCATCACGGACAAGATTCGTGTGTTGGGTACGGTCGAGTGGACCAATTGGAGCCGGCTTAAGTCTCCTCGGGCAGAGCTGGATTCAAATGGAGCGACGATAACAACGCTTCACTTCAACTATGAAGATGGTTGGTTTTTCTCGCTTGGCGGCGAATATGATTTCAATGAACAGCTGACCCTTCGCGCCGGTCTTGCTTACGAAATCTCGCCGATTGATGAGGACATCCGTTCAACCCGCCTCCCGGACAACAATCGCTGGTGGCTTTCAGCTGGCGCAAGCTACGCGCTCAATGACCACCTGGCATTCGATATCGGGTATTCTCATCTCATTCCGGAATCCACCAAGATTGATATTGGTCCGGGACATCAGGACTACAATGCGTCTCTTGGCACCTACAAAGCGGACGTCGACAGCAATGTGAACATTTTCTCCGCGTCACTTCGCTACAAGTTCTGATTACATTTCAGAGGGTTAAAAAAAGGCCGGGGCGTTGCCCCGGCCTTTTTGCATTTTCAGATAGGTGATGAAATCAGAATGCTGCGGGGTAGAGGCCGCCATCCATGAGCAGGTTCTGACCGGTGATATATCCGGCATGCCGCGAGCAAAGAAATGCACAGGTCTGGCCAAATTCTTCGGCGTTGCCGAAACGCTGGGCCGGAATCTCGGCGGCTTGCGCCGCGCGGACAGCCTCGACGCTCTTTCCGGATTGCTGTGCGGAGCGTTCAAATCCGCCCTTCAAGCGATCGGTGTCCATTTTGCCCGGAAGCAGATTGTTGATGGTGATGCCGTGCGGAGCAAGCTGACGGCACACACCAGCCAGAAAAGCGGTGAGACCGGCACGCGCGCCACTGGAAAGATCCAGCCCTTCTATGGGCATCTTGACAGAGAGAGAGGTTATGTTGACGATCCGGCCGAAACCGCGCTCCTTCATGCCAGGAACGACGGCCTGAATGAGCTCAATCGGCGTGACAAAGTTCTGCACGGCCCCTTCCAGCAGGGCATCACGATCAAGTTCGGAATAATCGCGCCGCGGAGGACCACCGTTGTTGTTGACGAGAATGTCCGGGTCAGGACATGCAGCGAGCAAGGATGCCTGACCTTCCTTCGTGGAAACGTCCGCGGCGATGCTGGTGACGTTGACCCCATGAGCCTCCTGCAGCGCTGCCTTGGTGGCAGCCAGAACAGCCTCGTTCCGGCCATTCAGAACAATGTCGCAACCGGCTTCCGCCAAAGCTTCGGCGCAGCCCTTTCCCAGTCCACGGCTTGAGGCGCAGATGATCGCCTTCTTTCCCTGGAGTCCCAAGTCCATGTTCTTTCTCCCTAAAAGGCTGGGGCCGAGATGCTGGCACCAGAACGCTTGAATTTTGGAATGACGTGATTGGAAGTATGTATCACGTAGCAGAAGGACAAGAGTAAAGTGATTTGAAAACAAGCACTTTTCATGTCCTTCCGTCAGACTTGCTGACGTTAACCAAGTGGCGGGTAAATAGATCCAGTACAGGATTGAGCGTGATCTGTCATAATAATGATACCTGAATCGCGTCTATAGCGCTCCAACAGGAATTTGGAGAAATGCTATGTCTACCGCAGAGGCATCGCGACATTACCGAGCCTTGTTTATTTCAGATGTTCATCTTGGGACGCGTGGGTGCCAGGCCGAGATGCTGCTCGATTTTCTGAAGGACAACGACGCCGAGACCATTTATCTGGTCGGTGATATTGCCGATGGCTGGCGGTTGAAACGCTCCTGGTACTGGCCTCAGCTGCACAATGACGTTGTGCAGAAGATCCTGAGAAAAGGGCGCAAGGGAGCTCGCATTATCTACATCCCGGGCAACCACGACGAGTTTCTGCGGAACTTTCTGGGGACACATTTCGGCGGCGTCGAAGTAACGGACAGCATCATTCATGAGGCCGCCAATGGCAAACGCTATCTCGTGATCCATGGTGACCAGTTTGATGTCGTTATTCGTCACGCCAAATGGTTGGCTTTTTTCGGTGACAAGGCCTACGTGACCGCGCTTGCCGTCAACACCTGGCTGAACGTTCTCCGCCGTCGTCTGGGGCTGACCTACTGGTCCTTGTCCGCATGGGCCAAGCTAAAAGTGAAAAACGCCGTGAGTTTCATCGGCCGGTTCGAAGACGCCCTCTCTGACGAGGCTCGCCGGCAGGGTGTCGACGGTGTCATCTGCGGCCATATTCACCACGCTGCAAATCGTGACATGAATGGCATACATTACATCAACACCGGCGATTGGGTGGAGAGTTGCACCGCCGTTGCGGAGCATCATGATGGCACGTTCGAGGTGATCAAATGGGTGGACCAGACCCAAGAGGGGACCGTACCGGCCAAGCCCAAGGAAACGCCGGTCGCAGCATGAGTTCGATATTGATTGTCACGGATGCCTGGCATCCACAGATCAACGGCGTCGTGCGTTCCCTGGAACGGACAGCCGAAGAACTCGAGGCCATGGGAATACGGGTCGAGTTCCTGACACCCCGAATATTCAAGACACTGCCGTGCCCGACTTATCCCGAAATCCGATTGTCGTTGACACATAGAGGCATTGTGCGCCGGAAAATCGAAGAGTTCGGTTGTGAGCATCTTCACATTGCCACGGAAGGGCCGCTCGGATTGCTGGCAGCAAGTGCGGCACGCAAGGCAGGGCAACCGTTCACGACCAGCTACCACACGCGGTTCCCGGAATATGTCTCCGCACGCCTCCCAATTCCCCTTTCCTGGTCCTATGGTTGGCTGCGCAGGTTCCACAATTCGGGTAACGGCTGCATGGTGGCAACGCGTTCGCTGGAGAAGGATCTGCGTGAACGGGGTTTCAACAGTCTGATGCGCTGGTCGCGGGGCGTTGATGAAGAGCTGTTCAAACCCTACGAAGGCAGCGTGCTGCCTGAGGATTTGCCCAGGCCCATTTTCATGTATGTCGGCAGGGTTGCGGTGGAAAAGAACATCAAGGCCTTTCTCGATCTGCGGCTTCCGGGCACCAAGGTTGTCGTTGGCGGAGGCCCTCAGCTGGAAACCTTGCGCCGGGAATATACTGATACTCACTTCACCGGAGCCAAAGTCGGCGACGACCTTGCGCGGCACTATTCGGACGCGGACGTCTTCGTGTTTCCTTCGCTGACGGACACGTTCGGAAATGTGCTTCTGGAAGCGCTGGCTTGCGGTGTTCCGGTTGCCGCATTCCCGGTCATGGGCCCCGTTGATGTCATTGGAGATACCGGTGCAGGGGTCTTGTCGGAGGATCTTCGGGAAGCTGCCGAGGCTGCCCTTGATATCCCGCGAGATCATTGCCGGAAGATCGCGATGAACTACACCTGGGCCGCGAGTGCGCAGCAGTTCCTGGACAATTGTATTGCCGCGAGAGACCTTCACAACGCCGAAGATATCGGCGCCAGGGCTGCCGAATAACAATTGACACCGTCAGAATGTTTGCGTGCAAGGAACATTGAGTTGAGCACCGTTTCTCTTTAGTCATCAATGCTCAAATCAATTCTCAAGGTGTGTGTCGATGACAGGTGTCGAGATCCGGCCGGATCAGAACGAAGCAAAAGCCTATTCGGGCAAAGTGGTTTCCATCGAAGATATCGAGGCCGCGGCAAGCCGCATTCAAGGCGAAGCCGTCGTCACACCACTACTTCGTCATCCCGCACTGGATGAGCGCGCCGGCGCGCAGGTCTTTATCAAGCCGGAATGTCTCCAGCGCAGCGGTTCCTTCAAGTTCCGTGGTGCTTTCAACTGTCTGAGCCAGATTGACAAATCCGTGCGGGCAAATGGGGTCGTGGCTTGTTCGTCCGGCAATCATGCCCAGGGCGTGGCAGCAAGTGCGCAGCTCCTCGGAATGCCTGCCGCGATCGTGATGCCCGCGGATGCGCCGGTCATCAAGCTGGAACGAACACGCGCCTTTGGTGCCGAAGTCGTTACCTATGATCGGGAGAATGAAGACAGGGAGGCGATTGCAGCGCGGCTTTGCGCGGAAACCGGCGCCACATTTGTGCACCCTTTCAATGACCCGGCAGTCATCGCGGGGCAGGGGACCGTTGGCCTTGAAATGGCACGTCAGGCTCAAGAGCTTGGAGTGCTGTTTGACGATGTCCTGGCCTGTACCGGAGGTGGTGGCCTGTCGAGCGGGATCGCGCTGGCTCTCGCGTTCAAATCACCCTCCACACGCTTTCACACCGTCGAGCCGGAGTTGTTCGACGATTACAAGCGTTCCCTGGAAGCCGGTGCATTGCTGTCCAATGCTGCCAAGTCCGGATCGATCTGCGACGCGTTGTTGTCAGAAACTCCTGGCGAGATCGGCTTTTCCATCCTGCGTCAACTCGCCGCTGAAGGTGTGACCGTTTCGGATGAAGAGGTGTTGAACGCAGTCGCGTTTGCCTTCACCGAATTGAAGCTTGTCGTGGAGCCCGGCGGCGCTGCCGCGCTTGCGGCCGTGCTTTCGGGAAAGTTGCCCGTGAAGAACAAGACCATCGGCCTGGTGCTGACTGGGGGCAATATCGATCCACAGATGTTGCTAAAGGCGCTCGGCCGTTAACTGACCATTAGCACCACTGCGATTACTGCGGTGATCAAGATATGAAACTTCCCTTTGGAAGTCACTTTCATCCAAACAGGGTGAAGTTTCCTGTCTTTGTACTTGAAGAGTAAGTTGAAGCTGTCTTGGTTCGAAATACTTGAATGATTGTCCTTGTCGACAGTCGTATTTTTAACAGGACGTTGCGTCAGATTGCTCCTGGGCGGCAAGTATAGTGCGGATGGCAGGTATATGTGCATGCGTCTAGAAACAATAAAATGTTGATGCAGGTTGTGTGCTTGTTGTTCTTCAATTGATGTGCATTTCATTGGAGTTATGGGCTGAAATGCAAAAGAACAATTTGAACGAGCGACTGAAATTCTTACGTCTCTCAGATGAAGACCGTGCTTTGGCCCGGTCTCTGTGGCCGGCGATCGAGAAAGAGCTGCCGGAGATCCTCAAGGCATTTTATGTTCATGTGAACACGGTTCCGCATTTGGCGGCGCTTGTTGGCGAACAGCAGTCTCGCCTGATCTCAGCCCAATTGGCGCACTGGAGAACTCTGTTCTTCGAAGGTCCGAGCGAAAACTACCTCGAGCGATCGGAGCGGATCGGTCTCGCCCACGTGAGGATCGGCCTGGATCCCAGCTGGTACATTGGCGGGTATTCCTTTGCCATGACGCATCTCACGCAAGTGCTTTTGAAGAAGCGTTTCATGACCTCGGGCAAGCGCGCAAATGCCGTCAACGTCATGACCAAGCTCGTAATGCTGGACATGGATCTCGCGATCTCCACCTACCACGAAAAAATGGTGGCCGATGCCGTCGAGCGGGAAGAGCAACTGAAAGAGGCGATTGCCAACTTCGAGGGTGCGCTCGGAAGTGCGGTCGGTGCTCTGGGCACGGCTTCTGAAAACCTCGAAACGTCGTCGACAAGCCTGAAGCAGGAAACTGTGGCCATCGGTGAGCGGATGTACAAGATGGACGCTTCTTCTGCCGAAACGGCCAGCGGTGTTCAGTCGAGTGCAACTGCTACGGAAGAAATGTCGGCCTCCATCACTGAAATCGGTCGTCAGGCCGGGCAGTCTCGTGAAATGGCTCAAAAGGCCGTGGAGGGCGCTCAAAGCACCAACGAATCCGTGACCAAGCTGGCCGGGTTTGCCGATCAGGTCGGTTCGGTGATCGGATTGATTTCGGACATTGCAGAACAGACCAACCTGCTGGCCCTCAACGCTACAATCGAAGCCGCGCGTGCAGGCGAGATGGGCAAGGGCTTTGCTGTTGTCGCGGCAGAGGTCAAGGAACTGGCGAGCCAGACAACCAAGGCGACCGAAGAAATCACCGACCAGATCGCCAGCATTCAGCAGGCAACCCGGGAATCGGTGCAGGATATCGAGGGCATAACCTCGACGATCAATGCATTGTCGGAAATCGCGACGAGCATCGCTTCCGCCGTCGAACAGCAGTCTTCGGCCACAGCGGAGATTTCCTCGAACGTTCAGATCGCGGCGCAGGGAACCCAGGCCTTCACAGATGAGATCACTGCCGTTCGTGGATCGGTGGAAAGCGTGGAAGGCACTGTCGGTTCAATTCAGGACATGTCCAGCTCATTGAAAGATCAGGCCGAAAGGCTTGGCGATGAAGCGAACCGGTTCTTCCGCAAAATCCACGCTGCCTGAAACCAAGCGTATAAACCGGCAACTCGGATATGATGAGGCGCGCTCTTTGCGGCGCGCTTTTCTTATTGGAAGAGTTCAGCGGGCGTCTGTCGAATCCGTGGGGCAAATCCGCGATACAAAAAGGGCGCTGCCGGTAGGCAACGCCCCTTGTCATTCTTGTGGTTGTCGAAGTTGGATCAGTTGAAGAGTGCCTGACGCTCGGCTTCCGACAACTGCTCAAGCGGATCCGCGCCTTCTTCAACCGCGGTTTCCTCGGTCATTTCCCACGCTGCATCGGCATCAGCTTCTTCTGCTACCGTATCGACTTCATTGTCGAACAGCTTTTCAATGGCGGCCTCATCCAGGGTTGCATCGAGGTCCGCTGCCGCGAAGTCGTCGTCCTGGACCGGTTCATCCACAGAAGCTGTTTCTTCGACTTCATTCGACGGAGCGGATGCGAACATGTCATCAATTGCGGCCGCGTCCATCGGTTCATCACCACCGGCCATGATCGCATCAACATCGGCGTCGCTCGCCATGATGGCGTCGACGTCTGCCTCGCCGGCCATAATGGCGTCGACATCGACTTCACTTGCCTGTGCTTCCGGTTCAGCCTGGGCGATCGAATCGAATGAGGTATCGCCGCCGGTATCTTCCATCGCAGCATCGAACACTTTGTTGCTGACGGACATCAGCTCGTCGACACTGTTTTGGCAAACACCGCTGCCCTCTAGCTGAGGTCCGTTGAGGAGATGAGCATCCGGTCGGCTGTCGACCGGACCAGCCGTATCATCGGCTTCCAGTTCTTCAATTCCCCAGATGTTGATCATCAGGTTGATGCGGCTTTCCAGATAGCGCAGCACCTGAACAACCTTGTTGGTGCGCTGACCTGTAAGGTCCTGGAAGGAGCAGGCCATGAAGATTTCCGTGGCCTTGGCATCGATATCGTCACACGCCGCATCGTCCGCACCGTTTTCCCGAAGGACCCAGGCTTTTTCCTGGATCTGTTCTGCCGCTTCGAGAATCGACTGCGTGGCGCCTTCGGTCTGGGTGACGATTGCATCGAGCTCGTGCGATGCATCCATGAACCGGTTGCTTTCATCGCCTTCAGCCTTGATGTTCGCAATCTCGGCCTTGGTGCGCTCAATCGCCTCGTGCATTTCGGCTATGTCGAGGCGGATCTTGTCGAGGTCCGGCACCTTGCGTTGCCGTGTGACGACTTTTTCCAACCGATGAATCGCTGTAAGAATCTCCGTTGTTTCCGGAGTCTTGTGGCGATTGAGGAATTCCTTCAGAAACCGACGCCCGCGGTCGGATTCCATCAGGGTCTGTTCGAGCGTCTGATATTCGACTTCGCCGATCAGTCCTGGCTCTTCCTGTACTGCTTCCGCTTTCATATGGACGCAAATCTCAACTTGCCTAAGGGTCGTTAGTTGCCGTAACACGAACAACTTCTCCTCAAGGGTAAGATCAAAATCGTTAACATTCCTTGAGGCCAATGCCTTGCCAAAGATCCAATGACAAAATTGTCTTCCAATCTCAGTTTCCGAGTTGCAGCGCTCTTCGCCTGCCACTTTTTCGGCTTTGGCCTCTTTCTGCCGTTTTTTCCGGTGGTTCTGGAGACCCGCGGGCTGAGCGCTGCCGAAATAGGGTTCATCCTCGGGGCGGGGACAATTGCGCGGATCGCAGCCAGCCCGATCTTTTCAAACATTGCCGACCGAACCGGCCAGCGCCGATTGTGCATCCTTGTCTATTCGCTGATAGGCGCTGCCTTCATTGCATTGTTCTCGCTACCGGGCGGCCTCATGGTGGTCTCGATATCCGTGATCGGATACATGGTCATCAAGGCACCTGTCCTGCCGCTCAGTGATGCCTACGCGCTGGACGTGAACCGGAATACCGGTGCGGATTACGCCCGCATGCGGCTTTGGGGATCTGCCGGCTTCGTGGCAGCCAATCTGATCGGCGGCACGCTTGCGGCTGCCACGTCCTCCTGGATCATTCTTGTGCTTATAGCGGTAGCGGCCCTTGCGACCGGTGCCGTGGCCATGTCTTTGCCGCGCCAGAAAAGAGATGACCCGCAGGAGCAGTCAGCTGCCGGGGAAGCGGACGTGCCGTTCAAGAGCGTCTGGTTCTGGCCTGTGCTGGCCGTTCTCGGCCTTTTTCAGGCAACCCATGCTGCATTTTATGGTTTCGGCACGATCTACTGGCAGGCGATGGAGGTTCCGGACTTTACCATCGGGGTGTTGTGGGCGACAGGTGTCGTCGCTGAGATTGCGCTTTTCACGATCGCGGGCAAGTTGGCGCTGCGCTTCGATCCACCCATATTCCTGATTGTTGCAGGTCTCGCGGCCATCGTCCGATGGGGGCTGTTTCCATTCGCCGACACGTTTGTTTCCATGGCTGCGCTTCAGTTGTTGCACGGCCTGACATTCGGTGCCTCTCATTTGGGAGCTGTTGCCATATTGGCCAAGGTTGTACCAAGCCGTTGGGCGGGAACCGGGCAGGGGCTGCTCGCCACCTCGATCGGCATTCAGATGGCGATCGGTCTGAGCATTTCAGGTGCGCTTTTCGAGGCTGACCCGAATGCGCCGTTCTACCTTATGGCGGTGGCATCTGTTGTGGGTGTCGTCGCGATGATTGCGCTGACGCCCCTTGTTCGTCAGCGCATGAATGCCGTTGCCTAGGCAATGTTCACTGATAGCGAAGCCTTCTACCTATCCCCAGAGTGCTGGTTCCGGCGGATATAAAAGGCTGCCTTCGAACTTCAGACCGGGCGATCGGTCTTCGGCCAGGAGCAGCGGACCATCGAGATCGACATAATCGGCCTGTTGAGCGATCAGGACGGCCGGCGCCATTGCAAGCGAAGTCCCAAGCATGCAGCCGACCATGACCTTGAAGTCTGCAGTGCGCGCCTCGTTGAACAGTTTCAGCGCTTCCGTGAGGCCTCCGGCCTTGTCCAGCTTGATGTTGACCGCGTCGTATTTCTCACCGAGCCCGTCAAGACTTTTGCCGGGATGAAGGCTTTCATCCGCGCAGATGGTCACCGGACGCCTGATCTCTGCCAAAAGGCCGTCGGCGCTGGAAGGCAGGGGTTGTTCGATCAGTTCAACGCCCGCTGCCTTGCAGGCTGCCATGTTCCTTTCAAAGCAGCTTTCATCCCAAGCTTCGTTGGCGTCGACGATCAGAGTGCTGTCGGGTGCTGATTGTCTTACGGCAGCTATCCGTTCGTCATCGCCAGGGCCTGCCAGCTTGACCTTGAGCAAAGGCCGGTGCGCTGCCGCGCGTGTCTTCTCCGCCATGACTTCCGGCGTTCCGACACTGATGGTGAAGGCTGTTGTAACGGGTTTGAGCGCGCCAAGTCCTGCAATTTCAGCTGCCCGTTTTCCCGATTGCTTTGCTTCCAGGTCCCACAGCGCACAATCCACAGCATTGCGAGCGGCACCTGCCGGCATGGCTTCCAGCAGCGCTTGCCGGGACAGCCCCTCTTTCAACAGAGGAGTGATTTCCTCGATCTGGGTCTGCACGCTCTCCAGTGTTTCGCCATAACGCGGGTACGGGACGCACTCGCCTCTGCCCTGATGCGTACCGTCTGCCAGGGAAACAACGACGACTTGCGCGTGGGTTCTGGAACCGCGGGAAATTGTAAATCCACCTGCGATTTCGAATCGCTCGGAGGTAATGTCGACCGTGAGTGTCATGGTGCGCCGAACTCCGCAGAGACTTTATCAACAATTACATCCATCCCGTAGCGAACAGGATCGGTTGCCGGCAAACCGTGTTTTTCACCCACCTTAGCCAAATATGCGAGCGCTTCGTCATCATCGAGCGCAGCCGTGTTAACAGCGATGCCGACGCAGCGGATTTCCGGGTTGGTAAGCTTGCCGCATTCAATGGTCATGTCGATGACCTGCTGTATTGTCGGCAAGGGGGTGTCGACACCGCGCATGGCTGTTCGGGTCGGTTCGTGGCAGACAATGAAACCATCCGGCTGAGAACCGTGAAGAAGTCCCAAAGTAACCCCTGCGAATGAGGGGTGAAACAGCGAGCCCTGACCTTCAATTATCTGCCAGTGATCCTCGTCCGTTTCAGGCGACAGCCATTCGGCTGCTCCGGAAATGAAATCGGCAATCACCGCATCAAGGGCAACGCCGCGGCCGGAAATGAAAACGCCGGTCTGACCGGTTGCACAGAAGGAACTCTTGTATCCGCGCTCATTCATGGACTTATCCATGGCAAGAGCGGTGTATTTCTTGCCAACAGAGCAATCTGTGCCGACCGCCAGAATACGTTTGCCGCTGCGCTTGGTGCCTTTGCCGGTGGCGAAGGTCATCGTGTTGTGGCGAACGTCGTGGAGCTGTCGGCCGTTTCTTTCAGCAGCTTCCCGGATCTCCGGAAAATCCGAGAGGCGGACATGCAGTCCGGAGGCAACATCGAGGCCGGCTTCAAGCGCCTCAACGATTGAGGCAATCCAGTGATCGGGCAATCGGCCACCCGCATTCACGGAACCGATGATCAGTGTCTTTGCACCGGCCGTTGCCCCTTCTGAAATTGTCATGTCGGTCAAGCCGGTGTCGGCCACGCAACCGGGAAGGCGAACCTGGCCGATACACCAGTCCTTGCGCCAATCGACTATGCCGATTGCAGTTTTGGCAGCAAGGGCATCGGGAACGTCACCGAGGAACAAAAGATAAGGACGGGCTATTTCCATGGACAAAGCTTTCAAGTGGCTGCTGGACGTTAATCTTCTCCTTCAGGTATACGAGGGTTGTAGAACAAGCGGCAAGAGGGCAGCCATCCGGAATGGCATTCTTGGAAAAAAACATTGCACCGGAGATGCAACTGGAGACCGATGGTTCCAATCATCAGTTCCTCGCCCTCTCGGGAGACTGGACGGTCAGCACGATCGGCGACGCGGAAAACGGGATCGCCGAACTGAATCTCTCCAAGGAGGGGCTGACATGCATTGACGTGTCCAAGATCGAGCATCTGGACACCAGCGGAGCCTGGTTAATTCACCGCACCCGCGGGCGGTTGGAATTCGAAGGACGCAAGGTGGGTCTTTCGGGCGTGTCGCCGGTTCGCCAGACATTGTTTGACGAAATCGAAAAACACCACCCTCCAAGGTGGAAGCCTGAGCGCAGCGGATTCTCCATTGTCGGGTTCCTGGAAGCGACAGGCCGTCAGATGGTGGACGTCTACAAAGACGGTCTGGCGATGCTGCATATTCTCGGCTCGCTCGGGCTTGTTCTTGCGACGGTGCTGTTCAAGCCAGCACGGCTCCGCAGCATTTCGATTGCCGTCCAGTTCGACCGCAGTTGTATCGGCGCGGTACCAATCGTCGCTCTAATGAGCTTTCTGATCGGTGCGATCATTTCCCAGCAGGGCGGATTTTATCTCAAACAGTTCGGGGTTGATATTTATGTGGTCGATCTGGCCGGGATTCTCATCCTTCGCGAGATTGGTGTCATATTGACGGCAATCATGGTGGCCGGCCGATCCGGATCGGCTTTCACTGCCGAATTGGGGGCCATGCGCATGCAGGAAGAGGTGGATGCGCTCCATGTAATCGGCCTGAGTGTTACCGAAGTTCTGGTTCTGCCGCGTATTCTCGCGCTGATGATTGCCCTTCCAATTCTGACCTTCATCGCGGATATGTCGGCTTTGTTCGGCTCAGGCCTTGTCACCTGGATTTATCTCGATATTCCGCCGACCGCCTTTCTCACCCAGCTTCAACTTGCAATCACCAATGGAACGCTTGCCGTGGGCATCGTAAAGGCGCCTTTCATGGCCTTGATCGTTGGCCTGATTGCATGTGTGGAAGGTTTGAAAGTTGGTGGGTCTTCGGAGTCGCTCGGCCGACACACCACAATGTCTGTCGTAAAAGCGATTTTCCTTGTTATTGTCGTTGACGGATTCTTTGCCGTTTTCTTTGCAGCCATCGGGATTTAATCGAGTTCATGACGCTGACGGATGCCGCAGAACTACCGACAGAGCTGGTGTCGACCGCGGAAGGAGCGGAGAATGTTCTTTCCGTTCGAGGTGTCACGGTCGGGTTCGGAAACAAGATTGTCCTGCAGGATCTCGATTTGGATGTTCGCCGAGGTGAGGTTCTTGGCTTCGTCGGCGGTTCCGGCATGGGGAAGTCGGTTCTGATGAGAACGATCCTGGGACTGACACCGAAGCGAGCTGGTACCATTTCGGTATTCGGGCACGACCTGTCGACTGCGACACCCATGGAGCGAACCGCCATTGAACGCCGCTGGGGCGTTCTCTTTCAGCAGGGCGCGTTGTTTTCATCGCTCACGGTGAAGCAAAACATCCAGGTGCCGATGCGCGAGCACTTGAAGTTGTCCCCTCAGCTGATGGACGAGCTGGCGACGCTGAAGCTTGAGCTTGTTGGGCTGCCTCAGGATGCGGCGGACAAGTTGCCGTCAGAACTGTCGGGTGGCATGGTCAAACGTGCCAGCCTGGCGCGCGCTCTTGCACTGGACCCGGATCTGGTGTTTCTGGATGAGCCTACCTCCGGATTGGATCCGATTGGGGCGGCAGCCTTCGATTCGCTGATCGAAAATTTGAGCTCAACGCTCGGATTGACCGTCTATATGGTCACGCATGATCTCGATAGTCTGCATTCGATCTGTGATCGCATTGCAGTTCTTGGGCATAAACGCGTTCAAGCTATCGGGACACTGGACGATATGATGAAAAATGATGACCCCTGGATTAAAGAATACTTCAGAGGTAAACGAGCGTTGCGCCGAGTATAGGTTGGACTGAATGGAAACCCGCGCGAATTACATTCTGATCGGTTCCTTCATGGTTGCCGTCCTGGCTGCTGCGTTCGGGTTCGTCTACTGGAAAGCGGCAACGGCTGAATCCCGGCAGAATGTTCCGCTCAGGATCATTTATCCAGGCCCGGTTACGGGACTGCCGGTGGGTGGGCAGGTCCTTTTTAACGGGATCAAGGTAGGGGATGTGAAGTCCCTTGATTTTGCCAAGGATGACCCGACCAAGGTTGTTGCGACGGTTGGCATCAAACCGACAACGCCTATTCGCGAAGACACTAAGGCCACGCTGAATTTTACCGGTCTGACAGGTATCGCATATGTCGACCTTTCCGGTGGTACATCGTCCTCGCCGCTGCTTCTGACACAGGACGCTGATGGCAAAATCCCGGTCATTTATGCGGAACGGTCGTTCTTCGACGACATTGTCGACGGTGCGCGCGACGTCCTGAAGCGTGCGGATTCGACGATGAAAACCATCGATGAGCTTTTGAAGGACAATGGGCCGGTCATCACCAAAACCATCAGCAATGTAGAGACCTTCTCCGCTGCGCTGGCCGCCAATTCCGATGGCGTGAAGGACTTCATGGCAAGCATCGGCAAAGCGTCCGAAGCGTTTTCCAGCCTGTCCGGACGTCTTGAGAAACTGGTGGACCAGGGAGAGCGGCTGCTGGCTGCCGTGCCGTCGGACAAGGTCACTGCGATTGTCGATGATCTGCAGAAGTTTTCCGCCAGCCTCGGTGATGCCAGCAAGGACATCGACCTCTTGATGTCTGATGCCCAGAATGCTGCCCAGGAACTCGAAAAATTCACCAAGAAGCTGAATGATGGACTGGGTCACGTCCAGAACATCGTTCAGGCGGTGAAGCCGGAAGAAGTTCAGGAAGTGATGAAGGGCGCTGCGGCTCTGGGGGATGTTCTGCAGAAGCGCAGCGACGACATCAACAAGCTGATCACCGCGACCAGCGAGACGATGCAGAACGTCAACAACATTGTTGAAGCTGTGCAGGCACGGGAAGGCGCGATTTCCGATATTCTCGAAGGCGGACGCGACGTCGTCCTCAAGGTAGATGCCATCATGAGCCGCGGCGTGGAAATAGCCGCTGCAATCGATCCGATCCAGATCGAACAGGTGGTTGCATCGGTCAATGCATTTACGCAAGGCCTGAACGTCTCGCTGCTGCGTGTGGACGAGTTCCTGGCAAGCGTTGACCCGCAAACCGTCGGCGGTGCCGTCGACAATGTTGCGAGCATTATCAACAATCTCAACAATCAGCAGACCCAGATCAACGAAATCATCGCGTCTACGAAATCGACCGTTCAGAATTTCGAGGCTGTGTCGGCAACGGTGCGTGGCCAGGATGACCGGATTGCGGCTCTGATCACGGACGTTCAGGCCGCTGCCGAAAGGTTCGCAGAGACATTGCAGACTGCGGATAGTCTCCTGAAAGCCGTGGATCCGGAAAAGGTCGCCAACATCGTTGGGTCGGTCGAGACGGCAGCTTCCGGTCTGGCCAACCAGCAGGACGGTATTCCGGCCATTCTGCAAAGCGCCCGCAAGGCGGCCGACAACGTTCAGCAGATGACGGAGAACCTCTCCAAGCGTACGCCGGATGTTGACCAGATCATTACCGATGCCAAGCAGATGACGGCGACGCTCAATGCGACGTCCGTCCGGGTTGAGAGCCTGATCGAGAAAGTCTCGACCATGGTGGATGGTGATGGCGAAGGCTTGATCAAGGAGGCAACGCTCGCGGCGCAGGCAATCCGCAAGGTGGCGGTCGCCTTCGAAAGCCGGGCGGATTCCATCGCCGGTGGCCTTTCAAAATTCGCGACGCAAGGCTCGGCAGACTTGGCAGCCGCGCTTTCCCAGTTCAACCGCACGCTTATTTCGGTTCAACGGGCAGTGGAAAGTTTTGAGCGCAGCCCGAATCGGGTGATCTTCGGCGGTGAGGATGTGCCGACCTATTCCGGCGGTCGGCGGCGGTGATATAAATGAGTTTCAGGGGCAGGGGCGTATGAAAAAGGCAACCACAAGCATGACCCGCAGGAGCGTCCTGAGCGCTCTCGGGCTCGGTGCGCTTGTCGCAGGTTGTGCAAGCAACACGCCCTCAGCCTATTACAGCCTGACGGCCGCTGATCTGTCCGGTGCCGCCGGGCGCTCCAGCAGGGTGCAGGTCCTGGTGGCACCGCCGCGTGCGCTGAAAGCCCTCGACACGAGCTACATCGCCGTTGTCGATCAGGGACCCGTCTACACTTATTTCCCGAAATCGGCATGGGCAGACACATTGCCGAATGTGGTTCAGGCCAAGCTTCAGGAAACCCTGCAGAACACCGGCCGGTTGCGCGGTGTCGGCCTGCCTGGCGACGGGCTGTTGATCGATTATCAGCTGCAGACGGAAATCCGCGCATTTGAATTGCAGGTGGGTGGAGCCAGTCGTGGTGTGGTCGAAATCTCCGCGCGGATCGTCAATGACCGCAACGGACGAACTGTTGCGACGAAAGTCTTCCGGGCCGCGACGCCTGCCGGAGGCGCTTCCGTGGACAAGGCGGTTGAGGCGATGAACGCCTCAGCCGACAGAGTGTTTGCGGAAATGGCGACCTGGACGATCCAGAACGTCTAAGTTTTCTTTTCTAGATCAGTATCAGAGACAGCGCGGGAACTGCGATCAGCAGGGCCAGACGGAAGATGTCGGCGATCCAGAAGGGTACGATGCCTGCGAACATGGTTCTGAGAGGCACGTCGGTCAGAACCGAGCGCAGCACAAAGACATTCAGGCCGATGGGCGGAGAAATCAGGCTGATTTCCGTGACCACCACCACAACGATCCCGAACCAGATCAGCACCATCTCGGGATCGCTCAGGATGCCCGTACCGAAGTCCAGTGACGTTACCAGAGGGAAGAACACCGGCACGGTGAGCAGGATCATCGAAAGGCTTTCCAGAACGGCGCCCAGCACGATGTAGATCAGCACGAGAACCAGCATCACCACATAGGCGTTGACGTCCAGGGACTGAACGAAGGTCAGCAAAGCATCAGGCACACCCGCATAGCTGATGAAGTTGGAAAAGACTTCCGCGCCGATGATGATCGCGAAGATCATCGCGGTTGTCCGGGCGCAGTTGAGACCGGCAGTAAAGAGCTTTTCCCAGGACAGGCCACCGGACGCAAACGCGATCACAAGCGCCGTTGCTGCTCCGATTGCCGCGGCTTCGGTCGGGGTGAAGAAACCGCCGTAGATACCGATCATGATGATGGCAAACAGACCGACAACAGCCAGAACGCCCCAAAGGTCTTTCTTTTCCAGCGGAATGTCTTCGTGTTCCGAGGGGGCAAGACCGGGTCTGAGCAGCACTGTGACGTAAACTGCGGCAAGGTAGAACAGGACGCCAAGGAGACCGGGAATGATGCCGGCGATGAACAGCTTGCCGATATCGGCTTCAGTCAGAAGGCCGTAGATGATCAGAATGACGCTTGGCGGGATCAGAATGCCAAGCGTGCCGCCGGCGGCAATCGAACCGGTGGCGAGGCTGTCCGCGTAGCCTGCCTTTCGCATGGAGGGCATTGCGACCTTGGACATGGTTGCAGCGGTCGCAAGGGAGGAGCCGCAAACCGCGGAAAACCCGCCACAAGCGACGATCGATGCCATGGCAAGTCCGCCGCGCATCCGGTGCAGCATCCGATGTGCGGTTGAAAACAGGGACTGGCTGACACCCGAAATCGTCAACAGGTTGCCCATGAGGATGAACAGCGGAATGACCGACAGCGTATAGGACAGGCCGGTGTCAAAAGCGGCGTTTCCAAGAAGGTTCAGAGCAGCGTTCCAGTTGCGCAAAGCCGCAAAGCCAACGGTGCCGACGATGATCATTGCTATTGCGATCGGGACACGCAGCAGCACAAGCGCAAAGAGCGCGACAAATCCAATCAGAGCTTCCAGCACGCGTCAGGCCTTTTTTTGGAAACGTTTGAGGGACCAGAAAATGGCCGTTACAGCCGAAATAGCGAAGGAGGCAGCGCCAAGCCAGCCGATCAGATAGAGCGGGATCGACAGGGAATCGGTTACCTGCTCACGGCGTTGCAGCTTCTCGGCGTGCTCCATCAGCTCCATGGAGACGATGGCGAACACAGCGATGGTGGTAACACCGGCAGCAATGGTGCCGAGCCTTTTCAACAGGACGCTTTTCAGTCCGTCGAGCAACTCGACTTCAATATGTTCCCCGGCTGCGGTTGTCAGTGGCAGTGCCAGAAAGATCAGGGATGCCAGCAGGAGCTGCGTCAATTCGTAGGCGCCACTCACCGGGCTGTTGAAGACGTAGCGGGCAACGACATCCACACAGGTGAGCCCGATCATTGCAGCCAGCACCAGAAGACAGGCGAGACCGAGCAGGAAGGTGGCTCCGCGCCGGATCTTGGCGATCCGGCCCGGAGCTGGTGTTTGAGCGCCAGGCGTCATGGTCAGTGCTTGACGCCGGTCTGTGCGCGCATGTCGGCAAGGGCTGCCGCACCGTCGAAGCCGGTCTCCTTGACGGCGTCGGCCCAGGTGCCTTCATGCTTGGCCGCAAGTTCCTTGATCTTCTCCAGAACAGGCGCTGGGGCGTCGTAGACCTCGATTTCCTTGTCGGAGATGTATTCCGCTCCACGGGCGTCGGACGCATCCCAGACACTGCCTGCCAGCTCGGCCAGGGCCGCGCCTGACACTTTTTCAATCGCAGCCTGGTCTTCAGCTGAAAGGCCGTCCCAGATGTCTTCGTTCATGACCATGAACCAGGAGGTGTTGTAGATGCCGCCCGGAACTTCCATGGAGGACTTGATGTAGTCCGTCAGTTTGAAGGCCTGGAGGGCTTCCATCGGGAAGGTGACACCGTCGATCACGCCGCGGGAAAGCTTCTCATACACTTCGCCCGGTCCCATGAACTGGGTGGTAATGCCGAGATCCTGAGAAAGATCGGCAATGTAACCGCCGGGTGTGCGGATCTTCAGACCTGAAAAGTCTTCCGGGTTTTCGATCTTGCGCTGGTTGTTATGGAACATGCCCGGCCCGTGGATCCACAGGCCGAGAAGCTTGGTGCCCTGGTGTTCGCCCTGTGCGTCCAGCTTTCCGCCATACACATCCCAGTAGGCCTTGGAGCCATCCGTGGCATTGTCGGCGATGAAGGAGAACTGGCCGATGCGAGACCGCAGGAAGCGATCATCCTTGGTGAAGGAATGGAGGCCATAAGTGATGTCGGCAACACCGTCTGCGGCCAGATCGTAATGTGCCGGAGGCGGTCCGAGTGGTTTCGGCAGAATGCGCACGGTGACGCGGCCTTCGGTTGCCTCTGCAACCTGTTCGGCCCACGGCTGCATGACGCCTGTCACGATCGGATGCTTCGGCGGCAGCCAGGATGACAGCACCAGCTCATCAGCGGTCGCACTTGCAATCATGGTGGTCAGGGCAGTTGCCGTCAGCCCCGCGAAGATGGAAAGACGCTTCAAGGATTTCACAGTTTACTCCTCCCGTTCACCGTCTGAACGCAGATCGACGCCTGTTTCATCCGGTTCTTTGAATATTTTTACGAAAATAGTTGCATATGAAACTAAGTCAATCTTAAAATCACGATGTAACCCAAAAGAAGCAAGCTGAGATTTCATGAGTAAGCCGAACACACAGGACAACGATGTCGCTGCCAGTGGGGATCAGCCGCAGGAGAATGGGGATCGCCAGAGGACAGATTTTGTGCTTGAGAAGTTCTTTCCGTATCGGGTGCGCGTGTTCTACACGGACGTTACCAACGCCTTGTCAGAAGTCTATCAACGCGACTATGGCATGATGCCCGCCGAGTGGCGGACCATGGCCATTCTGGGGGCGGCGTCCGGCGGATTGCAGGCAACGGAGATCGTTGCCCGGTCCAGTATGGACAAGGTCGTTGTGAGCCGCGCCGTCAAGCGGATGGAGGAACGTGGTTTCCTCATGCGCGAGGCGAACAGTGCTGACGGGCGGAGTTTCCTGTTGCAACTTTCTGACGAGGGCAGGGCGGTCTACGAAGACTTGGCGCCAAAGCTGCTCGCTGTCGAGCGCAAGATGCTTCAAGGCCTTGGTGAAGAAGAGATTTCGGACTTCCTGGCGGTGGCGCAGAGAATTCGGAACAACCTTGCCACTTCCTCGGAAGAAGACGGCCATTAGAGCGGGCTGCTTCCAGGCCAGCTGGCGAAGAGCTTCATGCAGAGTGTGGGGTGATGTCGAGGAAATTCGCCCAACTGCTTTCGTGAGATGGAAGCCTTTGAGAAAAGCGTGACATCCAGGTTGATCCAAATCTTAAGGCAGTCAGAAGGGAATTTAGTTGGCGTTCCAGAAACAAAAAAGGCGACCCTGAGGCCGCCTTTCGTTTGACTGTTGTGACCTTTAATCCAGTCGTCCGCTGGCATGAGCTAGCATCGTGTAGACCTTGCCGGTGTCGGAGGTGAGATAGGTCTGACCCAGCATGTTGTCGCGGTCGTTACGGGAGACCTGAGCCAGAAGCTGCTCGAAGTCTGCGACATAGCGCTCGACAGCCGTGCGGAACTCAGGATCACGTGCATATTTCTGACGGATCTCGTCAAAAGTCTGTTGTCCCTGCAAGGTGTAGAGACGACGGGTGAACACGTGGCGTTCGCCGTTCCGGTACCGGTTCCACAGGTCGATGAAGGTCTCATGGTCGATCGCACGAGCGATGTCGACAGACAGAGAGTTCAGGCTTTCGACCGTCTGAAGCGGTGTCCGTGCCGGTTCCGTATCGCTGCTTGCGTCGTCATCACTGGAGGCACGGCGCAGCAGGTCTGCTACCCAGCCCTTGCCTCTGGATCCGCCATTGTCCGCCTGTTGAGGCTGGGCGCGGCGGGGTTCCACCGGACGGGTGACGGCCGGACGAGGTTCAGCGGCTGGCGCCTGCTGGCGAGCAGGGGCAGAAGGCGCAAAACTTGCTGCCGGTGCCGGTTGCGGCTGCGGAGCCGGGGCAACGCTGGCGGTAGCTGCCTGCGCCTGCGGCCGTGAGATGTCCAGAGAATTGGACTGCTTGGCAACGATGTCCGACAGTTCCGATAGTGCCCGGATCTGCTCATTCACCACCTTGCGCAGTGCTGCGGAAGATTCCTCCGCTTCGTCCGGCAGGTTGAGAACGCCTTGCTTCAGTTCGTTGCGCGTTGCTTCCAGCTCGCGGTGAACATCGCGTGCAACGTCGCGCATGCGGGTTGCCGCATCATTGAAGCGGTCGGACGCATCGGTGACCGTGCGGCTCATTTCAGCAATGATGTCGTCCTGAGCCGACCGGATGGCGTCACGCGCCTTCTGGCCTTCCATACCTGCTGTCAGGCGCATGGATTCAAATTGCTCGGACACCTGCTTGGAAGCCGCTTCTGCTGCGGCGCTCAACATGGTTGCTGCATCGCGGGCCTTGTCGTCTGCTGTCTCCAGCGTTTCGGACAGGGTTTGCGTGAAGGAACGCATGAGCGTGTCGACAGCTTCCGTTTTCGCCAGAAGCGTATCGGCAACTTCCTCGATCGCCGAACGGCGTTCGGTGACCCGGCTTTCGACGGTACGGTTGGTGTCTTCCAGGTGCCGGGCGGCTCTGGTCAGTTCCTCTGACTGGTCGTTGAAACGGCCCGTCAGGTTCTGAACGTCCGCGAGAGTTGTCGAGGTGACATCCCGCAGGTTTCCGACCTGCTCCGTGATCAGCGTCGTGGTTGCGTTGGTTTCGGTAACTGCGCGGTCGACCGCAGAGCGGAACTCGCCAGCACGCCGGGCCAGGTTACCTTCAACCTCGGTGAGGTTTTCGCCAGCTGTAGAAACGATGCCCTGAAGGTTGGCGTTGGAAGCCTCGATCTTGTTGAGGATCTCGGTAACGTCTGCTTCAAGACGACGCTTGGTGTCGCTGAGCAGGGTCGTTGCCTGGTCGCTGCGTTCGTTGATGCTTGCAACGATCCGGTCCCCTGCCTCAACAAGCGAGCGTGTCGCATCGAGGCCGGTATGAGCGAATGTCTCGGTGACATCGCGGCCCTTGACCGTGATTGCCTCCAGAATTGCTCCGTGGACTTCGGAAAGACGACCGGTCAGATCGTTCGCGCGCATTTCGATTGCGCTGATCAGTTCGTTGCCGTCCGTTCCAACAAGCTTTGCAAGTTCGCCGGAGCGGGCGCCGAATGCTTCGTTGAGCGAAGTTGCCTTCGACAACAGTTCGTTGGCGACTTCATTGCCACGGCCAACCAGGAGGTCGGCTGCTTCCGTCACCGCGCTGTTGACACGTGCACGAACCATTCCCGCTTCGCTTGACATCTGACCGCGGATTTCTTCCAGGGTCTTGGCAAGCGTCATGCGGGCCTGCTCGCTTTCTGCGGACAGGTTGCCGGAAATCTCGGCAATCAGGCCGGAGAGGTCGTTGCGGACCTTCTCGCTTTCACCGGTCAAGGAGCCGGTGAATTCTGCAAGTGTGCCAGCATAGAGCGCGCGGGCATTTTCACTCTCGGCGGCCATGGCACGCGCTGCGTCGCCGACCGCGGACAGAACGAGATCACGGATCTTGCCGCTTTCGTCGTTGAGTGTGCCGGTTGCCTGCTGCATGGCGGAGCTGACAGCTTCTGCCGCCTTCTGGCTTTCGCCGACCAGGACGCCGCGCGCCTCGCCAACGGAGCCGAGAACGATCTGGCGCATACGGTCGCCTTCACCGGAGAGTTTCTCCGTGGCCTGGCTGAGCGCGACATCGACGATTTCCACGGTTCTGGTGCGTTCGTCAGACAAGGTCTGAACGGCTGCAGTGACCGCTTCCTGAACAACGTCCCGCAGACGCGTGCTTTCGCCGGAGAGCGTAGCACCAGCCTCGGAAATGACGGCCGTCAGGATATCACGAGCGCGTTCACTTTCACCCGTCAGCGTGCCGGAAATGCTCTCCAGGCGCTCATTGAGCAGGGTTTCAAGCTGAGTTGCACGGCTGTCGAGCGTTTCGGCAACTTCGAACACCTTGGCGCCAAGTGAAACGTTGATCTCGGCAATGCGTTCGGACAGGGAGTCGGTCAGCTGCTCGCTCTGCTTGCCGAGAACGTTGCCGGCTTCGGCAAGACGATTGTCGAGAGCGGCGGTCATCTCGTCCTGACCTTCCACAAACGCCTTTGCGATTTCTTTGGTTCTGGTAATCAGCGTTTCGGAGATCTGGCGGGCACGTGCATCGAGGGTCTCGTCGATACGGTCGGTGCCGCTGGTCATCGACGCGGAGAGGAGCTCCGCTTTCTCCGCCATGGAAGTGGCTGCACCATCGACACGGGTCGAGAGTGTCTGGCCAATCTCTTCCGCGCGATCGGCAAGTGTGTTGCCGGCTGCTTCGATGCGCTGACCGAGCTGCAACGTGATCGAGTCGGACCGATCGGCAAGAACATCCGTGATGTTGCGGGTTTTTTCTTCCAGAGCTTCACTGATGCCGGTTGTGCGGTTCTCGATGGCATCGGCAAGGATCTGGGTGCGCGCCTCGAGCGTTGCCTCGAAGGAGGCGGTGCGCTGGTCGAGTGTCAGATCAAGCGTGTTGATGTGGCTTCCGAGCGAAGCATCCATGGTGGAAATGCGCTCGCCCATGGATGCGTCCATCGAGGCAACCCTGCCTTCAAGCGTGGCATCCATGGCCGCAAAGCGGCTTTCAAGAGTGGTGTCCAGTGTGGATACGCGCTCGCTCAGGGTCGTGTCGACAGAGGCGAGGCGGCTTTCCAGCGTGGTGTCCATGGTGGCGATGCGATCGGTGAGGGTCGCGTCGACCGTGGAGAACCGGTTTTCCAGCGAACTGTCCATGGTCGCGATGCGTTCGCTCAAGGTGGCGTCCATTGAGGACAGCCTGCTTTCGAGCGAGGTATCCATGGAAACCAGGCGGCTCTCCAGGGAGGTGTCCATCGTGGCGATGCGGTCGCTCATTGTGGCATCGATTGCCGAGAACCTGTTTTCCAGCGAAGCATCCATGGTGCCGATGCGATCGTTGAGGGTCGCATCGATGGCGGCATATTTCTGGTCCAGGGACGTGTCCATGCTGGTGATGCGGTCGCCAAGCGAAGCATCCATAGCGTCGATCCGTGCCGCGAAGGTCGTGTCGAGCGTGGACAAGCGTGAGTCGAGCGCCTCGGACAGGAGAAGCGTCTTGGTGTCGAATGCGTCGATCAGCTGACCGCCGCGGTCGGTGACAATTGTCTCCAGTTCGGTGAGGCGGGTCGACAGACCGTCCTGGAGGGCCTGACCGCGAACTTCCAGCGTCTCGGCAATCTTACCGCTGATTTCGTTGATGTCGCCAGTGACACGATCACCGCGGCTGCCGATGAGTTCGGCAAGCTGTGTACCGGTTTCGGCCAGCTTGAGCGTGAGTGCACCCGTTTGCTCGCCAAGACCGGCGGCAAACTGGCTGGATACTCCTTCGAGCGTGTCGCGGAAGTCGACGGTCTGCTGTTCGAGAATGGTTGCCATCTCGTTGCTACGGGCCGCCAGACGTTCGTCGAGTTCGGTACCGTTGATGGAAATGGCGTTGTAGATGCGTTCGGAGATCGAATCGAATTTCTCAGCCAGTTCACCACCACGTACGGAGATCGTCTCTGTAAGGGTGCCTGCGGTTTCGTCCAGCTTGGCAGCGATTTCGCCGCCGCGCAGGGAAAGGTCAACGACAATGCTTTCACCGGTGCCACGAAGAATTTCAGCAACTTCCGTGGAGCGGTTGGACAGGGTCTCGACGATTTCAGCACCGCGAATGGAGATCGTATCGGTGACGGTCTGACCGCGCTCGGAGATGCTTTCGACAACCCGAGAGCCTGTTTCTGCAAGCGACTCGTCGAGGTTGTTCACGCGGCTATCAACCGTGGAAACAAGCTCTTCGGTGCGGGAGGTGATGGTGTCGATCAGGCGGCCGGATGTCAGCGACAGGTTCGCGTTGATCTCTTCGCCGCGCTGAGTGATGACTTCGCCTACACTTGCACCGGTGTTTTCCAGCGTCGAGCGGAACTCGTCGGCTTTGGTGCTGAGAGTTTCGACAACCGATGTGCTGGAAGTGGTGAGGGTTTCGTTGATCTCGGTGCTGCGGCTTGCGAGCGTTTCAACAAAATTGTTGGCCGTTTCGGCAAAGCGCTCGTTGACCTCGTTGCCGCGAGCCGACAGCGTCTCCCACATGGAAGAACCGGTTTCGGCGAGATTTTCGACCAGATCGCTGCCGGTGGTTGACAGGCGGGACACATAATCTTCGGCGCGAACGGTGAGGGAATCAACCAATTCGTTGCCGGAGGCGTTCAGCGTGGCGCCGAGGGATTCAATTCTGGAGTCGACGGTTGAAGTCAGTTCCTCGACACGGCTGTTGACGGCGTCGATCATGCGCTGGGTCGCATGGTCAACCGTGGTGCCGAGTTCTCCGGAGGTGTCGGACAGCTGGGAAGAGAATTTCTCGTGGGCGCCGGCGATGGTTTCACGCACACGCTCCGCATTCATGACGATGGACTCACGCTGGCTGACCAGCTCTTCGATCAAGGCGCGGATCTTGAGTTCGTTGTCATTGTAGGAGCGTTCGAGTGACGACACTTCGTTGTGAACCAGGACTTCCAGCTCACTGGCGCGGGCGATCGCGCGCTCAATGCCATCTCCCATTGCGGCGACTTCACGACGGATGGCCTGACCGACGCTGAGAATGGATTCCTTCGCCATGTCTTCCGGCTCTGCCAGGCGAAGGGCAACTTCGGTCATGCCACGCGCAACGATGCGCATTTCCTGAGCACGCCAGATCATCATTGCCATGATGAAGAAGAAGATGATCGGCACGACAATCCCGACGGCCGCCAGGATCATTTCTGGTGAGCTAATCAGGGCCTGCGTATCAAGCGACGAGACCTTGTCGGAGAACGCCGTCATGAAAAGGCTGGTGCCAAGGGCAGCCCAGACAGCGCTCAGGGCGAGGGCACCCCAGAACGGAGCAGAAGACGGACGACGCTGCAGAGCGTAGATCAGATTGCCGATGTTCCGGCGATCGTCATTTGCTGCCGGTGGACGGCCACCACGGCCGCGGCGGCGCGACTGGCGCTGCTCATCGCGGGTTGGTCCGTTGTCCTTGTCTGCCGGAGCTTTGCGTGCAGGGCCAGCTTCGGCCGCAGCACTTGCTTCGGGAGCAGAACTGGTCTCCGCGGTTTCCGGGCCACCGAAATCGAGTTTCAGAGCCTCTTCAACCGCGGACAGAGCCGCTTCTGCCGGATCTTTCGCCTTTGTCGGGTTTGCCATCTAGGGTCGCCTCACATCCGTACTCGTTACACACCGGTATCTCAGCCAGCTGCATGCGCAACTTTATACAGTATCTACCGGATGCGTCATTCTTGTCGGTGCTGGTCACGGGACAGCACCGCAAAACCTGTTTTGTGGGAGGGCCGCCGCTGACCCACCGTCGTCATTCCGATCGACGGAATACTCCCCATCTTGCCGCATCAGTAACTGTAATGGCACAATCTCTCCTAACGAACAAGAAACAGCAATGGCCTGAATCACTTAGGGGGCGGTTTAGATGCCTGAATCGAAGAAAAATGACGTAGCGGGATGTGTGGGCGAAGGTGGACAACCTGCTGCTCTTAAAGCGGGAAGTTTATCAGCGCCGCAGAAGCGTTGGTTGAAAAGAGGGCTCGGTCAGCCGGGTGGGAAACTCCCGTTGTTCGATGATCAGGGACGGGAGATTCCGGCTCGCACCATTCGGGCCTGCATTGAGGGAGGTTGGGCAGAGCCTTGGTTTTCCAACCCAATCAAGCCCGATTGGCTGGTCTGCAAGCTGACGCCTGCAGCTATTGAGGCGCTGTCCGCAAGTCAAAAACGCAAAAAAAGTTAACGGCGAATCACTTCATTAAAATTTTATGCATTTAAGAAAATGGCAGAAATGCAAGGACTTTTTGAAAGTTCTTGGTAATCACTGATTAATGCGCGTTAACCAAGAATTCAATTTTTTGGGGACACCGCCGTTGCAGCCGCGATTTGGCAGGCTGCTTAACCGGGTGTTTGAAGCTTTCCGATCACTATGGAGGGAAGACAAGCTTGCGGCGGGGTGCCGTCAGGCATGTAAAGAGTAGTTGGAGCACCCTCATGGCCCCGTCATCCATGGCCCGCGTTTCCGGCCGCGCAGGCCCCGAGGCACCGATTGATCTGGTGCAACTGGCTACGAATACGCTTGGGAACAGGGATCTGGAAGTTCAAGTTCTGCATCTCTTTCAGTCGCAATCTTCCTCCACGCTGGATCGCCTTGCCAGCGAAACCGACATGCAGGTCAAACTCGATCTGGTGCACACGCTGAAAGGGTCGGCGAGGGCGATTGGTGCGGAACGGGTCGCCAATGTCTGCGAGATCCTGGAAGGGAAGATGAAGATTTCCGGCGACGCTGCAACCGAGGGTCTCGAGCTGGTTGTCAATGAAGCTAATAGTTACATCTCCGATCTGCTTGCAGGCTAATTGCGCACCACAAATCCGGCAGAATGCGATTGTGAAACGGCACAGTCCTTGACCTTTTTGTTGGAAGCTTTATTTCGGTTCAGCTGAAACCCGCAATTCAAGGCTTGGACGCGACTTATGCCGAAAATCACTTTTGTCACCGCTGATGGAAACCAAACCGAAGTAGAGGCCGCTGAAGGCTCCACGGTGATGGAAAATGCCATCAAGAATATGGTCCAGGGTATTGAAGCGGAATGCGGCGGCGCCTGCGCCTGCGCCACATGCCACGTCTATGTTGACGATGCATGGTCCGACAAGATCGGTTCTGCGGAGCCGATGGAAGAAGACATGCTGGACTTTGCTTACGACGTGAAGCCGACCTCGCGCCTCTCATGTCAGATCAAGGTCAGCAGCGAGCTGGACGGGCTGGTTGTTCATATCCCGGAACGGCAGGCCTAATTCGCCGACTTCTTCAAATCGAATGGCAAAGGAACCCGCCGGCATCTGACGGCGGGTTCCTTATTTAGAGTTGCACTTTCATCGCTAGGAAGCTTCTACTCCGCTGGCTGGGCAACCTGTTTGCGGAACCAGAAATCGACTTCCCGGCCATCGTCGGGATTGCTTGGGATCAGCGTGGCGAGGAACAAGCTCACCAAAGCCATGGCCGCGCCCGCCAGGAACACTGCCGCAGGCGAAATCAGCCAGATGAAGCCAAACAGAACCGGAATGAACACCGCCGCGATGTGATTGATCGTGAAAGCAACACCCGCCGTCGGAGCAATATCTGCCGGGTCGGCGATCTTCTGGAAATAGGTCTTGATCGCGATGGCAATGGCGAAGAACGCGTGATCGATCACGTAGAGGCTAGCGGCCAGGGTCGCGTTTGTCACAAAGGCGTAGCAGACAAACACACCGAAGAGGCCGATATATTCCAGGATGAGAGCCTTGCGTTCGCCGAAGCGGACGATCAGTTTGCCGATCTTCGGAGCGAGCACCATGTTGAAAGCACCGTTGAGCAGAAACAGTCCCGCAACTTCGTGAACGTCGTAGCCGAACCGCTCGACCATGAGGAAGCCGGCGAAAACGGTGAAGATCTGCCGCCGGGCGCCTGCCATGAAGGTGAGGGCATAGTAGAGCCAGTACCGCTTGCGCAGGATCAGCTTCTTGTGCTGCGGTACGCCTTCCTTGAAATGCGGATAGGCGAGGACGAGGAAAACAAGAACGACCAGGGTCAGGCCACCGGCAATCGCGAACACCACAGTGAAAGACAGGTCGAACATTTCCCAGGCGATAAAAATCACGCCGTAGGCAATCAATTGCGCAAAGGCTCCGACCGATATGATCTTGCCCATGCTGGCAGCCGCTGTGGCTTTGGGGAGCCATTGGAGCGATAGCGACTGGGCCATGGTTTCATAATAATGAAAGCCGATCGACATGACCAACGTGGTTATGTAGAAGCCCATCGCCGTCGGGAAGTATCCGGTGACGGCGACACCCAGGCCGAGCAGCAGCAGGGAAACATAGGCAAGGGTCTGCTCCCGCATGACAAGCAACAGATAGACCGCCAGAAAGCTCAGGAAGCCGGGAATTTCCCGGATCGACTGCTGAATGCCGATCTCGCGGCCAGTGAAGTCGAGCTCCTGAACCGCGAAGTTGTTCATCAGGTTCCACCAGGCAGCGAAAGACAGCTGCATGGCACCAGCCATGATCATGAGAAGAACTGCGGGCGAGCGCCAACCGCTTCGTTCGTTCGGGTATGCGTTTTGTGTGAAGTAAGTCATTCCAAAACCGGAAAAGGTCACATCCATATTATCTGAAAGAAGCTTCTAGTCCCAAATGTAGGTTGCGTGTTAGCGCTGTTTTGTCATGGAATGTTTCTGAGCTGCCATTTTGTGTGTTCCGATCCGAGGAGGTCACAGGCAATCGGACAGCAGAGTGCGGATTTCAAGAAATATGTAAAGTGAGCTTTACAAAAGTCTTGCTGTGTGGAAATGTAAAGTTAGCTTTACATTGATGGAATGTGGGGAGACGACGATGAATAGATTTGATCGCCTATCCTGGCGGTATGTTGCCGAGACCCTGGCAGCCACGGCCCTGTTCGTGGTGACGAGTTTCGTTGCGCACAGATATCTGGAAGACAAATCGGGTCTGACAATTAATCTCCTGGTTTCTTTTCTTGCGACCGTACCCATGCTCCTGGTGCTCTGGGCGCTAGTGCGCTACTTCCGCAATGTCGATGAACGAGAGCGGCATATCATGGCGATTGCCGGGGCAATCACACTGCTTGTGGGGGTGTTCGTCGCACTGTTTCTGGCAAAACTGGATACTTTGCTCTCCGTCGATCTCAATCTGTATGCTTCGTTTTTGCTTGTCCTTTGGTCTTTCACCACAGTCGTGGTTCGCTGGAAGAGCTGATGCGAAACCACTTGAAGCAACTGAGAAAGGAGCGGGGGTGGTCTCAGGCTGAATTGGCAGAAAGGCTCGATGTGACCCGGCAGACAGTGATCGCGCTGGAACGGGGCAGGTACGATCCGAGCCTGCCCTTGGCTTTCCGGATATCAAGGGAGTTCGAATTGCCGATTGAGCAGCTGTTCATTCCCGACGATCAGTAGTTTCGCCTCACTTGCCGGTATTGCCGGTGAGAGGCGAGGAGTTACATTAGGCGAGGGCCTAACGAACCGGACCTGTTGCGAAAATGAGCATACACCCAGAACTAGCGGAGTTCCCGAGTGAGGAACTGAACAGTCCACTGATCGGCTATGCCAAAAGTGTGCCTTCCGGGATCGGCATCAACGGCTGGCACGCGCATGACGCCGCTCAGTTGTTTCACGTCATCAAGGGATCGATAGCGATCGACACTGAGCTGGGTACCTTTTTCGCGCCCCCTGAACGTGCGTTCTGGCTTCCTCCCAGAGTAAGTCATCAGACCCGTTATCTGACGGAAACAGAGCTTCGCTATATCTATGTGCCATATGACTATGCGCAGGACTTGCCGCAGACACCGCAAGTCATACAGGTGACGACCCTGCTGCGTGCATTGATATTGGAGTTCATGTCCTATCCGCGATCGGAAACGGAGGACGGGCCTGCAGCGCGGATAGCCGCGGTCATACTGGATCAATTGAAAATGCTGCCGGCAGCCCCGTTGCAGTTGCCGATGCCTCAGGATGCCAGACTCAGGGACCTGTGCGAGGGAGTGGTGCGCTGTCCCGCACATATCCCTTCCTTAAGCGAGGCCGCCGATCGCTGTGCCACATCCGTTCGTTCATTCGAGCGGCGGATCAAGGCCGAAACCGGCCTGAGTTACAGAACATGGTGCAGGCAGGTGAAATTGTTTCGTGCGCTGGAGCTGCTCGCGGCAGGCCGTAGCGTATCGGACGTCTCGCACAAACTTGGCTACGAAGGTCCGAGCGCTTTCGTGGCGACGTTCAGGAAAGCCTTCGGCGTAACACCCGGGCGCTATTTTGCCGGAGAGGAGCTGGATTGATCTGCCTCATGGCAGACACCTCTTTTTGGGCGCCATGTGTGGGCAACACCATCTCTTGGAGGTATGAGCCATGTTCAAGAAAATACTTGTCCCTGTCGACCCGGCTGAACCGGGATTTGCCAAGGACGCACTCGACAAGGCGTCTCAGCTGGCACGGGACTATGGCGCCAAGATCCACCTCATGGCGGTTTGCCCGGAAGTTCAAAGTTTCGTCGCCAGCCAGTTGCCGGACGGCTGGCAAAAGCGCGAGATCGACGAAACCACAGTCATCCTCGACAAGATCGGAGCAGAACTTGATGTGCCAGAAGGCATAGTGGACTGCTACGTCAGAATGGGCGCGGTTTACCACGAAGTGATCGAGGAAGCGGAAAAGTCAGGTTGCGACCTTGTGTTGATGACCTCTCACAAGCCCGGACTTTCCACTTATTTTATCGGTTCCAACGCAGCTCACATCGTGCGCCACGCCCCGTGTTCCGTGATGGTTCTGCGCGGCAACTGAGGCACGTCGCCAGCCCTCAAAAGCGGAAGCGATAGTCTGGCGGGACTGCTTTTGGAGAGGCTGACATCAGGATATTGAGAAACGCAAAGGCAGCCTGGAAACTTAGGTTTCCGGGCTTGTTTCGTATTTGCGCTTGAAGTGTTTTACGGCGACGGACTTGCAGGTTTCGACCCGGAATGAACGTAAATTTACCGCAAACCTCGACGGAGCAGTTTTGGAAATCTTAGTTATTTCAATTGTTTGCCTACTCCTCTTTAGAAGTTGATTCTTTGAAATAATGCAATTTTAACGCATTGAGCGGACTCTCGACGGTACGTTGTATGGAGTATTCAATGCGTAAGCGTTCTGCGGTTCGATACACAATCACCGGAAAACTTCTGACCATCGTGGCGATTTGCGTTGCGTTTGTCGTCGCCGCGTCCGGTGTTGGGATCTACCAGATCCGGAAGATCGGTCAGGAGATCGAGTTCATCGCAGAGGCGGAGGTTCCGTTAACGGAAGCGATCGGCCATGTGACGACCCACAGGCTGGAACAAAACGTTCTGATCGAACGCCTGATGCGTTTGAACCTGTCGCGCAGTCTTGGGCACTCCTTCGCGAGTAGCGAAATGCAGGCAGAAACAGAGGGACGTTTCCTCTACCTGGCCGGCAAAATTTCCGACGAATTTGTCGAGGCGGCCGAGATAGCCGAACAGGGAATTGCCATGGCGCAATCCGAGGCTCAGGTTTCGGAGTTCACGGACGTTCTCGAAATCATCAATCGGATCAGCAACGAGCACACCGGATATTCAACTGCCATCAACAAGGTGCTGTCCCAGTCCAAGTTTGGGGACGCCCTGAAGGCTGAAGAACAGCTTCAGGTGCTCAGCGACAAACACCTGGCATTCAATATGGAACTGGAACAGCTGTTGTTCCGGGTTCAATCGCTTGCGGAATCCGCCGCCAGGGCAGCGGCAGTTCATGAACACAACGCAATTCGGTTCACTGTACTTATTTCACTGGGAGCCGCCGGTTTCTCGGTTCTCCTGGCCATGTGGCTTGGACGACGGACCATCGCGCTGCCATTGCTGGATGTGGTGAACGCCTTGCGCCGTCTTTCCAGAAACGATTTCGACGCGGAATTGCCTGTCGGCCGAAATGACGAGATTGGTGATATCGGCCGAGCCTTCCGCGCTTTCAAGCGCCATCTTATCAATGTTCAGGAACAGGAACGTGTGGAGCAGCAGCGCCAGACCGCACTGACCCGCGAAATCCGCCTGCTTTCTGAGCTGAACGAGTGGCTGCAATCGAGCAGTTCCCTCGATGAACTGTTCGGGATGGTTAGCCGTTTCATGACAAAGCTGCTGCCGAGCAGCGCGGGAGCGGTTTACGTCTACTCGAATTCACGCGATGTGCTGGACGGGGCCTGCTCCTGGAACGGCGGCAAGCTGGAAGCTCATATCAGGCCAACCTCTTGCTGGGGACTGCGCCGCGGAAGGCCTTATGTCTTTGGCGATGGTGAGGTCAGCTTTGCCTGCGAACACGTCACGCCGGGCGAAGATGATGAGGTTTATCTCTGCCTGCCGATCCTGGCTCACGGGGAAACAGTCGGTTTGATGCATCTGACGCCGTCTGCGCAGGCCAGCAAGGAAGAATTTCTGGAGCAGCGCAAGCTTGCGCAGATGGCGGCTGAACAGGTCAGTCTTGCGATCGCCAACACGCGCATGCGTGACGAATTGCACAATCAATCCATTCGCGATCCGCTGACCGGTCTCTTTAACCGCCGCCATTTCATCGATCTTCTCAGGACCAGTCTGGAGCGGTCCCAGCACAGCGGACAGCCGGTCTCGCTGGTTTCGATCGACGTCGACCATTTCAAGAAGTTCAACGACAATCACGGTCACGATGCCGGTGACATGGTGCTGCGTGCCGTCGGATCCATGCTTGAGGAAGCATGCGAGAGCGATCAGGTTCCGTGCCGTTTGGGTGGTGAAGAGTTCATGGTTCTGCTCCCGAGCAGTTCAACGGACGCTGCTGCCATCGTTGCCGAGAAGTTGCGTGAAGCGATCGAGAAGATTGTTGTTCGTTATGGCGAAAAGAACCTTCCCAAGATCACCATTTCCTGCGGAGTTGCCGGATATCCAAGCCACGGGCGTTTGCCTCAGGACCTGATGAAGTCAGCGGATGATGCGCTCTACAAGTCGAAGGATGACGGGCGCAACCGGGTGACAGTCGCAAGCGGGCATTCGGCGGAAGGTCAGACGGACGTCGATGCGATGCTCGAAGATGCCACAGCAGACGTGACTACCGGAGTGAGTCAGACGAGCTTGAACGACGAGCAGGAAAACGCTGCTTAGCCGGTTCGTGTCAGCAACATCGCAATCGCGATATAGCGGAACGGATAAGAGGTTGGGTCGGATTTCAGGATTTCTTCTGCACGCTGATAGACCCTGTTTACAAGATCATTCCGATCCGGCGTTTCGGGCAGGGAGTTGCGCAGGACGGTCTCGGTGAACGCGCGAAAGAAATTCACGTAATCCTTTGCATAGCGATCAAGATCACCATCCTTCCGATACTGTTCGTTGAACGGGACCGTGATCTCGTAGGACTTCGATCCATTCAAGGTGTAGAGCTGAGACACGCTGTCTGCGGGATCGAGGACAGGGGCTGTCATTTCCTCCAGCTGGCGCAGGTAGACCGGCTGATAGTAGCGGTCATAGGTCTTTTTCGAAATGTCACCAGTTTGGACGAAAGCGAGGACGGCGTCGTTGAGAAGGTCGTAGATCCCGTCACAGGTGCGTGCCTCCGGGGAGGCTCCAAAAACCTGAAGCAACAGTTTTCCTCCAGGCACCAGTTCCCGCGCCCTGACCTTGAGATATTGAACAGCGTCCTGGTTGGCTTGCCGGGCAAAAGCCTGCCGCTCTTCCTCGGTAACAAAGCCGTTTGCCCTTTGTGTGCTCGGGCCGTTGGGAAAAATGTAGCCGGGAAGCTCAGCAAGCGGGCGACGGGACAGAAATCCAATCGCGTTGAACGTGGTGGCGAGGTGGACACTCCGATCCGGCAGAAGCTGGTCATACATGGAGCCGCCGACGACTGCGGAAAAGGTACTATCACCACCGAAAACAGAGTGTCCGTCGGGACGCAAATGCGCAAGCAGTTGGGAAAAATCGTTGGTAGGCAGGTCCGAATGGACAGTTTGAACAGGCCGGGTGTTCAGCGGACGCAAGGTTTCAAGAGCCCTCGTCATGACCGCGATCGAGTTACGGCCCTCAGCGCATCCGAAATCTGCCAGCGTCACTGGTCCGGCCCCTTCAAGCGGCAGGTTCGCAACGGCTTCGTCCAGCATGGGCAACACGGTGTCGATGGCGTTCCACTGGGTGGCAGAGTTGGCATCGTAAAAGCCGCCACCGATCATGCCGGTGGTTGAGCTGTGGGCACTCGGGATTGTCGATTGCTGATTGGATGTCGGACGATCACTCATTGGCGAAAACAGAGCTCCTTGTCCCGGCTACAGTTGCTTGAAAAAACGGGCGACCGGCAAGGTACCGTAACCAGCCGCTTCGTAGGTTTGGCGCGCCGGCAGGTGGCCGCTGTCTCCGGAAGTTTCCACCATGGAGATCTTCATGCCCTGCTGCCGCATCCGGTCTTCAACATGGCTTATCAAAGCACTGGCGATGCCTTGTCTCTGGTGTCCGGGATCGGTCGCCAGAATGTAGACTTCTCCCATCTGGTCATCCGGATGCAGGCGAAGTCCGACGAATCCCGATACCTCACCGGAAGTCACCGCGACGAATGTCCATGCACCCTCTGCGACCAGAAAGGCGGCAACGTCCTTCGACTGACGTTCCTTCCAACCATCTGGATAAAATGAATCGTAGATAAAGACGGGAAGCTCTCTTTTCATCTTCTCGAAAACAGGGGCCCAGGCTCTGAGCGACAAAGTGATGAGGGCTTCTTTGTGATCAGGCGAATAAGGAATGATCTCGGTGGCTGAGTGATCAGACATGAGGGATCACCTTGCCAGTTCCTTCATGGCATCGGTGAGGCCTTCCACGGTCATGGGGAACATCCGGCCATCCATCAGTTCATTGAGCATATTGATGGAGTGCGTGTAGCGCCAATGTTCTTCGCGGACCGGATTCAGCCAGATTGCACTCTTGTAAAGCACTGTGATCCGTTTCATCCAGGTTTCACCTGCCTCTTCGTTCCAGTGCTCAACCGAGCCGCCACGATAGGCAATTTCGTAAGGGCTCATGGATGCGTCGCCGACAAAGATGATCTTGTAGTCTGCCGGATATTTGTGCAGCACATCCATGGTCGGAATACGCTCGGTATGCCGACGGTGGTTTTCCTTCCAGACGTATTCATAAAGACAATTGTGGAAGTAGAAATGCTCCATCACCTTGAACTCGGAGCGGGCGGCGGAAAAGAGCTCTTCGCACACACGGATGTGGTCATCCATCGAGCCGCCAATGTCGAAGAACAGCAATACTTTGACCGCGTTGTGTCGCTCGGCGCGCATCTTGATATCAAGCAGACCCTTGTGCGCCGTCGAGCGTATGGTGTTGTCGAGATCCAGCTCTTCGGCGGCACCTGTCCGGGCAAAGTTTCGCAGCCGTTTCAAGGCGACCTGAATGTTGCGGGTGCCCAGCAGTTGCGTATCGTCCAGGTCCTTGAATTCTCGCTTGTCCCAGACCTTGACAGCGCGGCGATGGCGGCTTTCGTGCTGTCCTATGCGCACACCTTCGGGGTTGTAGCCGTAGGCCCCGAAGGGAGAGGTGCCGGCCGTACCGATCCACTTGTTGCCGCCCTGGTGACGTTTTTGCTGCTCCTTCAAACGTTCTCGAAGGGTCTCCATCAGCTTCTCAAACCCGCCGAGAGCTTCGATCTGAGCCTTTTCCTCCTCGCTCAGATGCTTTTCAGCAAGCTTGCGGAGCCATTCCTCCGGGATGTCCGTAGTGGGGACATCGCTCATCAGGTCGAGCCCCTTGAAGACATGAGAGAAAACCCGATCAAACTTATCCAGGTTTCCTTCGTCCTTCACCAGGGAAAGGCGGGCAAGATAGTAGAAATCCTCGACGCTTCGCTCCGCAAGATCCTTGTCCAGAGCTTCCATCAGCGTCAGGTATTCTCGCAGAGAGACAGGAACTCCAGCGGATTTCAGTTCTGTGAAAAACGTAATGAACATGGTTTGAAACTAGCGTGGCGAAGCCAAGCTGTCGAGGTTGGAAGCGGCCCTCGGTCATGGGACGAATGTGGGCAATCGGAGGCGCCTCGCCGAACGCAGGCAGGAATGTTGGGCCTCCCGGGTGTGCTGCCTGCCCGATTCTATTTCCGGCCTTTCGCCAGCAGAAAATTGCGAAGGAGCGTATCTTTTGTCAGAACGGAATTCTGGCACCAAAGCGGAGGTTGGTCGACACTGTCTCGGCGCTGTCATAACCGCCTCCCAGTGACGCAAAGAGTTTGGCACCGCCATTGGTCTCCCAAACTGCATCAGCTGTCGCAAAGCCTCGGACTACCGCGTCATCATCATCAATTGACAAGTTTAAGGTAGTGCCGGATAGACTTCCGTTTGCATTGTCTTCAAGCGTAAAAATACCGTCTATGCCCGCCTTCACACCTAAGTGCAGCGAACCGTTATCGTGTGTGATCGGGGCGAAGGCATAGCTGGTCTGACCACGAAGCTCGAGAACGTGCAGGGAGCGATCGCTAATTGAAAAGTCAAGGTTATTAGCATTTGCGTCGCCAATCTGCCAGAGGCCGGAATAGCGGGTACGGATGCTGGGCGTTAGAGTTGCACCACCGACAGAAATGTCACGGCCCAGCTGAATGGAGGGGCTCAAGTAAACATAGTCGTAATTAACTGTCAGATTTTGAATTCCTCCAGCGACCATGTTGTTCAATATGCGGATCTCGTCGTCGCTCTTAAGGTAACCACCCAACAAAACGATATCAGCGAATGTCTCTTGCCATGACTTTGTCAGGTAACCGCCGCCGATAATGCTGTAGACGTCTGCGGAGTGAATGTCATCGTCACTGTCTGTGCGCCCCAGGGAAAATCCGCTGGTCAAACCTGCGCGCAGATCAACCGAAAATGCCCTGTCTGCGCCGGCCATGAAACCACCGAATGAATGTTTGTAGCCGTTGCTACCATCGCGGTTCAAAATGCCACCGAACGGGGAAGCCCAAACGGATGTCCGGGGTATCGCGCTAGCAGGGACCACGCCATTTGCAGCCACAAAAGTCGTTTGCTGCGCCCGACTGCTTGACAGTTGATCTGCTACGGCGCCAACCACTTCGCGGGTCATGGTGTTGAAGGATGCGCCAGTTGTGTTCAGACCAAAGTCATTCGTGTCGATAGTGGTTATTGTGTTGCCAGAGATCGAAGTCAGTAGGCCATTTGCGTTGACTGTTGCTGGAAGGCTCTCAAATGAGAGCACTGAAGATCGCTCTTGCTCTAAGTTTAATGTCGCTGTACCGGGTGAAGAGAAACTGATCAAACCCTGAATGTTGCTAGCTCGACTGAGCGTAACAGTGGCATCGGACCCGTTTATCAGAATCGCGTATCCGTTTTTGCTAATTAAGCTGCCGTTGTTTGTTATCGAAGCGTTGTTTCCAAGAACTTCAATTGCGTTCGAACCCGAACCACTTACCGACACGATGCCGCTATTTGTGACGCTTGCATTGTCACTGTCGTAAAAAACAATACCGTTTGCCGTTGGTCCGCTGGTTAAAATTGTTCCACTGTTTGTGACGGACAGGTTGTTCCCTCCGCCCAAAAATCCTCTTCCTTCAAATCCGTGCCCGGACTCACCAGTAGTAGAGATGAGACCGGAATTGATGAAGTAACCACCGTCGGACTGAAAATAAACTCCGTCGCTGCCGTAACCTGACAATGAAATCGTGCCGTTGTTGATCGCAACTGTGTTTACGCCATAGTTTCTTATGCCGACGTTCGAGGAGGCGGAGGAGGTAATGTTGCCGTCATTTCGAAACAGGCTATCAGTCCCGCCAATTTCGACCCCTTCAGATCGCGACCCCTCTAGCAAGATTGTGCCAGTATTTACTATGCTTGCGTTATCGCCATGGGATAGTATTCCTCGCGAATCCGATTCTACCAAAGTAATTATTCCAGTATTGCTAATTTCGGAGTTGTCGCCACTGGTTTCTATTGCAGCTGCTTCATGATTGCCGTAGGCAAAAGTTTCAATCAGTCCATTATTGATTATAACTGCATTATCTCCGCTCGAAACTATACTGGTGGCTGATTGGAAAATAGTATTGTAACTGGTTAGGATGTTGCCGTTATTTATCAGGACCTGATCATGGTTGCTCATGCTCACTGCGTATGGAGCAAATAGAATTAACTGTCCTTCCTCTTCGATGACTCCTTTGTCACCAACGTCGGTTAAGCTCTGACTGGCTGTTATGGTGGTTCCGGATGTTATCGTGAAATCAGCCGCTGCAACCTCGTCTGAAATTGCCGACGTGAATGCAACAAGTGTGAAAAATGCCGCGAACGACCCGCTGTCCCCGTTTAATTTTGCAGCTTTTTGGATCTTGGCTTTCCAAGCGGAGAATTGTTTCTTTTGCATTGTCAGACTAGAGCGCGAGTATGGGGAGGAACTGAAATTCTAAGTTTAATTTGGTTGGTAAACGTCTGAATAAACTTTAATTTTTTAAATCGCAAGCGATTGTTTCTGAGTGTTTTCACGCATGCTTCTGGAAGGCGCCGCGCGAGCCTTCACGCTCAAGTTGCTCACGTCGATTTGGTGCTGGCTGACTGGAATCTCAGGCCTTTTCCGATTGGCCGTTTGGATTCTGTTCGGTTGTCGAGATAAGTTCTCCCATAAAGTCAGAAATGGTTGGGCCGTTGTCGCTGATAAAGGGAGCGGGGCGGCAGACGGAGATGGCGGCGATGCCGATGCGGGCGGTCAGAAGGCCGTTGACGACGCCTTCACCCAGTCGCGCCGACAAACGGGCAGCAAGGCCATGTCCGAGGACCTGAGAAGCCAGGCTGTCGCCAGCGGCCATGCCGCCGGTTACCGCCAGATGTGTTGCAACATGTTTCGCAAGGCGCAGGAAACCTAGGGTGCCCGGACGACCGCCATAAAGAGCGGAAAGGCGGCGTATGGTGCGCAGGTTTTCGAACAGAACCGCCAGCAGGTCCACCAGTGCTCTTGGGCTGACTGCGGTGACGATTGAAACCCTTTTGGCGCTGTTCATGACAATTCGGCGCGCTTCCAGGTCGAGGGGAGCCAGCAGATCCCGTTCGGCGAGTTTGACGAGGTCGCGGCCGTCGATAACTTCCTGCATATGCCCGGCAAGAACCTTGCGGCCCTGGGCCGTTTCCGGACGATCACGGTAAAGCGCGAGCAGCTCCTTCAATCCGGTTGTTGCTGCCCTTGAATCGTCTTCATCGGCTGCTGTCTGGAGCTGATCCCTGAGGTGATCGATCCGATTGAGGCGCAAGAGACCGGCAATTTCTCTTCCGGCGAGACCAAGCAAGCCCAGAGCCGCGAGAGCAGCCAGGGCAACTCCCATCCAACCGAGCCAGTCGGTACGGGTGAACAGATCTCGGATCAGGCTGTCGACCGCAAGACCAATTGCAAGTGACACCAGACCGGAAAGGCCGATCATAAGCCACTTGCCAAAACTGACCCCGGTCTTCGGGGTGCTGGCGGCACGTGGCAGGCGAGGTTCGTCTTCTTCGTAGAAGGTTTGCGTCACCAGTGCTTCGCCTGCGACGGGAACCTTGTTCTCGTCATCCGTCATGCGCACTTTGTTGTCATCCAGGCGAAATGCGGTTGGCTTGCGGCCGGAAGGGGCGTTGGTACCGGTCATGCCAGACGATCTCCAATCAGAAATTCAAGGGCACGGTCCAGCCGGATATGTGGCAGGGACAGCGTCAGTCCCTCCGCGGTTCTGTCGAGCTCCGGCGGGCGGAAGCGCAGGAACTTGAGATCGGCCTGGGCTGATTGAAAACTTGGCCGCGCTTCCTCACAATCCGATTCATCTTTGTCGAAAAGTGATTCAGGATTTTGCGGTAAGTCTCCGGGAAACATGGCTATTTCAGTCTTGCCGTCAAAGGTGTCGCCGTTCAGGCGCTCTCCCGGCAGCGGTGTTCCTAGAATGGCGGGGAGCTCTTCGGAACGATGCTTGACGGTCGCTTCGCGCGTCGCACGGACCGCAGCCATGGCCAGTACATCCACCTCGGCTCCCTTGAAGCGGGCACGTTCTTCCGCTCTGGTGACAAGACGTTTCAGGATCGCCTCCAGTCGGTCATGATCGGTCCTGTGCAAATGATCTGCTTTCGTTGCCGCAAACAGAATCCTGTCAATTCGTCTGGTCAGGATAGAGGATAACCAGCTGCGTCTGCCAGGCCGGAATGCTCCGAGCACTTCACTCAGGGCAACTTCGAGATCCGCCATCGCATGCGGTCCTGCGTTCAACGCGTGCAGAACGTCAACGAGCACGATCTGCCGGTCGAGCCGGGCAAAGTGATTGCGGAAGAAGGGGCGAACCACATGAGTCTTGTAGGCCTCATAGCGCCGTTCCATCATCGCACGGAACGTTCCCGTTCGTGCAGGACCTGTGTCTGGAGGAATATCCAGAGGGGCAAATGTCAGGGCAGGAGACCCGTCCAGGTCACCTGGCATCAGGAACCTGCCGGGAGGCAACATAGAAAGTGCAAGCGTATCGTTTCTGCAAGCGGCCAGATAGGCTTTGAAACTTGCGGAGAGTTCTTGCGCCGACAGCTCATTTTCTTCGGTGTCGGGAGACACTTTGGCCAGAGATTGCAAGAACGGTTCCGCAATCTGCGCCCGGTTTTTCGCACGTGCCCGAGACAGGGCTTCTGCCGAGAAGGTGGCATAGTCCTTGTTGAGGAGCGGAAGATCCAGCAGCCATTCGCCAGGATAGTCGATCAGATCCACATGCAACCGGCCTGGGCCCAGCTTGCGATAAAAATACGAAGCGCTTTCGTAGTCGATCGTCAACCGTAGCTCGGAGACCTGGCGTGTCGATTCCGGCCAGATGCGCTCATTCACCAAAGCCCTGACGTGTGCCTCGTAGTCGAAACGAGGCACGGCATCGTCCGGTTGCGGCTGCAACTTGGCGCCTGTCATGCGGTGTCCCGCGGCCGCGCTGAAAACCGGAAGCCGCCCACCATGAACCAGGTTATGCACCATGGCAGTCAGAAAGACTGTCTTGCCGGCCCTCGCAAGCCCGGTGACACCAAGCCTCAAGCTGGGCACAGCCAAATCGCTGGCAGCGTCGGCTAGGTTGGCCAGTGTCAGCCGGGTTTCTTCTGTCAATGTCGTCAATGGGTTCACGAGCGCCTCCAGGGCGTTCATGTAAGGGTGGTTGACGGGATGTGCAATCTGCTTTGAGCCGGTAACCTGCTGCGTGGCAGGGGCGCCTAGAGATCTCTGGGTTTTACAAATCTTTCCAGGTGGCCGGTTTTGGCTTTTAGCTCGGACCAGTCATTAATATCGAAATCGATTACGGCCAGCGCTGCGGTGGGATACTTGATGCGAAGGTCATCCATTGCCTCCGTCTTTCCTGTGCCTGCGAGGGAAAGTGCTGTTTCCTCCGTTGCCGGATTGTGCCCGATGATCATGAGGTTCTGGGCTCTGCCACCGTGCTTGCGGATCAAGCCGGTGTAGTCGTCCTCGCTTTGCAGATAGAGGTCCGAGAGAAGCAGAATTTGTGCCTCTTGCTGAAGATATGGCAACACCTTCGCCAAGGTCTCGCGCGTGCGTTGGGATGTTGAACACAAGATGCGGTTTGGCACCAATCGCTCAGATTTCATGTATCTTGCGATTTCACCCGCTGCGGACTTGCCGCGCCGGTTCAGGGGCCTGTCGATGTCGGCAAGGCTCGGGTCACCCCAATCAGACTTTGCATGTCTCAAAAGCAGGAGCCGCATGTCTTGTTCCAGTCACTCTTCCGCAAGTCGTCTGTCGGGGATGGCGTAATGGCTTCCAGCCCGTCTAATTCTGCTTTGCCAGAACGTTGGTGAAGGAGTCCAGTGCCGGTCCCACCTCTATATCCTGAGTTGGCAAAGTATAGGCGAGCCATAGCGTATAGTCCGCATCGGTGCCCGAGAAGTACCAAAGCGTTTCACACAGGCTGGTTGGGGTCCAGTTGCGCGTCCGGAAGGAAATTCCCGAAGCTGCTGCGCCGGTCAAAGTGATTGGCTCGAAACCGGCAGCCTTGTAGTTTCTGGAAAATTTCAGGGCCTGTCGGCGTCCTCCGGACTGAAGATGCTTGCGCAGGACAGCCGTGATGCCATCCCGGCCGGTGTAGATGCAGCCGGCTAGACTGTCCGCATCGCCTTCCATGGCCTTGATGCGGAAATAGGCGCCGACTACATCAGGGCAACGCAGACCGGTAAAGTGCCGGAGGCCGCCGACATCGCTTTGCCAACCCGCATCCTTTTCCGGAGGCACCTGGGCGTTCGCTGTGGACATGACCAGGCCCGGCCGTGGCCAGCCCATAGCGGCGAGCAATACCAGGACTGCAGCAGCTCTCAGCAATTCGGTCTCCCGTTGGTCAGGTCCGTTCCCGGCGGGCCATGAACGCCAACCGCTCGAACAGATGAACGTCCTGTTCGTTTTTCAACAGCGCACCGTGAAGCGGCGGGATCAGTTTGGAACCATCTTGTTGACGAAGCGTTTCCGGATCGACGTCTTCGTTGAGCAGCAGTTTGATCCAGTCGATCAGCTCGGAGGTGGAGGGCTTCTTTTTCAGGCCGGGGACATCGCGAACATCGAAGAAAAGACGCAGCGCCTCTGACAGAAGCCGTTTCTTGATTCCCGGGAAGTGCACTTCCACGATTTCGGTCATCGTTTCTGCATCAGGGAACTTGATGAAATGGAAGAAGCATCGGCGCAGAAAGGCGTCCGGCAGGTCTTTTTCGTTGTTTGAGGTGATGATCACCACGGGGCGCTGCCTGGCCTTTACGGTCTCGCCTGTTTCGTAGACGTGAAACTCCATGCGATCCAGTTCAAGCAGAAGATCATTCGGAAACTCGATGTCTGCCTTGTCGATCTCGTCGATCAGCAGAACCGGCTTGACCGGCGCGTCGAAGGCTTCCCAGAGTTTGCCCTTGCGGATGTAGTTGTTGATGTCCTTGACCCGCTCATCGCCAAGCTGGCTGTCACGCAGGCGCGAGACCGCATCATACTCATAAAGCCCCTGTTGGGCCTTGGTGGTGGATTTTACATGCCACTCGATGAGCGGTGCGCCAAGAGCCTCGGCAACCTGTTCCGCCAGGACTGTTTTGCCTGTGCCCGGTTCGCCTTTGACAAGCAAGGGCCGCTCCAGAGCAACAGCCGCATTCACGGCAACCCGCAGATCTTCCGTGGCGATATAATTCTCGGTTCCTTCAAAGCGCATCGTTTTGTCCGTCTGTCTACAGTCGGGCGAAAGTGGCAGGCTGCGAGCCGGATCGCAAGTCTCAAAAAGGTCAAAGGGGTTCCAGGCTGCCCACATGGAGAGTCTTGCCGGTCCGGCAGGGAATTTTTTGCCTGATCGGGAGCAGGTTGCCGGGTGCATTTGTGGGGTGAGATGTAGGTGTCTGTTTTTAAGGCGCTGAAATATAATAGATAATTTTGTTCGTGGAAGAGTTGGCACGCCCTTTGCGGGTATGGCTGCGATTATGGGCGCAAGCCCGCACATGCAGTGCCCGATCGATCAAGAGGATGAAACATGGGTATTTATGGGGCTATCAACTCGGCGGTTTCCGGTCTGACTGCGCAGGCTACGGCGCTGGAGAATATTTCCGGTAACGTCGCCAACTCGCAGACGACAGGTTACAAGAGGCTGGATACGACATTTTCCGATCTTGTGTCCGGTGGTGGCGATACCCAGGCCACGCAGGTCTCGGGGACGACGTTCGCAACGTCGCGCGCAACCAATACGGTTCAGGGCGATATCTCCTCGGTTGAAGTGGACACCTACATGGCCATCAACGGCGAAGGTTATTTCGTCGTGACACAGGCCGCGGACGTTGTTGATGGATCAACGACGTTTGCAGACGAAACCTTCTACACCCGTGCCGGCGACTTTGAACGGAACCAGGAAGGTTACCTGATCAACAGCTCAGGTTACTATCTGCAAGGCTTTCCGCTTGATCCGGACACAGGCAACGCGATTGGCGATAATCCGACCGTTATTCAGATCGATAATCAGCCGTTGGCTGCTTCGGCAACGACAACGGTCGAGTATCAGGCAAACCTGCCGCGTGTGCCAAACACCACCGATTATGATGGCTCAGATGAGGCTACTGCACTCTTGGCTGCTTCAGTTGGTGCCGGCAATGTGGCCGTTGCCAACAATCAGGACTTTCTTGACACATCGATTTCCGGCGGTTCCATCACCATCTACAACCAGAATGGTACTGCGATGAACGTCGAGGTTCGTTATGCGAAAACGCAGAACGCAGCCACGACACCTGCGGTTGTGAATGATGTTTGGACAATGTATGTCGGCACCGGCGGAGACGCGACAAACTCCTGGTATGACGTTGCCTCAATGGAATTCGACGGAGCCGGCGCCTTGATCGACGTGGCTGATGGTGTCATCGGTACTGCAAATGCCGCGAACACAGGGTTGACGATTACATCGCTCGATATCGGCGGTGTGACTGCTTCGAATGTTGAAGTCTCGTTCGCAAACGGTTCGCTGACGCAATACTCGGATCCTGATGGGGTTGCGAGTTCAGTTTCACTCGACCAGGATGGCTATGCGGCCGGTGAATTGACAGGTGTTGCGGTTGATGAATCCGGGCGAGTGATCGCCAGCTATTCCAACAACCAGCAGCGCGCGGTCTATGAAATTCCGCTGGCAACATTCGAGGCGGAGCAGAATCTGCGCCGGGTTGACGGTGCCGGATTTGCAGCAACCACGTCTTCCGGAGAGGCGGATCTTACAGGTGGAGGACAGATCCTCGCCAAGAAGCTGGAGCTGTCCAACGCGGATATCGCCGACGAGTTTTCCAAACTCATCATCACGCAGCAGGCCTATTCGGCAAACTCCCGGATTGTGACCTCCGCGGATGAGATGCTGGACAGCGCCCTGAACATGATCCGGTAACACTGACCAGTAAACCGGCGGGTACTGACCTGCCGGTTTCCCCGGTCGTCTGGCGTCGAGCGAAGGAGAATCCGCAATGGGTCTGACAAGCGCCCTCAACACCGCGGTCTTCGGAATTACCTACAATCAGCGGCAGTTGGATGTAACTGCAGCCAACATCGCGAATGCCGACACGGCGGGCTATTCAAAGAAGACCGTATCGGCAAATGCCTATTTCGACGGCCAGGGGAATGTTGCAGGTATCTCTGCAACCGAAGTCCGGCGGGTGGTGAATGAGCAGATCCAGTCGGACTATTTCAACTCACTCGCCGACACCAATTACGCCAAGCAAATTGCCGACTATACCGACCGTCTTGATGATATTTTCGGCACGATCGATGACAAGAGCAGCCTTTCAGCGCTTGCAGGTCAGTTGTCATCTTCATTGCAGACACTCGTCAACGATCCAGGCAACTATGCGGCTCAACAGGAAGTCGTGGCAGCGGCTGATGCTTTTGCGCGTGAACTGAATTCTTCTTATGAGCAAATCGCAGATCTGCGGCAGGAAGCGGACGACTCGCTTTCGCGCCAGACGGATGCGGTCAATGAATTGCTTTCCGGCATCGAAGACATCGACTCCGCCATTCGCGATGCCGCCCAGGCCGGTGTCACGACCGCGGAAATGGAAGACCAGCGAGACAGGCTTGTCGAGCAGCTTTCCGGATATCTGGACGTAACCGTCACCAAGGGTGCAAACGAAACGCTTTTCATCCAGACAGCCGATGGTCAGCAGCTTTACGCGGACAATCAGGCTTCGACGCTGAGTTTTTCCGCGACGCACTTGCTCCAACCGGGGCAGGCAGGCAACTCGGTCATGGTCACGACACCTGGCGGGACGACATATGATCTGATTGCCGGATCTAAATCCGGCGCGATGGTGGCGACCGCTGAACTGCGAGACGACATTCTGGTCGAAGCACAGAAGCAGCTCGATACCATCGCAGCGGAAATGTCTCTGGCTTTTTCAAACGTCACCATCGAAAGCTCGGCTGCAACGGTGGGACCTGACACTGGTTTCGACCTCGATGTTTCTGCTCTTCAGCCAGGCAACACAGTCACCTTGGAATATACCGACACACTCGGGCAGAGCCAGACCGTTACACTCGTTGCGGTCGATGATCCGTCCTTGTTGCCACTGGACAATGGAGCGACCGCGAACCCGAACGACACTGTGTTCGGCATTGATATTTCCAGCGGGACGCCGGCAACCTACATTACAAATATCGTAGCCGCGCTCGGTGCCACAGGTCTTCAGGTCAGCAATGACGGTTCGGATAATCTGCGGGTTCTGGGTGATGCTGGAGCACCCACAAGCGTCCAAAGCCTTTCCGCCAATGTCACGGTAACAGCGAACTCTGACCAGGGACTCGGTTTGGCGATTTTCGTCGACAAGCGCGACACTCCGGAGCTTTTTACCGACTCGCTCGAAGATGGCGGACAGCGCCTTGGATATGCAAGTGGTATCGCAATCAATCCGGATCTTCTGGCAGACAGTGCGCTGCTGGTGAACTACCAGACCACTCCGACGGCAAATACAACGAACGACCCGGCTCGTGCGCAATACCTCGCAAATGCGCTCAACAACGGCGCAAATTATTACGATCCGACATCAGGAATTGGCAGTTCCTCAACTCCGTTCAAAGGATCGGTGGTTGATTTTGTAAACCAGACCGTCGCGTTTCAGGGCAATCAGGCCGAAGACGCGGCGACTTACTCGAAATCCAAGGAAGCGCTGACTTCGAACCTCGCCATCCGGTACGAGGAAAGCTATGCCGTGGATCTCGATGCCGAATTGGCTTTCATGGTTCAGTTGGAAAACGCCTATGCGGCCAATGCCCGTGTCATGCAGACGATCAACGAACTCTTCGATGAGCTTCTGAGAATAGTTTAAGGTGCGTAATGGCAATCTCTTCGATCACAACATCCCGGACCTATCTCACGCAGCAACTCAGTGAGCTCAACAGTCAGCTCGCCGAAAAAACAACCCAGCTCGCGCGTGGCAAAGTCGGATCGACCTACGGTGATGTCGGGGACAGGCGACTGCTGGATATCCAGCTGACACAAAAAGTCAGCATGATCGAAACCTACCAGCAGACCATCACGGTCTCCAACCTGCATCTGGAGACCTTGAATATGTCTCTGGAACGTTTGGAAGACATCCGCCGCGATGCAAAGTCGGCACTCGATACGAATGACTTCGTTCTGCAGGACGATGGGCAAACGCAGACGCAATCGCGTGCGGAGCTGCTCCTGAACGAGACGCTCAACATCCTGAATACGGAAGTTGCCGGATTTTACGCTTTCGGTGGTACAGATGCCGTCAACGATCCGGTTGCAACACTTGATGCAATCCTGAACGGATCGGGTGGACTCGACGGATTGAAAACCATCATGGCGGAATATGCCGAAGCCAATCTTGGAGCTTCCAATACGGGCCGGATCACGACTTCTGCATTGACTACAAATTACGCGGGTCCGGTGCCGACCGATTCAACCTTCACTCTTGCCGAGGATGGCGCTCATGATTTCGGGTTTGATATTGCAAGCGTTACATCGACGCTGAGCAATGTCGCGATCACCGGGCCCGCCGCTTCCGATCCGGACAGCGTAGATGTGCAATTTACCGGACAGCCCGCCTTGGGAGAGAAGATCGCTGTGGAACTGAGCCTGCCGCCAGACCACAGCGACACCATCACCATTGAACTGACCGCTGCTTCGTCAAATGAGGCAGAAGGGACCTTTGCTATCGGAGCCGACCTGGAAGAGACGGCGCAAAACCTTCGTGATGCGCTGGCTGCCGAGATCGAAAAGCAGGCACAGACCACTTTGCAAGCGGTCTCTGATGAATGGGCGTCTGATGAGTTTTTCAGTACCTTTAATGGTGAAGAACCTCAGCGTGTTGATGGACCTCCCTTCAACACTGCTACGGCGCTCACTGGCGGCGGTTCAACAACTGTTGCATGGTACACCGGACGAAACACGACTACGGATGATCCACGCACCGACAAGAACGCCGTTGTGGATTCCAATCTGACCGTCAACTACGGGGTCAGGGCCAACGAGACCCCACTTGCTGAGCTGGTGCAGTCGCTGGCAACTTTTGTTGCTGCCGACTTTTCCGGCGGTACACAGACGGATGAGGAATACTACAATGCCCTCTCAGCAAACCTGAGAACCATTCTGCAGCCTCCTGGAGTGGATCAATCCGGCATTGTCGATATTGCGACGGATGTTGCGATCACCCATCGGACAGTTTCGTTGACCAGCGATCGACATGTGCAGATGAAAAGCACCTATGAAGGCACGATCGCCGAGATCGAAGGTGTCGACAAGGATCAGCTTGCTGCCGAAATTCTGCAGCTTCAAAACAACATCGAAGTGTCTTACCGGGCATCTTCCATTGTGTTTAACCTGAGCCTGTCCGACTATCTCTAGACCAGCAATCACGTAGGCAGGAGGGGGGAGCCCCCGATTCCACAAGGAAGTTCACAATGAAAAAGCCGGCTGCTATCGCGCCGGCTTTTTTTTGTATGAATGTGTTTGTCAGGTTACTCCTGACGGGCTCTCAGGCCTTCTGCAATTGCTCGATTGATGCTTATGATCGAGTTCAGCTTGTTGGCGTCGTCTGATGTGATGACCGACATTGTCTGCTTGAAAATGAAAACACCAAGAGACGCAATGTTGTTCTTGATGTCCTGGGGCAATTCGCTTTCTTCGCTGGTTGCTGAGGTTACCAGAATGCTCCAGAGTTTACGGTTGTAGACTAGGGCATCATCTTTTTCCGCGAGCGAAGACTCTTCCCACTCATCCTTGATCAATTGAAGCCGTGCTGCGGCTTTCATCAGCAGATTCGCTTCCAGTTCCCTCGGGGATACCGCCACCTGGCTTGTTTTCTGGTAAGCCTGCGCTGCCTGTTTGTACATGACCGATCAGCGTCCCTTCATACTCGATGAGCTTTCGTGCTTCTTTAAGTGCTTTATAGAAGGCGCCGGTTATGATGGCGTTACTAATCCTGGTAACATACGGGATCGTACTCGGCGCGGCCTTCACTATGTCGTTGACGAGGGTGAAGTAATTCTCCTGAATTCTCTCCAAATCCGTTGATAGATACATCAGCTGCACGGCCAGATAGACCCGTTTTGCTGGCGTATCCGCGGTGGCCGGAGTGAGAATATCCTTTTCTCGAAGAATGGGCGCCTGGCCTTCGATAAAAAGGCGAGTCCGCTGATTATCATTGGTTATGACGCTGTCACCGATGATAATCCGTTCGCCCGGTTTCAGCTCAACCTTGAGCGCCATTCCGTGACCTCCACGCTTGAGTATCGCCACCAAACATTAACGAAATGGTTAACGCTTGTCCCCGATACTTTAATGTTTTTCGCCCTTGGTGTTAACCAAACAGGCTGAGGACGCTCTGATCCGCCTGGTTCGCCAGCGACAAGGCCGTTGATGACAGCTGCTGCCTGGTTTGCAGGGCGAGCATGTTTGCGCCTTCTTCGTTCATGTCGGCGATGGTGAGTTCGCCGGCACCGATTTCAAGCGTATTGATCAGCTCCTGAGTGAAATCCGTCCTGACTTCAACGGTCGACAGGGAAGTGCCCATGGATCGGGCTGCGGAGCGCAGCTCATCCAAGGCTGCATTGATCGCCTGAAGCGTTCGGTCAATGTCCGTATCGGTCTTGAACTCCGAAGCTGCTGCTGAAAGTCCTACGGTCCCGCTGGTACTGCCAAGTGTCATGCGATTGAAATCAGCATTGCTGCTGGTGATATCGAACGAAACTTCACCAATCATACTGATGCTGCCACCAGAGAAGGTGGCATCCAGGCCTTTGACATTGTTGATGAAAGACACCAGATCGCTGACCGTCGTTTCGGAGTCAATTTCAATGGAGGCTGGTTCAAATCCGTTTCCGTCCGTGACGGTGATGGTATCACCTGCCTGGAAACCACCTGAAGAAACAAGAGTTGATGAAGCGGTCAGTGCGGAGACGGAAAGAGTTGTCGTGCCTGTTGCTGAGGCGCCACCATTTGTTTGCGCGCTTGATCCCCCGCCAGCCGTGTTCTTGGAGATTGAAAGGGTGTTGTCGAGACCGGAAGTGATCGTGATCGAGTCGGAAGACTCATCAAAGTTAGCGTGAACACCGTTCAAATTGTTCAGTGCGTCGACGTAGTCCTGAACCGTCGTGATGTCTGTGCCAACGGTCAAATTGGTTGTGCCGGAGCTATCTGTGACCGAAACAACGTCGCCAGTTTCCCAAGCACCCAAGTCAGTCAAGTTGGATGAGGCCTGCAACCCGGTGAGGGAAAGTGTTGTTGTTCCGCCGAATAGATTAAACGACGAAGTTCCGGTTCCACCTGTATTCAAATCATCCAGATTGAGCCCATCATCCAATGTTGTGTCCGTGAAATCGACTGGCTCGACGGTCAGATTGGATGTGCTGTCTTCGTTGAAGATAACCTCCAGCTCGTTGCCTGCACCCGCCAGTAGGTTCTTACCCTTGTAGCTGGAATCTCGTGCCATATCCTCAATTTGCTCAAGGATATCATTGTATTGGCTGGTGAACTGTTTGCGTTCATATTCGCTTGATGTCTGCAGTGCCTGGTTGGCAATTGCTTTTGCAGACTCAACCAGCTTGGTGATTGATGTGATACCCTTGTCGGCCGCGCGGATTGTCTGAACCGCCTGTCCCATATTGTCCAGGAGATTTGAAAGGTCGCTTGCCCTGTCGTTCAGCGATTGAGCCGTAAAGAATGAATTCGGGTTGTCGAGAGCCGTGTTCACCTTCAGGCCGGTTGCCAGACGGGTCTGAGTGACCGATTGCAGGTCGGCTGTTTGCTTGAGCGACAGGAGATTGTCCCGGACCGCGCTGGAAAGAACAATATCAGGCATCAGACTTCACCGCTTTTCCTATTCATCACTCGACATAGGTTGCTCTCATGCGCTGCAAGAAGAGCACACACCTTTGCCGTAAATCTAAATGGAAAGTTAATCGGTGATGCACTAATTAACGTGCTGTAAATAAAAGTTACCAAAAGCTTTCTTTTAAGCTCTTGAAACTTAACGGGAAAATTTCAAGCAATTTCAATGTCAAATTGACCAAAACCAAAAACGGCGGACCAATGGCCCGCCGTATCTGATTGTCAGCTTGTGAGTCGTGCGTCTGACTGATTCTAGCTGAATTAGAAGAGGGATAGCACTGTCTGGTCCGCCTGCGACGCGAAGGACAGTGATGTGGATGCCAGCTGCTGACGGGTCTGAAGGGCCAGCAGGTTTGCACCTTCTTCGTTGGTATCTGCCAAGGTCAACAGGCCCGCACCTTCCTGTAGAGTATTGATCATCGTCTTGGTGTAATCTTGACGGATCTCAACAGTTGAAAGGTTAGTACCGAACTCGGACGCCTGGGATCTTAGATTGCCCAAAGCATTGTTCAGCCTGTCAACGACACGGTTGATGTCACTATCTGTTGCAAAGCCACTGTCCGAAAGAGCTGCCACAGACACGCCCGTCGAGTTTGCGGTAAATCCGGAAGAAGCAAAGTCGGTGTTGTCGCTCTTTAGAGATAGGTCTGTGTCACTTTGAATTGAAAGTAAGCCGGAGCCAGTGTCAAAGGAAGCACTGACACCATTGAAGTCGTTTACAAAGTTTTCAAGGTCATCGACGGTTGTATCGGCTTCAACTTCCAAAGAACCGAGTTCATAGCCATTCCCGTCTGTGAGAGTAAGAGTATCGCCGACGGCAAAGGAGCCAGAATCTGCAAGCACTTGCGTGTCTTGAGCAAATGCGGTTGCGTTTACTGAACCAAACGCTGCACCCGCTGAAGCGGTGCTGACGGCGAGATCTTCATCTGAATAGATGGTCAATTCACCATTGGTTTCGTCGAATTCCGCACGAACACCTGCAATGCCGTTAAGATTGTCGATCAGATCCTGTACCGTAGCGCCGGAGGCCGCGAGAGTGCCGCCATCAATGACGCTGGCGGTTGCGGTGGTGTTGTAGAGGTTGATCGTGTTTGTACCGGCGATGATGTTGGAGGACGCTAGGCTGGAACTGGAGTTCAGGGTTGGCCCGCCTGTAGATTCTTGCAGAGTGATCGTTGTTTTTCCACCCTGAAGCTGGAATGACGTCGCGCCACCTTGACCTTCTGCAAGGTCGGAAAGGTTCAAGCCGTTTGATAAGGAAGTGTCAGTGTAGTCCACGGCTTCGATTGTCAGTTTGGATGTCGCATCTTCATTAAAGATCGTGGTCAGGTCGTTGCCGTCGCCCGCAAGCAGGTTCTTTCCTTTGTAGGAACTGTCTTTCGCGACATCTTCAATCTGTTCCAGAAGGTCGTTGTACTGCTCGGCAAATATTTTGCGCTCGTATTGGCTCTGTGTTTGCAGGGCTTGGTTGGCTTTTGCTTTTGCGGCTTCAACCAGATCCGTAACCGTCTCGATACCTTTGTCGGCAGCTTTGATTGTCTGCAGAGACTGACCCATATCGTCGAGAAGGTTACCCAGATCACTTGCACGAGAGTTCAATCCGGAGGCTGTGAAGAATGAATTCGGATTGTCGAGCGCCGAGTTCACCTTCAGACCGGTCGCCAGTTTGTTCTGAACGCCGGACATCATGTCTGCTGTGGATTGAAGAGTGAGGAGGTTCTGCCGTACGGCAGCTGACAGGGTGATGTCCTGCATCTGAATATCCCTTTCCTGGGTCACAAATACTTCTGCTCTTCCTGAGCAGGTTGATTAGGATCATCTTCTGTTAACCCTAATCATTAGTTAATCCATCGCATTTTAGGGTTAACGAGGTATTAACGTCCTGAGTCTTGGAGAGAATTTAACTGAAAAAAGAAAGGGGTAAGCCGAAACGAGGTGGGCGTTGCAGGCGCAAAAAAAAAGGCGGGCCAGAGCCCGCCTTTCCTTGTCTTTTTGACTGTTTCTTTCGACTTAGAACAGTCGAAGTACGTTCTGATCGGCCTGGGCGGCCAAAGACAGAGAGGTTGAGGCAAGAGACTGCTGTGTCTGCAGAGCCAGAAGATTCGCACCTTCTTCGTTTGTATCTGCGAGTGTCAGCTTGCCGGCACCTTCTTCCAGAGTGTTGATCAAGGCTGTGGTGAAGTCCTGCCTGTTTTCAACAATCGAGAGATTGGTACCAAAGGTCGAGGCCTGAGACCTTAAAGTGTCTTGCGCTGACTTCAGCGAGCTGAGCGAAGATTCAATTGCTGAATCCGTCGCGAAACCCGAATCGGTGCCGTTTGTTGTCAATGCAGCATTTGAGTTGAAACCGCTGTTGCTTGACGAAATTGACAGTTTGAAATCTGAAGTCGTGGTCAAGGTGTTGCCTGACAACGAAGCGCTGGCGCCATCGACGGCGTCAATAGCAGCTTCAAGGTCATCGACAGTCGTTGTTGCGGTCACTTCAAGCGTGCTGATCTCGGTGCCGTTTGAATCGGTGAAAGTCAGTGTGTCACCCGCGGTGAACTCATCGTCGGCGGTGAGCAGGCTGCCGCCGGTAAGGGCAGCAGTCGTTGTGCCATTGGTGAGCGTGATCGCTGATGTGCCCGAAGAAGCTTCAGTCAGATCCGACAGGTTCAGGCCCGTGGACAGGGTGGTGTCCGTGTAATCGACCGAAGAGATGGACAGCGAAGACGTTCCGTCTTCGTTGAACGTCACCGAAAGATCGTTACCGGTGCCGCCGAGCAGGTTCTTGCCCTTGTAGCCGGAGTCCTTTGCCAAGTCTTCGATCTGCGTAAGCAGCTCGTTGTATTCCTTGGCGTATTTATTGCGCTCAGACTGGCTTGATGTCTGCTGTGCCTGATTGGCCTTGGCTTTTGCGGCATCGACCAGATCGGAAATTGCCTCAATACCTTTATCGGCTGCTTTCAGGGTCTGAACCGACTGGCCCATGTCATCAAGCAGATTGGAAAGGTCACCAGCACGGTTTTCCAGACCTTTCGCAGTGAAGAAAGAATTCGGATTGTCGAGTGCCGAGTTTACTTTCTTGCCCGTTGCAAGCTTCTCCTGCACGGAGCTCATCAGTTGCGAAGTGGACTGGAGCGCATTGAGGTTCGAGCGCACCGCGCTCGAAATAGTAATATCAGCCATTTTGTTTCCCTTCTAGGAATACGAGTTACGAGAACCCTTCCTGGGTTCGAGGCTCATCAAGCAGCTCAAGACGGAAACAAGTTGTAAAAATATATGGTTAGCGTGATTTAACCTTAATGCTTCGTAACCAGAAGAGGGAGGCGGATATCTCCGTCTCCCTTGTTGGTTGTCACATCTGATGTGATGCAGTTTTTAGAATAGCCGAAGCACGTTTTGATCAGCCTGAGCAGCTAGAGACAACGAAGTTGAGGCGAGCGTCTGCTGCGTCTGCAATGCCAGAAGATTGGCACCTTCTTCGTTTGTATCTGCAAGTGTCAGCTTGCCGGCGCCTTCTTCCAAGGTGTTGATCAGAGCCTTCGTGAAGTCCTGCCTGTTTTCAACAATCGACAGATTGGTACCAAAGGTTGACGCCTGTGACCTCAAAGAGTCCTGAGCGCTTTTCAGGGCCGAAATCGTGCTGTCGATCGAGCTGTCGGTAGCGAAGCTTGAGTCGGTGCCGTTTGTTGTCAGCGTTGCATTCGAGTTGAAGCCACTGTTGCTGGATGAAATCGACAGTTTAAACTCGGAAGTCGTGGTCAAGGTGTTACCTGACAACGAAGCGCTGGCGCCATCGATGGCATCAATGGCAGCTTCAAGATCATCGACAGTCGTTGTTGCGGTCACTTCAAGCGTGCTGATCTCGGTGCCATTGGCATCGGTGAATGTCAGAGTGTCACCTGCGGTGAACTCATCGTCGGCTGTGAGCAGGCTGCCGCCGGTGAGGGCAGCGGTCGTTGTGCCATTGGTGAGCGTGATCGCTGATGTGCCTGAGGTCGCTTCAGTCAGATCTGACAGGTTCAACCCAGTGGAAAGGGTGGTGTCGGTGTAATCAACCGAGGAGATGGACAGCGAAGACGTTCCGTCTTCGTTGAACGTCACCGAAAGATCGTTACCGGTTCCGCCGAGCAGGTTCTTGCCCTTGTAGCCCGCATCTTTCGCGAGGTCTTCGACCTGCGTGAGCAGTTCGTTGTATTCCTTGGCATATTGATTGCGCTCGGATTGGCTTGATGTCTGCTGAGCCTGGTTGGCCTTGGCTTTTGCGGCATCGACCAGATCGGAGATTGCCTCAATACCTTTGTCGGCTGCTTTTAGTGTCTGGACCGACTGTCCCATGTCGTCGAGCAGGGTGGAAAGGTCACCGGCGCGGTTTTCCAGACCCTTCGCAGTGAAGAAAGAATTCGGATTGTCGAGTGCCGAGTTTACTTTCTTGCCTGTCGAAAGCCTCTCTTGCACGGTACTCATCAGGCTTGAAGTCGCCTGAAGTGAACTGAGGTTCGTGCGTACTGCGCTAGAAAGTGTGATATCTGCCATTACAGAGTTCCTTCTGTTTTCAACGCCATTCTTTCTGAATGACGCAGTAACTCTGTCGGTTATTCTTGTATTGTTTCCTAAGTTATTTGGTTAGTGCAATTTAACCTAAAGTGTATGTAAACTTTTATTATTAATTTATTTGGTTAACTGGTTAATTGTTGGGGTTAATCAAGATTGACTCTCCAATTTAACCCTGGTTTTGTAATTGATCTATTTGGGGAATTTGCTTCGGGCGCAGGTGTGCATTTCGCTTGAAGCTGTAACGGTTTCAAGCAAATGGGGGGGAGGCAATTGTTGAGTGAGGCTGCAAAAGACGGCCTGACTGCTTGAGTCAGGCGGTCCTTTGGATGCTCTGAGAGCTGGTCGGCGAGTTTTGTGTCTCAATCGTCTGAGTATATGCCCGCAAGCGCCGCAGTGTTTCGCTCGGAACCTGGCGGACGACTTCGCCCGTGTCAGTATTCGTGGCGGTATAGATGACGCTATTGCTTTCTGGGTCGACGGTGTTGCGGCGTTCGAGTTTTGGTGAGACCGTCTCGAACAACGATTGCTCGTTGCGCTGATTGTCGGCAGCGCGACGTCCGTCGCTTGCTTCTGTTGAAGGCCTTACGGTTTCTTCAGCAGGCAAGTCCGTATTCGTTGCGGGCTGGTTCTTTTCCGGAGCCCGCGCTGCCGGCGTGATCGCCGTGTACGTCGGCGATGACGGCCGGGCCAATCCCGTATCCAACATCTTTTCCTCCGGGTTACTGAAAACTGATACCCGTACCTCGCTGAATATAATGCTGTGGAATGAATCTTTTGTTAACGGATTGATTAGAATTGGCGTGGATGCGGCATTTCAATTTGAGTCGAATTTGATTCGATTTCTAACTGAATGATTAATCTCGCTAAATTGAAAAAAAGGCTCCCATGGTCGGGAGCCCAATAAACGTGCGCTGTTTGTGAACAAATTGCCGATCAGAGGGATTGATTGACGGCTATCCCACGCGCAGATTGCGGTCCGGTCGGCGCTGATCCGGTGCGGCCGTATGTTGTTGGAGCCGCCGCGTTCTTTGCGCCTGCCACCTTGGCGACCGTTGATACGATATTGTTGGCAACGTCGCGGGCTGTTGCCAGAACCGCCAGATTTATCCTCAGGACAGGCTGAAACTCGCCATGTTGACGACGCAGGTTTTGCGTTGCCGCAGGAGAGAGGTTGCCGAGGGCAACAGCATGTTCCTTCGCGGTCATCATGCCGCGGGTGTATTCGTGGATCAATCTGGCCTTGTCAGCCTGTAGCTCTCCAGCTTCCCTGAGTTTTCCCGCACGGACCAGATCCGTTTCCATCTCGATCACCGACAGAAGAGCTTCCATTGTGCCTGACAGGGCCGCGCAAAAGCTGTCGGCTTCCTGTTGACTTGTCGGCCGCTCCAGAGAGAAAGGAAAGGTATTTGTATTGGGTTGTGCAGTCATCGAGCCCCCTCCTGCAATGCAAGCAATTCACGTTCCACGCTGTCCGCAAGGCCGATGCCTCCAGCTTCGGAAATGGAACGCGCAAACTCATCGATCAGGAGGCTTTGCCAGGCATCGGCTCCATGACCGCTGCCCCAGGTGCCACCGTTTTCAAGGCCGGTGAACATGTTCTGGAGCATGGTGTTCAAAAATACCGCTTCAAATTCCTTTGCCGCTTCCTTTGCAGCCGTCTTGTTGCTTCCGTGGATGCCACGGATCGTATCTAGAGGATTAGGCTGGCTCGAAGCTGGTGCGATTGGCTGTAGCATCACAGGACCTCGATATCTGCTTGCAGCGCACCGGCTGCCTTGATTGCCTGAAGGATCGAAATCATGTCCCGCGGACCGATGCCGAGAGCGTTCAGTCCGTCGACAAGCTGCTTGAGCGTTACCGTTTCAGGAACGATCGCCAGCTTTGTTCCATCTTCATCGACCGCGACTTCCGAGCGCGGCACAACGGCGGTTTGTCCGTTTGCGAAGGGGAGGGGCTGCGATACCTGAGGAGACTCTGCAATTGTGACCGTCAGATTGCCTTGTGCGACCGCCACCATGGAAACCTTCACATCCTGGCCCATGACAATGATGCCGGAGTTTTCGTCGATGACGATGCGAGCGGCAAGGTCCGGCTCAACGATCAACTGTTCGATGTCAGTGAGAAGATCAACGATATTACCGTCATACTGACGCGGCAGATCCAGGCGAACCGTGGCGGGGTCAAGCGGCTCCGCAGTCGGCATTCCGATCAGTTCGTTGATGGAAAGAGCAACGCGCCTTGCCGTCGTAAGGTCAGGGTTGCGCAGCGCGAGGCGAAGCGTGGTCAGCGAAGCCAGCTGGAATTCAAGCTCACGTTCAACGAGCCCGCCATTGGCTATCCTGCCTGCAGTCGGAACGCCCCGAACAACAGAGGCTGCATCTGCCTGAGCGGAAAAGCCGCCGATGGCAACGGAGCCTTGAGCAATCGCGTAAACTTCGCCATCAGCACCGACCAATGGTGTGACAAGCAATGTTCCGCCTTGAAGAGAGTCGGCATCGCCGAGGGCGCTGACGTTTACGTCGATGCGTGTTCCCTGGGTAGAGAAAGGCGGCAGGTTGGCGGTGACCATGACCGCGGCAACCGTGTTTGTGTTCAGAGCGATGTTTCGCGTGTTAACGCCCAAGCGTTCCAGCATTGCCTGGAGACTTTGCTGGGTGAATGGCGAGTTGTTGAGCGAGTCGCCTGTGCCGTTCAGGCCAACAACAAGCCCGTACCCGATCAGCTGGTTTTCGCGGATGCCCTCGAAATCGGCAATGTCCTTGATGCGCGATGCTGCATCTGCCGAGGTCAGTGCATTGCCCGCTAGCACGACGAATGCAGCTGCAACCAATGTCAGCTTCGCAAGTCGTTCGGAAATTTTGCCACCCAAATTTCGCATCGCGGTTTTTCGTCCGTTTATTGGTGCCGGCGGATGTGCCGTTCACGATTGATCGAATTGCGTAATGCGAGAGCCGTGCCAACTCTGGAGAGGCGAGGAGACATATTGGAAGATTGGCTGATTTCTGCGAATGAAAGGCGAGATTCAGGAGGCGGAGGCAGGTATGTCTGTGGAATAGAGTTAATGAACCGTGTTTGCGACCGGGCAAATATTGCCTCCTGCACCCGGATTCAATTACCCTTCCCGGCAGAATCTGACACTCACTGCGTTTGCGCTCAATGCAAACGCCTGGATAGGGGCGTCAGTCGAACTGGAAAGCAATCATGCGTATCACTGGCAACAAACCGATCAATGGAGTTCAGGGCAAGGGCGGCAAAAAGAACGCGCCATCCGGCACGGAGCAATTTGCACCTGACCTTGGAGGTGAGGTTGTCCAGTCGTCCCAGACAGCAGGCGGAGCAGCCATTCAGGGCATGGACGCGCTGCTTGCCCTTCAGGAAGTTGATGAAAGAGCAGAGCGTCGTTCCAAGGCCGCGCGTTACGGCCATACATTGCTCGACTCTCTGGAGTCCATTCGCGCGGATCTTCTCACCGGACAGGTGTCGGAGGATCGACTGGAGATGCTTGCACGCCAGGTGACCAACCGTCCGCCCAGTGGTGATTCGAAAATCGACTCGGTGCTTGAGGAAATCGAATTGCGAGTAAAAGTTGAGCTCGCAAAGCTCGGCCGATTCTCTGACCAGTGACATGTTCAGGTGATGGTTAATTCCGGCGAAAGTGCTGGAAATTCCCGCAACAGTTTGAAAGTTATTAACTTTCTTTAATGGTATTTTTCGTAAATGAACCGTTGTCGGCTGGAGAAACCGGCTATATATTGCGCCCGGCCTAACGGTAATCCGGAGCTATCGATGACGGTTGAAATTGAGTCTGAATATCGACCCTCGGAAGACGAGCCGTTCATGAACGACAGGCAGCGTGAATACTTTCGAAACAAGCTGCTTGCATGGAAAGAAGAGATCCTGAAAGAGAGTGCAGAAACACTCACGAACCTTCAGGAAGAAAGCCAGAACCACCCCGACTTTGCCGACCGTGCGTCGTCTGAAACAGACCGCTCAATTGAGCTGCGCGCGAGGGACCGTCAACGGAAGCTGATTTCAAAGATCGATGACGCTTTGGAACGCATTGCCGATGGCAGTTACGGTTATTGTGAGGAGACAGGTGAACCGATCGCCTTGCGGCGTCTCGAAGCCCGTCCGATCGCAACCTTGTCGATCGAAGCCCAAGAGGCGCACGAACGCAGGGAAAAGGTTTATCGCGACGACTGATTTCCAATAAAACGGCCGGTTTCCCGCGTAGACGGCGATTCCGAGAACACTTTCAAACCTTCCCCGAAACCGGGGAAGGTTTTTTATTGCCGTATGACTGCCGGCGTCTCCTCAAAGGGTAATCCGGTAGCGTGCAAACCCATCGGCACCATCGCCGGCCGGCTCGATCTTCACACCTTCCACTGTGGCTGCATGATCGGTGCCACCTGGGCCGGTTTCGAACAGGACCGTCGTTTCCGGCATGGGCACGAACGTCCAGTTTGCATCAGCCGATGGGTTGATGGTGCCTTGTTCAACGATGTAGCGGACAAGAACGTCCCGGTTGGTATCCGGGCCGACAAAGACGACAGCATCGTCGTTGATGCCGGGGAAGTTCCCGCCGCCACTGGCACGATAGTTGTTCGTGGCCACAACAAAAGTTGCTTCGGGGTCAATCGGTTCACCGTTGAACTTCAGATTTACGATTCGATTGGCGTCCGGGTTGAGCGCTTCGCCCTTGGGGCCGAATTTTGATGGCTGACTGAGGTCAATCTCGTAGGTTACGCCGTCAATGACATCAAAGTTGTAGCTCGGGAACTCAGGATTGATCAGCGGCTGGTCCGTCTGTCCAGGTTCGATCTGCTGGAAAATGCCGGCGGAACGTTCCAGCCAGTCCTTGACGGTGCTGCCCTTTATGGCCACGGCGCGCACAGTATTGGGATAAAGATAAAGGTCCGCCACGTTCTTGATGGCAACATCGCCGACCGGAACGTCCGTGTAGTAGTCCGGGCCGCCACGGCCGCCTGCCTTGAAAGGTGCGGCTGCGGACAGGATCGGCAATCCTTCCCACTCGGTGCCCTTCAACATCTGTTCAATGTACCAGGTCTGAGCCTTGGAAACGATCTGGACGCTTGGATCATCAGCCACAAGTGCGAAATAGGAATGCAGAGGTGCGGACGTCTTGCCGACTGGACGTCGCACATATGCCAGGGTAGCCTCATGGTCTTCCTTGACGGCATCCAGGACATCCTGCTGACTTTCCACAAGAGGAGTTACCTTTCGCCCTTCCTTTTCGTAGATCGGGCGAGCTTCGGTCATGAAATTCGCTACGCGCCAGCCGTTGCCATCCCGTTCAATCATCAGATCGATGACGCCGAGATGCGATCCCCAGAAACCTCCCATTGCAGCAGGCTTTCCGAACAGCGTCCCCTTCTGGCTGTCGACACCAGGAAGCCCTTCGTAGGCAGGGCCGGGGAACACCAGGTGATGGTGACCGGTGAAGACGGCATCGATGCCGTCTATTGCCGACAGGTGCAGTGACGCGTTTTCCATTCCCTCTGAATAGTCATTTGCATCAATACCCGAGTGGGACAGGGCAATCACCAAATCACAGCCCTGTTCCCGCATCTCAGGCACAAAGGCTTTCGCGGCATCGACTATGTCACGCGCATTGGCACTGCCCTCAAGGTGGCGCCGGTCCCAATTCATGATCTGGGGCGGTACGAAACCGATGAAACCGATCTTGATCGGATAGGAGTTTCCGGCGCCGTCCTGAACCTGCTTTTCGACGATCACATAAGGCTTGAGGAACAATTCGTCCTGACGCGCGTTTGCCGCAAGATTGGTGCCCTTGACCAGATTTGCACAGACAACCGGAAAATTGGCTCCGGACAGGACTTTCATCATGAAATCCAGACCGTAGTTGAATTCGTGGTTGCCGAGAGTGGCCGCGTCAAAATCAAGGACGTTCATGCCCTTGATGACCGGGTGAACATCTCCCTCCCGCATTCCGCGTTCATAGGCGATGAAATCACCCATGGGATTTCCTTGCAGAAAATCGCCGTTGTCGACGAGCACCGAGTTGGTTGCTTCATCGCGGATTTGCCGGATCAGTGATGCCGTCCGGGCAAGGCCTGCCGTATCGACCGGCTTGTCGCCGTAGTAGTCATATGGAAAGACGTGGACGTGCAGGTCCGTGGTTTCCATCAGGCGCAAGTGTGCTGAGCCTTCTTTTGCCAGGGCAGAATAAGGGTGCAGTGCGGCTGTGAAGCCTGTTGCCGCGACACCCTTCAGAAGAGTGCGACGAGAGATGGAAAGATTCTTGAAGCTGGACATGCTGAGCTCCTGCATACTGGAACATTGGAGGGACCGGCGCGCCCCTGGAACCGTTGGGAGAAGAGCACTGCCGCTTCAGATGAAGAGGGTATCGTAGTGCAATCGGAGCAACGGTGCAGTAGCAAAATTCGGTCACACAGCCTTTCCTAATCCCGAGCCCTGACAGGTTTGTCGGTTGTCGAGAATTCCAGGAGTTCCGATCTGTATCGAGACTTCTTTGTTTATCCCTGTCCGCTTATCTTTGAGGCCATGATGGAGATGGTCTGAACATAGACGCTTGCCTTGTTCCACTCTCTCAGGACCCGGTAGTTGGCAGTGCCCGGCCCCCAAGCCTGACCGCGGCGCCAGCCTTTTTTCGCCAGATAGTTTGCGGTTGATGCCAGGACGTCGGGAACCGACCGGATCAGATCGCGGCGGCCATCGCGGTCGTAATCAACCGCATAGCGCACATAGGAGGAAGCCAGAAACTGCGTCTGGCCGATCTCTCCGGCCCATGCGCCGCGCATCTCCGCCGGTGACATGTCTCGGCGTTGCACGATTATGAGCGCGCTGACCAGTTCATTGGTGAAGAACGCCGAGCGGCGGCAGTCGTAGGCAAGTGTGGCAAGCGACTGAAGCACCGGCATGTTTCCGAGATAACCGCCATAGTTGGTTTCGAGACCCCAAATCGCAAGAATCACGGGAGCCGGGACGCCGTATTTTCGTTCGATACTGTTGAACAGGCGCGCGTAGTTCTGGCCAAGCTTCTGACCCCGGCGGATCATCGCGTTGTTTACGCGCTTGGCGTAAAACTGCTTGAAACTGAGCTTGAAGGACTTCTGGTTGCGGTCCAGCCTGACCACCTTCTTGCTGTACTTCACGTTTTGAAGCGCCGATTGGACAACTCTGGGATTCAGGCCATATCTTCCGGCATTGGCAATGAAGGCATCTCGCCAGGCGGTGAAACCTGCCGGGCCATTGCCACAACTGGCTGCGGATACGGCTGATGTTATCAGAAACTGTCCAAGGAAAACCAAAATCAAAATGCGCATGGCGACCTGCCGGATTGAGAAACCAATACCTCATTGTATCTAAAATTGACGCAACGTCATCAGTGATTTGGAAATGAGAACGGGTACGGCACTCGGGGAGCGAGACACCGTACCCGTCGTCAGCCGCAGCAGGTTGAGCTTCTAGAACACTCTGCCTGCTGCTGGCCGGGGGACTGTAAACCCTGTCTGGATCAGAAGGGGAGGAGGATATCCAGGACCTGATTGCCAACGCGAGGTTGCTGAACATCCGTGATCTGACCACGGCCGCCGTAACCGATGCGGGCTTCGGCAATCTGTTCGCTGGCAATCCGGTTGTTGGCTGTGATGTCTTCAGGTCTGACGATACCGGCAACAATCAGTTCGCGGACTTCATAATTCACGCGAACCTCCTGTCGACCTTCGATGACCATATTGCCGTTTGGCAGAACCTGGGTGACGACAGCTGCAATGTTGGTCTGAAGAGTTTCTTCCCGGTCAACCTTGCCGGCTCCTGCGAAACTGGAGTTGCTGTTGACGTTTGCGAGGTCGCTTGCCGCCATACCGGCAGGAAGGAATACCGTATCGATGGCAGTGCCGAGCGCACCGCCGACACCCGAACCATTGGTCTCGGTCCGGCTGCGATCGGTGTTGTTTTCGATCTCTGCCTTGTCATCGATCGTCACGACGACGGTCAGGATGTCACCCACGCGGCTTGCGCGTTGATCCTTGAAAAAGGCTCTGCTTCCCGACTGCCAGAGGGAGTTGGGGTTGTAGTGTGCCTGTTGCGGTTCGGGCATCGGCATCTGGACCGGCCTGTATCCGGGCGTAGTGGTCGGATCCTGTATGGCGTTCAATGCAGGCTGCTGTCCGACATTCGCAAGTCTTTCAGGAGTGCCGCATCCCGCAGCGAGAGCGGCCAGTGCAATGCTAGCCAGAAGGTGCTTTGGAAAGGAAGTCGGCATTAGTTGGTCTCGCTGTTCAGGCTTGCGACAATTGGATTGGCAGTGTGAACACGCACATGGCCGCGGGAGATGATGGTGGCCGGCACGATCCGCCGGGACTGAAGGTTCATGACGTCAATCACATCGCCCTTGGCACCTTCGTCCAAAGCCTGGGCCCTGGACGTGAGCTTCATGCCGGGCATCAGGAAGGTGACGGTGATTTTTTCGCCACGTTCAATCAGCACCGGGTGCTGGAAGTCCTTGCGGGCGAGGGGGGCGTTGGCGCGCATGTTCGTCCGTGCCTGTTTGCCGACGATACCTGCAGGATCCGTAACAGCACCGGAGGGCACGTTCTTGCGTGTCAGGCGGACGGTGATCAGATCGTCTTCCTTGAGAATGTCGCCGCGCCGAAGCGGTTGAGCCAAGGCGACTACCTGGACCATTTCGATAGCAACACCGGAGAAGGTCAGGGTTTTGGTGCCATGTTCGGCTGCAACGGAAGCAAAGACTGTGAAACGTCCCGTTGACTTGGACCAGTCAACACTGTCAACCCGGATCGGGTCCTGAACTTTCGGATCGGCAAGGACGCGGTCGGGAGCCTGCAGCAGCTTGACGTCGAGCAATTCCGGATCAATGCCGGCGTTTCTTTGTGCAAGTGCAGCACGAACAAGACCTTCCAGCTCGTCCCGTTCGATCTTTGTCGCGCCCCGGTGAACAACCACGGTTCTCAGGCCATCGGTTCCCGCCAGATCCAGTCCGGCGGCACGGGCGCGCTCTGCCACGAGGTTCGCCGGAACATTGCCCGAAGTTCCCATGTCCGGTGAACGGAAAAGGGGCTTGGATGCCAGGAGGCCTGCGTTGGAATAAAAGTCGCCGACCGTTACGACGTCTGAAAGCGTCATGACCTGGGAGCGAAGCACGGGGCGCTCGTCAGCCACTGCAAAGGTGGTTGCAAATCCCATCAGAGCCAGGGTGACGATTGTTTTGAACAGATGTCTCATTTTGTCAGCCTCCCTGTGTTAGCGGAGGTTTGTGGTGGTGGAGTACATTTCGTCTGCGGCCTGGATGATCTGGGAATTCATCTCATAGGCGCGCTGGGCCGAGATCAGGTCGGCAATTTCCGTCACCGCATCCACGTTGGCCATTTCCAGGAAGTACTGCTGGAGGCTACCGAAGCCATTGTCGCTTGGATTGCCGGTTTCCGGCGCGCCACTGGCATCGGTTTCCAGGAACAGGTTGTCACCGATTGCTTCAAGGCCTGCCTTGTTCACAAAGCGCGCGAGCTGGACCTGGCCGAGTTGAACGGTATTGCCGGCCTGGTCGACGCCCTGGACTTCGCCTGTGTTGGAAATGGTGATGTCCTGCGTCGTCTCCGGAATGGTGATGCCTGGATTGACCGCGTAACCGTCAACCGTCACCAGCTGCCCGTTTGCGTCGCGCTCGAACGATCCGTCCCGGGTATAGCCGGTGGTGCCGTCCGGCAGATCGATCTGGAAGAAGCCTTCACCGCGGACCGCGACGTCCAGTTCCTTGCCGGTCTGTTCGAGGGAACCCTGGGACATGATGCGAGCAGTCGAGGCAATCTTGACGCCGGAGCCGATCTGAATGCCTGTCGGAACGATCGTACCGGTGTCGGATGTCTCCGTGCCCATGCGGCGCAGGTTCTGGTAGAGCAGGTCCTGGAAATCCGCGCGCTGCTTCTTGAAACCGGTCGTGCGCATGTTGGCTACGTTGTTCGAGATGACCTCGACGTTCAGTTCCTGAGCCTTCATGCCGGTCGCGGCGATATGGAGTGCTTTCATCGTCTTAAGTCCTTAACCGGTTAGGCTTGAATACGGCCGAGTGTCGAAATCGCCTGCTGACGAAGTTCGTCCAGGTCTTTCACCAATTTCGAAGTGGCGTCATAGGCACGGGTAACTTCGATGAGCCGGGTGACTTCAGAAACGCCTGAGACGTTCGAGCCTTCAACCGCACCCTGGATGATGCGGGCATCTGCGACCTGTAAGGGGTTTTCACCCTTGAACATCGTGTCGCCGATTTTCTCCAGCGTGCGGGTATCGTCGAAATTCACAACACGGATTTTTCCGCGAATGCCAAGTTCGGTTGCGATCGTACCGTCTGCGGCGATTTCAATCAGTCCGTCTTCGCGGGTAAAGGTAATGGGGCCGGCATCGGTCAAGACAGGGCGTCCGTTTGAAGTGATAAGCTGACCAGTGGCATCGAGCTGGAAGGCTCCGCTTCTAGTATAGGCTTCGGTGCCATCGTCCATCTGCACAACGAAGAAGCCTTCGCTGTTCAACGCCAGATCGAATTCGTTTTCTGTTAGATTGATCGTCCCGGGCTCGAAATTGGTCCGAGTGGTGAACATGTCCACATAGGAAATTTCGCGATCCGCCGGCTCAAATGCGGTGCCATCGGCAAACGGCATGATGTACTCGACGAAGGACATGTCCTGTGACTTGAAACCACTCGTGTTGATGTTCGCCATGTTGTTGGCGATCACGTCGAGATGATTCCGCAAGATCGATTGCCTGGATAAGGCGACTAGCTGAGCGTTCTCCATACGAACGGTTCCCTTTGCTCCCCGATGAGCTGGCCAGTCTCCCCAGACCTGCGAGCTCGTTAAGGTTAATGCACACGGCGTGCCAGTTTTTAAATCCTTGGGAAATCTGGGTAAAAATCAAAACGGGAGGGTGCGTGCGGCAAGAGATTCCGGCAGAAGTTAACCACTTGGCAATTTTTGCCGGGTGACTCGCGTTAATGGGCTGGTAACCATTCGTTAACCATTAACTCTTTAGTAATAATTAGCGCGCGTGCGCTAACTGAAGCGGGGTGCGGAATGGCTGACGAAAACGCCGCAGCTGGTGATGAGGCCGAAGAAGGGGCCGAAGCGTCTGCTGGTGGCAAGAAGAAGCTGTTTCTGTTCGGTGGTATCGGTCTGGTGGTTCTGCTTGTTGCAGGTGGAGCGGCTTATTACTTTCTGATGGGTTCAGATGCGCCGATGCCTTCTCCGGATGGCGGTGATGCTCCTGTCGAGGTTCAAAAGCCGGTCGTGTTTTACGATCTGCCGGAAATGACGGTGAATTTGGCGACGGACGGGCGCACGACCTATCTCAAGGTCAGGATTGCGCTGGAAGTCGAGAACCGGGCGATGATCGATCAGATCCAACCGTTTCTGCCGCGTATTCTGGATGCGTTCCAGATCTACTTGCGCGAACTACGCCCCGCGGACCTGGAAGGGTCTGCCGGTCTGTTCCGTTTGAAGGAAGAATTGCTCAGGCGGATCAATTTGTCGGTTTATCCGGCGAAGGTTGAGGGGGTCCTGTTCAAGGAGATCCTTGTACAGTGATGGAATGAATGGCTAACGTCGACGACGATGATGATCTGTCCGAAGAGGACATGGCCGACGCCTGGGGCGCTGCTCTTGCCGAGCAAGGAGCCGGCGGCGATGACGATGAAGATCTAGCCGCCGCCTGGGGTGCGGCTCTTGAAGAGCAGGGTGCCGGAAGTTCCGACGACATGGCGGCTCAATGGGCTGCGATGATCGACGACAGCGAGCCCGATCTGGAGAATGCGACCCGCGGCGCAGACCGTGTCCTGAACCAGGAGGAAATCGACAACCTCCTTGGCTTTAATATCGAGGACACGATTGCTGGCGACCAAAGTGGTATCCGAGCGCTCATCAACTCGGCGATGGTTTCCTACGAGCGTCTGCCGATGCTCGAAATCGTGTTTGACCGTCTTGTTCGCTTGACGACGACATCGCTTCGCAATTTCACGTCCGACAACGTTGAAGTGTCTCTGGATTCCATCAGTTCGGTGCGTTTCGGCGATTATCTGAACTCCATTCCCTTGCCTGCCATTCTTGGTGTCTTCAAGGCTGAGGAATGGGATGGCTTCGGTCTGATAACCGTGGAATCGAGCCTGATCTATTCGATCATTGACGTTTTGCTCGGTGGAGGGCGCGGTACCTCGGCCGTACGTGTTGAAGGGCGACCTTATACAACGATCGAAACCGGTCTCGTGCAACAGATGGTGTCCTTGATTCTGCAGGACGCAGAACAGGCATTCGCGCCTCTGTCTCCGGTTCACTTCAATCTCGAACGTCTTGAGACCAACCCGCGTTTTGCGGCGATTTCCCGCCCGGCGAACGCGGCCATTCTTGTCGAGCTGCGCATCGACATGGAAGATCGGGGCGGCTCGGTCGAGATCATGATGCCGTATGCAACTCTGGAGCCGATCCGCGATCTGCTGCTCCAGATGTTCATGGGTGAGAAATTCGGCCGCGATCCGATCTGGGAAGGGCACCTGGCAACCGAGATTCATGCCGCCGAAATCGAAGTCGATGCGGTATTGCACGAAACCTATCTGCCGCTGGGCCGGGTTCTCAGCCTCGACATAGGGCAAACGCTGGTGTTCGACGTCGATCCTGCCGATCCCGTGACAATCAAATGCGGCAACGTTCCGCTGACCGAAGGAACGCTCGGCAAGGTCGAGGATTCCATCGCCATCCGTGTCGCAAAGAATTTGCGCAAGCCCAAAATGACCCTGGCTGCTTTCGAGCGCGCCATGCAAAACGAAATGGAGCAACCATGAGCACTTTGCCACTCGGAATGATCATTGAAGGGCTGGTCGCGGTTCTGTTGCTGATTACAATCGGTTACTGCTGGATGCTGAACAAGCGGTTGCAGCGTCTGCGTGCCGACGAACAGGTTTTGCGGGCAACGATTTCGGAACTGATGACGGCAACGGAAATTGCCGAGCGTGCAATCCTGGGATTGAAAACGACTGCCGCCGAGGCGGACAAGACACTGGGTTCACGTCTCAAGCAGGCGGAGACCATGTCCCAGACCCTTGCAGAGCAGGTGGGCGAAGGAGAGAAAATCTTCACCCGGATCACGCAGATCGCCGAGGCGGCACGTTCCGCAGCAACCCATCGCGAAGCTGCCAGCCAGAACGAAGCATATTCAGCGCAATCTCAAAGCGAGGCGCCGGCCTATGCCCAGCAGCCGGCAAGTTATGCCCCAGCAGGAGCTTATCCGGCACAGCAGCCGCAGGTGGAACCAGAGCGGAAACGGTCGAGCCGTGCATCGGATATCCGTAGCGCAGCGGCCGAAGCGACGGCGCGTCTTGAGCAGTTCCGCAGACGAAACGGTGCCGCCGCATGAATTTGAGACTGCTGCCATTGCTGGGAATTTCGGCGAGCGCTCTGCTCGCCTTGAAGTTGCTTGGCCTCACGCTGGGGCCAGACAGCGGCAAGCTTCCCATCAATGGCGCAGTTGCTCAAGAAACACCTGCCGATGGCGAAGCCCCGGTGGAAATGGCCGCAGACGGTGGGCCTCCTCCTCCTGGTGGAGGCGATCTGCCGGAGCAACCTGTTTTGCCTGACAGTCTCGAAATTGGCGGATCTGCTGCCGAGCGCGCAGTGCTGGAAAGCCTGGGCAAACGAAGAGAGTCTCTTCAGGCACAGGAAGGGCAGCTGGACCTGCGCGAAAAATTGTTGCAGGCCACCGAGGAGCGCATTCAAAAACGTGTCGATGAGCTGAAGAAGCTGGAAGAGCGCATTGAAGCGGCGGTTGAAGAGAAGAAAAGGCAGGAAGAAAACGAAATTGCCGGACTGGTTACCATGTATGAAAGCATGAAGCCCAAGGACGCCGCCCGCATCTTTGACCGTCTGAGCCTGCCGATCCTTCTGAAGGTGGTGAGGCAAATGAAACCGCGGAAAATGGCCGATGTTCTGGCGAAGATGTCTCCGGAAGCAGCTGAACGACTGACAGTGGCGATTGCCAGCAATTCTTCGGCTCCAGCCGACCCGGCCCAACCCATGCAAGCCTCGGCTCCGGACATGCTGCCGAAGATCCCGTCAAATTGAGGGAATAGTGCGGATTTTTAAGGAACGCGTAAGGGCACGTTAACGACACCCAACTAACAATAGCGTGTTGTCGCCATCCGAGGACTGAACGACTTGCCGGGACCACTCCTGACCATCTGGAAAAGTTGCGGATCTGCCGTCAAAGGCAGAGGGAGACCATTGGCGCGTTTGATTGCGGCCTTCTGGGTGTGCGCCGTCTGTCTTGTGGCGCTGTCGCAGGTTTCAGTTCAGGCACAAACGCTTGAGCCGGTGGACCTGGACGTCATTCCAGAGGAAGGTTACGGGCGTATCGTTCTGACCTTCAAGGATCGCACGCTCCTGCCGATCTACGACGCTGTCATTACTGGAGGCGTCCTGCGAATTTCATTTGAGGAGCCGGTCGACATCAATGTCGATGATGTCCCGCTCGACCTCGGCAAATACGTCACCATTGCGCGCCGTGACCCTGACGGCAGCGCCATTCGCTTTGCGCTGAAAAATCAGTTCCAGATCAATACTCTTGAAGCCGGCGAGAAGCTGTTCGTCGACATCCTGCCGATGGATTGGCAGGGCCTGCCTCCCGGACTGCCGGACGATGTGGTGCGTGAACTGGCCAAGCGTGCGGAAGCTGCCATGCGCAAGGTCCGGGCGCTCGAACAGGCTCGCCTCAAAGCCCAGGAAGGTCCGGAAGTAACCCTTCATGTGGGTGAACACCCGACCTTCACGCGGTTGGTGTTCGATTGGTCGATCAAGTTCGATACTGCATTTGTGCGCGAAAACGACATCGTCAAACTGACTTTTAATCATCCGGCTCAGTTGGATATCTCGCATCTCAGGGCTCATCTGCCACAAGGCGTGATCGACGCGACTTCGTTTTTGGACAAAGGGAAGCTGAAGTTCCTGATGCGCGTCGAGCCTTCGGTTGACATCCGCGCGTTCCGGGAAGAGCAGACCTATGTGATCGATGTGACGCCAGAGAACATGCAGCCGAATGATCCGGCCAATGCATTGATCAACAAGGAGCTGTCTGTCGCGGACAATGAGAACCGCAAGGACATGATCACGGCTCCGGGATTGCGTGATACGCGCGAGGTCAAAGACCCACGCGGATTGCCGGCCGACAGCAAGACAGTTTCCGCAGGTGGTGGCGTTCTGAAGGAAAGCCGTGCGGACGAAGCTCCTGCTTATACTGTGGTGCCGCTCGGTGGGGCGAAAAACGACGAAGAAGCAAGGTCTTCCTCTGTCGTCAATCCCGAGGCGGAGGGCGCTCAGGTTGCGGTAGCCGCAGGTGAAGTGCTTGATGACGAGACAAACGGCGAGGACTTGTCCAGCGGGCGCGACGTCGCAATGGTGCCGCGAACCAAACCGGATGGTCTTGCACAAGCTCCACCAGGGGCAGAGATTGTCGTAACGCAGGAAAATGCCATCACGACCGCTCCGGCGGTCGAAACGCTTCCTGCGCCGGAGCTTCTTGTCGCGACCGCCGGTGACAACGCCGACGACCTCATCACATCCGCGATTGCCGCTTCAGGTGCCGAGGAGGCTGCAGCTGGTGCGGACACGCAGGAGAGCATCGTTGTTGCACAGGCCGGTCCTGGTGCACTGCCGCTGACTGATGTCGGTCCCGATGAAGGGGAGATTGTCCGGCGCGCTCCAATGCTCGATCTTTCAAAACAGCAAGTCGGGTCCTCTCAAGATCAGTCCTCCAACGGTACAGAGGCAAGCAACGGCATTCCAACCTTGCAGCCTGCACAGGACCCGGCCAAGGGCAGTGATGAAACCGCGCCGCTTCAGGCGGCCCCTGTCCGGATCGAGAACAATCCATCCTTCGGCAGCAGCGAGGTACCGGCGGGTATTCAGTTGCCAAACAGACCAGACGCTGAGCCGGAGATCTGGCGCGCAAACGGTGGACAGGAGCTGGATCAGTTGCCGCCATCACCCGAGCAGCCACCTGAGAGTTTTGCCGCAGAAGTTCGGAATTTCGTTTCTGCCGAAGCCCGACGGATCGGGAACACCGTTCGGGTGGTCTTCCCGTTCTCGGAACCGGTCTCCTCGGCAGTGTTCCGGCGCAACGACAGTATCTGGCTGGTGTTTGACACGGATGCAACGATCGATACCCGTGGCATGATCTCTGCGCTGGCCGAAACCGCAGATACGATCGATGTTCAACAGTTTGACGATTATCAGATTCTCCGGCTGGACCTGAATGACCCGGTTCTGGCGACGGTTGGTGTCGACGGAAACGCCTGGTCGCTGGTGATCGGTGACCTGATCCTGGAGCCGTCCATTCCCTTGCAGCTGGAGCGCACCGTTCGCGGAGACGGTGAATCCGTGTTGCGCGTTCTCTATCAGGATCCGCAGAACATTCGAGAGATTACCGACCCGTTCGTGGGTGACAAGATTTCTCTGATCACCGGCTTCGGGCCACCACGCGGATTGTTGAAGCCTCAGAAGTTTGTTGATCTGGATGCACTGAGTTCAGCTCAGGGTATTGCAGTCGCGGCGAAGTCTGACGGTGTTCAGATGAAAATTCTGGGAGACGACGTCCTGATTGAAAGAGAAGGCGGGCTTGCTCTTTCGAACCGGCATTTGCGCGGCGGCACTGGCGCGTTCAACACGATTGTCGATCCAGAAGAATCCAATTTCATCGAGTTTGTGTCGCTGAGCACGGAGGGGCCCGGAGGATACAGGTCCCGTCTGATGGAATTACAGGACCGATTGTCGAAAGCACCGGAGGGCAAACGACGCAAGCCGCTGATCGCCCTGTCTCGGTTTTACCTTGCACACCAGTTTGCGCAGGAAGCCCTGGGTCTGATGACCTTGGCGCTGGAGGAAGAGCCCGCTCTTGCTGAAGACAGTTCCTTCAACCTGATGATGGGTGCCGCCCAGACAATGGCGGGTCGCCCGGAAGAAGCCTATGACCATCTGAATCGTCCGGATCTCAAGAACAGCCCTGATGCGGCTATCTGGCAGACCATTGTGGATGTGAAGCTGGGCAACTGGACACAGGCGCGAATCGTCATGCCGCGCGGACGGGCGGTGGTCGGTAACTATCCAACGGCGATCCAGACCGAGTTCAAGCTGGCGGCGGCACAGGCGATGGTGGAAGTGAATGACTTCGGCATCGCGAACGGCATGCTCGCCGAGATTGAGCCGAGTGAAGTCACGCGGGCGCAGGCAGCACGCTATGACATTCTGCGCGGCCGGGTTGCCGATGCCTCCGGACGGTCGCAGGAAGCGCTGACCGTGTTTGATCTCGTAACGCGTTCGGATGATCGCCCGCGCTCTGCCGAAGCAGAATACAGAGCCCTGCGTATTCGTTATCGGGATGGCGAATTGAGCGTTGATGAGACCATCGACCGGCTGGCGAGCCTGGCGACATCCTGGCGCGGAGACGAAATCGAGCTGAAGACCCTTCGTTTTCTGTCACAGCTTTATGCAGAGCGTGGCCAATACAGAGAAGCATTCGAGGCCATGAAGTCCGCGGTGCAGGCGGATGCTGACTCAGATACGACGCGCCTGTTGCAGGAGGAGATGAACGGCCTCTTTAATGCTCTGTTCCTTGATGGGAAGGCGGACGAGATTCAGCCCGTCAAGGCTCTCGCGCTTTACTACGATTTCCGGGAGCTGACACCGATTGGTCGCCAGGGTGATGAAATGGTTCGCCTGCTTGCAAAGCGCCTGGTTGAAGTTGACCTGCTCGATCAGGCGACCGAATTGCTACGCCACCAGGTGGACAATCGTCTGAAGGGAGCAGCGCGGGCACAGATCGCATCGGACCTGGCAGCAATCTATCTGATGGATCGCAAACCGGACGAAGCGCTGAGGGTTCTGAACCGGACCCGCCAGGCAAGCCTGCCATCAACGCTTGAGCGCCAGCGCAACATTGTCGAAGCACGGGCACTTACCGAAAACGGCCGGCCGGACCTTGCTCTGGAACTGGTCCGTAACATGCGCGGTACCGATGTCGATCGTTTGCGAGCAGATACGTTCTGGGCTGCTGAGAGCTGGCGCGATGCAGGCGAGCAGCTGGAAGCCATGCACGGATCGCGCTGGTCCGACAACATCCCGCTGGATGATCTGGAGCGCCGGGATATCCTGCGTGCCGGTATTGCCTATTCTCTTGCTGGTGATCAGCTGAGTCTTGAACGCCTGCAGACGAAATACACGAGCAAGATGGCCGACAGCCCGGAAGCTTTCGCCTTTGAAGTTGTCACCCGTCCGGTCGACGCGCAGGGCGTGGAATTTCTTCAGGTCGCCAATCGCCTGGCCGATGTCGACTCTCTTGAGACCTTCCTGAAAGAATACCGCCGACAATACATGTCACCAGGGCGCTCACCCGACCAGGCAGCGGTGGGGAACGGCGCCGACGACGCGGCCGGTTAAACGCCGTCAGTTAACCTGTGGCAGATTTCAGGGCAGGTTGAGAAGCTCTGGACTGTTTGGGCTTTTTCAGTTCAGCCTTGTAACGCATCACCAGCTCCGGAATGGTTCTGGTACTGCGGTCCAGCCATTCGCAACGCGCCTTCAGGAAGTCCCGGTAGGTCTTCTCGTGGATGCCCGTCTGCAACATCAGGCGCATGATGGCTCCATCCGCGTCGGACTTCAGCGTATCGGCAACAACGTCATCAGCAAGATTGATCTTGCGGCTGATCAGCCAGATTGCGGCATCCAGGCGCTCTTCTTCAAAGAGGGTTCTCAAGATGGCATCAAAAGACAGTTCGCCATTGGCAATTTGAATGCTGGCCTCATGACGGGAATAGAAGACGCCATCGAGTTCGATGTCGCCGTCCCGCTCCAGGTCGTCAATCGCCTGGGCCAAGCGGCTCAGGTCACCGGACCGCAGAGCTTTTTCCAGAGGCGGCGGAATGAGCGGACAGTTCGTTTCCAGCACATACATCTGGGTCTCGAGGAAGTCTTCGTCCTTCATTGCACGTTTGGCAATTCCGGAGAGGACTTCGACCTCTGTGTTTGCAAAAATCAGGAGAGCAAGCGTGCCCTTTACCGAGAAAGGGGCATCCAGATTGTCCAGCAGGGCATGGACAACATCCCTGCTGCTTCGGGCAATCAGCGTGTCGGTGATTTCTTCGTTGAGGTCCGAGCGTCGGGCAACCGACAGACGTTTGTTGTTGCCACCGGATTTGGCAATGCGCATCAGAGCCTTTTGGCTCATCATAGGCGAGCATTCGATCACAGGTTCGGACAGATCGTAGTCTTCTTCAGCCAAGCGGTCGGCAAGTTCGGAAATGATACGGTCAGTCTTGGCCAGACGCACGACGAGTTCATACCGAGCCGCCCGATCCAGTTGATCAAAGACGGAGAGCACAATCTTTGAAAAGAGCTCCCGTTCCAACTCCGTCGGGTCATGGTCTTCCGACCGCGCATACTCCCCGACGAGCGTACGGATAAGCTTGGATCTCGCCTCTGGTTCCTTGAGCCTGGCGAGTTTTTCAAGTTGGTCTCTTATCACACTTTACCACTATAAGTTTTGAGGCGTTTCAGCCTCCTAAATCAAAGGCCAATTGTGCCATCGCTATCTTAATATTCTTCTACTTTTGGCGACCGCGGACGCAGGGGATTCCAGTGGATTCGCAAAAAAGTCCAGGCAAGTTCAAGCGATCACGTCGCTCTGTGGCGCAGGTGAACTCTAAGGGCCCTCTGCTTCTGGTCGAAAATTTTGAAGCGAAGCGCCAAAGTGTGTGCGACGCGCATGAAAGAAGAGGCTATCCGCCGCCGAAACTCTTGACCAGGGAGCCTGCCACAAGGTTCCACCCGTCTACGAGGACAAAGAAGATCAGTTTGAAGGGCAGGGAAATGACAACCGGCGGCAACATCATCATACCCATGGACATCAGAACGGACGCGATGACCAGATCGATAATGAGAAACGGCAGATAGAGCAGGAAGCCAATTTCAAATGCCCGTCGCAACTCCGAGATCATGAAAGCCGGGACAAGTGTCGCCATGGAGAGATCATCAGGTCCTTCCGGAGCGTCCTGTCCGGAAAGTTCCTGAAAGAGCGCGAGGTCTTTCTCGCGGACCTGTGACAGCATGAAGCTGCGGAATGGCTCGGATGCCCGCTCATAGGCCTGGTTGAATTCAATGTCGCCGTCGATAAGGGGCTGAACACCGGCGTCATAAGCCGATTGCAGCGTCGGCATCATGATGAATGCCGACAGGAACAAGGCCAGACTGACCATGACCATGTTGGGTGGTGCCGTCTGAAGGCCAATCGCCGATCGGAGCAAGGAAAGCACAACCACGATCCGGGTGAAACTCGTCACCATGACAAGGATCGACGGGGCGAGCGACAGGATCGTCAATAGAATGACGAGTTGGACGGCGCGTTCGGTCAGGCTGGCATCGTCACCGAATCCAACCGAGATTTCCTGAGCGGCGGCTGGGCCTGCCACGAAGACCAGAAGCGCCGAGAGCGCGAACAGCAATAAGGCCAGCTGAGACCAACGCGGCGAGCGAACCTCACATGTCATCAGTTTGGCTGCCCGCCCAGTTCATCCAGCAGTTTTGCCATTTCGTCTTCAATGGGGTTCTTTTCACTCAGGCTCTTTGCCGCCGGAGCTGCGGCCTTGGTCTGTTGTTGCTGTTGCTTCTGGGACTGGGATGCTTCGGCTTCCTTGTCTTCAGTCCTGGAACCTTTGTCCTCATCTGAAGCTGTTTTCTGCGTCGTTTCGTCGGTCTCCTCGATCAGGTCCCCAAGGCCCAGATCCAATTTGACTTCCGGAGCAGAAGTCTCAGGTGACTTGGAAATGCTTTCTGTCTTCGGGTCGACCGACTTGTCCTGTTGAAGCGCTTGAGCCGTGTCACCAGTAGAAGGTGCTGCTGGTCTTGCCGCACTGCCGCTATTGGTTGCCGGCGTGTCTTCAGCGTTTTGTGCCGCCTCTGACGTCTCCGGCTCCGGAGTAGGCTCATTCGGCGCAGGGGATTTAATGTCCGGCGCTTTCACTGAGAAATCTGACGAAGGTGCCGCGGAGATGTCGTCTCCTTCCGGACCTTGGGACGCTGCGCTGGTCGGTTCATCGACGAGAGGCTCGATCTTGTTTTCGGAGGCGCTCGACGAGGCCGTCTTGAACAATGCTGTCTTCGCCCGGGCTGCCGGGCCTGAAGCAGGCGGTGAAATGGAGTGACCACCGTAGGAAGGCCGGTCCTTTGGAGAAAAGGGGCGGGCAATCGGTTTGGCCGGTGTCGAAGGTTTGGTCTCGGGCTTCACGATGACATCAACAGCTGAAGACGTGGAAGCAAGCGCTGGTTTCACATCCGGGGCTGTAGATCTTTCCTCTGCTGGTTCTGCTTCATCGATCTTTTTGTCGGTTGCCGCTTCGCCTTCTGCGGATTTGGTCGTCGCGCGGTTGAACCCGTTTTGCATCGCGGCTCGCAGAAGTTCCGCGGCGCGACCATTTCCGCCGGAACTTTCATCCTTTTTCTCGGTTTTATCTGCGCCGAGGCTCAAGGACGGTTCTCGTTTCTCGAAGGAGCTTCTGCTCCTGGGCAGGGATGCTGCGCTTGGCGCCGCAGGTTCCTTTTCCGCAGAAGTAGGCAATTCTTCGATCTTGGGCGCGGGAGCGGGCGTGGCTTCTGGAGCTGATGGTTCGACGGGTGTTGCGACCGGTGCCGGCGGTGTGACCGGTTCTGCATCAGCCATGCCTTCGCCTGGCCGGAGAGGAATGTCGGGACCGGGAGCCAGCGGGGCCTTGATCGAGGCGCTGCCGGTCTGCGCGGCAACGGGAATGGATCGGTGTGTCGGCAGTGGAGCGTTGCGGACTATGTTTTGTTCAACAACCACGTCGCTCGGGCCACCGATCAGGATCAGGTGTTCCACATTGTCCCGCCGAACAAGAACGAGGCGGCGACGTGTATCGACGGTCGCGCTGTCCATTACTGCAATGCGGGGCTGTCTGCTTCTGCTGTGTGAGACATTTCCGCCCGTCAGGCGCTTGAGGATGAAAATGAACAGACTGAACAGAAGTAAAACAGCCCCGAGCGCCAATATCACAGCGATCGCCTGAGTCACTCCCCCGCTCACGTTGAAAGTTGTTTCAATCCAATCGTACATCTTTTCCTCGTGCCGCCTCTGCCTGCAGTGTCATTGCGCTTGCCGGTTACTTGGAATTTGGGCCTCAAATGAGGAGTTCCGCGCTTATCCCCAGTAAATCGGGGGAAGTCATGGTTCCGAATGTTTGCCCAAAAATCCCTAGTTCTTCCGCATTTCACCGCCGCTTGTATCCGAATGGCGTTTGTCAGGCTGGCTGCTGCTGCTTGCTGTTTCGCTTCGAATCTCACTAGGCCTTTAAGTTAACAGAGGGCGGAAAAATTTGCCTGTCGCGGAAGGTGTTCATTTTGCGAAATGCAAAAGATTGTTGCGCTCTTCCACTGGTTTTTGAAGGGTTTGCGATATGGCGCTACGTAAGCGTTAACCATTCATTAACCATTTGGTCGGCAATCATTGCCTAGTGGGTTAACGAATGGTGAACTGAATGGCTTTCACAGATTTGCCGATTTTTCAGGCGCTCAGATCAAAGATGCAATGGCATCAGACGCGCCAGGGCGTTTTGGCTGAAAACATCGCCAATTCCGATACGCCGGGATACCAGTCCCGCGACGTGAAGACCTATTCGTTCGAGGACCATATTGCGCGCGAGGGCTTTGGTGTGACGACGAACGTCACCAAGGCAGGTCATATTTCCGGCAGTATTTCCAGCTCCAGTAGCGTCAAGACGGAAAGGCGGGATTCCTTTGAAGTCACACCCAGCGGCAACTCGGTCAATCTGGAAGAGCAGATGATGAAAATCACGCAGAACCAGATGGACTTCCAGGCGGCAACGAGCCTCTACACGAAAGGGCTCGGCTTGATCCGGACCGCCCTGTCGAAAAATGCTTAGAGCGCCGCAAACAGATTTGGAGGCAGGTAGATGGACCTGATTAAGTCACTGTTCGTTTCCGCCAGCGGGTTGAAAGCGCAAAACGGACGTATGCGCGTCATCGCTGAGAACATCGCGAACGCAAATTCCACCGGCCGTACCCCTGATGAAGAGCCTTACAGGCGGAAAATTCCGACCTTCGAAAACCATTTCGACAAGGAAATTGGGGCCGACGTCGTGGAGCTCGGCAAAATTGCCGAAGACAAATCGCCGTTCGAAACGACCTATATGCCCGGACACCCGGCCGCCGACGAGAATGGCTATGTGATGCTTCCCAACGTGAACACGTTGATCGAAACGACCGACATGCGCGAGGCGCAGCGGTCCTATGAGGCAAACCTGAACGTCATTGAAAGCACGCGGCGGATGCTGCAGCGGACAATCGACATCCTGCGGGCGTGAGCCCCAGTTGTTCTTAAAGGAAGGGGGCGGTCGAAATGTCTACAACATCGATTGCAAACAATGCCTACCAGATGGCGGCAAAGCTTCAGCAGCAGGCACGTGCGGTTGAAGATGTCGGCGCGCAGCGCGAAGGCGTCGATTTCGGACAGATGGTCCAGGAAGCGGTTGAAACCGTGGTCGACAAGGGGAAGGCGGCTGACAACAAGGCCATCGGGATGATCGAAGGCAAGACCGGCGTCGTCGATGTGGTGACCGCCGTCGCAGAAACCGAGGTTGCCCTGGAGACGATGGTGACTGTCCGTGACAGGGTTATTTCCGCCTACGAAGAAATCATGCGGATGCCGATCTAACCGGCAGTTTGGGGGCGCTGAATGACTGGCGGCGAAGTACTTGATCTTGCACGCGAAGCCGTGTGGACCATGATCCTGGTTGCCGGGCCGACAATGATTGTCGGCCTGCTTGTCGGTGTCGTTATCGCGCTGTTCCAGGCGCTCACCCAGATCCAGGAAATGACGCTCGTTTTCGTTCCTAAAATCCTGGCCATCTTCGTTACGATTCTGATTTCCTTGCCTTTCATGAGCCAGCTGCTTGAAGCTTTCATGGGACGGGTGACGGAGATGATCCTGACAACAGGATAGGTCACAGCACTACATGACCATTCAGCTTGATTTTCTGCCCGATGTTGCCGCTGCATTCATGCTGATGTTTGCGCGCCTCGGCACGATGATCATGCTGTTGCCGGCCTTGGGAGAAAGCTCCATCCCGATGCGGTTTCGCCTGACGATAGCGCTGGCGGTCACATTGGTGCTTTATCCCGTCGGGGCACCGCAGTACCCGGCGAACCTGACAGACAATCTGGCACAGCTTCTAGTCCTGCTGGCAGGGGAGCTTGTGATCGGTTTCGGTATCGGTCTTTGCGCGCGCATGATCACGTCTGCCCTGCAAATCGCAGGCGTCATCATGGCAAACCAGTCCGGTCTCGCCTTTGCTCTTGGGACCGACATTGCGAATGAAGGGCAGCAGGGCGCGCTTTACGGCAATTTTCTTTCTATTCTCGGCATCACGTTGGTGTTCGTGACCGACACTCACTACCTGATCATCGCGGCGCTTTACGACAGCTTTTCGATCTTTCCGCCTGGCTTTGCACCGCCGGTGGGAGACTTTTCTCAGAACGCGACGGAGACCGTCGCACATGTGTTTTCAATCGCGGTGCGCATGAGTGCGCCGTTTCTGGTCGTTGGTCTGGTCTTCTATTTTGGCCTCGGGCTTTTGAACAAGCTGATGCCGCAGATGCAGATCTTCTTCATCGCCATGCCCGTGAACATCGCGGTCGGGCTGTTTTTGCTCATGGCGCTGATCGTGACCCTGATGATGTTCTATCTGGAGCATTTTCAGGAATCGCTCGGCAAGTTCATCGTAGGGTAGCGCTGCAGAATGGCTGACGATACCGACGACTCGGAAAAGACAGAGGACCCCACGCAAAAGCGCTTGAAAGAAGCGCACGACAAGGGGGACGTTCCCAAATCGCAGGAAGTGAGCACCTGGTTCACCCTGGCTGGCGCGACCCTGATGATTGCAATTTTTGCTCCGGGGACGGCTGCTTCGCTGGGCGACCTGATGAAGGGGTACATCGAACACGCGCATCAAATTCCGGTTGATGGTTACGCGCTGAGGGCTTTGTGGCGGGACACCGGGCAGTCCGTCGCGCTGATTGTGGGCGTGCCGTTGATCGTGCTGGTCATCATGGCGGTTGCCGGCAACCTGGTGCAACATCAGCCGTTGCTCACCGCCGAGACCATCAAACCGAAGCTGTCGAAGGTTTCTCCTGCCTCCGGCTTCAAGCGTCTGTTTTCGTCTGAAAGCCTGGTGAATTTCGCCAAGGGCATGGCGAAGATTTCTATTGTCGGCGCGATCATGGTGGCGGTGATGTGGCCGCACCGGGATGAGGCCGACATCATGATCTTTGCGGAAGTCGGCGTCATTCTGCCAGAAGCCAGAGTGCTGATCCTGCAGCTGTTGGCGGCCATTCTGGCGGTGATGACCGTGGTCGCGGGCGCGGATTTCGTCTACCAGCGCCACAAATGGTTCAACAAGCAGAAGATGTCGCTGCGCGAAGTGAAAGAGGAATACAAGCAGACGGAAGGCGACCCTCAGGTCAAGGGCAAGATCCGGCAGTTGCGCATGGAGCGGTCACGCAAGCGGATGATGTCTGCGGTGCCGCAGGCAACCGTTGTGGTTACCAACCCGACCCACTACGCGGTTGCTCTCAAATATGAGCAAGGCATGGGGGCGCCGCTTTGTCTTGCCAAGGGAACGGATGCGGTTGCTCTTAAGATCCGTGAGATTGCCAAGGAAAATGAAGTGCCCGTGGTCGAAAATCCACCGCTTGCAAGGGCGCTGTTTGCAACGGTCGAAATAGATCAGGAAGTTCCGGAAGAGCATTACAAAGCTGTCGCGGAAGTTATCGGCTTCGTCTTCCGCATGCGCAAGCGGGCCGCATGGAGGGCCAAATAAGACGTTGAAAGGTTCTTGTTCGTCCGAACCTTGGGTAAAGGGGTGAATTTCAACAGGACATGGCCTCATATCAGTTGAAATTAGGTAATAAGCACAGAATGCTTGAGTACGGCCTTGGGTAAAGCGAATCGGGCCGGGGAGACAGGACGGATGAGTGACATGGACGGAGCGCCGAGCGGGCCGATGATCAGCCGGCCGGAGCGGTCCGGGAATATTGGCCTGCTTATAGGCCTGGCGCTACTGCTCGTCGGTGCGGCTGCTGCCTTTGCGGTGATGGATCGCGAAGTGGCGCAGCCGTTCATACTTGCGCTGCTCGGAATCCTGGCTGTTATCGGTGTGTTCTGCCTGTTTGCCGGAGCCATCGGCTTTCTGCGTCTTTCTGCGCGCCCGGGCGAAGCCAATCCGCTTGCTTCGGCTTTTGTCGATACGCTGGAAGACGGAGCGCTCATTACCGACAAGGAAGGGCGGCTCGTTTATGCCAACAAAGCCTATGCCGACTTGACGGGTGCGGAAAGTGCCGCCGACATTCGTGTTGTTGAACGTGTCTTTTCCTCAGATCCTGACGCTGCAGATGCCATTTTCCGTCTCTCCCAGGCAATGCGCGACGGCCGGCGTGCCCAGGAAGAGATCCGCATGCCGGTTCCTCTTGGCCGGGCGGAAGGTACGGCGCGCTGGTACCGGGTGTCCGTCCGTCCGCTTCAGGTTTCGAAAGAGCGTGGCGTCGGCAAGCCGATGGCGGTCTGGCAACTGGCAGACATCACGCGCGACCGGGCCGAACAGGAGAATTCTTTCCAGGAGCTACAGCGCGTCATCAATTTCCTCGATCACGCACCGGCGGGCTTCTTTTCCTGTGATGCCGAGGGCCGCATTGTATACCTGAACGCCACCCTTGCAGATTGGCTCGGCTATGATCTTGCCCAGTTCGATGCAGGTGATCTGGATCTCTCCGGGATCGTTCGCGGAGATGGAACGGAGCTGATCCGTTCTGTGAAAGGTCAGGCCGGAGAGGTCAAGAGCGAGACCTTCGACCTTGACTTTGTGACCCGGAATGGTCGCGGCCTGCCGGTTCGGTTGCTGCACCGAGTGCCGTTTGGCGAAAACGGGCAGCCCGGAGACAGCCGCACGCTGGTGCTTAACCGCTCCCGTGGCGAAGAGGCGTCGGAGGCATTGCGCGCGTCGGAAGTCCGTTTCGCACGCTTCTTCAACAACACTCCGATTTCCATCGCCTCGCTGGACAAGGAAGGCCGGGTCCTGCGGACCAATGCGCCATTCCTCAAGCTCTTCGGTGCAATTGATACCGATGATGAGTCCCCGAAACTGGAAGCCTATGTGGCTGATAGCGGACGGGAAGAACTGTCAAAGGCGCTGTCTGCCGCCGCCAAGGGGATCGGAGAGATTGCGCCGATCGATATTCCGCTTGTGGAGGGCAACGACCCGCGTTCGGCGACTTTCTATGTGTCCGCTGTGCAGGACGGTGAGGGCGACGGCGAAACGGCGATTGTCTATGCGCTGGAAACGACCCAGCAGCGCGCGCTCGAAGCGCAGTTCGCCCAGAGCCAGAAGATGCAGGCAATCGGGCAGCTTGCCGGCGGTGTTGCTCACGATTTCAACAATGTCCTGACTGCGATCATCGGTTTCTCCGATTTGCTGCTTGCCAGCCATCGTCCGACCGATCCGTCCTTCCAGGACATCATGAACATCAAGCAGAATGCCAACCGCGCTGCCGGTCTGGTGCGGCAGCTGCTGGCGTTCTCGCGCCGCCAGACCCTGCGGCCTCAACAGCTTGAACTGAACGATGTGTTGGCTGATCTTTCAATCCTTCTGGACCGCCTGCTTGGTGAGAAGGTGGAATTGAAGGTGATCCATGGTCGGGATCTGTGGCCGGTGATGGCCGATCTCAATCAGCTCGAACAGGTGATCGTCAACCTTGCCGTGAATGCCGGTGATGCCATGGCTGACGGCGGGCGCCTGACAATCCGCACCAAGAATGTGCAGGAAGCTGAATCCACCCAGTTCGAAAACACCAGGGGAATGCCTCCGGGTGAGTACACGTTGGTGGAGGTGGAGGACACCGGTCACGGAATGCCGCCCGACGTGATGGAGAAAATCTTCGATCCGTTCTTCTCCACCAAGGAAGTCGGCAAGGGGACCGGACTTGGTCTTTCGACGGTTTACGGTATCGTCAAACAGACCGGAGGCTTCATCTTCTGTACCTCGGAAGTGGATGCGGGTACGACGTTCCGGCTGTTCCTGCCGCGGCATATCCCGGCATTTGTCGAAGAGGTGAAGCCGGAGGCCAAAGAGGCTGAGCCGGAAAAGGTCGCCGATCTCACCGGGTCCGCATCGATCCTGCTTGTCGAGGATGAGGAAGCCGTTCGGGCCTTCGGCGCGCGGGCGCTCGCATCACGTGGGTATACGGTCTACGAAGCCGGATCCGGGAACGAGGCGCTGGAAGTGATGGAGGAAACCGATGGTGAGGTCGACCTCGTGGTTTCCGATGTGGTGATGCCGGAAATGGATGGCCCGACACTGCTGGTCGAATTGCGAAAAACCCGTCCTGATCTGAAAATCATCTTCGTCTCCGGATACGCGGAAGACGCATTTGAGGAAAATCTCCCCGAAGGCGAGCAGTTCTACTTCCTGCCGAAACCGTTCACGCTGAAACAGTTGGCGACCACGGTGAAGGAAGTTCTGGGAAGTTAGATCCGGCAGGGTATAGTGATTTCCGTCCAGGGTTTTTCACCTAAAGGAAATACTATGCAATTGCCTGAATTTATTCGAAATTTTCCAGCTCTCGATATTCCGTTTCCCGAAGATGTCGTGAAGAGCTATGCTATTCGTTCCGACGCCGGGCTTGTTGTCTTTTTTGATTTTCAGAAAGACATGGTGCTACCGCCGCATTCTCATCTGGCCCAATGGGGAACCGTCCTGGATGGTGAGATCGAATTCACCATCGGTGGCGAAACCCGGACGCTTGGTCCGGGCGCGATCTACGATATCCCAAGTGGTGTCGAGCACGGTGCGATCATCAAGGCTGGAACCAAGGCGATTGATGTCTTTGAGGAAGCTGACCGGTATCCGATCAAGGCCTGAGCCACTCTGCGCCTTGATTGTCCGCTGTTTTGGCGTGCCCAATCACGGGATGTCGCTAAAGCCAAATGTCGAAAACGTCACCTGCTGACGAATGCAGTGCTCGTGAGCAAATCGAATCCTGCCGGCAACTCTCTTCTGAGTTGAGAGACTGGAGGATGATGCGCGCATTGGTCGTCGATACTGCCTTCCCTTTGCCAATCATTTTTCCTAACCTCTCTTCATTGAATGAGAGGGCGCTCCAATCGGAAACGTTTCGAGTGCTGTTGAGGATCCCCAACAGGATCAGGGATTTAAGGAGAGTGGCATGGCACAGGGATATTGCGATGTGTGCGGCAAACGTGCGGAATACCGGGCGCAGGTGCGCCGGGGCGGACGCCGGAGTGTTGTTGAACTGTGCCAGGAGCATTACGAGCAACTCGCGATGCGCCGTCAGTCAACCTCGCCAATGGATCTCCTCTTCGGCGACCAGATGTTCGGGTCGGATCCCGGCGGCCTATCGGACCTCGCGCGTGCCATGGCAGCACGGGAGGCAGGCGGAAGCGACGATGTCGGCTTCGGTGATCGTGAAGCGGTCGATCTTGAAAGCTACCTGACCGACGAGGCGCGCGAAGCGCTTCAGGCCGCTGCCCAGATCGTCGATGAGCAGGGCGGCACCGTCATTGATACGGAGCACTTGCTCTACGTTCTGGCAAACACGCCTTCGGTCAAGGACATTCTCCGACGTTTCAAGCTGAATGCATCGGACTTGAAACAGCATATCGAGCACAACTTCTTCAAGGAAAACGAAAAGAAGGCGGAGGACGAAGACGGCGAAAAGTCGGTCACTGTTTCGCCGCGCGTCAAGGCGGCCTTGCAGTCGGCGTTTCGCATTTCCCGCGAGTTCGGCAACACTTATATCGGCCCGGTGCATATGTTCCTCGGGCTCATGGATATCGACGAAGGGCGGGCGAACCAGGTTCTCAAGACCTATGGACTGACACCAGAGGCCCTGCGCCAGAAAGCAGCGAAGGTTGTCGGTACGGGACCGGAAGGCGGTTCCAAGCCCCAGTCAGAAACACCGAAGCTGGACGAGTTCTCACGGGATCTGACCGAAGCGGCCAATCGGGGAGATCTGGATCCGGTGATCGGCAGATCGAAGGAAATCGGGTCGGCCATCGAAGTGCTTGCGCGGCGTACCAAGAACAATCCGGTTCTGATCGGTGAGCCGGGTGTGGGCAAGACCGCGATTATCGAAGGGCTCGCGCAGCGTATCGTCAATGATGACGTTCCGGAGCAGTTGCGTGGAAAACGGCTTGTTGAACTCAACATCAATTCCATGGTGGCCGGATCCAAATACCGGGGTGAGTTCGAAGAGCGTCTCAAGGAAGTCATCGACGAAGTCACTGCCAACAAGGACAGCGTTATCGTCTTCATCGATGAATTGCACACCATCATGGGCGCCGGGCAGGGCGGCGGTGAAGGTGGTCTGGATGTTGCCAACGTCATCAAGCCGCCAATGGCGCGCGGGGACCTCAATCTGATCGGCGCGACCACTCTCAACGAATATCAGAAGCATATCGAAAAGGATGCCGCGCTTGAACGACGCTTCCAGCCGGTTCTGGTGCCGGAGCCGACCACCGAGCAAACGGTGATGATCCTGCAGGGGCTGCGGGACAAATATGAAGCGCATCACCAGGTGACCATCACGGACGAGGCGATCTCGGCGGCTGTCGACCTGTCGAGCCGCTATATCACCAGCCGCTTCCTGCCGGACAAGGCCATCGATCTTATGGATACGGCAGCCGCACGCGTTCGTATCGGTGCCACAGCGCGGCCCCAGGATCTTCTTGAAAGGGACGAAGAACTTCTGAAACTCGAGCGCGAACACGAGTCTGCCAAGGCCAACAAGGATTATGACCGTGCGCAGGAACTGGATGAACAGATTGATGCCCTGCGCGAAGAGATTTCCGAACAGGAGGACACCTGGAGAACCTCGATCGGTGGTGAGACTCCCGTCGTGCAGTTGGCTCATGTCGCCGAAGTGGTCGCCTCCCTGACCGGCATTCCTGTGTCGGAGCTGACTGAGGAAGAGCGCGACAAACTGCTGAAGCTGGAAGACCTTCTGCATGAACGGGTGATCGGTCAGGACGAGGCGGTGAAGGCCGTCAGCCTGGCTGTCCGACTGGCGCGCTCCGGCCTTCAGGCCAGTGGCCGCCCGGTCGCGACCATGCTTTTCCTTGGGCCGACCGGCGTCGGCAAGACCGAGCTGGCCAAGGCGCTCGCGGCAATCGTCTATGGTGACGAGAACGCCATGATACGGCTTGACATGTCGGAATATATGGAGCGGCACACAGTGGCGCGTCTCATCGGCGCTCCTCCCGGTTATGTCGGATATGACGAAGGCGGTCAGCTGACGGAGAGAGTGCGCCGGCGTCCGTATTCCGTTGTGTTGTTGGATGAGATCGAGAAGGCCCATCCGGAAGTTCACAATGTCATGCTGCAGGTCTTCGACGATGGCCGGCTGACGGACGGCAAGGGACGGATGATCGATTTTTCCAACACGATCATCATTGCGACCTCAAATGTCGGAGCGGAAGTCATCCAGGAAAAACTGGCAGCGAACCCGGCGACCAAATACGACGACCTGAAACATGGTGTCATGGACAAGCTCCGCCACTATTTCCGTCCCGAACTCCTGAACCGGCTGGACGAGATCATCGTTTTCCATTCCCTGTCAAAGGACAACATTCGGGAGATCGTCAGGCTGCGGTTGGAAGGGGTCGCGCAGGCCGCTCGCGGGCAGGGCATCACGCTCGGCTTTTCTGAAAGTCTGGTCGATCACGTCGCCGCGGAGGGGTATCTGCCCGAATTCGGTGCGCGCGAGTTGCGCAGACAAATCCGGACCCTGGTGGAAGCCAGGTTGTCGGAGGAGATCCTCAAGGGAGATATCGGGACCGGGGACACAGTGACGGCTGACTGGCCGGAAGGATCGTTTGGAGTGAAGTTCGACGTTCAGAAGCCGGCGGCCGAGCAGGCTGCAGATGAGGCCAAGGACGATGAAGCCGGACCGGAAGCAGAAGAAACTGCTGCCGAATAGGCTCGAAAAATTGAGATGATGCGTGGATGGCGGACTGGTTCTTTGCTGTCCATGCATACCGGCAAGGTGATGTCCTCGCCAAACAGGCCACCGTCACCATCCGACGGCGGAGAAATAGAACGTGTAGAACACTGCCCAGAGGGCAAGGCTGATTGCCAGCTTGGCAGCTAAAGACAGTCTGTTTCCGATGAATGCCGACAGTCCACCAGCTAGACAGGTCAGCAACAGAAACCGCGGCAACCGGACCAATGGTGTCAGCAGGAAAAGCACAGCCGGATTGACGCCTGATTGTCCTGCGGAATAGGCGAAGGTCTTGTAGGGAACTCCGGAAAAGGCGCCTTGCAGCATGCCGGTGTAGAGCCCTTCCTGCAGCAGCTGCTCTACTCGGGCGAATGTGTCATCTGAGATACCAGGAACATGTAACAGCAGCTGATGTGCCTGGTTCGGAAACCAGACGGCGCAATGCCACATCAAGGTGCCGCCCAAAGCGGCGGCAAGAGAGGCGATGAAGCAGGCCAGTAGGGCTTTTCTCAACGAGCGACAGGCAACACTCGTCAAAAAAACATCAGGAACGATGAAGAACAGTGTTGCTTCTGCAAAGCCCCAGAGTGCGGCCAGGGTTTTACTCCCAGGGCGCAAAGTTCTTTTCCGTTGATAGCTGGGCGAAACGCTCCCTCAGACTGTTCATGAATTGAATCCGGTTCCCCTTCCAAGTGATTGGTTCTCCGATGAAAATGTCGCAGAAGAACGGGACAAGCAGAAACGAGCCTTTCGGCAGAGCCTTGCCAAGTCCGTGTGTGAAGACCGGTACGACTGGCGCACTCGGAAACCGCTCTGCGAGGTAGGATATGCCCTTCTTCAGGTCGGTCATCTGTTCCGGTTCACCACGAGACCCCTCCGGAAACAGGATCAGGACCTTGCCGTCTTCCAAAGCCTTGTAACATCCCTGCAAAGGATCTTCGGACCTGCCGGCGCCACCGCGTTCCACCGGAATGATGCCCAGTACATGCTCCGACAGCCATGCCTTTTTGGGCGAGGAAAAGAAGTAGTCGGCAGCTGCGACCGGCTTGATGTCCTTGAGTTTTGAAAGCGGCATCAGAGCCATCAGCACCATTGTGTCCAGATGGCTGTTGTGATTGGCAACGATGATTGCCGGCCCATCCGATGGCAGAAGATCCTTTCGCCGCACATTCAGACCCAGCAGGAACAGCACAGCGATCTTGACGAAGATGTAGAACATCTTTTGTAGCATCGGTCAGCTCGCTTTCACCACGTGAGCGGTCAGTACACCTGAAGACGGCAGGAGACTTGTTTCTGTCAATGTTCCCGGGCTGACGGGGCAGGGTGCATATCCCTTGCTGAAGAAAGAGCCGAAGTATGCAGGCGTAATGTGTTCTCGCATGTCGGTTCACCTCAATAGTAGAAGTAACGCGTGAAATGAAAGAACAGCGGCGCGGTGAATGTCAGGCTGTCGATTCGATCCAGAATTCCGCCATGCCCCGGGATGAGACTGCCAGTGTCCTTGACGCCGAGATCCCGCTTCAGTGCTGACACGGTTACGTCACCAACAAACCCGGCAACGGCGATGAGAAGGCCGGCAGCCGCAGCACGAGGCAGATCGAGCGGTGTAACTAGCGGAGCGATCAGCACGGCGAGAACGAACGTGGTGGCAACCCCGCCCAGAAAACCTTCCCAGGTCTTGTTTGGACTGACGCCCGGAATGATCTTGCGGCGACCGAAAAGTTTGCCCCATGTGTATTGGGCGACATCATTGAACTGTGTCAGGAAAATCAGGAACAACAGCAGTCCCGCGCCGCCAGCTTCGTTGCCCGGTGTTGGTGGCAGAATGAGCAGGAATGCGGCATGGCTGATGGAAAAGACGCACAGCATCAAGCCCCAGTTCAGCGTGCCGACGGAGCGCAGAAATCCGTCTGTCTGTTGTGACAGCAGGCTGGCGAAGGGCAGGAAGAGGAACATGTAAACCGGGATGAACACCGCAAACATGCCGTAGTAGCTGTCATAGACCCAGAAATACTGGACAGGGATCGAAAGGTAGGCCCAGAAAAGCACACGTCGATCCGCGCGGCGGGTCGGGATCATCGAGAAATATTCCTTCAGCGCCAGAAAACTGATGAGCGCGAAAACGATGATCGAGATCGTGTGACTGACGAGAAAGGCAATGGTGAAAATCGCGACCATCACCCACCAGCTCTGGGTACGCTGCACCAGTTCTGTCATCGGCTTTTTTGAACGTTTTGAAAGCGCATAAACGATTACGCTAGCGACCGCCAGAAGTGTCCAGATACCGATCAGTGCCCAGTGGATGGCATGCAACGTCATTGTGTCTCAAGCTCCTTCAGGGCGTTGCGGGCGCGGTTGAAAATCGTCACGCCTGAAAGTATCAACCCGACCGCAAACAGGATCTGGTAAAGCAGGGCGTTGGTGAGACCGAAACCCATGAAAAAGCCGCAGAGGCCGAAGAGAGCTGCGCGGTCGCTTTTGCCAAAAGGGCCGTCATAGCGGCGGCTGGCTCCAATCTGCACTCCGATCACTCCGGTCATCTCGCCAATGATCGCAAGAACCACGAGGCCGACCACCAGTTCACCAGACACGAAAGGCAGGGCGGCGAAAGGCAGATAGAGTGCAGCGTCAGACAGCACGTCTCCGAGTTCGTTCAGGATTGCGCCAAGGTTGGATTTCTGATCGTGTTCGCGTGCCAGCATTCCGTCAATGGCATTCAGACCCATGCGAATGAACAGGACCAGCGGCAGGAGCAACAGGGGGAGTGCTGCGCCTGGAGCCAGCCAAAGGGCAAGGCCTTCCGCCAGGGACAGAACCAGCGCCGTCAGGGTCACCTGATTGGCTGTGATACCACCGGCTGCAAGCTTCTTGCAGATGGGGCGAAGCAGATCCTGAAATCTGGATTTGAGCTGATAAATGGTAGGCATTGACTGAAAGGTTCCGGAAATCCCTTGGAAACATACATTCAACAAAAAGAAATTGCCTCATCGATGTAGGGATTGATCCGCAGAAAATCGAGTGAAAGGAAACACTTGCTTAAAGCAGCTGTTTCACCGCCTGCTTCAGGGATGATAGTTCCTTCTTGCTCGGCTTACGGCCTGCAAAGACTGCTCGCATGGCCAGTCCCTCGATGAGGTCGAGTATGAATTCAGCGCAGTCACGTTCTGAAATTGCCTTTTCCGTCTTCGCGCCTTTTCGTGACGCCACAATCCGTCCGGCGAGGGTTGCCACGAGGCTTTCCCGGTTTTCCAGAAATCCACCCACGATTTTCGGATTGCGAACGGCTTCAGCGATGATTTCGATGGTCAGTGCCGCATATTCCGGCTGACTGCATAGCGCCAGATAGTTCGTGACGAAGATTTCCAGGGCGGCAAGCGGATCCACCGTCTGGGTCAATTGCTCCTGAAGCTCCGCCAGCTCGTCGGCTTCAAGCGTCGCAATTGCGGCGATCAGCTCCGTCTTGCCGTTGAAGTGATTGTAGATATTTCCAAGCGAGACGCCTGCGCGTTTGGCGATGTCACGAATTCCGGTTTGATGAAATCCCTGCTCGATAAAGCAGATTGCGGCGGTTTCCACGATGTGTTTCCGGCGGGCGTCTGCGGTTTCCGCACGTGAAAGTTTCTCATTCATTCAGATTTCTCACCTTGCCCATTGGCAATTTTGTATTTTTCACCTATATGCGGTGAACGATCGTTCGCTCAAATTAAATTCCGGTCATTCGACCCTGATGTTGCAACGACAAATGACACGCGGCTTCGACGCTATCAGATCCAGGTATCACCGATACCAGAAACCACTTTTCGAGACGTGTAGAAGATGCAGTTCAAAATCGACCTTCCCTATATTTTGCGCACGTTCCGGCAGCGGATTGCGCTGACCTGGGGCATCGTACTGGTTGAAAACACTCTGATCGCCTTTATTCCGCTGTTGATCGGCATGACCATTGACGGCCTTCTGGCGGGCAGAGTGTCTGAACTCTTCTGGATGGTCGGCATTCTCGCGAGTCTCGGGCTCGTTGCAGTTGGTCGCAGGGTATACGACACGCGGGCCTATGGCACCATTCGGCTGCATCTTGGTTCCGAACTCCAAAGAAGAACGTCAGATCTTCCAGTTTCAAAACGAAGTGCCCGGATCGACATGTCCCGGGAACTGGTGGACTTTCTGGAGCATGACACGCCGGCGCTGATCACAGCGGTTATTCAGATCGTCGTCAGTTTCGGCATCCTGATCTATTTCGATATCAGGCTTGGGATCTCGTCTGCGATTGTCGTTATCGGCATGATCCTGGTTTACGCGTGTTTTCACAGCCGGTTTTACACCTTCAATGCGCGGCTCAACGAGCAGCGCGAACAGCAGGTCGACTTGTTGTCCTCCGGAAGGCGCCTTGGTGTGTTCCGCCATTTGCGCGCCTTGCGGCGTCACGAAGTTGCGATCTCGGACACCGAAGCTGTGCTCTATGGAGGGATCTTTCTTCTGCAGATCGGCTTCATTGCGTTCAATCTGTTTCAGGGTGCCGGCATTGAAGGCGTAACTGCCGGGCAAATCTTCTCGATCGCGAGCTATTCCTGGGAATATGTGGAAGCTGCACTGCTGCTGCCAATCGCGCTTCAGAGCTGGTCGCGGTTGAGCGAAATCACAACAAGAATCAATTCTCGTCAAAGCGGAGTTCTGGATGCTTAACCTCGTCGACAAGGGGCTTGGTGCTGCTGTTTTCACATTTACTGCGATCAGCGTGCTCTCATCATTGCCAGCAAGTGCAAAGTCGCCGCCAGAAGGATTCTGGCTGACCTCCGACAAGACAATCGTTGTGGCGCTCGGTGCGTGCGAAAAGGGAAGTTCGAAACTGTGCGGCATCATCGCAGGGCTTCCGGGAGCTTCGAGTGATGAGGATCTCGCGCGATACAAATCGCAGTTGTGCGGATTGCCGGTCCTCTGGAACCTGGAATGGGCACGTGAAGACAAGAGCTGGGAGCGAGGCAAGATCCTCGACCCTGAAACCGAAAAGGTCTACGACTTGCGGGCGTCGATCAAGGGATCCCAATTGTCTTTGCAGACTATCGGCGAAAACGGAAAGCCGGGTGAGAGCATGACCTGGCAGAAGATCACGACCTTCAAGGAAGCCTGCTGGTAAGACGCTTCCCACCTGGCGACCCCGATCAAGTCCGGAAGCAAGGCAGCCACCGGTCACCTGGAGAATTGAATATGAGAAAAGCGCTGTGGATCGCGCTGGCACTGGTGACACTTGCCGGTGTCGCCCTATACGTGAGCACATTGGAAGACCCGGTCGAGGCCAATCAAGATACCTCGGCAACAACCTTGCGCCCTGTGAGTTACGTGTCTGCCATAGTTGGAGATCATGCTGGGGTTGTCTCGGTCTTTGCTGAAGTTACTCCGCGTTGGCAGGTGGAACTCCGTTCACGGGTTTCCGGTGTTGCGGATCAGGTCGCACCGACTGCACTCGGAGGATTCCGTGTGGCAAAGGACACGGTTCTTCTGACCCTTGAGGACGCGCCTTACCTTGCAAATCTGGAAGAGGCCCGCTCTTCGCTGAAGACCGCCGAGTTCGAACTTCTTCAAAGGGAAAAGAAGCGCGATATTGCGCTAAAGGACTGGCGAGCGGTCAATCCGAACGTCGAGCCGCCCGAAATGGCCATTCATTTGCCGGAAGTCCGTGTCGCCGAACAAAGGGTTGCAGCTGCGAAAGCGCGTGTCGGGGCGGCGGAATTCGATCTGCGATCAACAACCATCAGGGCACCGTTTGACGCAATCATCACCAAGAGATCCGTCAGTCCGGGACAATCCGTCAATGTCGGAGATGTTCTGTTCTCCTTGCTTGACGACAGCCAACTGGACATCAGAGTTTCCCTTTCAGCCAAGCAATGGCGACTGCTTGCGAGTGATTGGGATGAAGCTCAGGCACTCCTGTTCAGCGAAGGTGGCGAGCCTATCGGAGAGGCTCAGGTAAAGCGTGGTGGCGGGTTTCTGGAACCGAAGTCCCGCCGGTACCAGCTGTTCCTGGAAGTGGAAGATTCAGACAGCGCGTCAGTTCTGCCGGGACAATTTGTGCGCGTTGCCCTGCCTGGCCGATCCATCGGTTCCACCCTGCAGATCCCGGAAAGTGCTCTCACGCAAAACGGTTTCGTCTGGTATGTGGATGACAACGACCGGCTGCAACGTTTCGAAGCAACGGCGCTCTTCAGAAACAATGGCGAAGTCATCGTTGAAGCTCCGGACAAAAGTGATCTGCAAGACGCGTTTCGGATCGTTCCCCTGCCAATGAGTGCGTATCTGCCGGGGCAGCAGATTGCGCCGGTTGAAGCGGGAGCAGGCACATGACCTGGCTCACCAATTGGTTCATCCGCAATCCCGTCGCTGCCAACCTGCTGATGGTCTTCATTCTGGTGGTTGGTGTGACGTCTCTCATGACGATCCGGATCGAAGGGTTTCCGAAGATCCCGGCCGACACCGTGACGGTGACGACGTCGCTTCCGAATGCCTACACGGCCCAGGTTGATGAGCAGATTACGCGCAAGGTTGAAAAGGCCGTCGAAGGACTTGAGGGAGTAAAGGCGATCCGTTCCAGTTCGGAGCCTGGAATTTCCATGGTCTCAATCCAGAAGACCAATGGCTATGCGTTGCAAAAGCTGCTCGACAATGTCCGACTGAAAATCGACGGTATCTGGGACCTGCCGAAGGATGCGCGCCGCCCGGTCATCGAGGCAAACAACTTCGACGTTCCGGCGCTCTATGTTCAGGTTTTCGGACAAACGGACCTGAAAACGCTGCAACGCATTGCGCGGGAACTGCGTGCCGACCTTCTGGCAAGCCCGGAGATTTCCAGGGTCAACAACTGGGGGCTTCAGGACCAGGAAATTGCGATTGAGTTTCTGCCGGGAACACTGGAACGGCTTGATCTGACCATTGCCGATGTCATGACCCGCATTCAGGAAGCATCGCTTTATTTTCAAGGCGGTACGCTGCGCACTGAAGGGGGATACATTACGCTGAGGGCGGACAGTCAGGCCTATTCGCTCAGGGACTATCAGGACATTCCGATTGTTCAATGGCCGGACGGTACCACCACGCTTCTTGGAGACATTGCACTCATTACCGATGGTTTTGAGGAAGTCGATATCGAGACCCGGTTCAACCGGATGCCTTCGGTCGGAATGGAAGTTCTGATCGGCAGGAAAGACAATCTTCTTCGTGTTTCGGACGCTGCCGAAGCGATCGTTGAAGAGGCCCGAAACGGGCTTCCAGATGGTGTGGAAATTGCCATCTGGGGCAACTCCCGGGACTATATTTCGGACCGTCTCCAGCTTTTGAGCAGCTCAGCCTTGCAGGGTTTGCTGCTGGTTGCCTTGATGCTTGCGATCTTCCTGAACGTGAAACTGGCGTTCTGGGTGGCGATGGGTATTCCGATTTCCATTGCAGGTGCTCTTGCCGTTTCAACAATCGGCTGGATTGATTATTCCCTTAATGACATCACCACGTTCGGCTTCATCATTGTGCTTGGCATTCTGGTGGACGACGCCGTCGTTGTCGGAGAGAGCGTTCATGAGCAACGCAAGAAATTCGCCGACCCGCTGAAGGGGACCGAAGTCGGCGTTGAGCGTGTTTCCATGGCGACGGTGTTCGGCGTGCTGACCACCGTTGCGGCCTTTTTCCCCATGCTGCTGATCGACAATCCTCTCGGCAAGGTTCTGGCGAGTTTTGCGGGCGTCGTCATCCTCGCGCTGCTGTTTTCACTTCTTGAAAGCAAGCTCATCCTGCCAGCTCACCTGGCGCATATCTCGATGGGCGATACGTCAAGCCGAGGCATGCTGGCGCGCGGTTGGGGCAAGGTCCAATCAGTGGCGCAAGGTGGGTTGCTGAGTTTCAGAGACCGGATCTATGCGCCGGCGCTGAGATGGTCGCTGCGCAACCGATACGCAGTCCTCATTCTGTTTTTCGCGGTTGCGACGCTGGTCTTCGGCCTGATGGCAAACGGTCAGATCAAGTCGACCTTCTTTCCGAACGTGCCCGGCCAAGTGATTTCCGTTTCCCTGAAGATGGATCAGCGGGCTCCGGCACATCTCACAAGGGAAAACGTCGAAATCATCGAGAAGGCCGGTCTTGAGCTGAAGGACGACCCAACCTTGATGAATGCAGAGGGCAAGGGACCGGTCGAGCACCTGTTTGCCTTTGTGAGCGGAACGACGACGGCCGAGCTCTACATGGAGCTTACCCCATCCGCGGAGCGGCCCGGACTGACCACAAATGCCATTCTCGAGGCGTGGAAACAGCGGGTAGGGCCACTGGAAGGGGTTTCCGACCTGACATTCTCCGCGTTCGAGGAGTTTGGAGGTGGATTTCAGATCCGTCTGATTGGGTCAAACCGGGAGCTGCTTGAGCAGGCCAGCCTTGAGGTTCGTGAGAGGCTGGCAACCTTCGAAGGTGTCTCCAACGTGCGCGATACATTCCTGACCGGTCAGCCCGAGCTGCGTCTCAAACTGAAGCCGGAAGCGCGCTCTCTCGGTTTCACATCCGAGCGTCTTGCAAGCCAGATCGGTTATGCATTCGGTGGCGGGGAAGCGCAGCGTATCCAGCGAGGTTCGTCTGAAGTCCGTGTTGTGGTGCGCAACGTGCTTGAAGCCCGGAACCGGATTGAGGACCTGATGGCGCTGCGCCTCAAGAGCGAAAACGGAGACTGGATCGCGCTGTCCTCCGTTGCCGAAATCGTCCCGCGTTACGTGTCGGAGCAGATTCAGCGCCGGAACGGAAACCTTATCGTCACGGTTCGCGCGGATGTGAACCGCGAGATCGTTGCGCCGGAGGAAATTGTGCAGGCACTGTTCGACGGTTTCACTCAGGAGCTTGAAGACAGATACCCGGGCCTGACCGTCGATCAGGGGGGAGAGCTGGAACAGATCGGCGAAACAAGAGGTGGGCTCCTGCGAGCCTTCATCGTCGCCTGTCTGCTCATCTATATTCTGATGGCGGTGCCGCTCAAATCATACTGGAAACCGGTGATCATCATGTCGGTCGTTCCATTCGGCTTCGTCGGTGCCGTGATCGGCCACGGCATCATGGACCTGCCGTTTTCTCTGCTGTCCTTCTTCGGGGTTCTGGCCCTCATCGGTGTGGTCGTAAACGACTCGCTCGTGATGATGACGTTCTACGTTCAGTCGCGAGAAGAGGGTATGGCTCACGAGGAAGCAACGCTTCGATGTGGCATTGACCGGTTCCAGGCGATCTTTCTGACCACGGCAACGACGGTTGTCGGTCTGATGCCGCTCATGAGCGAGACATCGGAGCAGGCCCGCTATCTGATACCGGCGGCGGTTTCCCTGGCCTATGGGGAGATATTCGCAACGCTGATCACCCTGATCCTGATACCGGTGCTGCTGGCGATTTCTGCAGACATTCGAAATCTGGTGTTCGGCAAGAAGGCATCGCAGCCTCTGAAGACCGCTTGATGAATGAGGAGATTATCTGAGCAGCAGTTGTATGGCTGATTATGAGCTGCCGGGGATAATCCCGGCAGTTTTCCTTTGCGGTCAGTTGACCGGCGTCAGGTCGAGTACGTCTTGCGTCTTTTCCATTTCCAGCGGAATGCGGATGATCTCGTCGCCTGAAAAGTCCAGCTCATTCAGCGATACTTTCCGAAGCCGGCGATTGTGTTGCGTGTGGAAGTAGAGGTCACGATTTTCCTGGTCCCATGCGGTGGTCCAGATTGTGGAACTGCGCATGCCTTTGAGATTTTCGGCCGCCTGATTAGAGCCTTCCGCAGCCCCCAGGGGAACGTTGAAGTTATCAAGAATTCGCAAGAGCTCGTAGGTTGCTTCTCCGGCACTTTCCGTTGGCCGCGCTGTTTGCGTCCAGGCAACGGCCCTGACAAAGCGCGATGGCGGTGTGAAGTCACCCGGCAATCCGGTCATGCCGCTGCCGCCACCAAGCGGTGAGAAATTCATATCCTCCAGATTCTTGTCCGGAAGTGCGACCGCGGACAGGTTCAGATAGTTCCGCAGATTGGTGATGTGCCAATCGAAGCCAGGTGCATTCGTGATCACACCAAGCGGGTTGTCGAACAGGCGCAAGTCCCCGTTTTCATATTCAATCACCAGAGACTTGCCCGAGGGCTCAACGACCATCCAGTGAGCCTGAACCGGAATGCCGATTGCCTCTTCCACGACGGCGACCACCCGAACATCCTCAAGGCCGTTTCTTACCTCTTCAATGGTGGAAAACTGGGTGAGCACATAGGCCAGAAGGTCGACAGCCGTAATGGTTTCTTCGGCCATTGCAGCATCATATTCCGGATAGGCCGCGAAGCCCGGATGATAGAACATGCCACCGGCGAGGCCCGCCTCGTTCATGCCGTCGGCAAGGAAATCCTTCTCAAGCATGTCCAGCCCGACAACGCCGTACTTGGCCGCCCAACGCTTCCCGTTCACACCGTCGGGGGTGGTGCCGGTAAACGTATATCCGCGAGGAATAATCGCGACGCGGGAATTGAGGTCGAAAGCTCCCCATTCCATGCTTCGCCCATAAACCACCCCGCCGTCTTCGGCGATCAGTCGAATTCCGGTGCAAGCCTCAACAGCGTTCAAGGAAGTACTTGCAAGGAAAGCCGCAAGACCGAGGGTCATCATTTGCCTGAGGCGGGTAAATGCAGATTTTCTCATAATAATCTCGATGCAATTTGAATAGGAAATGCGAAAAAACATGCGCCAATGTCGGAGGCGGTTCAAGGTGTGGAGACTACGAACAAAATCGCCGTTTCCTTGAACAATCAGTGAGCTGAATGCTCCAACACGCCGAAGCAAAAGTGGCGCGCGGAGATCAGCTCAGATCAGTATCGCGTGAGAGGTTCGATGGCACCGGTTCCGACGCAGACGCAAGAATTGACCGGGCCCGTATGCGAACCGGCTCGTCTATCATTTGGCCATCAACCGAAACTGCACCATCGCCTGAACCCAGAACGCGCTGGGCCCATGAGAGTTCTTCTTTCGTTGGAGCAAAGGCCTGCCTGACTTCGAGCACTTGGGTTGGATGAATGCAGAGTTTAGCGGTCATGCCCAGGCTGCGTGCGTGCTTCGTGTCTTCCCTGAGTGTTTCAGCATCATGTAGCTGTGCTGTCACTCCGTCGATCGGAGCAGCGATTTCTGCCAGCCTGGAGGCAAGCACCAGCTCGGAACGGACGGGAAGCAGAACCTCTCTTTGGTGGGCGCAACCAAGGTCCGCGCAGTAGTCGATCGAGCCGAAGGCCAGGCGGACAACTCCGTCAAGTTCGGCAATGAGGCGAACATTCGCGAGGCCCTTTGCCGTTTCGATCAAGGCGATCACGGGGACGCGGTGTCCGAGTGAGGCGTAAAGCGCAGAAATCGCATGTGCGTCCTCAGATTTCGGCAGCATGACGGCTGAGACTGGAAGGTTCCCGATCGCCTCAACATCCTGCGAATGCCAGGGTGTGCCGATGCCATTGATCCGCACGATGACGGCCTTGTCCGTGAAACCGCAGGTCAGCGCTGCGCGTGCGGTATCTTTGTCTTGTGCGGAAACGGCGTCCTCTAGGTCGAGGATGATGGCGTCGGCTTGGGAGGCAGCGGCCTTTGAAAATCTGTCCGGCCGATTAGCGGGAACAAACAGCGGAGCCTGGATCAGGTCTACCATTGGGCGTGGGCCTCCATGGCAATCGGGCCATCAGGACGCGCAGTCCAGAGCGTCAGACCGTCTGGGGTGTTGGCAGCGTTGATCATGAAATCGTCGGTGTCGAAAAGTGCGGACGCGCTGCGAAAGCGAAAAACCGCCGGTGTTTTGCCGCTGATATCGGCCGCGAGTTGACAGAGCAGGGTTGCCTGCAAGGGCCCATGCACGATCAGGCCTGGATAGTTTTCCACGTCACGCACATAGTCCCGGTCATAGTGAATGCGATGCGCATTGAACGTCATTGCAGAATACCGGAAGAGATAGGCAGCTGATGGCGTAATGCGGTGCGAATGTTCCACGATCAGTGCGGGGGCAGTCGCGGGTCTTCTGACCGGGGAGGAAGCGGTTTGGGCTTCCCGATAGACGATGTCCTGCCGCTCGGTCAACGCCAGCCGTCCAGCGGACAAGATCTCATGTTCTACGGTCACGAAACAGAGCTGGCCGGTGCGCCCCTGCTTCATCACAACATCCTTGACCGTGGAAACTCGTTTAACCGGATCTCCCACGCGAATGTCACCATGGAACGAAAACTCTCCTCCGGCCCACATGCGCCGCGGGAGCGGAACCGGAGGAAGAAAGCTGCCGCGAGCGGCGTGCCCATCCGGCCCAAGCTCTTCGGTGGACACGGTTGGTTGGGCAAGGCAAAAATGAATGAGAAGAGGTGCAACCGCACCTGGTTCAGCCTTGAAATCCCTGTCGAATGTTGCATTGAACTGACAGACAAGCGTTTCGCTCAGAACCTGCGAGGCACTGTCTTCGCGGCCAATCCAACTGCGCAGATGGTCGATATCCAATTCCACTGTCACTTGTCCTCCGGTTTGAGGGCGGGGACAGGGCCATATTCGCGCGGTTCGCCTTCAAAAATCGGTGCAGGCGCGGGATAGGAGAGGGAACCATTCGGACTGCCGACGGTAATTCTGCGCAAATGCGGATGGGTCGACAGGCCTTCCATGTCGTGCACGGATGCCAGAGCAATGTTGGCTTTGGTCAGCAACGCGACGGCTTCCTCTGCTGTCTTCTCGGCAAAGGCCGCGGCGACGATACCGTCTGTTTCCGTCCGGTGTTCAACCCGCTCGACATTGGTGGCGAATCTCGGATCGGTTCCGAGTTCGGCTCTTCCGATAAAGTCGGAACAAAGCTTGACCCATTCGCGGTCGCTCTGGATCGAAATCAGGATCGGAGGACCTTCCTTGGGATAGAAGACACCATAAGGTGCGATGGAAGGATGGGCGAGGCCGATGCGTTTTGGAGTGTGGCCGCCTTCGTGGTTCAGAAGCGGAACCGTCAACCAGTCCGCCATGACATCGAACATCGAGATGGAAATCTGCGCGCCTTTGCCCGTGGCGCCACGCCGGATAATGGCTTCCAGAATAGCGGAATAGGCGGTCGCACCGGTTGCAATATCGACGACCGAGATGCCGACCCGCGAAGGCTCGGACGGGCTGCCGGTAATCGAGCAAAGGCCGGATTCCGCCTGGATCAGGAGATCATAGGCCTTGCGGTTGGCCATGGGACCGCTTTCGCCATAGCCACTGATCGAGCATGTGATGAGACGCGGATGTTCCTGCCGGAGTTGCCCGAGATCGAAACCGAGACGCGCGAGGGCTCCAGGTTTGAGATTCTGGATCAGGACATCCGCTTTCGCGATGAGCTCCCCTAGCTGTCTCTTGTCGGAATCTGATCTCAGATCGAGCGTTACCGTGTCCTTGCCCCGGTTTAGCCAGACGAAGTAGCTGGACTGCCCCCTGGCCACGTCATCGTAGCCACGGGCAAAATCACCTTCCGGCCTTTCGACCTTGATGACATGTGCGCCGGCATCAGCAAGCCTTGAAGATGCGAAAGGGGCGGCAACAGCCTGTTCGATCGCGATGACTTCAAGTCCTTCAAGTGGAAGTTCCATCAAAATGACCTCGGCATGCCAAGTACGTGTTCTGCTACGTAGGAAAGAATGAGATTTGTGGAGATCGGTGCCACCTGGTAGAGCCGCGTTTCCCGGAATTTGCGTTCAACATCGTATTCACAGGCAAAACCGAAACCGCCGTGGCACTGGATGCAGGCGTTGGCAGCCTCCCAACTTGCCTTTGCAGCGAGATACTTCGCCATATTGGCCTCCGCTCCGCAAGAGGCTCCGGCATCATAGAGAGTGCAGGCCTTGTAACGCATCAGGTTGGCGGCCTCGATTTCGATAAAGGCTTCTGCGATTGGAAACTGGACGCCCTGGTTCTGGCCAATCGGCCGGCCAAAGACCTCACGTTCACCGGTGTATGCGACCGCCTTGTCGGTGAACCAATACCCGTCGCCGATGCATTCGGCGGCGATCAACGTTCTTTCCGCGTTGAGACCCGTCAGAATGTACTTGAAGCCCTTTCCCTCTTCGCCAATCAGGTTCTCTTCGGGGATCTCAAGATTGTCGAAGAACAGTTCGTTGGTCTCGTGATTGACCATGTTCGGGATCGGACGCATTTCCATGCCCGATTTCAAGGCTTCCTTGATATCGACCAGGAAAATGGACATGCCCTCGGACTTCTTTGCAACGTCAGAAAGTGGTGTTGTGCGGGCGAGAAGGATCATCAGATCCGAATGCCGGACTCGGCTGATCCATACCTTCTGGCCGTTGACGACGTACCGGTCTCCTTTTTTGACCGCGGTCGTCTTGATCTTAGTCGTATCAGTTCCTGTCGTCGGTTCAGTCACGCCCATGGATTGAAGTCGCAGCTCTCCGGCGGCGATCCTTGGTAGGTATTTTCGGCGCTGGTCTTCCGAACCGTGACGCACCAGCGTCGTCATGTTGTACATCTGCCCGTGACAGGCTCCGGAATTCCCGCCCGCCCGGTTGATCTCCTCCATGATTACAGATGCTTCGGTCAGCCCGAGACCCGAGCCGCCATAGTCTTCCGGTATCAGCGCCGCCAACCAGCCTTCACGGGTGAGGGCGGCGACGAACTCTTCCGGATAGCCGCGTTCCGCATCGACCTTGCGATGGTACTCGGCAGGAAATTGCGCGCACAATGCGCGTACGCCATCGCGTATGTCGCGGTAACTGTCTTCAAGAACGTTCATCGGCAAACCAGATTTACTGAATTCATGTGCTTGCCAAATTATGCGCAGGATCAAGCATTAAACAAATATATGTTTTGGATGACTTTCATATAAAATATATATGAAAAGGATCTGCAGGCCGAACCCTCATGGACATAAGACAGCTACGCTATTTCCTGGAAATTGTGGAACAAGGGTCTTTGACGCGGGCGTCTGAGCACCTGAACGTCGCGCAACCTGCCTTGTCGTTGCACCTGAAAAACATGGAAGAGCGACTTGGTGCGCGACTCCTCAACCGAAGCCGCGCGGGAGTGACGCCGACTGAAGCCGGCAAGTTACTCGTGCTGCGCGCGCGGGCGATCCTGAACGATCTTGCGCGCACAGAGGACGACATCCGCAATCTGGAAAGCGATCCGATGGGAACCGTTCGCGTTGGCATTCCAGGTACGCTCAGCGGCATGATTGCACTTCCTCTGATCATGGCAGCCCGGGAGCGGTATCCGCGGATTACCATCAATATTGCAGAAGCCATGAGTGGCTTTATTGCCGATTGGTTGTCTGAGGGCAGGGTCGACATCGCGTTGCTCTACAATCGGTACAGGGGCTGCAATATCGTTTCAGAGCGCTTGTTGGAGGAAGAGCTGGTGATTTTGTGGCAGGGCGGTACCAATGCGCCTGAGGAGATCAAGCTCTCGGGATTGGACAGGGTGCCACTGGTTCTGCCAAGCGCTCCGCACGGCTTGCGCCTTCTGGTTGACAGAAAGCTGCAGACGCTCGGGATCGAGCCGAATGTGGCCGTCGAGATCGATTCCTTCTCCAACATCAAACGTCTGGTCGCCGCCGGTTTCGGTGCATCCATCTTGCCCTTGCACGCCGCCTTGCAAGAAGTCGAGACTGGGGAGTTGACTGTCAGCCGGATTGCTGCGCCGGGTTTACGGCGCGAGGCCTATCTGCTCTATCCTTCCGGACAGCCGGTTACACACGCCCAGGAAGCCGTCCGTAACCTGGTGCGCGAAGTTATCGAGGACCTGCTTAAGTCCGGTGTATGGGCTGCTTCGCTCGCAAGTGGCTGAGCAATTGGAGCAACTATACTGTTGATTTGTTTTCTTGATAGTTCAATTTGTGGTTGACCTCCACCATCACTTCAAACAAGTTCGAGACATGGCGTTTAGCCTAGGTGGGGCGCGACTTACCTAGTACTAATAGTGCTAATGACACCTTTCTGGGAAACTGGGCTGGTGACGGTGGTGTAATAGCTATCGGAATCCCTTACTCTATGCGCCTCACCGCCTCTACAAGGCGTAAGAATGCGAAATGAAATCCGAGCAGAGATAAAAAAACTCTGCAAAAAAGCGTTTGATAAGCAGAGACTTGCGTCTGAAGCAGAAGAAAAATATCGTGAAAAATTTCATCGTAGAACTGGCATAAAGCCAGGTCTTCCTAAGATGCGCACATCAAGCTTCCCGCATCGTCATTTTGACCCTAAATACTGTAAAAGAAATGCCAACGGCATTGCGACTGCGATCTGGCACAGTATTTTGCGTGAGGACTACGATCCTGCACCTGCATATTTCTTTGAGATTCCAAAACACGACGGTTCTAAACGTGGAATCATGGCGTTTGGAATTCCGGATGCAGCGTTAGCAAATGTTTTGCTAAGACGCACTCTACAAAGAAACAAAAAACGACTTTCCCCTCACTCTTATGCATATCATCCGGACAAAAATGTATTTGATGCAATTCTGGCGCTTAAAGATTTTGATAGGAGGGGTAAATTATTTGCTGTTCAGATAGATTTTGAGAAGTATTTTGATAACATTCCTTCAAGTTATTTGAAAAAAAAGATCTCAGACAAGTCGGTGCTGGGTCTAACGCCGCATGAACGGTATGTGTTTCGGTCGTTCTTGCATCATAGGTATGGTGACCGGTCCGATCATCGTAGCAAAAATTTCAAACGGCGAATTAACGGAACGCCTCAGGGGTCATCAGCATCGCTGTTACTTGCAAATTTGGCGAATCATGATTTGGACCGAAAACTAGCTGCCGAGTCCGGGAAGTTCGTGCGGTTTGCCGACGATGTTGTCGCGATTTGTGGCCGATATGAAGAGGCTCAGAGACTAGAAAGATGCTTCGACTATCATTGTGAAGAAAGTGGCTTAATAATAAATAGAGGTAAGTCACCTGGAATTGCTGTTTTAGCAAGCAAATCCCATGAAATAAGAACTATTAATAGTTTTACATATTTGGGCTATGAATTTACAGAAAATGGACTTTCTTTGCCTGGGAAGACAGCGGAAAAGCTTAAAATAAAAGTATCCAGACTGATCAATATATATCTAATAAATGCGCTTAAGTATGGATATGATTCATCAAGAGCGAGTAGCTCTGGGAAGTATGACTGGGACTTGTTGGGCCTGATCTACGAAATGAGAAGAGGCTTCTATGGTGGTCTAAAGGAGCAGGAAATAAAAGGCTTCTTATACGATGGTGGGCAGCTAAGAAAAATGCGTGGTCTAATGGGTTTCTATTGTCTTATAGAAAATTCTGATCAGCTGAAAGCTCTGGATGGATGGACGTTGAATATAGTTCGACGAGCTTGTGTATTAAGAAATCGTATACTTCAAACTAGGTATGGCTATTCTTCACCGACACCTTCTAGCAGCGAATTAGCTCGTGGCAATTGGCTAGCTGCAGGCGCTTGGCGCGAGCTCGATGGTCAGCAAAGTCAAGACGATCTAGAGGTTGTGTTTCCTAGTTTGGTTAGAGGCTGGAGAGCCGCGAGAAAGTATTTTTTCACCTTTGGCTTAGAGGGAGTGCAAGCTCCAGGATATGAGTCTTCTATCGATGTCGCATCTTTGTTCGATGCGTTTGACTATTAATTCGTAGAGAGCTTTCAATACCTCAAACTCCTTTCAACTACTTTCGCACGCGCCTACAGGGTCTCGTTACCGCCGCCCGTGGTTTAGATGTGATGCGAGGGATCGTCAGAGGAACTCCTCGCCGTCAAAGGAGCTGCTAGTTAAGCATGCTGCAGAAGTATCGGGATGATGATTTCCTCTTCGTCCCAGATATGACGCTCGAGAATTGCCTGGAGCGACTGAGCGCCAGCGTAAAGCGCGGACAACTGGTCCCGGGTGATTTCAGAGGACGCGAGATTATCCAGTGCCTTTTGGGTGTCTGCCAACGCTACGTCCAGCACCTTGTGATCCCCATCCAGCAACGCGAGCCCTCGGTTCATTTCCGGATGGAGGTGGACAAATTGCGGAAAGTAGGCGTGGTCCTCGATTTCATGATGATGGTGTGCAAATCCGATGAGGCGTCTGCTAAAGGGCAGCACATTCATCTGATTGAACGCGGCGCCGGCATCGCTCTTCGGAATATCCAGCAGTCGTTCGAGGGCATTGTTCAGTTTCGCTGCGCCGTCGATCAGATCCCGATGGATCATCATGAAAAAGCCGGCCTTGCCGCCGTATCTGGGATGGTTCTGCCACTCTGAGCGTGTGCTTTCCAGAAGGGTTTGCCGGATGTCGGCAGGCAAGCCGCTCCGTTTACTGACGTGATTTTCCTTGAGGTGGTAGTCCGGGAGCATGGGTCTTGCCTTCACTTGGACTTGGGCGCCAGCCAGGGCTGTAGAAGCTTGCTCAGCCACGGCATGATCGGCCAGGTCAGCAATGCGGATAAGACTATGACGACGGTTAGGACCTGGACAGGTTGCGGCAGGTTGCCGATCAAGGGAGCGCTCAACGCGAGCAGCAACATCAGCATCGGATAGACCGCCAGAACGCTCAACGTAACGCGCTTCCAGAACGGGGGCAGCAAGGGGGCGGCGTTGTCGGGATGATCGAACCAGAGGCCGAGACCGGCGGCTTCCACATACTGCGTTGCCCCTCCCGTTATCTCTTCGATTTGGGACAGTTTCCTTGAGATTTCGGCGTTCTCGCGCCAGTTGTCCGCCGTATCTTGGTTAGCCCAGCGCAGCAGCACTGTGTATTCAACACCGTCGGGCCGCTGATGGCGAACCGTGTCGACCGACTGGAAACCCTCCTGAGCCGCGAAGAGCCGATGAAGTTCTCCGACCAGCGCTTCATAGCGATTCTTTTGTGCGAGCGGGACATGGTCGGTAACCGCAATCGTGATCGGCATCGTCATGACGAAACCTCCGGGCCGATGGGAACAATGCCGCTTGGATTCAGGGCGCGTAGGCTCGCCCAATAGTGGGATTTGATCTGATCGAATTTCACCGTTTCCGCGACTTTGCCGGTGTGCAGGAGCCTGCGGCACAGGTTGGAGAGGTTCGGGTAGTCGGCAATCCGCCTGAGATTGCACTTGAACAATGACACATAGACCAGATCGAACCGGATCAGGGTCGTGAACAGACGCCAGTCAGCTTCCGTTGAGCAGTTACCGACGAGATATCCTGTCTTTTCCAGACGCTCCTCAACCGTGTTCAGGGCATCGAAAAGTTCGGTGACCGCTTCCTCATAGGCGTCCTGCGTTGCTGCGAAACCGCAGCGGTAGACACCGTTGTTGATCTTCCGGTAGACGAGCTCGTTCACCGCATCGATCTCCTCAAGCAGATCGGCCGGTGCAAAATCCCTGTCATTGGAACTGAAATCGGAAAATTCCGAATTCAGCATGCGGATGATTTCCGCGGATTCATTGCTGACGATCGTATTCAGTTCCTTGTCCCAGAGCACTGGAACGCTGACCCGGCCAGTGTAAGAAGGATCCGCCTGCGTATAGATTTCGTGGAGAAAGCGCTTGCCGAACAGCGGATCGGAATACCTGCCGCCTGCGTCGGAAAACTCCCAGCCATCCTGGTCGACGACCGGGGCGACCGCAGAGACGGAGATCGTGTTTTCCAGCCCTTTCAGGCTGCGCATGATCAAGGTGCGATGGGCCCAGGGGCAGGCGTAGCTGACATACAAATGATAGCGACCCGCTTCCGGGGCAAATTGTGCGCCGGGCTTATGTGAAATCCAGTTGCGAAAATCGGTTTCCTGACGATGATAGCGTCCGTCTTTTGACGCCATGCTGGCGCCTTCGCGGGTCCATGTGCCGTCAATCAATCTGCCTGCCATGCTGGTTACTCCCGGCTGTGCCCCGGCGCCATCGCGCCAGGGCAATCTGCTTGCGTTATTCCGCTGCCTGTTGTTGGGGTTGCTGCGCGAGGTAGCTCTCGTAAACCAGCCCATAGGCGGTGTGGCCGCCGAGAACACCGCCAAGCGGGTAGCCGTGTTCAGAGCGCCAGTCGTTCATGACCTCTGCGAGAACCGAAGCCCAGGTGGTGACCTTGACGCCCGCCTGGCTCATGCGAAGCATGGCAGCGTCGCGGGTGACTTCGTCCCAGGTGCCCGACGCATCGACGACCGCGTAGACGTCGTAGCCTTCGGCGACTGCGGACAGAGCCGGAAACATGAGACAGACATCGGTGACGATACCGGCCATGATGATTTTCTTGCGGCCGGTTGCCTCGATCGCCGCCTTGAATTCCGGAGAGTCCCAGGCGTTGATTTCACCGGCGCGGTTGATCACTTCGGAACCCAGCACATTGGTGATTTCCGAAGAGACAGGGCCATTCGGACCTTCCGGCATGGAAGCGGTCACGACAGATGGAATTCCTGCGGTTTTGGCCATGTTCGTCAGGCCATTGATGTTCTTGCGAAGGGTTTCAGGTTGAATATCACGCACACTGGCGAGCAGGCCGGTCTGGTGATCGATCATGGCCAGGACCGCGTTGTCGGGCGTTAGAAATTCAGCGAACTTGTTGGACATTGTCGTCCCCTTTCAACGAGTTGTCGGCCCCAGGGCATCGTAAAAATGCCACGTGGGCAGTGAGTTGCGAGAACACGCCAGTTTGCCGTGATGCAGAACGAAAGCGTCTTCAGGCAGGACTTGCGGGTGAGGAGAAATCTCGTTTCCGGAGATGTTCGGTCGATCGCGTCGTCTTGCTTGATCGGAATATGAGGCTGATCCATATTTGGATCAATTATGCGAAATTTCAAAAGAGAGTTCTAAAATTGGAACAAAGAGATTTGAACGATCTGGCGATCTTTGCGGCTATTGCGCAAGCTGGCAGCATCACGGGTGCTGCGGATAGAATGAAGCTACCGAAGTCGAATGTCAGCCGCCGTCTCGCCCGGCTTGAGGAGAGGTTGGGAGTTCAGCTGATCGAGCGGAACACGCGCAGCAGTCGGCTGACACCGATCGGGATCTGTTATGCAGACTATTGCCGTCTGATGGTGGAAGAGGCGAATGCCGCGGATGCTGTCGTCGAGAAAAGCCTGGCTAAACCTGCCGGAGAGTTGCGGATTTCAGCGTCCGTCTTGGTCGGGCAACAGATCATCGCGCCGGCCATTGCGGCTTACACCGAGTTGTGCCGGAACGTTCAGGTCGTCCTGGAGTTGACGAACGTGCGCACGAACCTGATCGACGACGGTTTCGATCTGGCATTTCGTATCGGTGAAAATCAGGATTCGTCGATGATGGTGCAGGCGATAGGCGTCTTGCCTCAAAACCTCTATGCCAGTCCCGGCTATCTCACCAGGTCGCCTCCGCTTCGATCACCCGCAGATCTCTTGTCCCATCGGTGTCTGGTTATGGCGAGCGGGGACAGGACGGTGCACTGGACGTTGACGCAGGAAGATGAACATCAGGATCTGAATGTGACCGGTGCCGTGATAGTCAACGATTTTCCCACACTCAGAAATCTTGCGGTCGCGGATGGAGGTGTCGCCTTGCTTCCGGCCTATGCGGTGACTTCCGAATGCAGGTCCGGGGCGCTGCAGCCGGTCTTGCCGAACTGGGCTGCTGCTGAGGCAACCCTGTCGGCGATCTATCCCAGCCGCCGTGGCGCAACTCTCAAGCAGCGGGCGTTTATCGACTGCGTGAAGAAAGTTGTCGAGGATCTGAGTGTTGGCTCGAGCACATAAGGCTTACGCATCAATCCATGGAGAAAAGCGGGCGATGCCACAGCTATGTCGTTGGCAGACTAGGTCGCTGGCTTAGATCGGGTCTGCCAGCGTACGCTCCACCACTTTCGCACATGCCAGGAGTGCGTCGTCGCGACCACCGCTGGCGATCAACATAGCGCTCAAGACGTTGCCGCCATGCTGGTAAGGAAGGGCGATGCCGCACGCGTCGGCGACGTTGCCGAGAGACGGATTGCGTAGGGCCAAGAGGTTCAGACGATTGAAGGTTTCGTCGTCGGCAAGGTCTTCGATCTTTGGGGGCAGTTTGGGGGTCGTCGGCAAAAGCAGGATGTCCTGTCCGAGTTCTTCCTTGAAGGCTGCAATAAGCTTGGCGCGCCGGTTCAGCGTCTGTCGATACTCGACTGCAGTGATTTCCTCAGCCCTTGCCATGCGCGAATGAACGCGTGAGTCGAATTGATCAGGTGAAGCCTGGAAATGGTCTTCGTAATGCGCGCGCGATTCCACGGATGTCATGTGCCAGGGCGGAACCTGATCGTAGAGCTCGATGCAGTCGAGTTCCTTTTCGATCACCTCAAGTCCGGCGTTCCGCAGATTTTGAACAACGGCCTTGAAGCCATCGGCGACCTGCTCATCCATTTCCGTGAAACCGAAGTTCACCGGCACTGCAAGGCGTGCCTTTGCGGGAAAGGACGGGGCAAGAGGCCTGCCGGACATGACCTGCCAGGCAAGTTCACATTCGGCAACAGTTCTTGCCATGGGGCCGAAACTGTCGAGGCTGTCGGAAAGAGGCTTGCCACCTTCCATCGCGACAGACGCCTGTGTCGGCTTGAAACCCGTGATGCCGGTGAATGCCGCCGGAATTCGCAAGGACCCGCCAGTGTCACTGCCAATGGCGATGTCGCAAATTCCGAGCGCAACGGAGACCGCGCCGCCACTGGTCGATCCACCTGGAGCACAGCCTGGGTAGGCCGGGTTCTGCGGCGTGCCATAGTGCGGATTGAGACCGAGGCCGGAATAGGCGAACTCCGACATGTTGGTCAAGCCCACAAAAACACCACCTGCAGCGTCGAGGCGGGCAATTGCTGGCGCGTCCTGTTGGGCCGGAGGGTCGTTTATCAGAACCTTCGTTGCAGAAGTCGTTACCTCGCCGGTCACATCAAACAATGCCTTTACGCTGATGAGTGCACCTGCAAGCGGTGAGTCACCATCAGCTGCGGCAGATGCCTGCCGGCGGGCCCGGTCACTCAGCAGCTTGGTAAAGACAGAAGAGGCGGCTGCTTCCCCGGAAGCTCTTTCAAGAGCCGTTTCAAGCCTGCTCTCGGTGTTTTTGTTGCTCCAGGGAAACGGGGTGCTCATTGCGTTCTGGTCCTTTTTTAAATGACACAACGGATGGATATCACGAAACAACTTCAAGGTAAGAGGTCTTGTAGGCCCATTCTATCGACCGGTCACTTTGCGGATCCGTGAGAGCCATCTTGAATTCAGTTGCCGGGCGCACCCCGCCAATTGCCGGCAAGGTGCCGCAAAGCATGGCGGTTCCGTTTGTCAGACCAGCACCCGATATCAGATCCTGCAATGGCAGGATCGATGCCAGCGCCCCTGACTGATAGGGCACCCAGTCCCCGTTCTCGCGGATCCACGACTGAAGCTTGAGGCTGTCGAGCCGGTCGCTGACCTCATCAAACCGCCAAAGCGAGTCGGCAACCGGCTTGGCGCAGACCTGCTTGGAGGCGGCCACGGAGTGGGCTTCCAGGGCACGGTCCGTATGATCTGAGGCAAGCCCGATCCAGGTCGTTCCTTCGTGTTGTAGAAGAAAAGGTTCCGCCTCGCCGGAAGTGTCGGAACCAAGAACCTGAAAGCGGGTCTCCTGTGTGAGCAGCGACGGCGAGCACTGATAGTAAAGGGGAACTGCGGAAGGCGCAGGCACGCCGATGGCGGCCAGTTCCTCGATGTGGTGATCCACCGCAGCGCGGTCCCGTCCGGTCCAGCCGGCCACGACAAGCCGGGTCGGAGTGCAGGTCAGCACTCCGGATTCCGTTTGAAACTTCATGTGAAAAAGCCTCTTACAAGGTTGAGGGAAGGAACAGGGCCAACTGCGGCAGAAGGATCAGCAGGCCAACCATGGCAAGCATTGCCAACGCATAGGGAATGCAGCCCAGCATGACATCGCTGAAACTTCCTGACTTGCGCGCTGCCTGAACGACATAAAGGTTGAGGCCCACCGGCGGTGTGATCAATGCCATCTCGACCAGGATGATCATCAGGATGCCGAACCAGATCTTGTCATAGCCGAGCTGGACAATGATCGGCACAACGATCGGGATGGTTGCCACCATCAGCGACAAGGTCTCGATGAAAAAGCCCAGAATGATGTAGATCAGGATGATGACCAACAGGGTTTCCAGCGGACCAAGACCGAGGCCGTTCAGAACATTCTGTAACGCACGGCTTACCCCTGCCGCGGTCAGGGCGAAGTTCAGGACATACGCGCCGATCACGACCAGCATGATCATGGAGGAGGTCTTGACCGACCCCCGCAGCGCCTTTGAGAGCATCTCCCAGTTTAGCGCTTTCTGGTGTGCGGCGATCAGCAAGGAAATGGCAACTCCGACCGTTGCTGCTTCGGTCGGAGTTGCCCACCCCGCGTATATGGAGCCCACGATTGCGCCAAAAAGACCTAGAATTGGCAGCAGATCCGTCAAGCCTTCCAGCTTTTCACCAAGGGAGCTTGACTGACGTGGACCTCCAAGCGAGGGCTTGAAGACACAGATGATGACGGTGATCAGCATGAAAAGCGCGGCAAGGAACAGTCCCGGGACCAGACCGGCCAGGAACAGCTGAGGGATCGAGCTTTCGGTCAGGAAGCCGTAGACGATCAGGTTGATCGAAGGCGGGATCATGATACCGAGCGTCCCGCCCGCGGCAATCGCTCCGGAGAAGAGCTTCTGATTGTAACCGAGCGTTTTGGCCTGCGGCATGGCGACGGTTGCAACTGTCGCTGCTGTCGCGACTGAGGAGCCGCTTGTTGCCGAAAACATCGTTGATGTTGCGATATTGGCGTGGATCAACCCACCGGGCATCCATGCCACCCATTTTTCCAGTGCTGCATAAGTGCGTCTTGCCACGCCGCTGCGAACGAGAATTTCACCCAGAAGCACAAAGAGCGGGATAGCGATCAGAGTGGCACTGTTGGAGGATGACCAGACAACCTGTCCCAGGCCACGCATCAGTGGAAACGGGCTGAAGAACGTGTCGATGCCAAAGGCCAATAGAAACAGCACGATGCCGACCGGAATGGAAAGCGTCAGAAGCCCCAGAAGGCCGACGGAAGTGAAGGCGATCATGCTTCCCCCCTGGCGCCGGCGATGTCATCGACGGACTGATAATCGGAAGACAGGAATTTCACGAGCACGGAAACCAGAAGAATGCTGGCCGAGACTGCGAACCAGACCCAGCCTGCCCACCACAAGGATTGCGGGATCCACAAAGGAGTTTCCAGAGGGGTATTGGCCCGTGCACCCGTTGAGAGCGTTTTTTCAAGTACGCTCCAGCCCCGCCAGGCAACCACAATTGCCGTTCCGGCCAGGCAGAGCAGGGAAATTATGTCGAAGACTGCCCTACCGAAGGGAACCAGCCGCTGGCGAAGCAAGTCAATACGAACATGAGCCTGCTCCGTCAGGGCATAGCTGATCCCCCAACTGGTGGTGACAGCCATGACATATCCGGAAATCTCATCGACTCCCCCCAGTGAACCGCCCAATCGGCGTGTCACGATCTCCAGGAGCGTGAAGGCGACGCAGGCGAGCAAGATCAGCCCAACGCCAATTGCCAGGCGGTCATTGATCCGCCGAATGAGGGACACCAGGGAAGTCATGAGATCGTGGCCTTAGTTCGTTTCCAGTTGCACACCGGTAACCTGACCAACGCTGTCACTCCAGCGTTTTGCCCAGTCGCCGCCAGCCCGCTCGGCCCAGTCCGGCAGAACCTCGGTGATCAGCACTTCCTTCGCCTTGGCCTGATCAGCTTCACTTGCTTCCACAAGGATCAAGCTTCTGGCATCGCCATAGGGGCACTCGCCGCTGCCGGTCAGGCAGGCAATGTCATTTTCAAGTGCGTTCTGTGCGGTCTTCCAGGCTGGCGCTTCCAGATGTTCCTTCACGCCGTTTTCCAGCGTCGCCTTCTGTTCATCTGAGAGAGCGTTCCACTTGTCGAGATTGATGGCGGTGACAACCGGGTCCCAGCCGCCGAGAGGGATCGGCATCAGGTGAGTGGAGACTTCCCACCAACCGGCATTGTAGCCGGAACCCGCGCCGGTGATCGCGCAATCGACAACGCCGCGCTGCAATGCGCCTGGAACTTCGCCGAAGCTGACATTGACGCCTTCCGCGCCGAGAGCTTCCAGAAACTTGGCGGTCATCCGGCCAGAGGCACGGATCTTCTTGCCTTTCAGATCATCGAGCGAGCCGATCTCGCCGTTGCAGAAGACGACCTGCGGCGGGTAGGGGGCGATGCCGAGCACCTTGGCATTGAAGACGTCACGGTAAATGTCGTCGACCATCGGTCTTGCCGCTTCTACCGCCTTTTGCGCGGTTGCTGCGTCCGTTGCGATCAGCGGCACGTCCAGACTTTCAAGTGCCACACTGTCTGAAACGGCATAATCGGCGACCGTCATACCCACGTCGAACACACCTTGCGAAAGCAGACGGAAGACATCACCGCCAGAGATACCCATCTGGTCGTGTGTCGTCAGTGCAGCGGTCAGGTCACCACCAGAGATTTCCGGGAGCTTCTCGCCCCAGAAGGGGGCCTCGTACTGCTTGTGCAACGGCAAGCCGCTCCAGCTGCCGACAACAGCAAGCTCTTCGGCTTGCACAGCGGAACCTGCGGAAAGGGCAATCATCGAGATCGCCGAAAGCGTCATGATCTTTTTCATCGTTTGTCCATCCTCTGTTTATCTAGAATTTTCAGTTAGTTATCGTTGTAAACGTAAAGTGGTGGGGTAAGTTCATCGACATCGGCTATCAACATCGCTCCCGGAGCATGCGTGATCGATAGAGGCAACTTGGCCCGCATGATTGCGGCCTGAGGAGTTACCCCACAAGCCCAGAACACGGGAACTTCATCTTCACGTACCGATACCGCTTCGCCCCAATCGGGAAGGTTGATGTCGGTAATCCCGATTGCGTACGGGTCGCCGACGTGAACAGGTGCGCCATGCGCGAGCGGATAGTTGCGGCAGATGGCATGAACTTCGTCGACGCGTTCCACCGGGATCGGTCGCATGGAGACGACTGTTCCACCGCCGAAGGGACCGCTTGCTGCTGTCTCGATGGACGTTCGATACATCGGAACAGTGACGTTGCAGTCGATGTGGCGCATGGCAATACCGGCGCGGCGCAGCGCGTTCTCGAAGGTGAACGAGCACCCGATCGCAAACGCGACGAGATCCTCCCGCCAGAGGGATTTCAGGTCCTGAACCTGACTGTCCAGCGCTCCATAGCGGTAGACGTTGTAAAGCGCGGCATCTGTTCGGATGTCGACATTTTCGCCCAGCCGCCTGATGAAGGGGCTACCGGCTTCCGATACGCCTGCCAACGGGCAGGATTTCGGGTTCAGGCGGCAAAACGTAAGGAAATCATCCGCGAATTCGCCGGGCAGGATCGCCAGATTGCACTGAAGTTTGCCTTTGGCCAGACCGGCCGTATGTCCGCAATAGCTACCGGATCGGATGGCTTCCCGTTGCGAAAAGATATCCATGTCGGACAGATCGGAAAACACGCCTGGTTCGCTCGTCATTTCCACCTCGAAAGTTACTGGCAAAATGCTGCGGTGGATCTATGATCAAGTCAAATCGTCATTTTTTGTCCAAAGTGATCAGCTTTTGTGATCACTTCATGAGGAAGCTGACATGACTTTCGAGCAATTGAGGACCTTTCTGGCCGTTGCCAGAATGGGAGGTGTCCGCAAGGCAGCAGAGCAGCTGAACATTTCTCAGCCGGCTGTTTCCGCCCGTGTTGCAAGCCTGGAATCCTATCTGGGGACGGAACTCTTCAGCCGGGTGTCCACCGGTGTTGTGCTGACAAGAAAAGGTGTTCTCCTGCGGGATCACGCGGAACAGATCATGGCGATCACGGAACGCATCAAGGGAGATGTGATGGCCGAGGACAGTATCAGCAGTTTGCTGAGGCTAGGGGTGGCGGAGACCGTTGCTCAGACGTGGTTGCCGGATTTTCTCACGGAACTTCATCGCAATTTTCCGAAGCTGAACATCGAAGTGTCAGTCGATATATCGCTGAACCTGCGAGAGATGCTGCTCGACAGGTCGCTGGACCTGACCATTTTGATGGGGCCGATTTCCGACTACAGCACAGACAATCTCGAACTGCCGCCGTTTCAGCTGGACTGGTATCGGCCGGTCGGTCTGGAGGAACCGGATCTCAGCGTCACCCCGGTCATCACCTATAACCGCAATTCGCGTCCGCACCGGGAGCTGACACAGGAACTTCGGGACCGATATGGCAGTACTGCTCAGATTTTTCCGACAAATTCCCTGTCCACCGGATTTGAAATGGTGGCCGCCGGGATCGGCGTCGGCATTCTGCCGCATGTGCTTGGGGGCAAGTTCATCGAGGAAAACAGGATTGCCAATTTTGATCCCGGCTGGCAGCCGACGCCGCTGAGGTTCACCGCGACTTACATTGGCGAACCACGCAACGAGCTGATCGCGCGCGCGGCAAGGGTGGCCCAGCAGGTTGCCAATTCACACCACGAAGCGGTCTATGGCTGACTTTCCGAGGCGAACCGAAAGCGTTTCCTCAGCAAGCATTTACGCGGCCTCTGGCCGGAAACGATATCGACCGGTGATCTTGAAGTCGAACAGTCTATCCTCCAGCCGGGTTCCGGCGCCGATATTGTGCACAAGCATTGGACGTTTGCCATCTGGGGACTTGTGGTGGGTCACGATGGCGATGTGCGGCAGGTTTCCAGGAAGCATCTGCGAGACAAGATCACCAGGAACGTAGTCCGCGGATTGGTCGCTGATCGGGAGCGATGCTCCCTGGCGCTTGAAGTAGGTCTGCAGGTTCGGGACCCTGCGATGATCGATGTTTCTATCCGGGCGTTTGAGGCCCCAGATCTTCGGATAGTCCCTGAAGTGCGCCTTCATGTCCTTGTTCACTTCGAGCTGCAGATCGAAGCCGAACGCATCCCTGTAAGCGCGGATGATGACATCCGTACAGACGCCGCGTTCCCGCGGAATGTCGCCATTGGGAAAACTGAGACCGACATAGGCAGGATCGTAAATGGTCGTCTCACCGATCTGACCCTCGGCGGCGGCAACCAGCTTTTGCGCCCATGGCGAGGGTGGGCGAGCCGTCTGACCCTGACTCGTCGGGCCGAAAGAAGCGGATGACAGCCCAAAAAGGCCTGCTCCGATCAGGAAATCGCGCCTTTTCATCAATCCTCCCAAACCTTGTTTGCACGCAATGGCTTAGGAGCACACTACGTCGGCAATATGGCAAAGTGATCGATCTCCCGGGTCGCCTGAACCACCAGTGTGAGGCCGATCAATTTGGAACTCTCCAGGATCTGGTTGTAAGCTTCTGAAATTTACACTTAGTCGCGTGATTTAAGGGGTTTTTGAGGAGGACGGTTATGACAGACAAAGACAATTTGGAAGCGTTGAAGCGCTGCTATGGTCGATGGCATGAAACAAAGGGCGCGAGCACCGAAGAGTGGCTTGATCTGATGGATGATCAAGTGGACTTCCGTTCTTTGGCGATGGCACAGAACCCGGAAGTAAGGTTCACCGCACCCAGGACCAACAAGGAAGAAGTGCGCGGTTATCTGCAGGAGCTGCTCGATGGCTGGTCCATGGAGTATTACACAATTGACGACTATGTCGTTGACGGTGACCGGATTTGTGCCATCGGATCGACGGCGTGGATCAACAAATCGACGGGCGCGCGTGCAGAGTCTCCCAAGCTTGACTATGTCAGGTTCAAGGACGGCAAGATCGTCGCCTTCCATGAGTTTTACGACACTGCCGCTCTGATCGCTGCCGCCTGCGGGAAGTGAATACCGGACGTCTTCAGGCAAAACGATTTCTACGTCTGGACGGGACTGCCCCGTCCAGCAGCAAAATGCATGCGAGAAACAGCGAGTTGGAAAGAAAAATCAAATTTGTGACGTTGAGGAGGAGTTGCCTGTCGTTAGGTGCTAAATATTATAAATAAACTAGATAAAATTATTGTTAAGTGAGTGCTCTCAATATTCCGTAGCGTTAAATTCGGGAGGGCTTTTGACGTGACGGGTAAAACTTCACAGAAAATGGAATTTGTTGGGTTCGATCGAGAACTCGTTGACGCTTTATTGGAAAGCAAGGGCTTTATTCTCGAAGCTCTACCAGAAGTGCTGGATGGGTTTTATGCGCAGGTGCGTGGAGAACCTGATGTCATGCGTTTTTTTCAGACCTCGCAGCATATCGAACACGCGAAATCGATGCAGATACGCCATTGGGACATCATCACCAATGCGACATTCGATGATGAATATGTCGAGTCCGTGACCCGTATCGGCGAAGTCCATAACCGGCTCGGAATCGAACCCAGATGGTATATCGGCGGCTACAATTTCATTCTCTCAGGGCTCACCAGGAAACTGCTTGAGCCGCAGTCTCGACTGCGCATTTCCCCGAAATGGCTGAAACAACGTGCCACGGTGATCGACGCCATCACCAAGGCTGCGCTGCTCGATATGGATTATGCAATCTCTGTCTATATCGAAGCGGGCCAGCGCGACCGGCGAAATACCCTGGCTGAGCTGGCTGACGTCTTTGAGCAGTCCGTCGGAAGCGTATCGGTAAAGCTGGATACTGTCGCCGGTCGGTTGAAGAATACCGCTGGGGAGTTGATGACGGCCTTTACCGAGACGGACGCCAATGCCACCTCGGCCGACCAGAACGCATCGCAGGTAGCTTCCAACGTGAACACCGTGGCGGCGGCGTCGGAGGAGTTGGCGAGTTCGGTGTCGGAGATTGGTCGCCAGGTTTCCCAGTCCTACGAGATTTCAGAAGAGGCGGCTTCAAACAGTTCGGTTGCCATTGAAACCATGAATTCCCTGACGATTGCCGCAAGCAGGGTCGGCGAGATCATCGGGCTCATCAACGACATCGCAGCAAAGACAAACCTTCTTGCCTTGAACGCAACGATAGAGGCAGCGCGAGCAGGATCCGCAGGAAAGGGGTTCGCGGTCGTCGCTTCCGAAGTCAAGACGCTTGCCGAACAGACCGCGCTGGCCACGGCGGAGATTTCTTCGCAAGTTGAGGAAATTCAATCGGTTACAGCGTCCTCTGCATCAGCGATCGAGAATGTTCACGGGACGATCGAGCGTCTCAATGAAATCGCTGCCGTGATCGCGGCCGCAGTGGAGCAGCAGGAATCGGCAACCCAGGAAATCAGTAGCAACATCCAGCTGGCTGCCGGCGGAGCAGGGGATGCCTCAACGGCGATATCCGGAATCAGTACAAGCGCAAAACGAACGCTGGAGGATGCAAGACGAGTGGACAGTGGGACGGAAGATCTGTCCACGCAGGCCAGGCATCTAAAGGAGGTTTCCGCAGAATTTCTGGTCAAGATAGCGGGGATGTAGCGTCATGCCGGGCAGTCAGGACAAGCCCCTCCCAAACGATCTGGGGGAATTCGGCGTCAAGGAAGAGGAACTACGCTATGTCTCCCTGGCCGATGAAGAATTCGAGCGTGAAATCAGGCGCCTCCAACTCAAGGCCAGAGCACTGGCCAAGAGGGAAGAGCAGAGCGAAGATATCGACATGGTGCTGATCTGTCTGGAACGGATCGAAATCTGTCTGACATCCACGCGTCCTGAGAGCTTCGAAGGTGTTCGAGTGAGGATCAGGCTCATGCCGATCCTGCTCTACCTGCGCTCGAAACTGACCCAGATCCGGCGTGACACTTGAAGCTCACGCCTTCTGAGCAGATCACGATCAGTCAACGAAAACCACATAATACGCGTCAGCCGCCAGTGCCATGTCGATGAAAACAAGGCGTCTGACCGATGACATCAGATCGAGGGTTCGTTCAGCGCATCTGGTGTATTTCCGGACCGATTCTTCAAAGCGGTTGAGAAGCCAGCCATAGGCCAGAATGTATTGGCCCATCGAGATATTGTACTTCCGATGCGTCATGCCGATGTTGCGGACCTGATCACGATAGGCGGAATCAATCGCTCCGGAAAACAGGTTGTTCCAATAAGCGAACTGTTTCTCGATCAGTCGTTCGACATTGAAGTTCCGGAACTGGCTGTGCGCCTGAACCAGATACTGGGTCTTGTAGAATTCACCCAGAATGCTCCGCATGTTCGGCGACAGGATGCGCCAGACCTCACGCACATTCACCAGGTCCTGTTCCCGGACCTCCATGTGCTCGACATAATCGCCCAGGACTTCCGTCCCAAACATATCCATACCTGCGCCCCTCCTCGCAAGAATCTTCTATCCTTGCGGTAAGCGCTAGCAAATTATTTCAATGATAAATATCATAAAATAAAAATATTATATCTGAGATAAAGGATGCGGTGCAGATTTTGCGGTGCTACGTAAACTGCATTCGATCCATTAGAAGTTTTAACAAGAGCTCGATTTAATATGCGTTTGACCGAACGCACAGACGCAGCATTGCGCATTTTAATGTATCTCGCTGTTCATTCCGATCAGAGATGTTCCATTGATGTTGTCGTTGAACAGTGCAATTCACATCGCTCACAAGTTGTGGCGGCCGTACAAATACTGCGTAAGGCTGGATATATTGCTTCATCCGCAGGGCGGAACGGGGGTATCTGGCTGGACGCTGAACCGGAAGACATCACCGTTTCCGAAGTCGTTCAGTTGATGGAAAACGACTTTCAACTCGCCCAGTGTTTCGCCAGCGCCGGCAACTGCGATTGCGTCATCAAGGACGTGTGTCTGCTCAGGCCGGCCTTGAAATCTGCGCTAGGGGCTTTTTTCCAGGAACTTCAAAACGTCACGCTGCAGGACCTGATTTCGAATGCGGATCGGCTAAGAGAAGTATGCGGGCCACCGGTGGACACGGTGGATGGAGCGTTTTCCGAGAGCATGTCGGTCTGACGCTGTGAGGTCAAATGCTGGCCATGCTTATCGCTTCGATTGCAGTTCCGACGGTCGCAATTTGAATTCTTTCCTGAACGCATGAGAAAATGCAGCTGCGCTGGAATAACCGCATGCGGAAGCCGCGATCTTGATCGGTGTTCCCTTGGCTAGCAATTCCATGGCCGCGGCAAACCGCACTCTCCGACGCCATTCGCCAAGACTCATGCCCAATTGCTTGTTGCATAGACGTGCCAGTGTTTTTGCAGAGGCGCCGGTTTCTGCTGCCAAATGATCGAAAGAAGCGCTCAGAGAGGGATCTTCCATGATCTGCAAACACAGTTTTTGCAATCGGGGATCCGCCGGCAGGGGAATGCTCAAAGGCAATGTTTCGCAGCGTTCCAGTTCTATCGCAATCAGTTCAGCGATACGTTCGGCCCGATTATTGTTCGAATAGTCCATCGGTTCCTGCGCGAGGGCGACAACCAGCTCTCGCAACAGGGAAGGGACGCTCAGTACTTTCATTTCAGCCTGTCTGACAGAAGCGATGTAGAGCGTTCGCATCTGGACTTTACCGTGCATCTCGACACCGTGTTCCTGTCTGGCAGGCATCAGGAGCGCCCTGTCTGGTGGTACGATCCAGCTCGTGTCAGCCGCAGTGACACGCATGACGCCGGAAATGGCATAAAGCAGCTGATCGCGCTTGTGACTATGCGGTGCAATTACATGGCCATCCTCAAACACCTTTGGCAGGACGGCCATCGATTGGGGAAGGTCCTGGTAGTCGTCGGCATTCGTGCTGCGTGACTGATGCTGTTTTCCTGTTGTGTCCATTTCTCGATAGTTATTGTCCAGACATCGCCAGGCGGTCAAGTTCACAATGGGCAGGTCAATCAAGAGGCCGAAATGAACGCACGCGACACACACTATTTTCTGCTGCTGAATGCCGGGCATTTTCTGGACCACTACGTCATGCTGATCTTTGCAACTGTTGTGGCATTGGCGCTGAGTACCGGCTGGCAGATGAGTTATTCCGATCTACTGTTGCTGGGCACGCCGGGATTTGCGGCCTTTGCCATATTCTCTCTGCCTGCAGGCTGGCTGGCTGATCGCTGGAGCAGGGACGGCATGATGTGTGTGTTCTTCTTCGGCCTCGGTGTGACCTCTATCCTGACCGGATTTGCGCAATCGCCGGGGCAAATTGCCGTTGGCCTGTTTCTGATCGGCATCTTTGCGGCGATTTATCACCCTGTCGGTCTTGCGATCGTCACTGCCCGCTGGAAGAAAACCGGCATGCGGCTGGCCGTGAACGGTGTCTGGGGAAACCTCGGCGTCGGTGCGGCTGCGCTGTTCACCGGAATCCTGATCGACACGGCAGGCTGGCGTGCCGCTTTCTTCGTGCCCGGTCTGATTTCGATCTGCCTGACATGGCCCTACTACCGGGTGTCACGTGACATCAGAGTGCTGGAAATCAACCCCAAAGGCGGCGGTGCAAAGGAACCGGATCGGGATCATGGATCGGCCTGGAGAATCCTGATCTGCGTGTTTCTGACTGCGGCGCTGGGGAGTGCGATTTTTCAGTCGACCACGGTCGCCTTGCCCGAGATTTTCGAGGAACGCCTGACCGGTTTGGCCGACAGGATTGCGACCAGTGCCATCGGCATTCTGCAACTGCATACGGCGTCTGTACTCGGGGCTCTTGCCTTTTCGGTATTTGCCGCTGCCTCAATGGCGCAGCTCCTGACCGGCTACTTGCTGGATCGGGTCGGCGGACGTCCGACACTCGCGCTGGTCGCTGCCATCCAGACGGTCTTCTTCCTGCTGATGCCGGGGTTGACAGGAGCTGCCGGGTACCTGGTTGCGCTCGGGTTCATGCTGGGTGTGTTCGGCCAGATCCCTGTAAACGACTTTCTCATCGGGACCACCACGCGCGGTCGCAACCGTTCAAGAGCGTTCGGTCTTCGTTACCTCGTATCCTTCCTGGCAATGTCAGCCGCGCTGCCATTGATAGCACTTGTTCACGAGGCCTGGGGTTTTGACGGTCTCTTCCTGCTCTTGGCCGGACTGTCTGCAACGATCCTGGTTTCCAGCCAGGTTTTGCTGGCGGGCCTGAAATACCAGAAGAGCGCGCCTAAAACCGGAGAGGCATGTGATCTTGGCAGTGCGGAAATGCCGGGATCTTAGTGTGCTTGCAGCAACAAAGAGATCGACTTGGAGCAGTCCTTGAAACTCGTGTGAAGGTGACAAACGGACGCCGTTCAGTCCATGTACAGGAACTCGATGCCTGCTTCGTCCAGGCGGGCCCAGCGAACTTCACCGTGAAACCGGAGCTTGCGGCTTTCAATTTCGATGGTGACTTTCTCGCGCTGCTTCAAGTCTTTGGTGTTTACGGCAACCCGGCAACCGCCGACGGAAATGTCCTCTACAACGCAAGGGCGATGGGTATCCTGAAATTTCAGAATGCCCTTCCACTTGCACCTCTTGCGAGGGAAGGTCCGCATATCTTCAAGTGATATCCGTGCCGCCGGAAACATTTTGGCAAAGTCCCTAAAATAAAATAAATCGGGATTTCTACTTAGAGTAGATTAGTTGGTTTAATAAGATATTAAGAATAGATAAACCCAAGAAAGCGTTGAACAAAGTTTAACCAACCCATCGTGGAGTGCGTTCAACCTTTCACTTTGAACCTCCATGCGAGTTCTACGGGATTGACCCTTGCCAATTCGGTTGAAACTCTGAAATCGACGCCCTCCGCACGCTCTCAGATATAAAGTTCCTCATGGTTCGCAAGACTAAATCCAACTTCACTGATCGTATGTCTGTCTCTGGAGGCAGGTTCTCTCCGCAACGAGCTGTGCCAATTCAATCGCAATTCAGAAGCGCCAGAATCCCCTGCTTTTGTACTTCCAGCAGTTGACGGAGCTGGGTTTCGCTTTCGGCATGGTCTCTCAGGCCGAGTGATGAAAGCACAATGTACTCCGCCAACTGTTCACTGGTGACAGAAGAGAGCTTGTCTTTCGGCAAGTGTTGATCGAGAAGCTCGGCCCACGCGGAGATCTTGTCCAGCTGTGCTGTCTTGGTGGCTGCCTTCCCTACAGCATTGTGCCCGCCAATCATGTCTCGGGCATCCGGAGAGGCGGAGATGATCTGGTAGGACGCGATGATTGCTCTTTCGTAAAACACGTTCAGTTTTTCGCTCAGCTTGTCCAGGTGATCCCATTCGTGCCGAATTCCTGCGAGAGACAAATCCGAATAATGCAGAATGGACGCACTGAGGATTTCGTCCTTGTTCTTGAAGGACGCGTAAAGGGTTGGTCTTGCGATGCCGGTTTCCTGAGCAATGTCATTCATCCGAGTCTTGCCGACACCGTAGCGCATGAACACCCGTACAGCGGCTTCCAGGATTCTCTGTCTAATCTCCGTCATTCTTACAGATTGACAAAAATCGAAATATTGTCAATAAACTCAAAATTACAAAAACTGTAATTTTGTAATGCGAATGTCTGCGAAGGATGATCTCCAGTTTGCGGCGGAAACTGCGGGAGACGGAAATGAGGGAAAATCGATGAATAGACGAACGCTGGTTCAAGTACTTGGTCTGGGACTTCTGACCGGGTTCGAGCTGATTGAAGAAGCAATGGCCAGTTCGGAAACTGACAAGGAAGGAAATCGAATGATTATCGTAACTGTCGAAGTCGAATTTGAAGACAATCAGATTCACGAAAAACGTAGCGCGATTCAGGCAATGGACGAGGCAACGGCCAAGGAGCCAGGATGCCTTGCCTATAAATCCTCCTTCGACGCCACAAACCCGAACATACTGAGAATTTACGAAATGTGGGAGTCAATGGATGCCTTGAAACCCCATTTTGCAACGCCTCATATGGCAGAATTCCAGGCGGCTCTGAGTTCGCTCAAGGCAAAAGGCATGGACGCAAAGGTCTACGAGGTGAGCAAGGAGTTGCCGTTTCCCAACCAGGGATGATGTTTCTGCTGGATAGAGTTGCGACAGTGCGGGTACGGACGACCGCAACAGCAAGGCAAGTCTTCCTCCGCAGTCAGGCGACTTGCAATGACTTAAGCCCACCCGGTGGTTGATCGTGGTCACGAACCCCATCGTCACGGACAGAACAAGTGGCTGCATCTTGCGGGATTGAGGTGTGACTTCCCTGCATCCAGAGAACCGGTGTGAGGCAGGTAAAGGCCATCTTGGCAATAGAGGCGAACTGCTTAGGCTCTAATTTTTCGTGCTGAACGCTTGCTAGCGCTCGATGGGGCAGAGAACTTCAATTTTTGCCTTAACACAACAAGGCCCTGGCCAGGTGACACACGCCTGACCAGGTTTCAATCAGTTACCGTGCCAGATGCCGTACGCCATGCGTTCGACATGCGCCGGCAAGTTTTCTTCGTAGCCACGCCAGTGACTGAAGTCGGGCAGTTTGATGCTCTTCTTCAGTTCTTCGACCGATTTGCCAGCGCGCATTCCCGTCCAGACTGCATCAAACAGGGCCTGGTTAAACCGGTAGTCTTCCTCGAACTGTTCCGGGGAGGAGCTGGGCATGTGCCCTGACAGAACGATGTCGAATTCCAGTTCTTCACGCACGCGCTTCATCGTATTGAGAACACCGATATAATTGTGGGCCACCAGCCTGTGTGGTTCGTTGACATAGCCCTGCAAGTGCCAGTCGACGGCGAGCAGAAGTTTTTCCTCCGGCATGTGAATGACACTCATGCAGGTGCCGTCATTTGGGCCGAAGTAATGCAGATCGACGCTCTTGTCGCCGACTTTGACACGCAATGAGTCCTGGTAGGTCGTGTCGGGTTGCACGACCTTGTTTTCCAGGTCCCGGCTGAGCAGTTCCGTGCAGTTTTCATGGGAGGTGAATTCGGCGCCTTCATCCTTGAAAATCTGACCACCTCGGGAATGGTCGAAGTGATCATGCGAATAGATTACTTTCGTAACCGGCTGATCGGTGATCTTGCGGATCTCCTCGCGCATTGCAGCTGCTCGAGGTTCTCCTGAAGGGTCCGTCACCAGAACTCCTTCATCTGTTACGACAACCAGGCTGGTGTAGTAGAAGTGGAAGTACTGGTAGACCCCGTCGGCAACCTCGGTCATGACGGGCTTGCTAGGGTCAAACCGACCTGCTGCCTCGTTGTGATCGTGGTCCTGTGCGTGGCTGCTTGCAACCGTCAGGGTCGTGGCAAGCGAGAGTGCCAAGAGCTTTTTCATAATTCAGTGTCCCTGGATTGATGAAACCGGCGCTGAACGCGCGCGTCCCGGTGTCTCTGCATCAGAGATAGACAACTCCAAAGCGGTCTTCGATCAGTTGCTGGTCGTGGAGGCCTGCGTTGTTCTGTCTGGATGTCTCGGCCATGAAATCTTCGGCCCAATCACCGGGGAAGATGTAGCTGATGAGCCGTGCTTCACCATCACCGATGTTCTTCATGTGATGGGAGACACCGCGTGGACAATGCACGGTATCACCAGGGCCGATGACGCAGGTTTTCTCTCCGATTCTGGCTTCAAGTTGTCCTTGAAGCACATGAAATGTCTGGTCCTCCCACTTGTGAAAATGATCGGGAATAAAACCTCCGGGGCCGATCACTCCGTCACTGATCACGTACTCGGAGCCGGTCGCCTCCTTGCCGACAACGACACCGGTATACTCGTTCGAAGACATCCAGAATTTCTTGCTGTCTTCCCAGGTTCGGATGATGGTCTGCTTCGATGTGTGTTCTGTTTTTCTGGACAAGGGCCTCTCCTTCATCACTGGCGTCTGGCGCTTATGGAGTAAGCCGAAGATAATTCAGGGTATTGTGATCATAAATGTCACTCAAATAACAAAATAAGATACTATAAGTATCGAATATGGACAGGCTTAGAAACATGGAGATCTTCTGCCGCGTGGTGGAGCTTGGAAGCTTTACCCGGGTTGCGCGGGAGAAGGGCGTCACCCCGGCTATCATCGGCCGCCACGTTGCCGAACTTGAGGACTTCCTCCGCATCCGGTTGATCAATCGCACCACGCGCAGCATGGACGTGACGACTGTTGGGCGGGATTACTATGAGGGATGCAAGGCAGCCCTGGAGCAGATTTCCGGCCTGGAAGAAGGGGTAAAGTCTCAGCCGGGCAGGGAAGTCAGTGGTCTGGTCCGGGTGGCAGCGCCGGAAGGACTCGGGACGCCGTTTCTCCTGGATCTTGTTGAGACCATTCAGCAGGACCACCCCGGGGTGCTGGTAGATCTCGTGCTTGAAAACACGTCGACGGATACGATTGCAAATCAGATCGATGTGGCGATCCGTTTTGCTATCTCGCTTGAAGATTCCAGCTTTGTTGCAATGCGGTTGGCAACGACGCGGCTGTCTGTTTTTGCATCTCCCGGATATCTGGCATCTGCAGGAGAGCCAGCCACCGTCGAAGAACTTTGGGGGCACGCCTGTCTCAATTTCGGAGCGTCTCGTTACGGGGACAGTTGGCCGTTGCTGGAAAATGGCAAGGTTCGCAAACTGCATCTTCCGTGGAAGCTGACGCTTTCGCAGACGCAGGCCTATCTTGAAGCGATCGAAAGAGGGATGGGGCTCGGACTTACCCCTGATATCTTTGCTGCGCCTTTCGTTGCCGACGGGCGTCTTGTGCGACTTGCGCTTTCCGACCGTTTCCCGGAGATCGGGATCTTTGCGCTATCTCCCTCGAGAAGACTGAGGCCTCGAGCCGTTTCCCTGTTTCTGGAGCGATTGAGCAGAGCATTTGCCGACCACTACGGATAGGGCAGATAGAAAGGCCATACCCGCAGTCCTTCGGCTGTGGAGCACCTTTCTTCGCGACGGTCCTAGGCACTTGCGGTTACGCGGCCAGAGATCCTGCGAATGTCACTTGAACGGCCAATGATGACCACGGCAACCAGGAGCAGGAGCCCGTATCCGATCGACAGAAGGAATGGATTGCGAATGCCGAATGTGAGCAGCTCGCCGCCGACAAAGGAGTTCATGCCGGCGGCCAAGGTCCAGATGGCGACGGATACACCCATGACCCAACCCTGAAGCGTTTCGTCGACACTTGCCGAATACATTGCAAACAAGGCGGGTGCGCCGATGCCGTGGGCGATACCGAATGGGACGAAAGCGAGATATGCGATCAGCGAGGTCGAGGCCGAGATCAGCAGCGCGATTGATGCGATCATGGTGACGGCTGAAAAGACAATCATCGTCTTGCGGGACATCCTCTCCTGAAACGGACCCACCAGGAAGGTGCTGGTCACACCGAAGCTTGCCCCAAAGATCAGAACGCCGATGCTGGTGCCGGCGGTGTCCATGCCGAAGCGGCTTGACAGATAGTTGGTCAGGAAGATGTAGGCGGTGATCAGCATCGCCATATAGAAGAACCAGAGAATGGTGACGCGACAGACTGTGGGGTGCTTGCCGATATCGAGGATCAGGCGCACGACATCGAGTGGATTGATGCGAAGAGGCAGGCGGTTCGGATTCACGTCGCGAAAAAACATCAAAATCATGGCGGCCGCGACCAGATTCAACACTCCACCGATATAGAAGGGCAGAGACAGGGAGGCGTCGCTGCCGAGCAATGTCGGGTCCGAAAAAACGCCGCCAATGACCGGACCGGCGACCAGGCCGATTCCCGCTCCGGCAACGATCAGTCCCATGTTACGGCCCTTGTCGGCATCGTCGGTGCTGAGGTCTGCCATTGCTGCCTGGGCAATGGACTGCGTGCCGGCTGTAAAACCGGTTATCGCCCTGCTGAAAAGCAACAGCCAGAAACTGCTGATCGCAATCGCAGCAACGGTCAGCAGGTATCCGGCGAATGATCCCGCCAGACACAGAAAGATGCCTTTCTTGCGGCCGATACTGTCGGAAATCCGGCTGATATAGACCGCTCCCAGAAACCATGTCGTGAAGAAAACGCCAATGACCAGGCCATAATCGAAACTGCGTTCCGCCTGCGTGGTTGAGGTAGGCAGGAAGCCAAGATCCGCTTGCATCATCAGGGTGTTGAAGATCGGGAATGCCAGGCCCTGACCCATGACATCAACAAGTACGACGAGCATCAAGCTGAATTTCGCCAGGTTCATGATCGTCCCCCCAACAATCTACCGCTGCTTCCGAATTATGCTTTGGACAATGAGTTCAACCAACAATTCTGAATTACTGTTCAAACAGTAACACGCTTTCGAGTTGTGTGAAGGGCGGGAGGATTTCCGGCTTCAGCCGGACATCGCATTTCAGTTCACTTGACCGATTTTCCGGTGAGCAGCTTCGACTTTTCTGCAATCGCCCGAGTCAGAAACTCTCTCAGGATCTTGATGCGTTTCATTCCCTTTAGTGCCCCATGATGAACCACCCAGACATCGCGAGCCGGGTAGGGCGCAGTCCCGGGAACACGTGTCAGCTCGGGGGTAATGTCACCAAGACCGCAAGCAAGAATAGCCAGGCCCATTCCGGCTTTGGCGGCAGAAAGCTGAAGTTGGGGACTGTTTAACGAACCATATGTTGTCAGATGCGGGAAGGGTGACTGAAGCACCCAATCGGGCTGCGTTTGGTCTCCGCCCCATCCGAGCCATCGTGCAGGCGGTAACTCTGTCTTCTGATGGTCGTGAAGCGCATGCCGCTCAAGATAGCCAGGGGTTGCGTAAATACAGAAGTGAATTTCCGTGGCCATGCTGCCAATCAAGTCCGGATCCGGCAGATCTCCGTGGGGAACGATGCGTACGGCCAGATCGGCGCTTTGACTGTTCAGGTCTATCTTTCTCGCTGTTGTCGAAACCTCCAGATCGATATCAGGATAGCTTTCGCGAAATCGAACGAGATCCGAAGCAAGCATTTCGAAGATTTGTTCATTGGGCAGCGTTACACGGATGCGGCCGGACAGCTTCTGATCGCGGCTGCTGGCGTCGCGCAGCATATCGGCAATCTGCGTTTCCAACCGCGTTGCCGTTTCGAATACGGCCTGTCCCTCCTCGGTCAGGCAGAGCCGACGGCCGCGACGATCCAGCAATTTCGTGCCGAGTTCGGCTTCAAGGAGAAACATGCGCCGCGAGATAGTGGAATGGCTGATCCCTAGCGTATCGGCAGCAGCGCGCATCGTTCCCGACCGGACAATTGTCAAAAGCACATTCAAATCGTTCCAGTCACGCAGGCCCGACGTCTTTTGAGAAGTGTTTGATTGGTTCATTGGTGCACCGGTTTGGTCGAAAAAGCATGATTGTAGACCTTTCTGCACCAACCCATCTGGTGTCGCAACATTGATCGATACGAGCGGACAAATCAGATGCTGAGCCTGAGAGTGACATCCTTTTCCCAAGACTATGGCGGTGTTGAATTGCAACAAGTGCCAGATCCTGAACCTAAACCGGGGGAAGTGCTGATCGAGGTTGAGGCAGGCGGCGCATTTCCGGCGGACGACTTGCTGCTGTCGAACAGTTACATCATCGAGCCTACCTTGCCGTTTTCCGCCGGCAGGTTAGGGGTCGGCCGGGTTGTTGCCAGTGGCGGTGGGGTGATGGGGTGGCTGCTGACCGGCAAGCGTGTCTTCTTCGGAACGCAGCCGGATCGTGGTGGTTCCTGGTCCGAGAAATCCGTGGCTGCTGCTGAGTTTTGCATTCCTGTCGGCGACTTGCCGCTGGCAAAGGCACTTCAGGTCGGCAACGCTTTGACAGCCGTATCTCTTCTCAGGCACGTGCGACATAGCAACGCAAAGGCGATTGTGATGAACGCCGCGGCGAGCTCGCTGGGGCGACTTGTAAATACCGCTGCGAGGATGCGAAACCTGCCGGTCTTAAATATTGTTCGTTCCGATGAGCAAATTGATGCCCTGGTCGCGATGAAAGTCGGTCACATCCTGGATCAGCGTGACGTTGGTTACGAAGACCAGCTGAGGGACTTGTGCCATCGGCTAAGTGCCACATTGGCAATCGACAGTGTCGGCGGACAGATGACCGGCATCCTGCTAGACGCGATGCCTGAACATTCGAAGGTGACCAATGTCGGCAATCTTTCGGGTGAAACGGTGGAACTTGACGTCTTGCGGCAGATCACGGGACGGCGACAGGCGCTGGAAGGGTTTGAGATTGCCGGTTGGCTTTCGGCACAAACCCTGACAAGGAAATTATCGATCGTTTCTGAAGCCCGGAAGCTTGCTGCCAACGCGCAGACCGATGATGAAATCCGACAGAAGGTACCTCTGAAGGACGCAGCGGGAAATCTTGAAAACTTGTTTTCCGGCACGACAAGTGGTGTCGCTGCGATCACGGTTGATCCCACGGGCTCCAGATAAATGGAAGAGAGAGGGACTTGAGCTGGCTTCTGGCTGACTTTTCGCCGAACCGAAGGTTTGTTTACAGTCGGTTCGACGGGGTAATTGGTATCGCCAATTACCGGATTATCTGAAACGTCGTTGCAACAGCCCTTAACCCAGGACGCCAGCCAGAAGTTTTCTGGTTGCAGCCTCGTAACTGCTGCGGTCCTCGCCGCTGGCAATTGCCAGCGCCGCCCGGTCAAACGCGGAAGACAGCAGGGCAGCCAGAGGCTCCAGGGGAATGTCTTTCAAGGCACCATGCCGGGCAGCATGCTGCAGCCCTTCCAGCAATGTGGCACCACCTGTTTCCCGATCAATCTGAGCCATTTCGTCCAGTCCGAGAACAGCAGGACCTTCCAGAAGCAGAATCTTCGCCCGGCCGGGAGCGGACATGGCTGAAAAGTATGCCTTTGCACCTGCCATGAAAGCATCGAGGGGCGTCTGGTCCGTGCTGGTCTGCGCATTGATTTCGGTGGCGATTGCATTGGCTTCCTGGTGCACCAACGCACGCATCAGATCGGCCTTGTCGCTGAAATGATGATACAGCGCACCGCGCGTGACATCGGCGGCCTTGACGATTTCGGGCGTTGCGGTTTCCGCATAGCCCTTTTCGACGATGAGAGCCCTGGCAGCTTCAAGCAGCGCGCGTTTTGTCTCTGCGCGTCTTTCAGCTTGCGTTCTTCGGGATTTTACCTCTTGCATACATGCAGCCTGTATGTTAGTTAAAAAATACATACAGACTGTATGTCGTTTTTGTAGGCTTGAAAAGCCCTGACAACACGGAGTTTCACTTCCAACCAAAACCGGTCATCAGGAGAAATCTCATGAAATGCACGCAGTATTACCCCGTTCTCATGACGGACAAGGTGTCTGAGACAGCTCGTTTCTACACGGAAAATTTCAAGTTCCAGGCAGTGTTTGAGGCCGACTGGTATATTCACCTTCAGTCTGAAGAGGACGAGAAAGTGAACCTGGCGATCCTGGACAAATCCCACGAAACGATCCCTGCGGAGGGGCGCGGCAACGGGGCAGGGGGAATGCTGCTCAATTTTGAGGTGGAGGACGTTGACGCGCTGTACCACCAAGCACAGGAGAACGGCCTGCCAATCCTGCTTGCTCTAAAGGACGAACCTTTCGGACAGAGACACTTCATAACGAAGGATCCCAATGGGGTTCTGATCGACATCATCAAGCCAATCCCACCGAGCCCGGAGTTTCTAGAGCAGTTTTCGCCCGAGGCTTTACCGGCATAAGGAGACCAGGCCAGGAGCCTGAAACCTCTTAGCCATCGGCGCGTTGCCACGAGCTCACAAATGGTAGGAGTTTGGCGGCACGTTTCTCATAACGTGTCGCCATGCATCAACAGTGTTTGATGCGGTTGAAGAACCTTTCGACCAGACTTCGACTACAGTAGAGGCAGGATTTGTGCTCAACCGCCGCGTGAACTCACGAACGTTTCTGTCTCTACTCCACTTCAAAATGCCTGAAGGCGGATGATGGCGCCGAGCCCACATGATGAGATGCTGCAATGGGCAGGCAGATCCGAGAAGCGTCCTTTTCGGTTATAGCTGCGAACAGGTTTCGGTAAGCCATGAGCGGAGAACACTAATGGGTGGGGATTGTTGATCGCCTTCCCGGCAAACAAAATGCAGGGATCTCTCTTGCTCAATGCAAATATCACTCAGGCACACCAGACGCCCCGCTTCGATATCATCTGCGACGAGTATGTTGCGTACCAGGATTGCACCCTGTCCATCGATGGCAGCTGCAATCAGTACGGCGGAGTCGGGGAAGGCTGAACTTCTTGATTGAACATCCGGCTCGAGCAGCCCGGCGGCTTTCGCCCATGTGTCCCAGTGCGGATGGAACTGGTCGTGCAGCAGAGGAAGCTTTGTTATGGATGCAGGCGCCATAAGCCCTTCTGGCACCAGGGAGGGGGCAGCAACCACAAGCAAGCGTTCACTCACCAGCCGCTCGGAGAATAACTCACTTTCTTTATTGCTGCCGTACCGCAACGCGACATCAACATCACTGTCCGCAAAGTCTATGAGTTGATCGTCCGTGTCCAGGTATACAGAGATACCCGGATGTCTTTCGCGGAAATCCTGGAGCTTCGGTACCAGCCATTTGATCGCCAACGAGGACGACAGCGATATTTTGATGGAACGTCGCTTGCGGGGTCGTTTGGTTGCCCCGATCCCTTGCTCCAATACTGCAAATGCTTGCTGTGTCGCCAGGTGCAGGCGCGCGCCCGCATCCGTGAGCTCGACACCGCCGGGCAGCCGTCGCAGCAGAGAGACATCCAGATATTGTTCCAGTTGCTTGATCTGTCGGCTGACTGCACCGTGCGTCACGCCGAGATCCTCAGCGGCCTTGCTCAGGTTCGACCGCGTCGCTGCCGCGTCGAACGCTTGCAAAGCTCGAAGATGTCTAACATTTGTCATAGCTGTGAGATAACCTCACATCGAGGTACCGTAAAGTCGTTACAAACCAAACGCAAGTTTCCTTATCTTCGCTGCGAGAGAGCAATTTTTTCACAGCGAGGCAATCACATGTCTGATTTGAAAGTCGCCCTGATGACTGGAACCGGACAGGGTATCGGCAAAGGTTGCGCGATCGAGATGGCGAAGGCGGGTTACAAAGTTTCGCTGATGTCGCCTTCTATGCGCTCCAAGGAACTGGCCGAGGAGTTGGGCGGAATTGGTTGCCAGGGCTCGGTTCTCGATAATGCTGACTTGCAGGCAATGGTCGACACGACGATGGAGAAATACGGACGTATCGATGCCGTCGTCAGCAATATGGGCCATGGTGGCGGAGTACCGGAGGCCATCAAGTCGGTCGGCTTTGATCCCGACTTCGAGGGGCCGCTGCTGGAATTGCCCGATACCCTCTGGCACGAAAGTCTCGACATGTATGTGCTCAATGTTGTCAAACTGGCGCGGATCGTAACTCCGATCATGATCGAACAAGGCACCGGTTCGTTCGTGAACATCTCGTCCATGAACACGGTCGAGCCACGCGCCCCATATCCAATGAGCATGTTGAGGGGAGCTTTGCACAGTTTTTCAAAGCTGTTCGGAGACCGATATGCACGCCACAACATCAATATGAACAATCTGATGCCAGGCTTCTGCGAGAACGTGAACCTTTCCGAATTCGCCAGACGGTCCATTCCGGCTCAGCGTCCGGCAACTTTCGCCGAGATCGGCAAGGCATGCGTTTTCCTTGCCTCAGAAGAGGCGCGCTACATCAACGGTCAGAGCATCCTGTCGGACGGCGGTATGAACCGCGCCGTGCGTTAGCCGTCGGTGGCCGAGTTCCGTACTTAACGGCGTGCGGTGTCGTTGTCCCGTCATATGAACGGTCAAAAGGTCCGTGCAGCTGAAGGGGGGAAGGGCCTTTGCAGGCTCACCCCCTTCAATGCTCTAGGCCGGCGCCTCGCCCGGTTCCCTTTTGATCTCAGGATCAAGCGCTTGAACTTCCGGGCTGCGCCATAGCGTGAAGATGAACAGCATGGAGACACAGAAGCTGGCGACCCCAATGCTGAAGGGCATGTAGATGCTGACGGACATCAGCGGCCCACCGATAAGCGAAATCGAGCCCGACCCCACTGTAAACCAGGCAATGGTCACCCCCATGACCCACCCCTGGCGGCTTTCATCGACGCTTGCGGAAAACAAGGCCAGGAGAGTCGGGTAGCCAAGGCCGAAGGCGAGCAGGATCGGAACGATCAGCACATAGCTGAGATCCGGTATTGGATTGATCATGAAGAGGATGATGAAGACCGACATGACAATCGCGCTTGCGACGATTGTCGGGATCTTGCGATAGCGCTTGCTGACATAGGGCACCAGGACGGTGCCGCCCAGCATCAGCGCCAGGCCGAGAATGACCAGCATCATGCTGTTCTGAAACGTTGTGAACTTGAACCGCTCGATCAGGTAGTCGGCAAGATAGATGTAATAGGCGTTGAGGCCCATCAGGAAAAAGAAGTAGCCGAAGGAAAGCTTCTGGACGACCGGGAAGTCCTTGATGCGGTAGAGTGTCAGAAAGACCTCTGACAGGCCGAAATCAATGGGCTTGCGTTCCAGCCGGACGTCGTAAAAGGACGTCATGATGAGAATGAGTGTCAGGCCCACCAGAACGATCGCTGTATAGAATGGAAGTTCGACAGACGCGTAGGATCCCAGGAAGGTGGGGTCGCTCAAAACGCCCGCGAGCAGTGGACCAATCATCATGCCGATTGCCGATGCGCCCACGATGTAGCCGAGATTTGCGCTCTTTTCCTGCTCGCTCCCGCTGGCATCGATCAGGGCGGCCTGCGCGATGGGTTGGTTGCCTGCGGTAAATCCGGAGACGGCGCGTCCGAGCACCAGCATCCAGAGACTGGAAAATTCGATGGCGAGAATGGTCAGTCCATAACCGATAATCGCACCGCCGAGACAGATTACAATTCCGACCTTGCGGCCGATATGGTCGGAAAGCTTTGATATGTAGGCGGCACCGAAGAACCAGAAGAGGTAAAAGACCGCACTCACCAATCCGTAATAGAACTCTCGGGTTGAGGAATGCGTCTCCTTCGGCAGGAATGTCGAGGTGGGATCAATGAGCAAGGTATTGATGATCGGAAAGATCAACCCTTGCCCCATAAGATCGACAATGACGACCAGCAACAATGCAATTCGGGCCAGCATGAACTTCCCCTTTGCGCGCGCAATCAATTGGCGAAACGAAGGATTGTCGCAGATCGGCCGTTTGGCGTCTAGGTTGTGCGCGGGCAGGCCTTAGGAGGCGACCGCTGGGCAGGAGCTGTTCTGCTCAGCCCGGGATTTCAGACCCTGCAGGCTTTGCATCGTGTTCGGGTTGCCTGGAAGCACGAAGCTCTGCTCCAGCGCCGTACGCACATTGTTGATGACGGCGAGGTCCTGAACGGCCAGGGTCTGACAAGGCGTGCCGGTGAAACGGACGCGTATGCGAATGACCCTTTGACCGTTGTCGGAAGGGCCGAATTCTGCGTCAAGCGCGGGGTTTTCGCCGCTCATCGGGCGTTCCAGAACAACCATGTTGGGCTGGTCCTGCAAGATCACCGTTCCACGTTCCTGTGCGCTTGAGACCAATGCGGCACGCACCGTCATCGGGTCCGCCGCGATGTTGACGCTCTGTGCGCCCGCCGGGACATTCAGTTGCGGCTGGTTGGGCAGCGAAGTCGTCTGCGAGCCGGACTGACAGGCAGCAAGTGTAAGAGCGCATAAGCTGGTCAAAACGATACGTCGCATCGGAAGTCCCGAGTTTGAAATGGTCATATTATGAATCGGTCTAAAACAGGTTCCTGTGTAGTACAACAAAACTGCTCGTGACCGCCATGCCTTAAGCCGCACAAGTGCCAGAATACTGACACATCATGTCCTAACGAAGCCTTGTGGCGTCACATTGGCAGGCAGTACAGAGCCAGGCAGACCTTAAAACTGATCGCCTGTTTTGAAGCCGCCGCCACCGAAACTGCCACCGCTCTTGAACCCGCCGCCGCCAAAGCCATCCTTGCCGCGACCGGACCCTCCGAAACCGCCAAAGCCGCCCATCGACTTGGGCAGGCCGGTACCATTGGGAAAGGCGACCTTGCGGCCACGCGGCTTGCGTCGCTTGTGGGCTCTTTCCGCGCGAGCCCAATAGTCCGCCCCCGTGATCGCCCCCTTGATCAGCTCGCCGAGCAGCACCGTGGTGAGCTTGTCGTCGGAAAAGGTCGAGTCCCAGCTGCCATAGCCTTTCGAGCGGAAACGCTTGATGACATCGGCAAGTTCTGCGCGGCGTCGACTGATGTCGCGCTGGAGTTCGCGATCCTGCCGGATCTCCCTGGCGACCTGTTCAACCCGGTCTCTGAAATCCTCGATCCTTTGAATGATCTTTTCATCTTCGGGCGAGGGGGTGTCCAGTGCTGCCCGCCAAAGATCATTCAGGTCGTCCGCCTGCAGCGATACGGACAGGTGTTCCTCGGCCTTTTGAAAATCCGCATCCTCACCGCTGGAGAACTCGGTCAGGGCACCGGACAATGTCTCTATTCGCCGATCCAGACCGTCCAGCTTGGCATCAATCTGATCGATTTCCTCGCTCAAGGTTTCGATCGTGCCGACAAGGTCGGTGCCAGCGGCATCCGTCATGGCATTGCGGCTGAATTCGGCGAGTTTTGCCTGCTCTTGCCGGGCCAGTTCTTCACATCGCTCTGCATGTTTTGCCATCCGCTCCGGTATTCCGGTGAGCATGGCATAGTTCGCCCGTGCGTCCTGAAACCTGATCAGACGGGCAACCCAGGTGTCGAGTGAGCGGACGAGACCGCGGAAACCATAGTCCGGTGTTCCGAAACCGCGTTGCCAGAGGTACAGGAACAGGGGATCTGCTTCGTAGGCCTTCCCCTTTTGTTGCCTGTCCTCTTCTGAGGTCCGGGCCTTGCTGGCAGCAGCCTCAGCCGTTGCCAGAGCTGTTTCGGCCGCCTCACGCTGAGCAAGGTAGGAGCTGTCATTTTCCAACCGGCCGTCCACGGCTTCCATCAGTTCATCCATCTGGTTTTCAGCGGCGTCGCGGGCCGTATCCAGATCCAGGCGCTTTTTCTGCAGCTGATTTCGCTCGCTTTCGCATTCCCGAAGCTGGTCGGTCAGAACCTTGTAGTCGTCGCTGCGCTTGTCCAGCAGACGCCGTGCCTCCCTGGCCGCGCTGTCCAGACGGGTGTTCAATGTGCCGGCAGCGTCGGTATCAAGCCGAAACCGCGCAAGATCGCGATAGGCTTCGCTCTGCCGTTCCTGCAGGTCGGTCAGGGACCGGGTCGCGCGTTCTATGCGTTTGCCCAGGTCCGCTTCCTCGCGGCGCAGGTCCGCGAGCGACTGCTCGATGGTTCCAAGGGTCTGGCGGCCTGTCAGCATGCGCTAGCCTCCGATGGAAAGGACGGGTGCATCATTCCTACCATTTCGTGATTGCTCCATCCTGAACACCGCTGCGCCACTTGATATCCAATTCTCCCCGGCGCTTTTGCCCGAGAGTGCCTTTCTGCACGATGCCATCTTCCATCTTGTCCCGGCGAACCGCGTTGTAGATGTTTTCGCTCACACGCTGGCCCCACTTGTCGACGACTTCGGCGGTGCTGTTCTCCTCAGATACGATGCTGCGCCTCAAAACGTTTCCATCCGGGTCGATCGCCTCGACAACAATATAATAATTCTCGGTATCAGCGTTGGCTTCGGGAATTCTGGTGATCCCTGTTGGCACGCCCTCGCGGGAGATGATCTTCACCTCGAAGACTTCCTGAAGTCCTGAAGCAAGTTCACGCAGGTCTGCTTCTGCCTTGAAGGCGGCATCATTGTTGCTGTCTTTGAGGGCAAGATTGCCATCATCGGCAAGGCTTTGCGCCTTCACCTCGATATCCTCAATTTCGGTCAGGTCGCCGATCCGGTCCACCAGCTCGGTGTAGGTTGCCGGCAAGGCCTGCAAGCGGGCGAGCAGCTGTTCTTCCGCCTGTTGCCTGGGGAGAGAGACCAGAAAATACCAGGCCGCTACGGCGATCACCAATACGGCTACCGCTCCTGCGAGCCATTTCGACCATGTGCTGCGCGAAATGTAGACCATCGCCAGCGTGCGCTGGAAACCGGCAGACGGCGGGGAATAGACAAACCGGTCGCGTTTGAGATCCTCAACGCCCGCTTTCAGAATGTGGTCTGGCACCTCGATGCCCTGGGCGGCATAGACCTCACGCAGACGCTTGACCATCGCGGCGTCGCGCTCGTCTGCCTTCAGTTCCCGTGCAACCTGGCCTTCTTCGTGCCGCAGCGTGTCGACCACGTCCATGGCCATCATGAGGTCGTCCAGGGGGGCGTCGGATTTGCTTGCCATCTATGCCGTCTTCTTGAATTGGACGGGCCGGGTCATTCAGCCGGCCCGATAGTCCTTAGCCGATTAAAGCCCCTGGCCTTGTGCAGTCAACTTTGCGAGCCGGCGCTTTCCGTCTTCCACGGCGTTGCGTATCTCTTCGGAATTCTTGGTCGACATATCCCGCATTTCGGTGATGATCTCACGGGACTGGACCTGGAAATTCACGACAGAATCAACAAGCTTTTTAACTGATGCTGCGGCGACAGTCGGGCCGTAGCCAGCCTTGAGAGCTTCTTTCTGGACGGCATCGCCAATTTCAGCCAGCGTTTCCAGGCTCTTGTTGATGCCTTCCTTCATGGCGTTCAGCGTTTCGGTGGACTCGTGCAAGCCCTGCAAACCGGTGAAGGACGCGTTCAAGGCTGTCAGAACGGACTCGTTGGTGGAAAAGAAGCTGACGGACTGGGCGTAAACCCTTTCCTTGGCGTTTGTAGTCTGAACCAGACGCGCCATGATGACTTCAGAAGTGTTGTAACCGACAGTCAGGTTGTCGGAGAGATCCTTGGCAATCTGATAGCGTTTCTCCTCGTCCTGCATCGCCCGCAGCTTTTCATCGCGCGCGAGCTCAAGGCGAGCTTTCTGGGCAGGGTCGTCACCGGAATAGGTTTCCACCTCGTTTGAAGCGGTTTCGAGTGCCTTCTTGGCTCCGGACAGTTTTTCCGTCGCGATATTCAGGATTTCGAGAGCTGTTACTTCAGCCTGTTTCAGGGCGCCGCGGAAGTCCCGGTATGCCTCCAATATGGTCTGTTCGCGCTCGATCTGATCCTTGGTGGCACGGGCAACGTCCTTGTAGGTGTCCCGAATGTCCTTGAAACGGTCGGAAATCGTGCCACGGCGCATGTCGCGCCACTTGTTGGCAAGGTTTTCGGTGAAGGAAATCTTCCCGTCGGCCAGCTGGTCAACCAGCGTCTTGGCATCGTCGCGAATGGAGTTGAACGCGTCGGTTATTTCCTCATACCGCTGGCCAATGTCCATCTGCTGGACCTGGGAACGGACAACCTCGTTGAAATTCGAAGCCTGTCCAAGTGTGCGCGTGATGATCAGAACCTTGTCGGGAGACAGATCCGAAATCTGCTCCAGCAGAGCGTTGATTGGGGCATCGGTTTCCGTTTCCGGTGTAATGCCGATGTCGCGGAGCGTCGTCAGGGCGCGATCAAGATATTGAAGCGGTGAGAAGCCGCCCGCCGGTTTCGATGCGTTTTCCTGCGTTTCAGGTGCTGCCGCGTCTGTCATATCTGACTTCCTCCTGAATTTCTGGCAGCAATCGACTTGAGAACCGCTGCCTGGACTTGCTTGCATTGTTTCGTCAGTTAGGGCAGGCGTACGCCGCGATGTCAATGGGTTAGCGCACCTTCGCGACAACGCCTGAAACGAGAGTTGGAGCGTGTGCTGCCGCTGTACAAGCCATAAGCGCAGATTGCGACAGATATGTATCGCCGGAAGGAGTTGACAGCGGTGGTGCGGAAAGCTGGGCGCCGAGGTCTTTCGGGGCGAGATGCCGAATGGAGAAGTCCGGATGCAGAGCTGTCGAGCGTTACGTAATAGATGGATCGGAAGACACAAGCCGGAGCAAACCTGTCCGGCTTGTGTTTGTCAGAATTGATCAGACGAGCTCGGCAGCGATCCTGGCGGCCAGTCGTGCATTGTTGCGCACAAGAGCAATGTTCGTGTTGAGGCTACGTCCTTCGGTCAGATCAAGAATAGCTCCCAGGACGAACGGAGTGACTTCCTTGCCCTTGATGCCTTCGGCGTCCGCTTTGCGAATGGCTGCGTCGATATAGCCGGTCATTTCGTCACGTGGGATCTGATCGGCTTCCGGAACCGGATTGGCGATCAGAACGCCGCCGTGACCGGGGAAATTCCGCCGCATCTTCAAAAGAGATCCAATTTCCTCTGCCGAATTCAGAGAGTAGGGAGCCGCCAGGCCACTTTCACGGGACCAGAATGCAGGCAGTTCCTGTGTTCCGAAGGCGATAACCGGTACGCCTTTCGTCTCGAGAACTTCCAGTGTCTTCGGAATGTCGAGAAGTGCCTTCGCACCAGCCGAAACAACGCAAACCGGCGTACGGCCGAGTTCGTCGAGATCGGCAGAAACATCGAACGTTTCTTCTGCGCCCTTGTGAACGCCGCCGATACCGCCCGTCGCGAACACCTGAATTCCGGCAAGGTCTGCAGCCATCATGGTGGCCGCAACCGTGGTTGCGCCATAGCTTCCGGTTGCAAGAGCGAAGGTCAGGTCTGCGCGGGAGCACTTCATCACATCTTCCGCCCGGGCAAGCCGGTCAAGGTCGGCATCTGAAAGGCCCACCATGATCTTGCCGTCCATCAGCGCAATCGTTGCAGGAACAGCACCTTCGGCACGAATGTCGGCCTCAACCTGCCGAGCGGTTTCGACATTGCGTGGAAAAGGCATGCCATGCGTGATGATGGTGGATTCAAGCGCAACGACGGGTTTGCCTTCAGCGAGCGCCTGGCGGACTTCGTCGTTGTAAACGATCAGGTCCTTCATCGCGGAAGTGTTGGCAGATGTGTTCACGTGTGAGCCTTTCTCTTGAGGCTGTCCTGTAGCTGAATGCCCGGACTGGATTTCGCGTTGTTATAGGTGTCCGGGACGGACGCGCCAAGGTGCATATTTGTCCATTAGGTCAAAAATTTTCGATGGCATCCCAGGACAAACCTTGTGCCAGGGCACCGGTGTTCTGCAGCGTCATGGCCGCAGCGGACAATCCGTAAGGGACTGCTTCTTTCAGGGCTTTTCCATTTGCGAGTGCGGCAATCGTACCGGCGGTCAACGCATCTCCGGCTCCCGTTACATCGACAACGTCAACAGGAGGCGGGGAAAAACGGGTGAGGGAACCACTCTCCAAAAGAAGCACATCACTGCTTCCGCTCGTTAGCACCAGGTTCTTCAAACCCATGTTGTGCAAGGCGTCGACGAGCCTTTCGGCGGTCGATTCCTCTGCCAGTCCCGTTAGCGCTATGGCTTCACCTCGGTTGAGCATGAGACAATCCAGCTTGCCCAGCACGGCTTTCAGTCGGGGGGCCTTGGCGTTTGAAACAGCATTAGCAATAAGCCTGCCTTTGCCGATCGTTTCAATGATCCGATGAAGCATGGCCTCGGGCAGATTTGCATCCAGAAACCAGATCGTTCCGTGAGGCAGGCTGGACTTCAATTCCGCAATAATCCTGTCGAACAGGCCAGGAGGTGCTTCGGAAAGAATTTTGTCGTCGACGCAGGCTGCGGCCAATTCGCCGTCGGGATCGTGCAATGCCAGGTACTGTCCGGTTGAAAAACCCTTCCTGACCTGATGCGACAGCTTGATCCCTTCAGCCGTCAACTGAGAGAGCAGAGTATGGGCCGGGCCATCCTCACCAAGAGCGCCAACCAGGCCGGTCTCTATTCCCAGCTTGACGAGCGCGCGGGCAATGTTGGTTGCGACACCGCCGGGTTTGGAACTGTGACGGGCAGGTGTGGACGTCTCGGGACGAATCGGCAAGGACGCATGCGCAATCGTATCGAAGTGAAGCGCTCCAATGGAAATAACGCGGCTTTCGACAGAGGCAGACACTTTTCAAATACTTTCCCGTAGTCAGGCCGGAAACCGGCACTGAAGAATTGTGAAGAGGCGGGCTAGCAGATCGTGAAGCTCGCGGCAACCGGTGTGGCTGAAAGCTGAATGATTCTGTCTGTACGTAGAATCACGAGTTGTTCTCCTTTTTCGCTGACGTAGCGGCAACTTGTCGCGCCCCAAGCGGAACATATTGGAAACAAAAGCGCATTTTCATTTTAATACCAATCGGTTTTGCCGACTTGTCAAATGAGAACAAAATGTGTACAAACGCTTTCATTGAAACAACGCGTCCGTCGTGGAATAAGGAGCGTGAGCATGTCACAAAGTACACTTCGACTCGTAGAAAGCAGCCAGATGGATAAGACAAAAGCGCTGGACGCGGCGCTCAGCCAGATTGAACGCGCCTTCGGTAAAGGCTCCATCATGAAGATGGGACAAGGCCAGGCCGTTGAGGTGCAAGCCGTTTCCACCGGATCGCTCGGTCTGGATATTGCGCTTGGAATTGGCGGCCTGCCAAAAGGCCGGATCGTTGAAATCTACGGTCCTGAATCTTCGGGTAAGACCACGCTCGCACTTCATACTGTTGCCGAAGCGCAAAAGAGTGGGGGCATCTGCGCCTTTGTCGATGCTGAGCACGCCCTCGATCCGATTTATGCACGCAAGCTGGGTGTCGATATCGACAACTTGCTGATTTCCCAGCCAGACGCCGGTGAACAGGCGCTCGAGATCGCTGATACGCTGGTCCGGTCCGGGGCGATCGACGTGCTCGTTATCGACTCGGTCGCCGCTCTGACGCCGAAAGCCGAACTTGAAGGCGAGATGGGCGACAGCCTGCCGGGAATGCAGGCTCGTCTGATGAGTCAGGCGCTGCGCAAACTGACGGCCTCCATTTCCAAGTCGAACTGCATGGTGATCTTCATCAACCAGATCCGCATGAAGATCGGTGTGATGTTCGGCTCTCCTGAAACCACGACAGGTGGTAACGCGTTGAAGTTCTACGCATCCGTTCGCCTCGATATCCGCCGTATCGGTGCGATCAAGGACAAGGACGAAGTGGTTGGCAACCAGACCCGCGTCAAGGTGGTCAAGAACAAGCTCGCGCCTCCTTTCCGTCAGGTTGAGTTTGATATTGTCTATGGTGAAGGCGTCTCCAAGACCGGTGAACTGATCGACCTTGGCGTCAAGGGCAACATTGTTGAAAAATCCGGTGCCTGGTTCTCCTATAACAGCCAGCGCCTCGGTCAGGGGCGTGAGAACTCCAAGCAGTTCCTGAAGGACAATCCGGAAATCGCCGATGAGATCGAATTGGCGATCCGTCAGAATGCCGGTCTGATTGCAGAAGCAATTATCGATCCGGAAGGCGGGGCAGAGGACGCGGACTAAGCGTCGCGAACCTTACCGCCTCCAACAAGCTCCGGACGCATGTCCGGCCTTCCAAGGCCTTCCCCTGATTTGCAGGGGAAGGCTTTTCTTTTTGGTGCCGGCGAGCATACGTGACGGATCTTGCAGAAATTCTGCAGGTTTCCTCGGCGGTGCAGGTGTGCAACCGCTGGACAGGGTCTGAGCTCAAAGTTAAAAGGCTGTTCCGGCACGGATCCGTTGAACGATCCGAAGCCCTTACAGAATTTCAACAGGCCCCGTTTTCCGGGCCCGGACCGATGCGAGACCCGAATGACCGGCGTAAATGAAATCCGCTCCGCGTTTCTGGACTATTTTGACAAGAACGACCACGAGGTCGTTGAGTCCGGACCACTGGTGCCACGCAACGATCCAACGCTGATGTTTGCAAACGCGGGCATGAACCAGTTCAAGAATGTCTTCACCGGACTGGAAACGCGCGACTACTCTCGCGCGGTGACATCGCAGAAATGCGTTCGCGCCGGCGGCAAGCACAACGACCTGGACAATGTCGGCTATACCGCCCGGCACCACACGTTCTTCGAAATGCTCGGGAACTTTTCCTTTGGCGACTATTTCAAGGACCGGGCGATCGAACTTGCCTGGAACCTGATCACCAAGGAATTTGGCCTTCCAAAGGACAAGTTGCTTGTGACCGTCTATTCCGAGGATGATCAGGCATTCGACCTTTGGAAGAAAATCGGCGGACTGAGCGAAGACAAGATCATACGCATTCCGACCTCGGACAATTTCTGGTCCATGGGTGATACCGGTCCTTGCGGTCCGTGTTCTGAAATCTTCTACGATCATGGCGATCACATCTGGGGTGGCCCTCCAGGCTCTGCAGAAGAAGACGGCGACCGTTTCATCGAGATCTGGAATCTCGTCTTCATGCAGTATGAGCAGACTGCCGATGAACGTCTCAACCTGCCGCGGCCGTCCATCGACACCGGCATGGGCATCGAGCGCATCGCTGCCGTGATGCAGGGCGTGCACAACAACTACGAGATCGATCTCTTCAAGGCTCTGATTTCGGCGTCCGAGCATGCGACAGGCGTAGAGGCGGAAGGAGCTGCTCTTGGCAGTCACCGCGTAATTGCAGACCATCTGCGTTCCACCAGCTTTCTGATTGCCGATGGGGTTCTGCCGTCCAATGAGGGCAGAGGCTATGTCCTGCGCCGCATCATGCGTCGCGGCATGCGGCATGCGCATCTTCTTGGCGCCAGCGAACCGCTGATGCACAAGCTCGTTCCCGCACTGGTGCGTGAGATGGGACGTGCCTATCCTGAACTGGTTCGGGCCGAAGACCTGATCACTGAAACCCTGAAGCTGGAAGAAACCCGTTTCCGCAAGACCCTCGAGCGTGGTCTTGGTCTGCTTGACAGTGCAACTGAAGACCTGACAGCGGGCGGACAGCTGGATGGCGAGACTGCCTTCAAGCTTTACGACACTTACGGTTTCCCGCTCGACCTGACCCAGGACGCCCTTCGCGCCCGGGACATCTCTGTCGACACTGATGGTTTCGATACGGCAATGGAGCGGCAGAAGGCAGAAGCGCGTGCTGCCTGGTCCGGTTCCGGGGGAGCTGCGACCGAAGCTGTCTGGTTTGCCTTGAAGGAAAAGCACGGTGCCACCGACTTCCTTGGCTATGAGACCGAGGTTGCGGAAGGTGAAGTTGTCGCCCTTGCCTCGGACGACAAGGAAATCGACAAGCTGTCGGCAGGCGAAAGCGGATATGTCATTCTCAACCAAACACCGTTCTATGGTGAAAGCGGTGGTCAGGTTGGCGATACCGGTTTCATGTCGGGAACTGACCTGAAGATTAAGGTCACCAACACCCAGAAGAAGGCAGACGGCCTCTTCGTGCACAGCGTCACGGTCGAGGAAGGTGAATTGGTGCCGGGACTGGCACTTGAGCTGCAGGTCGACCATGACCGTCGTAGTGCCGTCCGCTCCAACCACTCAGCGACGCACCTTGTCCACGAAGCTCTGCGTGAAGTGCTCGGAACGCATGTGGCACAGAAGGGATCTCTGGTGTCGCCTGATCGTCTGCGCTTCGATTTTTCCCATCCCAAGCCGATGAGTGATGACGAGCTGGCTGTCGTTGAAACATACGCCAACGAAATCGTCCTGCAGAATGCTCCGGTCGAAACCAGGTTGATGGCCGTTGATGATGCGATCGAAGCCGGTGCCATGGCACTCTTCGGCGAGAAGTACGGTGATGAAGTCCGCGTGGTTTCCATGGGAACCGCATTGCACGGCCCGAAAGAAGGCAAACCCTATTCGGCGGAACTGTGCGGTGGTACCCATGTTCGGCGCACTGGTGATATCGGTCTGGTGACTTTGGTGTCTGAAGGTGCTGTTGCGGCCGGGGTTCGCCGTATTGAGGCGCTAACCGGTGCCGAGGCACGGTCCTACCTCGACGCGCAAGACAAGCGCATGCGTGAGATTGCAGGTATCCTCAAGATCGGCGCCGATGATGTGCCGGCACGTGTCGCACAGCTCGTTGAAGAACGCCGCAAGCTCGAAAAAGAACTGGCGGATGCCAAGAAGAAACTCGCCATGGGTGGTGGTGGCAATGGCGGAGCTCCCGTCAAGGACGCTGGCGCTTTCAAGCTGATGGCGCGCACTGTTGAAGGCATCAATCCGAAAGACCTGAAAGGCATGGCCGACGAGGCCAAGGCCCAACTCGGCTCAGGCGTGATTGTGCTGATCAATGTTGCCGACGACGGCAAGGCCGCAATTGTGACTGCGGTTACGCAGGACCTGACCGAAAAGGTCAACGCCGTCGATCTGGTTCGCATCGGATCGGAGGCTCTGGGCGGACGGGGCGGTGGCGGCCGTCCTGACATGGCTCAGGCCGGTGGTCCCGACGGCTCCAAGGCGGACACGGCAATTGAAGCTATTCAGACCCATCTGACCAGCTTGTAAGGCTGGATCGCAATCCAAACTGGATTTTCGAAAAGGGCGGGGCAAAGGCATCCCGCCCTTATTTTTTGGACGGCTTGGCTGCCAAGCTCGGACCGATGACTTCAATCTTGTTGGTCCACACATAGCCTGGGAAATTGTCGGGAACCGATTGAAGCTGATCAAGGCTGTCAATGCCGCCTGATCCGTTGGGCGGCCCCGCCAGAACGATCTCGGTGTCGTGGTCGTTCATTCTTTTCAGGAACCTGTTGGGCCATCCCCAAAGCCAGGGCGCGTAGTTCGATGGAACCAGGATCTGGCGGCCCCGGCAGGGCTGCGGAACGTAGCCTGACCAACCTACGGCTATGTATTCCTTGAGACAGGTTTTGGTGTCGGCTTTCGTGAAATTGCGCATACCCGGAACCAATTTTCCCATCTGCCGGGTTGGTTCTTCGCCGCCATAGACGCCCCAGACACGCGGTCTCCAACCGGGATGAGCAGCTAGAAGCTTTTCAAGTTGTTGAGCCTCCCTTGCGTCCTTGCTTTTGAAATTGATCAGAAACTGCCCATCGGGAAATGCATCCAGGACTTCCGCAAGGGAGGGAATGCCGCCGTACGATTTGCCTCGAAACGGGAAGCTCTTGCCGCCATCGGCTGTGTATCCGTAGCCGATATTGATGGATTTCAGCTCGCTGAGGCTGTGGTCGCGGGTGACACCGCTTGCATTCGTTCTGCAATCAAGGGTCCAGTCGTGGAATACGGCGAACTTCCCGTCTGTGGTGGGATGGACATCGAGCTCGACAATATCGGCGCCTGCCGAAAAGGCAGCTGCCATCGAGGGAAGGGTGTTTTCCAGAAATGCATGTTCGGGAGGATGGATTCGCGTCGCTGTGCAGGTGTCGCGATCGAGACCCTTGCGATCGTATGTCTGATGAACACCCCTGTGGGAGATGACCTTCATCTCACCGTCATGCATTGACGGGGCGAGCCAGGAAGCGTTGACGAGGTAAAGAACCAGCGTCATTGCCAGAAAGAAAAGAAGCAGTCGTTTCATCGCTGAGCTAGACAGATTTTCCAGTGTGAAAACGTCTCAAGCCTGAGTGGGAACTGTGGCTGCGCCGTGGCCCATTGAAGGAATAGTTGCGATTTGTGCCTCCTACACTCCTCTGGCCATGCTGAACTCTTCAGTCCAATCGCAGTGCCGCGCGCGCGGAAATTCCGCTTGGTCAAATTCAACTGTTGCCAAGGGTCACGTTTGCGTCAAAGGAGTGTTGTCTTGAAACGCGAGTCGGCTCATGGTCCTGCCAGTATTGGATGGGCAGGCTGAAAGGAGTGAACACGTGGAGCTGATATTGTCAGTGCCTGCCGTGTTGCTGTGCCTTTCCACCGTCTACGTTTTCTTTCTTGTTGTTGTCAGCGCTGCGCTCAGGTCCAATTTCCGGTCGACCTACCTCAGGTTCTGGGCATTCACTTTCTGGGCCCCTGCGGTCGGCGGCGTCTTGATCGTCCTGCGGCCTTTCGGTCCCGAGTGGATGAGCGAATATGCCGGCTGCATGCTGTTCCTGGTCGGGCTGTCATGTGCGTGGCTTGGAGTTCGATCATTCTTCGGCAGAAGGCCGCCATGGTTGTTCGCCTTCGCGGTTGTTTTCGGTCTGGTTCCGGTTGGATTTGTTTACGACCAGTCCATCGAAACCATGGCGCTCAATCGCCAGCTCTACATATTTTCGGCCGCCGCGCTTTTTTATGCGTTGGCTGCCATTGAGATTTTTCGCGGCAAGGCGGGAGAAGTGCTGCCGGGGCGCAAGGCGGGTGTTCTCGTCTTTACCAGCTTTGCTGTATTGCACCTTGTCGTTCTACCGTTTCCCGTCTGGATGCCGATTGGGTTCACGGACAAGCTACCGGTCTCCAGCTGGCTGTTTGTTCTGATCGTCCTGTCCTTGCTTCACACTGTTGCTGCCGTTTTCGTTTGCCTGTTGCTGGCAAAGGAGCGGGCAGAAGCCAAGGTGCAGGCAATGGCGGATACGGATGTTCTGACCGGGTTGAACAATCGCAGGGCCTTCATCAGGCGTGTAGATGCGCAGCTGAAGGATCCTGAGGAAGGGAAAGGGACGCTGCTGCTTCTCGATCTGGATCATTTCAAGCGGATCAATGATCGCCATGGTCACCAGGGAGGCGACAAGGTACTGGTCGGGTTCGCCGAATTTCTGAAGTCGTTTGCCGGCAAGAACGCAATCCTGGGGCGGATCGGCGGTGAGGAATTCGCAGTCTTTATCAACGGGCGCGTTGGAGAGGAACTGGATCTCCTGGCGCAAAAGGTCTGTCTGGGGGCTTCCATTCTCAAGATTGATCCCGATGAGGCGGACATTGCCTTTACAACAAGTGCCGGACTCACGGACACGAAAGTGTCGGGCAAAGTGTTCGAACGGCTTTACGACCACGCGGACAAGGCGCTCTATAAGGCCAAACGGCGCGGACGGAACCAGGCATGCCGCTATGTGAAATCGAGCCAACACAGGGCAACGCCGCAGAATCGGGAAAGTGCGGAAGTTCGCCTGTCGGCCTGATGGTCGAGCGGTGTTCGAGGCAAAATGAAAAAGCGCGCCCGTGAGGCACGCTTTTTTCATTAGGGGTCGCGGAATTCTTAGTGAGCGATCGCAGTTATTGCCAAGGCAGCGGCTGCAAGAAAGGTCGACGTAATCAACATTTTCAGAACGATATGATGGGGGGTCGTTTCCGCAGCGCGAACTTTGTCTGTTTCAAAAGTCATTTTTCCCTCCTCAAAGAGCGGTGGTTACCCTTCTAGAGATGGGCCCTGCGACAATTTTGCCCAATCACGATCCGGCAACGTAACCTCACGGCTTCGCGCGCAGGACGTGAAACGCAGCGGCAGTTGGATTTGAATTTAACTATTGTAAGGTTATTCAAGAAGATACGGCCCGGGTAAGGGGCCTGTTTCGAACAACGGAGTGCAGCGTGCACGGCCAGGACTTCAAGCGAGTGCTCTATGAAGTGCTCGAAGACACGGGAAAAAGGAGGGTGGCGGCGCGTACGCTGCGACATGTCCTTGTGTTTCTCATTCTCGCCAACATCGTTCTGGCGGTTTTGGAAACGGTTCCTGCGATCCGGGCGACTTTCGGTCACCATCTGCGCTTCCTGCAACTCGGAAGCGGCTTTATCTTCCTGATCGAATATATTCTGCGCCTCTATGTGGCCGACATGCATCCGCCATTGCGCCGATATGGCCCGGTCTGGTCGCGCCTGCGCTACGCCGTTCATCCGGATGCCATCGTTGATCTCATCGGCGCATTGCCGCTGCTCTTCGTCCTGTTCCTGCCCAATCAGGCGGTAACTGTTGTCGTCATCCTGCGTTTGCTGCGGTTTCTGAAACTTGCAAGGTATTCGCCGGCCCTGCGTTCGCTCATTTCGGCAGTTGTGGCCGAGCGGAAGGCGCTGATCGGCTCCAGCATGATCATTCTCGGCGTGATCCTTATGGCGGCGACGCTGATGTACCTGATCGAACACAGTGTGCAGCCGGAGAAATTCCGCAGCATTCTGCACGGCATCTACTGGGCCATCACCACGGTTACGACTGTCGGTTACGGGGACGTTGTACCGGTCAGCAATCTGGGCAAGGTGGTTGGCAGCGTCGTCATGCTGATGGGCTACGGCCTGATTGCCTTGCCGGTGGGCATCATAGCCTCTGCCTTTGCAAGAGAGATCCACAGCAGGGATTTTGTGGTGACGTGGTCGATGGTGGCGCGCGTCCCTTTGTTTGAAGACCTCAAGGCGACGGAAATCGCGGAAGTGGCAAAACTTCTACAGGCGCAAAGCGTGAAAAAGGGCGGGACGATTGCCGAAAAGGGCGATGTGGCTGATCGCATGTATTTCATCTCCGATGGGGAAGTGGAGATCAAGCTTCAGCACGACACGATCTATCTTGGCGAAGGTAATTTTTTTGGCGAACTCGCGCTGATCAACCAGACCCGCCGGACCGCGAATGTGGTTGCCTATCGGGATTGCCAGCTCCTGGTTCTGGAGGCGGACGCGCTTCAGCAACTCATGGACCGGGACGAAGCACTGGCCAAGAAAATCATGGCCGAGGCGCGTGAAAGGGTTGCTGCCGGGAAAAAAGTTCTGGGTGAATTGGCTGAAGAAGAACTGCAGCAAGCCGGTGTCTATGCCTCCGCCGAGGATGCCAGGGAAGAGCCTGAACTGTCGTTCCAGGAAGAACTGTCTCCGGACAAGGATCCGGCGAAATAACTACTGGAGCAGGGGCTTAGGCAAGGAACGCGAGCTTTGCCTACAAGCAGCCTGGCTGACCCGTTCTTCCCTCAATCGATCTTGCAGGCTGCGCCCACTCTCGGTGCATCTCTGATTTGAATGACCATCAGGACGCAGGGTTCGTTTCCAACGACACCCGACAGGTGTCCCTCCCGGCCGCTCGCATCAGGTTTTGCCAACTGGTCTTCTCCGAAGGAAAGTTGGCCGGGACCCATCTCGACGCGGGTGCCATCCATGCTCTCGACGAACCAGGTTCCGGACAAGGGAACGATCCATTGGGGCTGCGGATTGCGGTGCCAATTGAGTGTTCCCGGTTGAAGCACAAGGATCGTGATGTCTTCCGGGTTTGCTGCGAGCCGTTTTACCCACAGGTCCTTGGCCGGAGGTGCAAAGGTTTTGAGTTCAAGGTGCTCGAACCGGCAATGAGTCTGGTGAGTGATGCCGTCGGCGTCACTCCAAAGGTGCCAATATCCGGCATCGGGGGAGTGGGGCTCTGTAGTGTCACTCATCGAGATCCTCCAGTTCGGGCAGGGCCTTGCTGATACTGTGCTTCCGCAAGACCTTGGAAAGAGGCGCGGTTCAGTAGGGTGTCAGTCCCGGTGGCAGCTGTGCATAGAGCGGATCTCCCACCCAGAAGACATCGGTTGGACCGACGACGAAATCGACCAGATTCCAGCGGTTGTAGCGGTACACCAGCAAGGCATATGTGGTCAGGTCGTCCATGAATTCCGCCTGATTGGCATAAGAAGTGAAACGCAAGTCTATTGCACCGCCTCCAGGGCGTTGCGGGTCGACCCGAGCGAACGCCCAGCCATTGCCTGACCGCATCCAGCCGACGACGAATTCAACAGGCGGGCCAACGCGGACTTCCACCAGCGGACGAATAGTATCCAGTATGGCTTTGCGTTCCGCTGATCCACGGGCCGGTTCATAAACAGATTGGGCGCTGGCGACTGAAACCAGGCAAGCAAGTAACGCTGCACTCAAGGAAAATATAATAAGCTTTTGAATTCTTGTCGTAATTTTTTCTGCTTCAGAAAATGATTCAAGCACGGCAACCTCCATCGCGGGTTGTCTTAAAACAATGATTGGAACGCTAGCACGAAATTCACGGGATTGCCCGGCCTGCGGCAAACGCTGCTCCCAATCGAACGGGAGGCCGTTGCCAAAGCTCGTTGATGAGCGCAAGCAACGCGATGATTGACCCAGGCTTGTCGGCTAGTCTTTTTCGCCGGGTTGTGTTGCCTGGAAGCTTTCCCGCTTTTTGAAGGTCTGCAACCAGTTCTGTAGCCCGGGTGCGCTTTCCATCATTCTTGCACCTTCCGGCGACTGCTGAAACAGGTTGAGCATCGGTGCCGCATGGCAGTCGGCAAGCGTCAGTTGATGGCCCAATAGGAAATCACCTTTCTGCTTCAGGTCCTCCAATGCCTGGATAATTGTTCGTGCCGGTCCCAGAGCCGAAGCAATCCTGGCTTCGTCCGCCTCAGAGCCGTCACGTGTTTTCGCGACTCGCTCAACGAAGATGTCCCATACAAGCGTCCGGTAGGCGTAAGTGTCGAGGATCGACAGGAACTGCATCATCCTCGCGCGGGACCTCGGATCTTCCGGTTGCAGGAGCGGACCGTCAAAAGCTTCGTCCACATAGCGCAGGATTGCAGCTGTCTCAAAGAGTGAAAAATCATCGTGTTGCAGCGCCGGTATCTTGCCGAAAGGCTGTCGTTTGAGATGTTCCTCCGGTGGCCCTTCGGCGGCAAACACATCGACAGGTATCAGAGTGTAGGGAACGCCCTTTTCCTCAATCGCCAATCTGGCGGAGCGCACGTAAACCGAATAGTCAGCACCAAAGAGTTCGATCATGATGTTCCTCCGCTCAAGCGATCAAGGCGCAACCTGTGTCTTCTGTCTGTCAGCCGCCACAGACTGCAAAATGTTGCGCCAATAACACCCAGGCCGGTCGAACCGCCCAGCAGGAACATCACCAGCAGCTGGTATTTCACCGCCTCCTGAGGGTCGACGCCTGACAGGATCTGGCCGGTCATCATTCCTGGCAGGGAAACGACACCGGTCGCCGCCATGGAGTTGATGATGGGAGTGAAACCGGAACGCAGGGACAGGCGCGCGGCGGGCCGGGTTGCCTCCCAGCGGGTTCGCCCGAGCAACAGTTGAGCCTCAACATCCCGCTTGCCTTTGGCCAGGGTTGTGTGAAGCGTGTCGAGCCCCAGACTGACGCCCGTCATGGTGTTGCCGAGAACCATGCCGAAGAGAGGCAGGGCGTATTGCGGCGACCAAACCGGATCCGGACGGATCGGCCCGGCCAGACCGTATACGGTGATCAGACCACCGGCGACCAGCATGGCGCCTGTGCCCAGCCCAGGTCCCCACAGACCTTTCAACCGTCTGTCTTGCCGTGCCCAGATTTCCCGCCCTGCAAAGGCCAGCATCACAGCTGCTGCTAGCAGTGTCCACAAAAGGGACCCGGCGAAGAAAATCGCTTTGAGGATCAAGCCAACAAGAAGCAGCTGCACCGTCATGCGCAAAGCTGAAACAATCAATGTTCGCGCCAGTCCGAGATTGAGCGCAATGGAAAAGATGGCATTCAGAAGCAGGAAGACCGAAGCGGCAACCAGATCCCAATAGGTAAGTACCTGATATCCGGTCACTGGGCCGCCCCCTGCGCCTTGTCTGCGGAAAGTCTGCCTGCTTCCATGCGAAATCGCTGGGCGCCGAGCCGTTCCGGCTGCGCAGGATCGTGTGTCACAAGCAGCATTGCGCATCTTTCGGTCAGCCGGGACTTCAGAAGCGTTTCCACAAGTGTGACTGACGCCGGATCGAGTGCAGAGGTCGGTTCGTCCAGCAACAAGACATCCGGGTCAAGCTGCAAGGCTCTGACGAGAGCAAGGCGTTGGCGTTCACCGGTTGAAAGCCTGGAAACCTCCCAGGATAGCGCATCTTGCAGGCCCACCGCCGCCAGCAAGGTCTGAAGGTTTGGCGAGGCAATGAAATGGTCGTTCACACGCTCAGACCACCAACCGCTTTCTGCCGGGACGTAGGACACTTTTCGGCGCCATTCAGGGGCCTGAAAGGTTTCCCTTGTCTTGCCGTTCAGTGAAACTCTGCCTTCGCTTTCGTCAAGATCGGTGATTGCGCGCAAAAAAAGGGATTTTCCCGCACCGGAGGGACCAGAGATCGTCTTGCAGGACCCGCTTTCAAGGGTCAAATCGATCGGGCCGATGAGCGGTGTCTTCAGCTGTTCGATCGTCAACACCGGCAAACTCCTTGTCCCTGACGATTCGAACAGTAGTGCAGTCGATCAAAAACGGGCAAGCGTCTGGAAAAGCTCTAGCGCCGGATCTTTCACGTAAAAGAATGCGCTCCGATGCAAACCTTCGTAGCGCTTGTACAATTTGCTCTGAGCCCGGACTTAGAGATCCGCCATCGCCTTCTGCAGGTTCTCGTCGATCTTGTCGAGGAAGCCGGTGGTGGTCATCCAGCCCTGGTCCGGTCCAACGAGCAAGGCAAGATCCTTGGTCATGTAGCCCGACTCAACGGTCTTGATGCAGACGCTTTCCAGCGTTTTGGCAAAACGGGCGAGCTTGTCGTTTCCATCGAGCTTTGCCCGGTGCGCCAGACCACGGGTCCAGGCAAAAATGGAGGCGATGGAGTTGGTCGAAGTGCTTTCACCCTTTTCGTGCTGGCGGTAGTGGCGAGTGACTGTTCCGTGTGCGGCTTCGGCTTCCACGGTCTTGCCGTCAGGCGTCATCAGAACAGAGGTCATCAGGCCAAGGGATCCGAATCCTTGCGCCACCGTGTCGGACTGGACATCGCCGTCATAGTTCTTGCATGCCCAAACATAGCCACCGGACCATTTGAGAGCAGAAGCTACCATGTCATCGATCAGACGGTGCTCGTACCAGATGCCGGCATCCGCGAATTTCTCCTTGAATTCGGCGTCATAGATCTCCTGGAACAGATCCTTGAAGCGGCCGTCATAGGCCTTCAGGATCGTGTTCTTGGTCGACAGATAGCAAGGCACCTTGCGCTGCAAGGCGTAATTCAAGGAAGCGCGGGCAAAGTCGCGAATGGAGTCATCAAGATTGTACATTGCCATCGCAACGCCCGCAGAAGGCGCATCGTAGACATCGCGTTCGATGACGGTGCCATCGTCACCCACGAACTTGATGGTCAGTTTGCCTTTTCCGGGGAAGGTGAAATCGGTCGCGCGATACTGGTCACCAAATGCGTGACGGCCGACGATGATCGGTTGGGTCCAGCCCGGTACCAGGCGAGGCACGTTCTGCATGATAATCGGTTCACGGAAGATGACGCCTCCGAGGATGTTCCGGATGGTGCCGTTGGGCGAGCGATACATGCGCTTCAGGCCGAATTCCTCGACGCGGGCTTCATCCGGGGTGATGGTCGCGCATTTGATGCCGACGCCATGTTCCTTGATTGCGTTGGCCGCATCGACGGTGATCTGATCGTCGGTTTCGTCACGTTTCTGAATTGAAAGGTCGTAATAAAGGAGGTCGATATCGAGATACGGGTGGATCAGCTTGTCCTTGATGAACTGCCAGATGATGCGAGTCATTTCATCGCCATCGAGTTCAACTACCGGATTGTCGACTTTGATCTTTGCCATGGTGCGATCTGCCTTGCGAATTTAAAGAGCTGGGAGCAGCGAGAGAATTTCACGGGTTTCAGTTTTACCGGAAATCAATTGTGTGCGCTTGTATACAATTTGTTGCAACCAAGCAAGAACTGCTTTTCCCGAAGTCTATGAATAGCCAGATCCGCTTCGGCTCAACGACCGAAAGTGGGCATTACTTGTCAGCCAACGACGCCAGAAACAGCGATTTCCTGATCTCAAGGCTTGGCAGCGCCTGGCGAAGCCGCTGCCATGCGGCGCGTTTGGGGCTCTTTCTGGAGAAGGCCAGGTAAATGTTCGACATGCCCATCGGTGTCTCGAATGGTTCAACACCTTCGATCCCAATCATGTCGGCCGTCCAAAGCGTCATCAGCCTGGGAGCAACAAAGGCGTCAAGACGTCCGTGATGAACGGCGTTAATGAGCTGCCTGACATTGTCTCGCGGTTCCACGTAGGCCTGACCGCCTTCCTCCAGTAGGCGAAACTTCGGGTGCATGCGCCCCTTTGCGATCTTTCCAATGCGCAATCCTTTCAGATCACTGACATTTCCGGAAAACGAAAACTCCGGGTTCCGGTTTGCGAACACCATCATCTCGAACCGGGTGATGGGAGCATGAGGATACTCCAGCCATGCCTCACGTTCAGGAGTGTGGACGACCGGGAAAATCAGGTCGGCGCGGCCATTCTTCGCTTCCAGCTGAGCGCGGGGCCAGTTCGTGACCACAAAATTGACCGGTACGCCAGACTTTCTGGAGGCATCCCTGACCAGTTCCACCAGCAGTCCGGTCGGGTTCCCGGTTTCGTCGGAGTAAAAGTAGGGTGGGGCTTCAAAACCGGTAATGATTAGCTGATCGGGCCCGGCAAGAGCGATCTTGCTCTGATGAAACAGAAGCGATAGGCCAAATATGGCAGCCAGAACGAGGCGCGAGGCAAAGTTGGAACCAATTGCAGTCAATTTATCGCCCGGGTTTTGGAAACAGATTGAGTAGGGCCAAGAATGAAGCGCTTGATTGCTTCAGAAAAATGTCAGTTCAGTATGGGACTGGTATCAGAGAAAACCGGCCTGAAACTTGCCTCTGGTCAAGTCGCAGCGTTTTCCGCGTTTCAATCGGGAACTGTCAGAAAAACTTGTTTTTGAATTTCATGGGGTGTGTGACCTGGCGCTGCGCCTCGCAGCGACCTGTTCGACTGGCAGCACACGGAATGTCTGCATGAAAATCCCGGCAGGAGTGCACCTTGAGTCAGAGCGGAAGATGGCACCCGCGGCTCCAGGAGCGAGAAGACCGCGGGGCAAAGGTTGCTGCCGGGCGGACGGTACCGCGGGGCAAATCCTTTTGGAATGGGGGACTTCCAGTTCCTACTTGGCAACCGATTGGCTGATTTCCGTAATAATTCCGAAGGCAACTGCCGCCAGAACTTTCAAAATACCGCTGTCAATTGCCTCGGCACTTGTTGAAGTACCCAGAAACAGTCCGGGTCTGGGCTCCGTTACGAAGCCGGTAGAAACACCAAATCCGAGTGCGATTTGAATACAGCCCAGAGCAAATACAATTCCGGCGATTAACGTTCCCAATTTCGTATATGGCATTGCGAAGTCTCTCGAAGTGTTTCGATATTATTTGATGATTACTCAGTAGTTTAAGTTGTGCAAGAGTTTAATCTGAATACCCTAAATATCGAAAACTTTAATAAAAGTCGGTTTCATTGCAATTTTCGATGAGTGATTGATATTTCGTTAGAATTACACTTGAGATGCGTTAACATTTCCCGGATTTGCTTGTTGATCAATCGCACCTTTGTGAAATTTCGGGCAGTGCGATGCAATCTGGACCACGCGCTATGCGTGTCGGAAGGCCCGGAGCGATTGGTTCATGCCGTTGTGGCAGCAGAAAGGGCGGTCCGATGCCGCCCTTTCAGTTTGAAGATGTGTTTGCACGGCCAGCACGCGATGCGTTCTCCCTCGAGGAAATTCCTCATTTGGCCCGTTCAGTGAATCTGGGACCTTTGAAGACACGTACCGGATTTCCGCGTTCAAGCTGCTTGTGCATCATGTTCCGGGCAGCCTTATCTCTGGCCTGTGTCTCCTGCTTCTTGAGGAGAAATCTGGCATTGAGACGTTCCATGGCCACCTGGCGGTTTCGGTGCTGCGAGCGTTCGTCGGTGGACACTGCTGAAATCCCGGATGGAAGATGGGTTATCCGGACACCGCTATCCGTCGTGTTCTGATGTTGCCCACCGGGGCCGCCGGATCGAAAGGTCTCGATCCTGAGATCGCTCCTTTGCAGATTTTCTTCAGGCGCCTCCACTGTGGCGACCGCATAAACGCCGATAAACCAGTTCTGTCTTTTGTGGTTCGGCCGGAAGGGGCTGGCGCAGATCCATTGAACAGTTCCCATCCAGCGTCTGGCGAACTGCTCCGCGCAGTTTCCCATCAGGATTACAAGTGCTGAAGCGGGCTCTTTCCCGCACTCGTTTTCGGGAAAGGTGACGGTAAACCGCAATCCGGATTCGAGGGCTTCTCGCTCCAGACGCTGCAAAACAAGCGCAACGGCACGCCTGCATTCGCGAGGTCCGTCACCGCTTGTCACCAACAGACGAGATCTCTCATTCTGGCTCATCGCATTGCCCTCCGGTCAGCCAACCGGCGACGCTTGTTCTGCCGGGCATTTTCAAGATCGTCTGGAACTGCCTTCTTGAAGGTCAACAGTGGTTTCAGGCTTGCGACCGGTGTCGCCAGACCCGCGATTTGCAGCTCTTTCAGCACGGTTGCAGGGTCCTTGTAGGCACCGGGAGCTTCTTCGATCAGAAGCTGACGGTCCTCGCAGATCACCATGCCGCCAAAGGAGGTGCGGGTGAGATTTTCCCGTTCGGACTTCGTAACACCAACGCGCCCGGTCATGGATCGGCGATCGTATTTTCGTCCGCTGCCATGGGCAAGGGAGGCAAGGGCTTCCGGTTTGTCCCTGGCGGGTTTCAAGAGAGAGCTCAAGGCAGCGCGGGAACCTGCGAGGGGGACGAGTGGAAGGTCAGCCTTCGCCGCGCCTTTCCTGTGCAGATATGCGCCGGAAACGCGTTCGATCAGGTTGTGTGGAGCGTCTGATATCAGACGGACCTCACAACGCAGTTGCTCTGCCGCACGCTCAGCAATGAGCACCCGGTTGAGACATGCCCATCGAACAGCCAGATTGTGAGCTTCGAGATAGGTCAGGCCAATGTCACTCTTATCGCTCAGTCCGGAAAAGTGATCCTGAACCGACGAAAACACCGACATGCCGAGGGAACGGGAGCCGGAGTGCACTAGCAGGACCAGATCTCCAGGCGAAAGATCAGCCTTGGACAGGGCCTCTGCATCCGTGATCGTCTCAACAGTTTGCAGTTCGCAGAAGTGATTTCCGCCGCCGATGGACCCCAATGCCTGCGGATGCAGGTTGTCCGGAAGTCCAGCGTTGCGCAACCTCGCTTGAGGATCGCCGTCCCATGGCCCCTCGAGCGCGCGCAATCTCCTTGCTGCCTTGTCCAGTCTTAATTTTCGGGACTTTAGGCTCAGAGCAAATAGCGACATGCCGCAGCCGATATCGTTGCCGATAAGCTGCGGATAGATGCGATCGGCCAGGACAGCGCTGCCGACAGGACCGTATTTTCCCGGATGCAGATCAGGGAAAGCAGCGATGCTGATAACACCGTTTAATGCTGCTGCAAATTCAAGCTGATCTTCTGCTGCTCCTTCGATCCAGGAGCGGTCGGAGTAGAATTTTCGGATAGGCGCGGTGCCGCTCGGCAGCGCGTCGCCTTCCAAACTGGAAGTGCCCATGTTGGGTACCTTTTTGAAAACGGGTAAGGCATCAGGTGCAAGCCAGACTTGCCCTGGTTTTCCTCAGCCGCACCGCACATGCGGGTTAGCGAAGGGGTGCCGCCTCTTGGGGCGTGCGGTGCATGATCGTCATGTCCGGGATCCCGTTTTCAAAAAATTGTTTGCTGCTTCTGGAGCAACTGCCAGCCAAGTAGGGTGTTTCAGCCACATTCGCAAGCTTAACCAGGCAACCAGACTGTGGTTGCTGGAAAGTGTTGCTGCTCGGCAACGGCTCTATAGAAGCGCTGGGCTCTTATTCCTCAATGACAAACGAAATGCCGAATGTGCATTTCACGCCATCAAGTTCGCCCGGCCATTTGGTGACATTCAAAGTGGCTTCGCCCTTGGAGGACTTGTGAACCAGTTCGTGCATGTATCCTGGCTTGCCCGAGGCGAGCACCTTGTTGTCGTGTGCCACAAGCACTTCAGCGGTGTCGGCCCAGGGGAGTTCACTGTCTTTCTTGCCGACAACGGAGCCTCCGGCAAATTCGTTGATTGTGTTGTTGCCAAATATGTAAACGCCGTCTTCGTTTTTCGCCCAGAAGATGACCGGAAATGAATTCGTGATGTGCAATTCTGCGGATTTCATAAATCATTCCTCCCTGTGACATGTGCCGACCTCGGGTGGACAAGACCTGTCCAGAAACAAGTACCTAGAGGGGAAGAGCGAGACAGCAAGACGAAGGGGCAGAGGCTTCGGCTCTTTCAAGCTAAGACGGGCGCGCAACTCGTGCGCGCCCGGTGCAGCAAGTCCGGATCAGCTCGGTTTCATGGGGGGCGGATTGAAAGCGAGACTGACCTCTGACCGGAAGCCTTATAGATCCTTGGCGGCGGTGGTGCGGATCTGCTTCCAGTTCTCTGCTGCCTTTGCGATGGTCCCGGCTTCATCCTTCTGGAATTCACGGAAGATCTCTTCGTTCAGAAAGAGGTACAGCTTGTCATCAACGATCGCTGCGTATTGCGGGTCGCCGTCAAATTTCTTGCCGACGGAAACTCCGAATGTGCAGAAGCCGCCATTTTGCGGCAGATAGGCCGCCGGATTGGCAGAGAACTTGTCCATCGTTTCCTTGGAGGCAAAGTAATAGGCGACACCATCGTGAACGGCCGTGTGACGGGCCGTGCCATCGATGCGGTTGCCCAAATTGACAAAGGCAACGGGATCAACCCCATGCAGGCCGAGCGGGGCACCGGCAGCGGTGAGGCCGCTTGAGGTGTTGTACTCGTCTGCAGAGAAAGCCGGGCTGGACATGCTCGCCATGCTCAAGAGAGCGGCAGCTACGAGGGTTTTGGTCAGGGGCATTGAAATTCTCCTTGTTCGGGACTTGGTGAAAGCTGCTGGCCTGCTGACCAGCTGCAGACACTTTGCGTCCGAACATCCGTTTTCTCCATGCGCGAAACCCCTCCAGACTTTGCAGATCGTCCGGATGGGTGCGCAAAGAAAAACACCGGCCAATGACCGGTGTTTTTTTGAGTGCTCGCAGATGATCTACGGCGATGCGACTGGCTGAAGTTGAATCAGGCTGCCTGTGCTTCAGCCATTTCCGGTTTGTGAAGCGAAACCACGGTCAGGACCGCGAGGGCATTCACGATGTAGTAGGCAAAATCAATTCCCGAAAAACCGAGAACAAAGGGAGCTGCCAGGAAAACGACACCGACTGCGAAGTCGACAATCAGATGGAACGAATAAGGCACTACGCGAATGAGACCTGTTTCATGATCGGTCAACACGGTCAGGATCAAGGCTGCGATCCCGGTGGTGACCGACAGCCAGAAGGCCAGAGAGTTCGACTGACCAAGATTAAGCAGCATGGGAAGTGCAATCAGGCCCAGGGCGACGGGGTAGTCCAAATAGGCATGAATGGTTTTGGTGACGAAGCGGATGTTCATTTCTTAACTCCTCGGGTTTGAGTAACAGGAGGCCGTTGCCTCTCGAGGAGAAAGATGTTCCGATCACTCCGTTTGATCTATGCACGAAAGTCCCCGAAAATTGACTGATCGTCCGGGAGGCTTGCGTGTTGGGGATTTCACCTACAAAACTCTGCTATCCGCCTTGGTATTGATGGAACAGCATGAAACACGACGCACTGAGTCAGATCCTGGATGCGCTGAAACTGCGCGGATCGATCTATTTTCACACCAACTTCTCGCCGCCCTGGGCTGTACAGGTGCCGGCCTTCGGGAACGTGGCCCGATTTCACATGGCCATGCGCGGTTCCTGCTGGTTGGCGGTTGAGGGACATGCGAAACCCATCTACCTCGCCACAGGTGATTTGGTCGTCATTCCGCATGGCGCTGCGCATGTTCTGTGTGACGAACTTGGGCGCGAGGCGACCTCCGTGGACCAGGTGTTGCAGCAGACCGGTTACAACGGCGAAGGCGCTCTCTTTTTCGGAGGTCCGGAAGAGGAACAGAGTTGCAAGTTGTTCTGTGGCCATTTCGAGTTTGAAGACGGATCCGTGCATCCAATCCTCAAGGCTTTGCCAAACGTCATTCATGTTCCGAACACCCAGACCATGAATGCGTTCTGGCTGGAGGCGGTGATGCGCTTTGTGGCCAGCGAGGTACGCGCGACCATGCCGGGATCCGATGCGATCATTCACCGGCTGACAGAGATCATCTTCATTCAGGTGGTGCGCACGTTCGTGGATCAGGAAGGCGACAAGGCCGGATGTCTGGCAGCGGTCCTCAATCCGAAGCTGGGACGCAGCATGTCCCAGATCCACCTGGCGCCGGAAAAACCCTGGACTGTTGAAACGCTCGCGCGTGAGGCAGGCATGTCCCGCACGGTCTTTGCCGAACGTTTCACGGATCTCGTCGGCATGACACCACTTGCCTACGTCACCCATTGGCGAATGGAACAGGCGCGGAGGGAAATCAGGGATACGGATCTGCCGCTGATCGATATCGCCGAGAACATCGGCTACAACTCGGAAGCCGCCTTCAACCGGGCGTTCAAGCGTCAGTTCAATCTGACACCCGGGCAGTTGAGACGTACCGGAGCAGGTTTACCGGCTGAACAGTGACGCAATTTGTCCAGTCAGATTTGGTGTCTGTCGAGCTTCGCTGAGTGCGTGCCGATGCTCGACACTCTCTTACTGCGTTCGTTGTTGCACAAAAAAGGGCGGCCAATGCCGCCCTTTTCAGATCGTATGTTCGTCAGTCTTATCCGATGATGCCGTTCAGCGTATCACTTGGGCGCATGACGGCATCGACCTTGGCCTGCGGGGCGTGATAGTAGCCACCAGTATCGGCCGGGGAGCCTTGAACACCGTTGAGTTCGCCGACGATTTTGTCTTCGTTGGAGGACAGGGCTTCGGCGATTGGTGCGAACTGGGCTTTCAGATCCGCGTCATCATCCTGTGCCGCCAGCGCCTGTGCCCAGTAAAGGGCGATATAGAAGTGGCTGCCGCGGTTATCCAGGCCGCCGACCTTGCGGGCCGGGGACTTGTCATTGTCGAGCAGACCTTCGATGGCCTTGTCGAGTGCGTCGGCAAGTACCTGTGCCTTCTTGTTGCCCTTGACGTTGGCAAGATGCTCCAGCGATGCGCCGAGGGCGCAGAACTCGCCGAGCGAGTCCCAACGCAGGTAGTTTTCTTCCTGCAGCTGCTGCACGTGCTTCGGCGCAGAACCGCCGGCACCTGTTTCGAACAGACCGCCACCGTTCATCAGCGGCACGATGGAAAGCATCTTCGCAGACGTGCCGACTTCCAGGATCGGATAGAGGTCAGTCAGGTAGTCACGCAGAACGTTACCGGTGATGGAGATTGTGTCTTCGCCACGTGCGATGCGCTCGGTGGAGTATTTGGCAGCATCTGTAGGAGCCATGATCTGCAGATCGAGACCGGATGTGTCGTGCTCCGGTAGGTAAGCCTTGACCTTCTTGATGAGTTCCGCGTCATGCGCACGGTCTTCGTTGAGCCAGAAGACGCCCGGCATGCCTGACAGGCGCGAACGGGTGACGCCGAGCTTGACCCAGTCGCGGATCGGTGCGTCCTTGGTGCGGCATGCACGCCAGATGTCGCCTTCTTCCACTTCGTGCTCAAGCAGAGTGTTGCCGGCCTCATCAACGATGCGGATTGTGCCGTCGGCAGGTGCCTTGAAGGTCTGCGGATGCGAGCCGTATTCCTCGGCCTTTTGAGCCATCAGGCCGACATTCGGCACGGTGCCCATCTTTGCCGGATCGAGAGCGCCATTTTCGCGGCAGAAGTCGATGACGGCGGAGTACACACCAGCATAGGAACTGTCCGGAATGACGCATTTTGCGTCGGCTTCCTTGCCGTCCGGGCCCCAGCCCTTGCCGCCGGCACGGATCAGCGCAGGCATGGAGGCGTCAATGATGACGTCGGAAGAGACATGCAGGTTGGTGATGCCCTTGTCGGAGTTCACCATGTACATGGCCGGGCCATTGTCCAGCGCTGCCTTGATGTCGGCTTCGACTTCTTCTTTCTTGCCGGCGGGCAGGGTTGCGACTTTCGCTTCCAGATCACCGATGCCGAGATCCGGATTGACACCCAGCTCCGCAAACGTGGCTGCATGCTTTTCGAAGACATCCTTCAGGAATACCCTGACGCAGTGACCGAAGATGATCGGGTCGGAGACCTTCATCATGGTCGCCTTCATATGCAGCGAAAACAGGATGCCTTGATCCTTGGCGTCCTGGATTTCCTTTTCCAGGAACGCGGAAAGGGCCTTCGCGCTCATGTAGGTGGCGTCGATGACGTCGCCTTCTTCCAGCGGCCAGTCAGACTTGAGGACGGTTAGGTCGCCGCCTTTGGCGTCGAATTCAATCTTGGCGGTTCCGGTGGATTCAGCCGGAACGGTCAGTGACTTCTCGTTGGAGCGGAAGTCGTTCTCGCCCATGGTGGCAACATGGGTCTTTGAGGAAGACACCCATTCACCCATGCGGTGCGGGTTCTTCTTGGCGTATTCCTTGACGGCTTTCGGCGCGCGGCGGTCGGAGTTGCCCTCACGCAGAACCGGGTTCACCGCAGACCCCTTGATGGCGTCGTATTTCGCTTTGACGGTCTTTTCTTCATCCGTCTTCGGCTCTGCCGGATAGTCGGGAAGCTTGTAGCCCTGGGATTGCAGTTCCTTGATGGCCGCGTTCAGCTGCGGCTGGGATGCGGAAATGTTCGGCAGCTTGATGACGTTTGCGTCCGGCTGCTTCACCATCTGACCGAGTTCGGCCAGGTCGTCGGACTGTTTCTGCTCGTCGGTCAGGTATTCCGGGAAATTCGCCAGAATGCGGCCTGCGAGAGAAATGTCCCTTGTTCCGATGGTCAGCCCGGCTGCCTTGGTGAAGGAGCGGATGATCGGCAGGAACGAGGCGCTTGCCAGTTCCGGTGCTTCGTCGACCTTGGTGTAGATGATATCGGCCATAACTCTCACATTTCCTAGCGTTCGAAGTGTGGTCGGTGAGGGCAGGGAGGTGCCCCCGGACGGGATTTCGTGATGCGTATACAATTGTACGCAATCAATTGCCAGCCCTTCAAAGGACGTATCGGCAGGAAGTTGAGGGCGTTTTAGCAAACGCGGGGGAAAAGGCAATTGGGGACGGGGAGGACAAGCGTTGGAAACGAGCCTGGAAGGTCAGCCTGATCGAAAAGCGCAATCCCGATTGGGACGATCTCTATTCAAAGCTTACTTAGCTTGAATTGTCATCCCGGACGCAGCGAAGCGAAGGTCCGGGATCCAGTATGCGGTTGAGTTTCGAACCAGGCTTCTGTGTTCAGTGACTACTGGATCCCTGCCTGCGCAGGGATGGCAAGGCAGAAGTATTGGGCATCATTTCGTTGATATTGCGAGACCGAGATTCTGATTGAAAAGTTCAAGTGGTGTTGGTGTTCACATAGATTGTCATCCCGGACGCAGCGAAGCGGAGATCCGGGATCCAGCAATCGGCTACCCATCGGACCGGGTCTCAGATGTTCCGATTGTTCCAAGCCTGATTTCACTCGGATTGCAAGACTGGCTAGAATGGGTGTGAAACCCTCTGCTTGCCAGGCACGGAGACCTGACTTGATCGACACCCAAAAACTGGACGACCTGTTCTGGTGGATGCTCGACGGGGCGCGGCCGAGTGCGGATGCGCGGGAGATTGTGACAGGGATCTGCGACCGGCTTGAAGCTGCCGGCGTGCCGGTCGAGAGGTTTGCGCTTTTCATCTATACGCTCCATCCCAACCTGCAGGGCCGGCGGATACGCTGGTTGGCAGGTGAGGGCGTCGACATGTCGGACGCGGATATGGCTGCATTTGACGGTGCCGAATACCACGACAATCCGCTGCCGACGGTTCTGAAAACCGGCAGGATCTGCGGCGCAGGTTGTGTGACCCTGACTGTCCAGACGATTTCCTCATTCTCAAGCAGTTTCGGGAGGAGGGCGTCACAGATTATTTGGTCCAACCGCTCTTCTTTACTACCGGAGAAACCCATCTCGTCAGCTGGGCCACCAGGGCGGATGGAGGTTTTGATGATGAGATGATGTCTGCGCTGGAGCGTATCCGGTTGCCACTCGCCCGACTGACCGAAACTTATATGTTGCGGCTGAATGCAGCCAATCTGCTGTCCGCCTATGTCGGTCGCGACAGCGGTTATCGCATTCTGTCCGGACGGGTTCACCGTGGCGATATTGAGGAAATTTCCGCCTGCGTTGTTTTTGCGGACCTGGTCGCGTTCACGCGCTTTTCCAACTCGGCGACTGCCGAACAGGTTCTTGCGCGTCTCAACAGGTTCTATGACAGTCTTGTGCCTCCCATTGTTGAAGAAGGCGGTGAGATACTGAAGTTCATGGGAGACGGACTTCTCGCCATCTTCCCGATCACCGAAGAGAATGGCGAGAAGGCTGCTTGCGACCATGCACTAAGTGCCTTGGCGAAAGCTTCCGGAGGGGTGGATAAACCGGTCTTTTCCGATAGTTCGCCGCCGTTCCGCGCGGCTGTCCATATCGGGCCGCTGCAATATGGGAACATCGGGGCATCCGATCGACTGGACTTCACCGCAATTGGGCCGACGGTCAATCTGGCGGCCAGGCTGCTGTCCTCCGCGGTGCTGGTCAATGGCCAAACCGTCGTGTCCGAAAAGGTCGCCGATCTTGTTGGAGTTTCCAGAGACAAGGGAACACTGTTTGAACTCAAGGGGTTTGACCGAACCCAGGCCATCATTCCCGTGCGGGAAATGCCAAAGGCCTGATCGGAGGGTGCGGTGAACAAGGAAATCCGCTCCAAGCAACTTTTCAATCCCGTTAGAAACAGCTACACCCCGGCTTCATGAGCAAGAATGCAAAAATCAGAGAAGAAGCCCGCGCTATCACGGCAAAGCCGCCTGCGGTGATCCTGTGCGAGCCTCAGCTTGGCGAGAATATCGGCACCGCGGCCCGGGCCATGGCCAATTTCGGTCTGGTGGATCTCAGGATCGTCAATCCGCGCGATGGCTGGCCAAGCGAGAAGGCGCGTGCAGCTGCCAGCCGGGCCGATCACGTTATCGACAAGGTACAGGTATTCGAGAGCGTTGAAGACGCAATCGCAGACCTGCAATTCGTCTATGCGACCACGGCGCGCTCCCGCGAAGTGCCGAAGCCGGTTCGAGGGCCGGATGAAGCTGCCAGGAAAGCTGTTGAACTTGGGGAGAAGGGAAGCGCGACCGGCTATCTCTTCGGGCGGGAACGCTGGGGGCTCAACAACGAGGAAGTCGCGCTTGCCGACGAGATCGTGACTTTGCCTGTTGATCCCGATTTTGCATCGCTCAATATCGCACAGGCAGTGCTTGTCTGCTCCTACGAATGGCGCAAGACTGCGTCATCAGGGGCTTTGCCGTTCATCTTGTCAGAGGAAGAGCACCCGCCTGCGCAAAAAGATGACCTGTTGCGTTTCTTCGAGCATCTTGAAAATGCGCTGGACAAGGCAACATTTTTCCGGCCACCGGAGCGGCGGCCGCATATGGTCCGGACGCTTCGCAATATTTTTCAGAAGGCGGAGCTTACCGAGCAGGAAGTGCGGGCGCTGCGAGGTGTCGTTGCATCACTGGAAAAACGTGAAACCCGCCCACGCAAGGAGCGTGGTGCACCTGACAATCAGGAATGAGGTGACATGATGAGCCCATCAAGACCGGTTCTGATTTTCGATTCTGGTCTGGGTGGGCTGACGGTTCTGCGCGAGGCCCGCTATCTGCTGCCTTATGAGCCGTTGCTCTATGTTGCGGATGACGCAGCATTTCCAATCGGCCGTTGGCAGGAAGGTGAACTTAGATCCCGCCTGCTGACACTCTTTGAGGAGCTGATCGGAGCCTATCAGCCGAAGGCGGTTGTGATTGCCTGCAACACCGCCTTTACCCTGGCCGGCGAAGCATTGCGTGCCGCTCATCCGGATGTGCCGTTCGTCGGCACCGTTCCGGCCATCAAACCGGCTGCGGAGCAGACGTCTTCCGGTTTGATTTCGGTGCTGGCGACACCTGGAACCGTCCGACGAACCTATACCCGCAGCCTCATCGACAGTTTTGCCAGCCAATGCCATGTGCGACTTGTTGGGTCCGATGCACTGGCCGAGCTTGCCGAAAAACACCTTCGGGGAGAAATGGTTTCCGACGAGGAGTTGGGTCAGGAAATCGCAGGATGCTTTCTGGAACAGGATGGCAGGCGTACGGACATAGTTGTGCTCGCCTGCACACATTATCCGTTTCTGGCCAATCGCTTCCGCAAGATCGCTCCCTGGCCGGTCGACTGGCTGGATCCGGCCGAGGCGATTGCCCGTCAGCTGGTGCGGGTCCTGGAAAACAAGGAGGCAGGGGCTCCGACGGAAACCCGGGATGACGCGCTGTTTACGTCCAATCCGCAAGACCGCGGGCTGGAAAGGCTTCTCGCCGGGTTCGGCTTGCACTTGATCAAGCGCTAGGCGGCCAGGCTTTTCACCACCAGACCATCATCCGATCTCTTGGCAGCAAGTTTCAGCTGCATGATCTCGTCATTGAGTGTGTCAGGATGAATTGTCATTCCCTTGGGCAGGCTCAGAATGGATATGGAGCACTGCAAAAGCGGAAATTGTCTTGTCGTGCCGAAACGGTCCTGGGCCTCGATATAGCCGCGCTCCCGGTGCTCCGGTTCGTAGAAGCTCTCCACATCCAGCCGGAACGCCCGTTTCAGTGCCAGCATTCGGGCGGCAGCGTCCGTCTGGTCCGTGTTGTGGAAACCGGCGAAGAAGTCATCGCCGCCGATATGGCCGAAAAACGTGCCGGTGCCGGAAATGTGCCGCTGCAGCAGTTCGCTGAATAGAATGATCGCGCGGTCACCCTGACGGAAACCATAGGTATCGTTGAAGGGCTTGAAGTTATCGAAATCCAGGTAACACAGGTGGCGGTCCTGCGAGCTCTTCTTCGCCATGTCGGAGATAAAGCGTGTTATCGCACCGTTGCCGGGTAATCGGGTGAGCGGGTTCTGGTCCTGTGCTTCCTGCAGTCTTTTCTCGTGAATGATCTTCAAAAGAGAAGTTGCGGACAGGAAGCCGGCATAGCGGAAATTCTCTGTGATGATGATGCCGTCGGAATTGATCGACGAAGCGAAAGTCACCAGCAACATGTCGGCGTTGGAATCGATGTCGGCGATCGGACACGCGCGTACGAAGGACCGCAGGGGGAAATCAAGGGCCGCTTTTGCGTCGGCTTCGTCCGAGCCGCCAGCGTAGAGATAAGCCTTCAGGTCGCGCTCGTGGATCAGGCCGCGCGGCTCGCGATTGGCGTCCAGAACCGGGATGACATTGCCGTCCTGATTGTGCACGACCATGTCCAGCAGTTCGTTCATGGACGCGTCGAAACGAATGGTCGGCAGATCCACGAGTTCGTTGCGGATACGATCCTGTTCCTCGCGTCGCTTCCGACCGGTTCCAGGTGCTCGGACATGATCGTAAAAGAGTTTGGCACTGGTCGCTTTCTGGAACGGCTGCGCAATGAAGAATCCCTGGATAAGGTCACAGCCTGCTTCCCGGCACGCCTTGAATTCTCGCTCGGTTTCCACGCCTTCGGCAACGACCCGTGCGCCAAGAACGTGCGCGAGGTTCGCAACCGTGGTCACGAACAGTTTGCGTCTGGGGTCGCAGTCGACCCCGTTGAGGAAAAACCGGTCGATCTTGACGTAGTCCGGAGAGACATCGTGCAGAAGTTTCAGTTCGGATGAGCCTCGGCCAAAATCATCCAAAGCGACAAGAAAACCGAATTGCCTGAGGTCGTTGATTGCATGATGAGTGACGTCAGTGAAGGTTTGCCGGTGGCGCTCGGAAAACTCCAGGCAAATCTGATTGACCTGCAATCCGGTTTCTAGAACCAGGGCACTCAGTCCCATGCGTGGATCGTTTTCCTGGCCAAGGTCCCTGCCATCCAGCTTGAAGTAGAGCTTGGTGCCCTGGGCAATCCTCAGGTCGTTGAACCTATGAAGTGCCTTGCGCAGAAGACTGCATTCAAGTTCCGGCAGAAATCCCTTTTCATACGCGGCATCCACCAATCTTTCCGGCGAGTATTCGGCGACCGTTTCAGTGGTGCGGATCGTGGCCTCATAGCCATAGACAACACCCGTTCCAATATCCACGATTGGCTGGAGAGCGTAGTCGAGCAATTCAAGAATATGATCAGGCGAGTGCCATCGTATGTCGGTGGCGTCCACGTCACTCCCCAAAGCTGCAGTACAATTTGCTGACATGCCTGATCCTATTCACCGCTTGCGGCTTCCGAACGTCTGGTTTGTGATGGGGTCTCATGGTCACAGCCGTCACTGCTATTTTTCGCTATGGTTGTAACGGCGATTGCATAGTGAAAACCTGCAATTAAAAATTTCTAAATGTATGCATTATTTTCCGCGCTTTGTGAACGCAAGGTCATCTTGTGCGGCGATTTGTGTAAGGAGAACGAAAGAATAGGCAAGAGAAACCCTGAGATGTAGGTATTTCCCCTTACCCAAAACTGCTGTTGTCTCAATGCAAATTCCGACTAAATAATTCGTAGTCAGTCAGTGCATTCCTTCAACAATGTTTTGCGATGCAGTGTTTTTCCTTGTTTTTTTGGTGTGTACTTTATCGTTTTATGCAATCGGCTCCAAAGTTAAACAATAAGCTGCTTGTTTCCTTTGGTTCTCCTTGAAGTTGCCGTAGAGACTCATTTGATTATCCCGATGGAGGAAAAAGGAAGCGACTTTTGAACAAAAATGACGAATCACGAGGTCTTTGAGCATCGGCAACTGCGGATGTAACTCCAACCCGGGGTGGGGGGACACTTCCTTGCGGACCGTCTCGCCCGGCAACTTGCAGGCTGTACGGTTGATATACCATTGGCAAATGCGGGTTTCCGGCGTTTCAGCTACGTCCGGCGTTGACTTTTGAGGAGGCAAACGGTATGTCCGCGCGGTCCGGCGGGCATTTCGTCTTCCGGATGTACGCACCCGTGGGCATTCAGCCGGCGCCGTCTAGCTGGGTCCCTGTCGATCCGATCTGTTCGCTTAGTCGAACGGTGACGATAAAGGAGGGCGCGTTTCCTTTTTAGAAAAACAACGCGAATTCAAAGGAAACCGCGATGTCAAAGCGCCATAGCGTTAAGTATAAAATCGACCGCCGGATGGGCGAAAACATCTGGGGTCGTCCGAAGAGCCCGGCCAACAAGCGTGAATACGGTCCTGGCCAGCACGGTCAGCGCCGTAAAGGCAAACTGTCCGACTTCGGCATTCAGCTCCGCGCTAAGCAGAAGCTGAAAGGCTACTACGGTAACATTTCCGAAAAGCAGTTCCGCAAGGTCTATGCAGAAGCTTCTCGTCTGAAAGGCGATACTTCTGAAAACCTGATCGGCCTGCTGGAGCGCCGCCTCGACGCGATCATCTACCGCGCCAAATTTGTCCCGACCGTGTTTGCTGCTCGTCAGTTCATCAACCACGGCCACATCAAGGTCAACGGCAAGCGCGTGAACATCCCGAGCTATCAGCTGCGCCCGGGCGATGTCATCGAAGTTCGTGAAAAGTCCAAGCAGCTCGCTCTGGTTCTGGAAGCTGTCCAGTCCGCCGAGCGTGAAGTGCCGGACTACGTCGATGTCGACCACGGAAAAATGACCGCAACTTACTCCCGCATTCCGGGCTTCTCCGACGTACCGTACCCGGTACAGATGGAACCGAACCTGGTGGTCGAGTTCTATTCGCGGTAATTTTCCGCCGAATACAGTTCTCGGAAGGGCCCGCCTTTTGGCGGGCCTTTTCTTTTTGTCAAAACGTCGAAGCCAGCGGGATCAAAAGGCTTCAGACAAAATCGATCCCGCAGTCATTCAGTTTTACCACTCGGCGACCGAGCCGTCCTCGTGGCGCCAGACCGGATTGCGCCAGCGGTGGCCGGTCTTTGCCCGCTCTTTCATGTATTCTTCGTCGATCTCGACCCCGAGACCCGGGCCGTCTGGAATGCTGACAAAGCCGTCCTCGTAACCGAAAACATCCTTGTTCGAGATGTAGTCGAGAATGTCGTTGGAAGAATTGTAGTGAATGCCCAGGGACTGCTCCTGAATGAAGGCGTTGTGTGACACAGCGTCGACCTGAAGGCAGGCAGCAAGGGCGATCGGGCCGAGAGGGCAGTGGGGGGCAAGGGCCACGTCATAAGCTTCAGCCATGGTCGCAATCTTGCGGCACTCGGTGATGCCACCGGCGTGGGAAAGGTCAGGCTGGATGATGTCGACGTAGCCGTCCTGCAGCACGGACTTGAAATCCCAACGGGAGTACAGGCGCTCACCAAGGGCAATCGGTGTTGCAGTGTGATTGACAATATCCCTTAGCGCTTCCTTGTTCTCCGACAGAACCGGTTCTTCGATGAACATTAGCCGGTATTGCTCGAGTTCCTTGGCCAGAACCTTTGCCATTGGCTTTTGAACGCGGCCGTGAAAATCAACACCAATGCCGAGTTCGTAACCGACGGCTTCGCGAATGGTCGCAATCGTGGCGACGGCCGCATCAATCTTTGCGTTGCTGTCGACGATCTGCATTTCCTCGCAGCCATTCAGCTTGATGGCCTTGAAGCCGCGCTTCATGACATCCCTGGCATTGTCGGCAACATCAGAAGGGCGATCACCTCCGATCCAGGAGTAGACTTTTATCTTGTCACGGCACTTGCCACCAAGCAGCGCATGAACCGGCAAACTAGCTGCTTTGCCCTTGATGTCCCAAAGAGCCTGGTCAATGCCGGAGATCGCCGACATATGGACGCCGCCGCCACGGTAAAACCCGCCGCGATACATGACATTCCAATGATCTTCGATCAGTCGCGGATCCTTGCCGATCAGATAGTCGCTCAGTTCGTGAACCATAGCCTCAACCGCGAGTGCCTTGCCCTCAAGAACCGGTTCGCCCCAACCTGTAATTCCTTCATCGGTTTCAATTTTCAAAAAGCACCAGCGTGGCGGAACGATGTAGGTGGTCAATTTGGTGATCTTCATGTGACTGGGTCCGATGTTTGCAGTGAAGGCGCCAGGAACGGGGGAGTTTCACCTCGTCCTGGTGACAGGCGCTTTCCGTTTCACTCAAGCGGAAAGACAACCAAAATTCGCACCGCAGCCAAAGACCTCTCAAACCTCTGACGCGCTAGCTCTTGCAGACAAGTTCAGCGTTGCCGAGAAGGTGCAAAGGCAGGCAATAACGATTGCTGCTCCAGACAGGAAACAGGTTCTTGGAAATCGCAAAACGCGAAGAAAGCTTTGGAAGTGCGAACACCTGCTATGACTAGTCATGGTACAGGACCAGCGCAAGATCTGTTTCAATTAATGAGGAGAAGTTTCAAATATTGAGACACTCATGAATGAAATTGGGCTTCTGCGAGTTGTGAGCGCCTGTGCGCCGTCACCCGAAAACGGTCATCGTGCCGTCTTCCTGCTGTACAAGCACACAAGCGGCCCCAGGAGCATCGTCGGAACAGGTCGCAACAGGTCCGTTCAAAAGGTGCTGAAATTCAAGCACTGTAAAGGGCCGTTGCCAGAGCCATTCCCGGTTTTCGACCGAGTTGACGTTGGCCTCTGGCAATTCATCATCGGTTAGACCGAAGAAATAGAGATCAAAGCCGCGATCGGAAACAGCCTGCCGGGACAGGTAGCGCATGCCGAGTTCCTCGCGGCAGCGTTTCAGCTCCATTTCGATATCGTCGGTTCTAAGCGTGATCAGGCCGATCCGCGCGCCGCCGCCAAGTGGGAGCTTCGGGTCGCCAGCGCGTGTCAGTGGCTTTCCCTGGAAGCTGTGTTGAATCAGCTCAATTACATGGCCTTCCGGGTCCGCCAGATGGCTCATATAGGCAATGTCACGAAACTGATTCGGTGTAGTTACCGACAGCCCCAAATCGGAGAGTTGGGTGTAAGCGATATCCAGATCCGGAACGGTGAGTGCGATCTTCCAATAACGGTCGTTTTGCCTGTGATGGTAGACGCCGGCTTTATTGGACGGCTCCAGAACAAGGCAGGCACCAGGATCGCCGAACCCGACTGCTGTTGCGCCATCAAACTCGATCCGGTGCATTCCCAGAATGTTGCAGTAGAAATCAGCAAGTTTCTCCGGGTCGCGGACCTTCAGGGACAGAGCAGTCAGGCGTGCTTTTGTCATGCCGGTTATCCTTGAGCTTCAAACCGGTCTTCGCGCAAAAGGGCCGAGCCGTCTTCTTGAAGAACCCAATGTTCCTTGGTGATGATGCCATGGGCCTTGTTCATGCTCCAGGACGCGGAAACAACCACCTCATTTTCATTCAGCTTGTCAACTTTGGCGTCGCGATAAGCCACGTCGGTAAAACCTTGATCAATAAGGTTGGCCCAGAAGGCTTGAATGGCATCACGGCCTCGGAATTCGCCGAAAGGTGTTGCAACCATAAGCGCATTTTCTTCGTAACAGGCAGCGCACCCGGCGGCATCGCCTGCATTGAACGCGGCCTTCCATTGCGCCAGTTTTTCAAGAGCTGCGGTTTCGATCTTCGATGTCATGTTCAACTCGTTCAGTGCGTTTTCGATAAATACATTTTTTGAGAAAACAGCATTTAGAACAAGGTTGATTGTTTCGAAATACTGTTTAGTGTTCCTACACAATGACGCCAAATACGAATGACCTTCTGATTTTTCTGTGTGTTGTCGAGGCGCGCAGTATCACGGCAGCAGCCCGGCAGAGCGGATTGACCAAATCCGCAGTCAGCCAGGCGCTGAAACGTATTGAAGATGCTGTCGGAGCAAAGGTTCTATTTAGGACAACCCGTTCAATGTCCCTGACCGATACCGGAGCGCGTTTGCTGCCGCACTGCAATTCCTTGCGCCAGGTGCAGCAGGACCTGCAGGAGGCGCTGACTCAATCGGGGAGAGATTTGCAGCGCACACTTACCGTGACAGCTCCTCATGCGCTTTGCCAGTCCTTGCTGGTGCCGGTTCTATCAAGGTTTCTCGAGGAGGGCAGAGGGTGCGTAAGGCTGGTGGCTGAAGACGTGCCGATCAATCTTGTTGAACATCAGATTGATCTGGCAATCCGAGTGGGAGGCACGGCATCGCAGTCAGCCCGTATTTCCAAAATTGGTTCACTTCATGAGAGCATATTTGCCAGCCGAAGGCTGATCGAGGAGAGGGGCGGCCTGCCTGCAAAGCTCGATGATCTTAAGCATTGGCCGCATGTCGCCAATGACTGGCAAGGCGATCCCATTACTTACAGGACGGATGCCGGTCCGCAGCTGCGTGTGTCACCCCGTGTGCGGAGTAACACCGTCTTGGGCGTGCGCGATTTTCTGGACGCTGGTGCCGGTGTCGGGTTGCTTCCCGACCTGCTGGCGGAGAAGAGCGATAAACTGGTGCGTATTGCACCGGTGTCCATCTCCCCGATCTATGCCGTGCATCAACACGGGACGACGCCTCCGCGCCAGGTGAAGGAAGTTGTATCGGCGCTCAGGCAGGCTCTGAAACGGTAGCCTCGATCCCCAGCCTTAATCCAGGGTATGACTTGCGCGCCCGCACGCCTGGCACCTTTCGAGGAGAGCAAGCATCAGTTGCCGGGTTCTGTCTCTTTTCTCAGGAGTGGTTCCAAGGAGCCAAAGCCGATCTTGGGGATGTTCCGGCGTTCGCTCTCGGGGAGATTTTCAGCTGTCTGCCGTAAAGCCTTTTGCAGAACTGAAATGAGTGCAGCAGCAGCCTCGCGAACTTCGGCCTGCGCCTCATCAAGGGCAGAAAGGTCCAGGTCTGGAGCAGTCAGAACTTCGTGCTGGTGCTCGCGTGCCTGACGCAATTGGCGGGCAGACTGCAATATGGCGCGCCGGTCTTCTCTCAGTGTCTGTCTGAATGCAGCTTTTAACGCAGGGGATGGTTCCGTATCGCTCAACTGGGTGATCCGGTCGAAAACGCGATCGCGAACATAACTTGTGAAAACAAAGGCCCCGAGAGCGAAATTCAGGACCAGTGATACGCTCAATAGCAAAATGGCAAGACGCAGAGGTTGCGAGGTCATTGCAAACCTCCTCCCAAGGCTAGAGACAGCAAGGCGCCGGTATTTGCACCGGCAGGCACCAGAAATGCGGCGACCACTCCGCCGGCACCGGCAAGCGTACCAAAACCGATCAGCTGCCTGATCGGCAGCAGTTGCCAGAGACCGGAGCTTTCACGGCGGGACTGCAGGTTGGTTTGGACTTTCGCTGCCACGGCACCTTCGCTCATCTGGACCGCACTGGCGGTTCCAAGGAGGGCTTCGAAATGAGTGGCCTCCTGCCACAGCGAGCGGGCTTCCGGATCACTTTCAAGCAGTTGCCTTGCGGCGCTGCGGGTGTCTTCTGGCCATCGGTCGAGGTTTGCTCCCCATGTCAGAAGCCCTTCATCGAATTCCTGAAGCGTCATGTGAGGCTCCTGTAATTTTCGCGCAGGGTTCTGCGGGCCCGTACCATGAGCTGCTCGACTGCGCCTTCCGAGATGCCGAGGATGTCAGCAATCTCGAGGTTGGATTTTTCCTGCTGGGTGGACAGGATGATTGCCATGCGCTGCCTGTCGGGTAGACGGGAGATGGCCGAGCGCAGGACCTGAAGCTGTTGCCGGTCGTCGAGGACCTGTTCCACCGTCGCGGTGTTGTCCTGAAAGTCCTGACCTTCTTCGATCGGTTCTTCCGGGCGGCGCCCGGTGACCCGCCTATTGTCGATGGTGCGATTGACCGCCAGGCGATAAAGCCATGTGGAAGCTTTTGCCGCGCCCGGTTGCCACCTCGAGGCGTGTTTCCAGACACGCCAGAAAACGTCTTGAACGATTTCGTCCGCATCGGCGCTGGTGCAACCATACCGCTGCGCGACGGCATGAAGACGCGGCGCATGGCGCTGCACCAGACGGTTGAAGGCAGACTGACTGCCTTCTCCGGCCGCCTTGAGCAAGGCATCGTCATCTTCAGGGTCGATCCGGGCCATTGCGAGAAGCTTACCGCGGCTCCCGCATCACTGAAACTGCGCGCGCAGCTGCTGTCGATGTTCATCGGTAATCTTCCTGTACTCAGCCAACTGCGCAGGATCCAGAATGGTGCTCAGCTGAGCTTCGGTTCTGGCGCGAGATTCATTTATCGGACCACGGACCTTCATCAGTTGCGAGAGCGTTGGTTTTTTGCCCCGCTCAAATCCGGCGTCCTTCAGTATCTGCAGGCGTTCGCGAACACCTGCTTCTATGACAGGGCGTACGGCCTGTTTCTGTGCTTCGGTCAGGTTGAGGCGAGCGACGGTTTCCTGCAACTGCGCCTGATCGAACTGCTGGGCGGAAACTGAGGGAACAGCTGTGAAAACGAGCGTGAGGGCGAGAGCTGCGATGCCGAATGTCTGTTTCATCTGGAATTGCCTTCAAAGTAGTGCTGAGGGGACTGTGTAGATGATTTATTGCGATTGCTGGGGCAGGCTATGGGAATAGACAGCCGGTCGGCGGTTACCAGGTGCGTCCGCGGAAACCGGTTCCGCTACGGCTGACACCCTGTCCGCGCTGTGCGGTTATGGTGCCGGAAGCGGTTGCGCCATTGCGCAGTGTGCGGCTCCAGTCCCGGGAACATCCGGCGCCTTGAGTGCAGCTGCCGTTCAGCGTCGCGCTGCCGCCATATACCCCTTGTGCACCAAACGAGCGCGAAGCGTGACCGGGTGATGCATGGGTGCTTCCTTGCACGTATCCGCCGTGAGGGCCATAGCGGTAATAGGAGCTGTCGGCGAACGCCGAAGCGGGAAGCGCAAGTGACAGGACAGTGGCGGCCAGAAGTGGGAGACGGAGCATTGTTATGGGTCTTTCTGTAGAATTTTCATTCGTCCCGAAGCTGACCGGGACACATCTTTAACGATGCCGATGACCGGCCCCTACGCGGAACGGCAAAAAAAATCCATTCTTCGTAAAACGCGCAGAATATCTGGACTTCCAGCCTTTCTTCTTGGCCTCTACCTGACAATCCGCTATGTCAGCGCCAAGATCGCATCTCCCAGGAAAGTTCCGAGGCCTGCTGCATGAATGACATTGCCGACAGTAACGACATCGACGTTCCGGCGCTTTTGCGCAACGCGCCGTCGAGCGTCGAGTTCAAGAAGCTGCGCAAGCGGCTGCTGAGGCAAGCGCGTGAGGCAATAAGCGACTTCGGGATGTTGCCGGAAGGGGCATCACAGGAAAACAGACCGAAATGGCTGGTCTGCCTTTCCGGCGGAAAAGACAGCTATACTTTGCTGGCTGTGCTGATCGAACTGAAATGGCGTGGGCTTTTGCCCGTCGACCTGGTCGCCTGCAACCTGGATCAGGCGCAGCCGGGTTTCCCGACGGATGTGCTGCCAAAGTTCTTTGAAGAAAACGGCATCGAACACCTCATTATCCGTGAGGACACCTATTCGATCGTCACTGACAAGATTCCTGAAAATCGTACCTACTGTTCACTGTGCTCACGCCTGCGCCGGGGCATTCTGTACCGGGTTGCGCGGGAGCAGGGCTGCGAGGCGATTGTGCTGGGGCACCACCGGGACGATATCCTGGAAACCTTTTTCATGAACCTCTTCCATGGCGGCCGTCTTGCCTCCATGCCGCCAAAGCTGATCAACGATGAGGGCGACCTTCTGGTGCTGAGGCCTCTGGCCTATTCGTCGGAGAGCGATATCGAAAAATTCTCGACCGGCATGCAATTCCCGATCATTCCCTGCAATCTGTGCGGATCGCAGGATGGTCTTCAGCGTGAAGAAGTCAAACGCATGCTGCAGGGCTGGGAACGGGAAGCGCCCGGACGCCTTGGTGTCATGGCTCGCGCGCTGGGCCACGCCCGGCCGTCGCATCTGCTTGACCGCTCGCTCTACGACTTTGTCAATCTGCGGCCTGCGGATGGGGCAGGGAACTCCGAAGGTGGCGAAGCCGAGGAGCCTTGCGGTGCAAGCCTCGCGATGACGGCGAAGCTGTTTGTGGCGGAGTAGTCAATCCGGATCCGGGCAGAGGGCCAACAAGCGGAAATGCGAGATTGGTCATCGCATTCAGTTGCCGCCGAATAGTCCTCTCAGCCAATTCTCGACGGTTTGCACTGCCGGGCTTCGCGAAGGGGTTCTGTCGCGATGGATGAGGTAGTGGTTTTGACCGGACGGTATTCGTGTCCCGAACGGGATTTCCAATCGTCCTGCCTCTGCAAGCCGCAACGCAATGCGTTCCAACACCAAGGCGACACCCCCTTTTGCTGCCGCCCACTCAACAGCTGCCAGGGTGGTATCAACGGTTACACCCTTGGTGTTGTCCGGTCTTTCCTGTTCCAGGGCCTCAAAGAAATGCGGCCAGTGATCATCAAATCCAAGAATGTGAATGAGAGGCAGTTCGGACAGTTCATTCGGGGAATTCAGGGATTTTGCAAGTTCTGGATGACAGACCGGTACGATAAACTCAGTCCCGAACGGTTCGGCCTGGCACCCGGGCCAGGTTCCTGCGCCCAAGCGAATTTCTATGTCGATACCCGTCTCAAGTACCGTGTCCGCCCAGATCGCTGACAACAGCCGGATGTCCAGATCGGGCTGAACCTTCTGAAATTCTGCCAAGGCGGGTGCGATGATCAGAACGGCTTCTGAAATCGGAGCTCGAATGGTGACTGTTCCCGAGCTTCTGCTGCCGAACAGGCCCTCCGTCGATACCGCAAGATCCTGCAACGCCTTGCGGACCGGTTGCAGGTAGGCCCGGCCGCTTTCTGTCAGCCCCACCTTGCGGGTGGTGCGTTCGAAAAGAACATGGCCAAGCCGGGTCTCCAGCGCGCTGATGTGATTGCTGACTGCCGCCTGAGTCAGGCCGAGCTCGGCTCCGGCTGCGGTGAAACTGCCGAGGCGGCTCGCGGCTTCAAAGCTTCTGAGCCAAAGAAGATTTGGGAGCGATTTCATGGCATCCAATTCATAAAAAAAATGAGGTAATGTCCATAGATTATATCGTTTCTCTTTCGTTTTTTTCAGGCGCACAGTGAAGGGAGATTGCAATCCGCTTCAGGGAGGCGTTCACCATGCGTGTCGGATTTATCGGGCTGGGAAATGTCGGCGGCAAACTCGCCGGCAGCATTTTGCGAAATGGCTATGAGCTATCAGTTCACGATCTGGATCAGGGTCTTGTGGACAGCTTCGTTGCAAAGGGCGCGGCGCGTGGCGAAAGCCCGAAGCAGCTTGCAGAAACCTGTGATGTCGTCATCACCTGCCTGCCGAGTCCGGCCGCGTGTGCCGCAGTCGTTGAAGGACCAGGCGGTGTTCTGGAAGGCATCGGGCCAGGCAAGATCTGGGCGGAAATGTCGACAACCGATGCCGGCGAGACCCGGCGTCTGGCAGACTTGGTTCTTGCCAAGGGGGCAGAGGCGATTGAATGCCCGGTTTCCGGTGGGTGTCACCGGGCCGCGACCGGCAACATCTCGATTTTCGCCGGCTGTACCCGGGAAACATTCGAAAGAGCACTGCCGTTCCTGACAGTGCTGGGTCGAAGGGTTCTGCACACCGGGGATATCGGTTCTGCCGCAGTGCTGAAAGTGGTGACCAATTACCTGGCAACTGCCAATCTGGTTTCGCTGGCCGAGGCTTTGGTGACCTGCAAGGCAGCCGGAATAGACCTGAACACCTCCTACGAAGCGATCCGCATTTCCTCGGGCAATTCCTTTGTTCACGAAACGGAAAGCCAGGTGATCCTGAACGGGTCACGAGACATATCCTTCACCATGGATCTTGTTGCAAAGGACATCGGGCTGTTCCAGAGTATTGCGGAGGCACACGAGGTGCCACTCGAACTGTCGCCGTTGCTCAACCGGATTTTTGAGGACGCTGTTGGACGCTACGGTCCGCGCGAACTCTCGCCCAACATTATCAAACGGCTTGAAGAAGCGACCGGGCTGGACATTCGCGCTCCCGGATTTCCGCCCGAGATGCTCGACGATGAGCCAGAAGAGCCCGGATATGAAGTTGTGCCGAAACAGCGTTTCGAAGCGGCTGCTGAGTGAAGGTGACAGGCTGATGATTGAAAAGCGCGCGTTCTATATCGGTGGTGAATGGGTCGAACCGGCAGAAGCCAAGGATCTTGCCGTCATCAATCCGGCAACTGAAAAAACTGTTGCAGTGATATCACTTGGCGGTCCCGCCGACGTGGAACGTGCGGTCCTCTCTGCGACAAAAGCTTTTGCGATATGGTCGCAGACGACCATCGAGGAGCGCGTTGCGCTGCTTGAGCGGATCATCAGCATTTATGAACGCCGGTCCGGTGAAATGGACGAAGTCATCAGTATGGAAATGGGGGCGCCGATCAAGTTCGCTCGGGAAGAGCAGACGCCATCGGGAACCGGTCACCTGCAGGCGACGCTTGAAGCGCTGAAGGCGCATGAATTCGAACGGCCGAGCCCTCGTGGCGGCAGCCTGCTGCGCGATGAGCCGATCGGAGTGTGTGGTCTCATCACCCCCTGGAACTGGCCGATCAACCAGATCGCGGCCAAGGTGGCTCCCGCGTTGGCTGCCGGTTGCACCATGGTGTTGAAACCGAGTGAAATCGCGCCGCTTTCTGCTCTTCTCTTTGCTGAAATTCTTGATGAAGCCGGTTGCCCTGCCGGTGTTTTCAATCTTGTAAACGGCGACGGCCCGGGCGTCGGGGAGGCGATGTCGCAGCATCCGGGTATCGACATGATGTCGTTCACCGGTTCCACTCGTGCCGGGGTATCGGTCAGCCGGAACGCGGCTGAAACAGTCAAAAGGGTTGCGTTGGAGCTGGGCGGCAAGTCACCGAACCTGCTATTTGCCGATGCCGACCTGGATACGGCGGTTCGTTTTTCCGTGGAAAGCTGCTTTTCCAACTCGGGTCAGTCCTGTGACGCGCCGACGCGCCTGCTGGTTGAACGAGGCGTCTATGATGAGGTGGTCGAGTTGGCGGGCAGGATTGCAGCCGAGGTCAGAGCCGGTGACCCAAGGGAAGAGGGCGACCATATCGGCCCGGTGATCAGCAAGCTGCAATATGAGCGCATCCAGGGGCATATCGAGCGCGGCATTGCCGATGGTGCCCGACTGGTCATTGGCGGTACCGGAAAGCCTGAAGGTCTGGAAACGGGCTATTTCGTCAAGCCGACGATTTTTTCCGATGTCACCAACGAAATGCATGTTGCACGCAACGAGATCTTTGGACCGGTTCTGGCGATCATTCCGTTTGACACAGAGGAAGAAGCGGTCGAGATCGCCAACGACACACCCTACGGCCTTGCTGCCTACATCCAGACCGGTGATTCTGAACGCGCCAAACGTGTTTCCAGAAGACTGCGTGCCGGCAGCGTCTATATCAATGGCGCAGGTCCGGACTGGGACGTGCCCTTCGGCGGCTACAAGCAGTCAGGCAATGGCCGCGAATACGGCGAATTCGGCCTGGAGGACTTTCTGGAGCTGAAGTCGATCACCGGATAAGTGCGATCCCAGGTTTCCAGGCTGGTCACCGACCGAACCAGTCTGACCAGGCGGTCCATGAATCAACGAGATCTGCGATCATCGCGTAACCGTGCCCGTCGCAATGCATTTGGTCGCCGCGCGTCAGACTGTGCATGTAGTCCTGACTGGATAGGAGAGGCGACTGGATGTCGAGATATGGGACGCCGAGGGACGAGGCCGCCTCGGCATAGCGCTGATTGAGGGAAATGGCCGTCTCTTGCTGAAATTCGATCTCCAGTCCTTCGCTCGGGCGCATCGGTGAACAGGCAACATTTGCGGGCGGAACACCTACCCACAGAACAGGAAAGGATTGCGCGGCCTCGCTTATCATCTGAACCGCGTTGCGGACCGAGGCCTTTTCTTCCACCCGGCGACCCTCCCCCTTGATCTCTGCCACGTCATTGATGCCGAATTGAAAAACGATGCGGTTGTCTGCGCCGTCCGGAAAGCGCGTGCGGCACTCCTGGTGCCATCTTTCCTTGATTTCGTCTGTTGTCGCTCCGCGAATACCGAGGTCATAGAACGTCAATCTGAAATCTCTGGAGAACCTCTTTTCGCACAGACGCCCGATCCAACCGAGGCAGCGTTCATCGCCTGATCCGTTGATGTAGCTGTCGCCGACGAAGCAAATTCGCAAATCACGCATGAGGACTCCCGTTTCAGGCACGCAACCGAGTCGTGCATTTGCACTTCATCAAATAAAGCAGACTTGAAACGCTGGCTTCCAGCCTCTTGTAGCCTGCCGAAGAAATTCCTTGTGAAGCAGAACTCCGCGTGAGGGCTGTGCAACACCCAAAAAGGGAGCACAATACCGGGGTTGCAGTTCAGACAGTCAGGCGTTGCTTTGCTCTGTTTTCATTGATTGGCGAAGATTTCCCTCAGCAGCATGGGAGACCGGTGGTGCCAGCATTTCGGAAGTCGGTTCAACCCACCAAAAGCTATGCACGCGGCGTTGTGCTGGTGGCGCTTGGAATGGCCGTGTCGTCAACAATCGGTCTTGGCGTCCGGTCAATCGATCAAGCAACTCCCTGGCAGATCCTGATGTATCGTTCTCTCGGAACAGTCGGTTTCATTGCTGCCGTCTTGATTTTCAAGAATGCAGCCGAGTTTTCGGCTTCGATCAGGCAATTCCGGTTACCGGCCATCGTGGGAGGAACGGGACTGATGCTTGCGTCCTGTGGCGTGATCATTGCGTTCCACCACACCACAGTCGCCAACGCTTTTTTCCTGGTTGCGACAGCACCCTTGTTTGCCGCGCTGATGGGAGCTGCGTTTCTTGCCGAAAAGGTTCGGCTGGAGGCCTGGGGAGCCATTGGGCTTGGCCTCATAGGCGTGACGATCATGGTAGGCGACGGACTGTCCCGCGGTGACATTTGGGGCAACGTTGCAGGTTTGATCGCGGCGTTCGGGCTGGCTTTGTTTGCCGTGTCACTCCGCTGGAGCCGCTCAACTGATTTGCTGGTATTGGCGCTTGCGGGAGGAGGGCTGACATTTGTTGTTGCCGCAACAGCGACAGCCGTGAGCGGCGCCGGGTTTTCAGTCTCCGTGCAGGATCTTGTCATCAGTCTGGCCATGGGAGCTTTTCAACTCGGGTGTGCCCTTTTGTTGATCACCGCCGGGTCAACGTCAGTGCCGGCTGCTGAAATTGCACTGCTTGGATTGGTCGAGATCATATTGGCGCCGATCTGGGTCTGGCTGGTGTTCGGTGAACATGTGGGATTGTTGACGCTCGTGGGAGGGGCAACGGTCTTGTGCGCGCTCCTGTTCGATACAGTTTCAGGTATGCGCTCAGCTCGTAGGGGATAGACCATAAGATACGCACCGGACCTTCACCTGCAGCGGGCAATATGGTTTCCTGTTCTGGGCATTCCGGAGGTGGAGCAATCATCAGAACAGCGAACAAATCGGACGAACCGGCGGTCAGGCGTTGCGCTGAAAGAGCTTATGAGCGCTACATCGCTGCAATTGGCCGGAAACCGGCCCCCATGGTCGCAGACTTCGAAACGCAGATCGAAGCCGGACTGATCCATGCGGCATTCGACGCGAACGGGTTGCTGCTCGGGTTCATCGTTTTCTTGCCAAAAGACAATCACATGTTTCTGGAAAATGTTGCCGTCGATCCGTCAGCTGCAGGTGCCGGTGTCGGGAAAGCGCTGATCAGATATTGCGAAGAAACTGCGCGACGCGAGGGGCTTGGAAGCGTCAGGCTTTATACCAACGAAAAGATGATCGAGAATCTCGCCATCTATCCGCATCTCGGTTTTGTGGAAACGGAGCGCAGGTCGGAAGATGGTTTTAACCGGGTTTATTTCGAAAAACGACTGGTTTGACCATCAACAATCCTGTCCGTGTTCAAGCATGTTGGCTTTCTCCTGACAGAAGCCAAAAATCCCGAGTACCTGGTATGCGGTTAGGCTGTTTGGCGCTTGATCCGCTCCATATCGAGACTGACGACAAACATGTCGTAGAACTCGCGTCCCTTTTCACGTATATTACGTAAGGTAAACTTTTTGTTTGAATGGCTTTTGTCCATCGAAATCAGTTTCACTGCACAGTTTGTTTTAACAAATACCTGTCGGAAAATCAGGCGGTTGGCGCCATGCTTCGATGATTTATTATTTTGGCGAGTTCAGGCTGGATACCTCGCGCGAAGAGCTCTTCCGCGAGACGGAGCCGGTTGATGTCGAACCACTTGCCCTCAGTCTCCTGAAGCTGCTGATAGAAAATCGATCCAGACTTGTCACCAAGGACGAGATTTTCGAAGAGGTCTGGAATGACCGGGTCGTATCGGAATCGGCGCTTTCCACCTGCATCAAATCGGCGCGCCGTGCCGTTGATGACACCGGGAGCAGGCAAACCGTCATCAAAACCGTGCATGGCAAGGGTTTCCGTTGGGCGGCGCCGGTTCGGGCAGACGGAGCTCGGGCCGAAGCCTCACACACCATTCTCGACGACCTTGACGAGAAGGATGGAAGATGGATCGAAGCTTCCCGTCGACCGACAGTTGCCATTTTGCCGTTTGATATCCTGGGAAACGACCCGGCAGCTGCCACGCTGGCGCAGGCCATTCCCCATGAGTTGATCGCGGAAATATCGCGATTGCGCTGGATTGCGGTTATTGCGCGCGGTTCGACGTTCCGGTTCAGCTCGGCGCAGGCAAACCTTGCGGAAATACGCGAGAAACTCGGGACGCGTTATTGCCTGACGGGATGTGTCGAGATGGCAGGTCAGCAGGCCAACATCAGCGTGGAGCTGTCGGAAACCGCAGACGGTGATGTGATCTGGGCAGATTTCTACAAAGCTCCGATTGAACGCGTACACGAGGTGCGCGAGACAATCGTGGCGCAGGTGATCTTTGCAATCGAGGTTCAGATACCGCTAAGTGAAGCTGCAAAGGCGCGCTTGCGGTCCCCGGACAATATCGATGTTTGGGCGGCGTATCACCTGGGACTGCAGTCCCTCTATCATTTCGACAAGAATGAAAATGACAGGGCAATTGCGATGTTCGACAAGGCCATCGCCCTTGAACCCGGTTTTGCCCGGGCGCATGCTGCTCGATCCTTCGCTCATTTCAAGACCGCATTCATGAACTATTCCGCCGATCGCGAAACAGCGGTGACGACGGCACGGCTTGCAGCGGAGAGGGCGATCGAACTTGATCCAATGGATCCCTTCGCCAATTTCAGCATGGGCCGGTCGCTCTGGCTGACTGGCGACCTGAACGGGGCTCAAGGATGGTTGAAGCGTTCAACGTCGCTCAGTCCGAGTTTTGCGCAAGGGCTCTACGCCCGAGCCTGGACCGAGATGGTCTCCTGTTGCAGCGAAACTGGGCGGAAGCTCTCCGATCAGGCAAGGAACCTCAGCCCCCTTGATCCATTGCTTTATGGGATGCTCGGAACTCGTGCCCTGTGTCTGATGATGGAGGACCGGAACGAGGAGGCGGCGGTGTGGGCGGATCGCGCTGCAAATGCTCCAGGTGCCCATGTCCTGATCTGGCTGATCGCCGCGATCGCAAATGACCTCGCGGGAAATCGTGAAACAGCCACCAACTGGGCGCAAAGGGTCTGGCAACATCGAAGGGACATCTCCCAGGAGCACTTCTTCCGTTCGTTTCCATTTGCGGACGAAAGCGTTCGGGCACGGTTTTCCGGTGCCCTGAGCCGACAAGGCTTTTCCTGACCGTTCCTGAAACCCTCATCTGATCAGAAATCCTCATAGTTTCCCCAGACCCTGCTCAAGACTCCCTGTTGCAGGCGGGGCAATGTGGTCTGGCGTGAACGGCTGCCTGAAACCGAAAACCGGTGCAATCGGGTGACCCGTTCGTCAATGGCGAAGGAGCAATGACATGAGCGGTACGACACTACGGACAACCGAAGGCAACGGGCGTCTCTATGACAGCGTTCTGGATACGATTGGCAATACGCCGGCAATCCGGGTGAACAACCTGGGTCCAGATAACGTCGACATGTTTGTGAAGTTCGAAGCTGCCAACCCGGCCGGATCTGTGAAGGATCGGCTTGCGGTGAACATCATTGAAGCAGCCGAGCGAAGTGGAGCCCTCAAGCCCGGGCAGACGGTCGTCGAAGCGACGAGCGGCAATACGGGGATCGGGCTCGCTATGGTCTGCGCCCAAAAAGGCTATCCGCTTGTGGTGACAATGGCCGACAGTTTTTCGGTCGAAAGACGCAAGCTGATGCGGATGCTTGGGGCCAAGGTCGTGCTGACACCGCGCGCGGAAAAGGGGTTCGGCATGTACCGCAAGGCTGTCGAACTTGCCGAAGCGCATGGCTGGCTGCTGGCGCGGCAGTTTGAAACGGAAGCCAATGCGGAGATCCACGAAGCGACCACGGCGCGCGAAATCATCAACGATTTTGCAGGCCGGCGGCTGGACTATTTCGTGACCGGTTACGGAACCGGCGGGACGCTGACCGGTGTCGGCCGGGTTCTGCGCAAGGAAAGGCCGGAAACGCGGATTGTTCTGTCGGAACCGGCCAACGCACAACTGCTGGGCAGTGGTCATGTCCAGGAGCGTATGGCTGACGGTGCGCCTGCAGCCAGTCATCCGGCATTTGAACCACATCCCATTCAGGGCTGGACTCCGGATTTCATTCCGGCGGTGCTGCAGGAGGCGGTCGACAACAGCTACTACGACGAGCTTATTCCCGTACCCGGTCCCGTTGGGGTCAAATGGGCGCAGAAACTGGCGAGCAAGGAAGGAATCCTGACCGGTATTTCCGGTGGTGCCAGCTTTGCGATTGCGATGCAGGTCGCTGAAAATGCGGCTCCCGGGTCAACGATCCTGTGCATGCTGCCAGACACCGGCGAACGATACCTGTCGACGCCAATGTTCGAAGACATTCCGGAGGAGATGACCGATGAGGAAATCACCATCTCAATGTCGACGCCCGGATACCACATGGGCTGACATGGCTGACCAACTCCCCGAACTGGAACGTGCGTATTTCGAAGCCCTTTCCTACAGGCTCGATCAGTCGGGGCGCGATTGCGCCCCGGATCGCACCTATCGGGAAATGCGAGAGCTTTTCCGTGAACCCTTGCCTGAAACCGGATGTGAGGGGACAGAGGTGATCCGGGGTCTTGCACAAAAGGGTGCCGACGGTTTGACCGGCATGACGCATCCGCGGTTCTTCGGCTGGGTGCTCGGCGGCTCGGCTCCGGTCGGCGTAGCGGCTGACTGGCTGGTCAGCGCCTGGGGGCAAAATGCCGCTTTTCACGCTTCGTCACCCACGGCTGCCGCCGTTGAGGAAATCGCGGGTGAATGGCTTCTCGACATTCTTGATCTGCCACGAGAGGCGGCGGTCGGGTTTGTAACGGGCGGAACGGTCGGCAATTTCACCGCTCTGGCGGCGGCCAGAAGCGCGGTCCTGAAAAAGCACGGCTGGAATTCGGATCGGGATGGATTGTTCGGCGCACCGCCTGTCCGGATATTTGTTGGCGATGACGCGCACACGTCGGTTTTTTCCGTGCTTGGTTATCTGGGGTTTGGCCGTGAACGGGTTTGCCGGATCGCAACGGACCTGCAGGGACGAATGAATGCGGAAGATCTTCAGAGAAAGATCTCAGCTTCAAGCGGTCCCAAGATCGTCATCGCACAAGCCGGTCAAATCAACACCGGAGCATTCGATCCGTTCGATCAACTGATCAAAGTGGCGCGCAGTGCTGGCGCCTGGGTGCATGTCGATGGGGCGTTCGGAATGTGGTCGCGAGCGCATCCGGCCTATCGTCATCTGACCGAGGGCGTGGAAAACGCCGATTCATGGTCCGTGGATGGCCATAAGTGGCTGCAGACACCGTTTGACAGCGGCTATTCGATCGTGCGGGACGGCACGGCTCTCGAAACGGCCATGGGAATAGACGCCAGTTATCTGCCTCCTCGCAACGAAGGAGACCGGATTCCGGCATTCCTTGTGCCTGAACTTTCACGCCGAGCGCGCGGAATTCCGACATGGGCAATGCTCAAGCACCTGGGACGCGATGGCGTGCGCGAGCTGGTCGGTCGTCACTGCAGTGTCGCGCGGCAGATCGCCAACCGTCTTCAGCGGGTAAAGGGTATCCGAATTCTCAACGATGTGGTTCTCAATCAGGTCGTTGTTGCTTTCGGAAATCCGGGGTTACCAGCGGATATCCGCCAAGAAATGACGGTGGAAGTCATTGAAAGACTTCAGGAAAGCGGAACGATGTTTGTTTCCGGCGGACGCTGGCGGGGCGAATGGATCATGCGTTTGTCCGTTACTTGCAACGCGACCCAACAGGCAGATGCCGATCCTGTTGCCGACGTGATAGAATCCGTCTGGGCAGACCTGGCTGAAGCCAAGGGCTTGTGACCTGAGGAGGTCACCATGACTGATGGAAAAGCTGACAGGCAACTCGTCGCCATCATGGTCGTCGACGTTGTCGGGTACTCCCGCCTCATGGGCGACAATGAAGAGCACACGCTGGATGTACTCAAGCGATTGCGTCGCAACATTGTCGGTCCGCAGCTGGCCGCTTACCGTGGCCGAATTGTCAAGTTGATGGGCGATGGCGCCATCATCCTGTTTTCCAGCGTTGTCGATGCCGTCAACGCGGCGGTTTGCATCCAGGAAGCCATGGATCGGTTTGAAAGCGGGGACGCTGACCAGCCAATGCGTCTTCGGATCGGGCTGAACCTTTGCGATGTCATCCGGGAAGGCACGGACATTTACGGCGACGGGGTCAACATCACGGCACGTCTGCAGGAAATCTGCCGGCCGGGAGGTATCGTCCTGAGCGCCAGTGCCTATGAGCAGGTGAGGGGCAAGATCGGCAAGGCCTTTTCGGACGAAGGGTTGCGCGAACTGAAGAACATCGCGCAGCCGGTCCATATCTATCAGTGGCCTTCGGAAACGCAGGCTGGAATGGACGCGAACGCAGTTTCTTCGGGCTTTCCAAGCCTGCCCGACAAACCGTCGATTGCCGTTCTACCCTTTGACAACATGTCGAAGGATCCAGAACAGGCATATTTTGCAGATGGCGTCGTCGAAGCCCTGACCGCTGCACTGTCTCGTATTCGTTCGTTCTTCGTGATCGCGCGCAACTCAGCCTTTGAATACAAGGGCACACCCAAGAATGTCGGTCAGATCGGACGTGAACTCGGCGTTGCGTATCTGATTGAGGGCTCGGTCCAGCGGGCGCCGGGCAAGTTGCGCATCACCGTTCAGCTGATCGAAACGCACACGGGCGCTCATCTGTGGGCGGAGCGTTACGATGGCAGCGATGATGACATATTTGACCTTCAGGACAGGATCACCGAGCAAGTGGCCGGAGCGATCCACCCGTCAATCCAGAAAGCGGAAATCGAGCGGATCAGCCGCAAGCGTCCGGAGGACCTTGGAGCCTATGACTACACCATGCGGGCCATGCGCCATGTTTGGAAACTGGACAAGGAAGAAACCGGGCGTGCAATCGAGCTGTTGAACAAGGCGATTGACATTGATGGCGACTATCCGCTGGCGCTGGCTCTGGTTGCCTGGTGCTGGGCGCAGCGCTCGGTTTACAACTGGGTGGACGATATCGCAGAAGCCAAGGTTCGCTCGCTTGGCTACGCGGAGCGCGCAGCCAGTCTGTCTTCAGACGATCCGCTTATCCTCGCTGTCCTGGGCGCTGCTCATACTTTCGCCCGTAACTTCGGCGCTGCGCGTGTCCTGTTGGAGCGGGCGATCTCGCTGGATGAGAATGCAGCCTGGGCACATAGCAGGTTAGGCTGGCTGGAGGTCTATTCTGACCGACCGGAACAGGCGATCCCCTATTTCGAACGCGCTATCAGGCTGAGCCCGATGGACCCAATGAACTTCAACAATTATGTCGGTATGGGAAGTGCCAACCAGGTTCTGGAAAGATATGACCGTGCAGCCGACCTTTACAGCAAGGCCGTGACTGAACGTCCCACGGCCTACTGGATCCATAGAAACCTGGCGCCGGTCCTTCTGGCTGCCGGCCGCAAGTCAGAGGCGGAGGCATCCGCCAAGATCCTTTTTGCTGAGTATCCGGATTTCACGATCTCTCAATTCAAGCAGGCAATGGTCTTTTCGGACGAAGCGATGGAACGCCTTGCCGTGTTCCTGCGCCAACTTGGAATTAAGGACGAGTGAGATTTCGGTATCGATGTTCACTTGATTGCCGAGATGGCTGGACACATTCCATGGCCGATCCTATGTGTTTTCCATGACCGTACGTGTGCAGCAGACATCGAATGACTACGGGATCGTGGTCGAACCGCTCTCCGGCGAAGTGACGGCATGGCGGGGGGAGCTCCTTGTGGCGCGATCGACCAATGCCCGTGTCATGTATGAGACCCGCTTGCCTCCGGTTGTCTATTTCCCGAAAACGGACATTCTGGCCGAGTTGGAGACCGCTCCCGGCTACAACACCTTTTGTCCTTTCAAGGGCACCGCGACGTATCATCATGTGCGGACCGGCGACGAGACCATTCAGAACGGCGCCTGGAGTTACCTGAATGCCTTGCCCGAGGGGCAGGCGGTGGACGGTCATGTGGCCTTCATGCCCGATGCGGTCACGCGTATCGAACATGAAGGAGCTGAAATCGAAAGGCCGCCTATCGGCAATATAACCGGACCAACGGTCAACTGGCTTTTGCGGGAAGCCTGGCTCTCCAGGACGCCGGAAGAGCTGACCGCTGCTCTTGGCCGAAAGCTTGTTGAAGATGGTGTCGCTGTCAGTCGTATCAGCATCCTGATCTGGTCGCTGCATCCGATGATCGCCGGGCGCAACTATATCTGGACGCGGGACGACGACGAGGTAAAAAGCTATGCCCCGTCTTATGAAAATCTGGAGAGTCCGGCTTTCCGGCAAAGCCCCTTGCAGCATGTTGCCGACGGCCTGGGTGGTGTGCGTCAAAAGCTTGATACCAATCCGGATGAGTTCAATTTTCCGATCATGGAGGATTTGAAGCAGCAGGGCGTGACCGACTACGTCGCGATGCCGTTGCCGTTCTCGGATGGGCGGATCAATGTCATGACACTGGCGTCGGACCATCCCAAGGGCTTCACAACGGCGAATCTGGGTTTGATTTTCGAGTGTTCGGCGTTGATCAGCCGGTTGTTCGAGGTCTTTGCGCTCACTTCCAATGCCACGTCTCTGCTTGAAACCTATCTTGGCAAGCGAACTGGTGCGCGTGTGCTCGGTGGCGAAATCCGTCGTGGTGACGGTGACGTGATTGATGCTGCCATCCTTTTTTGCGACCTCAGGCATTCCACACGGCTGGAAACCGAGTTGGGCCGGGAGGCCTATGTCGGGCTGTTGAACCGGTTTTTCGAGACGACAACAGATATCGTCAATGCCAGGGACGGCGAAGTGTTGAAGTTCATCGGCGATGCCATTCTGGCCATTTTTCCGGCCAGCGCCGGCCATGACCATGCCTGCCGCCAGGCGGTCGCAAGTGCTGCGGAAATCGTGCGAGCGCTGGCAGAACCAGAAGACGAGGAAGCTGGCATGGCGATGGATTGTGCCATCGGTATCGCCTACGGCGACGTGACTTACGGCAATGTCGGCTCAAAGGAACGACTGGACTTCACGGTGATCGGCAGCGCCGCGAACATCGCCGCCCGGCTCGGCGACCATGGAAAGGTGAAGGGGCACGCGATCGTTGCTTCCGCCGATGTCACGCAAGCGGCGGGCTATCCCTATCTTCAGCTGGGAAAGGTCGAACTCCACAATGTTGCAAATCCGGTCGAGGCAAACGCAATCTCGTCCGGAGACGCGTGAGCGGTCATCGCAACGTGTTTTCACCGGCAAAGCCGCCAACAGGCTGGTTTCTTACAAGGATTACGAGCCCGTTCTTGCTGGGTTCAGCATCCTGATGAGCGACGCCGCCATAGTTGGCGCATAGTTCTTCAGCGCTCTTGCTGTGTGCCGGGGTGAACATGGTGATGGCTTCGCAATCGACACGGCGCAGTTCGCGATCCGTGGTCGGGCTGCCGGACAAGGACATCCCGAGCCCGGCGATTGCCAGTGCGAAAACAGAGGTGGTAACGACTGCATACTTGTTCATAGTCCCCGGTCCCATTTCCAGGCCCATTGCTTGTCGAGGCCTTGCGATATGGTCGGAGAATGGCGGAACGCACCTGTACTCACTCTGAAATCCGCATTCACCTTGCGTTCAGTTTAGTTGATTCGGCGCATTTAATCGAATTGAGGCTCAATTGGGGCAGGGGTGTGTTGTGGGTCTTGACATCTTTTGGGTGTGCCGCGGTTGTGTCTCCGGATTGAGGTTTTGCCACAAAAACGGCGGGTTGACCGCAACCATGTCTCCTTGTGGTCCAATCTTCGGTCAGCAGATACCAGCTTCCCGCAAGTGGCATTGCCAGGTGAATTCTGCACATCTTTTTTCGTCTCTGGCATTGCTGGAAGGCGGCGACGGGGGACCTGTCATCGATCCGGCATGACAGTGGACGTTTCATGTCAAATCAGGACATCAATGCGTCTCAACGGCTGGATGCAGATCACCTTCGTCATTTGATAGAGGAACGGAAGAGGCGGCTTAGGGAGTTTCTGGACAAGGTCTGGAATTCAGAACGTTGGCCGCGTGCCACAACATCGCATCACCAACAAGGCTTCAGCTGCTTCAAGGCGACTGGGCAAAGACCGACGATGAGCAGCATGACGCTGTACTATTTTCGGGAAAGTTCTTCGTGCGGACACTGGCAGATGGTCGACCGTCTGTCGATTAATCAGCAACTGATGGCTGCGGCATGGCGCGGCACACGATGAAAATCAAAAAGGGGCGGAATTTCCGCCCCTTAGTGCTGAAACTTCAGAAATTGAGTCACGCTCAGGCTGACTGCTGAGCGGTCTCGATGCCTTTGTCGGAAAGAAGACCCTGTAGCTCCTGATTCTGGAACATTTCGCGGATGATGTCGCAACCGCCGACAAACTCGCCCTTCACATAGAGCTGAGGAATGGTCGGCCAGTTGGTGAACTCCTTGATGCCCTGACGCAGGTCATCGTCTTCCAGAACATTGATCCCTTTGTACGGGGCGCCGACATAGTCGAGAATCTGCACGACCTGCCCGGAAAAGCCGCATTGCGGAAAATTCGGGGTGCCCTTCATGAACAGCACCACATCGTTGCTGTCGACTTCGTTCTTAATCCAGTCCTGGATGCTCATGTTGTTGTGTCCTTTGTCTCGTGCCGCCTATCTGGCGAAGACTGGCGGAGGAATCAAGTGCTCGCGCGTCCTGCGCGGCAATCTGTCAAACCTGTGCGGTCCTCAGTCCGGAGCCTTGGTCTGAAGGGCGAGAGCGTGAAGTTCGCCGCCCATGTTCCCCTTCAGAGCCTCGTAAACCATCTGATGCTGCTGCACGCGGCTCTTGCCCCGAAAGGATTCGGAAACAACATTTGCCGCGTAGTGGTCGCCGTCGCCAGCCAAATCCCGGATCTCGACCTGAGCATCGGGCAGAGCCTCTTTGATCAGGGTTTCGATCTCGTTTGCGTTCATCGGCATGGTACGTCAGTCCTTCGTTCTTAAGTTCCTGAGAGCAAACCGTCTTAAGCGGTTGCCATGTAGTTCGGGAACCAATCTTCGTGTGCTTTTTTCAAGTTTGCAACGGATATGGTGAGGATGCCTTCAACAGTCAAATCTTCGCCACCCGTGGTGCCGATTTGTTGAACGTCGATTCCTGCGTCCAGAATGTCTTCCAGGACAGCTTCCACGCGATCCGCGGCAACAGTGAGAACGTAGCGGCCCTGGTCTTCGCCGAAGAGCGCAGCATGGGCCGGGCCGTTCACCTTCACCGTCGCGCCAATGCCTCCTGAAATGGCCATTTCCGCAAGCGCAACACCCAGTCCACCGGACGATACGTCATGGACGCCGGTCACCCGTGCGGCCCCGATCATCTGGCGAACGATGTTGCCACGCCGTTTTTCAGCAGCAAGGTCGACGGAGGGAGGCGCACCTTCCTCACGGCCGAGAATGTCAGCAAGGTATTGGGAAGCGCCCAGATGGGTGCCGTATCCACCAATGAGGAGAATCGCATCGCCTTCCTGCACAAAGGCAGCTCCGGCACGGACCGTCACGTCGGGCAGCAGACCGACGCCGCCAATCGCCGGGGTCGGCAGAATGGCCTCTCCGTGGGTTTCGTTGTAGAGAGACACGTTGCCCGACACGATCGGGAATTCCAGTTCACGGCAGGCTTCACCGATTCCCTTGATGCAGCCGACGAACTGCCCCATGATTTCCGGCTTTTCCGGGTTGCCGAAATTGAGGTTGTCGGTTGCTGCCAACGGCTCTGACCCGACCGCGCTCAGATTGCGCCAGACTTCCGCGACAGCCTGCTTGCCGCCCTCGAACGGATCAGCTTCGCAGTAGCGTGGCGTCACGTCGACCGAGAACGCCAGGCCCTTGCGCGTGCCTTCCACGCGGATGACACCAGCATCGCCGCCCGGTGTTGCTGCCGAATTGCCCTGAATCAGAGTGTCGTACTGCTCATAAACCCAGCGGCGGGAAGACCCGTTGGCATTGCCGACGAGCGTCTTCAGAGCTTCGGCGTAATCTGCCGGCTCCTCGATGTCTGCCGCCAGCAGAAGGTCAAGTTTCTTCGGCTCGACCCAGGGGCGGTCATATTCGGGTGCCTCATCGCCAAGTTTCTTGATCGGCAGATCGGCAACCACGTCGCCCTGATGCTTGACCACAAAGCGCAGCGTGTCGGTGGTTACTCCGACGATTGCGAAATCCAGCCCCCACTTCTTGAAGATGGCTTCCGCTTCGTGTTCCTTCTCCGGACGCAGCACCATCAGCATGCGTTCCTGGCTCTCGGAAAGCATCATCTCGTACGCGCTCATCATCTCTTCGCGCACCGGCACCTTGTCGAGGTCGAGTTCGATGCCGAGGTCGCCTTTGGCGCCCATTTCGACTGCCGAACAAGTCAGACCTGCAGCACCCATGTCCTGAATGGCGATAACCGCTCCGGTTTCCATCAATTCCAGGCAGGCTTCGAGTAGGCATTTTTCGGTGAAGGGGTCACCGACCTGAACAGTGGGCCGCTTCTCTTCGATCGTATCGTCGAATTCTGCGGATGCCATGGTCGCTCCGCCGACACCGTCACGTCCGGTCTTGGCTCCGAGGTAGACGACCGGAAGGCCGACACCTTTTGCTTCAGACAGGAAAATCGCATCGGACTTTGCAAGGCCGGCAGCAAAGGCGTTGACCAGGCAATTGCCGTTGTAACGTGCGTGGAACTCGACTTCGCCGCCAACGGTCGGAACACCGAAGGAGTTGCCGTATCCGCCGACACCGGAAACCACTCCGGAAACGAGGTGCTTTGTGCGTGGATGATCCGGTTCACCGAAACGCAGGGCATTCATTGCAGCGACCGGGCGTGCACCCATGGTGAAAACGTCGCGCAAGATACCGCCGACACCTGTTGCCGCACCCTGGTAAGGCTCGATGTAGGACGGGTGGTTGTGGCTTTCCATCTTGAAGACAACAGCCTGGCCGTCGCCAATGTCCACGACACCGGCGTTCTCGCCAGGGCCCTGCAGAACACGCGGCCCCTTGGTCGGCAAGGTCTTCAGCCACTTTTTGGAAGACTTGTACGAGCAGTGCTCGTTCCACATGGCGGAGAAGATGCCGAGCTCGGTGAAGGTCGGCTCCCGGCCGATCAGTTCCAGAATGCGCTCATACTCATCCGGTTTCAGGCCGTGAGAAGCAATCAGGTCGGGCGTGATCTTGATGTCGTTCGGGATCATGACGTTCCAGTATTTTAGGGCCGCTGTGGCTGGGCCGCGCAGGCGCGGGCAGGCAATGATGCCGCCGTTTAACAGATTGTCTTCGAAATGGGGAGAGTTCTGACAAAACTTTGTGGATTGACTTTGATCTTGACAGTTTGACTGTCAAAACTAGTATGACAGGTGAGCTGTCAATTGGAGCTTCAAGATGAAACACGGAGCAGGAATGAAATCCGAGGACCTGGTGGAGTTGATGAGGGAGGTTCGCAAAACCTTCCGGCTCCTTGCCGGGATTTCCGATACGATGCTCGAAGGCCGTGGGCTGACGGCATCCTTGCGGGCCATACTGGAATTCATCGCTGACAACGGCCCGAGCACGGTGCCGCAGATGGCTGCCGCCAAGTCCATGAAAAGGCAATCCATTCAGGCTTTCGTAGACAGGTTGCTGGTGATGGGATTGGTCGAAACCGCTCCCAATCCCGCTCACAAGAGGTCTGTCCTCATTGCTCTGACTGAAAAGGGAGCAGCGGAATTTCGGTCGATTCGCACCGAAGAAACGCTGTTGCTGGAGCAGGTTGCCGCGAGATGGGCGGGAGGGGACGCTGAGCTTGCAAGTCAAACACTCAAGGAATTTCGTCGTCAGTTGAGCCGTTTGGGGAGAGATGAAAATGAAACAGACATTGACACCCAGCCCTGATCATCTGCCGGTGCGCTTGCGGTGGTCAACGTCACCTTTAGACGCGAGGGAATCTTCAAGGCAGCGTTGTCATGCCTGATGATCGAGCTATGCAATCGACAGGTCCAGGTGATGCCGGCTTCGACGTAAGGTCCCGAATTGTCGATCAGTTCAGAAAACCGACCGGTGTTTTGGGAACGGTTGCCGGTTGGATCATGGCCAATCGGAGTTCCAACGTTGCGCGCAATCATTGGACCGTTAGCTTGCTCTCTCTGCCTGAAGGGGCAGAGGTCCTTGAAATAGGGTGCGGTCCCGGGATTGGCATTGAAGCGGTTTTGCAGGCAGCCAGATCCACGCGGATCACAGCTCTGGACCACTCTGAACAGATGATTGCGATGGCGGCAAGACGTCATGCGGCAGCGATAGAATCAGGTTGCTTGCAGCTGCTGAAAACCGAGCTGCAAAATCTGGAAAAAGGCCATCTGTTTGACGCGATCTTCAGCTGCAACGTTATGCAGTTTGTTAATGACCGGCCAAATGCACTGGCGCTTGTCTCGGAACATTTGAAGGTTGCTGGGGTGTTTGCAACGACCTATCAGCCGCGCGGCCAATGTGCGACAGCAGAGGAGGGGCGTCGCTGGATTGGTCAGTTTGCCGAGGACCTTTGCCGAGCAGAGTTTCGTGACGTGGATGTGTACGAGAAAAAGTTCGGGAAAATGCCTGCGTTTTGCGCTTTGGCTGCGAGATAGAAATTTTGTGAAGGGGCGACGGTTCGTCGCCTGTCAGTTTCACTGTAACGGGGCCGTTGATCCTGTGCGGCCCGGTTGAGTCGAGCAGGTCATTTTCCTCAAAGAGGGGGTGTTGGCCGGACCTTTTGGTCAATTCGTTGATCGACCTCATCGTGTTCGATTGTCCGACCTTCCATTGCATGTCTGTATGTTTGGAGAACTGCGCTTTTTCGCTTCAGTGGCCGAGGCTGCCGTGGCCCAGCTTAAACACTCAAATCAGGCAGCAGCGGCGGCAATGGTCATGATCGCCAATGTCACCGCGGGAAGGGCTGCGATTGAATATATTGTTCCCAACATAGGTCTATCCTTTCGGGTTTCGACGTAAAAAATGTGGTGAACAATTTGTAAATTGCGCGTGATGGAGATCACAAAAATGAGGGAAGATTTATTTCGTAGTCAAAAGTAAATTTTGAACCGTTGAAAGTAAAATTAGCCAGGCAGATAGGGGCGCCTTTCAAAAAAAAAGACGACTTTCTCCAAATCCAGATTAAACAATGATATTTACGGAGATGAAAAAGGGAGGTGCCCCCCGACACCTCAGTCCTTTTTCCGGTTGTAGCGATTCAGGTTGTAGGCCCAAATCAAAGAGCCGATCGCCAGGTTTCCGGTACCTGATCCAAGTCTTTTTGTAGGTGCGGACCCAATCACTTGGGAGATTTTTTCTGTCGATTGCTTCGGAAAAAAAAGGCTAATAAGTGCCTGAAATTCTTTGCTTTCAATCAGAAAACGAGAGCCACAAGTATGACAATAATCACCAATAGGATGATCGGCAGGGCCGCGATGGAATAATAAGTTCCAAACATAGGACTTTCCTCCGGCTTTCCGCCCAACTTATATGGGTTGCAACCCGCTTAAATTGTGTGATGGATATCACTGATGTACCGGAAGAATTATTTTTAGAGCAAAAGTAATGTTGGGCAATTGTTTGAATTAACTAGCCGTGATCTTTCTCATTTGTAATTTTCAGGAGGGAAGGTCTACGCATTCACATAATGCGTGATAAGCAATCAACTGGCCGCTGCTGAAAAACGGTCTTTCGAGCTGTCAGTCCATCTGGACTGCTCGTCACTCTTTCGTTCCGGTTCAACTCCGCTTCTGGCTGAAGCGGCGTCAGGTTCATTCAAAACTGTCGTAACCTGCTCCGCTGTCATCGAGCAGATTGCGCAATATCATCAAACCCTTGGCGGTTTCATCGTGTGTGTGGGGATTGGTGATGCCGATGCGCACACGATGATAAACCTTGCCGGAACGACCGGACTTGAACTCGTCTTCATCATCGATGAGGACGTTGGAGGTTGCGGCCGCCGCCTTGAAAGTGCCGGAGAGCCAGGGCTCAGGAACTTTCAGCCACAGGAATGGTGCATCCGGTGCTGAAACCAGATCAAAGTTTCCGAGATATTGTTGCACCAGTTCGTGGCGGGCGGCGATTTCAGCCAGAACATTTTCGCGGAAGGTATCCGCAGCCCCTGAGAGAACAAGGCGGGCGGAAAGCTCGGACAGCAGAAAGGAAATACCGCCCGTCAGCATCTTGTGAGCGGTGTAAATGCGCTGGGCATGTGAAACCGGGCTGGAAACCCAGCCCCCGCGAACGCCGGCAGTGACTGCCTTGGAAAGCGACCCTACGTGAAATGTTCTTTCCGGTGCCAGTGCTGCAAAAGGCAGCACATCGGTGCTGCGAAGCGACCCGTAGACTTCGTCCTCGATGATCCAGAGATTGTATTGGCGTGCAATGGTGACAATTTGCTCACGCCGGTTGGCACCCATGGTCCCGGTGGTCGGGTTGTGCATGGTCGGCATCAGAAACAGAACCTTCGGGTGCTTCTGTGCGCAAATGCGGGCGAGGTCCTCCGGAAGAGGGCCCTGATCGTCGCTTGCGACCTGAACGGGACGGCGACCCGACAGAGACGCGCCACGCGCAATCGAGCTGTAGGTCAAATCCTCGAAGGCAATCTGGTCTCCCGGGGCAGTGGTGGCGGCAATTGCCGCCATGATGGCTGCCTGCGCACCTGTCGTCGGAACAATACTGCCCGCAGATGGTTCCCAGTTCTTTCTGGATAGCCAGATTTTACCGGCTTCACGCCAACTTTCCGGAACCGAACGGGTGTAGCTGGCAATCTCGTAAGGGGCGTCACGGGTAATCTGCGCCGTCAGGTCACGGATCGCTTCAGCCTGGCCGATTTCCGGGGCCGAGGTGCTGTCGAACCGGATGGATTCAGGGGCCGGAACCGTGATCCTTGTCCCCGAGAAAGCAATGTCCTTCGGCGTTGCCATGGCTCCCTGAACCCAGGATGTCACTTGCTGTGCTGGCTGTCTCGCACCATTGCCTGCCGCCGAGGCCTGATCGAGATGGGGCATTGTGTCTTCGAGCAGGGCAGGAGCTACCGGGCTGCCGAGCACATAGGTGCCACGACCGACCTCTCCGCTGACCAGGCCTCGTTGTCTCACAACCGCATAAGCCCGTCCGATGGTGCCGACTGTCACGCCGAGATCGTAGGCAAGATCACGCTGGGGAGGCAGTTTCGCACCGGCCGCAAGGGCTCCGGTTGCGATGTCCTCCGCGATCTTGTCAGCCAGGCGAATGTAGAGAGGACCTTGTCCTTCAGGAATTTCAGGGTGCCAATTTGTCATGGTGACAATTTTCTATATTGCATCCTTGAAGGAGTCAATTCATATGATTGTAGCGCAACAATGCGTCCAATCTTGAAATTGTAACCCTTTGGAGGTGCGAATATGAGCACAATGGAGACAATCCTCCAGCATTCCGTACCGCAATTGCGGGGACCACGCTTCTTCGCGAAGCGGCTTTGGCAACAAACGATGTCCTGGTGGCAGGTGTCACAGACGCGCAGACAATTGCGCGACCTGACGGATGCGGAGTTGGAAGACCTGAATCTGACGCGTGAAGCTGCGCGGGAAGAAGCGCGCAGGCCGTTTTGGGATACCAAGCTGACGCATCGTAGCTGGATCTGAGGTTTCGATCGTTCACCTGAGCCGTGAAAAGCGGCAACCTTGGTGGTTAGGCAAACCTCATGACGAGACGGGTACGGCCTGAGGTCCGGGGACCTCGCCCAATATCAAAGTTCCGGGCTTCAGGTTCCGTACCCTTTTCGAGATGCCGGACACAATGCAGCCCGTGTCCGGCATCTCCTTTTGACCTCGGGACGCCGAAGGGGTGGTGTCCGGGTCAAAACCTGTTCAGGGCGCTGGTCCTCAGACTGCGCCGGTATATTCGCCGCGTGCGGGATAGTCGTTCTTTTGAACGAAATCGAGCGCACCGATCATTTCCTGGAAATGCGGGCGAACGAACGGCATGGTCTGCACGGAAGCGAAGTAGAGTGTGCCGTCCGGACGGACCAGGAATACACCCGGCTCGGAGAAGAGAGCCGGTTCCTCGATGCCAATGGACGTGGTTCCACGGCTCGTGGAAATGTAGAGGCCCCATTCCTTCGCAACGGAAAGCGGCAGACCATAACCGAAGCGCAGACCTTCATGACCTACCTTGTCAGCCATTTGCTGCGCGCGGTCCTGGTCATCGGAGGAAATGGCAATGGTCTTGACGCCTTTTTCAGCGAAATCGGCGGTCAGGCGGCCAAGCTCCTTGAGGTAGGTGGCGCAAATCGGGCAGTGGAGGCCACGATAGAAGACGACTAGCGTCGCGAATTCCGCACCATCCTTGGCAAGGTCGAACGTTCCGGTAGACAGGGTTTCTACAGTCAGACCGGGGACAGATTGACGTGGGACAAGCATCGTTTTCCTCATTCACTAGGCGCAAGGGTACATATTTCCTTGCATGTGACCTTAAGATAGTGAACGTTCAAAGAGGAAATGTACTAAAAAGATGATCAGGAGTACGGAAGTGTCTGTTCCTTATCGCGTGTCCTTCAACGGAAAACTGGACCGCCTGTCTTCCCTGATCGACCGGTTGCGGGTTCAAGTCGAAAATGCACGTTCCAAAGACACCGACCCGGACATGGCGAACCTGCAGGTGCTGACCGACACATCCGGTGCAATGCGCCTGGTCTTCTGCCCACTCGATGCCAATCTGATAGATGCCAATAGAGAACTTCAGCCGCGTAGCGACGAAACCGCGCTCGTTGCGGCGCGCATTACGATCTCGGGCGTCGGAAAGCAGCTGATCAACGCTCTGCCGGAATGCATCTCGGTTCAGCTGGCCGAAGAGCCTTATCTTACTGCCGTTGTCATGCCCCTGATTGAGGAAGTGACGTTGCCGCGTTGTGGTGGGCAAGCGGCTTTCCAGCGACTTTGCGAAGTGGTGGTCATCCGACTGCTGCGCCATGCGATGGAACAGGGCAAGGCTGATACCGGCCTTTTGAATGGCCTGGCACATCCACGCATCGCCGCTGCGCTCGTGGCTATTCACGAAGCTCCCGGTGAAGTCTGGACGCTGGAAAAGCTGGCCGATACGGCAGGTATGTCTCGCACGCAGTTTGCCGTGACTTTCAAGGAACTCGTCGGTGCGACGCCCATGGGGTACCTGTCCAACTGGCGGCTGGACATCGCACGAGCGGAGCTGGAAGCGGGCAGGCAGGTCAAGTCGGTTGCGACTTTGTGCGGGTTCTCAAGCCCCGCGGCGTTTTCAAGGGCGTTCTCCAAACGGTTCGGCGCTTCGCCGAGGGAGGCGAGGGCGGAACCCGTCCGCTCCGAATTGTAGCACTTTGGTGTGTGCCGGCCGGATATTGCGATCACGCGTGACCGCAATATCGGGAATTTTAGGCCTTCTCGGTAAGACCTTGAGGTAGATGCCTTCCGAGCGCCTTAGGCGTAGTCTGGCGCGTCCAGTGTCTGGCCTGTCATGCCTCCCTCAACTGCGGCGATGTAGGCTTTGGCAGTGTCCGCAGCCGAGAGACCGGTTGATGAGTCCATTCCCATCATTTCCATGGTCTCTTTGACGAAAACCGGACTGACCGTATTCACGCGGTGACCGCGATCCAGTTCAAGCGCAGCAGACCGCGCAAAGGACTCAAGCGCACCGTTGGCCATGCTGATGACCACGGAGCCCGGCATTGGGTTTCGGGACAGGATGCCTGCGGTCAGCGTGAACGAACCACCGTCGCTCACATGGTTCCGTCCCAGTCGTACCAGATTGACCTGTCCCATCAGCTTGTTGCTCAGCGCCAGGTCATAGGCCGCATCATCCAGCTCATTGAATGGGGCAAAACCGGCAAGGCCGGCGGTGCTGATGACCGCATCAACCTGTCCGACAGACTTGAACATGGCTTCGATTGAAGCCTTTGAGCCCAGATCGACCTTGACGTCACCATCGCTAAACCCGGCGCTAATGACCTCATGCTGTGATGAAAGTGCGGTTGCGACAGCCTTGCCTATGGTGCCGGTTGCGCCAACGATGAGAATTTTCATGGGGGTCTCCAACTTTCTGTGTCTCGATGTGTTCGAAGGACACCTTCTCGGGCTGCCTGCTCCTGCGTTGCGTGCGATCTTGCGAAAGAGTTCGCGATGTTGCCTGCAGCCGATCCGATTGTCGGTTCACAGATAGGGTGATAGCTTGCGCAAGGTAATTCTCTATTTTCGCAAAAGGTGCTTGCATGAATGCACAGGCGTTGGAGTGGGCTGACATACCCTTTGTTCTGGCCGTTTGCGAACAGGGAAGCCTTTCAGGTGCTGCACGCAAGCTTGGCGTCAACCATTCAACGGTGTTTCGGCGCATTGAGGCAGTTGAAGCAAGAGTTGGCGTGAAGCTGTTCGAGCGGCTCAGTCAAGGCTACGTCATGACGGCTGCGGGAGAGCACTTTTACCGCAACGCTCTTCAACTCCGGGACGGTATGAACGCCATTCAACGCGAACTGGGCGGCCGGGATCTGCGCTTGGAAGGTCCGCTGAGAGTCACCACGACCGACTCCCTGATCTACCGATTGTCGGCTGTCGTTGTTGAGTTTCAGCAGAAATATCCCGAAATCGAGCTGGATCTGATCTGTGATACCCGGCCATTCGATCTGATGCAGCGAGACGCCGATGTTGCTCTCAGGCCGACCAGCCATCCACCCGAACACTGGCTGGGGCGTAACCTGCTGCCAATCGCCTTTGCCACATATGCTCATAAAGATTATTGGCATGCGGTTGGCGAGAAACCCGCAGAAGACCAGCGCTGGGTGGTATTGAGCGACAAGCTCAATCGGACGTCCATGGGACAGATCATGGAGCTTCACAGAGCCAAGGAAGCCGCTGTCACCACCACAAACACGATGATGAGTGTGTTCAACCTTGTCAGGTCCGGTCTCGGGCTGGCGGTGATGCCCTGCTATGTCTGTGCTTCATGCGCCGACCTGGTCCGCGTCCGTGACGCGCCGTCTCGGTTCAACTCGGAACTCTGGCTGCTTGCGCATCCCGATATGCGCCGGAACGCCAAGGTCCATGCGTTTCTGGAGTTTGCGACCTCCAAAATCCGAGAATGCGAGGCAGATTTCCGCTGAGATTGTCTGCTCGGGTGCAAACCAGAGACATTTGCTTGCAACAGCGGATCTTCCCTTCAGCGAGCGCCGGAAGACGGGTTCGGGAGATCAGGTCAACTGCGGTTGCAAATTGGAGCAATTCGCCCGCATCCGGAACATAATATACACTTCAAAATGAACCGACGAATTCTGCAGGCCGAAGGCCCGCCTGCCTTTGTCGAGCGAAGAAACCAAGGTGATGCGACAAGCCAGATGACCGCCCGTTTGAAGCGCAAACAGATCCTTGCCGGTGCTGTCGGCAACACGCTTGAATGGTATGATTTTGCGATCTACGGCTTTCTGGCTCCCATTATCGGCAAGGTCTTTTTTCCTTCCGAAGATCACCTGGCATCTTTGCTGGCGGCCTATGGAGCATTGGCGGTCGGCTATGCCTCCCGGCCGATTGGAAGTGTCATCTTTGGTCATATCGGTGACCGGTACGGACGCAAACCGGCGCTGATGCTCTCTGTCGCCGTCATGGGCTGTGCCACATTGGCGATCGGCCTTCTGCCCGGCCATGCGGAAATCGGGGTTGCTGCCAGTGTTCTCCTGATCGTTCTGCGCACTGTGCAGGGCCTGTCCGTTGCCGGAGAATATGCAAGTTCCGCAACGTTGCTGGTCGAGCAGGCTCCTGCCGAGAGGAGGGGGCTGGTGGCAAGTTGGGTGGTCATGGGCTGCAATCTCGGTTTTCTGATGGGCTCCGCTGTTGCCGCTCTTGTCAGCAATCTGATCGGCGATGCTGCCATGTTGGCCTGGGGATGGCGCATACCCTTCCTTCTTGGTGCTGCCATAGCGGCCTACGCGCTGTTGCTTCGCCGAAACATGTCCGAGTCTCCAGCCATGGGGAGTGATGCCATTTTGCCGAGAATGCCGGTTCTTGAGGTATTGAAGGACCATTGGCGAACGATCCTGCGCATCATCTGCCTGATACTGCCGACCGGAGTGACCTATTTCCTGGTGTTTGTTTATGCCGTTTCCTACCTCACGGACCAGATGCATTTTTCGACTGCCAAGGCGCTGGACATAACCACACTTGCGCTGGTTGTTCTGGTCGCCGTCACACCTGTTGTCGGCCTTTTGGCTGACAGGTACGGACGCCGCCCGGTGATGTTCTTCGTTTCCATTGCGAGCCTGTGCCTGACTTGGCCGCTCTGGTTTGCATTGCATCAGCCAGCATTGGCCTGGATCCTCTTTGCCCAGTTGAGTTTTGCGCTTATCAACGGCATCGGGTGGGCAATGACTGTCCCCTTGATGGTTGAACTTCTGCCTGCGCGGGTGCGTTGCAGTGGTGCGGGCATAAGCTACAACATCTGTCTGGGTTTCTTTGGAGGGACAACGCCTTGGGTCGCAACTTACCTGATCGCGCGAACTTCTGATGACTACGCGCCGGTCTATTACGTCATGGCGATTGCGTTGATCGCCTTGATCGCCACGTGGAAGATGCCGGAAATGAAAGGCAAGTCCTTACAGACTTAGCCTGGGCTATTTCAGGTGCTCCAGAACGGATTTGGCTTCAGCGTGACACGGTTGGCTGACTTTGTTCGACCAGGCATAGAGGCAGGCCAGCAGGCGGCCCTTGCCCGGTGGAACGCCTTTGCAGCGGGAATTGATATCGGCCGCGCAGACCTGCCTGAGCTTGGCTTCGCCAGGTGTGTTTCTCATCTTGAGGACATCAGGCGGGATCATCTTTTCGAACATCCGGCTGGTTGTAACTTTTGTCAGTTCGGGTCTGCACGAGGTCGATATCTTGTTGTCGTGGGCAAACAAGCAGGCGGAAATGCGGCCACGTCCTTCGCGAACACCATTGCAAAGCGACGCGATATCGGTTGAGCAGGCCGTCATCAGGCCGCTGGCGCGGGTCTGGTCAATCGAAACAAGCGTGATCGGAAGCGCAAGAGTAATGGCAACCGCTGAGTTTGAAAGAAAACTGGCCATTTGTTCTCACCTCATAAATGCAGCAAGCCCCCGACATCCTGTGTGTGAACGGGAGAATTCTACCGTAAAGTGAGTTTCGGCGTAACCTGATGGAATGATCAGGGCGGGTTATCTTGCCTCGGTTGCAGGTATTCGACACAACAGTAAGAAATATGGCGCAAGTTGAACCACTTGCCCGGCTGTTAGGTGTCTTTGTGGCCGGACAAGAGATTGGATATGCCAATCCAGGCTGCTTTTGAACGGACTGTCAGCTCCCAGCAGGCTGCTCGTCGCATCCCACCATCCAGTGAATGCCGAAACGATCGGTCAGCGTCCCGAAACCGGTACTCCAGAATGTCGGCGCGAAGGCCATTGTTATCTCGCCGCCCTCGGCGAGCTTCTCAAATACCGAACGGGCATCTTCCAGAGCTGGAAGACTGAGCGTGACGGCGCAACCGGACATAGCGACTGCGTCACCCATGATGTTGTCCGAAGCCATCAGCAATCCGTCGCCGATCTTCAGCGAGCTGTGCATTATCCAGGTCTTGCGGTCTTCGGGAACCGGAAATTCCGGCGGCATCTGGGAGGCGGGCATCATCTCAGGCGTGCCGCCGAATATCTCGGCATATCTGGCCATGGCCTGCGCACAATTGCCGTTGAAGAAGATGTAGGGAATAGGTTGCATCGGTTTGCCTCTCTCTTTGGAGTAGCTCGGCAAATCCTAGCACACTATGAGCTCGTTGTTTGATCGGGGGTACTCGGTCAACGCGGGGTGCCGCTGCCGCGCGTCTGCCGGGTGACCTTCATGCACTCCCGGCAAACACTCTTTTGAGGCCTTATGCTGCGGAGACTTCCTGGAGGAAATCGTCAATGCGCTGGTTCATCCTTGCATTGATATCGTTGATTTCATCCGAGGCTTCATGAATGTCTTCAGCCGAGCGGCGGGCTTCCGAAGCGGTGGACAGCAGTTCGGAAACGTTTTCTGCCATCTGTTGGGTGCGGTTGGCCGCCTCGTTGATGTTGTGGCTGATTTCATTGGTTGCCGCGGTCTGTTCCTCCACGGCTCCGGCAATCATGGATGTACTGGTTTGAACATCGGTAATGATCCGGGAGATATTGGCCATGGCATCCACAGTTGCACGGCTGGAAGACTGAATCGCCTTGATCTGCGCGGAAATTTCTTCTGTGGCTGTCGCAGTCTGGTTGGCGAGTGATTTCACCTCGCTGGCAACGACCGAGAAACCGCGGCCGTGTTCACCTGCGCGAGCCGCTTCGATGGTCGCGTTCAGGGCGAGCAGGTTGGTCTGTTCCGCAATCGCCTGGATGAGGGCGATGATTTCGTCGATCTTTGCGCTCGCTTTCGCCAGCTGATCAACATCTTCATTGGTCGTGCGTGCGCTTTCATTGACCAGACTGATCTGGTCGGAGGTCATGTTCACCTGTTCGGAAATCTCATTGATCGAGCTGCTCAGTTGCTGGGTCGCGGAAGCGACGGTCTGAACGTTCTCGGAGGACAGCCTGGAGGCGTCGTCAGCAGAAACGGCCTGTTCCGTGTTGCGGCTGTTGACGTCCTGCAGCTTTTCAGCTGTGCCCCGGGCCCGGGTAATTGTTCCGTCCGCGGTGTCCAGAAGACCGACAATATCCTGGCGGAAGGCCGCAATGGTTTGTTCAATATGTTCCTGACGCTCTGCCTTGACCGTGTTTTCCGTTTCGATTTCCGTTTCAAGTTGACGACGCGCTCGCGCATTGTCCTGGAAAATCAGAAGGGCGCGCGCCAGTTCACCCACTTCTGTCTTCACATCGGTCAGAGGGATCTCATGATCAATTTCGCCGCGAGCAAGGTCGTTGGTCGCGCTGGTTATGGCTCCCAGATTGCGGGAAATGCTGCGAGTGATCACGAAGCTGGCAATTGCGAGGACGAGAAAAGTGACCAGAATGGCCGCGAGGATGAGGCCGGAAATCAGAGATTTGGTGCTTGCCAATTCGGTCCTGACAATGTCGGCCTGCTCCGTGGTCGCTTGCAATTGTGTTGTCAGGGCGGTGTCCAGCTGGGTGTAACTGGCATTCACCGCATCCTCAAATCCCGTCAACGTCGTTTCTGATCCCGCCAGCGTGCCGATCCCGCCGTTCAAATCCTGCAGAAGGCCGGTCAGAGCTTCGGCGAAATCCGGATCGAGGTCCGGGTCCTCTAGAAGCCCGGTGAGCTGCGAGAGGCCGCTGTTGATTGCAGGCAGGTAGGACGTGTCGGAAAGCGAAAGAAGTTTCTGAATATCCCGCCGCGCAGCCTCAAAGGCGAGAGCTGCCTGGAACACAGCCGGCTGGTCGTCAAACTCAAGTTCCTCGGAAATTCGCGATGACGTTCTGGTAATGGCATTGCTCACGTCAACGAGGTGACCGGTGGGACTGTCGATGCCAGCCTGACCTTCTTCGCCGACTTCAACCGACAGCCGATCCCGGTAACCGATTTCCTTCAGCGCGCTGCGATAGCCCTCGATGGCCTTGAGATAGTGATCGAAAGCAAGTGCCACCGGAGGGGCAACATCGGCATCGGAGAAGCTTGTCTCCGTCATCGACAGTCTTTTGTCCAAGGGGGGGAGGGTGTCTGCTTCACGATCGGCCCGCATGGTTTGCTCGGCAACGCGCAACGCCAGCATCTGGCGCTGGAAACCGGCAAGATCGGCGTAAGTTTCGTTGATCGTCTGGTACTTCGCCGTCGCTGCTTCGATCATCTTGTCCGAAACAAGGTTTGCGATGCCGACAAAGGAAAGACCGGCAACGGCGCCCAGAGCCAGGACAACAACCCTGAGCTTTAGCGGCGTGCGATCGAGTACCTTCACCTTGTCCATAACTACCCCCATCGTTTGGAACAAGCCGGGTCAATTATGGTAATTTTTGACAGGAGGTATGAAGAACAGATTAAAACATATGAATTATTGTATGAATTTATTGAAGGCAGAAATACCGTCATATTCATGAGTGTTGCCGTGACTTGGTGTTCACATTTGCCGAATGGCGCACCCGTCGCAGAGAAGAAGCAATCTGCCTCGGGCAGGGACTTGCGGTCAAGCCGTCGAAACAGGGCTGGATACGAACCTTGTGCAACCATTGTTTGTATCGCTAACCACGCTTGCAGACATTCAAGCGGGTTTTGTTGTCGAAGGGCTGCGCAAATGAAACACCTCGGCTCGGGAAGACCGGTCCTGGCAAAATCAAGTCCTGGGGTTGAGGTCCTGGTCCGGTTTGCCGGGGCTTTCGTGTTGCCAATATTGTTGACAGTTTTCAAGGGCAGGTTATTTTCGGGTTATGTCCAAGGAAACATCGAAAAACTCTGCACTTGAGCAGATTAGTCAGCGCCGGTCGAAGACACTGAGCACGATTGTTTGTGAAGCGATCGAGGAAATGATCATTTCCGGTGAACTCGAGGCTGGAGACAGAATAAACGAAAGCGCGCTTGCGGCTCGTCTCGGAGTGAGCAGGGGACCGATCAGGGAAGCCTGCAGATCGCTGGAGCAGGCCGGGCTCTTGGTCAGTGCGACCAATCACGGCATGTACGTGCGGGAAATGACATTGGACGAAGCCCGTGATCTGTATGAGGTTCGCGGAGCTCTGGCGGGTCTTACGGGCCGCCTCATCGTTGAACGGGCAAGCGACGAAACTCTCGGAAAACTGGCTGATTTGGTCGAGAAAATGGACGTTGCGGCGGGAGAAGAGAACCTGTCACGTTATTATGCGCTCAACCTCGATTTTCACGGATTGTTGGTCGAGGCTGCGGAGAATCCTGCCCTGCAGCAAAGTTATCGTTGGATCGTAAACCAACTTCATTTGTTTCGCCGGCGAGGACTTGTTCAAAAAGGAAACCTTGTTGTTTCCAACCAGGAACACCGCGCAATAACAGACGCATTGCTGGCGCGCGACACCCAGGCGGCTGACGATGCCATGCGCCGGCATGTCGCCGGTGGCTGGGCTCGTTTGTCTGCACCTTCCTGATCTCCTGCAAGCATTGATGCAAGGTTAGACCGGACCTACGTAGGTCCGGCGAAAGCACGTGTTCGCGTTTTCTCAAAATGAAAACTGTTGACAGTTTACAGTCGGCAATTTACCGTTTGGGCTCATTAACACGACGACGATCTTGTCGTTCGGGAGTTAATGGGAGGACCAAATGACATTTCTGAAGACGGCAGCGATTGCTGCAACAGCGCTCACGCTCTCGGCCAACCTGGCCTTCGCAAGCGACTTTCCCTCGCAGCCTGTTGAGGTCGTAACGCACGCTTCCGCAGGCGGAGGCACGGATACGACCGCACGCACCATGCTGATCCGGGCTCGTCGCGAATTGGGTGTTGATGCTTTCGTTCAGATCAAGAAAGGAGGCGGAGGCACTGTCGCCATGTCCTATGTTGCCGGTAAACCGGCTGATGGCCACACAGTGATGGCAATCACTCCAACTCACCTGATTACCATGGCGCGTGGCCGAGCGCCGATCACCATTAACGACATCAAGGGTGTGGTGCGCTCAACCGACGACCCCATCATTCTGGTTGTCGCCAAGAGCGCGGGTATCAATTCGTTCGAAGATCTCAAGGGAGCGGCCGAGCTGGCTCCGATCAAATGGGGCGGAACCCAGGCCGGCGGTATTGATCACATCGCTGCCATAACTTTCTCCAAGAACTCCGGCGTGAAAGTGGCGTATGTCCCATTCGACGGGGGAGGCGCCATGGTCACCAACCTGATGGGGGGAAACATTCAGGCGGCCGGACTGAACTATGGTGAGGCAGTCGACGGCATTGATTCCGGAGACTTTCTTCCACTAGCGGTCATGGCTGACAAGCGTCTGAACGCCCTGCCTGATACGCCGACACTGGCAGAACTTGGCGTCGAGGGTGTCAACTTCTCGACGGTTCGCGGCATTGTCGTCATGGCAGACACGGATGCTGAGCGCGTCGCCGCGCTCGAAGGCAAGCTGCTGAAGGCCATGGAGCATGGAACCTACCAGGCCTACCTGGAAGGTATCGGTCTCGATGCAACTTCGATCGGCAATGCCGAGGAGTGGGACGCTCAAATCCGCTCAATGTACGCCAGCATCTACGACACGCTCGGAGAGTTGGGTCTGCGCGAATAATCACACAATCTTTGGAATGGCGCACATTTCCAAATTTGCGCCTTCCTCACAAGGAGGAGCCGTCATGAGGTTACCCAAAGATCTTGTGCCAGGCAGCGTTATTCTGATCCTGTGCGCGATACTGTTTTTCGTTACCACAACATTCGACAGCGATCCCCTTGGGGCCGCACAAGGAATGCCGGCGACCCACATGCCACGTTTGGTGCTGACCGTGATCGCAATGCTTACGCTCATCATGATCGCGCAAGGGGTTCGTTCGGGGGAAAGGAGTGCTCACGAGAACCCGCCATGGCGGATGTGGGGCACAGCCGGATTGCTTGCGCTGACCGCGATTTCGTTTCCCATCATTGGCGTCCCACTCGCGTTCTTTGCCGTTTGCATTGCGTTGCCGCTGCTGTGGGGCGCGCGGGAGGTGAAGATCGTCCTCCCGTTCGCCATCGCTGTTCCCTTTGCGATTTACGTCGTGTTTCAAGTCCTGCTCGGTCTGCGCCTGCCGCTTGGACCGCTGACAGTCCTGAGCTGATGGAGGCCGAACATGGAAGTTCTTATCGGTGGCCTGTTTGAAATCCTGCAACCACAAACCTTGCTGTTAATCTGCGCCGGTACTCTTGTCGGTGTTCTGGTCGGTGCGCTGCCTGGTCTTTCAAGCTCAATGGCTGTCGCTCTGCTGCTGCCATTCACGATCTACCTCGATCCCATTCCGGCAATCGCCATGTTGGCGGCCCTTTACTGCGCCGGGACCTTTGGTGGGTCCATCACAGCCATTCTGATCAACGCTCCGGGTGCACCACCGGCCGCGGCAACAGCATTTGATGGCTATCCGCTGGCAAAAAACGGTCAGGCGGGACGCGCGCTCGGCATGGCAGCGGCAGCTAGCGTTGCCGGCGGTATCTTCAGTCTGTTCGTCCTGATCTTTGCTGCCCCTTTCCTGGCGACTATCGCTTACAAGTTCGGGCCACCGGAGTATTTCGCCCTGACCGTGTTCGGACTTTCGATGCTTGCATCGATCAGCGGCAAATCGGCGGTCAAGAACCTCATCGGTGGCGCTTTCGGTGTGCTGTTGGCAACGGTCGGTGTCGATCTGACAACAGGGGTAGAGCGTTTCACCTTCGGAGTACCGGAACTCTATGAAGGCATCAGTTTCATTCCGGTTTTGATCGGCCTGTTCGCGATGGCGGAGCTGCTCGATCAGGCAGGTCAGAAGGATCGGCCGCTGGAACGTTTTGCCATGTCGGCGCTCAAACTGCCGACGTTGGATGACTTCCGGCGTGTCTGGAAGACCATCCTGAGATCCTCTGGCATCGGCACCTTTGTCGGCATTCTGCCGGCTGAAGGCAGCACGGTGGCTGCGATGATCGGCTATAACGAAGCCAAGCGCTGGTCCAAGAACAAGGACAATTTCGGCAAAGGTGAAATTGAGGGCGTCGCCGGTCCCGAGGCCGCAAACAACGCCGCCACTGGTGGTGCCATGGTCCCGACACTCGCACTTGGCATCCCCGGTTCGGCAACCGCAGCCGTCATTCTCGGTGGCCTGCAGATCCATGGCTTGCGCCCAGGTCCTTACCTGTTCGAAAACCAGCCGAATCTGCTCTATGCGATCTTCTTCGCCATGCTTCTGGCCAACTTCGTCTTCCTTGGTTTCGGACTGTTTGGCGCACGCTACTTTTCGCGTATTTCGCTGATCCCGCGTCAGTTCCTTTGGCCTGCCGTGTTCTGTCTCTGCGTCGTCGGAGCCTACGGCGTCGGGCAATCGCTGAATGATGTCTACATCATGCTTATTGCCGGATTTGCAGGTTACTTTCTGAACAGAGCCGGCTTCTCGCCAGCACCGATCATCATGGGGCTGGTTCTCGGGCATCTGGTGGAAAATTCGCTCGTTCAGTCGATGATCCTTTTTGATCAGGATGCCTGGAAGTTCCTGACCAGACCGATCGCCGTCCTGTTCTTCGTACTTGCAGCGGTCAGCATTCTATCGACGCCGATCGGCCGGTTGATCAAAACCCGTCCGCGCAAAGATGCAGATCGTCTTGCTCATGGCAACGAGTGACCAGATCACGCCGCAGTCAATCCCCAATTCCGTCCGCAAGGACACAAGAGAAGGAATGTTTTTCATGTCCGTCGCCCGAAATATCTACGCCGAAGTGCCTGAGCAATCCGATGCGACCGCGGCTGCTGCCAGTTTTGTAGAGGCTGTTCGCTACGAGGATCTGCCTGAGGAAGCCATTCGGATCGGGACCCGCTGCATACTGGACGGGCTCGGGCTGTTTGTTGCCGGATCGGACCACGAAATGGTCCAGATACTCGTGGAGGAGGCTCTTGAAATCGGCGGGCGGCCGGATGCGCAGCTGCTGAACCTGCCGGATCAAGTGCCGGCCCCAATGGCCGCACGTGTTCTTGGAACTTCGGGCCATGCCCATGACTGGGACGACAGTCAGGTCAGCGTCGATCCGGCTCACATCTACGGACTTCTTACCCATCCGACGATCCCGCCGCTGACGGCCTCTTTGATCATGGCCCAGAAGCTCGGCAATGTTGACGGCAAACAGTTCATGCTCGCGTTTCTCACCGGGTTTGAGGTTGAGTGCAAAATTTCGGAGTGGATGCTGCCGCAACATTACATGAGTGGCATGCATTCGAGCGGCACGGTTGGAACGTTCGGCGCCTATGCTGCGGCTGCCAAGCTGCTCGGTTTGAAAGGTGACCGGTTGCGCTGGGGTTTCGGTATTGCTGCCAGCTTCGCTGCAGGTATTCGCTGCAATTTCGGCACAATGACCAAGCCGCTTCATGTCGGCCGTGCCTGTGAGAACGGGATCACCGCCGCCTTGCTGGCGAGCCGTGGCTACACAGCGGACCCGAATGCGCTTGATGGTCCCTGGGGGTTCTTTGCGGTGCAGGGCGGTGGCGTCAGTCCGGAGAAAATGAATGATGGTTTTGGAAGGACCTGGACGATCCTGGAGCCGGGCGTCTCCATCAAGCCTTATCCGTGTGGCGTCCTGACCCATCCAACCATCGATCTGATGCTGCGTCTGGTTACGGATGCGGACATTTCTCCGGACGCGATCGAGAGTGTCAAGGTGCATGCAGGCACCAACATTCTCAAGCCGATCCGTTATCCGATTGCCACCAACCACCTGCAGGCAAAGTTCTCGCTTCCGGCTGCCCTGGCGATGATCGCGCTGGCACGCAAGGCGGGCAAACGCGAGTTCTCGGATGAGTTCGTTCAAAGCGAAGCCATGCAGGCGATGCAGCGCCGCATTCGTACGGAACTTGACCAGGAGATCGAGGCGCAGGGCTTCGATGTCATGCGTTCGCGGATTGCCATCCAGCTGAAGGATGGTAGCGAAGTCGCCGGTTGGGCGGACGAGCGCTACCGTGGCGGCCCGGAAAACCCGATGAGTGATGAGGAACTTGAAGCCAAGGTGCGTTCGTGTTGCGAGGGCCTGATAGATCAGTCAGGTCAGGACCGACTGATCGAAACGGCCTGGAACATCTTGAAACTCTCGGATGTTTCGGACCTGGCAACGCTTCTGAGAAACAAGTAGGTCGTCCCAGCCGTTTCCGGCGTCGGTCGGGAAGCGCGCGTAAAGTTGCAGGAAAACAAGGTGTTTCGGGTGGGGTTACTCGCCCGAAACGAGCTTTTCCATGGCGGAGAGTTCGCTGCTAATGTCCTCGGCCTTGCGCTCAATCAGAATTTGCGCGTCCTGAAGGCCCAGATTGTAGCAATGATTGCCGGCAGTCTTGACGAGGAACTCCACCAGTTGTTCGGCGTCCATGTTGCCGATCTCGAGATCCAGCTCGTCTTGTACGAACCTCTGGACCTGGCGTCCAAGCGCTGCACGGTCCTGATGGGAAAGTTCAATGTCCGCCATTTCAACCTCTTGATCCAATCCGGCAGCGGTGAAGAGCCGACTGCCGCATTGCTGAAAATGGCGAGAGCCTAGTCTCAGGCTGCCTGTTCGACAACGCTTTCGAACAGGAGGCGGCCATCCAGACCGCCGTGCAGCGGTTCCACCAGGTTCTCAGGATGCGGCATCATGCCGAGGACATTGCCCTTGTCGTTCATGATGCCGGCAATGTCATTGATCGAGCCGTTCGGGTTGGTGCCGTCTGCATAACGGAACACAACCTGCCCGTTGTCCTCGATCCGCTTCAGTGTGTCGGCATCGGCGAAGTAGTTGCCGTCGTGATGGGCGACCGGACACCGCCAGACCTGTCCTTTTTCGAATTTCGAGGAAAAGCGTGTCGCGTTGTTGACCGTTTCCATCTTCACTTCCTTGCAGACAAAGTGAAGATCCGCATTCCGCATCAGGGCACCGGGAAGGAGACCGGCTTCCGTCAGGATCTGAAAGCCGTTGCAGACGCCGAGAACGGACACGCCGCTTTCGGCCTTGGCAACCAGGTCCTTGAGAATGGGAGAGCGGGCAGCGATCGCGCCGGCGCGCAAATAGTCGCCGTAGGAAAAACCGCCAGGGACAACAACAAGGTCCACGTCCGGCAATGTGCTTTCCGTGTGCCAGACACTTTGAGGACGGGCGCCGGTTATCTGTTCCAACGCGTGGAACATGTCACGATCGCGATTGGAGCCTGGGAAAACGATGACGGCGGTTTTCATGGGGCTGGTTCCGTTGGTTCAAAGCAGAGTAAAAACGGCAATTGCTGCCGCAAGAGCTGGCACCAGAATGAAAATGGCCGCCTTGATCGCCATGAAGGTTATGGCTTTGCGGGTATCTTCATCCATCGCCGGTGATCCGAATTAGACGATTTCGATCGCGTAGTTCTCGATAACCGTATTGGCGAGCAGTTTTTCGCACATCTGCTCAAGCTCGGCTTTCGCGGCATCCTGGTTGGAACCATTGAGCTCGACGTCGAACACCTTGCCCTGACGGACCGAGCCGACATCACCGAAGCCAAGGCCGTCCAGAGCACCTTCAATGGCTTTTCCCTGAGGATCGAGAACGCCGTTTTTCAGGGTGACGATCACGCGTGCTTTCATAATAGGGTCCCCGCTAAAGGCAGGAGATTCTGCCTCATCAAACAGTTTGGGGCTCCCCATACACGAGGAGCCCCGGAAGTGAAAGAGGTCAGAGGGGAAAAGACGCGAATTAAGGGAGGCGTCGGATGGTTGTGTTCGCAAGGTACTTCCTCAAGTTGGCCTTTGCCACATTTGCGGAAGCGGCATAGGAACTGATCTGCATGCCCTTGTCGTTTTGAACGATTGACCGGCCAGCCAGGTATATCGGTTTCTTTCCCGGTTCCTGGATACGGTAAACAAACTCAAAGCCGCTGTAATTCTTGGTCGTGATTTTGCGACGGGACAGTGATCTGATCGCACCGCTGCTCAATTTGGTAACAGTCTTGTCAATCTCGGACAAAAGGCCCGTGCTCAAAACATCGGCGCGGATAGCGCTTTCCACATCGCCGGTGACCTTTGACGGCCCAGTTAAGATGATCTGCGGCGTTTTGCATTTTACGCACGCATAAATGGTCGAATTGCCCTTTTGGGCCTTTATCCACCCATCAACTGGAAATCGCGTTTCAACACTGCCGGGTTTAAGGCCGGTCGTCTGACAGGCTGCCAACAGTCCGCAGATCAGAACCAGCAGCACCGTTTTTGCAAAGCTACGTGAAATCATAAAAAAAACGCCCCCTTGTCGTATAAGGGGGCGTCCTAATGGCAGAGAAATGGCTTTGCAATCATTCCGCGAGGTTAGCCGGGGTTGATTGCGTCCTGCCTGTGTCTTTACTGCACCAGTGTCGGGCCGGTCCCGGCCGGGCGCTCATTGGCGGACATGATGCCGAGGCGCTTGGCGACTTCCTGATAGGCTTCCAGCATACCACCCATATCGCGGCGGAAGCGGTCCTTGTCCATCTTGTCGTTGGTCTCGATATCCCACAGGCGGCAGCTGTCCGGGGAGATTTCATCGGCAACCACGATGCGCATCAGGTCACCCTCGAACAGACGGCCGCACTCGATCTTGAAATCGACTAGGCGGATACCGACACCCAGGAACAGGCCCGACAGGAAGTCGTTGACGCGGATGGCCAGCGCCATCATGTCATCCAGTTCCTGCGGTGTTGCCCAACCGAAAGCGGTGACGTGTTCTTCAGCGACCATGGGATCGTCGAGTTCGTCATTCTTGTAATAGAACTCGATGATGGAGCGCGGCAGCTGGGTGCCTTCTTCAAGACCCAAACGCTTGGCAATGGAGCCAGCGGCGACGTTGCGAACCACGATTTCCAGCGGAATGATCTCAACTTCGCGGATCAGCTGTTCGCGCATGTTCATGCGACGAATGAAGTGGGTCGGGATGCCGATTGCATTCAGGTTGTTGAAGATGAATTCCGAAATACGGTTGTTGAGCACACCTTTGCCGTCAACAATCTCGTGTTTCTTGTTGTTGAAGGCTGTCGCATCATCCTTGAAGTGCTGAACCAGGGTTCCCGGTTCCGGACCTTCGTAAAGAATCTTTGCTTTACCTTCATAAATTCGCCGGCGGCGGTTCATGGGCTATACCGTGTCGTTTTTGAGAGAATCCTTCGGGAGGGTTCTTGCTCACCTTGTCTGATTTCCACCGGGACTGTTGTATCGACCGGCGGGCGCCTTCAGGCTGCAAACCCTCTTTTGCGGCGCGGAACTTACCCGAAGAGAGAGAAAAGTACAATCTTATGTTTTCTCTGTTATTTGCAGACCTGTTATGCTTTTGGAGCAAGGAAGCATGTACTGCGTTGATTTGCCGAGCCGGCGGGGATATGCAAGAGACCAAATAAGCCCCATATGGGGAGAAGTGCATTAGCGCAGTTCAGGAGACGATAAGTATGAGCACATTCGACAAGCGCGAACAGGGATTTGAAAACAAATTCGCGCATGACGAGGAGCTGCGGTTCAAGGCAACCGCACGGCGCAACAAATTGCTGGGACTTTGGGCTGCCGAACACCTGGGCTTCGAAGGGGACAAGGCTGAAGAATACGCCAAGGAAGTTGTCCGCGCCGATTTCGAAGAGCCGGGTGACGAAGACGTCTTCCGCAAGATCCGTGAAGACTTCGACGCCAACAATGTTGACCAGTCCGATCATCAGATTCGCCGCACCATGGATGAACTGATGCATACAGCAATCGAGCAGTTGCAGAACGAAGGCTGATCCCGGCCGAGTTCGTGAAAGCTGAAGAGCGCCCGCCGGAAACGGCGGGCGTTTTTTTGTTTTTGGAAGAAAGCCTTGAAGCAATCGTTGCAGAACACTTTTTCTGAAATCAAGGCTTGCGGAAGTCAGGCGGCGCGGATTTGATGACGTCCAATCAGGAGAACGCCCGTGACACAGAATTCCTTTCTTGCCGACAAACTTCGTTCCGGGAAGCCGGTGGTTACAGCATGGTCATTGCTTTCGGTTCCGATGGTGCCCGAACTGCTTGCACGTGCGGGCTATGAAGCGGTCACGCTGGACCTTCAGCACGGCATGATTGATTTTGACACCGCGGTAAACACTTTCGCGCTGATCGCGCTCGCGGGATCTCATCGAATTGCGCGCATCCCGGTGGGTGACAACGCACTGGCCGGTCGACTGGTTGATATGGGGGCCGAGTGCATCATCGCGCCGATGATCAACTCAAAAAGGGAAGCGGAAGAATTTGCGCGTGCCATCAAGTACCCGCCGGTCGGGGAGCGCAGCTGGTCGCCATTCCGGGCCGCGATGCTGAACGGCCAGACCAGCGACCAGTATCTGAAGAATGCCAATTCCCAGACGTTGTCCCTGGCCATGATTGAAACACAAGAGGCAATCGACGCGCTGGACGACATCCTGTCCGTATCCGAACTCGACGGGATTTTTGTCGGGCCGAGCGATCTATCATTGTCGCTCTCCAAAGGGAGTGCCCTTGATCCGAACGGGGCTGGCACGGCTGAGGTCTGTGCTCAAATTGCCGAAAAAGCCCGTGCAGCTGGAAAGCTTGCGGGAATTTTCTGCCTGAGCGGCGAGAAAGTCGAAGAGGCCGTTCAACAGGGATACCAGCTGATGTCCCACGGTATCGACACGATCTTCCTCGACCATGCGGCCCGCGCGGCTTTGAAGGAAGTCGAAGCAGTCGCGCCGTCTGAAACAGGGTCCAAGGCGGGATACTGACCTTTCATCAAGTGTCTCGTTCGTTGTTCGGTTCTCCCGGCTGTTCCCAGTATGGCGGCTGAGGATCGTACAGGGTCGCAAAATGATCGATAAAGACCCTAACCTTCCTTGGAACCAGTTTTCGTGCGCCATGCACCGCATAGAGTGTCTTGGACGGCATCTCATGCTGTGAAAGTAGCTGCTGCAGTTTGCCAACGGCGATGTAGCGGCCGGCGACAAAGGATGGAAGGCGAACCACCCCAAGACCGTGAAGGGCGGCATCGCAAAGTGCCTCGCTGTTGTTGACCTGGAAGTTGCCGGCAACAGCAACCGTCTCCTGACCGAATTCTGATTTGAATACCCAATCGTCTTTGTTGTCCGAATAGGAGAACAGGATGCAATTGTGGTCGATCAGATCAGCGGGGACGGTTATTGGTGGTGCCTGATCCAGATAGGCAGGGGCGGCACAAACAACACTGTTGAGTTGCGCCAGCTTCCGGCAGATGAGGCTTGATTCCGGCAGGTCTCCGACTTGAAACGCCAGATCGCAACCCAAATCATGCGGGTTCAGTTTGCGGTCGTCCAGATGCAGGTCTACCGACAGTCCAGGATAGGCTGCCAGAAACCCTGACACATGTGGTGTGACATGCAGCTTTCCGAACGACATCGGCGCCAGCACCTTCAGCTTTCCGATGACCTGGTCACTGTGCAGGCGTGCGGATGCTTCCGCTTCCTTCATGTGTTCCAGCGCCAGCATGGCATGGACCAGATAACGCTCGCCGGCATCGGTTACCCGCAGGTGCCGGGTCGTGCGCTCCAGAAGACGCACCGACAGTTGGTGCTCAAGTGCGCTGACCCGTCTGCTGACTGCAGATTTGGAAAGGCCCAGGCGCTCGGCAGCTTTTGAAAAACTACCTGTTTCAGCAACGATCGCGAACACTTCGGCAGCAGAAGGTGAAACCATATTGTTGATAATCCTGCAACAAAAAATTGCATAATTGCATAATTGTTGCGCTGAATGAATAGGCATATCTGAGGGTTCAGGCAATCGTTCTGACAGCCATCAGGAGCCTCAGATGCAGAATCCCACACGAGAATTTGGCCAGACCGGCCGCGGTAATCATGTTGTCCGGGCAGGGGTGCTCACGGTTGGTATCGGGGCAATGGTCGGTGGCAATTTCGCTTTGGCGAAGTTCCTTGTTCTGGAGGGAGTTCCCCCCTTTGTTACTTTCTACTGGCAGATTGCCGGTGCTGCCGTTCTTTTGTCCGCGCTTGTGTTTTTCCGGTCCGGCACCCAGCTTTCCAGGCAGTTCTCCGCAGCTCATGGGCGCTATTACGTGATCGGCGGGCTTCTGGGTATCAGTGTGCCGCAATCTCTCGGCTACTTTGCCTTGAGAGAAATGCCCGCCGGGTTGTTCACCATGGTCGTGACGCTGTCTCCCTTGATGACGTTTTTTGCCGCCTCAGCCTATGAGCGCCGATTGTTGCCGCGCCGTCGTGTGATCGGATTGTGCGCCGGGCTCGCAGGAGTGCTTCTTGCCACATTGCAGGGTTTCAATAGTACGTCGTTCTCCTGGTCGGCATGGGGGCTGGCCATGAGCGTCCCGGTGTTCCTTGCGATCACGAATGTGTTCAGGGACAAGGCCTATCCGGCAGGAGGGCAACCCATGGTACTTGCCGCGGGCACATTGGCGTCTCAAGCCGTCCTGTTGATCCCGATTGCCTATGCCGCAGGTGCATTTGAGCTGGACCTCAGTACGATATTCTCGCTGGGTCCCTATCTCGTTGCGCTGATGATGATCACCGCACTCAGCTACATTCTGACGTTCGAGCTATACCGTCATACTGACGGCGTCGGTTTCAGCCAGGTCGGCTACTTCGCGACACTGTCAGGAGTAGGGGCTGGCGCATTGTTTTTTGGCGAAAAAATAAGCGGACTGTTTGTCATTTCCATTATCCTGCTATTTGCAGGCATGGCACTTGCCAACAAGAGAAGCGAGCATCGCAGCAGCGCTGAATAGCTCTTCAACGATTGGCCGGTAGCTGGAAGCGTGCGATCAGAGACCATCACGCAACTTCCTTGCTGAAATCGCAAAATGTTGACTTTGGTCAATGCACCAAGTTTCAAAAAGTTGCAACTAACAACCCATTGCAATTGCGACGGTTTTGGAGCCGAGAAGGCAACTCGGTATCCGGACGGAAGGCCGCCGCTTCCTGATGGGGGACCTTATGTGGAAATTGGCGACTATCCTGTTCATTATCGTCGGACCGACGCTTGCCGGAATAGGCGCTCTCGTGCCGCTCACCATGTTTGGAGCAGGTGATATCGATGCGCTCCTGCTGGTCGGCTGTGCCGCTGCCGGTGCCTTGGTTGCCTTGCCGGTAAGCTATTACATCGCGACCAAGATCGGAGCCTTGATGGGGCCGAACCCGTCTGCCCAACACTAGTGGTAGGCGGTTTCCGGGTTATCCCAACCGCTTCATGAAGTGAGCGAAGGACATCAGGCCTTCCGGCCAGGGGCCGTGTCCGCTTTCCAGGTTGATGTGTCCGGCTTCACCTGCATCCTGGAAGGTGGCTCCCCAGGCTTTGGCGAGATGTTCCGAGCGCTCATACGTGCAGTACGGGTCGTTCCGGCTGGCCACAACGTGGGTCGGGAAGGGGAGCGGATCCGTCGGGACCGGCTTGAAGTCGCCACCGTCAAATTCCTCGACCAGGCCTTCACGGTCCCAGTCTGATGGAGCGACGAGGTAAGCGCCCTTGACCTTGTCCTTGAGGGCGTGTGCGCCATGCGAAACCAGGATGCACCCGAGCGAATGTGCCACTAGGACAACGGGACGTTTTGCTGCTTCGATTTCGACAACAAGTGTTTCCAGCCATTCCTTTTTCGAAGGGGCATGCAATTCGGCCTGCTTGACCACACGTGCGGTCGCCATCTTGTCCCGCCAGCGCAACAGCCAGTGTCCCGGAAGGATCTGGCCGTAACCTGGTATGAGCAGAATATCGGTTTCGGAAATCTTCATGAAGGAACCTTAGACTTTCTCGTTGACGCAATCAGGAGAGGGGGCCGAAAAACCCGAGTTTCAGTCCTGTAGCCCACATTGTTCGGTCGTGTTTTTCCGCTTCGCAGCTTGCGGCGTTCCAGTCATATTCAATGATCTTGTCTTCAAATGTCCAGTTTCCATCTGCCTTGGTCATGATCGCATAGCGGGCGTGCGGGCTGCCAGCTGCCATCTCATTCCGCAACGGATGGTTTTCGTCATAAGAAGGGAAGCCGACACTTCCAGGGTTGAGAATGGTCTGTCCTGTGGAGTTCAGTTTCACGACACGCGGAATGTGTGTGTGTCCGCAGCAGACGATCGCGGCTTTCTCTCCCTTGAGCTCCGCAATCAGGGTTTCCTCGTCAGGCAGGTGACCTTTGGGCCCGTCCACCTTTTCGGTCAGGTAGCGATCGTCATTGTCCGGTGTTCCGTGGCACAGGAAAATCTCATCGGTCAGCCGGATATCCGTCTGCATGGTCTTGAGCCATTCGTGGCTCTCCGGTGACAGGGAACGAGCGGTGAAGGCATCCGACCAGCTCATCTTGTCAATCGGATCCTCGATCAGAAAGCGGTCGTGATTGCCGCGGACGGTCGGCCAGTTCGTTTCCCGCAGGAGTGCCGCTGTTTCCTCCGGCCAGAGGGGACCTGAAACACAATCGCCCAGATTGACAACAACGTCCGGGGCTTCCTGCTTGATATCCTTCAGCACTGCTTCCAGTGCCAGCAGATTTCCGTGAATATCGGATACAACAGCAATTTTCACGGATCGTCTCCGATGTTTTCAGGCCTTGGGGTGTCGTTCCTGCTGACACCCAGTGGGACGCAAAGCCGGGACGCATATCTGAATGAAACGGGTTGATTGCTCCCGGGAGACCGCGAGCAACAGATCTGTGCTAACGCCGAGCAGGGACAGGGAATGACCGTGTGGTCTATGTCCCGATCCTCTGCAAGGCTATGTGCCGAGGGTCAGCTTTCGCCGAACACCCGCTGGAAGATCACATCGACATTCTTGGTGTGGTAGCCAAGGTCGAAGCGGTCGCGGATCTCTTCTTCGGAGAGATACTTGCGAACGTCTTCATCACCCAGCAGCTCGGTTAGGAAGTCGACGGAGGCTGAGCCGGCAACCTGATAGCTGTCCCAAACCTTCATGGCGTTGCGCTGAACCAGACGATAGGCATCTTCGCGGGAGGAACCTGCCTGTGTCAGGGCGAGCAGGATGCGCTGTGAATGCACCAGACCACCGAGACGGTCCATGTTGCCGATCATCCGCTCCGGGTAAACCATCAGCTTGTCGACAACGTTTGTAAGACGCGCAAGCGCAAAGTCGAGCGTCACTGTGGCGTCCGGTCCGATCATGCGTTCCACGGACGAGTGGGAGATATCCCGCTCGTGCCACAGGGCGACGTTTTCCATTGCCGGGATGGAATAGCCGCGAACGATACGGGCAAGACCGGTCAGATTTTCCGTCAGCACCGGGTTGCGCTTGTGCGGCATTGCAGAAGACCCCTTCTGGCCCTTGGAGAAGAACTCCTCGGCTTCAAGAACTTCGGTGCGCTGCAGGTGACGGACTTCGGTCGCGACGCGCTCGATCGATGACGCAATGACGCCGAGTGTTGCAAAATACATGGCATGGCGGTCACGCGGGATCACCTGCGTCGAGACAGGTTCTGCCTGAAGTCCCATGGCCTTGGCGACATGTTCTTCCACACGCGGGTCGATATTGGCAAACGTGCCGACTGCGCCGGAGATGGCACAGGTGGCGATTTCCTCACGTGCTGCCAGAAGGCGGGTCTTGCAGCGATCGAACTCGGCATATGCCTCGGCCATCTTGAGACCGAAGGTCACCGGCTCGGCGTGAATGCCGTGCGAGCGGCCGATGCAGACCGTGTCCTTGTGTTCCATTGCCCGGCGCTTCAGTGCGGCCAACAGGGCGTCCATGTCGGCAAGCAAAAGATCGGTTGCCTTGACCAGCTGAACGTTGAAGCAGGTGTCAAGGACGTCCGAAGACGTCATGCCCTGGTGAACGAAACGGGCATCAGGGCCGACGATCTCTGCCAGATGGGTCAGGAATGCGATGACATCGTGCTTGGTCTCGCGCTCGATCTCATCAATCCGGTCAATATCGAATGTGGCGCTGCCGCCTTTTTCCCAAATGGTCTTGGCAGCCTCTTTCGGAATGACGCCGAGTTCGGCCAACGCATCACAGGCATGGGCCTCGATCTCGAACCAGATGCGGAACTTCGACTCCGGAGACCAGATGGAAACCATGTCAGGGCGGGAATAGCGCGGAATCATCGCGGGCAAGACCTCGTCTTTTTAGGAAATTCTGGCTGCGGAATAGCAAATGGGGGCGACGCCTTCAATGGAAGGACGCCGATTTTGCTTGCGAGAGGACGCACAATGTGAATTTTACAGCTCGTTGTTTGACTATCTGCGCCTTCTGGAGACGGTAATGACAATCTGGCGACCGGCAAACATGATCACCGTTAAAGCACTTGCCCTGATCTGGCAGGATGACGCTTTGTTGCTCTCGGAAGTTCAGGACGATGCCGGCAGGGTGACGGGAATGCGCCCACTTGGTGGAACCGTTGAATTCGGTGAACCCTGGCGGGACGCTCTCCAGAGGGAATTCCTGGAAGAACTGGGCGCCCGGATCACGCTTCTCGACAATTTCTTTGTCATGGAAAATCTTTACGAGCATCACGGCGTCCTGGGGCATGAGGTTGTGTTCCTTTGTCACGCGCATTTTGCCGAGAGCCGTTTTTACCAGAAGGACAGTTTCTCATACGACCTGAATGACGAGACAACCGGTCTGGCAACCTGGATGTCACTTGATGAGCTGGCCGCCAAGCAACTGGAACTCTATCCGGTGGGCTTGAACGAGAAACTGGCAAAAACGGCTCCGATCAAATCCGGGCGCAGATACAGCTGATCCGAGGAGTTTCACCTCGGAAAGTCACTGTTTGGTTTAATCTTTGTTGAGAAATGTTGTGCTGTGGTGCCTTCAAATTCGCGCCATTTCAGCTGACAATTGGAGACAACAGTGTTTTTCCGGTCAATTCATGTTTTATTTGCCGCCGCCGTGATCGGAGCGTCGTCTCCTGCAATTGCCGCCGATCCGGACTTCAAAGCCATCTTGTCGTCGCCCTCCGGAGCTGCGGGACTTGCTGCAGCCATCTCAAGTCTCGGACAATGCGATACCAAACCGGAATGGACAATCAGCTACGATCCGGACATCGACAAGGAAAATCCGAACCATGTTTATGTCGGGTGTCAGTACGATCCGGATTGGGAAGAAGGGAACGACCTTTACGACAAGGGAGTGCTTGCCAAGTTCATCGAGGCCGAAGGGGTGTACTATCTGGAAAGCCTGACTTTGCTTCCCTGAATGTTGCTCCGGCGGGTTTCGAGACCGGTAAGCGAGATTGCTGGCAATCTTGAGAGGTTGACCTCTCGTTGCTAATCAGATGGATACTCACTTTTCTGATATATTGCATTAGAAAAATCAAATAACTAATTCATTTATTTCAATAAATCTTCTATATCTTGAAGTCGGTGCTTTCGACGGGTGCGTCTTCAGCTGAATCATACTCACCAATTTCTTCCAGTTCTTCTTCGGCCAGGTAGAGGGCGAACTTGTCCTTGTGCAGGCTGAGGCGAATTGCGAGTACATAAACGCAGGTTGAAAGCAGGCCGACCGCCAGAATATCCGGGCCAACCGGAATGAGACCGGCGCCACCGCCAAACGATCCAAGATATGACAAGGTAACCAGTCCAACCAGATAAGGCGCCAGCCAGGAGGCTTCGCGCCAGTCGAGACTGTCAAAACCACCTTGCGTGCTGCGGATCAACAGCAGGGCAAATCCGATGGCAAGGCATATGCCCAGGTGGATCATTGTGTCCCAGCCGCTCCAGTAAATGATCAGACTTGCGACCACGAAGGCCAGGCATCCGGTAACAGGCGCGGCCGGGAGGACGAAGGCCCTCGGAGTGTTGGGCAGCAGGCGCCGGAAGGCAAGAACGGCAATCGGACCGACAACGAAGGACAAGACGATCGAAGAGGTGTTGAGAGACAGGACCTCTCTGAATGGCAACGCAATGAAGAAGATGGCCGCGACGACGAAGTTTACCAAAAGCGCAAACAGCGGCACGCCACGCTCCGACAGGGTTTCCATGAATTTCGGGAAGAGACCGTTTTGAGCCATAGCAAGGCCGAGACGGGCATTCGACCCAACCGAAACAAGACCGGAGGCAAAGCTGGAAATACGGGCGCTGGTATCCAGGATGCTGACGATCCAGAGTGCTCCCACTGCAGTCGCCAGGGAAGCCATGGGGCCAAGTTCACCGGCGAAATGCAGCGAGTGCCAGCCTTTCTCGAGCTGGGCATGATCGAGCGCCCCCAGGAAAGCCAGTTGCAGACCGCCATAAATCAAGAGGCAGACCACGAGGCTCAATACGAGAGCGAGCGGAATGTTGACCTTGGGATTGCGCGCTTCCCCTGCCATATCGATCACGTGCCTAAAACCAATCAGGGCGAATATGACGCCGCCAGTCGAAATGGCCGAGAGAATGCCCTTGATCCCTTCAGGGGCAAATCCTCCATAGTCGCTGAAATTGGCGTAGCGAAACTCGGATGTCAGGATAACGGCGGCAAGCAGCGCCGGCACCAGGATCTTTACCCAGGTGAGGGCGGTGTTGATCCGGGCGAAGAACTTGACGCCAAAGGCATTGAGGACCGTGAACACAAAAAGCAGAAGACAGGCAACCCCAAGACCGGAGGCTGAGAGTTGGTTGTCGGGCGTATAGAGCCAGGGAGCGAGGCTCTTGGAATATCGCAATACAGCCTCTACTTCGATCGTGGCTGTCGTGTTGTAGCCGATCCAGGCGGTCCAGCCCATGGTCATGGAGACCACGGAGCCATGCGAGAAGTGAGGAACCCGGCCAATGCCGCCGGCAACAGGCAGAATGGTTGCGATCTCTGCAAAGGTCGCAGCCAGAAGCAGCATGGCGAAGCCGCCGATGACCCAGGCGATCATCGCAGAAGGACCCGCGGCTTGGGCGGCCAGAAGCGGCGCAAACAGCCAGCCGGAACCAAGAATTCCGCTGATTGCGACAAAGGTCAGGCTGAGCAGCCCTATGCTGCGTTTCATATGCGCCAAGACGATTCCCCCAAATCACTTCCAGTGACTGTAGCCGACAGAGCATCTTTGCGGGAAGCAGGTTGTGGGGGGAGTTGACCCAGCTTTTACATCGAAGGACCGCTTGCGGTCAGACCAGAGGCAAATTGTCTGTTCCGCTTGAAACAGCTGCGGCCGAGGGGGGCAGCCCTCCCGGGCATGACTTAGGTTTGCTGTAACGGTGGCGGCAAGGCTTACAAGCTTTGCGAATTCGGACGTAGCGCGAAATGCCACCGTTGAGATGATAAGAGCTTCAGCGGTCCAGTCCAACGCCGCGAAAGCGTTTCTTGACGGTGAAATAGGCTCCAATGTCCACCAGAGGACGCGGCGGGATCCAGGTTGCCGGTGCAGAGGCCAGGCAGTCACGGATCAGATCTGTGTCGTCGCCGCATGCGTAATCGGCGAGAGCATGTCCAAAAGCAGTGCCGCGGCTGACACCCGAGCCATTGTAGCCCCCGGCAATGAAGATGTTTTTCGCTGCCTTGCTGAAAAAATTGGTGCTGTTGCGGCTGATGCCTTCTACACCGGACCAGGCAAATTCGAAGGGCACATGGGCCAGTTGCGGAAAGCGGCGCTCGAAGCTTTCGCGATGGACGGCCTGCCGCTGCTTCAGTTGAGCAGCATCCAGCAGCTTGCCACCGTTGTATTCGGCGGTGTTGCGGAGGCTGATGCGTCCGTCGACCGTCAGACGAACGGTTGCGCCACCGCCGTGCAGAGAAAGAACACCCCAATCGGCAAGTGATCCAAGACTTGCCCTTTCCTCCTCAGACAGAATGCGTGTGAAGCTGCCGGTCAGTGTGGAAGCGCTGAGACGCCGTGCGAGGAAACCAAGCTTGGGAGCCTCGAAGTTGGTGGCCAGCAGCACATTATCCGCTGACAGCGCGCCGCCAGACGTCATTAGCCGAAGAGGAGTGCTGCGATCGATGTTCAGTACCGGACTGTTCTCATGGAGCTGCACATTGGCGGGCAAAGTGTCGGCCAGACCGCGTACCAGTGCTGCGGGTTGAACCAGCGCACCTTGATGGACATGAACACCGCCTTTATAGGCTATTGTGCCGAGGCGGTCCGCGAGCTCATCCGAGCTGAGTGGAGTGTGCGCAACTTCCAGGGCGGACAGATACTCGAGAAAATGATCGCATTCGGCCTGGGACCGGTTGTCCGCAGCCGCATGATAGAAACCCTGTTCACGCCACTGACAGGCGATACTGTTCGTCTCGATACGCTCCCGCAACAACGTCAATCCGGCCTGATTGATCCGATTGACCCGTCGGTATTCGTCTATCTTCTGTCGGGCAAAGCCTCCGCCGAAGTGGCTGACTGCAACGGCATAACCTGAATTTCTTCCCGAGGCACCCTGACCGATTTCGCGTGCGTCGAGCACGACAATTTTCTGATCCGGCCTGTTTTCGGCAAGCTGGCGCGCTGCGGCCAGACCTGTCACGCCCGCTCCGACGACCGCCCAATCGGCCCGATGCTCCCCTTCAAGAGGGCTGGTTGCCTGTCGCGGCGGCAGCAGTTCAGCCCATCCGTGACGGTCGGTTTCGAATTTGCCGTTGTTCACCGAAGTTCGTTCCTGGTTTGTCATGAGCTGTAGTTTATCCATTTGCGCCGTTGAAGCCGGGGCCGCACGATGCAAAGGGCGGAGTTTGTGAAAGCGCCGCTGAAGTCCGCTTAGGGCCCGAAAGCGCAGCAATCATGCGCTTCGGCTGACCCGTCTCAGGCTTCCTGTGCCGACTTCCTGATCGCGGAAATGTTGGAGGCGTAGCTTTCAACCGAACCGCCCTTGAAGACGGCGGATCCTGCCACCAGCACGTTGGCGCCGGCAGCTGCAACAAGTGGAGCCGTCTCGGGCGTCACACCGCCATCGATTTCCAGATCGATGGGACGCTCGCCGATCATTTCTCTGATGCGCCGTGTTTTTTCGACCTGGGATTGGATGAATTTCTGTCCACCGAAGCCGGGGTTCACGGTCATCACCAGAATCAGGTCCAGGCGGTCGAGTACATATTCCAGGACACTTTCCGGAGTTGCCGGGTTCAACGAGACGCCAGCTTTCTTGCCGAGGTTTCTGATGGCCTGCAAGGAACGGTCAAGATGGGTCGTGGCTTCGGCGTGCACGGTGATGATATCGGAGCCCGCCTTGGCGAATGCTTCCAGGTAAGGGTCAACCGGCTCGATCATCAGGTGGGTGTCGAAGACCTTGTCCGTATGAGGGCGAAGCTTGGCGATTACATCCGGCCCGAAGGTGATGTTCGGGACGAAATGCCCATCCATGACATCGAGATGGATCCAGTCCGCGCCTGCGCCCACCACGTCCCGGACCTCCTGGCCCAGTTTGGAAAAGTCAGAAGCGAGGATGGATGGAGCGATTTTGATGTCGCGCGGCATTTTTGGTCTCCCGGACTGGTCACGGCGGCAGAGTTCGGTCCGCTCAGACTTGATGGTGCCGCGCTAGCACTTCTGTAGTTGCGGGGCAAGATGCAGACTGGTCACTCAATCGGTTTAGGAACTTAAAGCCGCCCCGTTATTGCCAGATATCTGCGGTCCGGTCCTTCGAAGCCGAAGCTGTCCATCTGGATCAGTATCGCGAACACAGGTGGAGCCTGATCAGGGTAATGGGTAACAATTCGCTCGATGCGGTAGGCATGCGGACATAGACGACTGCTCGGGACGGACTTGTCTTCGTTCAATGTTCGGACGACACCGTTAAAGGTCATCGTCAGTCGGAAGCCACTGGTCTGTGTGCCGTATCCTTCGCATTTCGCGGAGGAAATCGGATACTGCTCCATGGTAAGTTCCAGGGGAATTTCTCCGCGGCGGTCCGTGTTCCAGAGGGAAACAACCATCTTGTGGGGATCGGACGACAGCTCCGTGCGCGGATTGATACCAACAGTCTTGCCCTTTCCGGCAATGGCCTTGCTTTGCAAGAGAGGCTGTGCGGTTGCTCTGTTCTGGGCGCGGGTCTCGCTCAGGAACAGGTCCTCGTCGTAGACCTCCCGGTCATTTATGTCATCGCGACGACGGAATGGAGATGGCTCGACCCAGCTGTCACCAATCACGTCGAGTACGAAAATTTCCGAATAGGGAAAACCGGAACCGTCCTGGACGCCGTATTGTTCGAAAGCGAAATAGCTGCCGTTCTTGGAAAAACCCAGCACCTGGATTTCCGCATCATCGCCTGCGATTGCGGCCGGACCGAAAACTGCGACACCAATTGCGGTCGTCAGGGCGGGCAGAACCTTTCGCAAACCTGCTGTTCGGATCAAATTCATAAATGGCACAAACAACTCCTCACGTTTCATGCGTGTTTTCAGGAGCTAAGCACACTTCCGGCCGCGTTCAGGTCTGCTGCGTCACAGTTTTTGTGTTTTGGCGGCAGAACACCCGCACAAAAGGCTTCAGCAGCAATGGCAGCATGTAGATGGGAAATTGACCGACTGCGAACCAGAGCCAGGTAAACTCCGGAAGAGTTCCTCCAAACGCTGCCACCATCAGGCCCATGTTTCGAGTTCCACATGTGTGGGCGATCGAATAGGCATCCTCACGAGAGGCGGGCGCAAAAATTATGAGGGACAGGCTGATCTGGATCAGAGCCAGGCAGAAGGTAAGGGCGGTCAGACCAAGCGTGTAAAGCGGTTTGTTGGCAAAGCTTGCGGCAACACCGTCCATCGCGGCAACGGCGAAGAACAAGAGAAGAAGTACGTTTAATCCGCTGATGTGCAGAGTGCTGCGCGCCAGGCGTTCGGTGCCGGCAAGTTTGCGGAAGATCGCCGAAAGAATGAACGCTCCGGCAAGCAGCATGGACAGTTGAACGGCCAGTCCGCCGACGCTCAATGGCAATGACGGGCCAAGCATCAGCTCGCCGACAAATGGAGCGGTCAACGGAGTAACAATCAGGGCGGCAACAGACAATGCAAGGCTGAGCGTGCCGTCGAGGCCCAGCAAGTAGATAAAGGCCGGGGCTGCCATGACCGGTGGAGCTGCTGTCGAGATGTAGAGCGCCAGAACCACGTCCGGGCCGAGCGCTGCCAGTCCTGAAAACTCGATCACCAGATAGGTAAGGAGGGGGGCTCCGAGCATCATCCAGATGAGCGCACCGACAAGAAGGGCGGGCCGTCGCAGTCTCTGTCTGATCGCATTTTGATCAACCCGCAGGAAAGCTAGAGTGAGAAGGCTGAACACGGCAACAGGAAGATAAGGCCGCAGATGGGCAGACAGCGCCGGAACGGCCATGCCGATGAAGATGCTCACTGCCAGGGCCGCAGTGCCGTGGCGTCCGATCCAAGCCAAACCTGCCGGGAGCATTCGAATCATCTAAACTTGTCTCCTGAAACCGCGCAGTGTGGCAGGCACCTTGCGCCTCATAAAGGATCCGGAACCTGGACACCAGATTAATCGAAATTTGGACCTGGCCGGAATGGACATGACAAAACAGGCACGGAAACCCAATACCTTTGATGTCATGGTCCTTGGGGCAGGAATAGTCGGGGTGTCCACGGCTATTCATCTTCACAGGCTAGGTCTCGATGTCGCCCTTGTCGACTGGAAACATCCGGGTGGTGAAGCGTCCTTCGGGAATGCCGGTATCGTTCAGCGGAACGGGTTCACGCCGCACGCGGTTCCCACCCACCCTCAGCAACTCCTCGGTATCTTTCTCAAGCAATCCAGTGCTGTTTCCTATGATCTGGCGACGCTGGTGCGTCTCTTCCCCTGGTTGCGCCGCTATCATCTGGCCAGCAGCGGTGAGAGTGTCGAACATTACGCCAAGACGGTTGCTCCCTTGAGGGCCCTGGTCGTGCAGGAGCATCTTGATCTTGCCCGATCCACAATCGCCGACAGATTTTACCGCACCGGAGGTTGGCTTCACGTCTACCGAAGCAGAAGCTCTTTCAAGGAAAGTGAGATCGAACGGTATTATGCCAGGGTGTTTGGGGTCGACTACCAAGAATTGGCATCAAGCGATGTGACCAAGCTCGAACCGGGGCTCAAACTTCCGGACCTCAATGCGGTTCACTGGACCGAAAGCTGTTCCGTCTCGAACCCGGGGGCAGTGGTGGACGCGTTCTGGCGTGGGTATGTCCAGGAAGGTGGAGCGTATTTTCGAGGAGATGCGCGTAAAGTGCAAAATCAGCGGGGAAGCTGGTCCCTTGAGTGCGAGCGAGGGGCCATATCAGCAAAAAACGCCGTCATTGCGCTCGGATCTTGGTCAATGGACGTTCTGAGCAAACTCGGTGAAACCTATCCGCTGGCTGTGAAGCGTGGATATCACATGCACTTTCAGCCACAGGCAGGTGTGTCGCTGTCGCGGCCAGTGGTGGATGTTGAGAATGGTTTTGCGATGACGCCAACGGAGAAGGGGATCCGTCTGACAACCGGTGTGGAACTCGCCGAACGGGACGCTCCATCCAATCCGAACGTCATCAAGCTGGCAAGGCGTCGGGCAGAGGAACTGTTTCCGCTCGGAAAGGCTCTTCAGGATGAACCCTGGCTCGGTTCGAGACCCTGTTTGCCGGACTCGCTGCCGATTGTCGGTGCGTCTCCGAAACACAAGGGTCTGTGGTTCAATTTCGGACATGCCCATGACGGTTTCACCTTTGGTCCGGTCACCGGTCGCGTGTTGGCTGAACTCATCAGCAACAAGACGCCCATCGTGGATCCTTCCGGGCTCTCCCCAACCAGATTTGCAGTCTGACCAAGGCACGTTTTCCTTCCTAAACTCCCCCTAAACCCTGGAACGATGGGCATAAACCTTGGTTTATGGACCGGTTTATAAGCTTTTCGGTTATGGCGAAATGAGGTTTCCGCAGGCAATTCAGGTCTAGCCAGCGGATGGTTCGTTGGCGATCTGAACTCCAAATCAGTCAAGGAATGAAATCTCATGAAAGCCCCATTTAACTCCGCAGCAATTACGCTTCTTTCCGCGACCGGCCTGATCGCAAGCATGGGGGTGGCTCTTGCTGCCGTTTCCCTCGGCGACAATCTGGGGACGACAGAAGCAGATATCCGTTCTGCGCTGACGTCGCAGGGCTACACCGTTGAAGAATTTGAGACCGAAGACGGCAAGCTGGAAGCCGAGGTCATGAAGGATGGCCAGGAGATGGAAGTTGTTATCGATGCCAAGTCCGGTCTGGTTCTCGAACTGGAACTGGAAGATGAGGATGATGGCGACAAAGACGACGACTAACATCTGACTGAGCCTGCCCCGGCCGAACCCACACCCAGGTACGCCCCTCCTGGTGGCCGGGGCTTTCAGTCAGGCAGATGGACGCTCATTGACACGCATCGATCAGAACTTTTGTAGCCGTCGTGAATTTGGGCAATGCTGTAGTATTGGTGGCTCTGCCGAAATCGAGGAATGGAAATGTCTCCTTTCAACAACTGGAAAACCGCGTGGCCCTGGCTTTTGATCGGACTGCAGTCGATCTGTGTTCTGGTCCTGGTGTTTGAGGAGTTTTCCGACCTCTTATGGGGGGAGCAGACAACCGGCCTGATCGGCAATGATGTGCTTGAGAACCTGGTCATCGTGGTGCTTGTCGTCAGTTTGATTGGATCTGCATTCGAAGTTCGCCGCGTCATGACGAGGCAAAAGCGACTGGAGCAGCAGGTCAAGGCAGCTTCGGGTGAGTTTGCGAACCTGCTTGAAGAACATTTCGACAGTTGGGGCCTGACGCCGTCTGAAGGGGATGTGGCGCTGCTTGCATTGAAAGGGTTTTCGATAGCGGAAATGGCGTCCGTTCGGAAAACAGCGGAAGGGACGGTGAAAGCGCAGTGCAATGCGATCTACCGCAAGGCAGGTGTCACCGGCCGCACACAGCTTCTGTCGCTGTTCATCGATGAACTGCTTTATGGTGCCCTTGTCGAGCAAACCGACGGTCAACCTGCACGTGCTGCGGTTCCGACCTAAGGAACGGCCGGCCAAAAGTGAGCAGAGGCGAAATGCCGGCAGTGTGTACGATTGTTAATTTGTAATTGCCCGGACCGATCCCACTTCGTTTCTCAAGTTCGGCGACAAAGCCGAAGCAAATCTGGAGAAACAAAATGACCTCTGCCAGCCACCTCGCAAAAGCAGGTGTTCTTGCCTCGACCGTGTTCCTCAGTCTCAATGCGATTGCGTCGGCGGAGATCCGGCCTGGCGACAAGATCGGCCTTACCGTCTCCGACATTGCAAAAAGCCTGGAAAACAGCGGCTACCTGATACGGGAAATCGAAGTCAAAACCGACCGTATCGAGGCGGAAGTGACGCTGGAAGGTGAAAAGCTTGAAATCAAGATCGACCCTCAGTCCGGTCAGGTGACCCGGATTGAAGACGACTGAGCTTCCACAGGGAAGTGCACTGGTAGTCTGACGGCGGCCTTGAGACAGCCTGACCATTTGATGGTCGGAAAGAATGCGGCGTCAGACTTCCAGTTTCCTGCCGACTAGTTTTCGCGCAGTGGCAAGGCGACCGTGTCCTTGACCGTATTGACGACAATGCGGGACTGCACGTCCGAGACAAGCGTATTGTCCAGAAGCTTCAAACGAAGAAAATTGTCGTAAGTTTTGATATCATCGGTGACGACCTTGATCAGGTAGTCGACTGCGCCGGTGATGCGTTCGCACGTGACAACTTCCGGCCAGTGATGCACCAGCTTGTCAAACGTTTCCATGTTGTCCCGGCTTGGAACGGCAAGCTTGACGAAGGAATAGGCAACGAAGCCAAGGCCGACCGATTCCCTGTCGATAATGGCTGTAATCTGGCGAATAATGCCCTGTTCCTTCAGGCGTTTGATCCTGCGCCAGCATGGTGTCTGGCTCATTCCCGCTTCCTTTGCGACCTCGGCAATGGATAGCGAAGCGTCCCTTTGCAGGACGCGGAGAACGCGGATGTCAGACGGGTCGAGAAGATATTTGTCGGTCATCGTCAATTTTAGGAATTTTTATGCGGCCTCTGGGTGATTGCCCGTGACGATAGCACAGAAATTGCCCGTGAAAAGGATGATATTTATCTGAAGTGAGGTTGCCGGGGGACGCAGCCGCCCAAATCGACGGTTGAGGAGAATGTCGGATGAATGTGCATATGCCACCCGTGACCCTGGAGGACAAATACGTCGCGACAGAAGGACGGGTCTATCTGACCGGCATACAAGCGCTTGTCCGCCTGGTAATGGATCGTGCTCGGTTGGATCAACAGGCCGGCTTGAAAACGGGTGGTTTCGTATCCGGGTATCGCGGCTCGCCGCTTGCCGGCTACGACACGGAGCTGATGCGCGCCGAGCGCCATCTGAAAGGTTATGACGTCGTCTTCAAACCCGGAGTGAACGAGGAACTGGGCGCGACCGCCGTCTGGGGCAGCCAGAAGCTGCGCGGTGAGGGCGGTTCCGGACGGCCGACAGACTATGACGGTGTCTTCGGTGTCTGGTACGGCAAGGCACCCGGTGTCGACCGGGCCGGAGACGTTCTACGCCAGGCAAATGCGTCGGGAACGGATCGGAACGGTGGCGTGCTGGCACTTGCGGGCGACGATCATCTGGCAAAGTCATCCATCCTGCCGGCGCAAAGCGAATTCTTCTTTGAGCATGCGGAAATTCCGGTGCTCAATCCCGCCGACATTCAGGACGTTCTGGACTACGGCCTGCATGGCCTGGAAATGTCCCGCTTCACCAGTCTCTGGACTGCGCTGATCTGTATTGCCGACACAATGGACGCCTCGGCAACGATCAATGTGTCGCCGGACCGGTTGCGGCTCGTGCGGCCGCTTGAAGGAGATCCGCGCAAGGATTACCGCCAGAATCGCGATCTGTTGCTGGGCAACCGCCTGGAGACGGAACGTCTGGTGCGGGACCTTCGGATACCGGCTGCACAGAACTATGTGCGCACCAACGGACTTGACCGCGTGACTTTCGGCACGCGGCGCAGGGTGAAGCTTGGCATCGTGGCGTCAGGCAAAGCATATCGGGATCTGCTTCAGGCTCTGGACCTGATGGGCATCACCGAAGAAAAAGCCAAGGCGCTGGGCCTTGCGGTTTACAAGGTCGCTATGACCTGGCCGCTGGAGCCGCTCGGCCTAAGGGATTTCGCTCGTGGTGCGGAACGTCTGCTTGTTGTGGAACACAAGCGGGCCTTTATGGAGCCTCAGATCAAGAACATCTCCTATCACTGGCCGGAAATGAGCCGGCCTGAGATCTGGGGCAAGCACCGGCCGAACGGAACACCGTTCCTGTCGGACGTGCTTGAAATATCAGTTGCCGAACTCATCGAAGGCCTGATGACCTGGCTGCCGGAAGAGGCGGTTTCGGAAGAGATGCGCTCTGTTGCGACCCGTATGACCAAACAGGCCATGTGGGCTCAGGGACATGCGGAACGCGCGGCCCGTATTCCTTATTTCTGCTCTGGTTGCCCGCATTCCACATCCACAAAGACGCCGGAAGGGTCCCGCTCCATGCCGGGCATCGGCTGTCACGCCATGACCGAGATGGCAGGCCGCACGACCGAAGGCCAGATCGCCATGGGCGGCGAGGGTGTTCTCTGGGTCGGGCAACAACCTTTCTCGGGCGACAGTCATGTGTTCGCGAATGTCGGTGACGGAACCTATTTCCACTCCGGAATCCTGGCGATCCGGCAGTCGCTCGCGTCCAAAGTGCCGATCACGTACAAAATCCTCTACAACGATGCGGTTGCGATGACCGGAGGTCAGAAGGTGGACGGTCAGTTGACCGTTCCGCAGATCACGCGGCAGCTGGAAGCGGAAGGTGTTGAACGCATCGCGGTCGTTTCCGAAAATCCGGAGAATTACGGTTCCTGGACACCGATCGCGCCGGGTACAAAAGTTCATCACAGGGATGAACTGATGGATGTCCAGGAAGAACTGCAGTCCTTCCCGGGCGTATCGGTTATCGTCTACGACCAGACATGCGCGGCGGAAAAACGCCGCCGGCGCAAGCGTGGCCAGTTTCCGGATCCGGACAAGCGCCTCTTTATTAACGATCGGGTATGCGAGGGATGCGGCGACTGTTCCGTCCAGTCGAATTGCCTGTCGGTTGAACCGCTGCAGACCCCGTTTGGGGAAAAGCGGGTTATCAACCAGTCCAGCTGCAACAAGGACTTTTCCTGCATCAAGGGGTTCTGTCCATCATTTGTCGAGATTGACGGCGCAGCCCTCAAGAAGCCGAAGAGAGCAGAAGTCAATATCGACGAACTGGTTGAAGAGCTGCCCCAACCGGTTTTGCCATCCCTTGACCGCACGCAGAACGCCCTGATCGCCGGTATCGGCGGTATGGGTGTCACCACCATCAGTGCAGTTCTGGCCATGGCCGCGCACGTCGATGGCAAGCAGGCGTCGACCCTCGATATGACCGGTCTTGCACAAAAGGGCGGTCCGGTTACGTCTCACGTCAGGTTCGCCGCCAGCGATAGGTCCATTGAAGGTCCTCGTGTCCCGGCAGCAAGTCTCGACCTTTTGATCGCCAGCGACATGGTGGTTGCCACCAACGCCGATCAGCTGTCGCTTGCACATCGCGGCCATACGCTGACAGTCGCCAACACGAAAGTTGCTCCCACGGCCGAGTTCGTTCTGAAACAGACACTTTCGTTTGACGAAAAGCGTATGGACACAGCCTTGCGTGAGGCGTCCGGCACTTACATTGCGATGAATGCAGCTGACGTTGCCGAGAAACTCCTGGGCGATGCAATTTACGCCAACATGCTGCTGGTCGGCATGGCTTACCAGGGAGGTGCCTTGCCGATTTCCGATCATGCGATCGAAACGGCTCTGGAACTGAACGGTGCTGCCGTTGCCAACAATATCAAGGCCTTCCGCGCCGGTCGGGTTCTGGCAGCTCATCCGGAAAGGCTTTTGAACGCGCTTCCAACGGAAGCCAAACCGCAGTCATTCACTTTGGATGAGAAAATCGCCTTCAATGCGAAGGAACTGACAGCGTACCAGGATGCCGGCTATGCCGCCCGCTATCGGGAACTCGTGGCGAAGGTGAAATTGGCTGATGAAGCGCATGGAACAGGAACGCTGCGGTTGACCCAGACCGTTGCCGATCTTCTTTACAAGGTGATGGCTTACAAGGATGAGTATGAAGTCGCACGGCTTTATTCAGATCCGGCTTTCAGGGAGAAAATCGCACAACGGTTCGAAGACCCGAAAAAGATCAAGGTACATCTTGCGCCGCCATTCCTTGCCAATCGCAAGGACCCCAAAACCGGTCGCCCCGAAAAAATTGCCTTCGGTCCGTGGGTGTTCAAGGCTTTTGACCTGCTCGCGAAATTCAAGAACCTGCGCGGCAAATGGTACGATCCTTTCGGCCGGACCGCTGAACGCAAGGCGGAGCGCGCATTGATCGGCCAGTACGAGAGAGACATCGCAGAAATCGTCAAAAGGCTTCCGAATGGTAACTACGGATTGCTTGTGGAATTGGCGCGTGTGCCGGACCTGATCAGAGGTTTTGGTCCGGTCAAGGAAGCCAATCTGGAAAAAGCTGCCGACAAGCGTCAATTGTTGTTGGAGCAACTGAACAAGACCGATGACGGCGGTAATGACGATGCAGAAACCTCAAAGGTGTTTCTGGAAGCTGCTGAATAAAGGCTGCGTTTAGCAGAAAAAAAGAAACCGGCGCTCTCGGCGCCGGTTTTTCTTTTGTCCAAATGACTGAATGGGAGACTTCCGGTCTCTGTTCACACGAACCCCTTGCTACTTATGTAGGGACGTACCGTTTGTGACTCGCGAGGCCTCAGATCATTGTCTGAAAGGACATCGGAAAGCAGATCGTGTGGCACGGCATTTCGCAGGATGCCTCTCCTGCGCGGATGTCGCCACGTTGCGACCGCATTGATCGTCGCCTGCACAAGTGCGAGGGCAGGGCTCGTGGATTGGCGAGAAGGTACGATGAGGGGGGGATGCGTCGACATGAATTCTCTCCAATTTAAAAAGTGATCACTTATTTTATCTGGGTTTGCAAACCGGCTTGTCAATAAAGAAAGAAAACATTTTTTTATTATTCAGCCTCGGGAAATTGGGGAACAGCCAATTCGCTCGGCATCGATTTCAGGGCTGTTGATGAACGCCATCCTGCAATCGATCTCTTCGGAGACGATAGGAGCGGGAAGATAAACCGGACTGTAAACGGCGCGGGTTTCGCAAGGAAAATCAGGGGTGCAGTCTTTAACAAAGTCTGAAGGGTGATTGCGAATCCGGACTTTGAGAACCGGAAAAGTTTGGTTTTTTTTTGATTTTTTCGATGATTTTTTTGCTGGAATTGATACCGATATTGAGTGAGGGGTGAGGGGAAAAGTCTATTCTTTTCAGATGTTTATAGTGTACGCATAAAATACGACTAGAATTCTCGGAAAGATTTAAAAAAAGACAATTACATTCGCCAAAGTCACGTTTCTCTCTTCTTTAATTCTCAGCTTCATCTTTGGGTCCACCGCCGGAGAGGCATAAATTGAGAACTGGTATCGAAGAATGACTGAAGCGTTGAAAACAGAGCTGGTGAACTTTTCGGAGCTGACCGGTGAAGCTGGAAGCGCGCGGAGGGCGGAACTGGCCCGACATGTCGCAACCCTGTTCGCACTAACATCCGATCGCTGTTCGGATGAACAGGTTGATATCTATGACTCGGTGCTCTTGCGTCTTGTTGACATGGTCGAGTCTGAAGTCCGGCGCTATGTGGCAGAGCAGATGTCCAGTTTGCGCCGTGGACCAGAGGAAACGATCCGCCGTCTTGCTGATGATGACATCGAAGTTGCGGAGCCGATCCTTCTCAGGTCGACCGTTCTACGAGACACGGACCTGATCGAAATTGCAGAAAAGCGCGGGAACACCCATTGCTTTGCAATCGCGCAACGGGAAATCCTGTCCGAGAACGTGACTGACATCCTTGTTCAGCAGGGCGACCTCAAGGTGAAGCGGAAAGTTGCCAGCAACGATGGTGCTTCCTTGTCGGACGCTTCGATCATGTCTCTGATCAGCGATGCGGCTTCGGATGCGACCCTGCAACTTTCCTTGAGCGAGCGTGGCGATCTGGCCGAGACGCACATCTCAAGTCTTGTTGCCGTTGCTAGCGAAGAAGTTCGCAAGAGACTGCATGCATGTGGCCGCAGCGAAGAAGCCGAGCAGCTGGATGAAGCAGCTGATATCGCAGCTCAACGCATGTCCAACCAGTATTGGCTTGGGCGCTATGATTTTGAAACGGCGCGCAGCCGGGTTCTTTTACTCGCAAAGCGCGGCATGGTGAACGAAGCAGCCTTGCGCCGGTTCGCTTCGGAAGACCGTTTTGCCGAAGCGGTCGCAACCTTTGCCTGGCTGGTGCGATGCGGGGTTGAGGAAGTCAGCCACTGGATGGTTCGTCCGAATCCTGAGCCATTCGTCGTGTTGGCCAAGGCATCGGGCTTTTCCTCCATCACAATCGGTTCCTTGCTGACCATCGGTCCCTGGCGGCATCGGTTGACGCCCGAAGTTCGCAGCAATGCGATGGCCATGTTCGAGCGTATGACCGTCGCGGAAGCCAAGCGCAAGATCGCGCATTGGAATGCAAACGTTCTGAACTGACGGATTGGCTCTGAGGCATTTCATGGCACGGCTCGATTGAAGGATCGGGCCGTTTCCTTTTGTTTTCTGGCCGCTTTCTTTCAAAAACCGCTGAACCGTGCTTAACAGAGATACAGTTCAACATTGCGATTCATCGTGGGGCCGATATGCGCACTCTCAGCACTCTTTTCTGCCGGTTTGTTTCCAACGGCTTGTTACCGTGGATCAAGGCGTATGTTCTGGCCGCTTTTCTGGCTCTGACATTCTCCGTCATTGGAGTTGCAGGATCGGCACAGGCGCAGGGGATCACCGGGGTCATTTCCGGCATGACAAGCTCCAGCAACGAGGAACAGCCGCAAGCGGAAAATCAGGTCGCAGAGGACGTAAAGGACGCAAATAGCGACCCCGACAGCGAAGAAGGGGAAGGAGCAGGAATACTCCAGGATGTCGATGAATTTGTCGATGAAGCCGTCGCCGCACGAGATGTCTTCAAGTCCATCCTGAAAGAAATTCCAACCATTCACGATACAATGCTGACCACGTTGCAGGCGGAGGGTGAGGAACGCGGCCTGAGCTGGATCCCGGCCGCACTGATCGATATCGTCATTGCCGTCGTGTTCGGGCTGGCTGCTTCGTCGCTTCTTGCCAGGTGGGGCAGGCGACAGTTTGCAAGCATGTATCGGGCCGATGTCTTCAGCAGGTCCGACAAGATTACCTACCTTTATCTCCGCGCATTGTTGATGATCGTTGGAGTGGCTCTTTTCTTTGCAATTGCGGTCGTTGTTTACCTCGCGATCGGGACTGGCCTGGAAGCCGCCAACAAGACTGCCCTGGTCGTTCTGGGCGTTGTCTCGGTCTTCATGTGCGTGCGCATCATTTTCCTGAACCTGCTGGCCCCGGATGCGGAAAGTCATCGACTGCTGAAGCTCTCGGACAGTGAGGCCAACAGTCTTTACAGAGCGCTGCTCGCGGGAACCGGAGTGTCGCTGGTCGCGATTGCCTTTTGTCTCTGGATGGAGCGGCTGGGACTTTCCGAAGATGCCCACAAAATCGCGCTGATCGCGGCCTCTGCATTGTCCATGCTCATCCTGATCGGTATCTCGATTGCCTATCGCAAGGTGATTGCCCGTCTGATCAGAGGTCAAGACGGATTTGATGCTCCGGTCTGGCGCAAAGTGCTGGCGAATATCTGGCACTTCATCGCGATTTTCTATTTCCTCATCGCCTGGGGGATTTCCGCGGTCCGCATCCTGCTCGATCTGCCTGATGCGACGGGACTTGTGGGAGCGCCGCTCCAAGTCATTCTGATGGCGGCAATCGCCTATGGCCTTCTCATCCTTATCATCGACCGGGTGCTGTTGCCTCGACTGGATACAGCGGATGCGCAGGCGAAGATTGCCGAAGATATCCAGCGGTTGGAAGAAACTGAAGGCGGAGGGGAGGAGGATCCCGAAAGCGCGATGGCCCAAGCCCGGGCCGAAGCAGCTGACCTCGAAGCGCAGCGGTCTCCATTCCGAGATCTCTTTGATCGGGGTGCCGCAATTGTTGTTCTGTTTGGATCTCTCGATTTTCTGGCCGCCTTGTGGGGTCTCCCGCTTGCCGGAAGCGGATCCCTGATCGGGTCATTTGTTGAGGTTCTTCTGGTGATGTTCCTCGGTTACATGGCTTATGAAGCGGTGAAGATCGTTATCGACCGCCAGATCGCCAAGGAAGCGCCGGCGGAGCAGGACGAGGAAGTTGAAGTCGGCGGCGCCGGAGAAAGCCGGATTGCGACGCTGCTGCCGATTTTCCGGAACTTCCTGCTCATTACCATTGTCGTGATCGCCGCGATGGTCGTGCTTTCCGAACTCGGTGTGAACATTGCCCCGCTCTTTGCGGGTGCCGGTGTCGTCGGTCTTGCAATCGGCTTCGGTGCACAGACCCTCATCCGGGATATCTTCTCCGGGGCCTTCTATCTGATCGATGATGCTTTCCGGAAAGGCGAGTACATCGATATCGGTAGTGCCAAGGGCGTGGTGGAGAAGATTTCGATCCGGTCGATGCAGCTTCGTCACCATAGAGGGGCCCTGACAACGGTTCCCTTTGGCGAAATTCAGCAGGTGGAAAACTTCTCGCGAGATTGGGCGGTGATGAAGCTTGGCTTCCGCGTGACCTATGACACCGATGTGGAAAAGATGCGCAAGATCATCAAGAACTTCGGCAAGGAGCTTCTTGAAGATGAGTATTACGGTCCGATGTTCCTGGCGCCGCTGAAATCCCAGGGGATTTTGTCCATGGAAGACTCGGCCATGATCGCCAGGGTCAAGTTCACCACAAAACCCGGCAAACAGTTCGAGCTGCGGAAAGTTGTTTATGCAGGTCTGCGCGACCTGTTTGAGAAAAACGGCATCAAGTTTGCGCACCGCCAGGTGACCGTCCGGGTTGCGGGGACTGACGAGGAAAACGGACAGGTGTCACCTGCAACCGCTCAGGCGGCTGCTCAGGCCGCAGCGCAGGCAGCGGCGGCTGGCGCGGCAGCAGCAGGTGTTGTCAGTGAAGACGAGTTTGATCCGAATGGTGGTGGGGCGGCAGACCAGATCTAGTTGCCGTGCCTGGAAGAGGGTGAAACGTACCACCCTCATTCCATTTGTGTATTTCCATGGACCGCAGCCTTGATATCCGCTATCGGTCCCGGCAAACCAAACTAGCGGTATTTGAATGCGGATCGGCTTTCAGGCCGGGGCCATAAACGAACGCGGCATGAGCGTTGCGCTTTATGATTACGCATTCAGTGTTTGAGACTATTTCACTGATGGACTTGAGCTTAGTACGGCATTCGAGCTAAAGCGCTTTCTTCAGGAAAAGGCGATGCGCGCGAAATTCCGGCTCTGGAAGAGCCTTTAAGGCAAAGGTTACATGAAGCTTTTCGACTGTTTTGTCTTTCACAACGAATTTGATCTTCTGGAAATTCGCCTGCGCGAAATGGGCGATCATGTCGATCATTTCGTTTTGGTGGAGGCAAATCAGACCCAAAGAGGCGGCACGAAACCTTACTACTTTGATGAAAATCGCGAGCGGTTTGCCAAATGGTCGGACAAGATAATCGATTTGCAGATCGAGTTTCCCGACGAGTTGCCACCAGCGCTGGGCGTTTACAAAAACCGGCGGAAAAAGGATTGGGAGCGGGAAAATTTTCAACGCAATTGCATTGGCCGCGCACTGGAGGCTTGCAGTCCCAACGACCTGATTCTGTTGTCAGATGTAGACGAAATTGTTCGCAAGTCCGTTCTTGGTGATGTTTTGGCCCGGCAGCTCTACAAGGGAAAACTGCTGGTGTTCGAGCAGAGCCTGCACAAGCATCACCTAAATCGGGTCGTTCCGAAAAGGTCCTGGCTTCTTGGATCCCGAATGATCGAAAAGAAATATCTGACCACGCCTCAGCAGCTTCGCCGGACCAAGGCGCGAATGACGAAAAAGTCTTACGTGCCAGGTATTGTTGCTCAGCCTTTGCTGCGTATCCGCAACAACAATCTCTCAGGCATCAGCCGTCCGGTGAAAATTGTCCCGAATGCAGGTTGGCACTTTTCCTCAATGGGAGGGCAGGAAGCTTTTCGCACGAAGCTTCAATCCGTGGTGCACGGCCAGACCGTGGATACCAGCGATATTCAAAGACTCTACGAGCGCGAGTTGGTGGGCACGGAGCTTGTGTCCTCGGATGGTTTGCCCGATTGCGTGAAGGCAGGCGACTTCGATCACATGCTTCAGCTCGAAGCATCCTGAACAAGCTTTCCATGTGAACACCGCAGGACGGACACCTGTCTATTTCCGGCACTTGTTGTCTCGCCTCTTCGCGAGCCTCGCGGGAGTGAAGGCGGTCGTTTGGCGTCGGTTCCACGGACCATCACGTTAAATTTTTGCCCGCATCAGTTTGAAGGCGGTCGTTCTGCCCGTCTGACAACGCGACCGATGATGCGCCAGCCGCGCGCAAATCAGCTGTTTTAGAGATAGAAATTCCCTGAATTAGCCACTTTGGGCGAATTTGGACAATTCTGTGTCGGTTTTGTCTCAGTCACTTGCATCAGCTCACAGATTCATATAAAGATATCTTTATATCGACATTGATGGCGACGCGCATGACTGATGAACCGACCCTGTCTGTAGATGATACCCTTGCCGCCCTTCGGGCCGTTGGCGAGGCGACGCGCCTGCGTCTGATTGCCTTGCTTGCCGAGAGCGAGCTGACAGTCAAGGACGCCACAGCAATCCTCGGGCAGAGCCAGCCACGAATTTCCCGTCATCTGAAGCTTCTGGCAGAAGCCGATCTCATTCAGCGCTTTCCGGAAGGAAGCTGGGTTTATTATCGTCTGGCGAATGGACCGGAAGGCGAGTTGGCACGAGGGCTCGTTGCACAGATCTCCAAGGATGATCCGGTGCTTGCGGCCGACCAGGAGCGTTTTCAGGCAATTCGCAAGGCCAAGGCTGAAGAGGCGGCAGCCTTCTTCGCGGCTCGTGCCCTTACCTGGGACAGGGAGCGATCGCTTCATGTCTCTGAAGAGGACGTGGAAGCAGCGATGCGGACCGCTCTGGGTGACAAGCCGTTTCAGTCTTTCCTGGATCTTGGAACCGGCACCGGGCGTCTTCTGGAAGTCTTCGCCGATCAATATGTCTCCGCGCTCGGCATCGACGCATCACATGACATGCTTGCTGTTGCCCGGGCCAATCTTTCCAAGGCGGGGCTGACCAACGCGCAGGTGCGCCATGGCGATGTCTACGCCCTGAATGTTCCGCCACGCTCTTTCGACGTGGTCTCCATCCATCAGGTTCTGCACTTCCTGGACGATCCGGCCCGAGCCCTCGCTGAGGCCGCCCGTGCTTTGCGGCCTGGCGGACGACTGATGATCATTGATTTTGCCCCACATGAGCTGGAGTTCCTGCGCGACAAACATGCGCACCGCCGGCTCGGCTTCGCTCACGACCAGATGGAGCGTTGGCTGGAGGCTCTCGACCTTGATCTGGAGCAGGTCACAGACCTCGTTCCGGGTGATGAAACCAATTCCAATCTAACCGTTACACTTTGGCTTGCTCGTGACCGACGTGTCGTCACCGACTGGCCCACCCGAGACACGTCCCGAGAGGTCGCTTGACATGACAGACATTTCCTCCCGCCGGTCGCACCAGGCCGCACTCTCTCCGATCACGGCCTCCTTCGAGTTTTTTCCGCCAAAGTCCGACAAGATGGCTGAAACACTCTGGGGCACCGTGCAGCGTCTCGCTCCGCTGAACCCCTCTTTTGTTTCCGTAACTTATGGTGCCGGCGGATCAACCCGGGAACGGACACACAAGACGGTGGAACGGATTTTGAAGGAGACCGATCTGGCGCCCGCCGCGCATCTGACCTGTGTCGGTGCTTCGCGCGAAGAAGTCGATGCGATCGTGAAAGATTACTGGGACCTGGGTGTGCGCAATCTGGTGGCACTGCGTGGTGACCCGTTGGAAGGCATTGGCTCGCGCTATGTGCCTTATGAAGGCGGCTATGCATATGCTTCCGATCTTGTTGCGGGCATCAAGAAGATCGCGAATTTCGATATCTCCGTGTCCGGCTATCCGGAGAAGCACCCGGAGAGCGGCAACTGGCAGAGCGAGATCGACAATCTGAAGCGCAAGGTCGATGCTGGTGCCGACCGGATCATCACCCAGTACTTCTTCGACAACGATCTGTTCGACGCCTATCTCGATCGAATTGCTGCTGCTGGCATCAACATTCCGGTAATCCCGGGCATTTTGCCGATCCAGAATTTCGAGCAGACCATGGTCTTCTCCGCCAAATGCGGAACGTCGATTCCTCAATGGCTGGCGCGGCGTTTCTCGGGTCTCGCGTCTGATCCGGAAACCCGCAAGCTTGTCGGTGTGTCGATTGCTTGCGAACAGGTCATGGATCTTGTCGACCGTGGTCTCAACGACTTCCACTTCTACACCATGAACCGTGCCGATCTGACCTACGCCATCTGCCACATGCTCGGAATGGGGCAGGACGCACCGGAAAAGGCCGCGGCCTGAAAGGGAAATCTGGATCCAGGTTCGATTGTTCTACCTTCATTCCCGCAGGCGAAGAGGTAGAGCAGAAGCGCCACCAGGCAAGTACGCGATGTCTGGTGGCTGGGGCTCCAGTTTCAGAACAAGCATTACCAAGGCAGTTCGTGCATGCGGATAGCCTGAAGCAGATAACCTTTAAAGATCATCCGGAAGGAAACACCCGTGATCAAGTCCGACGCTTTTGAGCGCCTTCGTGACCTCGCCAAGAACCGTATTCTCGTGCTTGACGGTGCGATGGGGACTGAGATTCAGCTGTTGAAACTGGATGAAGCGGCTTATCGCGGTGACCGGTTTGCCGATTGGCCGAGCGATGTCAAAGGCAACAATGACCTGCTCAGCCTGACCCAGCCAGATGCGATCCGAAAAATCCATGTCGACTATCTGGAAGCCGGTGCCGATATCCTCGAAACCAACACGTTTTCTTCCACGACCATCGCGCAAGCCGACTACGGCATGGAAGAGTTGGCCTATGAGCTGAACTTCGAAAGCGCGAAGCTGGCTCGTGAAGCCTGTGACCTTGTCGTCTCCAGAGATCCTTCTCGTCCGCGTTTCGTTGCCGGGGCACTTGGACCAACAAACCGGACCGCCTCAATCTCACCAGACGTCAACAACCCGGGGTATCGCGCGGTTTCCTTCGATGATCTGCGTATCGCCTATGGGGAAGCGGTTCGCGGACTGATTGCCGGTGGTGCCGACATCCTGCTGGTCGAAACGATTTTCGACACGCTGAACGCCAAGGCCGCACTCTTTGCGATCGAGGAAGTGTTTGAAGAAACCGGCAAGATCCTGCCGATCATGATTTCCGGTACGATCACCGACCTCTCCGGCAGAACCTTGTCCGGCCAGACCCCGGAAGCTTTCTGGAATTCCGTTCGCCACACCGACCCGCTCACCATCGGGTTGAACTGCGCGCTCGGTGCCAAGGAAATGCGTGCCCACGTGGACGAGTTGGGCCGCGTCGCCGATACGCTGGTTTGTGCCTATCCCAACGCCGGTTTGCCGAACGAATTCGGCGAATATGACGAAAGCCCGGAACACATGGCCGGTTTGATCGAGGAATTCGCCTCCGCAGGACTTGTGAACGTTGTGGGCGGTTGTTGTGGCACGACACCGGCGCATATCAAAGCCATCGCAGAGGCGGTGGCCGACAAGAAGCCTCGTGAAATTCCGGATATCGAACGCCATATGCGGCTGTCCGGCCTCGAGCCCTTCGTGGTCACCGACGATACCAATTTCGTTAATGTTGGTGAGCGCACCAACGTGACCGGGTCGGCCCGGTTCCGCAAACTCATCAAGGAAGGTGACTATTCGACTGCGCTTGATGTCGCCCGTCAGCAGGTGGAAAACGGTGCCCAGATCATCGATGTCAATATGGATGAGGGGCTCCTTGACTCCGAAGAGGCGATGGTCACGTTCCTGAACCTTGTGGCGGCGGAGCCGGATATCGCCAAGGTGCCCGTGATGATTGACAGCTCCAAATGGAGCGTCATCGAAGCCGGTCTGAAATGTATCCAGGGCAAAGGCGTCGTCAACTCAATCTCGCTGAAGGAAGGTGAAGAAGCCTTCATCGAACATGCGAAACTCGTTCGCCGCTACGGTGCTGCTGTTGTGATCATGGCGTTTGACGAGTCCGGTCAGGCGGACACGTTTGAACGCAAGACCGAGATCTGCGCGCGTTCCTACAAGGTGCTGACGGAGAAGGTTGGGTTTCCGCCGGAAGATATCATTTTCGATCCGAACATCTTTGCGGTCGCAACTGGCATCGAGGAACACAACAACTACGGTGTGGACTTCATTGAGGCGACAGGCTGGATCCGTGAGAACTTGCCGCATGCGCATGTCTCAGGTGGTGTTTCGAACCTGTCCTTCTCCTTCCGCGGCAACGAAGCCGTGCGCGAGGCGATGCACTCCGTGTTCCTTTACCACGCCATTCAGCGCGGAATGGATATGGGGATCGTCAATGCCGGGCAGCTGGCAGTTTACTACGATCTCAACGAAGAACTGCGCGACCTCTGCGAAGACGTTGTTCTGAACCGGCGTGATGATGCGACCGACCGGATGCTGGAAACAGCTGAACGCTGGAAGGGCGAAGGCGGCAAGAAACGCGAAGCAGACCTGACCTGGCGGACCTGGGGTGTTGCCAAGCGCCTGGAACATGCGCTGGTTCACGGCATTTCCGATTTTGTCGAAGAAGATACGGAAGAAGCCCGTCAGGCATTCGACCGGCCGCTCCACGTGATCGAAGGTCCGTTGATGGACGGAATGAATGTGGTTGGAGATCTGTTCGGCTCCGGCCAGATGTTCCTGCCGCAGGTGGTGAAGTCTGCCCGCGTCATGAAAAAGGCCGTCGCCTATCTGATGCCGTTCATGGAGAAGGAAAAGCAAGAGCTCGGCCTGACCGGCCATTCCTCAGCAGGCAAGATCCTGATGGCAACGGTGAAGGGCGATGTCCACGACATCGGCAAGAACATCGTTGGTGTTGTGCTTCAGTGCAACAACTTCGAGGTGATCGATCTTGGCGTGATGGTTCCTGCTGCCAAGATCCTGGAAACCGCCAGGGAAGAGAAAGTGGACATGATTGGCCTGAGCGGTCTGATCACGCCTTCGCTCGACGAAATGTGCCACGTTGCCGCCGAACTTGAGCGTGAAGGCATGGATCTGCCGTTGCTGATCGGCGGGGCGACGACTTCCAAGATCCACACGGCCGTGAAGATCCACCCGAATTACGAGCGTGGGCAGGCGATATACGTCACCGATGCCGGTAGAGCTGTTGGCGTTGCCACAAAGCTGATGAGTGAGGGCGGACGTGAACCCTACTATGCGGATGTGCGGTCTGAATATGCCGATGTCGCTGAAAAACATGCCGCAAGCCGGGGCACCCAGAAGCGGACGTCGATCGTTGCTGCCAGGGAAAACGCCTTCAAGGCGGACTTTGCCGGCAAGCCGCCGGTTGCGCCCAAAAAGCCCGGTTCGAAGGTGTTCGAGGACTTTCCGCTGGAAGACCTGGTGCCTGTGATCGACTGGACGCCGTTCTTTGCGACCTGGGAGATCAAGGGACGGTATCCGGCTGTTCTGACGGACAACCGCTATGGCCCGGCAGCGAAGGCTCTTTATGACGACGCCCGCCGGATGCTGGATGAGATCGTTGAAAGGAAACTTCTGACCGCAAAGGGCGTTGCCTGCCTCTGGCCTGCGAATGCAGTCGGAGACGACGTGCGTCTTTTCACCGACGAAAGCCGGACGGAGATCCTGGGCACATTTCATACATTGCGCCAGCAGATGTCACGGACTGCCGGGGGACGGGCCAATATCGCTCTGAGCGACTTCGTTGCGCCTCTGGACAGCGGCGTCAAGGATTGGATCGGTGGCTTTGCAGTGACGGCCGGGCACGGTGAAGATGATCTTGCGGCTCGCTATGCACGGGAAGGGGACGATTACAACAAGATCCTTTCTCAGGCTCTTGCGGATCGGTTGGCTGAAGCCTTTGCCGAAAAGCTCCATGAGATCGTGCGCAAGGATCTCTGGGGATATGCTGCGGACGAAAACCTCTCACTCGATGACATCATCGGTGAAAAGTACCATGGAATCCGACCAGCGGCGGGCTATCCGGCCCAACCTGATCACACCGAAAAGGACACCCTTTTCAAGTTGCTCGACGCCGAGAAGCTGACGGGTATCCAACTGACCGAGAGCCGGGCGATGATGCCGGGATCTTCGGTCTCCGGTCTCTATTTCGGGCATGCTGACAGTCATTACTTCGGTGTTGGCAAGATCGAGAGAGATCAGGTGGAAGACTATGCCGCCAGAAAGGGATGGGACATTGCCTATGCAGAGCGTTGGCTTGCCCCGATTCTGAACTACGACGCCGCGCGCATGGAAGCAGCCGAGTAAGCCGAAAACGCTCACAATTTATGTAGCAATTTGACCTTCGCAGCATGAAGTTGCGGAGGTCTTTTATTTTTTTGACCAAATTAATTGACGTAGGGAAAATAAACAAAAATTAATAAAAAATGCACCGAGTGCGCTCTTGTAAAGTGCACAATGTGCGCTAATATGAGTCTCAACAGGTCGACGCGTCGAAAATGAAACGCCCGACTGAAGGAGAACAATATGAATGTGCATACGGCAAAACTAATGCTGGTGAAGCATCGTCAGGATTACAATCGGGACCGCCTGCCATGGTTGCCGGCGCGGTTGTATCGTTCCTGGCGGGAAGCTTCTCCAAGTGTTCAGGAAGCTAAAAAGACTTCCTGATGCCGGGCCAATTGTGACACGGCCCCAAAAACACAATGTAACGATGACCCCGCAAAACGTTTGAGATACCCAAACGTTTACCCACCTCCTGAAAAACCCGGCCTTGGCCGGGTTTTTTTCGTTCAATGGCTTGTCCTTATCTTCAGGTGGTCCCGAACACAGTGTTTCTTGCCGGAGAAACTGGCCTGTCATGTGCGTTGAACTACGCCGGCTCGGTCTCGAAGAGACCTGCAATCTTCTGCCGGGCGTTCGTGAGACCAGCCTTCGCCTTGTCCGGGCCCATTGCCAGTCCCATTGCATGGATAAATTCAATCTCGGTAATTCCCATATGCCCAAGCGCCATCTTGAGGTAACCCGTCTGAAGATCCGCCGATGTTCCAAGGAATTCGCCACCCTGAGCGATGACAACGATGGCGCTCTTTCCCGTCAGCAGCCCAACGGGTCCGGTTTCCGAAAACCGGAACGTCTCGCCTGCGCGAGCGACATGATCGATCCAGGCCTTCAATGTGGAGGGAACCATGAAATTGTACATTGGAGCACCGATCAACAACATGTCGGCCTGCTTGAGCTCGGATATCAGTTTGTCGGATAGCGCAAGGCCATCGGAAGTCGTGGTAACCGCACCTGAGTTCGAAAAACCTTCAAATGTCGCTTCGTCCAGGTGCGGAATGGGATTTTTGCAGAGTTCCCGCTTGATGTGAGTTGTCCCGGAGAACCGGTTGGTTATCGCAGTGGCGACCTCATCGGCAAGAACTGAGCTTGTGGAGGCCGAGCCACGGAGACCAGCATTGATTTGCAAAAGGGTAAGCATTTTCGATCCTGTTTCTCGTGCGCGCAGGTCGGCAAGTTTCCCGCGCAATGAGCGCTTGGTATCGGGCCAAGAGCTCATGAGAAATAATTCGAATTTCGAGTAGTACTAAGTTAGTTTCTATTGGGAAAATCAATAATAGGAAGCTTGACCTGACCAGTCTGGAACAATTGAGAATGTTCGTAGCGGCAGCCGAAACCGGCAGTTTTTCGGCGGCAGGCAGAGTGTTGGGAAAGGGGCAGTCCGCTGTCAGCCTCGGTATTTCCAATCTGGAAGTGGATTTGGGGTTCGAACTATTCGACCGGGCAACCCGAAAGCCCGGCCTGACAAAGGAAGGACAAAGACTGCTTGCCTTCGCAAAGGCTGCGTTGGTGCAGATCGAGGACTTTGATGCTGCAGCACAGGGCCTCTTTGCGGGAGAAGAAACCCGTATTCGGATTGCGATGGACGATGCGATCCTGTTGCCTTCTCTCAGTGCCCAACTGATCGAGTTCGGAAACAAATTCTCCGCGACCGAGGTTGAGTTCCTGTCTGCAGTCAGTCCGGAAATTCCGGAAATCATCGCGAGCGGCAACGCCGACATTGGCTTGATGTTCTCCGGAACACAGGTTCAAAAGGGTTTGGAACAGGCGTTTATCGGCAATCTTCCATTTGTTTCAGTCTGCAGTCCCGGCTATCCGCTGGCGGATGTTCAGTCGATTGGGGCAAGTGAACTGTTGCCCTTTCGCCAGCTTCTGCTGCGCAGTCCTCAGGGAAGCGCTCTGGACCAGTTCCCAGCATTGTCAGTGAACACCTGGTTCGCGACCAGTTTCCATACCATTCGGGAACTGGTCTTGCAGGGAATAGGCTGGTCGTATCTGCCTGAACATCTGGTCAGCGATGCGATCGCGTCGGGGCGAGTTACCAGATTGAACCTGCGTTTTGAGCACAGTCTCTGGAGCCCGCCTGTCGAGTGCGTAATTCTCAAGAACACGCGCATTGGACCGGCGCAGACCTGGCTTCTGGAAAGGGTCAAAAACATTCTCCAGGCTGCCGACTGACGATCTGTTCTTGGTCTGAAGCAAATGTGCGACACGATTTTCGTGGTTTTGCCTCAGCATCATTTGTGTCATGGCCGAAGGGGGAATGCGGAGCATAGGCCGCCCAAGGCTTCGTTGTGCCGTCGACGATGTCAGCCGCAGAGCCGACGCCGTGGCAAGTGACCAAGGCCCGATGGCAAGCAAAAATATTCGTTTGGACGCCTGTCAAGCTCCCGTTTGGGAACTGTGCGGGACCGCGATCTCGCATAGCTTTCGTGGAAATTGGATTTCAATCTTCTTTGCCCGAAACCGCTGTCAGCAGTGCTCCATCGATCATGTCTTACCTAACGTTTTCCGTGCCGGCTGGTGGCCTTTGCGAAGAAGTCTGTTCCGGCAACCGGCGCAGGCTGCTTCGCGGACGATCTCCGTCAATCCGGTGCGAAAGCTCCTCACAAGTGCCAGAGGGTTCAGTCCTGCACCTCGATTGCCAGCTGCAAGGGTAATGAAATGTTGCTGGTGGATTGGATCACCTTTGTCGCGACATACCTGATTGTTGCGGTTGTTCCTGGTCCGAGTGCCTTCTTCATCGCCGGTCAGGCAGCAAGGCATGGCCGGCGCGAGGCGCTGAAATGCGTTCTCTCCGCCAAGGCTGGCGATGCATGCTTATTGGCCGCGGCCTGCTTGTGCATGTTTTTCGCGGTTTCGCTGTCTCGTGACATTCTTGCTTACCTAAACTGGGCGGGCATATTCCTGCTCGGGTTTCTCGGCTTCGTGCTTATGTTCGGACTAAAGCCAAGGGGGCAAGCGTCCGCACGCGGCCGTTCAGGCGCAGGAAAGGCGGCATTTGTGATTGGACTGACCAATCCGAAAACACTGACGCTTTACAGTTCACTGCTTCCCGTGTTCCTTCATCCCGAAAGAGGTCTCTTGCCGCAACTGTTGGTCATCTGTCTGACCGTACTGGCGGTTGGGGTCGGGTGTCTCAGCGTTTATGCGTGCCTGTCTTCAACCAGACTTGTTCAGAAGCACACGGCGCGCGCGGGCCGGCTTGCGTATCCGGCGTCCGGTTTCCTCATTCTCGCAATGGCATTGTTTCTCGGGGCTTCGATTTGAAACAGTGCAGTGCAGACGCCGGAGACCGGTTCAATCAAGCGGGAACAGTTTTTTCAGCTCGTTGCTTCCCTGAGCTGAAATGTGCACGACACGGCTATCCTTTTCACGTCTGAGCCAACTTTGCTCCTGAAAGCGGTCGAGGAGGGCTGCTCCAAGGCTTCCGGCAAGGTGGTGGCGGCGCTCGCTCCAGTCCAGGCAAGCACGGCATAGCGGGCGACGACCTGCAGTCAGTCGGTCAAGGTCAATACCGAAATCTGTGACGAAGTTTTCACCAGCGGTGGTGAGGCCGATCCCGCCCTTGTCCGAAGAGACTTGAATAAATCCGCGCGCCTGCAGGCTGTCGAAGATCCTCACGGCCATGTCTCCAGCCAGATGATCATAGCAGACACGGGCAGCTCGCATGGCCGGGTCTTTCGGGCCCGTTCGTGTGCGCAAATGCCCTTTGCGGGCCGCAAGCCCCATGATTGCTTCCAGAGTGGTGCCGACTTCCGGTCCCGCCAGAGTGAAATAACGGTGACGTCCCTGTTTGGCCTGCGTCAGCAATCCGCCTTCCATGAGTTTCTTGAGATGGGAACTTGCAGTTTGCCCGGTAATCCCGGCCTCGGTGGCAAGCTCGGTCGCTGTCAGGGCCTTGCCGCTCATAAGCGCGCCCAGAATGTTTGCACGTGCGGGGTCACCAATGAGTGCGCCGATCCGCGCAATGTCCGGTCCGTCTTTCATGGTTCGATCCTTATCGAAGCATTGTCGTATCGGAGCATGCCACACAGAAGGCAGCAAAGCCAAAGGAAAAGGAACCGGCCATGATCACTTGTTTCATTCGCTACCACATCGACCCGACGAAAAGGGCAGCTTTTGAAGAATATGCGCGTAACTGGGGGCAGGCGATCCCGCGTTGCGGTGCTGATCTCATCGGCTATTTTTCACCTCATGAGGGCTCAACGACGCTGGCTTACGGTGTCTACTCGGTAGAGAACCTTGCTGCCTATGAAGCTTATCGCGCACGTCTGGCGGCCGACCCTCTCGGGCAATTGAACTATGATTTTGCCCAAAAGGAGAAATTCATCTTGCGGGAGGACCGCACCTTCTTAAAACTTGCCTCCGTGCCGCATGCCGAGGGAGGAAAACACGCATGATTGCAGTCATTTTCGAAGTCATCCCGCATGCGGACAAGAAGCAGGACTATCTGGACGTGGCAGCCGAGTTGCGGCCGTTGATCGATGAGATTGACGGGTTCCTGTCGGTCGAACGCTTTCAGAGCCTGACCAATCCGGAAAAGCTGCTTTCGGTTTCTTTCTTTCGCGATGAAGAAGCACTGAACGAATGGCGGCGGTTGACCCAGCATCGCAAGGCCCAGAAGGCCGGGCGATCCGGCTATTTCAAGGACTACCGCCTGCGGGTCGCTCACGTTCTTCGAGACTATGGCATGGAGGACCGGGAAGAGGCACCAGAAGACAGTCGTGCTGTCAACGATTAGCGGCCCGAAGACATGCAATCCCGTTCCATTGAATATGCCCTTCTGGGCTGTCTGGCGCTGCTCTGGGGCTCGTCTTACATGTGGATTGGTATCGCGTTGGATACCATTCCGCCCGCAACCCTGATTGCCATCAGGGTCAGTCTGGCTTCGATTATCCTTGTATTTATCATGTCTTTTCGAGGCATCCGGATGCCGCGTGATGCACGGACGTGGCGCTTGTTTCTTGTCCAGTCGCTCATCAACAGCACGGGTCCATGGATGCTTTTGGCCTGGGGGCAGCAATACGCCGGAACGGCGGTATCCAGCGTCCTGAACTCCACATCTCCGCTTTGGGTGTTCGCCTTGTCCTACGTGCTTTTGAACAGCGGGCAAAGGCCAGGCGGAAGACAGCTGACAGGTGCCATGGCCGGTTTTGCCGGAATTGTTCTGATTGTCGGCGTTAGCGCGCTGGAAGACCTTGGCGAGAACCTCTTGCCTCAGCTTGCTGTGCTGTTCAGCGCAGTACTTTACGGACTTGCGGCATTGCGCGGCCGGCTGTTCGTGGGAATGTTACCGATTGTTCCGGCGACCGGAACCCTCATTTGTGCTTCGCTAGTGCTTGTTCCGACGAGCCTTGTTGTCGATCGCCCCTGGACCCTTTCACCCGATGCTTCAGGTCTGTTCGCGGCGTTGATCCTCGGGGCAGCATGCACGGCTCTGGCCTTTCTGATCTATTTCCGGCTGCTGACGACGTTGGGGGCCATGGGGACCGCCAGTCAGGCCTATTTGCGGTCAGGAGTTGGCGTCGTTCTCGGCGTGGTCTTTCTTTCGGAAACGCTGGACATTGAAACCTTTGCAGGAATTTGCCTTGCCATCCTCGGCGTTGTTCTGATCAACTGGCCTGGTAACCGGAAATCGCAGACCGCTGTATCTGCCGGCAAGGAGGCATCATGAGCATTCTGACCGTTTACGAGGCCGGATCACGGCCGACAAAGCGGGCCAATCCGGACTACTTTACCGGCACGGTCTGGCAGGACCCGGTCATTGAAGCCCCAGCACCTGCAAGGGTTCGAGTCATTCGGGTGACATTTGAGCCAAGGTCGCGAACCAACTGGCATACCCATCCACTTGGACAGACCTTGCAAATTCTGGAGGGCACAGGGTTCGTGCACCTTTGGGGGCAGGAGAAACTGTCGATCCTTCCAGGTGACGTCATCTGGATCCCTCCGGGGGTGAAACACTGGCACGGTGCCGGACCGCACACTTCGCTCGTCCACCTGGCCATCCAGGAGGAGTTGGACGGTCAGGTCGCCGAATGGATGGAACCGGTCGACGACGCGACCTATGCAGGCGAGATCGAAGCCCGGCGGTAATCGACATTGTCCGATGAGCGGGATGTGTCCGACAACGCTTCAGGAAAGAAGCGTTGTCTCAAAAATCAATAGGCCTGTATCCGGCCGATTGGGCGTCCTTGGGACTGACCTTGAAGTGCTTCTTGAATTCTCGGCTGAAATGCGCGGCGTTTTCGTACCCGACCAGACGGGCAGCTTCAGCAACCGGCAGATTGTCAGCAAGGATCAATCCCTTGGCCCTGTGCAGCCGCGTTGTCTTGAGATAACGGTGCGGTGAGGCACCGGTAATTGCCTTGAATGCCCTGTGAAACACCGGTTCGCTCATGCCTGCCTCACGGGCAAGGTCCTCAACTCGAAGGGGAGTGGCATAGTTCTGGCGAATGTCCGCAATCGTCTTGGCGATGCGTTCGAAATGCGAGTCGATCTGCGTGAGTGCTCTCAAAGCCGACCCGTGTGGCCCCTGGAGACAGTGAAACGCGATCTCACGCAAGATGCCGGGTCCGAGCGCCTTGCTGGCGGCATCTGAGCACAAGGCGTCGAGCAGGCGTCGGATCGCATCTTTCATTTCGGCGTCGAGAGGAGCAGGGCTGAGACCAAGCGACGTTGCCGTCTTGGAGGGAGGCTCGATTTCCAGCAACGGCACAAGTTCGTGGAGATCAATGCGATTGATGTCGATGAACAGACCGAGCATCGGATCTTCCGGCGAAGCGAAGGTTGCACAGTCGAATGGCAGAGGAACGCTCAGGACCAGATAGTGGTCTGTGTCGTAGTGAAAGATGCGGTCGCCGAGATAACCGACTTTCTGCCCCTGCAGTATGAGAACCAGGCCGGCATTGTAGATGAGGGGAGCACGCTCAACCGGCTCCGTCGACCAGAAGAACCGTACCGCGTCGAGATTGGTCTTCACATATCCCGCACCTGGCTGAAATCCGTATTTTTCCTTAAGTCGCGTCAGTGCCATTTGTCTCGCCTTCAACTCACCTGACAGGAAACTGCATGAAATGCGGGCCAAGGGAAACAGAACAAAGAGCAAATGATAGAAACGCGCAATTTTTCGACAGAAGCTGTCATTCCCTGTTTCCGCGTCTTTGATCATCTTTCCGCACAGTTTCAATCCGAATTGAAGGACGGATCAAATGACCGCGCATTCCAAACCTCTAATCGTTGTCACAGGGGCCAGTTCCGGTATCGGGGCGGCGATGGCGAAGCGTTTTTCGGCCGAAGGACACCCACTTCTGTTGCTGGCACGCCGCGTGGAAATGCTGGAGGCACTGGAGCTGCCGGACACGCTTTGCTGCAAGGTGGATGTGACCGACACGAAAGAGTTGCAGTCGGCGATTGCCGAGGCAGAAACCAGGTTCGGTCCGGTCGATTGCCTGATCAACAATGCCGGCGTCATGTTGCTTGGTCAGGTTGATAGCCAGGACCCGAGTGAATGGCAGAAGATGTTCGACGTCAACGTCATGGCGCTCTTGAACGGCATGCAGGTGGTTTTGGCAGGGATGAAGGCGCGCAATCACGGCACGATACTGAATGTAAGCTCGATCGCCGGCAAAAAGTCGTTCCCCAACCACGCCGCTTACGTCGGGACCAAGTTTGCCGTTTCCGCGATTAGCGAGAATGTGCGTGAGGAGGTCGCCGATACGGGAGTCCGGGTCATGGCTATCTGTCCGGGAGCGGTCGAAACCGAGCTTCTGGGACATACGACACGCCAGGACATCATTGACGGTTACCAGGACTGGAAAGAGGCGATGGGAGGCGCATTGCAGGCAGACGATATCGCCCGCACAGCCGTCTTCATGTATGCCCAGCCCCAGGGCGTGAACATTCGAGATGTGGTCATCACGGCAACGCGCCAGCAGCCCTGAGCCGACAATCTGTTTCGATGTGAAACTCTTGTCTTCCGATTTGTGTCCAGCCCGCACCGGAATTGGTGCGGGCCAGCTTGTTTTCGCGTTGCTGCCTGGAAGGTCGCAAGCCGGATCAGGTACCAAGCGGCAGCCTGATCTCCGCTTCCAGCCCGGTTCCTGCACGGTTGCTGAGCTTGATCGTCCCGCCGTGGGCATGAATGATCGAGCGGGTGATCGCCAAACCCAGACCGATGCCGCCGGTTTCTTCGTTCCGGGATTCGTCCAGACGCACAAAGGGCTCGAAGACATCCTTGAGGCGGTCCTCCGGTATGCCCGGACCATGGTCGAGGATTCGGATGACGGCTTCTCCGGCGCTTCGAACGGCTTCGATGTCGACGGTGTCGCCATATCGGATACCGTTTTCAATGAGATTTCGTAGCGCGCGCTTCAAGGCCACCGGGCGGCAGGACAGCGTGATTTCCTCCTGCATCCGGACTGAGCATTTGTGACCGAGGTCCTGCTGATCTCCGGCAAGGCTTTCCAGCATTGAGTTGAGGTCCGCCCTTTCAGCGCTTTCAGAATGGGCTTCGTCGCGTGCAAACCGCAAGGTGGCTTCGGTCATCGCTGCCATTTCTTCCAGCGTCTCGATCATTTTCTCGCGGTTTTCCTCGTCCTCGATGAACTCTGCCCGAATGCGCAAGGATGTGATCGGGGTTCTCAGGTCATGGCTGATGGCGGCCAGCATGCGCGTGCGGTCGCGCACGAAACGCGTAAGGCGGTCCTGCATGTCATTGAAGGACGAGGTGAGAGCCTGAACCTCGCTTGGCCCGCTGGGGGTGAGCGGTTCAAGTTCTTCGCCTCGGCCGAATTTCTCGGCGGAAACTGCCAGGTCTTTCAGCGGCCGTGTCACGCGTCTCACGGCTATTCCAATGATCAGAACGGTCGCCAACGCTGTCAGCGCGAGCTGTACCAGCAGAGGGATCATGGCTCCGGGTGGTGGTTTGTAACTGGTCGCAACGTTCAACCACCTGCCGTCCGTCAGCTTGATGGACAAGGCCAGGTCTTCCGGCTTGTTCATTATTTTGCGCAGGTTATGAGGGCGTTCCTTCTTGGGAACCGCACGCCAGCTCGGGCCGTGGTCGTCATCGTCGTGATCGAACTTCCGATCACGTGGGCCGCGTTTCTCGTCGGCGTGAATGTTGAGATGCGCGATCTGCCCCTGGTCGAGCTGCTTGCTCAGATAACCCTGCAGGCGTTGTTCGAATCTCGATGTGCCCGGTTCGGGTGCGAGCGGTGTGGTCCCCACCCAGAAAACAGCAAACCTGCTGCTGCTTGCTTCAAGAATGCGGTCCTGGAGATTTTGCGGTGTATCCTCAATCAGAGCAGCAATGGAGACGGCCCTTGAAAGAAGACTGTCTCTGGCTGCCGCGACCATTGCGATACGCCGCTCATCCTGGAAAATCCAGATACTGAGTGCCTGCGCCACGACAATGGCTGCCAGCAGCAGGATGATCAGCTGTGACGCCAATGTCTTCGGCCACAGGATTTCATAGGCCTTGCGAGAGAGAGTGGACAGTTTCATTCAATCCGGTCTTTCACATCGGCCGTGAACATATAGCCGCCACCCCACACGGTCTTGATCAGTTTCGGATCTTTTGGATCCGTTTCGATTTTCCGGCGTAGCCGCGAGACCTGGTTGTCAATGGATCGGTCAAACACCGTTGGTGCCCGTCCTGTTGTCAGGTCCAGGAGCTGATCCCGGTTCAACACCATCTTCGGCCGCTTCAGGAAAGCGCACAGCAGCTGGAATTCGCCGCTGGACAGGGCAACCGCACCACCTGCCGGATCGGACAATTCCCGGCGGGACACATTGAGCGCCCAGCCGTCAAAGTGCAGCTTTTCCTGCTCGATCGGATCACGTTCCTTCGGCGCCAACGAGGTTCGCCTCAGCACCGCGCGAATGCGCGCCAGGAGTTCCCTTGGATTGAACGGCTTCGTCACATAGTCATCCGCACCGATTTCCAGGCCGATGACCCGGTCCGTGTCATCAGCCATGGCTGTAAGCAGGATCACCGGCATGGAACCGGTCTCCACCAGGTGACGGCACAAAGACAGGCCGTCTTCGCCCGGCATCATGATGTCCAGAACCACAAGGTCGATCGACGCGGCCTTGAGCGACTTGCGCGCATGGGCGGCATTTTCGGCTGTGGTGGCGCGCAGACCGTTCTTGATCAGATAGCGCGCGAGGGTCTCGCGAATATCGCGATGATCATCAACCACCAGAATATGAGGGCTCGGGTCGCTCACGCTCTTCTCCATTCCTTTCGGCCTCGTCAAAGCAAAGAATGACGGCAACCGCTGAACTTCCTGTTTCCAAGGTCAAAATAATGACTGAAGCGCAAGAGCGCGAGCCGACTTTGTAACAAAGTGTATCGCTGCGGCCCAGCGGGACAGATGGCGACACTTAAGCCCTCTTGAGAGGGTATTCCTGCGACAATTGCCACCTACCTTCAGCTCATCAACGAACCAAGGAGTTGTTGGAATGAAACCGTTCAAGAAGATTGCAATTGCCGCTTTGGCTGCGAGCGTTGCCGGTACCGCGCTGACTGCGGGCATGAGTGCCTCGGCCCAGACAGCGGCTGCAACCGGGGACGGGGGCAAACAGATTCAACAGACGGAAGGCAAACGTTTTGCGCATATGGGTGAGCGCGGCGGACGCGGTGGCAAGTGGCATGGTCGTGGTGGCCATGAAAAACGTGCAGAGCGTCTGTTCGAACGTTTCGACGTCGACAAGGATGGTGTGATTACGCAAGCCGAGATCGATGAGGTCCGGGCACAGGACTTCGCAACCGCCGATGCAGATGGAAACGGCGAAATCAGCCTTGAGGAGTTCAAGGCCGAATTCCTTAACCGCTCCAATGACCGGATGGTCCGCGCGTTCCAGTTCCTGGATGCCGACGGCGACGGTGTGGTGACTCAGGAAGAGATCGATGTCGCAGCGAACAGGCTGTTCAACAGGCTTGATCGTGACGGCAACGGCACCATTGAGCGGGTTCGTGGCCAGCGTGGCGCGAATGCGGAAAATGATGGCGAGCGTGGAGAGCGAGCCGATGCGCGCGAACATCGAGGACGCGGTGGGCCCAAGCATGGGCGTGGCGGTCCTGCACGAATGTTCATGCAGGTTTTCGACACCAATGGTGATGGCACGGTAACCCGTGAAGATTTTGATGCCCGCAAGGCCGAACTCTTCGCGCTGGCAGATACCAACGGCAGCGGTTCGTTTACCCTTGAAGAGTTTGGTCCGCTGTGGCTGGCCGTAAACGAAAACCGCATCGTGAACATGTTCCAGCGTGCGGATGCTGACGGCAGTCTCGGCATCACAGCCGAAGAGCACGACAAGCGTCTGGACCGCCTGATGGAACGCGCTGACCGCAACAAGGATGGCGTCATCACCAAGGCCGATTTCAAGGGCGGCAAGAAAGGCAAGGGTAAAGGCAAAGGTCACGACAAGAAGCATCGTGGCTGAGGTCCGATACTGAGTTCCGGACCCAATCCTCCGGAACAGTTTCCCATAGCTCAAGTTCCCGCCAGAGCCGGGGAAACGCGAAGGGAGCCGGCTTCGGCTCCCTTTTGTCTTTCGCGATTGGTGTTACAGGAATCTCAAGGAATTTCGCCGATGGTACTTCCAGTTTTTTCTAGGGGGACCTTATGGCCAAACCGGGACTTGAAGACTTTGTGGCCGCCAGGATTAACAGCGGTCAGGTCAGTGAAGAAGACGTTGTCACGTTGCGTCGATACATTTACGGCGACATGGCCGTAACCCTGGAAGAAGGAGCTGCACTGTTCAGCTTGAACAATGCGAAGCTGACCTTCGCAGGGACCTGGTTCGAGCTTTTTCCCGAAGCAATCGCTGACATTCTGGTGCACCAGGCTCAGCCAAAAGGCTATGTCTCGGCGGAAAATGCGGACTGGCTAATCCGTCAGATCAACGCGGACGGGCACATCTGCTCCAGAACGGAGCTTGATGCTGTCCTGCATGTTCTTGAAAAGGCACGGGAAGCGCCCGCGCATCTTGAACAGTTTGCTCTGCGGGCTGTTGCCCACTCCGTCGTTTCAGGGCAGGGGGCAACCCGCTCAGGTTCGGAACTGAAGCCGGGTGTGATCGCCGAGGGTGAAGTAGAGCTGCTGCGCCGGGTGCTCTATGCCGGCGCCGGTTGCGGCGGTGTCGCCATTTCAAAGGCGGAGGCAGAGGTTCTCTTTGATCTGAACGATGCAACCGCTGAAGCGGAAAATCACCCTGCCTGGTCGGAGCTTTTCTCGAAAGCGGTCGCCAACCATCTGATGGCAATGTCAGGCTTCACACCACCGCCGCGTGAAGTTGCTCTTGTACGTGAGAACTGGCTGGAGCAACCAGGCGGATTTGAAGGCGGGCTTGGCGGTTTCTTCAAGCGGATGATCTCCGGTGGCACAAGCGCCATCAGGGATGCCTATGCAGACAGTGACAATCCGTATGCGGCCCGCAATGTGGCAATGCAGGCGGAGATCGCTGTGAATGAGGTGGTAACCGAGGATGAAGCAGGCTGGCTGGTGAACCGGATCGGCCGTGATGGCGTTCTGCATGAAAACGAAAAGGCCTTGCTGCGGTTCATCCGCGAGGAAAGTCCGAATATTCATCCGGCACTGCAACCGTTGATGGACAAGGTTGCCTGAGCGGGGAGTTTTATTCCACGCGCATGGCTTCAGTTTCCAGGATCAGCTGAACGTCATCCCCGACGAAGCCGTTTTCAACGGCATAGGTCATCCCGTAGGCACTGCGTTTCACGGTGCCTCGGGCGCTGATGCCGAGCGTGAAACGGCCGTGCCCGAAGGGGTAGTTGGCAGCCTTGTTCAAGGTGACGTCCAGCGTCAGCGGATGGCTTTGGCCGAGCAGGTTCAACTCACCCTCGACCGTTCCTGTGGTTTCACTCGTGGGCGTGCCGCTCGTGGCGGTGAAGGTCATCACCGGAAACGCTTCAACGTTTAGAAAATCCTTGCTGCGAACATGTCCGTCACGCGCCTTGTTGAAGCTTTCGACGCTGGCGGTCTGAACCGTGATGATCACGTCCGACAGATCCTGCGTTTCCATGTCGTAGGTGAAGCCGCCTTCAAAGGTCAGGAACAGGCCCAGAGTGTCTGCATACCCAAGATGATCGACCATGAAGGCGATGGTGGTGTGTTCCGGGTCCAGCTCGTAGCGGTGCGGTTCGGCGAGAGCCGGGGACCCGACGAGCATCGTAACTGCTGCACCTGCAATTATACGGTTCATGATCTGCCTCGCGAAAAATGATCTGCGCCTGTCCGCTTTGCGCCTGGATGTAACCGCTTATGCTAGTTGTATCAGGCGCTTGCGGTGAAGCTAGCGCGCTGCAGGCTCTAGACAATGGCGATTTTCATCACTCAGGAAAAACAAAGCGTGAGGGGCCGGAAGCCATCGCCCGGGTACGGATCGAACTGAACTGCCGTCAACTAAGGTCATTCATCCCTGAAGAAATCGACATGGATGTGGTTTCCATCCGGGTCCCAGACGTTGATCGCGACAGTGTTGGTCGCCTCGATCTCGCTTTTGCGATATTTTTCGCCCCGTTCGATCAGCGTTTCTTCAAAGGCTTTCGCGCCTGTGGCACGGAAGGCGAAGTGCTCCAGCTTCAGTTCAACTTCCGAACCGACCGGATCGGCTCCGTCCCTGCCCACAAGGTGGACGTAGGCAGTGTCACCAAGATAAAGCCAGGCGCCCGGGAACGAGAAGGGAGGTCTGAAACCCACCTTCAAACCCAGGACCTGTGTGTACCATTCAATCAGCTCGTCGAGCCGGGAGGTTCGGATGTTGACGTGATCAAACTTCTGGATCTGCATATCGTTCCCTGGTCCTCAAGCTTTCCATTTGATCGAGCAGCCGATTGAAGGAACCTGTTCTTCAGGCCCTCGACCAGTTTCAGAGATCAGCTTCATTGCCTCGAACAAATCGCGGCGCAGTTCCGCCGGGCTCGCATTCATCCGTGTTGCGTCAAGGCGGCCACGATACTGAAGACCGAGATCCTTGTTGAAGCCGAAGAAGTCCGGAGTGCAAACGGCATCATAGCTGCGGGCAACTTCCTGTTCCGCGTCGTGCAGATAAGGGAAGGGGAAGTCATGCTTCTCGGCCATCAGCTGCATGTTTTCAAAATTGTCTTGCGGGTAGGCAACGTGATCGTTGGAGCAGATTGCCACAACGCCGATCCCGAGTGCCTTCATGTCATGGGCATCGCGAACGATCTTGTCCATGACCGCCAGAACGAAAGGGCAGTGGTTGCAGATAAACATCACCAGAGTGCTGTTTTCACCGGCAATGTCCGGCAAGCTGTGGTGCCTGCCATCTGTGCCCGGTAACGTGAAATGGGGTGCTTGCCAGTCGAAATCGCATACGGGCGGGTTCAAGGCGGCCATGAGAAAGACTTTCCTTTGGGGCGGCAGGAAACAGGCAGCCGGAGAAACGGCTGCCCTTTTTCGGATCAGTATCCTTCCAGGACAACTTTACCCTTTGCCGTCCCGGTTTCAATAAGCGCATGCGCCTTGCGCATGTTTTCCGCATTGATGGGGGTGAGCACTGTGTCGAGCGTGGTGCGGATGCGGCCGGCGTCAATTTCCTCGCCGACGTAGTTCAGCAACTTGTGCTGTTCGATCATATCCGGCGTCTGGTGCATGGCGCGGGCGAACATGAACTCCCAGTGGAGGCTGGCAGCCTTCATTTTCATCACGTCCATCGGCATCGGCTGGTCGGTGTTGTCGATGGTCACGATGCCACCTTCCGGGCGGATCAGTTCAACCGCTATGGTCCAGTGGCGCATGTCGTTAAAAATCGCGATGTGATCGACAAACTTGTATCCGAGTGCCCGTACCTGGGTGATCATGTCTTCACGGTGGTTGACGACGTCATCGGCTCCAAGCTCGCGCACCCACGCGCTGGTTTCCGGACGGGACGCGGTTGCGATGACTTTCAGTCCCGCGGCCTTGGCAAGCTGAATACCAATGGAACCGACGCCGCCGCCGGCACCGATGATCAGGATGCTTTCGCCCTTGTTGCCGCCGTCGCGGTCAATCCCGAGCCTGTCGAAAAAGGACTCGTATGCCGTCAACGTAGTCAGGGGCAGGGCGGCGGCTTCAGCGAAACTCAGCGTCGACGGCTTTTTGCCGACAATGCGTTCATCGACGAGCTGATATTCTGAGTTGGAACCGGAGCGGGTGATGTCTCCGGCGTAGTAAACTTCGTCGCCGGGCTGAAACAGCGTCACGTCGGGACCGACAGCTTCGACAATTCCCGACGCGTCCCAACCGAGGACACGCGGAGCCTCCTCGACCTGGTCCTTCGGTGCGCGGACCTTGGTGTCGACCGGGTTGACCGACACGGCCTTCACGGCGACCAGGATATCCCGGCCTTGTGGCGTCGGCCTGGGCAGATCCACGTCCAGAAAGGAGTTGGGGTCATCGATTGGCAGATAATGGGTCAGTGCAACGGCTTTCATGGCCTTCTGTTTCCTCTTTTGAATTCGAGAACGGATTGTTGGACGGCTCAGCCGATGACGGTCATTTCGTTCAGTGTGAACTCGGCAACAGCGCCTTCAGTCGCTTCCATGTAAGCGGCCAGATGCGGTGCATTCATATGGGTCTGCCACAGTTCGCGGCTTTCCCAGTTTTCGTAGAACATGAAGTGTGCCGGGTTGTCGTTGTCCTGATGCAGATCGTAATTCAGGCAGCCTTCTTCAGCGCGGGTTATGTCGATCAACTTCAGCAGTTCGGACTTCACGAGCTCGATCTGGTCCGGGTTGGCCTTGATGTTGGCGACGATGGTGAGTTTGGACATTGGTTTGTCTCCTTGAATTGTCGTGAGGCAAATCTAGTCACTTGAAAATCTCGAATAAACAGCAAGAATACGAATGAACAATCCGGATTTTCCGAATAATGCTGCTCGACAATATTTCCCTGTTTTTGCTCATCGTTGAAAAGGGCAGCCTGGTGGCCGCGGGGCGGGAAGCTGGTCTGTCGCCGACAACCGTTTCTGAGCGTCTGGCAGCGCTTGAGGCCTATTACGGCGTCGTCCTGCTCAACCGGACCACACGGTCGATCAGCCTGACCGAAGAAGGCCGCACACTGGTTGAGGGGGCCAAGCTGGTGCTGGGGGAGGTGGAGGACCTCGACACACGGATCCGCTTCGGTGCAGAAAAACTGTCCGGGCCGATCCGGATCAGTACACCCAAGGACCTTGGCCGCAACATCGTGTCCCATGCCATCGCAAGTTTTCTGGAGGACCATCCGGCCATTTCCATCGATCTTCATCTGTCGGACGGGTATGTGGACATCGTTGGAATGGGGATTGATCTGGCCGTCCGCTTTGGCCTGATCAACGACAGCACGTTGCGGGTCAGGCAATTGCCGTCAAAACGCCGGATTCTCTGCGCTGCGCCAAGCTATCTGGAACGGTACGGGACGCCGAAAACGCCGGCGGACCTGAAAGATCACAACTGCCTGGTGATGCGCTTTGGACAGAACATCGACAATGTGTGGCGCTTCGGCGCAACGGCCGCCAAGCAGATCGTCACGGTGCGCGGCAATCTCATTGCCAATGATGGCGCACTGGTTCGCCAGTGGTGCCTGGAGGGGCGAGGGATCATTCTGAAATCGGAATTTGATGTGGGCGAGGACATCCGCGCCGGACGTCTGGTCGAACTTCTCGCCGACCACGCTTCACCGCCGGTGCCGCTGCAACTGCTCTTCCCGCCCAGCCGTGCCCAGCCAAGACGGGTGCGCGCCTTCGCGGATCATCTGTTCAAGGTTTTCGGGGAGGCCGGATGAGCAGAATTTTGGTCGGGAAGGGAGAAAACCCGTTCAGTTGGTTCTGCCGGGTTTAAGAAGCCCGGCTTCGAATTCCTCAACAAGAGACAGCGGAAAGCAATAAAGCTCTCCAATTCTGAAATGTGGGATCTCCCCTTTCTCGCATTTTTCGTGAAGTGAAGAGGTCGTGCAGCCCCATCGGCTTGCGAGTTGCACAAGTGTCAGATCCATGTGCGCTGCAGGAACGAGTTTGCCATTTCGATCAAGGTTTGAAGCCAAACTCACCTTCCATCCAATTCTGGGCTGAAGTACGTTCTGAAAGTGACTGAATTTATTGAAATTCATCCCGCGAGCTGCCGTTTAACAGCTCGCGGGACGTCTGAAAATTTTTGATCAGCAACGAGGAAACTAAAGCACGTGACGTTGGGAAAGGTAAATGAAATCTTACCATTAAGGTTAAGGTTGCGATTATCCCGCATTTGACGAAATCCCGAATGGATGTGCGGGAGATGCGGTTCTTACGTTTGGTCAAACATCACTTTTCACGGGGCAGGGGGAGGACTGAAAATCGTGTCGATTGCCTCAAACATGGTCTTGTAGACACCGATTTCCTCCTTCGCGAAATCACCATGCGGCACAGCCTTCTTCGCTTCGTTGATCAGATCCGCCTTGATGGCTTCAAGATCCACGTCCGTATCGACAGCACGAATTGACAGTTCCTTGTGTAACCGAGCTGCTATGCCGGCGTAAGCGACGATGGCCGTCACCATGTGCGTCGGTTCTTCAGGTATCTTGATTTTCATGCTTGCTAATTCCCGGTCCGTTGAAGAGCGCCGCTTGCAGCCGTGTTTTCTCAGGTCACCTTCAGCATATCAATTCAAAAACGCGCCAGGGTTCTCGCGAAACTTTGTCCACGTGCGCTTAATGGTTGCAATTGCCATCATGCTTTGCTGCAATTGATGGCAATCGACAATGCACGGCGACCGGTGGCCATCATGAGATTTGGATTTGCTTCTGTTCCTTTGATCTTGCTGCTTCTTGCTGCCTGCAACACCACGTCCACCGGTCCTGGAGTATCTCCCTCTCCGGGGGATCAGGATCAGCCCGTCGAGTATGGCATCGTGGGGGAATGGAGCCTCAAGGCAACCGACAGTGTCGTGTCGTGTCGCATAAAGGTTTCAGGCAACAACGATGACCAGGAAGGCAATGCCACGGACTACGGCTGTATCGGCATGGATGATTTCTTCATGATCAGGCGCTGGAAGCGTGACCGTGGAACCATTGAATTTTTCCGCCTGGCGGATGACAAGCCCGTTGCCAGCGTCTACCGGGTCAACCGTGATGAGTTCCGCGGAGAGCTGTTGCCGAAAGGCCGGGAAATTGTCCTGACAAGACGGTAGTCGGGTAGTCACGGGGCAAATATCTTTGCCTTGGTTTCAAGAAGTCCAGCCGGGGTCGCTGAGGATCGCGTCGGACAGCCTGCGCTGAATGTCGCAACATCTGTTGAGCAGGTCGGCAAGCTGCCTCTCGTTGGAAAAATGCGGTTTTGGATGGGTCAGATGCTCGCCGTCTACGCCTTGTTGCGTCAGGCAATGGTTCGCCAGAGCGCTCCAGACATCACCGCCGACGGCCTTTTGCCTTCGCCTCTTCGCATACGTTATCAGCTCGGCCATCTGGTACGTGAGGGAAACATGAAAGAAGATTTCGCGATCACCCTCAACCCGCGTGTTGCGAAAGAACCGCTCCCCCTTGAAGTACTTGAAGTCCCAACCGGTGTCCGCCACGACGCGTTTGATAATGTCTAGTGGAAGATACGGCGCATTGGCGTCGTCGGGAAAGCCTTGAACCAGACCGTAATAGAGATTGCCGATGTCGAGTTCACAGGCGTGTTTCCTGACGATCTCACTCAGCACAAGATCTTCCGGCAAGGCTTTCCTCCGTTTTGCAAATGCAGGCCTGATCCATCATCACCATTGGGGCAGCGTATACAAGCGTTGGAAAGCGCGGTAGGTCGGTTCGTCTTCGATTGAGAGGCCCAAGAAAAGAAGGCGGTCCAACGTCCTGAACCACTTTTCGAAATCGGGTCAAGAAACTGCGCGAAGCCAAATGCAAGGTTGTTGAGGTTGCCACCAATCGTCACTGATCTGACGGCGATAACCTGCTTGATATGGTGCTGGATGCTTATGACTAGCTGGCAGGCAATAAGGCTGCGACCGGTGGATTAGGTGGGTCGCAGAAAGAAAAAGAACTCGCTGAGATTGAAAAAGCTCGCCTGATCTGGACTAGTACTCAATATGCAACCAATGCATTTGCAGTGCTGGAGCCGATGGGTTGGACCCAGCATTTGATGACCAAATACAAACTGGGGATGTCGGGTAGCGCGGCTGGAAATCCAAAGAAAAGGTTGAGAGCCAGCAAATGATTGCATGAAAGATTTTATAGCCAAATTGGAAGAAGAAAAGGAGCACTTCGAGAGCTTTGTGCATGACTACCAAATGGGGCGAATAGCCAAGAAAAGCGGCCAAGAATGGGTTGGGTAGACACGACAGAGAGAAACTTAGCTTTTTACAAGTGCCTTATCGAAACTCAATCGGAAACAATCGAAAGATTAAAAAATTGATCTGATTCGTAGGGAGGGGTGAGTGGAAGTTTTTATACCTGCAATAACAATGGTGTCATTTTTCGTATTGGGAGTTTTGATAGGTTTTAATTTGAAAGATAAGAGCGGAATTATTGTAAAGATATTACTTCTTTTTTCTGTACCTGTTTTTCTAGTATTGTTATTTCTTCTAATTTTCTTCTACGTGGCAATGTTATTTGGGTCGCTAACCACTGGAGGAATTCTTGCCATTTTTTCAGGTCCAGTTTTGTTTCTGGGTTCTCCAATAATCGCTCTGGTTTCTATTTTTGTTGGTGGCTCTATGGGGGCAGCTATCAAAAAACAGGTTAGACACTAAGGAGCGACGGCATGCCGCACGTGCCTAAAAACCGGGGGAAGTCACGCTCGGAATAGTCGGATCTGTGAAGTTCAGAGAGACAAGTTGTTGGAGCGTGGTGGAACGACGATGTTCGTTGGTACAACTTCGCTGAAGTCGGGGATGGTAAACCGTTTGTGTCAGATTTCTTTCGACATCTATTCCGAACTGCGATTGCTGAGCACCTGAACAATGGAAATAACTCACAAGGAACCAAAATCTATCGGATGAAAAAGTTCTTCTCTTACTTCGGTCTCGTTTTCTTCTTGTTTGCTTTCGTGTTGATACTAACGTCGGGGGATATAGGAGCCGGGATAACAGGTGCAGTAATGGCTGCTCTGTTTTTAACTCTATTTGGCTACGTAATAGATTTTACAATTGATATGAAATACAGATTTTTAGATTGGATGGAGGGGCAACGATCGAAGAAAACTGAGGCAAAAAAATCTAGAAAATTGTAGCAAACACTGTAGCGAGAATCTGTTTGAATATATGTGGTTCATCACCCTGCGGAAGCTGCCGGGGGCAAGCCAAGCGTTACTTCCTCAGGGCCGTAATTTCCGCATCAATAGTGACCATATTAGCAGCGATCGCGGCCCACTATTTTCTCACAGCTAAAATCAGATGATTGTGATGTTTGGTTTTTGATTGGGATTGGAAAAATTTCGGAAGTTAGAACAATTGTTGAGGAGCCCATAGCTTTGCCTAAAGAACTACTTTTCTGGTTGCTAGAATTTGCCCCTTACTTTGTGTTCGTGATTGGATTGCTGGGTGGAGCAACCGCTCCAACGGGTCGTCTTAGTGGTGGACTAAAGCTCTTTGCGTTTTTCAGTTTGCCGCCGACACTTTGCGCGTTATTTAATCTGACTTTAACGCTCATTCCTGGGCGAAGCGGGCCTAACATGCTTGGAATTTTGAGCTTCGCTACTGGACCTCTGTTTTTCTTGCTTAGTCCGCTGGTTTTTTATAGCGGTTGGTTCATTGCCCGAGTGATCAGGAATTCGACATCGGAAGACTACTATTGAGGAGCCGGCGAAGGTGCCGGATTTGAACGCAACCAGTAGTGAACCTGACAAGGTGAAGAAAGAAAATCGCTATCTGAAGGATCGCGTAGAGAAAAGTTGGTTTGCTCGTTTCGTTGATGTTCTGGAACATTTGGTGTCTTGGGCTCGATAACAGAAGTACAGCAAAAGCTCCGGTATTTTATCTGTGACTCATAAGGAGCTGTTATATGATCTTCCGAGTAATAATTCTGTTTCTATTGTTTACTGCACAAGCATATGCGGATCACTCAACTTCGGAAGCCGAAGCACTTAAATTGGCTGTTCAACTATACGCGTCGATAGAGAAAGCAGAAGCGCTTGGAGAACAGTCAGAGCAGACTTTTCATCGCAAGATGGATTTCATCCGATTGAGTTCTCAGATACATGAGAGCATTTCAGCATATCAAAACGCGTTGGCCAGCGATTTACTCTTTCGCTCAGAGAAATCTTCCTCGAAACGAAGTTTCCTTGAAGCATACTACTCTTGCGTAAAGCTTGCGCAGGTCGTCGCACAGCACACGTTCGAATTGGGAGTCCAGGGGGAGTCGCGGGTTAAGCTGCCAACATTGAACACTGCGCCGAGATGCCCTTGTCGGAGCAGGCTTGGATTAGCCACCAGCCGTGGTGGGTGTAGATTCTAATTGGTTGTTCAACTTAGAAAGCCGGTGTGAGTCATAAGGAGCGGTGGCGACTGGGTCTGATAATAAAAATTTGGCTACCACTCACTGCATTGGCCACGTGTGTTGCTTACATCCGAGAAGATGCGCGACATTTTTATTTGGGTCTGTGGGGCATTGCAGTTCTGGTTTTGGTGCTTGCTACCCAGAAATTTCTTCGAAAAGGAAACCGTGACTAATAAGGAGCTCTAGAAGTGGATGAGAAAGACCAAAAAGAGCTAACAGTTGCTTTCTGGGTCGGCATAATCCTCTTTACATCTGTGGTCTTTTATTGCCTTGCCGTTATCTTCGTTGCAGAACCTTACGGGAATTATTTCGGCTCTTTAATTGTCTTCTCGTTGTGGCTACTCGCTTTGGCAAAAATTCTCAAACACCCATGACTCATAAGGAGCCAGTGTGATCGAGCGAAAGTTGGTTTCTTTTGAACTATTTAGGCAACTCGTAAAGTGGCTTGAAGCAAACGAAGCCTTAATTGCCGAAATGGATGAATACAAACGAAATCCATTAGATTGGTCGCGCCAAAAGACGAGGCGCATTTGTTTTAAGGTCGAATTCGAAGCTCGCAGATACCTTGATGTGGCTAAAAGGTTTCAAGAGAGCAACATTGATAAAGATAAATTCGCTATAGCCTTAGGAGTCGTTGCTTATGACTACATACATTCGGACGGTCAAATCACCCATCAGAAAACGATGAGAAGGGGATTTAAGCGCTTAAAATCTTCCCAATAGAGGTGCAAACAAAGGAGCCTGACTTGAAGGGAAAAGAGCAACCGTTGTCCTTCTTTTTACTGTTCGGCTTTCTATCCGTTGCCAGTTGGGTGATGTATTTTTTTGTGGCTGATGCTCAAAACTATCGTTCTGATAAGCTTCTTTTCGCTTCAATAGTCGTATCAGCGTATTTTGTGTTTAAGGTTCTTTCTAAGCTGTACAGAAAACTGGAAAGGAAAGATGGGAGTGACCGAATATGGTGATTGGAAAATCTGTTCATTTTTGAAGAGTGTAATTACCTAAATGTGACTCATAAGGAGTCGAAGGTGCGTAAACTGGCGGGATTTCTTTTTCTGTCGGCAGCGGCTGTGTGGTTCGTTTTCGTAAATGGAATGAAGTTTTTGGAATTGCTTCAGCAGCTGTGACTCATAGGGAGGCGATGCATCGTTCGCATCTTCAATAGTGACAATTTTCAATACGCAAAGAATTGAACTTTGATGAACTACAAAGAAATAATTTCAATTTGGTGGAGCATGTTTTGGCGGTTTTGTATTGTCTGGACAGTGCTTTCAATAGCAATAAACTTCGTGTTTCTCTCGTTTTTACCAAGTCCGAATCCTGACGAGTTGCAAGAACTATTGCAGCTTTTTGAGTTTTTTGAGAGCTCACTATTTTTTACAGCGTCAACCTGGCTGTTAGAATTGATGCTTACGGTTTTAGTGTCCTTTTGGGCGCTTCGGGCGAGCTTAAAAAAACACCATCTGCGGAAGAAGTTGTCCTAATACTTTTCAAAAAGAACGTGATCGTGGAGGAGCCGAAATGCATGTTTCCATGGTGATTTCAGCAATAATTGTGGCCATCGGCATGGTGAGTGCTGCGTATGTTCATGCCTACAATGACCCTGTGAACACTTGCGTGAGAGACGCGCAAGTTCGTGAACCTGGAAAGCAGCTGCCGGGATTTGGCTGGGAACTATGTTTGCCAAGTTAGGAGCAAGGTTCATGAGAGTTCCAAGCGTAGCCTCTTCGGTAGTTTATTGCTTTGTTGTAAGCGTAACCATTTTGGGTTTTGTTGCTTTTGAATTTTGGCTGAAGCCAAATTTTAGTGATATCATAGAAATAGCAGCTATTTGTGCTTTGGTACTTCTCTTCTTATTCTTCAATGTTATACTTCTTGCGCTAATACCCTTTGTGTTTTTGGTGCATATATTAAACGCATTTTCATGCAGAGGGGTGCTGAACTATGTACCGTCTGGTGTTCTCGCAGCTATCTTCTCACCGGTGGTCTTGGGCGTGTTGCAGAGCGCCTCAGCCAAAGAAACCAGAGTGTTGATTGTAGCTGGTTGCCTCGGCGGTCTTTCATCATGGCTAATCGCTTTGCCATTCTTGCAGAAAGATATTTGACGAAAGGCGGGTTCGAGCTCCATCTCTCGGTATCACTCCTACAGCCTCCCCATTTGCACAAAATCTGCAAAAGTCGTGACCAGATCCTGCAACCGGATGGATCAGAAAAGCTGTCATGACTTATTCGACGCTTTTCAAAACCAAATCCGTTGCTCGGCTGTTTGCTGCCATTCTGCCTTCCGCCGTTCTTGTCACCATGACGAGCCCCAGCGCTGCAGCGCCGATCGGAGCAGAGGCAGGTCAGGCATTGGCCGCTCCCGCTGAGGTTGCCTTTGCTTCCCTTTTTCTGAATTGCTGTTCAAACCTTGGTTCGGAGGCGGCGATCGGGTTGCTTCTGCTGCTTGCGGTCGGATTGTGGGTCAGGATCCTGCCTCGGAACCTCTTCCGGAAACCGGACACCAGGCTGACAAATTCGAGATGCAAGACTGAGGTGCTTTTGGATACTTCCCTGCCGCGCAGTTTGCGGCGGGATGGCTGGTGGCTGGAAAGCTAGGCGCAGCTCAGGTATTTCTTTTGCTCCGGCAAACGCTTGCCGGAACCATTCTTTCAGGACCGACGACATTGCAGACGAAAACCATTCTTGTTGTTGATGATGACCCCCACATCCGCGAAGTGATCTGTTTCGCGCTTCAAAAAGCGTCTTACGGTTGTGAGGTTGCCACCAATGGCAAGGAAGCGCTGGACAAGGTGACGCTCTGCGATCCGGCCCTGATCGTGCTGGATATCGGTCTGCCGGAAATGGACGGTCTTGAAGTGTGCAAGCATTTGCGCAGGACATCTGATGTTCCGGTGCTTTTCCTGTCCGCGCGTGATGACGAGATCGACCGGATCGTCGGTCTGGAAATCGGTGCCGACGATTATGTAACGAAGCCCTTCAGTCCCCGGGAGCTGATCGCAAGGGTTGGCGCCATTCTGAAGCGCTATAGCGCACCGGTCCAGGACCCGTCGCTCAACAACGGTGCTAGCCTGAAATATGGCGTTGTAGAATTGGTGAAAGAGGAAAGGCTGGTTCAGGTTGACGAACGCCCGGTGACGCTCACTGCCATTGAATTCGACATTCTGGCAGCGCTGCTCAGCCGGCCGAAGATCGTGTTCACGCGGGAGCAGATACTTGAAAAGGCCTACAAGGACAACATTCACGTTTCCGACCGAACGATAGACAGCCACATCCGCAACATTCGCGCAAAACTGGGCGCAGTTGGGTGCGCAAGTGCCATTGATACGGTCCACGGTGTCGGGTTCCGGTTGGGCGCATGCCAGATCGATCCGGATGCATCGACCGGATGATGCGGCTTTCTCCGTCTTTCAGGGACAGATGGCGCCCGCCGCTCAGTGTGATCGTTGCGATGGTTCTTTGCATCATGCTGCTGGTGCCGCTCGGAGGCGTCGTCTTTTTCCGGGTTTATGAGAACCAGCTCATCCAGACCACCGAAGCTGAACTGATTGCCCAGTCGGCCGCCATCGCCGCCACTGCAGCAGAACAGCTGAAAACAATTGATCCCGAAAACCTGCCGCTTGGACCGTCGGCGCAGCCGCCGCAGACACAGTATTCCTACCTGCTGACGACGATTGGCGAGTGGTCGCCGCAAACTTCGATGCTGGATCTCAACAAGACACCGATCCTGCCGGCACGGCCCGACGCGAGGGAAACGGGTGAAGACGTTCATCCCGTTCTGGAGGAGGTCGGCAGGCAGCTGGCTCCGATCCTGGTGAACACCCAGAAACTGACCTTGGCCGGATTTCGCGTCTTGGACGCAAATGGCGTCGTTGTGTCCGGGCGCGGAGAGGTCGGTCTTTCCCTGGCGCATGTCGATGAGGTCAGGAAAGCGCTTGGCGGACGGTATGCAAGTGCGTTGCGCGAACGGATCGTGGACAATCCGCAGCCGATCTATTCCATCAGCCGGGGAACGGCGGTCCGGGTGTTTACCGCCTTGCCCATTGTGGTTGAGGGTCGGGTTGCCGGCGTTGTTTACGCTTCGCGCACACCCAGCAACATCTTGAAAGAGATGTTCCTGCAGCGCGAGACGGTGCTCTGGATGCTCGCCTTCGTGTTGGGCGCAACCTTTGTTGTCGGCTTCATCTTCGTGCGTGCGATCTCAGGGCCGATCAGAGCGCTGACTGCCCGTTCTCTGAAGATCGGCAGCGGAGACAGGGCAGCGCTGAAACCGCTTACCATCCACGGAAACCGGGAAATCCATGCCCTTTCGACCAGCATGCTGGATATGTCGCGCAAGCTGTTTGACCGCAACGACTACATCAACACCTTTGCCAATCATGTCACGCATGAGCTGAAGTCGCCTCTGACGTCCATTCAGGGGGCTGCCGAGCTGCTTCTGGACGGCGGGGAGGAGTTGACTGAAGCCGAGCGGTCGAAGTTCCTTGAGAATATACTGAGCGACACCGCGCGTGCTTCGCTGCTGTTGAACCGATTGAGGGCGCTGGCCCGCGCCGAGAGCGTCGACATCGGCGGGGCCTGCCATCTGGCACCGGTGCTTGGTCAGATCAAGGGCCGCATCGATGGTTTGAGTGTTTCCTGGAACAAGGATTGCGAGCTGCCACTGTCCGAAGAGAACGCGCGGATCGTGTTCGAGAACCTGATCGAGAATTCAAGGAACCATGGCGCCAGCAAGGTCGAGGTTGTCGTTTCGGGGGGCGGGGAAAGCCTGACGGTCACCGTGAACGATGACGGCGAGGGGGTTTCGCCGGGAAATGCCGAACATGTCTTCGATCTGTTTTTCACCACACGCCGGGAAAGCGGCGGCACGGGCATGGGGCTCGGCATCATTCAGGCTCTGCTTCAGGCGCATGACGCGACCATCCGGTTGGCTCCGGGGCACGGTGGAGGCGCCAGCTTCGAAATCACCTTCAACAGGTGAGAGGGCCATCAGCGGGTGCGAAATCGCCGAACCTGAAAAAAATCAAGTCAGGCAAAGATTTTCTCTTGCGCCCGATCGCAAACGGGCGCATATAGCGCTCGCCCAAATTCGCACGTGCCCGAGGTCGTTCATGGGATGCATTCCAACGAACATCTCTTAAGGGGCTGCTGCCACAAACACCGCCAAGGGGCGGGTAGCAGATCCGTACGGCTTAAAGCAACGACGTAAGAGGGCTTTTTTGGTCTCTGCCGGGGTTTCCAACCTCCGGCGTCACTGAAGAGGCACTTGTTACATCCTTGCCCGACGTGCGGCTCGGTATCTCCGATCCAATCAACGGCATTCCCGACGCGGGAAAGCGTTGCGCTGTTTGTCAGCTGCAATCGCCCAACCGTCGCTGCAGTCAACCCGGCCTCCGGTTCCATCCCGGGGGAGGCCCGGTGCGTATTGCAGCACCCTGCGACGTGAACTGCAGCGCGCCAGCCAAAGGAAAGCGCACCTGCAGCCAGATTTGAGAGGGGTGATCCCCATGAGCGAACGTATCCGCGACTTTCTGCGACGACGCGACGAAGATGGTCCGTGTGTCGTTGTCGACCTCGACATCGTGCGTGACAATTTCCGTGCTTTTGCCCGGTCACTGCCGGACACTTCTGTCTACTACGCGGTGAAGGCCAATCCTGCGCCCGAAATCCTGACCCTTCTGGAAAGCCTTGGCTCGTCCTTCGACTGTGCGTCCGTCGGCGAAATCGAAATGGTTCTGGCAACCGGTGCAACAGCCGACCGCATTTCCTATGGCAACACCATCAAGAAGGAGAGGGACATTGCGCGTGCCTTTGAATATGGCGTCCGGCTCTTCGCGGTCGACTGCGTCGAAGAAGTTGAAAAAATCGCCCGTGTCGCTCCAGGCTCAAAAGTCTTCTGCCGTGTCCTGTGCGACGGCGTTGGAGCAGAATGGCCGCTCTCCCGCAAGTTCGGCTGCGACCCCGCGATGGCGTCCGACGTCCTTGAACACGCCCACCGGCTCGGCCTCGAAGCCTATGGCGTCTCCTTCCATGTCGGTTCCCAGCAAGCCAACCTGCAAGCCTGGGATCTCGCTCTCGCCATGGCGGCAGGCGTCTTCAAGGAAATGGCGCTCCGCGGCATCGACCTGAAAATGGTCAACATGGGTGGTGGCTTTCCGACCCGCTACCTGAAAGACGTGCCGGGTGTTCCCAGCTACGGTGAGGCGATCTTCCGCGCGCTGAGCAAACACTTCGGCAACCGCCTGCCGTCCACGATCGTTGAGCCAGGCCGTGGCATGGTTGGCAATGCGGGGGTGATCGAAGCCGAAGTGGTTCTGATTTCCCGCAAATCTGACGAAGACGAAGTCCGCTGGGTCTATCTCGACATCGGCAAGTTCCACGGCCTTGCCGAAACGATGGACGAAGCGATCCGCTATCCGATCCGAACGCCGAAAGACGGCGATACGACGACGCCTTGCGTCTTGGCCGGGCCGACCTGCGACAGTGTCGATGTGCTTTACGAAAAGACGCCTTACGAGCTGCCGGTCAGTCTGTCCATTGGCGACAAGGTCCTGATCGAAGCCTGCGGTGCCTATACGACCACTTATTCCTCTGTCGGCTTCAACGGTTTCGCGCCGCTGGCGTCCTTCGTTATCTGAGGCGACAAGCCGTGATTACGATTGTCGATGAGGCGCCGGAGCATTTCGGTGCTCGGGAGAGGCTGCTCGACCTCTGCTTCGGGGAAGAACGGTTTGCAAAAACGTCCGAGCGGGTGCGCGAAGGCCGGTTACCCGTGTTTGCTTTCTCCGCTCTGGACGAGACCGGCTCTTTGGCCGGTACGGTGCGGCTGTGGTCTGTGGTGGACCGCAAGGGGTCTCATAGCCTGTTGCTCGGACCACTCGCCGTTGCTCCGCGTCATCAAGGCAGGCAGGTGGGTGATCGTCTGATGCGTCATGCGCTGGCGCAGGCGGCTGCTTACGGGCATGGATCGGTCATTCTGGTCGGAGACCTGTCCTATTATGAACGGTTCGGGTTTTCAGCGAACCTGCTGGACGGGATCGTGCTGCCGGGACCTGTCGATGTGGAACGGTTTCTCGCATTGGAACTGGTCGTGGGAGCGCTTGCAGGTCTCAGCGGAGAGCTGACTGCCGCCGGGACGGTCGATCCGGTTCATTCTCTTGCCATGCCGGTGCGCAGATCTTTCCTGTCAAACTCAGCCCGGGGCGCGTAGTTCGGCAAGAAACCTCAAGTAAACACTTGAAATTTGGCGCAAAACCGGTCACAGCTAATCGAAGGCGCAATTAGTGCGCTTCTGTGCAAGGGGCGATGTCCGATTTGCGAACCCTGACCTGATTTGCAGGGAGCGTTGGAATGTCGCCTCCAGAACGACTGGAGTTTGGAAGATGACCGACGAGAGCAACGGCGGCGAGCCAAAGAAGACGACCCGGAAGACCTCCCGCAAGCCAGCCAGCAGAACCGCCGCAAAGCCGGCTGCCACACGCAAGCCCGCGACCAGGGCTTCGAGCGCAAAGTCGCGTACGGCGAGCAAGCCTGCCGCAGCCAAGCCGGCTGCAGCAAAGTCCACCGCGTCAAAGACCTCAGCCGCGAAACCGTCGGCGTCCAAGCCATCTGCCACGAAACAGACTTCCAAACCGGCGTCAACCAAAAGACCCGCAGCGCGGGTAAGTTCCACAAAAACCGCCACGGCGAAAGCACCGACTGATGCTTCGACAAAGGCAGCGCCAAGCAGGGCCGGGGCCAAGCCCGCCGCCGCAAAGCCCGCTGCAACGAAATCGGCAGCCAAGCCTGTTGCCACGAAATCTGCTGCAACGAAACCGGCCGCAGCAACAAAGGCTGCTGCTGCCAAGTCCAGAAGCGCCAAGCCAGCTGCCACGAAACCTGCCGCGACAAAAGCAGCTGCCGCCAATTCAGCGCCGACAAAATCTGCTTCTGCCAAATCGAGAAGTGCAGCAAAAGCGCCGGCTGCGAAACCGACAGCCTCCAAACCTGCTGCTGCAAAGCCAGCGGCTGCCAAGTCGCTCTCGACAAGATCGGCCGCGGCAAAATCGGGTGCGAGCAAACCAGCGACAGCCAAGCCGGCTGCGGCAAAGCCTGCTGCAAGCAAACCAGCCGCAAGCAAGCGCGCAGCACCTGCGCGAGCTGCTGCGAAGCCAGCATCCGGGAAACCTGTCGCCGCAAAACCCGCAGCATCAAAACCTGCAACAACCAAACCGGTAGCCGCAAAGCCGTCGGCGACGAAAGCACCTGCACGAAAGGCTCCTGCAAGGAAGCCCACCTCGAAAGCAACCGAAGCTGTCAAATATCCGATCCACGGTACGATTACCGGTCCTTTGGTCATGATCGGACTTGGTTCGATCGGCAAAGGAACGTTGCCGTTGATCGAGCGGCATTTCAATTTCGACAAGAACCGTTTCACCGTGATCGACCCTGTCGATACGGATGCCAAGCTGGTCACGGACCGGGGCTACAAGTTTCAGAAAGTCGCGCTGACACCGGAGAACTACAAGGACGTTCTGACTTCGCTGCTTTCGGAAGGTGAAGGGCAGGGGTTTGTCGTCAACCTGTCGGTCGATACGTCTTCGCTCGACCTGATGAAGCATTGCCGAAAGCTTGGTGCGCTTTACATCGACACGGTGGTTGAACCATGGCCAGGGTTCTATTTTGACGACAACGCCAGTGCTGCTGACAGAACGAATTACGCGCTGCGTGAAACCGTCCGTAGGGAAAAGAAGAAAAAGCCTGGCGGCACGACAGCCGTTTCGTGCTGCGGTGCCAACCCGGGCATGGTGTCCTGGTTCGTGAAAAAGGCCCTTGTCGATATCGCAACCGATACCGGAATGGAATTCAAGGAGCCCACAAGCCGCAAGGGCTGGGCGAAGTTGATGAAGAAGGCCGGTGTCAAGGGCATCCATATTGCCGAGCGGGACACGCAGCGTGCCAAGGAACCGAAGCCGCCCAACACCTTCTGGAACACCTGGTCGGTTGAAGGGTTTCTTTCCGAAGGTTTCCAGCCTGCCGAGCTTGGGTGGGGAACGCACGAGACCTGGAAACCGAAAAACGCCAAGAGCCACAAGAAAGGCTGCAACGCTGCGATTTATCTGGAGCAGCCAGGTGCCAACACTCGGGTTCGCACCTGGTGCCCGACTCCCGGACCGCAATTCGGCTTCCTGGTGACACACAATGAATCGATCTCGATTGCCGATTACTTCACTCTCGAGAACGGCAAAAAACTGTCCTATCGGCCAACCTGTCACTATGCCTACCATCCGGCCAATGATGCGGTCCTGTCGCTGCACGAGCTTTTCGGTGCCGCCGGCAAGGTTCAGGAAACGTTGCATGTCCTTGAGGAAAACGAGATCCAGGACGGTGTCGACGAGCTTGGTGTGCTGCTCTACGGGCACGCCAAGAACGCCTACTGGTACGGTTCACAACTGTCGGTGGATGAAACGCGCAAACTGGCGCCTTACCAGAATGCCACAGGCCTGCAGGTAACTTCCGCGGTCATTGCCGGCATGGTCTGGGCTCTGGAAAATCCGGAAGAAGGAATCGTTGAGACCGACGAGATGGATTACAAGCGTTGCCTTGAAATCCAGATGCCGTATCTTGGTCCGGTCAAAGGCTACTACACCGACTGGACACCGCTCGATGGCCGTCCCGGGTTCTACAGGGAAGACTTCGACAAGAAGGATCCGTGGCAATTCCGGAATATTCTGGTGCGTTGAACTTCGCGCAAGCTACGATCAGAAGCCCCGGACAAAAGTCCGGGGTTTTTATTTGAGCTTATGACATTGCACGGAGAGACGAGATTTCGCGCGGACCTGTCTTCTGAGCTGGTCGCCCTTGTACGAACAACTGCCTATTCTTAAAAATTTTTTAGGTCTGGAATGTGACACAATTCCTACCTACCTAAGTCCAGCCGCTGAGCAAAACCTCTTCAAATCAGCGACATATGCCGACGGCCTCGGACCGTTTCCCCGGCTTCGGTGAGCATGATCTGTAACAATCTGGACGTTTCAGGATTTCTTGTGATGAGCATTCTGTTCGATGCAAGCTTGCTGCTGCTGGACGCGGCTGTGTTTTCGGTGACCGTTTTGGGCTATTTCATTGTCTCGCGGTTTTTTCAGTCGGAAAGGCGAAGCGGGCTCATGAAAGGTGATGGCGTTGCATTCGTGATTGCCGGCGCACTCTTTGCCGTCTTCACGGTCAGCTATATCGAGATTTTCAGTTTGGCCTTCCGTCTGCCTTTTTCTGCTTACACCGACCTGGCAATTGGCCTGTCTGCGGTCGCCGCAGCGATTGCGGTAGCCTTTGGCGCGTCGAAGTTCATCTTGAGACGTCGGGCAGTGGTGCCATTGGAGACGTCCTGACGCTCCAGGCAATTGTCTCAAGCGAGACATGCCCCGGCCAAATAACCGGGGCAACTCTGCGGAATGTCACCATTTTCCGGAGGGGCGTCGGGAAATGGCGCGTTTCCAACCGGAGAAGGTGCTAGTTGCCGAGCTTGGCCACGCCGAGCGGCACATTGAATTTCCGGCACCAGATATAGATTTCATTGTAGTCGGATACGTTCACACCGTTTTTGACCCGATAGCTTTGTTTGCCTTTCAGGTTTTTCAGTGCACCAAGGTCGGTTCCTGCATCATATTTCCCGTTCCGGCCCAGACCGACCCGCGCGTCAGGGGCTCCGTCGAGGCTGAAGTCATTGAACAGGACGACGGAACTTGACGTCAGCTCGGCTTTGCCGGTCGTAACATGATTGCTGAGACCCGAAAACTTGCCGGTTCGACCCTTGCTTCCTGCCCAGGCCGTAGCGCTGCCGGCCAGCACGGAGGCAGCTGCAAATCCAGCGGCCAGGTTCAAGATTTGTCTGCGGTTCTGCATAAATTGCTTCCTTCCTAAGAGGTGCCCGACGGTTCCTCTTGGCTTTCACTCAAGTGCCGGTTGGCGAACGGGCGATAGGACTAACGTCTGTGTGCGAAGAATGACCCGGAATTTCCGGATTTGAGTAGTCACAAGTTGGCGAGAGAAAGTTGACTGCAGCATCCCTTGCTTTTGGTGAACCGCTCTCCATTCAAACCGGTTGGCTTTTTTACTATCGCGATTGCAAGGATCACCTGTTTCGGTAGCGGAAGATTGGGGACGGAGTAGATTTCGTCGAGAAGTCTCGACTGTTACTTCAGGAGAAGTTTATGCAACGACGAAGCGTTAAGCTGTTGCTGGTATTGATTGTCTTGATTTCTTGAAGAGCCAACTCTAGCTAAATAGCGAAACATCATTCGGCAGGGGGCAGAATGACGGTTGATCACAAGAAGCTGAACACGGCCATCGAGCAGTTTTATGAAGCCGCAGTGACACCTGAACTTTGGCAGGGTGCGATGCAGACAGCGACCGACGCGCTGAATGCAAAAAGCTGTCACTTCTTTTCTCAGAGTTTTACCGATGAGCGTGACGATCTCTTCGTGACCGTTCGCATCGATCCCGAATTTCACCGGGAATATCTGGATGTCTATGCTGAACTGGATGTCCGTTTTCCCAGGATCTTTTATGGTCCCGTGGGAAAGGTGCTGCATGGGGACATGCTCTGGACCGAAGACGAACGTCTGGTTAGCCCGGTTTATCACGAGAGTCTGCTTCCCTATGAACTGTATGAGGTCACAGGCGGTCAGCTGGCGATGCCTGACCGATTGAGTTGGCTCGGATTTTCCCTTTATGACGAGGAACCGTGGACGCAGGAGCAACTATCTGCCCAGCAACACCTGTTGGGGCATGCGCGTCAGGCGCTGAGAATTCATCTTGAACTGTCCGAAGCTCGATCCCGCGCGGGTTCGCTTGGCACGGTTTTCTCCCGCAAGGGCATGGGAGTGATCCTGGTGACGCCCAAGGGAAAAATCGTCTTTGCCAATTCCGAAGCCGAGCGCATGCAGAAACTCGGACTGTTCACGATGACAAACCAAAATCTCATCTTTCGGGATTCAGAGCTGAATTTCCGCTTTGCGACGGCGCTGTCCTCGCTCGGGTCAGATGCTATCGGGCACCTTTCCATGGGGCCTCAGGAAGGTGTGGCGCTTGCAGACCTCACCGGACAGCAGATCGGCGTCAGATTTTTACCTATGCTTGGCGGGGTGGATGGACACGGTAGTGCGCTCGCGGTCACATTCGTTGAGATGGACACCGGCTCGGCACCCGGTGCAGAGGAGATCAAGAAGTTTGCCGGGCTGTTTGGATTGACCTTGAGCGAAGAACTTGTCCTGTCTGCTCTCACATCCGGTCAGGAGCTTTCGAACCATAGCCGCGTGCGCGGGATTGCCGTTGATACCACGCGAAAGCATCTGAAGAGCGTGTTGGCGAAAACCAATTGCTCCTCGCAAAAAGACCTGTTGCGTCTGGTGGAGCGGTTTTGCTTCTTCAAGATGCGCTAGTTGACCAGCAGGTTTCAGAAGACATAAAAAGCGCCGCCGCAAATGCGGCAGCGCCTAAGCACACTATATTTTGAGTAAGGTTTTCAGAGCTTTGGCAATCCAATCGAATCCGGATGCCTAGGCTCCAATATACATAAAGTATTCGCTTGTCCGCTGCGATGCTTTGCCCATTTGTCGATCAGAGCGGACATTGGTTCTGCAACCCTGCTCACAATCTCAAGATGATTTTCCAGGCAAGGCTATATTCAACCGGTCCGAATTCGCGCCCCCCAGATGGGGGGTGTCGTTAGGGAAGTGCGATTCTCCTGAGGCGTTCGGATGTCTGTGCGGGTGCGGAGAGAAACAGCCATCGGGACAAGAATGTTCCCTTGCTGCGGCTGTCGGGCTGGAACTGGTTGAGCTGAGTGCGGAGCCCGGCAAGACCGGGCCTGGCACTGTGCGGCATGGTTTCAACGAAGGAACGCATTTACCAACCGAACTGGAATGTCGTGCCTGTCTGGCCATGGCCATTTTGTACGACATGTCCGTTAGTATTGCGGCCGAACTGAAAGAGGCCATATGCGTTGTTGTTTCCATTTTGCCGGATCGTTCCATTGTGACCATTTCCGTCCTGAACGACGATGCCCTGGTTGCCGAAGCCGTTTTGCAGAATGCCAGCGGCATTTCCGAAGCCGTTCTGCTTGATGCCGCCTTGCTTGCTCATGTCATTGGCAATGGCGGCGGCAAAGAGCCCGGCGCGCATCAACTGATTCTGTTCGGCATTCTGCGGGTTCAGGGTGAAGCTGAAGGAGCCGCCTGCCAGAGCGGGCGTTGCGGTTAGTGTGCCAAGCGCGGCGGCTGCGATCATCATACGTTTGACAGTCAGTTTCATTGGTTCTTCCTCAGGGAAAAAATTCAGGTTGGCAGCTCAATTCAGATCCGGTCGCCGATCAGCACGCTGCATTCATGGGTTTCCCCATCCAGCTCGAATTTCAGGCGAGCGTCGTAGACGCCATCCTTGCCGAGTACGACGCGACCGGTTTCTGCCTTGCCGTTGTTACCGATTTCAAAGGCGCCGCCCTGGCTTGTTGAGGTGGACCCTGCTGCGCTGCCACCTTTCACGGTGAAGCGGTACTCGCCTTGCTGCCCATGAGTTCCGTTGGCAATTCCCGTGAGGGCGATGGATCCACGAGCGGTTTGCGAGGTGATGATGCAGGCATTTCCGGTTTCATGGGCCTGGGTGGCATCCGTTGCGTAGTAGGTGACGCCGAAGGCTGCGATCAGCGCGGCGAGACCGGCGGCTTTGATATTGGTCTTCATGGTTTCCTCCTTGGGGCCCCTCGGTGGCCATTTGATCAGGCCACCGAAGTCCGGGGAGCGGGTGGGGAATTAAGGGCAGGTCTGGACAAATGCGGCGACATTGTCCGAGCCGGTCTGGTTCACCGATGCATCGCAGCCGTGACCAACCTGGACACCGGCTGCAATATTGCCATTGCCGTCCTGGGTCATGATTGCATTGTGGTTGGTGCCGAACTGGCCAACGCCGGCTGAATTGCCAAAGCCGTTCTGCCAGGTGTCAGCGAAATGGTGCGCTCCGGTCTGACCGACAGCAGCTGTGTTGTGGTTGCCAAACTGCTTGGCAATGGCCTCGTTGGCATGACCATCCTGGAAAACGCCGATCAGGTTGTTGAAGCCTTCCTGGCTTCCACCGGTAACGTGACCGAAACCGAACTGCTCGATGTTGATACCGTTTGCAAATGCGGGCAGGGCAGCTGCGGAAAGGAAAAGGGCTGCAGTCGTGCCAAGAACAACTTTGCGGAACATTTCTGACTTCCTCCTGTCGGTGCGGCGGTGCCGCGTTGCGATGACAGGAGCGAACTTAGTCGGCCGGTTTGGAACTCGTGCTGAATGTGGCGTTCAGCTACCGTTCATTGTGTTGTTCAAATTCGGGCAATCGGTCTTTTCAGGAAAATCTATCGGTTGAGAACGTCTGTTGGCGGACATCCCTGAGTCCATCGGACTGACGGACAAGTCGAGGGATCTTCTGAGAAGACAGTGCCAACAAAGGGGTGCTACGTGGCGTCTGATAGGATCAGGCGAACCACTTGCAGTGCCTCAGTCTTGCCCTTCACCTTTTGCGCTCCGATTGGCTGCATAAGGAAGTCTTCGTCGAGATTTTCTGCAACTTCCTCTGACACCAGAATGACGACTTCGGCTTCCGGATCTATTTCCTTGCCGAGGCTTTCCAGTCGTGCTGCGGCATTCACGGTGTCGCCGATGACCGTATAGTTGACCCGTTCCGGCGCGCCTATATCACCTACGACAAGCGGGCCGAGATGCAATCCAACCCGAATGCGAACAGGCGGCTTGCCCTCCGATTTTCTCTTCAGGTTATCCGCGTGGATTGCTTTTGCCATGCCGATTGCCGCGCGGGCAGCGTGTTCGGCCGGATTGTCCAGATGATCCGGTGCCCCCCAGAAAGCCATGACGCTGTCACCGATATACTTGTCGATCGTGCCACCGTTCATGCGGATTTCGGCGCCGAGAAGAGACAAATGGTGGTTGACGAAGGCCGCCGTTTCAGTGGCTGACATGCCCTCAGACGCGGAGGTGAAGCCGGCAATGTCGGTAAACAGCACCGCGACTTCGCGTTCTTCAGGAGGCGCGTCGGCCCGGCCTTCCTTCAGCAGCTTGAGCACCAACGCCTTCGGAACGTAGCGCCGGAAGGCATCGAGGCCGCTGACCATGGAATTGAAACCGCTGGCAAGGTCATCCAGCTCACGAACGGAGCTGCGCGGAAGCTCCTTGACAGCATCCAGATCGAGTTTCGCGACGGCGCGGGCTCCTGTTGCAGCTCGGCGAATGGGTTGCCCGATCCGATGCGCCAGAAGACCGGCCCCTACCAGGGAAAGGCCCAGAAGCGCGACGCCTATGACAATGGAATCGGTCAGCTGGTCCAAGGGTTGTTCCAGAATGGCAGCGGGAAAATGAGCGCCGATCGCAACCGGTAATCCTGACAAGCCCTGCTGATCGTTGTCCAGAATCACGAAGCGCTTGTCGTGATGTTCATCAAAGCCGAAGCGCAGCTCATGACCTTCGCCGATGCCGTAATCTGCAGGATCCACTTCTTCGGTCAGGCCAAAATTTGCAAGAAAGCTGTCGGGAACACTTTCAAGGGCAATGAGCGGATAAACCGGAGACAACTGATCGAAAACCTTGTCCAGTTCCGGATGCGCAATCACATCGTTACTGTCCGGATTGATCATGAAGACCGTGACCAGATTTGTCGAAATTTCGTTGGTGATTTCCGACAGGCGCTGCACCGACATCGCCATGATCACCAGTCCTTCATAGTTGCCCTTGTCAAGAACCGGCTGCACATGGGCGACATAGGTATGCTGGCGAGCGCTGTAATATTGCGGTTCGGTCCAGAAGGCTGTCGTTCTTGATGCGGAAGACTGGATAAGGTTGGCGAGAGCGTGAGTCTTGTCAGTGACAGGCACAAATTGCGGAATGAGGATACCGTCTCCTGCACCCCGGTCTATCTGGATGAAGTTGCCGTTCCGGTCCGCGACGATAACGAAGGAGACATGTTCCATCGAAGAAAGCGCGCCGAACAGGTAGTCGGCAACCTCCTGCGGATGATCGATCAGAATACTGCCGGTATTGAGAGCGGCGACGGTAAACTTGCTGGCTTCCTCAACAGCCTCGATCTGGTCTGAAAAAGCCTGATCGAGTGCGCCAAGCCCGACATTTATCAGCTCGCCACCCAGATCGCGCACAACCTTCTCGGAGGTAGAGGCCTGTACAAACAGCACAAGTGCAGCTGTTATCGATACAAAGGCCCCGATCACCGTGGTCAGGGTCGGGGTGATGTGAAAGCGCCGGTTGATGAAGAAACTCCTGCTGCAGATCGACAATCTCAGTTCAATCCATATCGCGAGCAATTGGTCAGGGCAAAGTAATCGCGTGCAAATTCGCTATCTTGGTGAACTTTCTTCTTGAAAACAGAAAATTCATCCCGAATTCATGCTTGTTGCTTTTCATCACGATCCACTCAAATTTGATCCGATTAGAGGAAACTAGTTGGATTCGATTTGCCAGACGATGTCGCATGATGATTCTTGACGTCAGTTAGTTTTAATGGAGACCTTCAATTCATGGATTCCGCGCAGGTCGAACGTCGCCAAAGAGCCCGTTTCTTCATTCTTGCTTATCCATTTGCCTTGATCGCCATCTGTCTGCTTCTAAATTTTCTGCTTTTCGGAATTCAATCGATTGCCATCGCATTACCGAGCAAACCGATGATCATGGCGCTGGTGATCGCAGCCATTTTGCTTCTGGCCAATCACACCTGGCTGATGACGACAACCGAGCTGACGCGTGCGAAATTCGGGATGTACGCAACCCCTGAAGAGTGGCAGGCAAGCGGAAAGAAGCGCGAAGATGCGGCTGCAAAGGGGCTCGAAGAGCTGGAAAGGCGGCACAACGCGCATCGCAACAGCACCGAGAACACTGTCTATTTCGCGCTTCTGGCATTTGTTTTCAGTGTCACTTCACCGGCTGCAACAGCTGCTTTTGTCTGGATTGCGGGTTTTGGTGTCGCGCGGCTCGGCTATTCGTACAGCTACCTTGCGGGCAAGGACGGGCTGCGCGGGCTCTTCATGAGCCTGAGCCTCCTGTGTCTGTACGGTATTGCGAGCTATGTGGCTGTTGCCGCGATTGTCTGACTGGTGCCCGTTGCAAGTATCAGAACAGTAGCCTGACCACCTGGAGTGGTTCGACCCGTCCCTTGACCATCTGTGGTCCGATGCGTTCCTGGCGAATGTCGTTGCTCAGGTTGGAGGCAATTTCCTCAGAGGCAAGGATCATGACTTCGGCATCCGGGTCGATTTCCTTGCCGAGGCTTTCAAGTCGCGAGGCTGCGTTCACGGTGTCTCCGATCACCGTGTAGTTGACCCGGCCCGGGGCACCGATATCGCCGACAACCAGTGGGCCGAGGTGAATCCCGATCCGAATGCGCACCGGCTGCTTGCCATGAGACTTCCGCTCCTGATTGTCCGCATGGATTGCCGCCGCCATTCCGAGGGCCGCACGTGCAGCGTGCTCAGCCGGGTTTTCCAGCCGATCGGGTGCGCCCCAAAAGGCCATGACGCTGTCACCTATATACTTGTCGATCGTGCCGTCCTGCCTGGTGATCTCTGTCCCGAGCAGGGAAAGGTGGTGGTTGACGAAAGCAGCAGTTTCGGTTGCCGACATCCCCTCGGACGCAGAGGTGAAACCGGCAATATCCGTGAAGAGCACAGCAACATCGCGTTCTTCGGGCGGTGCATCGGCACGGCCTTCCGAAAGCAGTTTTTGCACCAGCGTCTTGGGGACATATCGGTTGAAGGCGGTCAGTCCGCCGACCATTGCATTGAAGCCCTTGGACAGATCATCCAGTTCCCGGATCACGCTGGATGGAAGCGGGGCCACGGCGTTTAGGTTGAGGTTCGCGACATCCTTTGCTGCAACCGCGGCTCTTTGAACTGGTCGTGCAATCCGGCGCGCAAGCACGATCGCGCCAAGCAGTGACAGCATCAGCAGGCCGGTGCCGACAATGATCGCGGTCGTCAGCTGCTTTAGCGGTTGGTCCAGGTATTCTGCCGGAAAGTGGACGCCGATGCGGGCCGGCATTCCCATGAGGTTTTCGTTGTTCTGCTCAATGATGACGAAGCGCTTGTAACCTTCGTTATCGTATCCTGCGTGCAGATCCAGGCCTTCGGCAATGTCGAAAGTCGAATTCCTGACCTTCGGCATATCGCTGAATTCGGCGAGAAACGTGTCGGAGACCTGACTGACATGCAGGAGTGGGTTTTCCGGGGTTAGCTTGTCGAAGCTTTCGAAAAGCACCGGATGGGCAATGACTTCGTGGGTCCCTTCCTTCAACAGAAAGACAGTGATGTCCTCGGTTGAAATGTGCCAGGTGATTTCGGACATCCGCTCAAGCGACATGCCGGTCAACAAACTGCCGTAGTATTTTCCATTCTCATAGAAGGGATGCGTGTAGACGAAATAGGTATGCTCCCGGCTTGGCATGAACACCGGATCGCTCCAGAACGGGGTCGTCTGTTTTGCAGCCTTTTCAGTGAGCGGCACCAGGGAGGGAATTTCAGACGCCAGTTCCACAGCGCCCGCCAGCAGCTGTCCGTCCGCGTCGCCTCGGTCGACATCAATGCCTTCACCGTGTTCGTCGACCAGTACCAGGAAGGAGACCCGGTCCATCGGTGCGAGGGCACCGTAGAGATAGGCAATAATCAGGTCCGGATTGTCGAAGCTGAAGTCGTTCTTGTCCCAGCTGGCTTCAGTGTATTTTGCGGTCTCCACAACGGCGTGGAGCTGCTCGATAAGCGCTATTTCCGAACTCTCCATACCCAGATCGACCACAACGCCGCCCATCTGACGGATGACTTTTTCGGAGGTCACCGCCTGAATAATCAGAATTGAAGCGGCGGTCAGCAGGACAAAGGTACCGATGACCGTTGCCAGGGTTGGGGTAATGAAGAGCTTGGTGCGAAACGACACAGTGTTTTCCCGGTTGCATCTTTGAGCGCTGCCAGACCTTACCAGCACGAATTATCAAAGGAATAGTGCAACTTCGGAAACGAGGCGTGAACTCGGCTCGAAGCCATAATGATCTTCCCAAGCCAACTTGAAAACAAGTTCCAAAGAAAAACCCCGATGGCAGAAGAGCCGTCGGGGTTCAAAATCATGTCCGTTCGGTCTGACGTTTCAGAAGACTTCAGGAGGCCTTTTGCGGTTCGTCGAACGTGTGACCGTAGTCAACTGCGACCTCATAGTCGGGATCTTCAAGCACCGAGACTTCAACCAGGTTGCCGGCTTTGTGAAGCAGCTTTTGGCAGTCGGGTGACAGGTGACGCAGATGCAGGCGTTTGCCGGCTGCTACATATTTGGAGGCAAGTGCGTCGATGGCTTCCAGACCGGAATGGTCGACAACGCGGCTGTCGATAAAGTCGACGACAACGTCATCCGGGTCGTTCTGCAGGTCGAACAAATCTACGAAACCGGTGGTGGAGCCGAAGAATAGCGGGCCGGACAGACGGTAGACCTTCCAGCCTTCCTTGCTCTTGCCGATGCGTGCGCTGATGCGGCTGGCTGCATTCCAGGCGTAGGCGAGGGCGGAGATGATAACGCCGACGACAACGGCCACCGCAAGGTCAGCGTAAACGGTCACGCAGGTGACAACGATCATCACCAGAGCGTCGGTCAACGGGATCTTGTGCATGATCTTGAGGCTCGCCCAGGCAAAGGTGCCGATGACGACCATAAACATCACGCCGACCAGTGCGGCTACCGGGATCTGCTCAATAAGCGGGGAGGCGATCACAATGAAGGACAGCAGGAAGAGAGCCGCGGCGATACCGGAGATACGGGTGCGGGCACCTGACTTCACGTTGATCATCGACTGACCGATCATGGCGCAGCCACCCATGCCGCCGAAGAAACCGGTGACGATATTTGCTGTTCCCTGAGCAAGACATTCCTTGGACGCACCGCCTTTGGTGTTGGTGAGGTCGGCAACAAGATTGAGCGTCAAAAGCGATTCAATCAGACCGATTGCGGCCAGAATCAACGCATAGGGAAAGATGATCTGCAGGGTTTCCAGGTTCAGCGGTACCATGGGAATGTGGAATTCCGGCAATCCGCCTGCGATGGAAGCAAGGTCACCGACCGAGCGCGTGTCGAGGTTGAAGCCAAGCACCAGCGCTGACACCACAAGGATGCCGGCAAGAGGCGCCGGGAAAGCAGTGGTGATTTTCGGCAGGAACCAGATCACGGCCATGGTCAGTGCGATCAGGCCGAGCATCAGATAGAGCTGAGAACCGGTCATCCAGGCCAGTCCGCCAGCGCCGTCCGGAACCTTGAACTGTCCGAGCTGGGCCAGGAAAATAACGATGGCGAGGCCATTCACGAACCCGAGCATGACCGGGTGCGGCACCATGCGGATAAACTTGCCCCATTTGAGCACGCCCACAATGATTTGCATGATGCCCATCAGCACCACCGTGGCGAAGAGGTACTCAACCCCGTGCTGGGCAACAAGCGAAACCATGACGACCGCCAGAGCACCGGTCGCACCTGAAATCATTCCCGGGCGGCCGCCGATGCAAGCGGTGATCAGGCCGACGAAGAAAGCCGCATAAAGACCAACAAGCGGATTTACACCGGCAACAAAGGCAAAGGCGACAGCTTCAGGCACCAGAGCCAGTGCAACCGTCAGACCGGCGAGCAGCTCCGTTTTGATGCGTGAGGCATCAAGTTTGGTCGATTGTACAGGCGCAGGGGCCTCGGCACGTGCGGACAAGTCGAGCTCCAGTCGTTCACTTGTATGGTTGCGAAGGTCAGCCAAGTTACCTGGGTCAGGCTTATTGACCTAAATCAATTTGGGCCCTTGTAGTTGATTTACTGCGCGGCAGCAAGGTTTCGATTGGATGGCTGCCATGCTGATTTGCCGGTTCGGGTGTATTTAGCGTTTCACGCGATTACTTTGTGGTGGTGTACTGGAAGTAGTTGGTTGGAAACTTGAGGAGGAGACTGCAACTTGTATATATCCAGTAAGTTGCAAGTTTTCATCATGAATATTGTTGAAAATTAGGAAATTTTATTCTGATCTGGTTGGTCAAAATTAACGATGTTGATAAGTATAACTACATACTATTTGATGGTGCCGCATAATGATTGCCGAGGGGCGGTTGCAAGAGGTTGTTGTATTGCTTGGTGCTCGTTTCCGGCTGATCGTTACGTTTCTATCCGTTGCCCTGGCAATCGTTCCGGCTCGGGCGTCGGAAATGATCCTGGCAACAGATGACTGGCCTCCCTTCCGTATCTCCGGCGATGCCGGCTTGATCGGACTTGATCTGGATTTAATCCAAGAAATCGCAAGAAGAACGGATACCGGTCTCAGGGTCATCAAGATGCCGTGGGGGCGCGGACTGGCGTCGATGGAAAGTGGTGCTGTCGATGTGATGACAGGATTGGCCTACCGGGAGGAAAGAGCAAAGTACATTGCCTACACCGATACGCCTTATTTCAAATGCACTACGGCGTTTTATACGGTTGCCGGTCGCGGAGATCAGATCAGATCCTACGAAGATCTCTACAGGCACCAGATTGGCTATGTTCTTCATTCGGCGTATTTCGAACGGTTCGACGCTGACCAGGGCCTCGATAAAGTTGGCGTGCCGCAGGAGCAGACACTTGTCGACATGCTGGTCAAGGGGCGCTTCGCAGTCATGATCGGAACCGACTGTCAGGTCGATTACCATATCGAACGGCTGGGGCTTTCCGAGGCGATAGAGAAAACACCTTATAATCCCGGCAACAAGGTCGACCTTTATCTCGGAGTTTCAAAACGCTCCGATTGGGCAGCTCGGCTGGACGAGTTGAATGAAGTCGTCAGAGAGCTGCTTGACGAAGGCTTCATCGACAAGGTCGCTCGGGAGTATTACGGCGGACAATCCTGAATTTTCCTCGACTGCATATACAATCAAGCGTTATTTCTGAATTCAGCAGGACAGGATCATCTGCACCCGATGGTCGAGGTCTTTTCGGAGCTCCTCTTCTGTCCAGCCAGCGCGTCCGCGGAACATGTAGCCCTGTCTGATGTCGTAGAGCAGTGCTGCACGCTCGAGCGACGGAAAGTCAGCGGGTAGGGTGCCTTTCTCCTTCTCGGTGTCAAATCTTGCCGCCAGGCGCCGGTCCGTATCATCGATTGCAGCGGCAACGCGTTCAGCGACACCTTCGACCTGACCGATATTTGTTGAAACGCTGGACGCCAGAAAACAGCCCTTGGCTCCACTGCCGTTGTCTGTCGCGTATTTGATGACCTTTTCGAGAAAGCCCCGCACCGCTTTTTCGATGTCAGGCTCGGTTTCAAAGATGACGACCGGTTCGCAGCCGTTCACATCCGCATAGCGGTCGATCGTCTTCAGGTAGAGTTCTCGCTTGTCGCCAAAAGCGGAATACATGCTGGGGCCGGTGATCCCCATCGCCTTTGTCAGGTCACGCAGCGAAGCTCCATCGTACCCCTTTGCCCAGAACACTCCCATCGCCTCGATCAGTGCGTCATCATAATCGAAAGTGCGTGGGCGGCCTAATTTTTTTGTATCGTTCAATATATAATCCTTGACGCGATTGCGTTCGGCTGCTTTATGTATCGAGCAATATATAAATCAGAGAGAGCTGCATGACCAGTCCAAAACTGCAGGCCGGAAAGCCATTTCCGGTCATCGATACTCCTTTGCTTGGTGGTGGGATCACCTCACTTTCCGACTGTGCCGATGGACATGATTGGAAATTGATTGCGGTTTACCGGGGTAAGCACTGTCCCTTGTGTACCCGGTATCTGCGTGAGTTGAACGACGCGCTTCCGGAGTTGAATGAACTCGGTGTCGACGTGATCGCCGTCTCTGCCGATTCCGAACAAAGGGCCAGGGACCAGATGGAGGAAGTCGCTGCTGACTACAAGGTGGCCTACGGATTGACCGTCGAGCAAATGCAACAACTCGGCCTTTACATCTCCGGCAAGGGAAATGGTGTTGATGTGGAAGGGCCTTTCGCGGAGCCAGGCCTTTTCGTTGTCAATGAGGCAGGCAACCTGCAAGTAATCGATATCTCCAACGTTCCCTTCGCGCGCCCCAACCCGGCCTCAATTGTTCACGGGTTGCGGTTCTTTCGCAGCAGAACGGATCCATTCCCGGTGAATGGCACCCAGACCTGACACTTAAAGCAAGGAGGATGCGAAATGACACGCGATGTGAAGGTTCAAGAGATACGAGACACGATTGAAGATCTCATAAAGGCCGGAACAACAGCAGATCTGAGCGGACTGAACGACATTTATCACGATGCGATGAAAGTCCACCTGATCGACACCGACGGCAATCTTGCCCAGGCTGACAAGCCGTCCTTCATCGCAATGTTGAAAGAGATGATTGAGGCCAACGCGGGTGTCGACAATACCTGGGCCGAATACAACTCGATTGATGCGGACGGTAACTCCGGGCACGTTCTGATCACGCGCAAGGTGACTATCGGCGGAGAGCGGCGAGTTCTCGTCCTGAGCATCGATCTCACTTTCGAAGATGCCCGCTGGCAAGTGGTCCGGGAAGTGATCTTTTCCAGGCCCGATGTGGACCAGACTGTCCACTAATACTCTTTATCCAAAATCTGGAGTTCCTCACATGCGATATTTTCTCATGCTGATCCTGCTTGTCTGCATGGCAATACCCTCGGTTGCAGATGGTAGCCGGGAACAGGCCGTCAGAGACCTGAAAGGACTGAATGACAGGTTCAATGAAGCGGCTGCTGCAGGTGATGCAGATGCACTTGTAGACCTTTATTCTGATGACACTCTCTGGATCGCGCAAAACAAACCGCCGGTGCAAGGGCTTGAAGAACCTCGCAAGCTGTTTGAGTTCGTCACATCCAACAACGGCAAGGTCAGTCATACGATTGACCATCTGTTCGTGTCCGAGGATGCGACGTTGGCCGTCATGATCGGCTCCGTCGATGCAGAGATTGCAAGCGCCGGAATGGATGCGACCGGCACGTATCTTTTTGTGCTGAAACCGGAAGGTGGCAGCTGGAAAATTGTCACCGATATGTGGCACCAGCATTCCAAAAACTAGATAGTACCTCGATAGTGGCCGGTTTTTGAAAGACCGGCCACGAGATCGGCACCTCTCAGTAGAGCGCTTCCCGCACGGTTTTGCGTCAAACGAAGATTGCTCTTCAAACGAAAACACTCGACGGAAAATCCGGGGCGGACTAGAACCGGCATAACCACTTGCCGGAGGAAGCATGAAACCGACCAGCCCGGTCTTTACCGGTATCAACACGACCGTCTTCGAAACCATGTCGCGCCTTGCCATGGCTCATGGCGCAGTCAATCTGGGACAGGGGTTTCCGGATGTGGACGGGCCGCTGGATATTCGCGAAGCCGCCGCCAAAGCTCTCATCGATGGTCCAAACCAATATCCACCCATGTTGGGCGTTCCGGAATTGCGTCAGGCCGTTGCCGACGCGAACAGGCGATTTTACGGTCTGGAAGTCGATCCTCAAAGCGAAGTGCTGGTCACTTCTGGAGCAACCGAAGCGCTTGCCGATTGCATTTTCGCTCTTGTCTCACCGGGCGATGAAGTGGTCCTGATCGAGCCGCTTTACGACTGTTATCTCCCGCTGGTTAAACAGGCCGGAGGCATCCCGGTTCGGGTTCGAGTGACACCTCCCCACTGGGACCTCGACAAAACCGCGCTTCGGGCGGCCTTTTCTTCAAAGACCAAGGCGGTCCTGATCAACAATCCGATGAACCCGACCGCCAAGGTGTTTTCCGAAGCAGAGTTGCAACTGATCGCCGATCTGTGCCTGGAGCACGATGCCTACGCAATCTGTGATGAGGTTTACGAGCACCTGGTTTTCGACAACCGGCAGCACAAACCTTTGATGGCCTTTGACGGCATGCGCGAACGAACCGTGCGTATCGGTTCGGCCGGAAAAACGTTCTCGCTGACAGGCTGGAAAGTCGGCTATGTCACCGGACCTGCGCAACTTATGGATCCGATTGCCAAGGCCCATCAATGGGTTACCTTTACAACGCCACCAGCTTTGCAGAAGGCAGTTGCCTTCGGTCTGCAAAAGGATGACAGCTACTATTCGGGGCTCGCTAGCGAGTTGAGTGGCAAACGAGACAGGATGGCAAAGGGATTGGCGGCACTGGGCTTTTCCGTATTGCCTTGCGCTGCAACTTACTTTCTGACCTGCGGAATTGACGGCCTGAATCTGGGTGACAATGATGTGGAGGCCTGCGAGAGGCTGGTCAGGGAAGCCGGCGTTGCCGCCGTTCCGGTTTCAGCCTTTTATGGGGACAATGCACCGACGGGCTTCATCCGGTTCTGCTTCTGCAAGCAGGATGAGATCATCGATGAAGCTCTTTCGCGTCTCTCGGCATTTTTGACTGCGGCCAATTCCGAATCCGCTTAGCTTGGAACATGTAATCTGATCAGGATGAGAAACTTCATGGACAATCCGGCTCTGGTAGACGTCACCCGCGGCAAGCTGACTGAAAGCCTGCATCGGGGCAGCGTCGCGATCGTGGATGCGGCAGGCAAGCTGGTTTGCGGGATCGGCGATGTCGATGCGCGCGTGTTCCCGCGGTCTGCCATCAAAGCGTTGCAGGCCTTGCCTCTGGTGGAGTCTGGAGCGGCAGACGCCCTTGATCTGACCGATGCCGAATTGTCCCTTGCCTGCGCATCCCACAATGGCGAAGAAGTTCATGCCAATTCGGCGCGTGTCATGCTCATGAAAGCGGGATTGAGCGACGATGCTCTGGAGTGCGGGCCGCAATGGCCGCAGCGGATGGAAGACGCCGCCAAGCTTATCCTGGCCGACGAGACGCCTTGTGGACTTCACAACAATTGCTCTGGCAAGCATGCGGGTTTCCTGGGACTTGCCAAGGTCATGGGCGTCGAGACAAAGGGATACGTGGAACCGGATCATCCGGTGCAACGTGAAGTGCGCCTGGTGATGGAACAATTGACCGGTGATACCCTGTCGGAGGATGTCTGCGGCACAGACGGGTGTTCCATCCCAACTTATGCATCGCCACTAAGGAGTTTTGCCCGGGCATTTGCCGCGTTCGGGGCGGGCGAGGGGCTGGACCCCTTGCGCGCTGAGGCTGCTGAACGGATCTATGACGCCTGTATCAACGAACCTTACATGGTTGCAGGTGCGGGCCGGTTCTGCACGCGGGTCATGGAAGGATTTCGTGGTCGCGTTTTTGTCAAAACCGGTGCGGAAGGCGTTTTTTGTGCGTCAATTCCTGAACTCGGTTTCGGAGTTGCGCTGAAATGCGAGGACGGTGCGACGCGAGCCTCGGAAGTCATGATGGCGACGATCCTGGAAGTCATGCTTGAGCTGAATGAAGATGAGGCGGCACTGCTGGACAGTCTGGTCAATCCGTCAATCCTGACAAGGCGTGGCGCAGAGGCTGGGCATATCAGGCCAAGAGAAGAGTTCCTCTCTCTTCTCAAATCTGCTCTACCGAGGTAATTTCCAGTCGGTTATATAGCTTTTTTCATCAATACCTTATTTCCGGTTCTTGATGTTTCACTCCAGCCGAGGTGCGTGTAGAGGGAGACATTTTCAGGCATGCCAATATGAGTGGCGAGCCTGATTTCCGTTGCTCCCTGCTGTTCGGCGACGTGTTCCACGGCCTCTATGAGTGCTTTGCCGATACCCTTTCCCTTGTGCTCAGGATCAACGGCGATGTTCGCCAGATGGGCGCTGCCAGTTTCAATGCCAAGTATTGCGACGCCTGCAATCTGTCTGTTGGTTTCGGCAACAAGCACAATCTTGCCGGTAATATCCTCCTCAATACCCGCCGACACGTCCGGCAAGTCATGCAGACGTGCCTTTACCGGTGAATAGGCGCGGTCGATACAGTCTTTGAGCGCCTTTGCATCTTGCATTTTCGCACGGCGGATGGCTGGTTGGTTGCTTGTCGTTTTCATTGGAGTTCCATCATGGCGCACCGTTCCGGTCTGTCTTTCCGCTTCACCCACGCAATCACCCGAACCCCTGCCAACAGCGTTTCGGACGGCATTCGCGCCGTGGATGCGGGGGATCCGAGTGGTGAAAAGTTCCGCCAAGAACATGAGCTTTACGTGAAAGCTCTTCAAGAGGCAGGTCTTGAAGTTACGGTTCTTCCATCGTTGGAAAAGTTCCCGGACAGCTGCTTTGTTGAAGACCCTGCCTTCTGTTTGCCGGAAGGTGCCATTCAGCTAAGGCCGGGAACCGCGAGCCGTATCGGGGAAGGCGCGGCAATACGTGCAGCCCTGGACGCAGCGTTTGGCCAGGTCGTTGAGCTGCCGGGAAAAGGGCATGTCGATGGCGGCGACGTCCTCATGTTGGATGACGTGATCCTGATCGGATTGTCTGCCCGGACGGACAGGGAAGGAGCAGAAGCCTTTGCCAAAGTGCTGGCAGAATGGGGCTACAAGGCAGAAGTCTGCGAAACTCCTGACGGCGTACTTCACTTCAAGACGGCCTGCTCCACGCTCGGCGAAGGCGTCATTCTCGCAACCCGGGTCATGGCGGAAAGCGGCTTCTTCGGGGATCGCAAGGTCGTGGTTGTTCCCGAAGGCGAAGAATACGCAGCCAATGTCATCCGGGTCAACGACGTGGTACTGGTGCCGGAAGGCTATCCCAAGACGCTTGCGGCCATTGAAGAGGCCGGGTTCCGCACAGTGGTGCTGCCAACACACGAAGCGCGGAAAGTTGACGGTGGCCTGTCCTGTCTGTCGTTGCGCTTTGCCGGCTGACGGCAGCTGATCCGAGGCTTCTGACGCGGTTAAGCGGCAATCTGATTGCCGCTGACCGTCAGGTTCGGGTACCCGGACGTATTGTTGAGCTCGCCTGTTGCCTTTTCCATCCATCGAAACCCGTTGATTGCGCCGGATTTCGAACCTTGAACAATATTGTTGGTGATGATGGCAGAGCCGGCACCATCAACCACGGTGACGGCGATCCCAGTCCCGCAATCCCGAATTACGTTTTGGGAGGCTGCAATGTTACGCAGGTAGGGGCCCCAACCCAGCAACATGCCGAATTTGGGGGCACCTTCGATAACATTGCCGGTCAAGGTGGTGTCAGCTTCTGCCACGATGCCCATTCCAAAGCCATCAACTTCCGGAGGGTACGGGCCGTCTTCTGAAATGTTGCGAACGAGGTTCCCCGAACAGACCGCCATCCGGCCGCCATCCATGAAATTGGCAATCGAAATTCCGGTGGTGCCGCCGTCAACAATATTGTTGGAAATCACGGCCCCCTGAAAGCCGAACTCGGAGTAGATGGCAACCTCACCGGAGCGCAAACACGAATTGCCGATGATCTGCACGTTTGAGCCTGTGTTGGAACGTATTGCAGAAAACGCACAATCCGCGACACGATTGTTGGAAATCATCACGCCGTGAGCGCGAAATACGTTGATGCCGTTGCCGAATTGACCGGTGCCACCGTAGCGCGCTCCGATCCGCTCAACCCTGTTTCCGGAGACGATGGTTCCATCTTCGCCTTCCCGCCAGCGATGCACCCAGATACCGCCATTGGCGCAGTCGGAAACCGTATTGCCGGTTATGGCAAGACCGGTAGCTTCGTTGGACCGCAGCCCCGCTTCCGCGGCTCCCGATATCCGGCAGTTGTCGACACGGCCGGAACACCGATCGAGCACGAGGCCCGTCTTTGAAGATCCGGCGATTTCGCAATTGTCGAGGGTAACATTGCGCACGCCAATGAAATGAAGAAGGCCTTCGGTGAAATCACCGATGGACCGGTTGGCGCCATCAAAGGTAATACCGTTGAGACCGATGTTGTTGACCCCTTCGGCTCTGATCAGCTGACCGCCACCGCCCTGGTAAACCAGTCTTGTCCTCCCGGGAACACCGACGATGAGCGTGCCGGAGGGCAGGCGGAGATTGGCGACAGGATAGGTGCCTGCGGGCAGAAACAGTGCTCGCCCGCGTTCGACGGCCCTGTTCACGGCATTCTGGAACTGCGCGGTCTGGTCGTCGGCGGCATTTGGAATCAATCCCAGATCGACTGAATCGATCGATCCTCTTAGATCCGCGACCTTCATCTGTGCCTGTGCTGCTGTCCCGGAAAGGAACAAAGCTGTCCCGGCAAGAAACGCACGGCGGTTCAGTTTTGCATTTTCACGTGTCATCGGCCTTGCCAATCGCTGTCAGCGTCCCGAGTTGGGATTCGCGTTGGTTCTTGACCTGAAAACAGCAAGAGGCGTGCCGGAATGCGCAGAATTGCACTGATCTTCGTTGAAATGAATAAAACCGGCCAGGCATGCGCCCAACCGGTTTTTTGTGTCTCAGAAAGGTTCGCGAAACTTAGAGTTCGCTCGGATCGGTGTCCTTGATGCCACCCCAGTTGCCGTCTGCTGTATTGACGAAGCCCGGGATGTCCTTGTTCCAGCGTTCCTGGATGCTTTCAGACAGGTTCAGGTAAAGCTTGCCGTCTACGATCTTCCAGAGATCCGGATCGCCATCAACCTTCACGCCCATTGCGGTGCCGAATGCGCAGAAGCCGCCATATTGCGGAAGATACTTGTCCGGGTCCTGCTTGAAGAGGTCGCGGTTTTCTTCAGACACGAAACGGTAGGTCGCTCCGTTGTGGACTTCGGTGATGGAAAAATCGCCATCCTGCGGTGCACCGTTGGTGAAGTAGGAGACGGGATCCACGCCGCGCAGGGCAAGGCCGGTGATAGTTGCGTTGACGTCGAAACCAGCACCGAATGCGCTGGAGATGAGACCACCGGCAACAACGAGAGCCGCGACGGAACCGCGAACCAGATTCTTGATCATAACGAAAAACTCCCAAAGGGTTGAACTTTTGCCAGCGCGGAGGAGATTGCCCTGATATTCGTTTTTAGGTACCATTTGGTTCCAAACTGAGCGGGCTGCGCTCAATCCCGTGCCGGTGAACCCAAGATAGGGTTAGGAACCAATCGGTACAAAACACAAGGGCGTGAGGACAAGGTGATCCGATCGTGAGGTCGGATTTCAGGTGAACGAATGGCAAGACCGCGTGAATTCGATCCTGAAGTGGCGCTGGACAAGGCGATGACGCTGTTTTGGGATCTCGGCTACGAAGAAGCCTCCCTGGCCGAATTGCTGTCGGCAATGGAGATCACCAAGGGCTCGTTCTACAAGGCCTTTCAGGACAAGCATTCGATCTATCTGGAATCGCTTGACCACTACAACGACAAGGTTATCAGCGGCACGGTTGCTTTTCTTTCCGACCCTGAAAACGGCTCGGGAGCAGAGCGAATTCTGGGACTGTTCGGAAAAGTTGCCGAAGCCATCGATCATGATGGCGACCGGCTTGGATGTTTCCTGTGCAACGCGTTGGTCGACAAGGCGGCGGCCGGAGGTGAAGCGGAAGCCAAGCTGCAGGCAATGGTTCACAGGCTGGAGAACGCCTTTTTCAAAGCGCTCCTCGAAGACACTGGCGTTAGCGAACCGACAGCTCGGGAAACCGCAAGAGGAATTCTGTCAGCCTATTTCGGATTGCGGGTGCTGGGACGGGCGGGACTGGCGAAACAGATGGCTGACGACTGCATCCGGCAGGTGGAATGGCTTTTGAAGAAAGCGGGATGAAGCGTCATCGCCGCAGCCGCCGCGCGGTTTCCCGTAAAAGCCTGACGGCAGCTTCTTCAATTGCCGGATAGCCGGATCTCGTGTCCCTCGGGCCTTTCGGCAGGGCTGGAACATGGACGAAGATGCTGGGAATGCCTGATCCAACAGAATCCCAAAGGGTCGCATTGCAGAGATAGGTTCCTGCGTCGGTCGACAATCTGGCGGGTGCACCACCCGTTTGCGCCGCGTCCCTCAGTGCGCGTGCGGGCAGTGTGGCGCTTCTGGCGCGTTCTGAAGCACTTGCAAGCTCCGGGCGGCCTGGAGAAGCGCCGACTGCGTCGGGACGCACGCGGATAGCTCTGTTTACGGCGCGCGTCTCGATGTTCATCGTGCGACGGGTTCCGTCGACACCGAAGTGAACAATCGCGTCCGGCCGGATTTCGTTTCGAAGCTTTTCCGTGACTTCCCGTCTGCCGGCCCAGGTGGTCGGCAGGACATGGAAGACCATCTCGACATTGAATTGATGCGTTCCGAGCCGCTTCGGCAAGCGCCGCATCAATCTTTCCGTCGGATTGATCGGCGCGCCGGGAAACGGAGAAAAGCCGGTCACCAGGATCGTTTTTGTTTTGTCGGCCATTTGAGGTTAATCCTGCAGTCCCATCAGATCGGACAGTTCATCGACAGCCAGAGAGACAGCAGTGGTCCCTTTCCTGACGCTGCTTTCCAGTACTTTGAGACGGTCGGCTGTTTTCGAGTTGGTTTTGAGAGCTTCCATCATCCGTTGCTGCAGCATGTCCCACATCCATGCAACCTGTTGCTGACTGCGTTTCTCCTGCCATTCACCGCTTGCCTGCATACGCTCTCGGAAAATGCCGATCTGTTCCCAAAGATGATCGAGGCCTTCGTTTTCCAGACCGGATATGGTGATCACCGGTGGGGTCCAGGTCGGGCTTTTGGGAGCCAGAATATGGAGGGCTGCCCGATAGTCGGAGGCGGCCGAGCGCGCGCGCGTTGCTCCTTCACCTTCGGCCTTGTTGACCGCGATCATGTCGGCAATTTCCAGGACACCTTTCTTGATGCCCTGCAATTCGTCACCGGCGCCTGGCAGCATCAGTACGAGGAAGAAATCCACCATATCGGCAACAGTTGTTTCCGACTGGCCGATACCGACCGTTTCTACCAGGATGACGTCAAACCCGGCGGCTTCGCACAGGAGCATCGTCTCTCTGGTCTTGGCAGCGACACCTCCAAGAGTTCCTGCTGATGGTGAAGGCCGGATAAAGGCGTCGGGATCAATGGCGAGACGCGCCATCCGCGTCTTGTCACCCAGGATAGAGCCACCGGTTCGCGTTGAGGAGGGATCAACCGCGAGTACCGCCACCTTGTGTCCGGCGGCCGTCAGATTGGACCCCAATGTGTCGATCGAAGTCGACTTGCCGACACCCGGCACACCCGTGATGCCAAGCCGGAAAGCCCTGCCGGTCAGCGGCAGGACCTTCTGGATTAACTGGTGCGCCATGTGCCGGTGCTCGGACTTCTTGGATTCAACCAAGGTGATTGCGCGGGCGAGGGCGGCTCGCTTACCGGCTGTCAGGTCAGCTGCCAGTTTCTCGGGATCAAGGGAAGAGGCCTTTTTCATCATGACAAAAGCCATAAACCAGGAATCATTAAAGGTCACCGTCCCCATTTGGCTGAGGTGCCGTGAGGATGGCGAGAAAGCGGAGACAAGTTGTGCGGTGAGGCCAACTCGCTGTTACACCGAGGAGCTCAACGTGGTAGAAAAACCTGTTTCAAAAATTCATCTTTCTGGTGGTCCATGACACCCTTGTCCTATTTAAAAGCTCCGATCTGGATTCTCGGCCTTGCCGGAACCGACAAGTCTCCGCGCAAGAATCCTCTTCTTGGCAGTGAACGACTGAACAACTGGGGCCTTCATAGGAAAAGGGTACAGATTGCTGCGAACCAGGCAGCGATGCGCAGACGCCGTTTGGCGAAAACGCTCGATACGGAGCAAAAGGCCTTTTTTGACGAGAATGGCTATTTTCTGGTTCGGGACTTTCTGCCGGATGATGTGTTCAGTCGACTGAAAGAAGAGGTTTTCGAGCAGCCATTCGAGACCCGTGAAATGCGTCAGGGGCAGGCCGTTACGCGCATGACGCTGTTGCCTCCGGAGGTTTTGAAGAAGAACGCCGCGCTGGCAAAGGCGGTGCGCGATCCGCGTGCGCTGCAGATGATCCGCTATGCAGCCTCTCAGGGCGGGTATCCGCTCAATTTCCTGCAAACGGTTCTGGTCGAGCCGAAGAAGGTGAAGACAAAAGATCCTCAGTCGGACGCTCATGCCGATACGTTTCACGCAACTTCAAAGGGATGGCTGTTCCTTCAGGATGTCGGTGAAGAAGATGGACCGTTCTTTTTCGTTCCCGGCTCTCACAAACTGACGAAGGAGCGGCTTGAGTGGGAATACCAATGCTCACTGACAGCTGCCCGAGACCCCAGGTCTCATCATGCCAGCGGTTCCTTTCGTATCAGGGCCGAGGAGCTTGAGGCACTTGGATTGCCGCAACCGGTCAAGATGTCAGTGCCTGAGAACACGCTTGTGGTTGCGGATACGTTTGCCTTTCATGGGCGTACACCCTCAGACAAGCCGACCATACGTTCCGAGATCCACTGGCACATGCGCCGGAATCCGTTCCTGCCGTGGACCGGACTGCACCTCAATGCGCTTCCATTCCTTCAGGACCGGGGCATGCCCACGCAGATGTCGCTTGCCGATTTTGCGGAACGAAACTTCAAGATGAGAAACGTCTGGCGTCCGGTCGGTAACGTGATGGTGCGTTCTGACGCTCACGTTTAGCAGGGATCAGGACTTCGGTGTCCATAGGATGCGCTGTAGTTCGGCGTCGAACAGGTCATTCGATGCCGGCAGTTCGTTGAACGGGCCCTGGTAGCCAGGGATCGCGTAGACCAGCTCTACATTGGGGTGGCCCGTTGACTTGCATATGGCCATGCCGCGCCACAGGTTTTTGCCCACCCGGCAATTGGAACGAGCTGTTCCGATATCGGCAAATGTCATGCCGATCCGTTCTCCGTTCGGTCCCTGCAGATGATGGGTCACGCCGTGGACGGAGCGCACTTTGCCGTTTTGACCCTTGAAGACCTGCAGCACCTGAAAACCGTCCGTGTTGAACGCGGCCAGTGCCCATTCAGTGTTGTTTTCAACGGCGGTTTGCACACCTTCGGTCGTGAAGCCAGGCAAAGCGGTTTCGATCGAATTCGACCCGTAGCTGGTTTCCTTGGTGATGCCGCCGACGCTGTCTTCAGTGATCTGCACAAGCGTGAGATTTGACGTTGAAACGAGCCTGCTTGACGTGCCGTCGAAATCGGCAGTGGGAGAACAGGCAATAACGGAAACCGCAGCAAGCAGGGTCAGACCCAAATCACGAAGGCGCATAGACTAAACACACATATCAGTTGAACGTCCGCGATCTGGGCGCGGTTTAGATATGGCTTAGCAACTAACGCCTTGTTTGCAAAGTGATCCGGGCGCCCTGTACACAGTTCACGTAACTTACGCAGGGGTGCGCTGGCCTGAAGGGACCGTGATCTCAGGTTTCGTCCTTCTTGATCCACTTCGGCGTGTTCGGAGGCGTATAGGCCTTGAAGAGGTCAATCAGCGCGCCAGGGGTGCTGGCGACCTGGGCCATGTCACGCATGGCTTTCTTGGTAAAACCCTCACGTGTCTGGTGATCCAGGAAAGCGATCAGCTGATCGTAATAGCCCTCAATATTGAGAAACCCGCACGGTTTTTCATGGTAGCCGAGTTGCCCCCATGTCCATACCTCGAAAATCTCTTCCAGGGTGCCGACGCCGCCGGGCAGGGCGATGAAACCGTCCGACAACTCGGCCATAAGGGCCTTGCGCTCGTGCATGGAGCCTACAAGGTGCAGCTCATTGAGCCCTTCGTGGCCGATTTCCTTGTCCTGGAGGGATTTCGGCAGGACGCCGATCACCTCTCCACCCGCGGCAAGCGCGGCATCCGCCACGGTACCCATCAGTCCGACTTTTGCACCGCCATAGACAAGACGATAGCCGTTTTCTGCGATAACGCGTCCGGTTTCCCGGGCAGCATCAGCGTAAGCTTCGAGCGCACCGTAGCTTGAGCCACAGAAGACGCATATGGATTTCATGCCATTACCCTTGAGATTGGAGGCGGGTTGAAGTGACAACCCGCCGAAGTCGTTTCCGGATCAGTCTTTCGAAAGTTCATCGAGGACGCGTGCCCACGAACGAATGCCCCGGTGGAAGCTGGTGAGGTTGTATTTCTCGTTCGGAGAGTGGATCTGGTCGTCTTCAAGACCAAAGCCGATGAGCAGGGAATCCATGCCCAGCATGCGCTTGAAATCGCCCACAATCGGAATGGACCCGCCCATGCCGATGAGAGCGGCCTCCTTGCCCCACTCATCCTGCAGCGCAATCTTGCCCTTTTCCAGCGCTGGCATGTTGAAATCGAGTCTTAGAGCAGGGCTGCCTTCCTTGGCGATGAAGTCAACGGTGCAGTCGGCCGGGATCTTTGAGCGCACATAGGCGCGGAACGCTTCCTGTACTTTGTCAGGGTCCTGATCACCGACGAGGCGGAAGGTGAACTTTGCATGGGCTTCTGCCGGGATGACGGTCTTGGAACCGGCCCCCTGGTAACCGCCCCACATGCCGTTCACTTCGACGGTCGGACGGGACCAAAGGTGTTCCAGCGGCGTGCGGTCGTTTTCTCCACGCGGGTATTTCAAACCCACGTCACCCAGGAAGTTCTCTACGGAAAATCCGAGTTTTTCCCACATTTTGGTGACGTTTTCCGGCATTTCGATAACGCCATCGTAGAAGCCGGGAAGCGTGACCTTGCCGTTTTCATCGTGAAGTCCGGCAATGATGTCGGCAACAATGTGGTTCGGGTTTTGCGCAGAGCCGCCATACATTCCGGAATGAAGATCGCGGCTTGCTGCCTTGACGACAATCTCGTCACCGACCATGCCGCGAAGCATGATGGAAATTGCAGGTGTTTCGGCGTCCCACATGCCGGTGTCGCAGACAAGCGCCAAGTCGCAGGAAAGTTCGTCCTTGTGCGCTTCCAGGAAGGGGCGCAGGGACGGGGAACCGGATTCTTCCTCTCCTTCAAACAATATCGTGACGTCGATCGGCAGATCACCGGTTTCTTCGATGAATGCACGAGCTGCTTCGACGAAGGTCATCAGCTGGCCCTTGTCGTCGGAAGAGCCGCGGGCGACGATGATTTTGCTGCCGTTCTCACGGGTCTTTATGCTCGGCTCGAACGGATCCTGGTCCCAAAGCTCCAGCGGATCGACCGGCTGAACGTCGTAGTGACCGTAGAAAAGAACATGAGGCCCGGATTTGCCGGACTTGCGGTGACCAACGACCATGGGGTGACCGGCCGTATCGCGCACGGATGCCTCGATACCGATCCCGGTCAACTCCTTCGCAAGCCATTCGGCAGCTTCCCGGCAAGGGGACGCGAAGGCCGGATCTGTCGAAATACTCTTGATCTTGAGAAGATCGAACAGGCGGTCGAGACTGGAATCGAGATTGGCGTCAACACGCGCCAAGACCTTGTCGATGGAACTCATGACGGATCCTTGATTTTTGAACAGATTGGATCGGGCCGCAAAGATTCTGGCCCGTTCAGAAGGCCCTAACAGGCCATATCACGACGTGAATCGCAAACAGTAAATTGTGGGGTGACAACAACTGACGGTTCAAGAAGGCGCCTCTTTCTCCCGTTAGGAAAAGAGGCCCTTGCAGGTATTCAGAGGGAGAACATCAAGCAGCCCTATGGGCGGAATGGTCTTCTTCAACGGATGCTTCAAGAAGACTTGCTTCCGGCAAACCGCCATCCTTCCCGAGGTAAACAGTGGAGGATGGGAACGCGAAATCGGAGCCACAGCGGACGACAATCTCGTGGATCTCAAACAGAAGATCCTGCTGTATTTCCAGGAACGCGTCGGTGTCATCGGCCATGACATAGGCGAAAACATCGACGGTCTGCGCGTATTCATCGAAACTGACAAGCCGAACGCGGAGCGGTTCCGCGGCAACCTTCTCATGAAGCTCAAGGTAAGCAGTGATTTCCATAAGGACTGTTTTGATCGCTTCAGGCGAGGTTTCGTAGCGCAGCCCGATCTTGTGCCGGAAATGAAACTTGTCCCGGTGACTGTAGTTGACGATCTTGCGTTTCGCGAAATCGGCGTTCGAAATGGTGATCAATGTCCTGTCGAGCGCCCGAATGCGGGTCGACCTGATGCCGATGGACTCGACTGTTCCAGACAAGCCGTCAAACTCACAATACTCACCAACACGGACCATGCGGTCGGCATAAAGGATGATACCGCCGATCAGGTTTTCTATCGTGGGCTGAGCTGCCAGTGCGATGGCGAGGCCGCCGACACCAAGACCGGCAATCACACCATAAATCGGAATGCCGATCTTCGTGGCACCATATCCAAGCACCATAAGAGAGATGGCAAGAGAGCCGACCCTAAAGCCGGTTCGCATAAGGCTTGCATCCAGACTCGGGCGAGACTGGGTGGGAGCCTGGACGAACCAGACGAAAATGACTTCCAGGCTGCGATAGACAAGCCAGGACAATGCGGTCCATACGATCGCCGTCGTTGCGGTGCTGACCACCTGCAAAGGTGTTCCGGTGATGTTGATCTGGTCTTCGCACAGATATCGAAACGACATAGCACCTGCGATCAAGACAATCGGTTGAAGGTTTGCCTGCAGAACCCTTGCTCGTTCGGAAACCGGCACAGCCCGCCATCTTCGCCAGCGGACATAGAGACTTGCTGCAACGAGATACAGGCCGATCAGAAGGACAAAGGCGGCCCATTGCCAGTAGGCCTGGTCGGCAAACTGGCTGTGGAGCCAATCCGGGCCCCCAGCCAGCAATTCGTACCAGCGTGGCGCAATCAGATTTCCCGGCGTGTAGATGTAGTATGCGAAGAGGTCTTCGCCCCGGTCGGCGTGCAGCGGGAGTTCGCTGACGACAGCATAGTCATCCGGGATCCGTTTCACGGAGTCGTCCGAAAAGAGATAGTGCCCTCTGCGCTCGCCTTCAGTCTGCCGTGCCAGTTTCAGGCTGGTTCCCGGGATCGTCCAGTATTCAGGCAGATTGTCTGCCTTGTGGGGAGTTCGAAACGTGCCGGCCGTTTCTCCGGGTACAGATTGCAGGTCAATCGGAGGAATTCGGTCCAGGATTTCCTGGAGTTGAAGCGCGAGTTCAATGCCGGCGCGGTCCCGAGACGTTTCAGGGATTTCCGACAGGTCAAGAGTGCGCTCGGCTTTCTCCATGAGTGCTTCCAGCATCAGGAGCTGATCTTTCTGGTTCTCGGTCAGAAAGACATTCGCGCCGTCCTCATAGGATTTTCGGACGTCGAGCCAAAGGGTGGAAACTTCGCCCATGATGAAGCGAAAACTTTCCAGCGTTGCACGGGGGCTGGCGGTATCGGGTGGAGAGATCGGATTGTTGCGCAAAAAGGCACGCGCTTGTTCCAGCCGGGTTTCGCTGAACACCTTGGTGGTCTTGCCGATTTCGGATGTGCTGGGGCCTGTCTCCGTACCGGCTGCGGGCAGTGTAACCAAAACCGCAAGTGCGAGACCGAGGGCGCGAGCCCAAGTGCCCGGAACAAACATCAGGGAGCTGTGCAATCGTTTGAAAAAACGCAATACCTGGAACATTTTCCCACCCGTGCTTCGGCAAAAATAGTCCAGTTTTACTTAGATGAAATTCATAATTTAAAAGTTACGGTTGTATCTCCGGGTGGGAGTATTCGACAAACAGAGTAACCGCAAAATTAATTTCCGGATTGAGCTTCTTTGCGAAGATCAGTCGGTTTTTGAAGACGGGTTGCGAGCGGTGACAATCACTTCGACGCGGGTCGGACCTAGCTTGTCTTCCAGTCGTGCAGAAATCGCAGCCTGAAATGCATCGATTTCCGATGCCAGGATAGGTCTGTCTGGATCGATGTAAATGGCGGCGTAGTGCATGCGTCCTGCCTGTAGAACTGCCACCCGGTTGAGGTAAAAGTTGTTCTCCCGGGCAAGGTCGCGGGCGGTGCGCGCTACCTTGGCATAAGTGCTTCCCGGCGCGCTGACGCCTGCAAGGTCGGCGATGGTTGTGCGAAATGCCGCGACGGGTTGCCAGAAGAATGCCAGAACAAGCACGATTACAATGACGGCATCCCCAATCGGAACATACGGTCCCAGAATGGTGCCTTCCAGAAACGGCAAGGAGAGCAGGGCGGCGCCAGAGCCGACGCTGAGCGCTCCGTCGATCATGGCAGCCCTTGCCTCGGTTTTCAGCAATTGGCTCCGTTTGCCTACCTTGCGATAGGCCCGATGAAAGTTGAAGGCGAGCGCCAGGCAGATGGCAACGATCACGATTGAGTAGACCACGATCGGACCGAAGATCAGCTCAGGAACCGTTCCGCCGTTGAAGAACGTCCAGATCTTTGTGCCGGAGACCACTGCGGCAAAGATCAGGATGCCGATCAGAATGAGGTTGCGGAAGGTGACATAAAGCACCTCATCGAAGTCATGTCCCCAGGGACGGCTTCGGGTTGGCGGCAGCCCGACGCGGGCACCAATGCGCGCAGCGGCGATTGCCGAGACAAAATTGACGGCCGAATAGAGCCCGTCCACCATCATGGCGTCGGACCTGGAGAGCCATGCTGTCAGAACCCCGGCGAACGCCATGAAAAGGTTTGCCCATTTGCCGATGACCAGGGCATTGCGTTCGATCTTCAGGTGTTCTTCGTTCTGTCCGGCCATTGGTCGTCAGTTGCCGCGTTTGAGAGATCCGAGGAGACCGCGCACCAACGCACGGCCAAGTGAAGAGCCGAGACTTCTGGCGGCTGATTTCAAGCCGGCCTCCAAAACCGAGTCTCGCTGACTGCGTCGCCGTGTCCGGCGTTCCATACTGTCGCGGCGAGGGCGGTCGTCGCGCCCGAAATCCGGCAACTGAAATCCCGAGCGGGAGCGTCTGGCTTCGCCGTGTTTGCGGGCATAACGCTCTTCCTTCTCCTGACGGCGCTGTTCCTGACGCTGTTCTTCTTCGGCGCGGTTCATCAGGACTTCATAGGCTGAAATCCGGTCCTTGGTCCGGTCATACAGACCGAAGACCGGACTCGACTGTATGACAGTGCGCCTCTCAGCCTGCGTCACCGGTCCCAATCGAGAAGAGGGCGGGCGGATGAGTGTGCGCTGGACAATTGAAGGAATACCCTTGCCCTCGAGCGTTGACACCAGCGCCTCGCCAACGCCAAGCTCGGTGATTACGCGTTCGGTGTTGAGGTCCGGGTTGGGACGGAAGGTTTCTGCAGCCGCCCGGACGGCCTTCTGATCGCGTGGGGTAAACGCGCGCAATGCATGCTGAATGCGGTTGCCAAGTTGCGCCAGAACCGTTTCGGGAATGTCCAACGGGTTTTGTGTCACGAAATAGACACCGACACCCTTGGACCGGATCAGGCGGACGACCTGTTCAACTTTTTCTATCAGGGCCTTGGGAGCATCGCTGAACAGCAGATGCGCTTCATCGAAAAAGAAAACAAGCTTCGGCTTTTCAGGGTCGCCAACTTCGGGAAGCTCTTCGAAGAGTTCGGACAACAGCCACAACAGAAACACACCGTAGAGCCCGGGCGATGTCATCAATTTGTCGGCTGCAAGGATGTTGACGACGCCACGACCGTCGGGAGCGGTCCGGATAAAATCCCTGATGTCCAGGGCCGGCTCGCCGAAGAAGTTCTCTCCACCCTGCCGTTCGAGCACGAGCAGGCGTCTCTGGATGGCGCCGATCGAGGCTTTGGAAACATTGCCGTAGAGCGTGGACAACTCGGATGCTCGTTCGGCAACATGCGCAAGCATTGCCCGAAGATCCTTGAGGTCCAGCAGCAGCATGCCTTCATCGTCGGCCAGCTCAAACAGAACGTTGAGAACACCTTCCTGAGTGTCGTTGAGTTCGAGAAGCCGCGCGAGAAGCAGGGGGCCGATTTCCGATACTGTGGTGCGGATGGGGTGACCCTGCTCGCCCAGCAGGTCCCAGAATACCGCGGGAAAAGCCTTGTATTCATAGGTCTTGCCAAGGCCGACTTCCTGAGCCCGTTTTTCCAGGAAGTCTTTCGAGACGCCCTCCATCGCCAGGCCCGACAGGTCGCCCTTGATGTCGGCGCAGAAGACAGGGACCCCGGCTTTCGAAAATCCTTCAGCCAGAATTTGCAGGGATACCGTTTTTCCTGTTCCGGTGGCTCCGGCGATCAGCCCGTGCCGATTGGCGAGTTTCAGTGCGAGGGTTTCCTCCTTTGTGCTGGCGCCAATAAAAATGCTGCCTTTTTTTGTCACGCTAACCCCCGAATCCCGAACCAATTAATGAACCCTAACAAAGCCATTTCAAAAAAGCGCGCCTATGGTGCGTCATAAACAGCCTGAATAGCTATTGCCCATCGACGGATCAAATTTATGACTTTAATAGATTGCGCAGAGAATACAGTCAGGTGCTGGTACATCTGCTTTGGTAATTAGGAGAATGGTATGGAAGAGCTCATCAGCCGGATCATGACGGCAGCCGGGATCGATAAAGAGGTCGCGAAGAAGGCAGTCGCCATCATTCTCGGGTTCCTGAACAAGGAAGGTCCGGAAGATAAGATGCAGCTGATCTTTGATGCGCTGCCGGGAGCTGCCGATCTCGTTGCCGAGCGTGAGCAGGAAAAGTCCGGCGGTGGTCTGCTCGGCGGGCTGGGAAGCATGATGGGCGGCGGCATGGGCGCAATGGCTGCGTTGAACGAGCTCACAAGCGCCGGCCTCGATATGAATGGCGTGCAAAGTGTTGTGAAAGAACTGGTTTCCTATGCTAAGGAAAAAGCGGGGGACGACGTTGTTGATGAAGTGATTTCACAAATTCCGGGATTGAGCCAGATCGTCTAATTGCCCCAGGGTTCGATCACCGGTCTTATAGGAGTTCAGTGCGCATGTCTTATTCCATCGATGAAATCGAAGGCATTGGTCCAACTTACGCTGCGAAACTCGGCGAAATTGGCATCAAGACAACGGAAGCTTATCTGGAGCGCGCGAAAGATCCGAAAGGCCGCAAGGCTCTCGAGGAGGAAACCGGCATCGAAGGTAAGCGCATCCTGAAGTGGGCCAATATGGCAGACCTGATGCGCATCAGCGGCGTTGGCGAGGAATACTCGGAGCTTCTTGAAGCGGCCGGTGTCGATACCGTGAAGGAACTCAAGCATCGCAACGCTGCAAATCTTGCGGAAAAGATGAGCGAAGTGAACGAGGACAAGAAACTTGTTCGCCAGGTGCCGAGCGAGAGCCAGGTCACCAAATGGGTCGAGCAGGCAAAAGAACTGCCGCCAATGATGACCTATTGATCAGAGTCTGAAAGACCAGATGCCGGTTTGAATAAGGCGCGCCAATGGCGCGCCTTTTTTGTTTTGGAAACCTTGAAATGCTTGAAGGGCGTCAGACGCTGATCTGGCCGTAGCGCAAAGCCTCAACCACAGTATGGGTCTTGTTGGAAGCGTTCAGTTTCACGCTGGCATTTTGCAGATGCGCGTGAACCGTCCTTTGGGAAATGTCGAGCACATCGGCGATTTCACCGGCGGTTTTCCCATAAGCGGTCAATTCCAGAACCTTGCGTTCGCGTGTCGAAAGTGCGCCGGGCCGTTGACCGGAGACAACGCCAAGTTCGCGCAGACGCGAGAAAGCGGCAGCTGAAAGAACTTCAAGATTGGCAAGATCATACTTGTTGACCTGAAGCGAAGGTCCGCTGGCAAATACGAAAGCCTGGAACGGGTAAAGTTCGGTAACCGGCACGACGACGATCTGGCTGCCTTCACCGGCCGAAGCCAGAAGGTCGGAATGCTCCATATCGCCTGCAGTAATCGTCCAGACCCGAGCGCGGTTGGAGCCCAGCCCCAGCATCAATGCGCTGTCATTTGCCGAAAGAGACGTGCTTTCAATGCCGTCGTTTCGTTGATCTGGCCATCTAAACCGTTGAACAAGATTGTCGATCGGCCTGTTAGGCATCGGCAGGCCGGTAATCAGAATATGGGTCGCGCCCATGCGCCGGAGATTTGATTCCAAAATGTCCAGAACATGGTGAGCTGCATTCGCTTCCGAGATCGCTCTCAGCTTGCTTTTCAGTTCTGCTTGGTCAAGCATTGTGCACATCCTTTGCGGTCCGCGAAGAACCGCCATTTGCGGGGGAACAGGCCTGTGCCACACGCCTCCGCTGATGGGTTGGTCACGCGTTCCGTTTCAACCCGCAAGATGAAAACAGAACCCGAATGCCGCGCATTTTTTATACGGGTAGAATTTCCCATGCGTCAGCACTTATACGCTACAATACAATTGTAGATCGTACCAATAGGGAAAACTGGCAAAATTGACAAAATGCGCCAGAAAATTGACATATTGCAGCCTGATTTCTCCGTTTGAGCCGATAGAATTTGCATATGCAAATTTTGTGAATGACGGGTTTTGATTCTCCAATTCCGCAGGCAATGCGGCGCATCAGGCGAAGTTCGGCGGTTCAATACTTACCCTTTGTGCTGAGTTGCCAACCTTTGCGGCCACGGACTAAAACGAGGCTCAAGGGAGACGATTGCAATGCCGCTCAGTTTTACCGGACCTGAAAGCTTCTACTCTGCCGATGAAGAGGCATGGTGGGCGTCCGTTGACAAAGCCCTGAAGGGTGCTTCTAGACAAAGGCTCTATGGAGCAACCGACGACGGCGTGGAAATTGCGCCGCTATACGCGCGCAGGACCGACACACCAGCCCGGTTGCTGCGTGCGGGAAAGCAGGACTGGTCAATCGTCCAGAGAGTAGACATTGCCGATCCGTCCCGGGCCAACGAGCAATTGCTGGATGATCTGGGAGGTGGAGCAAGTGGTGCTGAACTGGTGTTTGCAGGTGCGGCTGCTGCGCATGGGTTTGGCCTCAGGGCGGATCGCGTCAGCACCTTGGAAAAACTTTTCAAAGGCGTGCAGCTCAACCTGATTGATCTGAGGATCGAGGCAGGGCAGGGCACTCTCCAGGCACTTGCCCTGATTCTGGCGTACCTGGAGAAGCAAGGAGTTGATCCGTCGTCCGTCAATCTCGTTGCAGGGGGCGATCCCTTTAGCGTGGCTGCAGTCTCGGCAGGTTCCTCCATTGATGACGTGGCCTTTCAAAAGGAAATCCGGGATACCGTCGCGGTGCTGGACGGGCTTGGGAACTCCGCCCGGATTCTGCAGGCCGATGGCTCGGCATGGCACAATGCGGGAGCCACTCCGGCGCAGGAGCTTGCCCTGGTTCTGGCGTCTGCCGCCGCTCATCTGCGTACACTGGAAGAGACGGGTCTTCCGGCGGAAGCCTGGGCTGATAGGATCTCTCTCAGCCTTGTTGCTGATGCCGACCAGTTCGGCACAATCGCGAAAGCAAGGGCAATCAGAGCATTGTGGTCATGTGTTCTTGATGGCGCCGGATTGCCGCAGAAACCGGCCCAATTGCACATGACAACGTCCTATCGGATGCTGACCCGCAGGGATCCCTGGGTGAACCTGCTTCGCAACACGGTTGCGACCTTTGCTGCCGGGGTTGGAGGCGCGGACAGCGTCTGCGTACTCCCGCACACGCTTGCTGTTGGTCTGCCGGATGCATTTGCCCGCAGACTTGCGCGCAATACCCAGTCCATTCTGCTGGAGGAAAGCAGCCTTTCGAAAGTGATGGATCCGGCTGCCGGGTCCGGAGCCATTGAAGACAGAACCGGAAAACTGTGTGATGCGGGATGGTCCTTCTTCCAGGAAATCGAAGCTGCAGGAGGAATTGCCCAAGCGCTCCGACAGGGGCTGGTGCAAGAGCGTATCAGTGATGCCAGTGCGAAGGTCGACCAGAGTGTTGCACGCAGAAAACGGCCGATAACCGGCGTCAGCGAGTTTCCGGACCTGTCTGAGGTCGGGGTAAAAGTCTTGAGCAGTGAGGCGAACGACACGGTTTGTCTGCCGGCTCCTTTGACTGATCTTCCTGATCCGGCTGACGGTCAATGGTTCAATGCCTTGCGCAAGTCGGCTTTGGATGAAACAGCCTTGCTGGAGTTTTCCGGTTCCGAAGATGCTGCATCAGAAGGGCAGTCTTTCAGCGGGGTTTCCGGCCGCCGCATTGCCGAGCCGTTTGAAAACCTGCGATCTGCTGCAGACAAGTTCGAGCGGGATACCGACAATGCGCCAACCGTGTTCCTGGCAACTCTCGGATCTTTGGCCCAGTTCACCGCTAGGGCCACCTGGACTGCGAATGCCTTCGCGGCGGGCGGTTTCAAGGCTGCCGGAGTGGCGGTCTACAGTTCGCACGATGATCTGATTGCTGCGTTCGGGCAGAGTGGAGCGGTGCTGGCCTGCCTCGTTTCGTCGGACGACGTTTACGAAGCGGAAGCCCAAGCAATTGCCGGGAAGCTGAAACAGGCCGGGGCAGCTCATCTCTATCTCGCCGGCAAGCCGGGCGAGCGCGAAACAGCGTATGCAAGCGCTGGCATCGACACTTTCCTTTTCGCGGGCTGCAATCTGCTTGACCTGCTGGAAGATGCCCATGCCCGGCTGAATGAGGCGCAACGCGCCGGACAATCTGGTCAGGAGGTCCTAAAATGAGCAGGATCCCGAATTTCTCCGATAAGCCCTTCCGCAACTTTCTGAAGGAGGCGGACGCAGGCTCTGAGAAAGGTTGGAACACACCCGAAGAGATCGAAGTTCCACCGGTCTATGGTTCCGAGGACCTTGAAGGGTTGAAACACCTTGAAACCTGGCCGGGCCTGCCGCCTTTCATGCGGGGTCCTTACCCAACCATGTACGTGCAGCAGCCGTGGACTGTTCGTCAGTATGCAGGCTTTTCGACTGCTGAAGATTCCAACGCATTCTACCGCCGTAATCTCGCAGCAGGTCAAAAGGGCCTTTCGGTGGCCTTCGACCTGGCAACGCATAGAGGCTATGACAGTGATCATCCGCGTGTCGCGGGCGATGTCGGCATGGCCGGTGTTGCGATCGACTCGATCTATGACATGCGTACGCTTTTTTCCGGCATTCCGCTGGACAAGATGAGCGTCTCCATGACCATGAACGGCGCCGTTCTGCCGGTTCTGGCTCTCTACATCGTTGCGGCGGAAGAGCAGGGTGTAGCTCAAAAGGACCTGTCGGGCACCATTCAGAACGACATTCTGAAGGAGTTCATGGTCCGCAATACCTACATTTACCCGCCCAAGCATTCGATGCGGATCATCTCGGATATTTTCGAGTTCACGTCCAGGAACATGCCGAGATTCAATTCGATTTCCATTTCCGGCTATCACATGCAGGAAGCAGGGGCGACGGCGGATCTGGAACTCGCCTACACGATTGCCGACGGCATTGAATATGCTCGCGCAGGTGTCGCCGCAGGCATGGATATCGACCAGTTCGCGCCGCGCCTGTCGTTCTTCTGGGCAATTGGCATGAACTTCTTCATGGAAGTTGCCAAACTGAGGGCTGCGCGTCTGATCTGGGCGACCCTGATGCAGGAGAATTTCCAGCCGAAGAACCCGAAATCACTGTCCTTGAGGACGCATTCGCAGACGTCGGGTTGGTCGCTGACCGCGCAAGATGTCTTCAACAACGTCATTCGGACATGTGTTGAAGCCATGGCCGCAACGCAGGGGCACACCCAGTCGCTGCACACAAATGCTCTCGATGAAGCTCTGGCGTTGCCGACCGATTTCTCCGCACGCATTGCCCGAAACACCCAATTGTTCCTGCAACAGGAAAGCGGCACCACAAAGGTCATCGATCCGTGGGGCGGTTCCTATTATGTCGAGAAGCTGACATCCGATCTTGCTGAAAAGGCAATGGCCCACATCCGCGAAGTGGAAGAGCTTGGTGGAATGGCAAAGGCTATTGAAAAAGGCATTCCGAAGCTGCGGATTGAAGAGGCGGCTGCCAAGACGCAGGCGCGGATTGACAGCGGTGCCCAGACCGTTGTCGGCGTCAACAAGTTCAAGCCGGACAGTGAAGAGGCAATCGATGTCCTGAAAGTGGACAATGCGCAGGTTCGGGCCGCGCAGATCGACAAGCTGAAACGCCTGCGCGAAGAGCGCGACGAGAGCGAGACCCAAGCCGCACTTGATGCCCTGACCAAATGCGCCGAGACCGGGGACGGCAACCTTCTGGATCTTTCCGTGAAGGCGGCACGTGCCAAAGCGACCGTCGGTGAGATATCATTGGCGATGGAAAAAGTGTTTGATCGCCACAAGGCGGAAATCAAATCGATCTCCGGTGTCTACAAACGGGAAGCAGGTGGCATGTCCGGAGCCATGGAAAAGGTTCAGAAACTGGTTGAGGCCTTCGAGGACAACGATGGCCGTCGGCCGCGTATTCTTGTCGCCAAGATGGGACAGGACGGACACGACCGCGGCCAGAAGGTGATTGCTTCGGCATTCGCCGATCTTGGTTTCGACGTCGATATCGGTCCGCTCTTCCAGACACCGGAAGAAGCTGCCCGTCAGGCCGTAGAAAACGACGTCCACGTGGTTGGTGTGTCATCGCTTGCCGCGGGCCATCTGACCCTCGTTCCGGCCTTGAAGAAGGCACTGGCGGAGGAGGGGCGTGAGGACATCATGATTGTTGTCGGCGGTGTCGTGCCGCCGCAGGATTATGACGAACTCTACCAGTCGGGCGCTGCGGCAATCTTCCCCCCTGGCACTGTTATCGCGGAAGCCGCGATCGGCCTGATCGGCAAGCTGAACGAACAGTTGGGCTACGGGTCTGCGGAAGCGGCTGAATAAGTTCCTTGTCGCCATGGTTTTGATGGTCTCTTCGGATTGAGAAGCAGTTTGACAAGAGCTCAGTCCGTCGAGGTGCTTTGCAGGAACTCCGAACGCTGCTCCGTTGACCTGAATTCGTCGACAATGCTTTGCATCAAAGCTTTTAGGTCTGAAGACTGCACGACCTGTTGGGTTTCAGCCGTAACAAGTTCTAATCCTAGGACGTTAGCAATAAGATCAGACGCTACGCGGTATTTTCGATCAGGTGGAGCAGCGAGTACCACGTTGTCACGAGAGAATTCCCAAAAGCAATCCCAGCTCGGATTGGAGGAATTTAGGGCGCAGCCAATAATGGGTTTAGGCCACCAGCTTAGGGGGCGAGCCTTTCCATACACGAGTGCATGTTGGTTGTTGTCTATAGTGGTTATGATCATTTCGGAGAATTCAACAGGCAAGCCATATTCTATCTGGGTGGAAGTGGATTCAACGACGGTTATGCCTTGAGGCTCGGACTTTAGGGGCAAAAATAGAATGCATCGGCTTTCGTCCCAGGTCGAACGAACGTCTCCCTTGGATTTCGTCCGAATAAGACGAATGTGAATTCCGGCTTCCCTGAAGGCGGGGTCAAAGCGAACCAGGTCACAAAGAGACATCTTTGCCAGTTGAGCAGCAACCGTACCCGTTTTTCCGTTGCCAGCATTGTTGATGAAGACAACTGGAACTCTATAGTCCTCGACCAGATCTGCAGCGACATTGAAGTTCGTGAAAATCAGTTCATCGAACGTGGCGTCGAAGGGGATGGCGACAGCCGCGTTTGCTTGACCAAGTTCAGTCTGCAACTGTGAGACGGTCAAATGATCGTTGAGTGCAAACAGAAAGTAACCGCCAAACCAAAGGATGGGAAATATTATCCATATCCTGTGGACCCGCCCCATGATCGCTTCAGTTGCAATACCAAAAAAGCCCAGATTTATTAGTAGGATCGACCAAAGTATAGCACCGACCATCATCAGAAACACACCAACAGTCGGGAAATACTGAAGACAGAAAATAAAGGCAGTAAATGCAAAAAACCAAAGGCTTTTTGGATACTTATGAAAGGAACGCTCAGACGTCATCAACTTCTCAAACCAAGTAACATTCTATGCGAGCGTAACTTGCGAGACTTAATTACAGGTTGAACTTTGATGCAGGTTTCTAGCTATCTGAAAATCAAAAACGATGGTCATCCCTTCTGGACCTGGCTTAGAGGCACTGGTCGTTCCAGGTTCTCGCTGAAGAGGTAAGGCCCCATGCGCCAGCGGATCTGGGCGAGCGTGAATGTCAGGTCCTTGTCGTCCTGAATGAACACTGTTTCCGGAACCACCTGTTCTTCGTTCTGAAGGATGATGCCGGTATTGCCGTTTTCAAGGTCATACAGCGTGCAATCACAGACCGGCTTTTCCTGCAGGTTCAGAAGCTTGCCGGTTCTAAAGCGTGCTCTGGATGCGGGTGCAGGCCGTTCGTCGAAATAGGGTTTCTTGAGTGCCATGGCCGCCAGGTCACCTGTGCTTTCTGGATTGTCCGGATTACCGGTGAAGCAGTAGAAGGGCTGGCTTGCGCCGGGCTGGAGTTCCCGGGATGAAAAACAGGTCTGAAAACGGTTCTCTTTAGCTCTCGGCACTGTTGTCTGGTTCGTAGATCAAAATGTCACCTGGTTGGCAGTCCAGCACTTCGCAGATCTTTTCCAGCGTTTCGAAGCGGACGCCCTTAACCTTGCCTGATTTCAGCAGGGAAACGTTCTGCTCGGTGATGCCGATGCGTTCTGCGAGCTCCTTCGACCGCATCTTGCGGCGCGCGAGCATGACATCCAGTTCGATGATGATGGGCATGAAGGGTCGCTATACTATTTGTCGGTTTTCTTCAGCGAGCGCAGCTGCCTCGCGCATGACCCAGCCGAGCAACAGCATCAGTGTCCCGAGAATCATGCAAAATATTTCCCCACCATCAACGCTGACGTCAACAACCCTTTGGCCTTCCGGGTAGTCCATAGTTGCGATAAGCGTCGAAACGGGATCGCTGGCAAAGTCGAATATTGCGTAAGAGATCAGCCAAAATCCCAAAGACGCCATAGCGTCCAGGGTTCTACCGGTAAAGAACTCCGCATTCTGGAAGCGCGCAAACAAGCCCCTCAAAGTCCAAAGCGCTCCCAGAAGCAAGGATAGCGAAACGATGAGCAGGACGGTCAGTGATCCACGCTGCGCCAGTGAAAGCTCAGAGAGCATCCTCTCTTCCTCACCAATCGAAACCGGATTGTCGCCGATGAAGGGCACGTAATGGGGATACAACACAGAAAGAGCCAGGAGACCCGAGAGCGGAACCAGGCCGGCAAGGCAGATGGAGGCAGCCCATTTCATTGCCTGTGCGCAGCGTTGGATACGCTGAAGACGCTTGCCCGGCTGCGAGGAGATGTCAGCAACCACGTTTTTTCTCCGTGACCGAGATTTACACGAACTGGCGGTTTTCATCTGCAATCAGCGCAGCTTCCCGCAGGATCCAGCCGAGCAGCAGCATCAAGGTTCCCAGCACCAGGCAGAAAATCTCCGCGCCGTCCAAGGTGACTTCGACCAGGCGTTCGCCGGGAGGAAAGTCGTAAGTCAGAATGACCGACCCGATGGGGTCGCTGATCAGGTCGAATATCGCGAAAACGATCAGCCAGACACCGATCGAAATGACATTGGCCAGTGTTTTGGGAGAAAAGAACTCCATTGCCTGGAACCGCTTGAACACCTGACGGATGTTCCAGACGGCCAGTGATAGAAGAGCAACTGCGATGCCGAAAAGGGCAGCTATGCCAAGCCTTTGAAGATAGGGCACCTCGTCCAGACGGCGTTCAACCTCCGCAAAATCAAACGTTTCGTCCGGCGAAAGCAGCAGTTCTGTTGGCAAGGTCAGTTCGACAACAACCAGGCCACCGAGCAGAATAATGGCGACAAGGACCAGCGAAACTGCCCACTTCATGAATGCAGACAGTTTGCGAATCCGGGCGAGCCGTTTTTCACGGTCGGTCCGATCAAGTTCGCTCATGGGTTACTCCATTTGTCCGGCTTCAATGGCTGCGTGTCTACTGCATCTGTCTGAAGTGTGCAATTTAAAATATTGCTATTGACAAAAAAATTATTGCCTTCATATTTAAAATTATCGTTTTACAATAAGAAATGGCTGTTGTAATTCGATCATCATCATAAGAATGAAGTGAGATCGTTTATGGTAAGTCCTTTTGCCAATTATGATTTTTTTGCTCCGGCAACGCGCGTCAACGTCGGGGAGATGGCCGCGCGCAAGACGGTCCTGCGGGGCCTTCGCCGCCACTGGCTGCTGGAACCACTGATCCTTTGCGGCGTTCTGGTTGTGTTGATATCGGGCGCACACGCGGCTGATCCGGGAACGTTTGGAGAGCCGGAATTCGTTCCTGTTGCTGCACCCGATTCACTATGGGCCGGACCGTATATCGGATTTGAAGCTGGGCCTTCTCAGACGGTCACTGATGTGAAGGCGAATGGCAGGTCAAAGGACCTGTCCCGGGTTGATGCCGCCTTTGGATTGTTTGGTGGTTACAACTGGGAAGTTTCCCGCTTCGTGCTTGGTGTTGAAGGTGGCGCGACCTATCTGGGCGGGCGCGAAAAGAGCAAGCATCCGACGCTTGGCACCGTCGAAGCAGGAGCGAAATGGACCGTTAATGCCAAGGCGCGGGCCGGGCTGCCCTTGGGCAATTTCATGCCTTATCTGAGTGTTGGCGTGGCAGCGACTGAGCACAGCCTGAAGGCCAACGGAAAGGAGAAGTCGTCTGTTTCTCTCGGTCCGGTCGTCGGTGGTGGCCTTGAAGTTGCAGTTCAGGAAAACTGGCGCGTTCGGGCGGACTATTCGTTGACAGGCATCGTTGATGACAAGTCGAATTTTGGCGGAACCAGCGTCAGCCGGAATTCGGGAAATCACCGCTTCATGCTGGGCATTTCCCGGGCTTTCTAGTCGTCCCGGCACGTTGCCCTTGAGTGCCCTGCCAACGGATGGCCGCTGGCAGGGCGTATTTCAGGTGATCCAGGCTTAACCCAATGTTGTGAGGCCGGTGAGGTCGGCCAGAACCGCTTTGGGGGCAAGATCCGGATATTCGTCCGGCATGCCGGTTCTGTTCATCCACACAGTGCGGAAGCCGAACGCGGCTGCTCCGGCGATGTCCCATCGGTTTGAAGACTGGAATGAGACCTCTTCCGGATAGATCCGGAAGTGCGTCGTCACCATTTCGTATACTTGAGGATCGGTCTTGAAGGTGCGCAGCTCGTCGACGGAGAAAATCTCGTCAAAGAGTTCCGTCAGGCCGGCCGCCTTCGCAGCCGCCTCAAGCATTTTCGGAGAGCCGTTGGACAGGATCGCGATTTTGGCCCCGGTTGCCTTGAGTGTTGTCAGAACCTGAGGCACCTCAGGGTAACAATCCAGTTTCCAATAAGCATTCAAGAGGTCATCGCGCAGGGACTTGTCCGCCGAAGGAACTAGGGCGAAGGCCGTGTCCAGCCCCTGTTCCGTCAGTTCCCAAAAGTCCTTGTACCGGCCCATGAGAGCGCGGACCCAGGAATATTCCAGCTGCTTTTCCCGCCACAGCGAGGACAACCGCTGGGCATCCGGACCAAGCTTGGCTGCGTGCTTGCGTACGGCCGCATGTACGTCGAACAAGGTTCCATACGCATCAAACACAAAGGCAGCATACGCCATCTCTGGCCCTCCTTGGCCTGCTCAATGGGCAAGAGTTTAACAACCAGGGCACAAAAGTGCTGCTCGTGAAACTGGGTTTGCCCGTGTATCTCTCGTGATAGAGCAACTGCACTCGATCCGAATTATCGTGACCGATACCGTCCTGATCCGAAGTCACTCTGGGATTGCGAAAGAGAACCCCGTGGCAGACCGTGCGTCAAGCGCTGTTGACTGCGACAAAGGTCGCATCCAACCTCTTTTTTGCACTATTGGGCTGGAGGCAACGTGATCGAGCCGTCTTCTTCGATGGCCCAGAAGGGATTGTGAGCTATTTCAAGGAGATGTCCGCCGGGGACTTCCACATAGGAAGAATATCCACCCCAGAACGCCTTTTCCGGATGTTTGACGGGCGCAGCGCCCGCCGAGACTGCCTTGGCAAACATTTCGTCGACTTCTGCTTTCGATCGGGCGTTCCAGGCAAGTGTCATCGCTCCGGTCGTTTCCTGCGTGACCTCGCGCCCGATCTCATTGGCAAGTGCGTCGCGGCTGTAAAGGGAGAAAACGCTTCCGACAATCTGGAAGAAAACCACTTCAGGTGAGGGGGCGGCATTTACGGTCCAGCCGAGACCTTCCTCAAAAAAACGCCGGGCTTCTGCAACATCCGGTACTGCAAGCGTTGTCATCGAGATGCGTTGTTCCATATCCATCATCCTGTAGCTGAAAGGAACATATAGTGAACAAAAATGAGTGATTGTCAATCATCACTTTGCCGTAAGGAACGCCGCGCTGTGTCAACGCGGTGAGCTGGGCGATGCGGATGACAAAAGGTCCTTTTGAGTAAGGCTGCGCATTGCAGGAATGTGACCTTGAAGAAGAATTTTTCGTGTGACAGGCAGTAAGTCCGGTCTGGTAAAACATGTCAGAAAGAAAATTCCTCTTGTCGTAATTATTCGAATGAAACCATCTCCAATCAGGTGGTGATGGAGAATAAAGGCGGCAACTTTTCTCAAAGTTCTGGTAAGCTATTGACCCAAGGAAACAGCCGGTGTTGTGTCGGCGGAACGAACTGCCGAACAGCAGCGACGAAGAGGGACGATTTATGAGCGGTTTGAGCGACACCTGGACCTGGATCGATGGAGACTGGCACGAAGGTAACCCGCCCATCATGGGTCCTCGGACCCATGCCTCCTGGCTTGGGTCGAGCGTGTTCGATGGCGGCCGCTTCTTCGAGGGCGTCATGCCCGACATCGATTTGCACTGCAAACGAGTGAACGATTCAGCTGTTGCCCTTGGCATGAAACCGACCATGCAGGTCGGCGAGATGATCGAGCTGACCAAGGAAGGCTGCGAAAAATTCGGCAGCCATCAGCAGATCTACGTCAAGCCGATGTATTGGATTGAAGGAGACGGTCACGGCATTATCACCGGTGATCCGGAAACCACCCGCTTCTGCCTGTGTCTCTTCGATGCGCCAATGGCGCCAAAGGATGCCGCATCAAGCATCACACTTTCTCCTTACAGGCGCCCGACCATGGAATGTATGCCTGTCAACGCCAAGGCGGGGTGTCTTTATCCCAACAATGCCCGCGCCATGCTGGAAGCCAAGTCCCGCGGCTTTGACAATGCGGTTGTCCGAGACATGGTTGGAAACGTTGCCGAACTGACTTCGGCCAATATTTTCATGGCCAAGGATGGCAAGGTGCATACTCCGGCTCCGAACGGCACCTTCCTGAACGGGATTACACGTCAGCGTGTCATCCAGTTGCTCGATTCAGCCGGTTACGAAGTGTTCGAGCGGACAATGCATTACGACGAGTTCCTGGAAGCAGACGAGATTTTCTCGACCGGCAACTACAACAAGGTGACACCGGTCAAACGCATCGAGGAACGTGACCTGCAGCCGGGGCCGATTGCTGCACGGGCGCGCGATCTCTACTGGGACTTCTCGCACTCCTGATCATCGCGGAAAGTTTATCGCACAACCAGTGCCGCAGCGACGAGCAGAGCTGCGGCCGCGGCCAGTGACGGGGCTTCGAACGAGCCCGTCACGGCATGCAGGCTCCCCGCAAACCAAGGACCTATTACCTGTCCCAGGCCAAAACTGGCGGTCATGACCGCCAGCATTTGGCGGACCGAGGCCGGTCCGCCTGCATCGGCGAGGCGGCGCGCCTCCATCAAGCCGAGGGCGGTGATGCCCATGAATGTCAGGCCGAGCAAAGCGGCTCCCAGCAAAAACACGACAGGTGCAGTGCTGAGCACCGTCAGCGCGACACCACCTGCCTCCAGGACACAGGCAATGGCAAAGGCCTTGCGTGCCCCGGCAGCGTTCGCAACCTTGTTCCAGATATAGATGGAAGGGGCGGCGCACAGTCCGACAGCCAGCCAAACGAATTGCTCCGTCGGCTGCAGGGCAGGAATGGATCTTGCGATTGCCGATACGAATGTTGCGGTGATGACATAGCCGAACCCGAACAGGCCATATGCCAGGATGAGGCGTATCAGACTGCTGTTGATCAGTTTCGGCGGTTCGCCGTCGTGCCGAGAGTCGTTCTCCGCAGCCTGCGCGGCCTTGGTCAGCGGCGGTACGAGCCGGGCAGCAAGTGCCATGAAAATGAACGTTGCGATTGCGCTGACGATCCAGAGAGTTTGCCAGTTTTCTGAATAATGTGCAGTGCCGCTGATCAGAAGCGCGGAAAATGCGATGCCGCAGCCAACGCCGCCGAAATGAACTGCTGACAGACTGCCGCGGCCTGCAGCATTCAGGCGTTCCAGCACCAATGTTGTTGAAAATACAAGCACAAACGCGCTGGCAATTCCGCTGACGAAGCGGATGAAAAGAAACAGGGCAAGCGTGGAAGTGATCGCCATAGCTGCGCTCGTAATCGCGCTTACCAGGAGGCCTGCCAGGAACCAGTGCCGCGGATTGCCCGGGAGAGATCGTGCTGCCCCGGCGAGTGCACCGACAAGATAGCCCAGGAAATTGGCGGATGCGATCAGGCCGGCATCATCGGCGGGAAGCTTCAGTCCGTCGGTCATGAAAGGGAGGATCGGTGTGTAGACGAAGCGCCCGATGCCCATGGCAGCCGCCAGCGAAAAAAGTCCACCTAGGGCGAGTGCGATCGGAGCACGGTCCTGTGTTGGCATGCGAACCTCTTTCGAATTGAGATTGCTGGCTGGAAACGCGCCAGAGCGGGGAGGGTGGCCGAATGTTTCAACCCTGCCACGCATTGGCAAGATTGTCACCGGCAAAGCCAAAGAGGCGTCGGACACGTCCGACCAGAACGTGGCAGGACGACTTTGTTTGCCAAACTCATGGGATGACGCAAAAAAGCCCGCAGGAATTTGCTTCCTGTGGGCCTCGTCAGGGATGGAGACTCTAGAGAATGCCCTGGGCCGCGATCATCAGAATGCCCGCACCGATGATGTAGCCGGCATCGATTGTCAGGGCAGCTCTGGACTTGCCGCAAAACGCACCGTTTGAAATTGTCAGGCAGGCAGCGGCCAGTATGGCAAGAATAGCTGCAAACAAGGCGTTGATGGTGGCGGTCACACCGATAACGGTTGCCAGAAAGAACAGGCCGACAATCTGTAGAACCATCGCACCCATGGGAGGTCGACTTTCAGCCGTAAGCTCGATGCCAGACCCTTCTGCCCAGGCCTTGGCAAAGAGCATCGGAGAATAGACGAGCCAACCGAACAGGAATGCTACAACTGTTCCGGCAATAACTGCGATCCAATTCACATTGGCAAATTCCATGTCTTGCCTCCCTTCAGGCCACCCGGGTTCCGGTGATCTCGTTGTCGGACCGGAAGCTCGGATGAATCTATCATTCAACCATTTGGATGAATTATCAGCGTAGCAGGAAATAGTCAACTATTTGGTTGATTAAGTGGCCAGCTACATAACTGGTTGCTTGAGTATTTGACGGGGGAAGAGGGAAATGGATGTTTAAAAACAAATGTTTGCAGAGGTGTGTTCGTATTTTGATTCCAGCGCGGACTGAATATCCTGCAAAGCGGTAGGCTGCTCGACCTCGCAACGAATTTTGCTTCACCAAACACTGATCAGTTTTTTGAAGGCCCTCTTATTGAGCTTTCAGGTGCATTTAATGCAACACGCGATAGGTAGAACACAGTCAGGTGGGTGAAACATTATTCATGTTACCGTCTGTATTCTTGTGATTGATATTATGGCGACCTATGTTTCGGCAGGTAAATGAAAGTTCCTGTTCTGGTCTGGTGCTCTAAATGCTTTGTAGTTTAACCAGTACATGGCGCATGATTCCTCGATTTTTCTGAACTCTACAATGCCAACTGCATCCCGCTCTTCTCCTTAGCTCTCTGGTTTAGGTCATGTAGCGGAATGTTTCGATCAGGAGGCCGATTGTGATTGAGAAGTTCGAACGGGCATTCACCTTTGCCAAAGCAAGCTGGAAGGTGCTTATGCTCGACAAGGAAATGCTGCTGTTTCCGATCATGAGCGCAGCCTCATTGGTCGCTATTGTTGGAAGCGGCGCCTGGGTTGTCTATCTGTCGCCCACTTTGCAGGGCTTAGCTCAGTCCACCTTGGACCAGGCTCAACCCGATCAGTCTCCCTGGTTTTGGGGGACGGCGTTTGTGCTCTTTTTCGTCAGCTATTTCGTCATGATCTTCTTCAACGCCGGTCTGCTGACGTGTGCCTTGATCCGGTTTGGCGGTGGAAATCCAACCATCAAGGATGGTCTCAGTTCCGCGCTACGCAGATTGCCTCACATTCTGGTCTGGGCACTGATTACGGCGACCGTCGGTTGGCTTTTGCAGATCCTGGAGAGCCGGATGCGTGGTCTTGGCAATGTGTTCGTCGATTTGCTTGGGGCAGGTTGGGCCGTTGCCACCTATTTTGTAATGCCGATCCTGGTGGTTGACGGTGTCGGGCCGGTTGCTGCGGTCAAACGTTCGGTGGGTGCAATTCGAAAGACATGGGGAGAGGCGCTGGTCGGTTATGTCGGTCTGGGTGTCCTGAACCTGGGCACCTCTCTGTTGGCGCTTCCACTGCTGTTTTGGGGCGTGTCCGAGTTTGATGACAACCCGGCGCTGGGCGGCGGCCTTCTGGCCGTCGGTATCACTATCATGCTGGTCAGTGCCCTGTTTGTGACCACTCTCAGTGCCATTCTGAGAGCTGCGCTATTCGTCTATGCAAGGGACGGTGAGGTGCCCGACAGCTTCGATGGAAAACTGTTTCGCAGCGCCTTCCAGCCGGACGAGGTCTAAAAAAAAAGAAAAAATTTCTTTATTTTGGACTTCGGTGCTTGCCGTCCGGGCCCGGCAATCCTATTTTGCCGCTCGACACGGCCCTTCGGGCCTTTGGTCCAGACCGCCGGTCAATGACCTTTTTGAGGAGTTTGTCATGTCTTTCGAATTGCCTGACCTGCCGTACGCATATGATGCGCTGGCCCCTTACATGTCTGCTGAAACGCTTGAGTTTCACCATGACAAGCACCACCAGGCCTATGTCACCAAGGGCAATGAGCTGCTGGCAGGCAGCGGCCTTGAAGGCAAGTCTCTGGAAGAGATCGTAAAAGAGAGCTACGGCAAGAACGCTCCGCTCTTCAACAATGCCGGCCAGCATTACAACCACATTCATTTCTGGAAATGGATGAAGAAGGATGGTGGCGGCACCTCGCTGCCGGGCGCAATCGCTTCTGCCATCGACAGTGATCTTGGCGGCTTCGACAAATTCCGCGCGGACTTCATTGCTGCCGGTATCGGCCAGTTCGGTTCCGGTTGGGCATGGCTTGCTGTCAAGGATGGCAAACTGGAAATCATGAAGACGCCGAACGGTGAGAACCCGCTCGTTCATGGCGCGACCCCGGTCCTGGGCTGCGATGTTTGGGAGCACTCCTACTACATCGATTACCGCAATGCGCGTCCAAAATACCTGGAAGCCTTTGTCGACAACATGGTCAATTGGGACTACGTCCTCGAGCTTTATGAAGCTGCTGTAAAATAAGACAATTCATCGTCTTATGATTAGAACCCCGGTCCGAAAGGATCGGGGTTTTTTTTATGTCCGGGGTCTCGTGACAGCCGTCGAAACCGGCGTCGCCGATCCCTGATCACGGGAGCGTGATTTTATTATCCTGCCAATTCTGGGCTGTACTCTTCCCGGTGCTTCGGCACCGTTTGATGCGTGAATCGAGAGGGAGAGGGTCATGCGCGTTCTCGGGAGAGTTGTGTCTACTGCTCTGGTTACAGGGCTGGGTTTGGCTGGAGTTGCGGCACATGCCGCTGAGGACCCGGTCGCAACCCGGCAAGCCATCATGTCGTCCGTAGGCGCGGCGGCAGGTCTTGGCGGCGGAATGATGAAAGGTGAAATCGACTATAATCCGGTCGCGGGCAAAGCGGTCATCGCAACAATGCGTTCGGCTTCCGTTACCTTCGGTGATTTTTTTCCTGCCGGTTCGGACCAGGGTGAAACGGGCGCAACAGCCAAGATCTGGGAGGATGCGGATGGCTTTGCGGCCGAACTGGCCAAATTCTCTGCTGCGACCGAGAAAGCTGCTTCTGCTTCAGGTAAAGACGGTCCGGCCGATCTGGATGCCTTCAAGGCCGCCATGGGACCGGTTTTTGGCACTTGCAAATCGTGCCACGAGACTTACCGTAAGAAGAACTGACCGGTTCTACATCGAAAATTTGTGACGCGACATTCTGGAGAGGCCCCCATGAAAAAGGCATTAGTTGTCCTTTTTGTGCTTGCTGTTGTGGCGGCCGGGACGGCATGGGGGCTCTCCGCTCCAACACAAATCAGTGCTCAGGAAGCGGCCTCCCTGAAAGAGGGGGATGCCGAAAAGGGTGAGCTTGTGTTCTGGGCCGGTGGCTGTGCCTCCTGTCATGCAGCCAAGGGCGCAAAAGGGGAGGAACTGCTCAAACTTGGCGGTGGTCTCAGGCTTGAAACACCATTCGGCGTGTTTGTTGTGCCGAATATCTCGTCAAGCGAAGCAGATGGCATCGGCAACTGGTCGCTTGTCGATTTTGCAAATGCCATGACCCACGGCACATCTCCTGGCGGTGAAAACTACTATCCGGCATTTCCGTACACCTCCTACGCCCGGATGACGGACAGTGACTTGGGGGACCTCTTTGCATTCATGAAGACCCTGCCGAAAGTTGAGGGCAAAGCTGCCGACCATGAACTGGGGTTTCCGTTCAACATGCGCCGAGGCCTGGGCCTTTGGAAGCGTATGTTCCTGGATCCGGCTCCGGTGATCGCATCTCCCGTTTCAGAGGGGGATGTTGATCAGGTGATTTGGGATCGTGGACGATACCTTGTGGAAGGGCCCGGGCATTGCGGAGAGTGCCACACCGAACGCGACTTCGCGGGTGGGCTGGTTTTGTCCAAGTGGTTGGGAGGAGCGCCGGCGCCAACGGGAGATGGCAAGATCCCCGATATCACGCCGGTTGAAGGCGGGTTCGGTAGCTGGAGCGCTGCGGACATCGCTTATTACCTGGAAAGTGGCTTCACGCCGGATTATGATTCCGTGGGCGGTGAAATGGTTCATGTTCAGGAGAACATGGCTCGGCTTCCCGCGAGCGATCGTGAGGCAATTGCAGCTTATCTGAAGGCAATTCCAGCGATTGCGCCCGGCAACTGACCGCAAACAACATCAGGCTTTTTTGTTTTCATGTCCTCTCAAACCGGATTTGTCATCGCTCCAGTCGAAACGGGCGATGAACTTGAGATCGTCAAGACGCTGTTTCGTGCCTATGTCGACTGGCTGGACATCGACCTTTCCTATCAGGGGATTGAAGAGGAACTGCACGGAATGCCGGGCAAATACGCTCCCCCGGAAGGGGCTCTGTTCCTGGCGAAAGACAGGCAGGGAATCGTCCTGGGGTGTGTCGGGTTGCGCCGGTTTGATGAGGGCGGCACTTGCGAAATGAAGCGCCTCTACGTGTTGCCCGAAGGCCGGGGACTAGGTGTTGGTGGCGCGCTGGTTGAGCAAATTCTCGACACCGCCGTACTTGCGGGATATCGGTCGATGGTGCTGGACACGCTTCCTACAATGACCGGAGCCATCAAGCTCTACACGGCCGCCGGATTTGAGCAAATCGACGCCTATTACGAAACCCCGATCAAAGAAACGCTGTTCTTTCGCAAGATACTCGCTGACGACTGAGGTCATGGTCTGATCAAGTAGGTCCAAAACAAAACCACCTGAGTTCCAGGTGGTTAAGTTCTGTTTGATTTGGACGTATTGTCCGAGCACAATTGTAAGCTTTTTATTTAGTGCTTGAACTAAAATTGTACCCTATTTTTCTTTTTAGGTATTTTGAGAGAACTACCTAGTTTCCAGTAGTTGATCTCAATTCTTCTTTACCGCTCGGTGATCAAAGGGCAAATATTCCTTCAATCTCGATCCGGAGCTCTGGAGAGAACAGGCCGGAGGTCATGACCAGGGAACTTGCCGGAACCGCATCGCCGTAGCGCGACTGTGCAGCTTCCCGAATACCTGGAATGTCCTCAGGATCGGTGACGAAAATGGTCACTTTCAGAAGGTCTTTCAGGTCTTTCCCGTATTGGCGGGCAATGAACTGCAATTGATCGAGCACGGCATGTGTTTGCTCGCTGGCGCTGCCGTTCTGGGCATCTGTTCCGAAGGCGGTGAAACCAGAGGTGTAGAGTGTGTTTTGATGTCTGACGGCATGGGTATAGGGGCCGACCGGCAAGCCGAGTTGCTCAAAGTTTTGACGTTCCAAGATCATGTCTGCTCCGGTGAATGTTAAGGCAAATGCCTGGAAATCAGCGTGGCTGTTCTTTGCACGGCAGGTCCGAGGAAGAAGGCAATGACAGCGGCCGCCGGCCAGGCGAGGCGAAAGGCGGCCATCCACTGTTCCAGGAAGGTCTCGCTCCAACCCAGGTTTATGAATGTCACCCAGCACGACATGAAAAAGGACAGTCCGAGTGACATCAGGAAGGTGGTGATCAACCGGTGTTTCATCCGGAACTCACGCTGCCTTCTCATCGGCCGGCATGCCGATCTCGCCAAGTTCCTCGATATAGTTCACGCGAGTGAGATTTTGCGCGAGATAGGCCTTTGTGTGCTCCATCTCGAAGTGGTCGCTCAAGGCCTGCCGGTCGGTCCAGCATTCCCACAAAGTGAATTTGTTCGGCTCTTTCAGGTTCTGACGGATTTCAAAGAGCAGGCAACCGGGTTCGTCTTGTGTTTGCTCCGCAAGGAGCCGCAGTCCTTTTTCAGCCTTTTGAAGGTCCGCGCCATTCTCAAGTTCGATGCAGGCACTGATGTAGTGTTTGGGCATTGAAGGATCCTTCCGTGAATGAGTTTGCACGGGAAGGTCTATTTATTCCGAAAAATAGAATCTATAACGAATCATGGATACTTAAATTACGAAAATGGAATCATGCTTGACGATCTGGCTCTGTTTGTTTGCATTGCTCAAAACCGGTCTCTTTCGGCAGCAGCGCGACACCTGCAGTTGCCAGCAGCAACCGTCACACGGCGTTTGCGCAAGCTGGAGGAAGAGATCGGTGCTCAGCTGATCCACCGTTCTGCACGCAAGTTTTCCCTGACGTCGGAAGGAGAGGCCTATTACGAGGCTTTTGCCGATTTGATGGATCAGGCTGAAGCAGCGAAGCGGGGGCTGAGCGCAGATTTGCATGAAATGCGAGGACGCCTGCGGGTTGCCGCGCCAACAAATATTTCGGTCGGCCTGTTGCAACCGATGTGGTCGGCATTTCTCAGGGATTATCCTGAAATCCAGCTGTCTTTGCAGTTGAGCAATCAGAACAAGGATCTTCTTGAGAACAGGATTGATCTGGCATTGCGGATCGGGGTGCAGACGGATCTGCACCTGTTTCAAAAGCGCATTGGCTCCGTCGCAACAATGTTGGTTGCCTCACCGGACTATCTGGAGAGTGCCGGCAGTCCGTTGAAACCCGAAGATTTGAGGGGCCATAGGCTGATTGGCGTATCGGTGCTGCCTAACTGGCTACTGGAAAACTCGGAAACGGGGGCCACTGAAACGCTGCACCTGAGCGCAGATATTGCAGTGGACGATATCGGCCTTGCCGGGCAAATGGCTGCGGATGGGCTGGGAATATCCCTGTTGCCGGTCAGTGAAACGTCCGAGGACCTGAGAAACGGAAGACTGCAGCTGGTCATGCCGCAATGGCAAGGACAAAACCGGGAGGCCTACATGGTCTGGCCAACAGGCCGTTTGCTGAGCGCGCGGGCAAAGTGCCTGCGCGACTATGTGGAGACTTACGTTGCCGGTTATCCCATCCTACAGGGCGTGCTTCCGGTTTGATGTTCCCTTAGGCCACGTAGGATTGGCAGCCGATAAAGCGCGGAACATCAATGTAACTGCGCATGACCGACAACCAAGCCTGACATTCCTGTTGTGACTGGAAACACCCGGCCTGAGAGATCACGTATCTTTTGTCGAAATCATAAACGACACCCCCAGCAATCCCCTTGTAGCCGGATCCGGTGAAGTTTCGGCAGTCGTAGGGCGTGTTGTAGGTGTAGGGAATGTTCTGACGCGTTTTGCTGAAGGTGGGAGCAAACAGCAGGTCAGATGGTTGCTGGAACTGGGATTGGCATGCCGCCAGGGCGAATGTTGCCGCTATTGCCGGAGCGATCCGCAAACCTGTCTTGAGCCTGCGAGCAGCTTCCAAAGCGCTGCGGATGGGACGGGGCATGGCGAACTCCAGTGATTGTATCTCGAACACCCTTTGGCGGGCATCTCAATTGACTGATTTGCAACAGGTTTCTATTGAACCGAAGAACCGGTCAAAATCAAGACACGATCAGCTGAACCCCCCGCTCGTATGAGCGGAGGGGCAATGCCTGGTTTCAGTGATCCTGGTCACTTGCGGCAAGCTGGTTGCCGCGATCAGGAGAACGGATCGATACTGGGCAGATCAAAGTCGAACGGATTGTCCAGACCCTGGCCCGCATCGTCCCAGGCCTGATAGTGGCCGTCTTCATGGAGCTGCAGCAGAATAGCTTCAAGATGGTCATTGAGGTCGCCAAACGCATCCCAGGCTTCGCCCATGCCATTGGCAAAACGGGCAATTTCGTCAAACAGGCCCTGCGGAAACTGGTCAACATTCACCTCGCTGAGGTCTGAGAACCAGGCCGTGATTTCGTCTTCGAAGAGATAGTCCCGTCCAGCTCCGTTCAAGTAGTCGATTTCACCTTCAAAGACGACGGAAAGCGTCATCTGGTAAATTCCGCTGTCAAGCCTCTCGAGGTTGACCATCATCTCGAAACCCATGACGAATTCTTCAATTCCGTAGTCGAAAGCCTGTCCCTCCACGTTGAGCATCTGCTCGTATCCGTAGGCAGTCAGGACCGGATTGCCATTCGTATCGAACAATTCGGTTTGGATCGTCGTGGCGACCTCGGCATCCATCGCAACATAGAGCTGCCTCAGCTGCGTGTCGTAGAAATTTCCTTCGAAGTGATAGGCAAGACCGCTCTGATACTCCACAGGGGTCAGTTGACCGTTGTAGTTCATGGTCTTGATTTCGGTCATGCGCTGTTCGCTGAGCGCAAGCACATCAAGGGTCCCGTCCTCCGTTCGGAACGTGTAGTTCTCCATATCCAGGCCGAAGCCCAGTTGCTGCTCACCCGCTCCGTTCGAAGATTGGATCTCCGAGACAATGTTGCCCTGCGGCCCTTCCTGAAGTTCGCCACTTGGAAGGTTTTCCTTTCCGTCAAGGGCATAGGGGTCCAGGTTCATGAAGGGCAGGTCAGCCGGATTGGCGGCCCCAGCCATGATGCCAGTTGCGGCATCGGTCGCAGGCACAATGTCCAGTTCATCATGTGGTCCAGGAGGTTTCGGCTGATTTGCCTTTGCAGCCATAGTATCGAGTTGAAGCTCCAGCAGATCATCCAAACTGGTAAAACTCGTATTAGTGATCCTTGTATGAGTATTCATGTTGTTTCCTCTCTGAAAGTCTCTTACTTGATCCCAGATCTATTATTTTGTGATCTGTGATTAAAGATTTGGTGAGAAGTAATATTTGTGCAATTAAAATATAGTTCATTAAACTTTGGAAATAATTCGGTTTTCGCATTAAATGATTGATCTTGTAAATTTGGAATATTCGAAATGAATTTGATGAATTCCTGCCTTTACTTATTCTCTAAAGAATAAGCGGAAGGTAATAGTCAGGATTAGGATTGGCTGTGCCTTGGGTATCTGACGTAGCTTCTCACCTGGATTTTTGTCTGCGGTGGCCTGGTGTTTCGTTGCCGGACAGCCGATCCAATCCATTCAGCGAGCACAGCTCAGGGCCGCTTCTCCTGATCCGGCGTTCACAGACCTGGTTGACCTGAGATTACGTTTCACTGTTCGGCAGGGGCAGGGGGAAAAGGCCGGTGTCAGGGATGCCTGTCTCTGATGGCACTCTTGCCTGAAACGTCTGTTGACGCTGACCCAGCGCCGTATCCGGAAATTGTCCGTCCTCTGGGTCGCATCGAAAGTGAATTCGGATTCCCAAAGCAACGCTGGATGTGCAAGGGGACATAGTCGACATCGCGATGCCTGATGCCGGCAATTTCATCCGTCCTCTCGTGGCATTTGGCCGGGCTGTTTCCTTCCTATTGCCAGCAGGAAGTTCTCGAAGCGTGCGCTTTGAGCAGCCATCGAAATTCCGATTGCTGAGATTCTCTTCGCCGTATCGGGCTGTGACCAGCAGGCGGACGGTGTGTTGGGAAGCGAAAGTACCGGGGGGCAAGCGGGCACGCACATGTTGAAATTGCTGCCCGCAGCTCCGGCTTTCAGTTGCGAAGCGGTGCTTCGATGCAGCCACGCATGGCAGGCAGTTGATCCCCCTCCGTTTCATGAACGAAGGGGGAGTTCATGGTTTTGAAATTGGATCAACCGGCGAAGGTTGATTGCCTGGATCAGGAGAACGGGTCGATACTGGGCAGATCAAAGTCGAACGGATTGTCCAGACCCTGGCCCGCATCGTCCCAGGCCTGATAGTGGCCGTCTTCCTGAAGCTGCAACAGAATTGCTTCAAGATGGTCATTGAGGTTTCCGAACCCATCCCAAGCTTCCCCCATGCCGTTGGCAAAGCGGGCAATCTCGTCAAACAGGCCCTGCGGAAACTGGTCAACATTCACCTCGCTGAGGTCTGAGAACCAGGCAGTGATCTCGTCTTCGAAGAGGTACTCCCGTTCAGCTCCGTTCAAGTAGACGATTTCACCTTCAAAGACGACGGAAAGCGTCATTTGGTAAATTCCGCTGTCAAGCCTCTCGAGTTCGACCATCAGCTCGAATTCCATGACGAATTCTTCAATTCCATAGTCGAACGCCTGTCCCTCCACGTTGAGCATCTGCTCGTAATCGTAAGCGGTCAGGATCCGATTGCCTTGCGGGTCGAACTCGGTTTGAATCGTCGTGGCGACCTCGGTTTCCATCTCGACATAGAGCTGTCTCAGCTGCGTGTCGTAGAAATTTCCTTCGAAGAAATAGGCAAGACCACTTTGATACTCCACGGGGGTCAGCTGACCGTTGTAGTTCATGGTCTTGATTTCAGTCATGCGCTCTTCGGTGAACTCCAAGACGTCCAGGGTCCCGTCGTTCGTGCGGAACGTGTAGTTCTCCATTTCCAGGCCAAAGCCCAGTTGCTGCTCACCCGCTCCGTTCGAAGATTGGATCTCCGAGACAATATTGCCTTGCGGTCCTTCCTGAAGTTCGCCACTCGGAAGGTTTTCCTTTCCGTCAAGGGCATAGGGATCAAGGTTCATGAAGGGCAGGTCGACAGGATTCGGGCTGCCGGCGATAGTGCCTGCTGCTGCGTCTGTTACTGGCTCAATCTCGAATTCTCCTGGCGGGCCGGCTGGTTTCTGCTGACTAACCTGGGATGTGAGAGTATCGAGTTGCTGCTGCAACAGTTCATCTAGACTGGTGAAGTTGGTATTAGTGAATCTTGTGTGAGTATTCATGCTATTTCCTCTCCAGAACTCTGTTTCTTGATCCAAGATCTATTTTGTCAGATCGATGATTACAGATTTGGTGAGGTGTTATTCTTGTTCAATTAAAATATGTTTCATTAAATTTCGGAAATAATTCGGTTTTCTTATTAAATGAGATTGGGTCCAGATTTGGAATTTCTGAAAAGATTTTGTGAAATACGGCTCTTTACTTGTGTTCTAAAGAGCCGTTGAAACCGTTGCTCACAAACTAAAAGGCCGGCGCTGGATGCGCCGGCCCAAAATGAACTCAGCTTGTGCGGCTGATTCAGTTGACGTTGATCCAGCGCAGCATCAGGAAATTGTCCGCCCGTTGTGTCAGGTCGACATTCGACTTGGAGCCCCACAACAGTGGCTGAATGTGCAGTGGCACGTAAACCACGTCGTCGCGAATAATCGTGGCGACTTCATCAATCATTTCCTGGCGCTTGGCAGGATCGATTTCCTTCTGAATGAGCGGCAGAAGTTCATCGACGCGTGCATTCGAGTAGCCGCCGAAGTTCCAGCTGCCGAGTTTCTTTTCGTCATTCTTGGTGGTGACCAGGAAACGGACCGGATGTTCGGCGTCGAATGTGCCTGGCGACCAGCCCAGAAGATACATGTCGAAGTTACCGGCCCGCAGTTCCGGCCAGTAGTTGCGGACAGGCATGGCGGTGAGGTCTGCCTTCATGCCTGCCTGTGTCAGCATTGCAGCCATGGCTTTGCAGAGTGCTTCGTCGTTGATGTAACGATCATTCGGGCACATCAGGCCGAAGGAAAAGCCGTCCGCGTAGCCTGCTTCAGCCAGAAGAGCCTTTGCACCGTCCAGGTCGTAACCGGTCCGGTCGCTTGCAGCTTCGCTGTATCCCTTCATTTGCGGGCTGACCAGCTGGCTTGCCACTTCAGCGTTGCCACGCATGATCTTGTCGACCAGGGCTTCCGCATTGATCGCCTTTTGAACCGCCTGGCGGACCTTCAGGTCCTGGAACGGGTTCTTGTCGGTCGTCTCCGAGGAGTATTTCAGCGCATCCTGGTTGTGACCGAAGCCGAGCATGATCACCCGGGCTTCAATACCCTGGTGCAAGGTCAGGCCGTCCTGGCCTTCAATACGGTTCACGTCCTGAACCGGGACCGGGTTGATCAGATCGACCTGGCCGCTCAACAAGCCTGAGACTGCCGTTGCCGGATTGGCGATCGGCAGGAATGTGGCTTTGGTCAGATTGTGTTCTTTTTCATCCCACCAGCCGTCGAAAGGCTCCAGAACGGTCTGGACGCCAGGCTCGCGGGACGCAAGCTTGAAGGGACCGGTGCCATTGGCATTCAGTGTCGCGTAGGTTTCCGTTTCCTTGGCCGGCCGGACGGCGCTGTTCGCTTCCGACCAACCCTTGTCCATGATCATGAAGTTGGCAATGGAATCGGGGAAAATCGGGTTGGGAGCGTGGGTCAGGAAGTCGACAGTGTAATCGTCTACGATCTTGACTTCCTTGACCGGGGCAAACCAGGAGCTTGTATCTGCCTCTTCAGAGGACGCGCGCTCATAGGAGAACAGGACGTCTTCGGCGGTGAACTCCGACCCGTCATGGAACTTGACGCCTTCACGCAGGTTGAAGCGCCAGCCGTCGCCCCCCAACGGTTCCCAGCTTTCTGCAAGAGAGCCTTCGATCTGCATGTCCTTGTCGCGGCGAACGAGACCTTCATAGACATTGTTCAAAAAACCCAGAACCGGGGCGGAGTTGACCGCATGCGGGTCCATGGTCTGGGGATCGGTCGGTGAAGACCAGCGCAGCTCTGCGGCGCCTGCAAGAGAAACGGACGAGAGCAGGGCGGCAGCAAGAGTAAAACCGGCGGCGGACAGGAGGCCCCGGTGTGATGACTTCGTCATGACATCCCCTTCAACTGTTGTTGTAAATTTGGTTGAAAACAACCTAAGCCATTTGGGGGCAAAAGAAATACCGGACCCGCATGCGGGCCCGGTCTTCGTGTCAAATAAATGTGAACAATCGCAGTGCGTCAGGCCTTGCCGGTCACCATCAACGCAAAAGCCTGGTTCAGAGCGACTTCCTTGAGCCGGTCGAAGCGACCCGAAGCACCACCGTGACCTGCTTCCATATTGGTCTTGAGCATCAACTGGTTGTTGCCGGTCTTTGTCGCGCGCAATTTGGCAACCCACTTGGCAGGCTCCCAATAGGTCACGCGCGGGTCGGTCAAGCCTGCAACGGCAAGGATAGCCGGATAGTCCTTGGCCTCGACATTATCGTAGGGAGAATAGGAGGCGATGTACTGGTACGCTTCCTTGTCCGTGATCGGATTGCCCCATTCCGGCCATTCCGGCGGGGTCAAAGGCAAGGTGTCGTCAAGCATGGTTGACAGGACGTCGACAAACGGAACTTCGGCAATGATGCCACCGAACTTCTCAGGTGCCAGATTGGCAACGGCCCCCATCAACATGCCACCGGCGGAACCACCCTGGGCAACAATCCGGTCGTGAGAGGTAAATTTCTCGGCGACCAGGTGATCGGCTGCGGCAACAAAGTCGGTGAAGGTGTTCTTTTTCTTCTCCCGGCGCCCATCCTTGTACCAGCGGAAGCCCTTGTCCTTGCCACCCCGGATGTGAGCGATGGCATAGACAAAGCCGCGATCCACCAGAGACAGGCAATTGGTGTTGAAGCTCGCCGGAATGGTGATGCCGTAAGACCCGTATCCGTAGAGAAGAAGCGGTGCAGAACCGTTCAGCTCAGTATCCTTGTGGTAGAGCAGGGACACAGGCACGGTTTCCCCGTCGGCCGCCGGCGCCATCAGACGCCGGGTGATATAGTCTGCCGCATTGTGTCCGGAAGGAACTTCCTGCTCCTTGCGGAGCACTCTCTCTCGGGTTTCCACGTTGTAATCGAAGGTCTGCGACGGCGTTGTCATCGAAGAATAAGAGAACCGGATCGTGGTCGTGTCAAACTCGTAACCGCCGCCCAGTCCGAGTGAATAGGCTTCTTCGTCGAAAGCAACAGAGTGCTCGATATTGTCCGCAAGCCTGCGGATGACAATCCGGGGCAGACCGTCTTCGCGTTCCAGGCGGGTCATGAACGTCTTGTAGACGCAGTGCGACAGGATCAGGCGGCCGGATTTGTGCGGTACCAGATCTGTCCAGAACTCGCGGCCCGGGGTTGCCTTGGGGGCTGTGACGATCTTGAAGTCTTCGGCATCACCAAGGTTGGTCAGGATGTAGAGTGTGTCGCCGCGATCCTCGATGGAATATTCAACGCCCGTGTCGCGTGGTGCGATCAATACCGGTGGCGCTTCCGGCTGATCTGCGGGGATCATCCAGACTTCCGAAGTTTCGTGGTCGTGAATGTCGATCACGATGGTCTCGCCGGACTGGGTTTTGCCAACCCCCATGAAGAAGCCGGCATCCTTTTCCTCGAATACAAGAACATCATTCGCCGGATCTGTTCCGATTTCGTGACGAAACAGTCTGGATGGCCGGTGATTGTCATCGAGGCGGATATAGAAAACGAATTTGCTGTCGGCCGAAAAGACACCGCCACCGCCGGTGTCTTCGATGCTGTAGTCCAGGTCCTTGCCGCCAGAAACCTCACGCAGCCTCAATGTGTAGTATTCAGACCCCTTGTCGTCATACGCCCATGCAAGCAGCTTGTGATCCGGGGATTGGCTGGCGCCGCCGATCTTGAAATAGGCCTTGCCCTCGGCTTCGTTGTCGCCGTGCAGAAGAATGGTCTCTGCGCCGCCATCGCGCGGCGTGCGGAAGAAAATCGGTTGCTGGCCACCAGTCTCGTATTTCAGACCGTAAGCGTAGGGACCATCGGGCGTGGGGACCGAGCTGTCATCTTCCTTGATCCGGCCGCGCATCTCGGCAAAGAGCTTTTCCTGCAGCTCTCTTGTCGGCTCCATCTGCGCGTCCTGATAAGCATTTTCAGCTTCCAGGTAAGTACGAATGTCAGCGTCGAGAACGGAGGGGGCCCGCATGACGTCCTGCCAGTTGTCTGCGCGCAGCCAACCATAGTCGTCCTGTCGTGAAATGCCGTGGGTTTCAAGTGTCTCGGGGCGCGCTTCGGCGCGCGGGGGAAAAGCATCCTGTTTCATGATTTCCGAGGTAAGAATTTTGACTGCTGAAGGCAAGGGCAGATCGCACGGATATCAGCTGAAAGAACAATAAACCTAACTGAGATCATTGTTGGTTTTACGAAGCCTAAATCGGTCGAATGCGAACCGTATTGATGAAAATGCTGCCACGTAGAGAAATTGCGACGTGAAAAGGCTCCTCGGAACGTCGAATTGTCGACTTACATCTATCGGCACAAGTTGAGAAAATACCAGAAGCAAGAAACTCAGCATCGGGATGACCCAGACCCATCGTTCCGGCAGAATAATCAGCAGCGCGATTATTGGAATAAAGTACAAATATAGGGGCATGGAGTTAAGGTGCGATAAAGCGTATCCAGCGCGGCGTCGGTTGGTGGAGCGGTTAAGTTTCTGCTTGAAATACTTGCAAGATTCGCGGCTAAAGACAACGAACGAGTTCGTCTCAAATGCTTAGGTGAGCGGGCTCGAGATTGCCGGGCCTCAGCTGCGGGATGCGAAATCCGCGTCACTCGGATCTCCCAGAGTCACGCTGTTCAGATAGCCTTTCTTGATCCGTTTGCCGTCAAAGCGGAAAAATGCAATCGCGCGGGTTTCGAGACGTTGACCTGATACCAGCGACTTGCCACGCGTGTTGTGCATGCTGAACAGCCTGTCGCCCTCTTCGGACATTTCAACAAAATCCTGTTCCTCGACCTCCGCATCCTGGCGCATGCGGCCTATACGTCGCTGAAAGATGTCGCGTGACAGATGTCTGCCGTCGATCTCCGCTGAAAAATCGGGCGTGAAGTAAGTCTCCATGATGTATTGGGCCGTGTGGGTGTCCGAAAAGACCCAATCGGCCATGAAGTCCTGGAACACCGTCTGGAGCGGCGCGTTGAAGCCATTTCTGTTCTGTTGACCTGGCATGTGTCCCATGCTCCCCGTTTGATGAGGGAGCTCCCGTTTTATCCTGTTTCCCGGATGGTGCTTCCGGTGAGCGTGGCGATCAAGTTAAAACGTGTTTGGTCAGGAATTTCCGAATTTTCTTCTTCATTCCAGCGGATGTCGCAGCTCGGTAGGCGGGTGTCGGTTTGCCGATTGACACATTCGGTTATTTGCTCCAATCAAAAAGACATGGTTTTCGAATCCAAGTTCTGGATCGGAATTAAAAGGGAACACGGTGAGGCGTAGCCAACAGGCACCAAATCCGTGACTGCCCCCGCAACTGTGAACGGTGAGCGGACCTGAAAGCGCCACTGGGGAGACCCCGGGAAGGATCAGGCGAGCTGTGACCCGTAAGTCAGGAGACCTGCCATTTCATCTTCAACTTCAACCCGGGCGGGGTGTTCCGGAGGAGCGAGTGATATGGCTAACCAGCATCAGCTGACAAAGTTCGACATTCGGTTCTTCAGCATTCCGCGCAATCGCGGAGGGCGATATGAACCGGAAAATACACAAAAGACTACTTCATACTCCCGTCTTTCTTGACAAGGCCAGCAGCGTCAGCGAGCGGGCTGCTCGTGCTATGTGCCCGAACGGACACGACACTGTGGTTGCAAACAAGATGCTTGGTAATGTAATAACATTACAAGAGTCGAAATTGCACGGAGTTACCCCTTTGGCTGGCGAGAGCGTGGAGAGAGAAGACTGTCCAAAACAGCGCCCAAAGGTCCTCAGCCTCTTTCCGAGAGATGGGGGCAGCGATGAGTGTTGATCCCCACAGAATATTCGTGTGCACGTCCTGCCGTTACAGCGGAAGCAATTGCCGACCGGGTTTTGAACTCATCAGCAAGCTTCAGGACGCTTTGAAACTCGCCGTACCAGTCGTCGGAGAGGAGTTTGAAGTGTCGGGCATTGCCTGCATGGCCGGATGCTCGCGTCCCTGCACGGTTGCATTCCGTGCCAGCGAAAAGGCGACTTACCTGTTTGGCGACATCGATCCGGATGAAGACATCGATGATCTTGTTGCCTTTGCTCATCAGTATCGGCAACTGGAGGATGGCTGGTGTTCGTCCGGTCAACGGTCGGGCAAGTTGAAGCGGTCGGCCTTGGCGCGCATTCCGGCGGCGATGATTGTTACCGAAGCAAGTGAGGCTGCTGTTTCATGAATGGTGCGTCGCTCTCGGTCAGAAAAGCGAGTTGGCAGGCGGGGCAGGGCGAGACGATCCTGCATCCCGTCAGCTTTGAGCTTGAGGCCGGGAAGGTTCTCGGAATTGCCGGTGCCAATGGCGCCGGCAAATCAACGCTTCTTCGGCTGCTCTACCGGTTTCACAAACCGAGCGAAGGCGGCATTTTTTTGGACGGGCACGACATCTGGCGGATGTCCTCACGAGAAACAGCAAGAAAGGTTGCGGCTGTCCTGCAGGAGCAACCAACGGATTTTGCCCTGTCAGTGCGCGAAATCGTGGCCTTGGGGCGTCGCCCTCACGGATCAGGATTTGCCGGAAGCGGCAAGAGGGATGCGGAAATCGTCGAAAGCGCTATCGAGCGAATGGGGCTTTCTGAGTTTTCGCAACGCTCCTTTGGCACGTTGTCAGGTGGTGAACGGCAACGGGCGATGGTGGCCCGTGCACTGGCACAGGAGCCTCAAGTGCTCATCCTGGATGAGCCGACCAATCATCTGGACATCAGGCATCAGCTGGAAATCGTTTCCCTGATCGGCAGTCTCAACATCACTATCGTCGCAAGCCTGCACGACCTTAATCTTGCAAGCGAGGTGTGTGACCGCGTTCTGCTGTTGCACAAGGGTTTCACAGTAGGTTTCGGAAATCCAGAAACGGTTCTGACACCGGAGAACATCACCGAAGCCTATTCGGTTCAGGCACGGTTGGTGCAACTTGCTCATGGAGAGCGTGCGCACCTGACCTTTCATCTTTAGACATTGGAGAATTTCATGAAGAGTGTGGCTCTCAGTCTGACGGCGATCCTGTTTGCAGGTACGGCTCTTGCAGAAACAAAGGTACAAAGCTGCGACCGGGAAGTTATTTTCGATGCTCCGCCAAAAGCGGCTATTTCCAACGACGTCAACCTCACCGAGATGATGCTCGTTCTCGGACTGCGCGACCACATGGTCGGCTACACCGGCATCTCAGGTTGGAAAACACTGGATGAGGAAATGCGCGAGGGCGTTGCCGAGCTGCCGGAACTTTCAGAGAAATATCCCACAAAGGAAGTCCTGATCGGCGCGGATGCCGACTTCTATTTTGCCGGTTGGAACTACGGCATGAAGGTGGGCGGTGAAGTGACCCCGGAAACACTCGCCCCATTTGGCATCAATGTCTACGAACTGACCGAATCCTGCATCCATATCGGCGACAAGCCGAAGGTGTCGATGGACGACATGTATAACGACCTGATCAATCTTGGAAAGATTTTCGGGATCGAGGACACGGCACATGACCTTGTCGGCAACTACAAGCAAGAACTCGACCAGTTCACGTCTTCGCTGAAAACGGGAGACGAGCCACTGCGGGTCTTTGTTTACGACAGCGGTGAAGACAAGCCGTTCACCGCAGGGCGCTATGCAATGCCGACTGCGCTCATCGAGGCCGCGGGCGGTGTGAATGTTCTGGACGACTTCGAAAAGAGCTGGGCCAAGATCGATTGGGAAACCGTGGTCGACAAGAATCCCGAGATGGTCATCATCGTCAACTACGGCAATGTCACGGCCGAGCAAAAGCGGGACTTCATGAAGAACAACCCGGCGCTTGCCGAGATCGACGCCGTCAGGAACGACAGGTTTGTGACCCTTGAATATGTCGAGGCAACACCGGGGCCGCGCAACATCAAGGCCGTCAAGAAACTGGCCGAAGCCTTCTGGGGAGAGTGATCCTTGCTGCAGCGCGTGTCGACGGACAATCCCCGGGAAGTGAAGCGGACGCAGACAACGTCAAGCAACCGTTTCCCCTTGTTGCTGGTGCTCGGGGTTCTTGGGTTGTTGGTTTCCGTCGTCACCGCCTTGTCTGTCGGAGCCGTTTCGGTTCCGGCCGGCACGGTTTTCGGCATTGTTGCCGATAAGGTTTTCCCCGGATCGGTGGAAGTGGACTGGTCCAGGGGCAGGGAAGCGATTGTCTGGGACATCCGTTTCCCGCGAACACTGTTGGCCGGTTTTGTCGGCGCCGGGCTTGCGATCGTCGGGGCTGCACTCCAGTCCGTGACCCGCAATCCGCTTGCCGATCCGCACCTTCTGGGCATTTCCTCAGGCGGTGCGGCCGGTGCAATTCTCGCTCTGCTTCACACGGGACTGTTTCTCGGACTGCTCACAGTTCCCCTTATGGCATTTGCCGGAGCACTGGTCGCCACTCTGGTTGTTCTCGGCGTGACCCATTTTGCCGGAGCGACCAGTGCGGATCGCTTGGTGCTTGCCGGTGTCGCCGTCTCCTTTATCATCATGTCGTTCGCAAATATCCTGATTTTCCTGGGAGATCCGCGTGCGACGCACACGGTTGTCTTCTGGATGCTCGGCGGGCTTGGATTGGCGCAATGGTCCCATCTGTTGTTTCCGCTCGGTATCCTTGTTGTGACCGTGCCCTATCTGCTGGCCAAGGCCGGTGACCTGAATGCCATGACAATCGGCGACGAGACCGCCTCGACGCTCGGCATTCCCGTTGCCAGGTTCCGTCTGACCGTTTTTGTCGTTGGAGCGCTGATCACGGGTGTGATGGTCGCCTTTTCAGGACTCATCGGTTTTGTCGGTCTGATGATCCCGCATATTGCCCGGTTCCTGGTCGGGGGCGGATACACGCGGGTCTTGCCGGTCAGTCTACTGCTCGGTGCCATCTTTCTGATCTGGGCAGATATTTTGGCCCGGACATTAATGGCGCCGGAGGACATGCCGATTGGCATTGTCACCGGTTTGATCGGCGGTGTTTTCTTTATTTTCCTGCTCAGGTCGCGGGCGCGAGCCTAGTCCGGCTGCGCATCAAAATGAACACCATGATCGCCATGTTGAGGACGTTCCATGCGATCCCGTTCAGGAAGGCTGCCTGATAGGAACCGGTGAGGTCGTAAATCAGGCCGGAGAGCCAACCGCCAAGAGCCATGCCAAGAATGGTCGACATGATGACGAGCCCCACTCGTTGCCCGGCCTCCCTGGCCGGTAGGTATTCACGCACGATAACTGCGTAGTTTGGCACGATCCCGCCTTGGGAAAGGCCGAAGATCAGCGAAACCAGGTAAAGCGATGCCAGACCGTTGAACGGTATGAAAAGGAAGAGGGCAGCGCACTGTAGGACCGAGCTAATGAGCAGGGTTCTGACGCCGCCGATCTTGTCGGCCACAAAGCCCGAGACGAGGCGGCTGATGACGCCGGCTCCTGTCATCAGGGCGATCATGTCGGCTCCGGGAGCAACACCGAAACCAAGGTCAACGCAGTAAGCCACGATGTGAACCTGGGGCATCGACATGGCGACACAGCAGGCGAGACCTGCAATGACCAGCAGGATCTGCAGCGTGGCGGGGGACAGACCGGTGGACTGGCTGCCAAAGGTGTTTTGCGACGGCGAGGCCGACAGGGCTGCTTCGGGTGGAGGGCGGCGCAGGATCAGCGCCAGCGGAACCATCGTCACGAGACAGATGACGGCGATCAGCAAGTAAGTTTCCCGCCAGTCAGAAGTTGCAAGGCTCCATTGGATGATCGATGGCCAAAGCACACCGGCAAGGTAGTTTCCGCAAGCTGCACATCCAACCGCAAGGCCTCGCCGTTTCAGGAACCAGTGGGAGATATCGGCAATCAGCGGACCGAAAGTGGCCGCGGTTCCAAGTCCTACCAGCACACCCTGGGCAAGAGTAAACATCCAGATGTCCGGAGCCAATGCGGCAAGCGCGAACCCGGCACTGAGCGAGAGCGCTGATGCGATCACCGGAGGAACAATGCCGTAACGGTCGACATAACGCCCAAGCACATAGTTGCCGGCCGCAAAGCCGATCATCGTCGCCGTGTAGGGTAGGGAAGCACCAGCGCGATCGATGCCGAAGTCAGCCTGAACCGCCGGAAGAACGATGACCACAACCCACATGCCAGCCCCACCCAGCGTGCTGAGCAGGATGGAAATGGCAAGGCGGAACCAGGCGTAGGTACCGTCCTGGGCATAAGGATCTGAGGTGGTCAAATCGGACATTGCTGGCTTTCAGGTCGTCTTGTTTTTCCTGCCTAGCAGGTTGGGAGAGGAGCGACCAACAAATATCCTTGAAGTGATTGAACAGTTTTGGAAATGAGAACGCTTAGATCGGTCAAACCGGGCGCCATTGGGGGCTAAGGCGACAGAAGCTCGACTACAGACCCGGAGATGCTGGTTTCCGGTTCTTGAGTGCTGTCAGCATTGTTTCAAGGGCATCCTGGGTCTTGGCGGCATCGGAAGCACCAAGACGATCCACATCAAGGAACAGATGAACACCTTCGCCTGAAATGTTGAAAGTCTGCTCTTGTGATGCGTCCGTATCGACGTGAAAATCATCGACACGATAAGGGATGATATCGCGGCTGATACCTTTCAGGCGGATCGGATCCATTGCGGTCGCTCGCACATGATCAGAGACGAGTGCATAGGTCTCGTAGCTGACAACAATACCGCCGGGCTCGGCAATGCTCTCCAGTCTGGCCGCGAGGTTCGCCTCGGCACCTATGATCGTGTAGTCCATCCTGTCTTCACTGCCGAAGTTACCGACATTGCAGTACCCGGTATTGATGCCGATACGCGACTCAAACGGCTTCTCGATCCCGCGCCGTCGCCACTCGGCGTTGAGTGTCTTCATTCGCCGTTGCATGGCAATCGCCATCTTCAAACAGGCAAGAGCATCTTCCTTCGGACCCTTTGTTTCCGGATCACCGAAAAACGCCAGGATCGCGTCGCCAATGAATTTGTCGACGGTTGCGCCGTGCTCGGTCGCGATTTTCGACATTTCGGTGAAGTACTCATTGAGCAGCCGCGTCAGTTCTTCAGGCTGGAGATGCTCGGAGGAAAGGGTGAAATCCTTGATGTCGGAAAAGAAGATCGTCAGCTTCTTGCGTTCTGTGGAGATGACCACGTCCCGTTCGCCGGAGAATATGCTCCGGTAGACCTGAGGAGACAGGTATTTCGAGATTTTCAGCGAGATCGAGGCGAGGAAAGAGTTGGTCTCCTCCAGCTCCTTGTTCATGCGTCTGAAACCAATGGCCTGACGCAACTGCAACAGCATGAAGGCGACACCGAAGAAGCCCGCGCAGGCGAAGTAGATCAGCAGGTATTTGAACGACCAGATGTTCTCGGCAATTGGTTGGGAGATGCTGATTTCCTGCAGACCCCGGATATCGCCAACTCTCCAGTCCTTTTTGGGACTTTCCTCGTGAGAATTGTGACAGGCCACACAGGCTGAACCCATCACCACTGGAGCTGCAATGCGGATCTTCCGGTCGAAGATCGAGCCGGTTATTTCCGTCATCACGAGGTTGGGGTTGCGGTTGGCCCGAAAGGCCTGAAGTGCGCCGCGCTCGAAACTGTCGAGCACATGCGGGGCGCGGTTCTGGAACACGTGGTCCGAGACAAAGCGATAGTCAATGTCTTCCTCGCCATCACCGATAACTTCCGCCATTTCGATCGAGAGTGTGGCAGGAATGGGGATGGCGCCGGGGATCGCCTGATAGTTATGCGCCGTCCGTGTTTCACCCTCGGTGGACAGAACACGGGAAACCACGTTGGTGGCATAATAGGTGCGAAATCCGGTGATGATCGAATTGAGACTTGCCGCTTGCGCACGCAGTGAGTTGTCGGAAAGGTTTTTAAGATCCAGCCAGACTGCCAGCGGTAAAAACACCAGCGCCGAAATCACAAGCACGGCGATCCATTGCGGCCGATTGATGAAGAACAGTGCTGTACGGTTCACAAAGCGATCGTTCATGGCGCCGTCCTGGAAAATCCATCCTTGATTGAGACTTGGCCTTTAGACGACTTTACAGCGATTCTCCAGTCAGGTGCCGGAGGGTCGGAGGTCATCCTACCTCGCGGCGGTTTGGGGGATGACGCCTCCAAAGAAATTCGTAATCAAATATGTCGAAGTTGTTTGCCGGGACAAAGCCTGTCTGTCCCGGCTAGAATTCTGTACAGCTTGGCTTGGAAGGGATCAGGCAGGCCTTGCTGACGAGAGTACCTCAGAAACTGCCGCACTCAGTGTTTTTGTCGGGTGACCAATCAACTCTTCCAGGGTCGTGGAAGCGTTGAAGAGCTCGCCTTGAGAGGCGCCCCGGTCTGCATCAGCAATTGCCCTGGCAAAGCCTTCCGGCAATCCGGCTCCCGCGAGAATGCCTGAATAGCCTGCTTCAGGCAGATTGTTGAAAGGAATATCGCGACCGGCCTGCCTGGACAATTCAGCGGCGAGATCGGAAAGGGTGAAAGCTGGTTGTCCAGCGAGTTCCAATGCTCTGGTGGTAAGGTCATTTCCTGTAACCGCGCGAGCAGCAGCTTCGGCATAATCTTCGCGTCCAGCTGCCGAAAACCTGCCGTCGCCACTTGCTCCTACCACGGCACCATGCTCCAGCGCCGCTGCAATTGTTCCGCTAAAGTTTTCCAGGTACCAACCGTTTCGCAAGATAACGTGAGCAATACCGCTTTGCTGCAGGATCTGCTCCGTCTCGATGTGTTCCGTGGCGAGTACGAGGCTTGATTTCGGCACATTCAAGAGGCTGGTGTAAGCGATGAAACCAACACCTGCCGCTTTCGCTGCGTTGATAACCGCAGCGTGCTGTGCCGTGCGGCTTCCAACTTCCGAGCCTGAAATGAGAAGCAGCCTTTCTACCCCTTCGAGCGATGCAGGCAGGGTCGAAGGGTCATTGTAGTCGGCGCGCACAACTTTGATCTGCCCGGTGGCAAGATCTTGTGCTTTTTCAGGGGAGCGCACAAGCGCACGAAGCGGTTGGTCCGTGAGTTCTGCGAGATGTTTCAGGACAAGCCGGCCAAGCTGACCGTTGGCACCGGTTACTGCGATCATGAGTTTTCTCCTGGTTTCGATCGGTGAATTCCATCGGATGCCATCCATGTAGATGTATAACTTTCCTTTTGTTAGTACATACAAAAAGGTTAGTTTTGGGCTTGATTCCACACGAGAAAGATCCTCGTAGTGAAGGAGACCGGATTGATGACAGATGCAGAGCCGGACAAACCCCTGGGGTTGTCGGATTTGGTGCGCGAAGGTGCGCTCTTTGACACGAATTGTCCGTCGCGGGAAATCCTGAAACATCTGACGAGCAGATGGGGAGTTCTGGTCCTGATCGCCCTGCTGGAGCAGGATCACAGATTTTCCGACCTCAGACGCAAGGTCGGTGGCGTCAGCGAGAAAATGCTCGCCCAAACCCTGCAGACGCTTGAGGCCGATGGTTTCGTGAACAGGTACTCACATCCGGTCGTTCCACCGCATGTCGACTACAGCCTGACGCCGATAGGAAAGGAAGTTGCCCTGAAGGTGCGGGACTTTGCTGACTGGATTGAAATGAATATCAGCCGAATTCTGAGTGCCAGGAATGAGAAGGCGGCGGCGCGGGTATCTTAATTCTAGAGGTGAAGTTGCTCGGGCATATGCCTAAACCGGTCTCTGGTCACGGACGGCAAAGCGCAAAAGTTGTCCCGTTCTTGAGTTCGAAATGGACGCAGCCGGCCTTTGAGGCTTCGTCCGTGTCTCCTCGTCTTGCAACAGGAGAGGGCAGCGAAACCGTTTCCAGCTCACTGAGCTTTCCATGGGAGAAGCCAAAGACCCGAAGCGCCCCGCGGTCAGCTGAAGGGACAACAATATCCATTTGACCATCCTTGTCGTAATCCAGGTCGGCTGAAAGGTCTTGGGCCCTGGACCCGATTTCGTGATTTGAAGTGCCGTATGTCGAAGCAATCGGTCGCAGCTTGTCACCGCTCCACACGACAAAATGCAGCGTGCCGCCAATGTGAGGCGTCTCAACATATGCGATTTGCATGGAGCCGCGTCCCGCGTAATCCCAAATCCCAGCGATGTTCAACCACCTGTTGGACCGACCGATCGCTTCTGTACTGGCGAGTTCTACGAGCTGGTTGTTTCTGACACCAAAGATTGCAACGCTCGCCCCGGCATTTCGATAGGATCGGATCGTTACGATCTCTGGTCTTCCGTCTCCGTCGAGATCGACAATCCGCGGTGTTCTGTCTTCGAAGACCTGGCTCTCGGGAAGCTGAAGTGTATGGCGTCGGCCGTTCCGATATTCGACGTGGAGAGCTCCTGCTTCGACCGCATCACCCAATATGCCGTGGCGGTAGCGTGTCGTAGGCGATCCGTACCAGGCCGCGACTTTCTCGCCCCTGGTGTTTGTTGAAACTGCAATTCTGCCGTCAGGAAGACCGTTTTGCGGGGTGGCTTCGATCCCTTTCCAGACACTTTCCGGCAAGGGAAGTTCGTCCGCGGATGCAGGCAGGGTGTTCAAGGAGACTGTAAATGCCAATGCAAATAGGAAAGTTCTCACAAACTTCATCCTGTGGTCTGTGGTGTCCGGGGAGGTCTATTCGGCGGCAGTTGTTGAAGCGGCCATGTTGGCTGCTGCCAGTAGGCAGTTTTCGCTGGCGGCATCCATGGGTACCATCATTTCAATCGTCATGCCTTCAATAACTGCATCCTGAACGGAGGCCAGTTGACCGAGCAGGGAGGTGATCCGAAGGCGGCCGCCCCCGGGAAGTGCAATTTCAACCGGCACAAAGACGGGTACATTTTCCCGATCTATTTCATCCAGGCCCTCCAGGAGCCCGCTTTCGTGTGCTTTCGTGAGTAGTTCCGCAAGACCTGGGTCTTCAGCGGCTTCCTTGTAGAGGCGTGCTGCAAAGATGGGCGCAGCTTCTTCCCAGTTCAGAATACTTTGGCGGAAGACTGGCGAGAGAAAAATCTCGAACAGGTTTACAGGTTCATTCTGCTCCTCGATGAAGCCCGAGAGAAAGAGTTTGCCCGGTGAATTGCTCCTGAGGATTGTCCAGCGCTTGTCGAGCACGAAGGCAGGAAAGGGCCAGTTAGCCAGAAGCCGCGTCTCGATCAAATCGAGCGCTTCCTGAACGTCCGGAGAATCTTCAGCCCGGTACTTGTAGGGGCTTGCAAAACCCGCTGCTTCGTGAAGCACGAAACTGGAAGCGACGGAAAGGGCAAGCTCGCGTTCGATCCTCTGGATCATGTACCGGCTTGGTTGGGCTCTTCCCGTCTCCAGGAATGACACGTGACGCTGTGTTGAACCAAGCCGGCCGGCAAGGTCAGCCTGGCTCAGGCCGCGCTCGCGCCGCAGTGCCTTTAGAGTCTGGCCAAAAGCGGAGCTGCGTTCGTTCATTCGTCAATCACCTTATTCCTCCCGAGGGAATTGCCGAGGACCGGGAAAGAAATAGGCTCCCGCTTCGAACCGTGCAACACACGAAACCCGGAGTGACCCATGACAACTTGGATCCTGGCCGTACTGGTACTCTATTTCTGCCAAATCTACTTTAACGCGTTGCTTTACCTGCCAACGGAAGGATTGATCCGTCACGCCGGTGGACGTGATGCTCAGCCTGAAAAGGGCAAATACACAGCCCGGGCGGATCGGGCACTCGTCAACATGAAGGAAAACCTGCCGTTTTTCCTGGTGCCTGCCGTTCTTGCCTACCTCGTTCCGAATATCAACCTGGCGCTGGCCATATCGGGAGCGCAGTTGTTCTTTTGGGGGCGCCTGGCCTATGTCCCTCTTTATATGAGTGGAGTACCCGGGCCGCGCTCCATTGCCTACATGGTCGCGCTGGCAGGGAACATCATGATGGTCTGGGCCCTGTTCTAGGTTTGGCGGCAGTTTAAAAAGGAAAGCCGCTGGCCAATTGAAGCCTGCCCGTCAGCTTGTCTTCAATTGGCATAGCGGTCGACAATTTCCCAATATCTTGGATCCCGCCAAACCTTGGAGACAGCGGCGGAAAGCCTGGCCCGAATATCCGGATCCAGATCCTTGTTGGCTGCGAGCCACTGAATACCGTGTGTCAATGGAGCGCCGGCAATCAACTGGTCCGCTTCATAGCCCATCTGCCTGAACATGTATTTTGCTCGCATGGACATGGTGTACCAGGCATCGATCCGGCCGGTCTGCAGCATGGTTGTCATTTGCTCCGCAGATGAAACCTCGATGAAATTTGTGGCGCCCATGCGTTTCAGTATACGGCTGCGCTGACTGCCGAGATGAACACCGATGACCTTGTCGGCCGCGATCGCTTTTTCAAACGTGTCCAGCGGCGCGTCCAGCGTCACGAACGCGCTTTCGGTGTAAATCAAAGGGGCGATATACTGAAACTTTTCGCTCCTGGTCTGAGTGTACGCGACGGTGAACAGCAACGATCCGGAGGTGTTTTCGGCAAGAAGTTGCGCTCTTTTCCAGGGGGCAAAACGGATGTCGATTTCAAGCTCCGCTTTTTCTGCAACAAGTTCCATCAATTCGACCGAGATGCCTTTGTGCTCCTCGTCTATGGAAAGCGGCGGCAGGAACCCGGTGAAAGCGACAATGCGTTCGGCTGAATTTGCAGGTGTCAGCAGGTGAAGCACCAGCCCGAAGCCCAGAACGACCGGGACCAGGCGAGATGTCCACCGCGAGAAGGAAACAGACAAGAACTACCCCCAGGTTACCTGCATTGGATATGGGCAAAACTAACAGGTGGGGGTAACCGAAAACTGAACAGCTCTCTTACAGCGTTGAAATCTTGAACGAAATCACACAGCCTCCGGTTGAGTTTTTTCTGGGTGCACCAGTTTGCCAGCTGTGCTGTTCAGGCTGATTTTTCGTCGTCATTACCTGCTTCAGCAGGTTGCTGTCCGCCATGGACGAAATTCATTGCGTGCCCGTTAATGCAATAGCGCAGTCCCGTCGGAGCCGGGCCGTCTGGAAACACGTGCCCAAGATGGGCATCACATTGTTGGCAGCGAATTTCGGTGCGGATCATGCCATGCGATTGGTCTTGCAATTCGCGTATTGCGTTGGGGTGGACAGCTTCGAAGAAGCTTGGCCAGCCGCATCCAGCGTCGAACTTCGTATCGGACATGAAAAGCGGTGCGTTGCAGCACACACAATCGTATCGTCCAATCAGATTGTTGTCCCAATAAGGGCCCGTGAACGGGCGCTCGGTTCCCGATTGCCGAGTTACATAAAATTGCTCTGCGGTCAGCTGCTGCATCCACTCTGCAGTCGTTTTCCTGACTTTCGGCGTTGTTTCTTTCCTGTTTTCGGCGTCGTCGCTCATTGCGAACCTTCTGAATGTGTCTGTTCCGGCAAGAAATAGGGAGGGGGTGTAAACACGGCAAGACAGATATTTGTTACCGCGCTCAGTCGGGCAGGATGTTCATCACCGTCTTGACCCGGTTGCCGCCTTCCTGCCGGGCCTGGAAGACGCAATTTTCGGCTGCAGCCAGAATGAACTCGGCGCTTTCCGATAGACCGGTCTGCCTGGCGACGGTGCATGCTGCTCCCACCGAAGCCGTGACGACTCCGCTGCCCGCCGTATTGGCCGGGTTGGGGATGGCGAGATCATGGATGGCCACCTGTATGTAAGCGCTGATGGTTTCCGCCCCGATTTCATGGGTCCGGGGCAACAGAAGTGAAAACTCGGAGGAAGCCGTTCGTGCGGCAATATCGGCAGGACGACGCGCGGTTTCCTTCAATGTGGTCGCGACCTTGGTCAGGCAATCGTCCGCGACTTCCTGACCGAAATGTTCACTGAGTGCGTCGAAGCGATCGATGGAAACCTTGATCAGGCTGGTATGAGATTTCTCTCGCAGGGCGATCGCCCATTCACGCTTCAGATTATCTTCAAATGCCCGCCTGTTATAAAGACCCGTCACAGGATCGGTCTGTGTCGCGGATTCAAGCAGGCTTTCAAGTTCCTTTCGCTTGGCAATGCTTCGAAAATAGACAGCGAAGGCATACGGCTGACCAGTCGCGTCATTCAGAAGGTGGGCATTCACCTCTGCCCAGATCAAGCGGCCGGATGCGGAACGCAGTTGCAGATCTGCATGGGGAAGGGGAGAAAGCGGGGTCGCGCTGCCGGAAAGAACCTGATGTAGCAGCTCCGCATCGCCATCAGGTGTGCCGACAAAAACCAAGTCGCTCAGATGACTTGCGAGCTGGTCGGTGGTCCAACCGAACATCTGTTCTGCGGCTGGGGAAATGAAAGCCGGAGTGCCGTCGAGCGCCAGAAGTACAATCGCGTCGTTGCTTAGTTTCAGCAGAGTTTCAAAGTCGATACCGGACGGGCGTAGCAGGCTTGTTCCGGATGTTTGTGTGTCGTTGTTCTTATCCGACGCCATTTTCGCCTCGCTCAGGATTCCAGAACCAGCTCTTCGTCCGTGATGGTCCTACATGAAACTGAACGTTATCCGGACATTGAAATCAAGTGGCTTGCTGCATGGCGGCAGCCTCAAGTCCGGTGCCGGTTGGGTTCAGATCCAGGCGAGAGTGCAATCAATCCTTTATAGTGTGAATTCGCGAGTTGGTTCCCACTGGCGGTTTTCGGCCCTTACCCGGCGGCAATGCGCAGGCAACACAGTCAGACCCTGAAGCCTTAAAAAGGTCGAAAATCATTCGAGAATGCTTGAAGACGAGAATACACACACCTAAGACATGTCATAAATCTTGCGGGCCGCTATTATTCGGAAATCAAGTGTTGATTCGAGCGGATTGACGCCTGCCGTTTCTTGTAAAACGTGACGAAAGATCAGAATGACGCCAGCTGTGATCGACGACACCACTCTCTACGCGGTTCTGGCACCCTTTGCGGCTGCTGTGGTTGCTCCCATCTTGACCCGCTGGTTCAAGCACAATGCTGCTTGGCCTCTGGCGCTGGTCCCCGCGCTGATTTTTCTGCACTTTGCGAGTTTCATCGGGCCGGTCTCCGAAGGGCAGAGTTTTGTTGCGGCCAAGGCCTGGGCTCCGAGTTACGGGATCAACTTTTCGGTCTATGTGGATGGTCTTTCCACGTTGTTCGCCTTGCTGATTTCCGGTATCGGCACATTCATCATTCTCTATGCGGGCGGATACCTGAAGGGTCATCCGCAACAGGGTCGGTTCTTTTCGTTCCTGTTCATGTTCATGGGGGCAATGCTGGGCCTCGTGCTTGGCAACAATCTGATTTCGCTGTTCATTTTCTGGGAGCTGACGTCGATCACGTCATTCCTTCTGATCGGGTTCGACCATCTGAGAGCGGCCTCAAGACGTGCCGCGATCCAGGCGCTGGTTGTCACCGGCGGCGGCGGGCTCGCACTGCTGGCCGGATTTATCCTGATCATCATCACGACAGGTGAGATCGATATGGCGGTGCTGCTCAGCTCACCGGACATCATCAAGGACAGCGGCTACTATCTGCCGATCTTTGTCCTTGTTCTGGGCGGCGCCTTTACCAAGTCGGCCCAATTTCCGTTTCACTTCTGGCTGCCGAATGCAATGGAGGCGCCAACCCCCGTTTCGGCCTATCTGCACTCCGCAACCATGGTCAAAGCAGGCGTCTACATGCTGATGCGCATGCATCCGCTTTTGGGAGGCACCGAGCTTTGGACGACAGTTCTTCCACTGTTCGGTGGTTTGACACTGCTGGTTGGAACCCTACTGGCGATCCGTCAGACCGACCTGAAACTGATGCTGGCCTACACGACCGTCGCTTCGCTGGGATTGCTGGTCATGCTGACGGGGACCAGTCACGAAAAAGCTCTGGAAGGGGCGGTCCTTTACCTGTTGGCGCATTCGCTCTTCAAGGGCGCGCTCTTCATGATCGCCGGCACGATTGATCATGAGGCCGGAACAAGAGACATCACCAAGCTGGGTGGTCTTCGCTCCGCGATGCCGGTGACATTCGTGGCAGCCTGTCTCGCTTCCTTGTCGATGGCGGGATTGCCACCGTTCATTGGTTTTATCGCAAAGGAAGTCCTTTATTACGGCACATGGGGATGGCTTGAGATTTACGGTCTGCCAATGACCGTGACAGCGGTCGTCGGCAACGCCCTGATGCTGGTGATTGCAGCGGCGGTTACAATCAAACCGTTCTTCGGTCCGAAAGTGGAAACGCCCAAACACGCGCATGAAGGACCGGTGCTGCTGTTCGCCGGGCCAGTGTTCCTTTCATTTGCTGGTCTGATCCTTGCTTTCTTCGCTCATACAACGGGTGTTCTTTTCGTCGGGCCCACACTTTCCTCGCTTACTGGTGTCTTCACGGAAGTCGATGTTCACTTGTGGCCAACCAAGATCAACGCGCCGCTGATCCTGTCTGTGGTCACAATAGGTTTCGGCATTGCGCTGTTCACGCAGATCGACAAGTTGCGGAGTGCGATGGCCTCGACACTGACCGCGATCGGTTGGGGACCGGACAAGGGGTTCGACCAGTTCATTGCTGGAATTGTCAGCTTTTCAAGCTGGTTCACGCGGATCGTTCAGACCGGCAAGATGCAGACCTACATGCTGCTGACCTTCGTGTTCACCGCAATCGCCGTCTTGCTGCCCGGTTACCTGGTGGACAGTTTTCCGGCGATGCCGAGGCTCCCGGATTATCGCTTCTACGAGTGGGGTATCTTCCTGATCGCCATTTTGGGGCTGATTGCGGTCCTGATCGCCAAGACCCGCCTGACCGCAATTGTCTCGCTGGGTATCCAGGGGTTTGCAGTCGCTCTGATCTTCATGATGTTCGGCGCACCGGATCTTTCCTTTACGCAGTTCATGGTTGAAACGCTGTCGGTGGTGATCCTCGCGCTCGTCATGACGCGGCTCAACCTGTCGCCTCGCGATCATCGATCAGCGCCGGATATCGCACTGACTGGTGTTGTTTCGGTCGCGGTCGGCCTTGGACTGACGCTGACCCTGCTGGCGGTTACGCAGCAACCCTTTGACAGCCGTCTATCTGACTTCTTCACCCAGTTCAGTCGCTCGATTGCCCACGGACGCAATATCGTGAATGTCATTCTCGTTGACTTCCGTGGTTTCGATACGCTCGGAGAAATCGCAGTTGTGGTCCTGGCAGGTCTTTGTGTGCTGGCACTGATCCGCGTCAGAACCAAGCCGGATCAATCAGAGACAGCGCCGCCGAGCGAGATTGTTCAAACAAAACCCGCGGAGGTCCGCTGATGCGTACAGTCATTTTCCGCACAATTGCGCCGTATCTGGCCGCGTTGATGGTGCTGTTTTCCATCTTCGTGCTGTTGCGCGGGCATAACGAGCCCGGTGGCGGTTTCATCGGCGGTCTGATCGCGGCTTCGGCCCTTGCGATCTTCGGTATCGCCTGCGGCGTTGCTTCGGTACGACGGGCCATCGTCTTTCACCCGATGAGCATTTCCGGTTTCGGCCTTTTCATCGGTGCGCTTGCCGGAACGCTGTCGTTCTTTCGGGACCAGCCGTTCATGACAAGCCAGTGGCTGATCTTCGACCTGTTTGATGTGGAGATACCCTTGTCCACTCCGCTCGTCTTCGACATTGGCGTCTATCTCGTTGTGGTTGGTGCCATCAGCTCGATCGCGCTTTCTCTTGAAGAAAGGGAGACCGATTGATGGAAACCGGTGTCGCCATTCTTATTGGCCTGTTCTTTTCAGTTGCCGTCTATCTGATGTTGTCCCGGCATCTTGTGCGGATCCTGCTCGGCATCGCGATCCTGGGCAACGCGGTCAACATGTTGATATTCACCAACGGTCGCCTCACAAGGGAAGTGCCGCCGCTCATTCCTGCGCATCTTTATGTGCCGGAAACTGCAACGGCCAATCCGTTGCCGCAGGCGCTGGTTCTGACGGCTATCGTGATTTCGTTTTCCTTCTTTGCCTTTCTTCTGGTCCTGGCTTTCAGGGCCTACCAGGAACTGGGCACGGATGAAGTGAATAGAATGCGTGTTGCAGAACCTGAACACGACCAAACTCCGCCGCAAGGGTACTAAGCTTTATGGCCGGTTCTTCCGTTTCCGTTGATCTTGCTGAAGCTATGGCAACCGCGCCGGTCGCGTCGGGCGACTGGCTCGTTGTGGCGCCGTCGCTGATCACCATGCTGGGTGGTTCACTCACCCTGATGCTGCGCAAGAACACCGATCTTCAGCCGAAGGTCGGTATCGTGTTTCTTGCCGCTCTCGTGCTGGCAAGCCTGGCGCTGCTCGTACGTGTTCTGGATCATGGGGTGATCACCATGGTCATGGGCGGGTGGTTGCCGCCATTCGGTATTGCCATAACCGCGGATGCGCTGGGTGCGACGCTCACCCTGATCGGATCCATCGTCGCATTTTGCGCGGGTCTGTTCGCCATGGCGACTGTGGACAGCACAGGACGCCGCTACGGGTTCTATCCGTTCCTGTTGTTGCTGATGACAGGTGTGTGCGGCGCGTTTCTAACCGGCGATGTCTTCAACCTCTATGTCTGGTTCGAAGTGCTGCTGATCTCGTCCTACGGACTTCTGGTTCTCGGAAATGACCGGATCCAACTGGACGGGGCGGTCAAGTATGGCGTGCTCAATCTCGTCGGCACAAATCTGTTCCTGATTGCGACAGGTTTGCTCTACGGCATATTCGGCACGCTCAACATGGCCGATATCGCCATGAAGGTCGCAGCGCTTGAAAATCCGGCATCCGGCACGCTGGCGACGGTGGCGGCGCTTTATTTCCTGGCTTTTGCCATGAAAGCTGCAGCATTTCCCGTCAATTTCTGGCTTCCGGCGTCCTACCACACTCCGAACATTGTGGTTTCTGCGGTGTTTGCAGGTCTGCTGACCAAAGTCGGCGTTTATGCACTGATCCGCATCTTCGTTCTGATATTGCCAAAGTCGCTCGAGTACATGGCCGATGTGATCAGCCTTGTCGCGATTGTCACCCTGCTGACGGGCGCGCTCGGTGCGCTGGCGCAGTCCGAAATGCGCCGGATGCTCGGGTACCTCGTCATTGCCGGTATCGGAGCGATGCTCGCCGGGGTGTCGGTTGGCACGACACTCGCGATTTCCGGAGCGATTTTCTATGCTGTTCATTCCATCATCGTCATGACGGCGCTCTACATGGCCGCAGGTATCATGAATATGATGGGTGGATCTTATGACCTTAGAAAGCAGGGTGGGCTCTATCAGCAGAATGTCGCATTTGCCGGTGTATTTCTTGTACTCGGGTTCGCCGTCTCGGGGCTGCCGCCTTTCTCGGGTTTCTGGCCGAAGATCATTTTGGTCGACGCGGCTTTCCAGGCGGATCGCGCGTGGCTTGCCGCGGCCATCCTGGTCAGCGGTTTCCTGACAACAATCGCCATGGGCCGCGTATGGATTTACGCCTTCTGGCGGGGTGGCCCGGAAGGGACGCCTGATGGACAATCTGTTGCAATTGCGGCCCCGGCCTCTGCAGCGCAGCTGACTGGCGGCGCTGTGTGGCTGCCTCTCGGAATTCTCACCGCTCTTGTCATTTATTTCGGCCTGCAGCCGGAATGGATGATTGAACTCTCAACGCAAGGAGCGAGCGGCGTTGTCAAACCGCTAGGCTATCTGCGATCGGTCTTTGGAGAGCAGGGATGACTAGTCTCTTCCTAATCAACATTCTCATGGCGCTAGCATGGGGCGCGGTCACGGGGAGCTTCTCTGAGATCAATCTGGCGTTCGGGTTCGTTCTCGGTTTCGGTGCGCTCTACCTGATCCGCGAACAGGTCGGTACCGCCGCGTATTTTGACCGGATCAGAAAGGCCATCGGTCTTGCACTGCTCTTCGTATACGAGCTGGTGCTGTCGGCCTGGCGCGTGGCGATGATTGTCCTGCGACCGAAGATCGAGCTGCAGCCCGGAATTATTGCTTTTCCGCTGACCGTCGACCGGGACTTTGAAATCGCGATGCTCGCCAACCTGATCACCCTTACGCCGGGCACACTTTCGGTCGATGTCTCTGAGGACCGGAAAACGCTCTATGTCCACTGTATCGACGTTCCTGACCCGCAGGCCACGATTGACGACATCAAGAACGGGTTCGAGCGCAAAATCCTGGAGGTGTTCAGATGAACTCGTTTGAAACCTTCGCCTCGCAGTTCCTGGACGTCTCGGTCAACATTGCACTGGGAATTCTGACGATTTCGTTCTTCCTGATCGTGTTCAGAACCGTGAAGGGGCCAAGCCTTCCGGACCGGGTTGTTGCTCTGGATATGCTGGTTGCTGTTGGAATCGGATTTATCGCGGCAATCGGCGTAAAGACCGAGTTCTACCTCTACATTGATATCGCCATCACGCTTGGCCTGATCGGTTTCCTGGCAACCGTGGCTTTTGCCCGTTTCGTGTTGAACCGGGGTGTTGCCGGAGACGAGACAATCATGGAAGAGGTGGAGGAAAGCATCAAACGCAGGGAGGCAGGTCAATGATCGCCGTTATCGAGATCGTCATAGGTGTCATGCTTGTTGTTGGTGCTTTGTTCGCGATGGCAGCTTCCATAGGTTTGCTACGCCTGAAGGATGTCTATATGCGCATGCACGCAGCCTCCAAGGCCGGCACACTCGGCTCTGGTGTCATGCTGCTCGCGCTGGCCATTCACGCGGGAGATCTGTCCGTCGTTACGCGCGCTCTTGCCGGCGTTGTGTTCTTCTTGCTGACAGCCCCAATTTCGGCCCATTTGTTGGCGAAAGCTGCTTATGCAGCAGGGTATCGCCCGTGCGCCGATACGAAAGTGGATGCTTTGGCAGAGACAGTTCGCCCAAAAAGCTAGGAATTGCTGGCAATCAGCTACGCAACAAGAATAGTTCGAAGCCGTGTTTATACTATCGGACCATTGTCAATTGCAGTTCGCGCGAAATAGTCAATATTTATAGAATTTGATTTTTATTGCTGTTTAGTGACTTTTATTTGGATTCTGGGGTTGTCTGATCACGGAACCGCCTATATAAGGCGGTGAACATCACCTGCAAAGTAGAATCAATTTTGATTTCTAATTCCGCAAGTAACGAATTTCCTTTAAGCGCTTTCGGAACTCGCCTATTGCAGGTTAAGACCGCAGTTAATTTTGAATTCAGTAGAGAACGGGTGAAATATGACTGACAATCCGGTGGATGCAAATCTGATTGATCTTACGGCTGATATCGTTTCAGCTTATGTGAGCAACAACACTGTTGCATCAACAGATCTGCCGAGCCTGATCAACGAAGTGCACAGTGCATTGCAGCGTACCGCAACGGCTTCCAATGAGCCGGAGCCGGAGCCGCTGAAGCCTGCTGTACCGGTCAAGAAGTCGGTCATGCCGGACTACATCATCTGCCTGGAAGACGGCAAGAAGTTCAAGTCGCTCAAGCGTCACCTGCGCACACACTACAACATGACTCCGGAAGAGTACCGCGAGAAGTGGGACCTGGGCGCGGATTACCCGATGGTTGCTCCGAACTACGCAGCTGCCCGCTCCGAGCTTGCGAAGAAGATGGGCCTCGGCCAGCAGCGCAAGCGCTCGAAGTAACAGCCGGTATTATCGGCATTGAATTTGAAAGAGCTGCCTTTGGCAGCTCTTTTTTTGTTTTACCTTCGGTTTTTATGCCCCGTCTTTGAGAAGCGCTTCCAGTCCGGAGAGCTGATAACGCCAGAAGAGCGCAAATGCCGTTTGGGTGGACCGGGCATCCTCGTATTCGGTCAGAATATCGGCGATGGTTTCGACTGTTCTGGAAAAGAGCTTGCCGAGGATGAACCGCATGTGCGGATCAGCTTCCTCTGCCGCTCGCTTCTGGTGAAGAAAATCCGTCGCAAGTCTCTCCATTTCGTTGATAACAAGCCCCCGGATATGTGCATATCGCGTGCCCCTGGCACCTTGCAGGAGTATGAGAACGACGTGCCTGTTTTCAACACAGAAACTCAGGAATGCACGAGCATGTTCAGAGCCCTGCGCATCGGCACCCGGCCAATTGTCAATCTGTCCGAGCTCTCTGATGCGAGTGCGGAGCAGCCTCAGGAATTGTGCAGCTAGCGCCGGGCTGACGACGGCATTGAACAGCTCTTCCTTATTTTCATAGTATTTGTAGATATTGCTGGTTGCGGTGGCCGCTCTCTGGGCCACTTCAACCAGCTTGGCGTCCCTGAAGCCATGCTCAGCAAACACTTCAGCAGCAGCTGCAAGGATGCGTTCCCTTACTTCGGTTTTCAGGCGTTGTGGCATAAGAGCCTTTCCGTGAGCGCGTTCAGGCGAGGATTCCAGGGTTGGGCCTGTTCGAGCTGGAATGCAAGTGAGAAGAGCAACGGATCCTTGTTCTGTGCGGCTGTGAAGTGACATCCTATCGGCAGTCCGTTTTCGGTCCAGTGCAGCGGGACGGACATGGCCGGCCAACCGGCCAGTGATGGAATGAAAGTGTAGCCCGCAAGCCTTGCCGTGAACGATGCCAGGATGCCGGGGTCGGCAGTTGGTCCGTAAAGACCGAGTGGAAAAGCTTCGAAAGGAACGGTGGGACTGAGAATGATGTCACATTGCGCGAGCGATTGTTCCACGCTGGCGGCGGCGTGCACCATGGCAGATTGAAACCCTGCAATATCCTCTGCTGTCAGACCGTTTGCACGTGCGGCTGTTGCAAGCGTATAGGGTTCCAGAAGATCTTCACTGTATGCGTCTCCCATCATGGCCTGCATTTGGGTAAAGAGGCCCGCCAATGTAAGTCCGGTCAAGTCGAAAAAGGCTTCGACAGTAGCTTCGGTATCGAAGCCTGGGGCTTCGATTTCGATAACATCACAACCGATCCCTTCGCAGAGTTTGGCAGCTTCAAGAAGCGCTGCCTCCGCTTCCGGGGTGGGCGTCTGGCCCAAACTGTCGTTCCGATAAAACCCGATACGCGTGTTCTTTGGCAGAGCGTTTTCCAGCGCTTCCGGGTTTGGCAACTTGTTCGGGACTGCCGCTCCTTCAGTCGCACTCAGCCATCGGGCGCTGTCGCGCACGGATCGACTGACACAGTGATCTGCAAGAAGCGCGCTTGTCGGCATTTCGGGCGGGATCCCGTTTGACTGTGTCCTGTTGCGGCTTGGCTTGAAGCCGAAAAGACCGCAAAGGGAAGCCGGGCCGCGGATCGATCCGCCACCGTCTGTGGCATGGGCAATGGGCACCATGCCCGAGGCAACAGCGGCCACGGCGCCTCCCGATGATCCTCCCGAGGACCGGGAATGGTCCCAAGGGTTAGTAGTCGCGCCTTTGGCAAGTGTTTCGGTTGTTCCCAGAAGGCCGAACTCGGAAACTGTGCTTTTGCCCAGGACAACCAGTCCACTGGCATCCATCGCTTCGACGTAGTCCGAGCTGGTAAGCGCTGGAGCTCCATCCAGCAGTCGCGACCCGAATCCCGCTGCGTGCCCCGGATAGGGCAGCAAATCCTTGACCAGTGTCGGTACGCCCGAGAAAAGCTCATCACCTCTGATCGACCGAGCGCGCTGTCTTGCAAGATCATAGTTTGCAGAAGCAATCGCGTTTATTTTCGGATTGAGTTTTTCGATCCGCTCAATCGCTGCATCCACCAGTTCCAGACTGGTCGCTTCACCATTTTTCACCAACTCTGCCTGATCGGTCGCATCCATGAGCGCGAGGTCGCTAGGAGTCGAATTGGTGCCTGTTGTCTGCGGATAATCCATGGAAGGCCTCCATTATCTGAAAAGAGAATCGTTAATTCTCTTTTAGCATGCAAATTCAGTTGCGCAAAGAGCGGTGAGGAGCTGACCAAGTATTTGCGCGGCCCGAAGGGCTGTCGATAGCGACCAGAAGCGGGAGAACTCCACGATTGGGCATGCAAATCCAAGCTGAACCAGATTTTTATGGCAGGGGTCGGTAGCGACGTTGGAGCCAGATACTGGTCGTCGACGGTCTTGGGATGAGGCCGCAGGAGACTGTCATCTCTACTGCTGGCAGATGCGTCACAGCGCCATTTGGACGGCTGCCAAATTCAGGATTCGCGGACGCCGCCATTGAGCAATTACTTTAGCAAGGCAGCTGGTACCGACCGGAAGTGACATTCTCTCAGACGCAGGTATGCCAACTTTAAGATTGAACCGGCGGCACATATGACTTTCCCGGAAAGGGCAAGTTTCCACGTCGTGCGCTGATTTTGAGCCGTTTGAGCGTGCAGCTTTTGCTAAGTTGTGGAGCGGGCGTGAACAACCGCATCAAACCATCTTGAAACGAAAAAAGGTGAGCCGGAAAGCTCACCTTTTCAAATACCAATATGCGATTGGGGACTGACATTGCGACCGAGGTGCGGCAGGCGAAGGCCAGGTTCGCTATCCATCTCAGGCCGCAGCCAGGGCTTCCTGCGCGTCGTTGCGAATTCTGCCGACCATGGACTTGAGGCCGTTGGAACGTTGAGGGGTCAGGTGTTCCTGAAGTCCAAGCTCTGCAAAGATGCCTTCAACGTCAGTATCAAGGATCTCCTGAGCCGTCTTTCCGTTGAAAAGGGCAGTGACGATTGCGACCAGTCCCTGAACGATCAAGGCATCGCTGTCGCCCTTGAATGTCAGGATCGGTGCTCCGTTAGCCCCGGCGCTGGTGGATGTGATGAGCCAGACCTGAGACACGCATCCACGTACCTTGTTGGCGTCTGTTCGTTCGCTATCGGAAAGCTCCGGCAATTCCTTGCCCAGATCGATCAGATATTTGTAACGGTCTTCCCAGTCGTCTAGGAAGTCGAATGTCTCGAGGATTTCGCCGAAAGTTGTTGTCATGTCACCGGTCTTCGAAGGTCTTTCAGGCTTCATATAGCCTGCCTGCAAAAAAGTGCAAATCCTGTGAGGCCGGATCTCGCCAGCAAGGACTTAAGTGGCTGGAAAAACGAAAAAAAGAAAAAACGCCGCAGATGAAATGGGCAGCTGTCCATCTGCGGCGCAGCGGAAAACTCCGCTGTAGTAAAGCTGTCTCCGCGATGTCGATCTCAAACACCGCGCCAGCGGGGCGCAAATGCCGTTTTCACACTCAGGAGGTCGGTTGGTGCAACGGCTTTGTTACTCAGGTATTTTCGCCTGAGCGTGGCTTGGGCCGAGGCACGGGCCCAAAAACTGTTTCTACAGTCGAAGCCGGATTGAATACCGGGCTGTAGGAATGTGTTTCTGAAGTCGCGATCACAGTCTCGCCAGGCTGGGCCGTGGGGGTGGAGCCGGTAACAAGGACGTCGGGCTCCGGCTTTCCTGCAACTTGCGTGTCCAGGAATTCGTACACGATCCTGGCACCGTCCCGAGCGCGGCTGCCGATTACCGACAGAGCATCGCCGCCGGTTTCGCACGCCCGCGGATTGCGATCGCAAAAACTGCCGATATCGGAAACGGCTGCCTGCGCAGCCAGAAATGCGGAAACGGGATCCACTGCTTCATTTGGTGCGCTTTCCTGTTCCGATCCGAGCGGAATCAGCACCAGCACCAAGGTTAGCCAGAAGGCCGTCCTCAGAAGAAAGAACATGTCGCTACCCATAGTCTGTTCGGTTTGCGCGCCGTTTGCGCTGCAGGCGCGCTTGTTATGGGATCAAGCTAGCAAGGACATGAGAATTCCGAGTTGAGTCGAGTTGCGCAATTTTCATAAAATAAATCAGATATTTAAGTCGAATGTTCTCATAATTTGATTCAAATTTTACGCATCTGCGACAAGTGACTGAACTGTAACGGTTTTTCGTTTTTTTCGTAAAATGGATTCATCCTTTATCGTTCCTTAAGTGCTGCGGCCGACAATATGCTTCCAAGAGTTGCGAACGGGAATTTTCCGTGATTGTTGTGTGGTAGAGTAGAGTGCGTAACCTTTTGAATTTATTCAATAAAAGCTGGTGTAGTGGACTGGGTCGAGTTGATGCGATGATTCATCCGCACGCTGCTGCCGATCCTTTTTCTGCGCCACTGCACCGTTCTTTCCTGATCAGCTGTTTTGCCAGCGGTACGGTAGCCTTGTTTGTTCTGCCATTGCATCTGGCACTGGCCGGTGCACCGCATTTGGCAACGATCCTGGTGCTGGCCTGGATGTTGAGCCAATGGCCTTTGGCACTTTATCTGTCGCAGTCGGGGGCATTGGATCGCGCGATCGGTATATCTTCTGCGCTCTTTGCGTGCTTTGTTGCCGCCGTCTGTTTTCTGACAGGCGGTAGCGGTTCCTTCGCACTTCTTTGGCTGTTGATGCCGCCGATCGAAGCTGCCTTTGCGACCGATCGGCGAATTGCGGCCGGTATCACCGCACTCTGCGCAGCGCTTCTTGCTGCCGTCACGCTGTTGCCGCCTGTGGTAACCCAGCTTACGCCCATGTCTCCGGCGACACAGTTTTTCTCTTCTTTGGCGGCCATCCTCTACGCGGGTACAATCGCTCTGCGAATTTCCAGAGACAGAAACCTGGCAAAAAGCGCGGTTTCCGCATCAGAAACAAAACGACGCATGATAAGCCAGAATGTTTCTGAAGTTCTGTGTGAGATTGATCAGGATGGTCACATTCTGGTCATGGGGGGCGCGGTTCAGAACCTTGTTGGGATCACGCCGTCAAGCGGTGAAGACTGGCTGTTTCCCCGCCTGCATGTTGCAGACCGGCCTCTCTATCTGACCAAGCTCTCCGAAGCACGGCATGACGGAACGTCGTCGGTGTTTTCAGTGCGTTTGCGAGTTGGTTCGACAACGCCGGGAGAAGCAGGTAGCGCCGAATACAGAGTACTCGAATTCAGCCTCAGGCCTGTCAGGGATGCCCAAGACCCATTGGGCAGTGCTGAAAAACTGTTGCTTGTCATCAAAGACCAGGAAACTCCCGGCGCCGGGTCTGGTGGTACAACGGCCGATAATCAGGATCCGCGAGTTGCGAAAGTTTCCTGGAGCCTTGTCCAGAACGCAGGCGACGAAGCAAGGAAGAGCCTCACCGAGATACGTTCGAGGGTTTCCACACTCGAGACTGCCGCAACAACGCAGGGAATTTCCGTTCGTGACGAGATCCGGCACCTGAGATCATCATGTGATGATGGTTTGTCCGCCATGACCTCGGTACTGGAAACCATTCCAGGCAGAGAAAAAGGCCGTGACACGGACCACAGTTCAGTTGAGGTGGGGACCTGCCTTGAAAACTGCAACAAGCTGCTGGCACCTGTGGCGGCGCAGTCAGGTGTTTCAATCGAGATTGATCTGGACTTCAGCGTGGCAAAACTGACCGCGGATCGGAAGGTGCTGCGGCAGTCCCTGTGCTTTATCCTGTCTGACATGATCGAGACGGCTGGAATCGGAGCGACCATCCTGGTGTCGGGCGCCGCTGTCGATTCCGAATTGCAGCTCATCATCTCGGTGAAAAACAGACAATCAAGCCTCAATTGGAACTCCGCTAATTCTGGTCCAGTACTTGAATTTGCCGACGAGATGCTGAGCCGTGCCGGAGGGAGCGTCGCAGTTCACAACTCGCTCGGACAGGGTGAAAGCGTGATGATGTCCTTGCCGACGAGAGCGGTTGAACCTGCAGGCGAGCTGTTGACGCTCGCAAAAACGGCGTAGGTGGCGGAATGGCCAGGACCACCAAAAAGACATCCCCGGTGAAATCACCCGAAACGTTCATGGCGAAGGCAAGCCATGTCGCACTGGACAATCCCGTTGCAGCAGGCGGTACTGTCGTCATGGGCCTGACGGCTTGCCTGATAATCGCAAATGCGATCGGCTTGCAACCGGGGCGCCATCCCGCTCCGATTTTTGCAACCCGTGATCGCCCGGATTCGTTGCAACTCCCCGAACCCGATGGCCGTCGGGCGGGGCCGAAGATCCAGGAAATCTCGACGCTTGTTCTTGATCTGCAAATCGCGTTGAGAAAGACCGGCCTCTATGCCGGCCCCCTGGATGGTCTGAATGGTCCAGCAACGGAAAGAGCCATTCGTGCTTTCGAACGCCGGGCAGAGCAGGTGGAGACCGGCAAGGCAAATGAAGCCCTTCTTGCGCTGGTTCTTATGCACGGGGATGCTCCGCTCGAAGCTCAAACTCCGGTGCCAAGAGCCAAGCCCGGCTTCTCGGGAACGGCTCCTCAGGCCAATGATGTCGTGCAGGAGGCCAATAGCGTCGACGCGGACCCGCAGCTCCTGCGCGTGCAGAAAGCCTTGTCGGAGCTGGGATATGGCCCGCTAAAGCCGGACGGCGTCATGGGCGGCAACACAACAGCCGCGATCAAACGGTTCGAGTTGGACCGTGGCTTGCCCCTGACCGGTGAACTCGGCGCCAAAATGATCGAGCGTCTGGAAATGATCAGCGGCCGCAAGTTGTCCGGATAAATCTGCGCCAGTTGTCCGCGACACCGTTCTGACGTAATTCAGGCCGATCGACTGACCAATGCAATTTGGTGTTCATCTTGGCTCGGGAAGTGGTATGCGGGTTACATCAGAGTTCTTTGTGAGTGCCTTGGTGCGCCGGATTTTCGGAGAAGGTGGATTTGCTGCCGTCTCCAAAAAAGGTGCGGCTGAAGCGGGAGCTGTCTTCGTATGCGTAGACCGCCTGAATGGTGCTGTTGATTTGTATGGCCCTGCGCCACAGGCAATGTTCGGCGAACTTCCGCAAGGCCGTCTTTTTGAGAAGATCCTGTCAGAAGTTGAACGCGAAGCGCTGGAGCAACGTATGGCCAGTGAAGCTCGCATGGACCCGGATTACTGGCTGGTCGAGATCGAAGCCCGTGACGGGAAAGTCGACCTGCCTTTGGCGGATGAGGAACCTGTGGATCCGGGCAAAGGCATCTTTCGGTTTTAGAGCTGAGATCCTTCGGCGCTTTTGTCCGACCGGTCCGCTGAACCGTCCTCGGTTGCTTCCCTGTGTTGCCGCCCCTCCTGATACTGAGGCTGCAGCGGAGAAGACGAACGCTGTGGGGCCTGTTCCTGCAAGATCCATTGACCGACTAGAACTTCAGCGGCCCCCGTGCTGAGTGTCCGGTGGATACGCAAGAGATCACGAAGCTCCAACAGCGGCAGGTGTGACCCGCACAGGCGTATGAGAATCGTGGTCACTTGATTGGCGGGCAGACCAAGCGCTTTCAATGCGATGGTAAGGCCTTCGATCTGATCAGGTTGCAGCAGAAGATCACAGGTCGCCTGTGAAAGGCCAAGCCCTTGGCCGAGAAGGTCGGCAAAACGAGGCCGGTTTTGTAGCAATGCCTGCTCGACGATGGCGTCCTGCAGTTGTAACTGCGCTCCGTTGAGTCGTCTGCCATCCAGTTCACCCGGTGTCTGAGCCTGTTTTACCAGGTTGGTCAATTCTGCCGCTGCGATCGCTTTGGCTTTGAGCTGCTGCGGCAGATGTATGAACTGGCCCATGAGGCCATCCGGGTTGAGGGCGTCCTGGCCAGCCAGTTCGAGCCCGAGAGCCGCAACGATTTCGCTCCTGCGACTGAGCCTGGCCTGTTGGGTCCGTGTGAGCAGAATGTCATCTCTGTCCAGGAGGATGCGGACGACATCTGCACCCGCATGGTCGCACAGGGCGTTGATCACCGATTCGCGCAGTGAGGGTCTGTTGGCGACTGCCTTTCTTAAGGTGTCAGGCCCAGATTGAGCCACCTTGAGCAGGAGATCCACAGAAAGCCTGGGACTGTAACGAAGCGCGGGATACGCTGTCATTACATCTTCATCTGCTGCCAGGGTCTCCAGCAGCTCGTCCGGCATTTCCGGGTGAGAGACCAGGAGACTGGCAATCCGGCGCCGGTCGGCGGTCGGTGTGGAAGAAAGCAGATTTCGGGCTAACTCCAGAAAAATCTTTTTGTCTTCAACATCATGCCTGTCTCTGCCCGCAAACAATTCTGTCGCTGCAAGCAACACATTGGCCTCAGTTGATGTTCCCTTGGAAGAAGATGAATAAGCCGCTGAAGGTGGCCGAGACTGATTGAAGCGTTGGCTCTGGCGCATGACACCCGTCTACAAAATACAAAAGACCGAACGACCGGCAAAACTGGATTGCTTCAAATTGGACCAAAAGCGTTAGCATCCTATTAACCCTGACAGCTTCTTAATGAACCTGCAGGAAGTAATGCGTCGCCCGTTTGACCGTTCCTTGCCGGTAATACGCCGGATCTGGAACTGGAACCGAAGGAGGAGACGATGGGCACCTTGTTGGATTTTGCGTCAGCACAACGGCCCACTGCTCGCGTGGGCCATCGTTCCAACCATCGACGATCAACCAGCCGGGAGACCTCGGGGGAAGTTATCCTCTTCCCAGGTGTTCGCTATGAGCGACACGACCTTGATCTTGCCGCACGAATCACGACCATCGGAAAAGCAGCTGGACCTGCTGGTTCCGACAAGGACTGACGGTCCAAGCCTTTCCAGCCGCGTCAGCTTTTACCGCAAGCGGTTGGGGAAAAGCCCGATGGGCATTGGAAGAGCAGTTAGATCAGGTCAGTTCCCTGAAAAAGGGAAGGGGTGCCGGGGCCTTCAGAAAGTGGCCGTGACGGCATGCCTGCTTGTGGCTGCGATGCTGTCTGGCTGCACACGCCCGACCGGGGACTTCGATCGTGCAAGGCCTTCCGTGATCCACGATCGTTTGATGCCCGCTGCCGGAGACGAAGCGGCACGGCTGCGGGGAGACCCGGTCTCCAAGTTCAACTACACCGATGATGAAAAGCTGATGCGCAATCGCGGGTGGGCGCTGATACGACCACCCTGGACGAAGGACTGGATTGGCGGAACCATGGTGGAACTGTCACGAACCCGGGTATTGCCGGAGACCGAAGGTCGTGTTCCACCAGACCTTTACCTAATCTTTCTGCGCTCTGACAAATTCCGATCTTCCAATGCCCGCTACGACAAGATTGCAGCTGATGCTTCGGGCGATGCGGAATTGGTCATGCCGTTTTGCGAAGTGGCGTTGCGGGTAAAAACCGCTGATGATGAGCGGCTGCGCGTGCTTCAGAACACGCCCGTGACCACTGAAGAAACCTACGAAGGAGCCAAGGCGCGGGTCTGGGAAAATCGCGTCATGATCAAGTGGGTGGGTCAGGCGCTTCGATACAGGATCATCGCATACAAGAAAGCGCTAAAAGGGCTTGAGATCGAAACGCCCAGTCAGGACCGGGTCTGGAAGGTCAACAATTCCATTCGCGAGCTGGAAGGCCAGGTCAGGCTGGCTGAGGCCAGTTGCGAAACCGGAAGCAGATACGGTCCGGAGAAACCGGTTCTCAAGTCGAGAATCTATACCGGATGGAGCACCGAACGCGCGCCCGTGAAGAAGTAACTTTTGCTGCTTGCGAACGCTCCAGCGTGCAGGGTTTCTGATCACACTTTGCGGTGTGTTACAAATTGCGACAATTCAGGGTGGTTCTGGCACAGTTCCACGACACTTTGTGGCTAAGGTGATGGTTCGTCGAATGGCGGCCCGACAATTCCATCATCCAAAAACTGCAAGGTCCGTGAATGTCATTCCTTCCATACCTGACTTTTTGCCTTCTTCGCACAATGGGTGCAGTGGTCCCTAATCGACCGTGATTCCTGCTGCGAGATTTCACATCAAACAGAGCGAATTAGGCTTTCTGTTGGTTCACCGGCTAATGAACTTGCAATTATGAATTGTGAATATATTTATTCACAACTATATCGGTAAAGTGATTTGTAGTGATCGCACTTAACCGCCAGATTCACCGCATCTCGTCGCTTACGCATGGACTACTGGAGCTACCATGAGTTTGGAAGTAGAGAGGCTCGTCCAGACAGCTCTTTCGCATCAGCACGCCGGCCGGATCTCCTTGGCATTCGAGCTCTTTGAAGAAGTGCTTCGGTTGGAGCCGCGAAACCCTCAGGCGAATTTCTCCCTGGGCATTGCCGCCTACCAGGATGGTGATATTGGACTGGCTATTGCCCGACTCCAGGTAGCTGCACGAAAAGCTTCAAAACACCCTCAGGTGCATCAGCTTCTCGGGTTGGCTCTCATGAATGCGGGGGATCTGGGTGCTGCTATGAAGTCTCTGAAAAGAGCCGTTTCCCTTGCACCGAGATCCGCCGAATTCCATGCTCACCTTGGAGATCTCTACCGTTTGAAAAGGCAGCCGGTTTTTGCCCGTCAAAGCTTTGAGAAAGCCTTGAAGCTTGATGCTGAAAACGGTTACGCCCTGGTTGGAATGGGGCAGCTTGAAATCACCATCGGGAATATTGACGAAGCGGTGGACTGGTTCGAAAAAGCCGTCGCAGTCGGGAAAGAACTTCCTTCAGCGCTCCAGTGCCTGACGATGACACGTACCTATCAGGAAAAACCGACCGAACTCGACCTGATTGAAGATCTGCTGAAGAATGGCAAGAAGAGAGCCGCGCCCGAAGAGGCCAACCTGCATTGGGCCGCAGGAAAGGTTCATTATGACCTGGGAGACTCCTTGCGGGCCGTTCAGCATTATCGAAGCGCGAGACGTTTGCGATACGAAGAGTTCGACAATGCGGCCTATGAGGAGCGCATCGCCTTCATGAAGGAGGTGTTCTCCGAAGACTTCTTTTCCAGCCGCATGGAACTAGGCGACGAAAGCGAGCGACCCATTTTCATTTTCGGCATGCCGAGATCGGGAACCACTTTGGTAGAACAGATTTTCAGCCGACATTCACGCGTAGCAAGTGGAGCGGAAATTCCATTTTTCCGGCATTTGCAACAGGATATGGGATTGACCAGGGCCCCTTCGTCGGCTCTCGAGAGGCAGTTGAAAAACATGGAGCCGCGCGACTTCAAACGCGTCGCGCGCAATTATCTTGCTGCGTTGAACAATGTCGACAGGCGTGCGGATCGTGTGACGGACAAGATGCCTCACAATTTCGAGATGCTTTGGCTTATGGGGCTGCTCTTTCCCAAGGCGACTTTCATTCATTGTGTCCGGTGTCCTGCCGACACCAGCATCTCGCTCCTGTCGCATCCGCTTTCCCCAACGCACAACTACTGTGTGTCGCAAAAGACAGTGGGCCGGTACTTCAAGACGTATGCGAGCCTCATGGATCACTGGGCAAAGGTTCTGCCGGTGAAACTCCATCGGCTTTCCTATGAGGATCTCGTTCATAATCAGGAGGTGGAGAGCCGCGAGCTTTTGGTCCGTGCCGGACTTTCGTGGGAAGAAGAGTGCCTGGAATTCTACAAGGGAGACAATCCTGTCACCACTTTTTCCAACCTGCAGGTCCGGCGGCCTATTTTCCGATCTTCCATCGGTCGCTGGCGGCGGTATCGGGATTTGTTGACCGACCTTTTCGAAGCCCTTGGACCATTGGCTCCGGCGGAACTGAGAAGCGGCGACGATCAGCTTGTTGCCACTTTAGGGGAAATGTCAGGGGGGCCGGACAATGATGTTGCGCATCACATGGAAAACGCTTCAGCAAGTGGACCTGGGCAAATGTGAAAGTCACCGGCTGATAGCGGACTAACCGATCGTTCCGCAGTCCGCCGCCATCAAGGCCTTGTCAACCGTGTCTGCCTTGGAAGGGTGGGGAACGAAGGCCCTCAGAAGCGCAAAGCCGCTGATTTCGTCAGTTTCAATGACAATCAGGTCTTCAAGGTTCTCCGGCGGATTTTCGCGCAGTATCGACAATTGCTCGGTCGTGAGCACAAGCATGGACAGGCTCTCCGCACCGGCTGTGCGGTTGTTGAGGCTGTAGACCGCTTCGCCTGCAGAGTTGAACAGACCGATCGACCAGAATGAAACCGGAATGCTGGCATCGAACAGAACCGGTCCGTCTGCAAGTTCAAAACGGCAGGCGGCATGCTTCATTGCTGGGTCAAGGTCGGGCAGAACCTCGTGACCGGGCTTTACATCCGGCAACAGGTTGAACTGCCGGTCCGGTCCGTGCTTTGCGATGTTGTCGAACGCACTGTGTTGAACATTGTGAGGAATGCTCAACACCACAAGTATGTGAATGATTGCTGCCAGGCAAATCGTTGCAAGAACGCCAACTGTCAGATTGAAGCGGGGAGAGAGCGTCATGGGCAGCCCTGCCTTTCGATTGCGGGCATGCTGACACCGTCAAGTGCGGCGCCGGTCGTAACCGGTGCATCGTAAAGCCGTAGGACAAGGCGCAATCCGTCGCTGGCATTTGCGTTGGCAGCCAGGGGCAGCCAATTCCCGGACTGAGGTTTTGTCGCTGCCGTTATGTCAAAGCTTCCATCGGGATTTCGCAGCAGGTTCTGGCTCGCGAGATGAACGCGGCCAGGTAGTGTTTCAACCAGCCGGCCGTGACCATCCACTGCGGTCATTGTCCAAAGTCTCGCAGAAGGCGTTTGTCCGTAAATTCTGTAAATACAGGTCGGGTCCAGAAGGTGCCCGGCGCTGTCTTCACGCGCCACAAGGGCGAGGCCTTCACCCGAGGCAAGCGGAATGACGGCTCCGCGTGTATAGATTGCCACGGAATAGGGGTCGGCTTCGGCTGTTCCTGCACGCGGATAGGCCTGCCAGGGACCAATGGAAACCGCATCAAGAGGTTGCTCGCGTTCTATAACTAGATACGCCGAACTGATGCCAAGCAGAGATGCGAGCGCGACCACGAGTGTCACTGCCGTAAGCGTGCGCAGCGGGTGGCTGCGGTGCGGACGTATCGCTCTTGGAAGCTCCTCCTGGTACCAATCCGCCTCACTGTGGGCAGATGCTGGAGGTCGCAGGGAGGCATCTGTCATTGGGCAGCCGCATAGTCTGTCGTGGAAGAGGTGTTGTCCGGAACGGCCTTCGCACTGGACCGTTCAATCAGTTGGCGCAGATCCTTGCCGATCTTCAACAAGAGATCCTGAGTACGCCGTTTCAAGACGCGAGGCTGGGACTTGATCGCCTGGGCTTCGGAGAGTTTTGTCGGTTCCGCGCTGGCAAGCCGTGGAAGACTTTCTGCTTCCACTCCGGGCATCCTGGAGAGTTCGATACCTCTATGGGCATAGTCCATGTAAAGCTGCCAGGTCATGGCCGGAAGGCTGCCGCCGGTTACGCGGCGGGTGGACGTGAAATCGTCATTTCCAAACCAGACTGCCGTAGAGAAATTACCCGTGTAACCGACAAACCATGCGTCTCTGTACGCGTTGGTGGTGCCGGTCTTGCCACCTGCAACAACGCCGTCGATGCGCGCCCGGCGGGCCGTGCCGGCCTCGACCACATTCACCAGGATGTCGTTGATCTGATGCACTTTATCTTCAGGAAGAACCCGCTTGCGTTCCGGTTCTTCCTGTTCACGACGATAGAGAACCACCCCATCGCTGTTCTTGACTTCCAAAATGGCATAGGCAGGCGCCTTGTAACCGCCATTTGCAAAGGATGCATAAGAGGAAGCCATGTCGATCACGGAGACTTCCGAAGAGCCAATGGGCAGCGAGATGGAGTTTTCCAGCTCGTGTGTCAGACCCATCGCATAGGCTGTTTCAATAATCTTCTCCCTGCCGAAATCGAGAGACAGCCGCACAGGGATGGTATTGATTGATTTCGTCAGCGCAGTCTTCAGCGTGACCGGGCCGCGATAGCGCCTGGAGTAGTTTTTCGGTGACCAGTTGCCGATCCAGACCGGCCTGTCGGGAACGATGCTGTCGGGCGCGTAACCGTTCATGAAGGCGGTCATGTAGACGAATGGCTTGAATGAAGAACCTGGTTGACGCAACGCGTCGACTGCACGATTAAACTGGCTTTGGCCATAGGAACTGCCGCCAACCATGGCAACGACGGCACCATCAGGGATCATCGAGACCAGCGCGGCTTCGCTCGCTTCGCGCAGCTTGCCGTTTTCCCGCAAGATGGTTTCCACCGCCAGGTCCGCCTGACGTTGCAGGGCGGGGTCCAGTGTCGTGCGAACGGTCACGATGCGATCCCGGGCAAGCGCCGGATTGCGCCGTGCGAGCTTCTTGACCTCATCGAGCGCCCAGTCGAGGAAGTATTCCGGAAGCTGTTCCTGGGAACGGTCGACCGCAAGCGCGGGATTGCGTCTGGCACCGATGACCTGACCCTCTGTCAACAGATCCGCCTGGACCATGTTGGTCAGCACTTCGTTCGCGCGGGCGCGGGCTGCGGGCAGGTTGATGTGTGGGGCGTATTTTGTCGGGGCCTTGTAGAGACCAGCAAGCATGGCACTCTCAGCAAGCGTCAGTTCGCGGACATTTTTGTTGAAATAGAATTCCGCGGCGGCGGTCACTCCAAACACGCCGCCGCCCATGTAGGCACGGTCGAGATAGAGTTTCAGGATTTCCTGTTTTGACAGGTTCGCTTCCAGCCAAAGCGCCAGATACGCCTCTTTGATCTTGCGGCTCAGACTGCGTTCATTGGTCAGGAAGAGGTTCTTCGCCAGCTGCTGCGTGAGGGTCGAGCCACCTTGGACGACACCTCCGGCGCGGGCATTTTCCACCATCGCCCGGAAGGTCCCCATGAAGTCGATGCCGAAATGGTAGAAGAAGCGCCGATCTTCCGTTGAGAGCGTTGCCTTGACCAGGGAATCAGGAATTTCCTCAAGGGGAACACTGTCGTTCAGCACGATGCCCCGTCGGCCGATTTCCTTGCCGAACCTGTCGAGAAACGTGACCGCGAAATCATCAGTTGTTTTCCAGTCCGCGTATCGGGTTGCTTCGAATGCCGGCTGCGCAAATGCCAGCACCACGACGAAACCGATCAGGCCGAATGTGAGACCGTCAGAAGAAAGCTCGGCCAGACCCCGCCAGATGCCCTTTGCACGAAACCGGCGCAAATAGGCATCATATCCCCCAAGGACGCGCCGGATTGCAGCCCCGCTTCGCCAGAGTGCCGTGTCGACAAATGCATCAATCGCAAGGAAGAACCGGCGAATGCGGTCTCGCTTGCGCGGCTTTTGAGTGCCCTTGATCTCACTTGTTTGCGGTTTGTCTTCCACGCGGACTTGAACTCCGGATCAGTACAGATTTCTTCAAATTACCGGTTTTTTTCGTGTGTGAAAACAGGCCCCGGCCGACGATGTATTTTGCTCCCAGTTTATTGATCTTTCATTGCAAAAGGCGCTGGGTGTTTCTACTCCGATCCGTCTGACTTGCGGCACGGAATATAGCATGATAGGCGCTGGCGCTTCGGATCGTTCCGGCAAAAGCGAAGTTCCGGTTTTTCCGCCTCCGGCATAGGCAAAGTAAAAGAATGAATTCTGACACGGATAGCGGTGGTTTGCCGTTCTGGAAGACCAAGACGCTGGACGAAATGACGTCTGGAGAATGGGAGTCGCTTTGTGACGGTTGCGCCAGATGTTGTCTGAATAAACTGGAAGACTGGGATACGGGCGAGATCGTCTGGACGGATGTTGCCTGCACGCTTCTCGATAGCGGGTCCTGCCGATGCAAGGACTATGAAAACAGGGCTGCGACTGTACCAGATTGCATCCAGCTGACACCCGAAGAAGTGCGCACCCTTTCTTGGCTGCCGCCCACATGCGCCTACAGGCTGGTGCATGAGGAGAGAGAACTCTACTGGTGGCATCCTCTGGTTTCCGGTGATCCGGAAACCGTACACGCTGCTGGAATCTCTGTTCGAGACCGGACGGTGCCGGAAGACGGAATGGAGTTGGAAGACTATGAACACCATGTGGTTTCATGGCCTGGAGAAGTTCCGGCTTAAAGCTCGGTCAGCCAGCTAGAAATCATTTTGCCGAACAAACGCGTGGCGGTCATTCCCGGGTTTAAAAACCATGCGGACCCGGCAGAGATTGCTGCTAGCCGGTAAGCACAAAGGCCTCGACATGCCGTCGAAGACGGTGCTCCAGTTCGCTCGTGTCGGTCATTTGATGGCTTTTTAGGAGGATTGCCCCATGAATCATGAAGGCAATCAGACCATCCGTCATCTCTCCTGGTGACCGGTCCTTGCGGAGCGTTGGGGTAAACGCGTCTGAGTTCTGCCAAACTTGCAGGAAAGCGATCAACTCTGCGTCCAATGCGTCGAGTGCTTCGACGAATTCTGCCGCGCAAGTCGGTTTTGTAACGCCAATGTTGTCGAGAAACAGTCTCAGGACCGTGGGACTGTCGGTGATTACGCCAATGAGCCCCATCATTCTTTGCATCAGCAAGCCGACAGGGTCCGTCACAGCTTGCGGCAGATCGCCGGGGTCTTGCGCGGGCGAGCGCAGAGCGTTCAACCGGTCAAGCAGGACATAGGTCAACAGCCCGTTCATGTCGCCAAAATGAGAAAAGACGGTCCCCTTGGCGACACCGGCTTCCTTTGCAACTGCTTCAGCGGTGACCTGTTCAAGTCCATGTATCCGGCTCAGATCCCTGGCAGCCTGAAGCACCCGGGCGCGGGTAGCGATGCTGCGTTGTTGCGGCTTGCGTGTCATGAAACCTCTTAAAATTGACCGTGGTCAAATAATTCTTGACATCAGAGCATATCGATGTCAAAAAATGACCGTGGTCAATTTTATGGTTTGACCTGAATTCGAAAAATGTGGATGTGAATATGACTCGGATACTGATCCTCGATGGACATCCGGAGAAGGGCTCGTTTTGCGGTGCGCTGGCCGGTGAATACGCTGAAAACGCCTTGACGAAAGGCCATGAGGTGCGCGTTCAGCACCTGTCTGAACTGAAGTTTGACCCAGATTTCGGCACTTCCGATTTCAAGAATGCTCCCGAACTTGAACCAGACCTTCAGAAGCTGTGGAACGACATCACATGGTGTGAGCATGTCGTGATTGCCTATCCCCTGTGGTGGGGCGGTCATCCGGCAAAACTGAAAGGCCTCTTTGATCGTGTGCTGCTGCCCGGCAAGGCGTTCAAATATATCTCCGGAAAAGCTCTTCCGGAAAAACTGCTGGAAGGCAGGACGGCTGAAGTGCTGGTGACGGCCGACACTCCAGGCTGGATTTTCCGCTGGCTTTATGGCGCAGGCTCACGCAAACAAACGGAAAAGCAGATCCTGTCATTCTGTGGCCTCAAACCCAAGGGGTATCATATCTTTTCACCCATCCGCGGATCGAACGATCGCGCACGGGCAAAGATGCTGAGCCGGGCAGGGCATCTGGGCCGGAAGGCCGCCTGAGGTCAGAACCTGTACCAGCCGACCGGTTTTATTCCTGTGCCGCTGCCTGCCTGGCGGCGGCATCGGCTTCTGTCCGTTTGATCTGATTGTGAAAGACAACGTAGTACTGGTAAATGTTGCCAACATAGTCGATCGGTTGTCTGCCGATTTCAGAGGCTACAATCCACTCGACATTTCCAAACCATTCGTCCGGGTCGTAACCCTGTTTCTTTGCTTTCTCGCGCATTCTGGCAAAACGACTGGGACCTGCATTGTACGCGGCAAGCGCAAAGAACGTCTGGTTCGCCTCGTGTGAAGACAGCTCAGGAAAATACTGATCGGCAAGGAAACGCAGATATTTTACGCCTGCGTGGACATTTTTCTCCGTGTCCTTGGTAACGCCGCGGATATTGATGGGCGATCCTTCGGCCGTAGAAGGCTTGATCTGCATGAGCCCGACGGCGCCTGCGTGACTTCGGGCCTTCGGGTCGAAGCGTGACTCCTGAAAACTCTGGGCAGCAATTAACAGCCAGTCGAACTTGTATTCCCCCGCATATTTCTTGAAGAGTTTCTCGTATTCCTCGAGCTCTTTTCCGTAGCTGTCGTCGCGAAGGTTGCGTAGATAGCTGGCTTCTCTGAGGTACTTCTTGAAGATGATGTTGCCGAGCAGGGTGCCTTTTTTTACAGTCGCAGCAAATCCGTTGATCTCCTCAAGCAGCTTCGGGGCTGATTTTCGTACCGCGATAGCGATTTCCCCGTCGGTGCGAACGGCAGCCTTGGGATGCGTCTTGAGACCGTCCAATACTTCAAGCCACAGATCCGCCTTGTGTTGGTCGACGATTACCGTAGAAATGCCTCCTGCGGCGACCATCTCCATGAGGTCTTCGTCCTCGAGGCGTTCATCTGCCAAGACCAGGTTCATGGCTTTTCTGCCATCCAGCTCAAATTGTTTGTTCAGGGCGTCAAGGCTTTCGTAATAGGACGCGGAGTTCCGCACGTATATGGTCAGACCGGAGAGGTCTGAAGGTGAGGTGTATTCACCAACGTCGGTGCCTGTGACCGGGACCTCATGAACGTCCTGTAGCAGGGGGATGGAGAAGTCAGTCAGTTTACGGCGCTCCTCCGTGATTGTCAGATTGCCCAGAGAGATATCGCCGCGTCCCTCGTCAAGGTCCGTGAACAGTTTGTTTCTTGGTGTGGGGATCAGGACGATCGAGAGGTCCTTCGTTTTCTTTCCGTATTTCTTGTCCAGGAACTTGCCGAACTCGCGCATGGTATCGACGGTACTGCCACGCTGTTCGCCCTTGTCGATGAAGTAACCCGTCTTGGAAAAGGGAATGAGCACACGGACAAAGCCACGATCGATAATTTCGTCGAAATCACCCGTGAAGGGAGTGCGCAGATTTTCTTCCAGACTGTCTGCCAGCTTTGGTTCGGCTGCCTTAACGGAAAGGGTCAAAGCCGTCGCAGCGATAAAAACAAGACAGCGCAATCCTATCTTGGAGAATGTGCGTAGTGGCGTCATAACGGCCTCATGGAATAAAAAAAGTATACTCCTTAAAGTTAGGCCGCTCATGCCGATGCAATCAAGCTTTTACAAAATATCTTGTTTGGTGATCGCTACTTCGTGAAGGTCAGGTCCACGGTGCCAATGGTTATTCCTGCCTTCATGACCTTCGCTCTATTGCGAACCGTGCGTCGATCCACTTGCGTCAAGGTATCGTCAAAGCGAAGCAGCAACGGTCCGTTCTGTGTCTGAAGCTCGGCTATATACGAGAACCGCAAGGCTCCATTTGGGTCAGTGCTGACGTTTGTCGGGCTTATGACATCGGCCCTCTGGCCGATATACCGGCCGTCGGCAACCTTCTGGAAAAACCAGGTTTTGGTGTCCCGCTCTCCATCGTCGTAGACGAAATCTTCTCGCAGCCGAAGCGTGAATGTCCGAGGGTTCCAGCTTCCTCTCAGATAGACCGTGAAGGGGCGGTTCACTCCGGCAATCTGGCTTTCAAAAACCCCTTTGCCGACAGTCTTGCCTCGAAAGAACTCCTCCAGCACCAAAGGCTTCGATTGAGCAGATGCGGGAGTTGCCGTAATCAGCAGGGCCAGCACGAACATCAGGACTTTCCATGGGCGAACCATTGCTGCGATGCCTCTCTTGTTGTGAGCACACTTCGCATACGGTTGGATAGCGCTGACGGATTTCCCGTTATTTGCCGAATTTTTCCTGCCAGGTCGGCACCGGGTCATCCGATGCCGGGGTGGCGTGATAGATACCCTTTGCGATTGCGCGGGCGAGGCACGATGCCGCCGCCGCGCCAAGTTGCACCATATCTTCCAGGCCGTTCTCAAGTCTGCGTTGACCTGTCGACATGGCAAACACCAGGTCTCCGTCAAGAGGTGTGTGTGCCGGCCAGAGCGCACGGGCAAGACCATCGTGGGCCATGACGGCAAGGCGCTTGGCTTCGCCCTTGGTCAGAATCGCATCGGTGGCCACTGCCGCAATGGTGGTGTTTGCTCCAGCTTTCAGCGCGTCCAGTTTGGTGCGTACGGAGATGCCATCTTCAGGGAAGGGGTGGGCCATGCCACGTCCCCCGAACTCCTCGGCGACCTCGAACGGTGCCGCCCAGAAATGTTGGGTATCACCGACAGTCGCGCGGCCGAGTGCGTTCACCGCGACAATTGCGCCGACCGTGACGCCATTGTCCAGAACCTGTGACGCCGACCCAAGGCCCCCCTTCAAGTTGGCAGTGGTTGCTCCAGTGCCCGCTCCAACAGAGCCCAAAGCAAAATCGTGAGAAATAGCATCCAGTGCCGAGCGGCCAAGGTCGCGATAGGGCGCGGCCTGGCCCCAGCTCTTGTCACCACCGTTGAGCAGGTCGAACAAAATTGCGGTTGGTACAATCGGAACACGAACCGGACCGACCTGGAACCCGTAACCGAGTTCGGCCAGCCGCCCCTGGACGCCTGCACCGGCATCGAGACCGAAAGCCGAGCCACCGGCCAGAACGATCGCGTCAATCTTTTCAACTGTTTGCTCAGGTTCCAGGAGAGCGATTTCGCGAGTGCCTGGAGCGCCACCATGTATGGCAACCGATGTCACCGCCGGTTCATCCGGAACAAGAACGGTTGCGCCGGACTTCAAGTCCTGGTCGGAAGCATTGCCGACCTTCAAGCCTGGAACATCTGTGATCAGGTTACGCAATCCGGACATCGAGCGTCGTTCCACAAATCAGGAAAACAAGGAGCATCAGTTTGGTCGCGAGATGCTCAGGTGTCGAGACTTTTATATCCTCTGCGTACGTAAAGGAGCGACTTGCCCGGATCCTTCATGCGCAGATCAGCGACAGTACCGACGATAATCGAATGCGTGCCCATCTCGGTCACAGAGAAGACTTCGCAGTCCACGCTCAGGCGGGCACTGTCGAGCGCCGGACAGCCGGTTGCAAGATTCGTCCATTCGCCCTTTGCAAAGCGGTCCGGCATTTCGAGATTGTGCCGACCGGCGAAGGTGTCCGAAATCTCTTCATGGTCGTCGCTCAGAGTGTTCAGGCAGAATGTCCGATTTTTCAGCACCGCGTTATGCATGCGTGTCTGCCTGTTGAGGCAAATGAGAATGCTCGGCGGGTCGTCACTTACGGAGCACGCAGCGGAAACGGTTGCCCCCATGCGCCCGCCCGGACCATCAGTCGTTACCACATGAACGGCAGCAGCTATCCGGCTCATAGCCTCTCTGAAGCTCTGCGTGTCCAGTGGCAGTTTGCTCTGTTCATTGGGATCGGCGACGGATGACGACATAAATACAGCTCCAAGGGCCAATGGCCGGGGAATCGCTCGGGTTTCAGACGGACGGCGGAGTTTATTCATCCGGTAATGCCGTGCCTAGGGCGCCGTTGCAAACAAATTACCGTCATTGTCTGTTCAGTTCTTCCGGCCGCAATCAAGATATGTCGCAGCAAATCGCGTTCCGCCAGCTTTTTTGTCGGTGGTCAGATTGAGCTAAATGCCCACTCGCGGTAGGGGTAAGGAAAACCAGTCGGACTTTCAGGGAAACGGATGACCTATCAGCATCTTGCCGCCAGCATGACATTCCTGGCATGCAGCCTTCTCTCCGGAGCGGCCGTCGCCGAGATACCGATTGCGATTGCGGGACCGATGAAGGGGCAATTTGGTCTGTTCGGGGCGCAAATGAGGGCCGGCGCTGAACAGGCGGTCAAGGACATCAACGCGGCAGGTGGCGTCAATGGTGAGCAACTTGTTCTGGAAGTAGCCGATGATGCCTGCAATGCCGATCAGGCAGTGGCTGTTGCCAATCAGCTTATCGGCAAGGGGGTTGTTTTTGTTGCCGGGCACTTTTGTTTCAGCGCCTCGCTGCTCGCAAGTGAAGTCTATGCAGATGCCGGTATTGTCCAGATTTCGCCCGCCACCACGCTGCCGAAATTCACCGATGAGCGCCCTGGAGAAGGTGTGTTCCGTCTCGCTCCGAGAGATGACGCGCAAGGCTGGATTGCCGGGAAATTTCTGGCTGAACACTTCAAGATTGGCAATGTGGCGATCCTCCACGACAAGACGGCTTATGGCAAGGGGCTTGCCGATGCGGTCAAGGATGCGATGAACGACCAGGGCAAGACCGAGAGCATTTCACTCGGGTTTGATGCCGGAGAGAACGACTACAGAAGCCTGGTGTCCCAGCTGTCACTGGAGGGAATAGATGCAGTCTATCTCGGCGGCTATCACCCTGAAGCCGGTCTCATCAAGCTGGAGATGGACAGGCAGGGGCTCGACGCGGTGCTTATCTCAGGTGACGCATTGATGACGGAAGATTTCTGGTCGGTAGCCGGTCCGGCCGGGAATGGCACGCTGTTGACCTATCCTCAGGTGCCGCGTGACCTTTCAGGCGCACAAGACCTTGTGTCCGCGCTTGAGGAAAGCGGCAATCCCAGTGATCGCTACGCTCTGACCACATATGCGGCGATTCAAGCCTGGGCTGATGCTGCCAATAGTGCGGGTGCCACTGAGCTTTCAGGTGTGTCCAAGGCGTTAGAGGAAGGGACATTTGACACCGTGCTCGGGGCGGTCACTTTTGACGAGAACGGTGACAGCAATGTTCCGACCTACGTGTGGTATGAGTGGCGCGACGGCGCTCCGAACCCGATGTAGCGCAACAGTTGGAGCTTGAAAGCGAGAACAGGCGGCAGGGTCAGGAAATCAGCCGCGACGGCCCGTTCCCCTGATCTTCAGGTTCACCTTGTCAGCATAGATCGGCAATCCGGCATCCATTCCATAGAGACTTCTGAAAAAGCCTCCAGAAACTTCGAAGGCAACCCGGCCCCGGGAGTTGGTGTTCACAATTTTCACCGAGAGTTTGGTTCTCTTGCGTTGTCCCCGGAGTGACAGGACACCTTCGACCTCAGCCGAATACTTGCCGGTGATGACAATTCTCGTGCTCTGAAAGTTCGCAACCGGATGATTTGCAACGTCAAACATGGCTGAGCTTTTCAGGAAACCCGTGACGCGGTCATTGTTGGTCTCGACGCTTCTGAGATCCACAGTGACATTCACACGGCTTTTTTCCGGCCGGTTCTGGTCAAGAACCATCTTGCCGGTCACATTCTTGAACTCGCCCTGGACCGGACCTCTGCCGAGAACTCGTACGGAAAACCCGGTATCGATGTTTGAAGGCGTCAGAACATAGGTTCCCGAAATCGGGCCGGCGCTGACATGATGCGACGTTGTGAACAATGCACCGAGCCCCAGGAGAGACACCACGACAAGAAGGAGCAGATAACGGGAAACAAGTTTGCTCAGCCAATGACGTGTCATGTGATTTGTCCTTGCTTTGTAAGATCTCATGCGATCAATCCAGAAGGATGCCTTTCCTTTCGCATCCGCAGGCTCGCATGCCGTGAGTTTGAGAGCGGCTCCTACAATACGGATTTACCTACTGTTCGGTACTAAATTTGGATCACAAGTCTTGAACCAGGCCACACATTCCGGCGATTGGCCGGAGTGATGGAGGTTTTCATCGTTAACCTTTTGGTAAGAAAGTAGGGCGGGGCTGGTTCTTTCAAGGGCAGCCACACGATAATCTTTCCCGATGGATCAGGGGAAAGTCATGCGTTCAAAACCCGCTATCTGTCTTTTGTTGCCCTTGCTTGGGCTTATGTTTCTCCTGGCAGGACCATTGCCTGGATCTGCTGCGGAACTCGTCGGTTTTTCCGACCATCGCTTTCGTCCGGGAACCATTGTAATCAGAAATTCCGAAAGGCGGCTTTACCTGGTGCTGCGCGGGAACCGCGCCATCCGGTACAAGGTTGCAGTTGGAAAACGGCGGAAGGCCTGGACAGGCCAGGCACAGATAACGGCGAAGTATCTGAGGCCGGATTGGTCGCCATCAGCGGAAGTTCGCAGAGACTTTCCCAATCTTCCCGACGTGATCAGAGGTGGTGCGCCCAACAATCCGATGGGAGTTGCCGCAATGACGCTTTCCAATGGCAATTACGCCATCCACGGTACCAACAGGCCGGGTTCGATCGGGCGTGCTGTTTCTTACGGGTGCATCCGAATGGCAAATCATGACATTGAAGATCTTTTTCAAAGAGTAGGGATCAGAACTCCGGTTGTCGCTTTGCCTTAAAGAGCAGAAAGGCTGTCGCAGAGACAGGTTGCCGCATTTAGTTTCATAGGTTTGAATATATTGTCGAAGCGGGCCTGATCAGGTCCTACAAAAGGCCCCGGCCGGTTCCAAGTGCCCCAACGCGGAACCGTCGGGGTTTTCGCGTTGTTGTTTCCTCTCGATACATTTTGCGACAAATGCGTACTGGAGCTGGGACAGTTCTACGACACTTGTCCGTTATCTTCGGATCAAACTTGGGGTTCCAGGGAGGTCCGCAAGGTCATGGGCAGAGACGTTATGAAGAAGATCGTGGATAGCAGAACCTTCATTTGGGCCCTTTTGGCGTTGCCGTCCGTTCCAATGATGTTTGCCCTGGCAAGCGGCGCGACTTCGGAAGATGGGCGTCAGGCAACGGAGTTCCTGCTGCATCCCACGGGGGAATTTGCGGCGCGCTTCATGATCATTTCCATGATCATTTCTCCCTTTCGCCTGATGTTTCCGACAAACCGCTTCTGGTTCTGGATGCTTCGACGCCGCAGATATTTCGGCGTTGCCGCGTTCGGGTACGCGGCTTTTCATACTGTTCTTTATCTCATCGACATGGGATCGCTGAAAGCCGTTTTGGGCGAGTTCTGGGCACTTGGCATCTGGACCGGTTGGCTGGCCTTTTTCGTGTTTCTGCCTCTGGCAGTTACATCCAACGACTTTTCCGTTCGAAAGCTTGGATCCGGTTGGAAGCCGTTGCAGCGTCTTGTTTACGTCGCCGCATTGGCAACCTTGCTTCATTGGATATTCGTTCACAACGAGTTCGGACCAGCTCTCGTTCACTTCATTCCGCTTGGTCTACTTGAAAACTATCGAATTCGCCGGACGCTCAAGGCCCGATTGGCCAAAGCTCCAGCCTGAAATCTTCGTTCACACACGGGAAAGGATACGTGATGAACTACACACTCCACATAGCCTATTCACTTATCGTTTGGTTTTTCACCATTCCGGCTTCCGCAACCGGCCTGTTCGAATGTGAGGCGACCGAAAAGTCCGCCTGGCTTTCTGAATCTGAAGTAACGGCCAAACTGACCGCGGAGGGCTGGGACGTTAGGCGGATGAAAGAAGACGGGGGATGTTGGGAAGTGTACGGCACCACCCCTGAAGGACAGCGCGTTGAAGTTTATGTCCATCCTGTCTCGGGCGAAGTGCTGTTGATCAACCAACGCGGCACGATCCTCTACCGGAAGGAAAGCTGACGTTCCAGCCGGTGGGATTGGAGCTTAGGATTGAGAAACCGGAAGATACTTCAGCCACTTGCGCTCCAGCGCCTGCTCCAGGTTGATGTTCCGGTTTCTGCAGAACAACAGGATATGCGCGAAAAGGTCCGCCGCCTCGTTTGCCAGTTCGTCTTCAAGATCCTGCCTGGATTTTCCTGAGGATCTGGCATTCCCCGCACACTTCAGGTCAGCAGATGCGAGTTCCCCGAGTTCTTCAGTCAGCTTGGCAAGGTACCAGGCATTGCTGCGTTCAATCTGAAACCTTTCGGCATAGATGTCTGACACGGTGAGCACATCACGCTCGATTTGAGAAAGGCTTTTTTTCGCCACCTACGACCTCATGTAAAATCTAGAGCCAATTCCTCGGGCTCGTTTTGCCAGAGTTTCCGCTCGTTCCTGACAGCGCTGCTGCAAGATCGGCGACAGCATCGAGGGAATGAGCTGCGCGGAACTCATCCACATGCGGCAGCATGGCGCGAATGCCGCGCGCCTTGGCTTCAAACCCGTCAAAACGGAGCAGGGGATTGAGCCAGATGAGACGGCGACAGGAACGGTGCAGGCGGTCCATTTCTCTTTCCAGGTCTTCGTCCGTGTCTCGTTCCAGACCATCAGTGATCAGAAGAACGGTCGGATTGCCGCTGAGCACGCGGCGCGACCAATGACGGTTGAAATCATGCAGGGCCGATGCAATCCGGGTGCCGCCTGACCAGTCTTCGACACCGTCAGAACAGGCGTCGAGTGCTTCATCGGGATCTTTCATCCGCAGCTGGCGCGTGACATTTGTCAGCCGCGTGCCGAACAGGAAAGTGTGTACATCGCGCCGCTCCGCCGTAATGCCGTGCAGAAAGTGCAGAAGCAATCGGGAATATTGGCTCATTGAACCTGAGATATCGCACAAGACCACGAAAGGCGGGCGCTTTTCGGCCGGCTTCCTGTACTTCATGTCAATTATCTCACCGCCGGCGCGCATCGAGGCGCGCATTGTCTGGCGTGGATCGATCCGGCCTCTGGATGCGGATTTGAGTCGGCGGAGCCTGATCCTGTCCATTGGCATCACCATGGATTTGAGCGCCCGTTTGGCCTCCTCAACCTCTTCCGCGGTCATCTGGGCAAAGTCTTTTTTCTGGAGCAGCTCCTTTCCGGAGACAGTGAACTTGGCATCCACCTCGATTTCCGGAACGGTTTCTTCGGCAACCCGATCCTGGGCTGCCTGAAATGCCTGCGAAACTCTCGTCTGTCCGGCCTTCGGCTTTTCTGGTGCACCACGCGGAGGGGCAACTGGAGAAAGGATGGCAAGCATCTTCTCGATCAGGCCTCGGCTTTGCCAGTAAATGCGGAATGCTTCGTCAAACAGCACCTTGTGTTCGTGCTTGCGCACGAAAACCGCGTGAAGCGTCCAATAGAGATCGTCACGGCTCTCGATGCCTGACACTTCAACAGCGTTCACCGCATCGACCACGGAGGCGGGACCGACAGGTACGCCCGCCTTTCGCAATGTGCGGGCGAAGTAGACGATGTTGTCTGTTATCCGGGAGCGGGCTGCGGTCGAAGTCATGTCTGTGAAACGATATCTAGACTGCAGGCATGGACTGCGGGTGCGGAGCTTCCTTGCGGAGCTCGTCAATCATGTGGCGAACCTTGGAGCCACGAACCCGCTCAATATCGTCCTGATACTTCAGGAGTACCCCGAGCGTGTCTGACGCCATGTCCGGATCAAGGGCAATTTCGTTGAGTTCGGAAAGAGCCGTCGCCCAATCCAGGGTCTCTGCCACACCAGGCTGCTTGAACAGATCTTCTTGTGAACGCAGTTTCTGAACGAACGCGACGACTTCCGAGGCAAGTCTTTCGGCTGCGCCGGGTACCTTGCGGCGAACGATTTCCAGTTCACGTTCTGCATCCGGATAGTCGACCCAGTGGTACAGGCAGCGCCGTTTCAGGGCGTCGTGAATTTCGCGGGTTCTGTTGGTGGTAATGATAACGATCGGTGGTTCCGAAGCCTTGACCGTTCCAAGTTCGGGAATGGAAACCTGATAATCGGCGAGCACCTCCAGCAGGAAGGCCTCAAAAGCCTCGTCAGCCCGGTCAAGCTCATCGATGAGAAAAACCGGTGAGCCGCCGAGCGTCGGTTCAAGTGCCTGCAAGACAGGACGCTTGATCAGGAAACGTTCGTCAAAAATCGATTTGGAAAGTTCGGAATGGTCTGTGTCTCCGGCAGCTTCCGCCACACGTATTTCCACCATCTGGGCCTGGTAGTTCCACTCGTAAACGGCCGAAGCAACATCAAGGCCTTCGTAGCACTGGAGACGAATGAGATCACGGCCGAGTGTGGTGGATAGGACCTTGGCAATTTCGGTCTTGCCGACGCCGGCTTCGCCTTCCAGAAACAGGGGGCGGTTCATCCTGAGGGCCAGATGCAAGACTGTCGCCAGGGACCTGTCTGCGACATAACCGGCCTGGTCCATCAGAGCGAGGGTTTCGTCGATTGAAGCGGGAAGGGGCGTTCGTGTCATAAATCCTCCAGCGGACGGGTAGGTCACACGGGTTATATAGGCAAAGTTGCCGAGAGAACATGCCCACGTGGTCTCCCTAATGTGCGAATCTTCGAAACTTTTATAGAACGGTAGGGAGATTCAAGGGAGGGAGAGGGACGTGACCTTTTTGAAACCGGTTTGCCTCTGCGTAATGATAACTGCCTTTTGTGCACCAGCCATCGCCGCTGAAGACCCCTATCCGACCGATCCGGTCAGTGTTGCGACAGGGCAGGAGCTGGCGGAAATCTATTGTGCGACCTGCCATGCCGTCGGGACAGATGACGAAAGTGCGCAATCCGGTGCACCTGCCTTTCGGGACCTTTCCAAGCTCTATCCGCTGGAGAGTCTGGAAGAGCCGCTGGCTGAAGGCATTGTGACCGCACATGACAACATGCCGGAATTTGCCTTCGAACCGGATGACATCGACGCATTTTTGGGATATTTGACCACCATCCAGTCCAATTGAAGTTTTCCCGAGTTATCGAATAGTATTCTGTTAGCAGTCTTTTGCGAGTGCTGCTAAATTTTCGCTTATAAACAATCTTTGTCCAAATTTGTTTTTGGAGAAGCAGGTTTCCATGACACTCTTTCTATGTGGGAAAGGAAAGAGATCGCATGAAAACAAGCTTAGACTTTGAAAAACGGCTCCTGGGATATGGTTTATTGACGGCCGAGATCCTCTACCGGCTCCCGGATCACCCAAAACTGCTTCAGAGCTTCCTTTGGCAGACCGAAGATCTTGCGCCCCGGTTTCCTGAACTGAACCGGTTCCTGGACTTTTGGGAAAAGGAAATTGACGGCCGCATACATTCAGTGCGCGTGGCTCATCAGAACCTGATCGAGCCGGTGGACTTCAGGTATGCGAACGGAGAAATCGTGATCCACTGACCAGTCAGCGCCGAAGCGGCAAGCCAAGGCCCTTGCCATCACGCATGACGCCTTTCGACTGAGGGGTGAAATCCGAGCCGCCGCCCTCATGAAGCACGAAGCCCGGCATCAGCCGGAGTGGCGCCTTGCTGGCGCGAATGGCCCGGATCAGTACCCGGGTTGCTGCCGCATCCGGGCGAGGACGCAACGGGATTACATCGATTGCGCCAAATCTTCCCTGCAGGACATTCAAGAGTTCCTGCAAACCGTCGGCCCGGAAGATGATTGTAAGGCTGCCTCCATCCTTCACAATATCTGTCGCCGTCTTTGCCCAAGGTTCCAGGCCGCGATCATCCAGCATGTGCGCGCCGGCTCGCGCCGATTTCGGGGAAGCACGGAACCTGTCGGCTTCGTAGTAGGGCGGGTTCATGATTGCGTGGTCCGCCATGGATGGCTTCAGACCTGCAGCGTGACGCAGATTGCCCTTGGCCGTAATATCCGCTTCCAGAAGGGCGACCCTTTTCGCGAACGCGGCGTTGTGAGGGTCCTGCAAGCCCTCTTGTGCAAGCCTGAGTACGGCCGGATCAATTTCGACAAGCGTCACAGAGATGTCTGCCAGGCGCGCGGCCGCACAAAAACCTGCCGTGCCGACACCTGCGCCAAGGTCGACAACATGTCCCCGCGTGCCGTCCGGCAGTGCTGCGGCCAGATAGACGGCATCAAGCCCGGCGCGGTGCCTGCCACGCTTGGGTTGGTGCACATAGACTTGTCCGCCCAGAAACGCGTCGTGTGTAACGTCGCATTCGTCCGAAGTCCGCGGCTCCGTCATCTCAGGTTTGCCCACTTTCCGGCCGAAGCTCGTGTTCCAGTCCTGCGTCACGAACCAGTTTGCGTGCAATCTGTATCTGGTCCGAGTCCACCAGGATCCGCCGTGGGATCATTGCAAGAGATCCCTCCAGAATGCTCATGTTTCCATCTGCGACAAAATGTTTGATGCCGGCCTCCTCCAGAATCGATTCTAGAAAGGAGATGAGGACAGGGTCATTGGTTCTGACAAGTTCTTCCATATGTTTCCCGGCGTTAGCATCACAGCGATTGGGGGCACGAGTGTGTGCCTTGAGAATTTCATTTACAGCAAAACCAGCTGTTTGTGGCATTTCAACAGTTTGTCAACGGATTGCCGTCTTGCCCCGGAGGCGTTCGCGCCATATTGTCCGCACAAATATTCAGGGGAGTGCCATTAGTGGCCGTTGTCGCAACATATTCTGACAATCAAGAGCGCCGTCCAAGCATACAGTCTCTTGTGGACCTTGTGTCTGGGGGCATGGCGGATGTCAATGAACTGATCCTCTCCAAGGCAGGCTCCAACGTAGAGCTGATTCCGGAGATCGCCAAACATCTGATTTCATCCGGCGGCAAGCGTCTGCGGCCAATGCTGACATTGGCTTGCGCGGATATGTTCGGATACCAGGGGAGCGGGCACGTCGTACTGGCTGCGAGCGTGGAATTCATGCATACCGCAACCTTGCTGCACGATGACGTCGTGGATGAAAGCGATATGCGTCGTGGGAAACTTGCAGCGCGCAAGCTGTGGGGAAACCAGGCGAGCGTTCTTGTGGGCGACTACCTGCTTGGTCAGGCCTTCAAGATGATGGTGGATGTCGGGTCGCTCGAAGCACTTGGCATTCTGTCGACGGCCTCTGCCGTGATTGCCGAAGGTGAGGTTCTGCAGCTGGGGGCAGCCAAGAACATCGAGACAAGCGAAGCGGACTATCTTCGGGTGATCGAAGCCAAGACCGCGGCATTGTTTGCTGCGGCGGCGGAAGTTGGCCCGGTCATCGCAGGGCAAAGCGACAATATGAAGCTGGCTGCCCGCACCTACGGCATGGAACTCGGCTATGCTTTCCAGCTCGTCGACGACGCCCTTGATTATGGCGGTTCATCAGCGGATCTCGGCAAGGATGTCGGCGACGATTTCCGCGAAGGCAAGATCACGCTTCCGGTTGTATTGGCCATTGCGCGGGGATCGGACGCCGATCGGGCATTCTGGAAGAGATGCCTTGAAGGTGATGAAATTGAAGACGGCGATCTGGAGCAGGCGATCGAACTGCTCAAGAAATATGACGCTCTCGCAGATACGGTCACCAGAGCACGGGACTATGGCGCCAAGGCATTGAAAGCACTGGAGACACTTCCCGCCGGGGCGCATAATGATGCGATGGCGGATGCCGTTTCGTTCTGTATTTCACGGGTGAGCTGACAAGTCAGACGATCTGAAAGCAGATACAAGAAACCGCTTCCACCTGGAGGCGGTTTTTTTGCGTCAGGACAAGGAACCGGAGGCGATCCACCATCCCGGATGAGCTGTTCTGAGTTGCCGCTCGATGTCCATCGCATCGCGCAGTTCGCACAAGCCAAAGCACGTTGCACCGGAGCCGGACATACGTGCGAATGCAATTCGCGTATCGGCCTCGAGTGCCGACAGAACCTTACCTATTTCCGGACACAACGAGACAGCGGGATCCTGCATGTCGTTCCGGCAATCGGCAAGGCACTCTGTCAGTTGAGCGACCGAACTGAACCGTTCGGGCAGATCGGGCAATGGCGGATTGTCGCGCTTGGACATGTTCTTGAATACGTCCGGTGTTGAGACACCCACCTTGGGATTGACCAGGACGATGCCGCAGACCGGAAGCTGCGGCCCGGGCGACAGTTCATCTCCGATCCCGCGCATGATCTGTGGTTCGGGAAACAGACAGACCGGAACATCGGCCCCAAGTGAAAGCGCTAGTGCGTGCAGTGTTTCCTCGGGAAGGTAACTGCCGGAAAAGTCCTCCAGCAGACGAAGTGTGGTAGCGGCGTCGCTCGAACCGCCACCGATCCCTGAAGCGACGGGCAGGCGCTTCGTGAGCGTCAGGCGAACATTGGGAACAGGAATACCGGCGCTCTCGGCAAACGCGCGGACAGCCTTCAGGATCAAGTTGTTTTCAGAGGGGCCATCAAGGTCACGGGCGAAAGGGCCTTCAAGCCTCAAGTCGAGGCTTCCGGCCGGCTCCAGTGCAACACGGTCTCCGATCTGAGGAAAGACCACCAGGGAATCGAGGAGATGATACCCGTCCGGCCGTTGCCCGGTTATGTGCAACGCCAAATTGACTTTGGCCCGGGCAAGCTCCACCCGAAGCGCGGACTGCGTGTCGTGCGCCATGTCAGGTTCCGGTTAACCGCCGTTCTTGTCCGTGTCGGCCTTGGCCGCATCGGTGACCGAAGGATCCTTCATTCCGTTTGCGATCTTGTCGAGGATCTTGGGAAGCTCTTTCTCCTCAGGACCGAGATCCCGGGCATGATTCCACTGGAAGCGAGCCTCGTTGCGGCGTCCCACCATCCAGTAGGCATCTCCCAGATGATCGTTGATCACCGGATCTGCAGGACGAAGCTCAATGGCCCGCTCCAGTTCCTTGACCGCGTCTTCGTAGCGTCCAAGGCGGTAATAGACCCAGCCCAGACTGTCGACGATGTACCCGTCCGTCGGGCGAAGCTCTACCGCCGTCTTGATCATCTCGAGCGCTTCATCAAGCTTGAGGCCCTGGTCAACGAGGGAATAGCCGAGGTAGTTGAGCACCAACGGTTGATTTTCGTTGAGTTCCAGAGCCTTGCGGAAATCCTCTTCGGCCAGTTCCCATTTGCCCTGGCGTTCGCGGCTGATGCCGCGGAAATAGAGCAGTAGCCAATGCTCTCTTGCCAGTTCGGAAATCGAATCGAGACCCTTGGTGTAGATCTCTTCGGCATCTTCATAGATTTCGTGAGAGCGAAGAATGTTGCCAAGCGCGATTGCCGCTTCCAGGTCCGACGGGTCCTGCTTGATCAAAGCTTCGAGATGCGAACGGGAATCCTCAAGTTGCTCGAGCGTATTGTAGTTGAGCCCGACCTGAATCTCGGCTTCACGTTTCAGGACGCTGTCGTCCGGTACCTTCATCAGTGCCTCGATGGCACGTTCAGGCTGTTCCATGCGCTCAAAAACGCTGCCGAGAGCAATTGCAGCAAACTCGGCATTGGGGTCCAGGAACAGGGCAAGCTGCAGGTACGATGTTGACAGCTCCTCACCACCGTCGCGCCCGATGACAGCTCCAAGACCGTAGAGAATCTCTGACATGCCTTCGGCCGGATCGGTCACCATCGGCGGAATGACTGACCCGCTTTCAAGGATTTCGCGCGTCTGGTCCAGCTTGGGGTGGCCCCGGAACTGTTCGTCATAAAGATCCAGCGCGGCGACGGCATCTTGCTGACGACCATTTGCCGCTAGAATACGAGCATAGGCGTCCACCACCCGGATCGCGCCCTGATCGATTGCGTATGCGGCTTCGGCGGCTTCCAGAGCGTCCTTGTTGCGCCCGGCTGCAAACAGAAGATGCGCCTTGTGAGTCGCCTTGAAGACTTCGAACCACTCCGGTCCGCTCAAGTCGTCGATAACCTTGACGGCTTCATCGATCTTGCCACTTCCATAGAGAGCCCAAGCTCTTGAAATTCCGATGGAAAGTTGGGCGAGGGGACCATTGCGCCCCTTGGACAGGGCGGCATCGGCCTCCTGATAGTCGCCGTCCACCATCTGCTTGCCGCCCAGGGCAAGCTGCGCGAGGAAATTCTGAAGACCGGCTTCTTCCAGATCCGCGGCATAAAGGACGGACTGCTCAACGTCGCCGTTTGCCAGTTTCAGCAGGAAGGTTCGCTCCAACAACATGGTGTTTGTCGGGTCTGCCGCGAGTGTCTCTTCGTAGAATGCGGCCGCGTGGCCGTAGTCTTTCTGAAAGCCGGCAAGACGGCCGGAAAGGTAGCTGCCCGATAGTGTGAAGGGCAGATCCGCCGGAGTGCCGAAAGTTTGAGTGGTTGCTGAGGTTTCAGCGTGTGCGGCAGCCGGAAAGAGGGCGATTGCGCTGACCAGCGAAAGCAGCTTCAGCTTGAAGGGCCTGCGATCCACTCGGGAAACGGCGCTGGTCACTCGTATCATCATTCCTCGCACTTCTCGTCAGTAGCAGTTTGATTTGTTGCTTATTGCCTTTGACAATGGCGTCTTTAAGGCTGTGCGGCAAGGAGGCCGGGATAACTTTCTGTCGGTTTAAATCCATTTGATTTTGCTGAGCGTCGGAAATCCTGCGACTTATGGCCAAGAGATACGGGTTTCTACCAAAAAGGGCTTGAAGCTGATCCTTTGCCGTAGCAGGAATGTGCAGTGCAAAATAAAGGGACGCGAGGCGTTCCCTGCACGAGGCGAGGAGAGTGACTAATGGCCAAGTGGGTCTACAGCTTCGGCAATGGAGCTGCGGAAGGTAAAGCTGAAATGCGCAACTTGCTCGGTGGTAAGGGTGCGAACCTTGCCGAAATGAGCAGCCTGGGCCTGCCGGTACCTCCTGGTTTCACCATCACGACTGAAGTCTGTACCTGGTATTATGAGCACGGGAAGTCCTATCCCGAAGCCCTCGCGAATGAAGTTTCCGAAGCGCTGGATAAAATCGGCGCAATCACTGGCCGGAAGTTTGGTGATTCTGAGCGCCCGCTTCTGGTGTCGGTCCGTTCGGGTGCACGAGTTTCGATGCCGGGCATGATGGATACGGTCCTGAACCTTGGCCTGAACGATCAGACAGTCGAGGCCATTGCCAGGGAAGCCGGCGACCGCCGCTTCGCCTATGACAGTTATCGCCGCTTCATCCAGATGTATTCCGATGTGGTGCTCGGGCTCGATCACCATGAGTTCGAGGAAATTCTGGAAGACTACAAAGAGCGCAACGAACTGACGCTCGATACCGAAATCGATGCCGATGCGTGGCTCGGAATCATCGAGAAGTTCAAGGAAATCGTCCAGGAGGAGCTGGAGAGGCCGTTCCCGCAGGATCCACAGGAGCAGCTTTGGGGTGCGATCGGAGCCGTGTTCAGTTCCTGGATGGTTCCACGCGCCGTAACCTACCGCCGCCTTCATGACATTCCCGGTTCCTGGGGAACAGCCGTCAACGTGCAGGCAATGGTGTTCGGCAACATGGGTGAAAGCTCGGCCACGGGGGTCGCTTTCACACGAAACCCTTCCACGGGTGAAAACGCTCTTTACGGCGAGTTCCTTGTAAACGCCCAGGGCGAGGATGTTGTTGCCGGCATCAGGACACCGCAGGACATCACTGAAAAGGCGAGGACCGAAGCAGGTTCCACAAGTCCGTCCCTCGAAGCGCTGATGCCGGAGGCGTTCGCCGAATTCCAGACCTACTGCGCCAAGCTTGAAGCTCATTACAAGGACATGCAGGATCTGGAGTTCACCATTGAGCAGGGCAAGCTCTGGATGCTGCAGACCCGCGCTGGCAAACGGACCGCGAAAGCTGCGCTCAAGATTGCCGTCGACATGGTTGAAGAAGGGCTTTTGAGCGAAGAAGAAGCAATCGGCCGTGTCGAACCGGCAGCGCTTGATCAACTGCTGCACCCGACCATCGATCCCAAGGCCGAGCGGGACATTGTAACCACAGGCCTGCCGGCATCACCGGGGGCCGCCTCGGGTGTGATTGTGTTTACATCCGAAGACGCAGAAAAGGCCAAGGCCGAGGGCCGCAAGGTCATTCTGGTTAGGGTTGAAACAAGCCCTGAAGACATTCACGGCATGCATGCAGCAGAAGGCATTCTGACGAGCCGTGGTGGCATGACCAGCCACGCAGCTGTGGTTGCCAGGGGAATGGGAAAACCGTGCGTCGCCGGCGCCGGCATGCTGCGCATTGATTATCGCAACGGCGTCATCAACGCCGCTGGCCGCCAGCTCAAGGAAGGCGATGTCATCACGATTGATGGTGCAACCGGTCAGGTGCTGGGCGGCGAGGTGGAAATGCTTCAGCCCACGCTTTCCGGCGACTTCGGCACCTTGATGGGGTGGGCGGACAGCGTCCGTCGGATGCGCGTTCGCACCAATGCGGAGACACCGCAGGATGCGAAGGTTGCCCGTGAATTTGGCGGCGAAGGAATTGGCCTGTGCCGTACGGAGCACATGTTCTTTGAAGGCGAGCGGATTATCGCCGTACGCGAGATGATCCTTGCCGACAGTTCGCAAGGGCGGCGTGCTGCCTTGGCGAAGTTGTTGCCGATGCAGCGCAAGGATTTCACCGATCTGTTTGAAATCATGCATGGTCTGCCAGTTACGATCCGCCTGCTGGATCCGCCGCTACATGAATTCCTGCCGAAGTCGGATGAAGAACTTGCAGAAGTCGCCAAGGCTATGGGAGCCGACCCTGACCTGCTGCGCGACCGCGCCCTGGCGCTTGAGGAATTCAACCCCATGCTCGGCCATCGCGGCTGTCGCCTGCTGGTTTCCTATCCGGAAATCGCGGAAATGCAGGCACGCGCCATTTTTGAAGCGGCCGTCGAGGCGGCGAAGTCCACCGGTGCGCCGGTCGTTCCGGAAATCATGGTACCGCTGGTTGGGCTGAAAGGTGAGCTGGATCTGGTGCGTCAGAACATCGAGGACATGGCCAAAGCCGTGGCTGAGGAAACAGGTACCGAGATCTCCTATCAGGTCGGGACGATGGTTGAGTTGCCCCGGGCAGCGTTGAAGGCTGCGGAGATCGCACAGTCTGCGGAATTCTTCTCCTTCGGCACCAACGATCTGACGCAGACCACGTTCGGTATTTCGCGCGATGACGCGGCCTCGTTCCTGGGAACGTATCAAAGTCGCGGCATCATGGAGCAGGATCCCTTCGTTTCCCTCGATCAGGAAGGTGTTGGCGAACTGATCAAGATCGGTGTGGAGCGGGGACGGTCGACCCGCGCAGACATCAAGCTTGGCATCTGCGGCGAACACGGTGGCGACCCGTCGTCCATTTCCTTCTGTGAAACCGTCGGCCTTGACTATGTATCGTGCTCGCCATTCCGGGTGCCGATCGCGCGGCTTGCTGCAGCGCAGGCCGCGCTGAAGCACAAGAAGACCGGCTGAATGTCGGATTTGAACGCAGTGTTCTGTTCGGGGAGTGAGGTTTGAACGTCGCATTTCCCACGTTGGAAGAACTGCGCGCAGGGGGCAAAAGGCAGCTCGCGCGCGTTCTGACGCGGCTGGAAACGCAAGCCGGCGACGAGGAAACAGCAGCCTTTCTCGATAGTATCTGTGCGTTTCAGAAGGGGCATGTTCTTGGGCTGACAGGACCTCCGGGTGTCGGGAAATCGAGCCTGACCGATGCGCTGATCAAGACCTATCGCAAGGACGGAAAACGGGTCGCCGTGCTGGCAATCGACCCATCATCCGCGATTACCGGGGGCGCTCTTCTAGGTGACCGGACCCGGTTGAAGACCGATCCGGAGGACGACCAAGTTTTCGTGCGCTCCATGGCAGCCAGAGACCGGTTGGGCGGATTGTCCGATCATACCGTTGCCGCGATTGCGCTGTTACGGGCCGTGTGCGATCTAGTCATTGTCGAAACAGTCGGTATCGGCCAGTCCGAAGGGGATCTGAAGCAGGCCGTTGATACGGTTGTGCTGTGCGTTCAACCCGGTTCCGGCGACAGTCTGCAATTCATGAAAGCCGGCATTATGGAGCTGCCTGACATTGTCGCAGTGACAAAGGCTGACATGGGCGCGTTGGCACGCAGAGCCGCGTCAGACGTGGTCGGTGCGCTTTCCCTGAGCGCTGATGGCAATACCTGGACCGTTCCGGTGTCGGAAGTATCCGCCCAGACCGGTGCCGGTGTTTCAGATCTTGTCACTCACGCAGGAAAACATCAGGCGTATCTGGCAGAGCAGGGGGTGGTTGAACTCCGGCGCCGCCGGCAACATGTGACCTGGTTCGAAGACATGGTGAGAAGAGCGTTTGGACAGATGGGCCTCGATCTGGCCAGTTCAGACCGGGACAATCCGTGGCTGGAACAAGCGCAAGTTCGCCCTTTCGGAAGCTTTTTCGAGTTTTCGGAAAAGATTGGTCAGCGGCTCAGTCTGTAGAGACAGTCTGCTTGTTCAGGTCAACCCTTGGCCGTGAGCGGTTGATAGCTGAGGTCTGTTCCAAACCCGGTGCTGTTGGGGCCGTGAAAATCCTCAAGGAACCTGCCCAATGCCCTGTCGGTCAACGGTCTGGAAATGAAGAACCCTTGCATCCGGTGGCAGCGGTGAGCTTGCAGGAAGCGGATCTGCTCAACTGTTTCAATCCCTTCTGCGACAATCGTCATGCCGAGAGCCTTGCCCAGCTGGATAATCGAGACCAGAATAGCCTCTGCTTCCGGATTGCCGTTCATGTCGGAGACAAAATCGCGGTCAATCTTGAGCGTATCAAAGGGGAACCGGCGCAAATAACTCAAGCTGGAATAGCCTGAGCCGAAGTCGTCCAGGGCAACCTTGACGCCAAGGTTCTTCAACCTGCGCAAGGCCTGCAGAACTGAATCATTGCGTCCGGCAAAGACACTTTCGGTTACTTCAAGCTCGAGCCGTTGAGGCGGTAAATTGTTGGCTGCCAGAATTGCCATCACTTTTTCAACGAAGCGCGGATGCTTGAACTGATTGGGTGAGACGTTGACGGAAACTGTCACACCCGGCCAATCGTGGGCTTTTGCACACGCCTTGTTCAACACCCATAGGCCGAGATCGTTGATCAGGCCGGTTTCTTCTGCAACCGGAATGAACTGTGCAGGTGAAACCGTGGTTCCGTCTGTCTTTGTCCAGCGGGCGAGGGCCTCGACCGAAACGATGCGCTTGGCATCGGTGTCTGACTGAGGTTGATAGGCAAGATCCAGTTCGTCATTTTTCAACGCAAGCCGCAGTTCACGGGACATTTTGTCCTTCGACTGCACGTGGTGTTCCATCGTGGGTTCAAAGAACGAGCGTCTGTTACGGCCGTTCGCCTTGGCATCGTAAAGCGCAATATCCGCCTTGCGGAGAAGTTCGTCGGGATCGTCGCCGTCGCGCGGTGCCACCGCGACGCCAAGGGAGAGGCTGGCAAACAACTCCCGGCTGCCGATCCTTATCGGGCGGCTGATTTCGTCCTGAACCTGATCCAGAATGTATTCCAGCCATTCGTCGTCCTTGCTGTCGCGAATGACCATGGCGAACTCGTCGCCGCTGATCCGGGCAACGATACCGCTGTCGGGAATGACACGCCGCAAACGTTCACCAACGGCGACGATCACCTTGTCTCCCGCAGAATGACCGAGTGTGTCGTTGATATCCTTGAAGTGATCAAGGTCGATATAGACCACTGCTGTTTTCGTGTCCTTCTGGACGCCGTCGCGCAGGGTGTCGGTCAACAGCGTGTGGAACCGGGTTCTGTTCGGAAGGCCGGAAAGGGCGTCATGACGTGATGCATGGACGGCCTTTGCTTCACTGCGGGCAAGGCGTTTGGTCATTTGCCGGGTGAAGATGGTGACGGCGATGACAACAGCGGCCATCATGAAAGCTGCGAGGGCCAGGAACGGGTTGACGCGTTGAAGCATCTGGCTGCCGGGCTGATTGGTCTGCCAGGCGACAACACCCGCGTTCCGCTTTTGAGGTGATAGCAACTCAAATCGACCGACACCTTCCCGGGTGTTTTGCAGATTGGCCAGAACCAGTCCCTGAAGGCGCGACATTTCAGCGATTTCCTTCAGTTTTTCACCCCGTAGCGGGACCATGCTGATCAGGACCGAAGGCGGTTTTCTGACCGGGGAAATGGACTGAATCTGGGGCATGACAGCAGCTGCGCTGAACAGATAGGGGTCTCCAGCAAGCGCAACGATGCCTGTTTCAGCAATCGCCTGACGGGAGTTGCTGCTTCGCGGAACAAAACTGTACAGTCCCGAAGGGGTTTTCTTGAACGAGATGATGTAACGCGCCCGAACGCGTCTGACGACAGGTGTCAGCTCTTCCAGAAGATCCTCGGACAGCCACTTGATCGTGTAATCCTGAGCATACGCCTGTTGCACTTCCAGATCGCGGTTCACAAGTATCGATTTCGAGAAACCGTGATTTTGAAACAACCAGTGCATCATGTTGTTGAAGATCCAGCCTTCGTCCGGGTCCGGATCATTCACCTCAACAAATGCCTCATCCCAGATCACGACACCGGTCTGTTGCTTCACCATGTAGTTCTGCATCAGCTGGAGCGCGCCGTCGATGAGACGGTACTGAGAATGGGCTGCACTTTCGTCCGAAATACGGGCGCTCCAGTGCATGACACCAAAAATTCCAACCACGGAGACAAGCACAACAGCGATCATCGGAACGACGATCGTGTTGGCGATATGGCCGCCGGAATTTTTAGTCGAATTGTACATACACGAGCTCAGTTGATTTGATCCAAGCATCGCACGCGCTGGTTAAAGAAACCCGCAAGATCTTAGTAAAATAAGGGTAAATTGGAATGACGTCTCGTCGCGGCAGCGCGTTTCTGCTTCAGTAATCCCTGTTGATCGATGATTGGAGCCCGAGTATTTCCAAGATCAGATCAGCTGAAGTCCACGGAAGCTGACATTGCTTCTCAATCCGACAATGATGTGATCGTGCACTTCGATCCCCAAAGGTTTGGCGACCTCGATGATCTTCTGGGTCATCAGGATATCGGCGCGCGAGGGTGTCGGATCACCCGACGGATGGTTGTGAACCAGAATGAGGGCCGTTGCGGAATGCTCAAGGGCCCGGCGGATGACTTCACGCGGATAGACCGGTGTGTGATCAACCGTTCCTGTTTGCTGAACTTCGTCGGCAATTAGACCGTTTTTCTTGTCCAGGAACAGAATTCGGAATTGTTCGACGGTGGATAATTCCATCGACGCCTGAAGGTATTCAATTACCTTGGACCAGGAGTCCAGCAACTGGCGTTCGTTGAGTTCGGCACGATGGTAACGGATGATCGCTGCATGGATGGCCTGCAGGGTATCAACGCTGATGTCGGACAGTCCGGCGACTTCCTTCAGGCGTTCTCTTGGCGCAGCCAGTGCGGCAGAGAATGAGCCGAAGCGCTGTAGAAGCGCTTTCGCTATCGGCTTCGTGTCCTGCCGCGGAAGGGCGGAGAATAACAAGAACTCCAGAAGCTCATAGTCGGCGAGCCCTTGCTCGCCGGTTTTACGGAACCGTTCCCGCAGTCTTTGCCGATGCCCTTTGTGACCTGCTGCCTTGAGTTTGTCCGTGGCGCCGGGCTCTGGATCCTTCATGAAACTCCTAGTCGGTTGAGCGTCCCGGCTTGTGAATGCCTTTGGGGGAAGTGGTGAAGATCTGACATCCGTCCGGAGTTATGCCGATGGAGTGCTCAAACTGTGCTGAAAGCGATCTGTCACGGGTTACGGCGGTCCAGCCGTCGCTCAAAACCTTCACGTGCGGTCGGCCCAGATTGACCATGGGCTCGATGGTGAAAATCATGCCGGGTTTCAACTCAACGCCTTCGCCCGGGCGACCGTAGTGAAGAATGTTGGGCGTATCGTGGAACAACAGCCCCAGCCCGTGACCGCAGAAATCGCGAACCACAGAACAACGCTGCGCCTCGACATAGGTCTGGATAGCCGCACCGATATCGCCGGTCGTGTTGCCCGGTTTGGCAGCCTCGATCCCGCGCATGAGAGACTCGTAGGTGACATCGATCAGTCGTTCCGATGCCCGTTTCAACTTGCCGACCGGATACATGCGGCTGCTGTCGCCGTGCCAGCCGTCAAGAATGAAAGTGACGTCGATATTGACGATGTCACCTTCTTTCAGGGCCTTGTTGTTCGGGATGCCGTGGCAAACAACATGATTGATCGAGGTGCAGCTTGATTTGGTGTAACCGCGATAATTCAGCGTTGCCGGGATCGCATTGTGATCCATGCCATACTGATAAACGAAGTCATCGATTTCCTGGGTGGTCGTTCCCGGCTTGACGATACCGGCCAGTTCATCGAGGCAGGCGGCGGTCAACTGGCCGGCGCGCATCATGCCCTCGAAATCGTCAGGGCCGTAGAGGCGAACCTGTCCTGTGTTCTTCAACGGGGCTTCAGCGGCATCGATATAGCTGACCATGGGGTACCGTGTCTCGCACTTGGGTGTCGCAACCTCCGCAAAGTCGAAGAGAGGCGTGCGCAGTGAATTTCTATTTGCTTATCTGATGACATACCGTCCGGCGGCGTCAATTTCCAGTTCCAGTTGGAGCAAAATGACGAGGAAGTGGAAACTTCCCTGAACTGTCCGGATTTCTGTTCAGGCGCGCTTGCGAAATTTTTCCAACGCAGCTAGGTGAAAGGAACAAGCGGGCGTGGTGGAACTGGTAGACACAAGGGACTTAAAATCCCTCGGCCCTAGGCTGTACGGGTTCGAGTCCCGTCGCCCGCACCAAATCACCAAAAGCGTTAGCAGCCTTTATTGAGTTTCTGAGTTCGGTCTCGGATCTGATTGGCTCCTGTGGTTGATGATTTCCCTTAGCTCCCCGTCCGAGTTTTCTGCCAGGTCGAGCATCGCTTCATAAGGGTTCCCAGGCAGCTTGAGGAGATGGGCAAAGGCAGGCTCTGTCTTCAGCCCCTGTTGTTTGAGTTCAAGAACTTCGCGGCGCAATTCAGGTTCGATCGTTAGAAGTCTCTGCTCAACACGAAAGTGCCGGACACCCCATTGGTCGTCGGTTTCCAGCTCCTGGCAGAACAGTTCAATCTGCCAGTCCAAGGCTATAAAGGAAGCCACGACGGCCGGGTTGGAAAGATGATCGACAGAGCGCAGGCGGAACTCTTGCAGGTCGCCGAACTGAAGCTTCACAGTATTGCCGAAATGACTCAGGTCCTCGGCTGAGCAGGCAATATCGATATCGCTTGATTCTATGGCGATACCGAGCGGAGGTGTGCCTATAACGACCGGATTGAATTCACTCAGGCGATACAGCAATCTCAGATTTTCAATGACGTCCTGATAACGCGCTCTTTCTGTCATGCGTTTCGTTGTGCCTGATTTCGAGAAGAAGGCCTCAATGTCTGTCGTTACGATGCCTCCGTGTCAATCGTCCTTCCAGAGCCTTTTCAGATCAAATGCGTGAATGTCCGAGAGGAGCTCAACAAAGCCCTGCGCTGCATGATCCAGAGACTTTTTACCCTTTTCAGCCGTCGCGATGGAGGCGTTGCCAACCGTTCCCGCCGTGTTGAGGTCCTGTGCCTTCCAGCCGAGCTGATGTGGACCGTGCGCGCGCAAGTGCTGGAAATCCTCAACAAGTTTTTCCTGTACAGACTTGAAGTCTTCCGCCTTGTCCATGCGGACAAGATCGGGGTGCAGGTGCAGCATGATGGATGTTTCAACATCGCCGCCATGGATGCCGAAGGTCATTTCGTGATCTGAAAAGACACCTTCAGGTTGGCCGAAACGGGCCCAGGCTGATCCGACCGCCAGCATGTTGTGCCGGACGCGTAGTTCGCGGGTGACGATATCAACCATCGGCACATTGCCACCATGCGAATTCATCAGAACGAGTTTTCGAACACCGGCCCTTGCAACGCTGTCTCCGATTTCCAACCAGGCCTTGATAGCGGTTTCCCAGGTAAGGGTGAGGGTGCCGGGCGAAGAAACATGCTCGTTGGATTTGCCGACCGCCTGAACCGGCAAAAAAGTTACCGGCAAGTCTTCCGGCAAAAGCTCCACCACTCGCCGGATCTGGCCCTCAGCGATCGCAGTATCGGTAAAAACAGGTAGGTGTGGCCCGTGTTGTTCGATTGCGGCGACCGGCAAAACAGCGATCCAGTCCCTTGTGGACGGAGCGCTGAAGTCAGTCGTCGTCATTTCGTACCAGAAGGGTTTCGGCAACTTAATCTGATTCATTAGAAAATTCTCTCAAAATACGGAAAAATCATCTCTTTACTCAGCTGAAGCAAGAACCTCAATTTCAACCAGAAACTCCTCCCTGGCAAAGCCGGAGACGATCATCAACGTTGAGGCAGGTGGCGGCGAGGCTATAAACTCATCACGTGTTTTCATGTAGCCCTGCAGGTGGCGGCGGTCCGTGACAAAGGCGTTGATCCGAACAATGTCGCCCATTTCCATGCCGGCATCGCGCAGGATGGCTTTCACATTCTCAAAACACTGTCTTGTCTGGCTTTCGATGTCCGCTGGAACCTCGTCATCAGGGGAGATGCCCAGCTGACCCGAAGCCACGAGAAGCCGGTGTCCCGGTGGAACTTCGACTGCATGACTGTACCTGGCAAAGGGCGCGCGGATGTCACTTGGAGTGTGTGTTCTCGTCAAAATTCACAATCCTGTCTTGAAAGGAGCTTAAGTCTAATCGGCGCTGAGGCCTTGTGTGAATTGCGCTGCTGCGCAAATTGTTCGCTGTTGCTGAAAATGTAGTCATGACTACTTTTTATGCTGACATGGCGAGGTCGATGTGTAAATGTTCAATTGTTGCGTGCGGCATCAATCGCAGGCAACATATCTAAGCGAGCCAGCGGTCTGGGGACCTCGGCTCACTTTGCTGTTCCGCTCTTAGGGCCTCTTGAAGGCACAGCGGCAGAGCATTCGGCCCGTTGTGGGCAGATTGACCTGCGCGGTGCTCGAAGAAAAAGGGGAAGGCGGACTGATGGAACTTTCTAGAAAAATCGGAATTGCATCACTTTTGCTGATGATGTCGACGAGCGCGCACGCGCTTGAAAAGGTCACTTTCGGCACCAACTGGGTGGCTCAGGCAGAGCACGGCGGTTACTATCAGGCTGTCGCCGACGGGACTTACGAAGCTTGCGGTATCGAGGTTGAAATCAAGCCGGGCGGTCCTCAAGCGAACAATCGCATCCTTCTGCCTGTCGGAAAAATCGACTTCCTCATGGGTGGCAACATGCTTCAGGCGTTTTCCGCCATCGAGCAGGGCATTCCGACGACTGTTGTTGCTGCGCATTTTCAAAAAGAACCTCAAATCCTCATGACCCACCCTGGTCAGGGACTGGATACCTGGGACAGCCTCAAAAGCATCAACCTGCTGATAGGCAAGGGCGGACTGAATTCCTTTTATCAATGGATGAAATCCGAGTACGGGTTCACCGATGAACAGGTGCGTCCCTACACCTACAACTCGGCGCCGTTCCTGGCAGACAAGCGGATCGGACAGCAGGGTTATGTGACCTCCGAACCTTATGCCATCGAAACCGAGGGCGGGTTTGAGCCGAATATCTTCCTGATCGCCGACTACGGCTACGATACCTACTCCACGACGGTCGAGACGACACTTGAACTTGTCGAAAAGAAGCCTGAAGTCGTTCAGTGCTTTGTTGACGGGTCAGCGACCGGTTGGGTCAATTTCCTCTATGGAGACAATTCCAAGGCCCTGGAGATGATCAAGAAGGACAACCCGGGCATGTCCGACGGTCAATTGGAGTTTTCCATCAACAAGCTCAGGGAATTCGGCATTGTCGACAGCGGTGATGCGCTGACACTCGGCATTGGCGCCATGAGCGATGAACGCAACAAGTCCTTCTTTGAGAAGATGGTCGCGGCCGGAGTGGTCAACAGTGACGTTGATTACACGAAATCCTACACGCTTCAGTTCGTGAACAAGGGCGTCGGCCTTGATCTGAAGAAGAAGCTGGAAGGCAAATAGGTCGGGACAGCTTCGTGATGTGCGGAAAAAATGCAACCATGGCCGGACGGTGATTCAATGACGGCCATGGTACAAAACAACATGCTAAACACTCCGGCGGAGCGCTCCGCCATTGTCTCCCTGAACGGGATCTGCAAGACGTTCTCCAACGGGACGGTGGCGCTCAACGACCTGTCGCTTGACATTCGCGAGGGGGAATTCGTTTCTCTCTTGGGGCCCTCAGGCTGTGGCAAGTCGACTGCGCTGCGCATCATCACCAACCTTGTCAGTCCGACCTCGGGCAGGGTCGAGTGGCCACAGGAGACCGGCAAGCAAAAGGACCACGAGCTGAGTTTCGTGTTTCAGGAGCCGACCCTGATGCCGTGGACGACTGTCTTCGGCAATGTCTGGCTGCCGCTGCGCCTGAAGGGCGTATCGAAAAAGGCGGCACATGACCGGGTGATGGAAGCGTTGCAGATGGTTGGCCTGGAGCAGTTTGCTCAAAGTTATCCGCGGGAATTGTCGGGCGGAATGAAGATGCGTGTTTCAATTGCACGTGCCTTGATCACCCGGCCGAAAATCCTGTTGATGGACGAACCGTTTGCGGCACTTGACGAAATTACCCGGTTCAAGCTGAACAACGACCTCCTGCATCTTTGGGAAACCTTCGGCTGGACGGTCGTCTTCGTCACCCATTCTGTCTTTGAATCTGTCTATCTTTCCAACCGGATCGTCGTAATGGCCGCCCGGCCGGGGCGGGTAGTGAACGATATGGCAATCGATGCGCCGTATCCGCGCGACGAAAATTTTCGAACATCTTCTGTTTATTCCGGATTTTGCCGGGATGTTTCCAAAGCATTGCATTCGGCGATGGGGGCCGGTGATCACCTTTGATCCAGCGCCCTGTCGCGGACAGGGAGACTGACATGACAGTGGCAATTGCCGAAAAGCAGGCTCTTGACCAAAGCGAACAGGTGGTTCCTCTCGACAAGGAGGAAATCCGGCGCGCCAGGGCGGTTCGGATAGAAAGGATTGGCCGGTGGGTCCTGCCGGTCGTCATACTCACACTGTCTGTCTATCTGTGGGACCGGCTTTGTGTCTGGAATGAGATTGCCCATTACATTCTTCCCCGGCCCGGACTGGTGTTTCATACGCTGATGGAAGACTGGAGTATCCTCGCCACCGCGCTGGGCAACACATTGAAAATCACGTTTGGTGCGCTGGCATTGGCGACATTCGGCGGGCTGGGTCTTGCGGTGTTGTTCACGCAGTCCAAATGGATCGAAATTTCGTTTTTTCCTTATGCGGTCATTCTTCAGGTGACGCCGGTCATCGCAATCGCACCGCTGATCCTGATCTATGTGGATTCCGTCGCCGCCGGCCTGTTGATCTGCGCCTGGATTGTCGCGTTCTTTCCCATCCTCTCGAACACGACATTGGGTCTGAATTCCGCAGATCACAATCTCCAAAGCCTGTTTCGTCTTTACGGAGCGAGCCGCTGGCAGACATTGCGATACCTTCGTCTGCCGGCTGCCATGCCGTATTTTCTTGGGGGACTGAAGATTGCCGGTGGTCTTTCACTGATCGGTGCGATCGTCGCAGAATTCGTGGCCGGGACTGCGGGTTCGGGCTCGGGTCTGGCAAACCAGGTCCTTGAATCCAGCTACCGGCTCAACATGCCTCGCATGTTTGCTGCGCTGGCACTGATTTCGGCCACGGGCATCCTGATTTTCCTGACGACCAACCTGCTTTCGCATCTGCTCCTGCGCAAGTGGCACGAAAGTGCTCTGAAGCGGGAGGCCTAAATGACACAGGTTCTTACAAGGCCGTTGACCGGTTCAGGGGTTCTTGGAAATGCAACCGTGCCGGCGTGCCTGATCACGGGCAGTCTTGCGGGAACTTCTGATGAGCTGCTTTCGGTCGACCTGGAAATCGAGGCCGGAAAGCTTGCTCGAATAGCTCCCGCCGGGACATTGGCAGGTGCAGGCAACCGGTTCGATCTTGATGGCGGCATGGTACTGCCGACACTCGTCGATCTGCACACTCATCTGGATAAGGGGCAAATCTGGCCGCGAAAACCGAATCCGGACGGATCTTTCATGGGAGCTCTGGAGGCTGTCGGGGACGACAGGGAAGCTAACTGGTCGGCAGATGATGTGTGGGCCCGCATGGAGTTTTCCCTCAAGTCAGCATTCGCTCATGGCACGTCAGCCATTCGCACCCATCTCGACAGCGTTCCGCCTCAGGAAACAATCAGCTGGCCTCTTTTTGAGGAAATCCGTCAGGAGTGGAAAGGGCGGATAGATCTGCAGGCTGTCTGCCTTTTCGGTATCGACAGGTTGCTGACGGATGAAACCTATCTGGAACCTGTGGCCGACCGGGTTGCGGCTGCCGGTGGTGTGATGGGGGCCGTGACCTACATGGTCGACGATCTTGACCGGCATCTGGAAAGTGTTTTCAGGGCCGCAATGAAGCGAGGGCTGGACCTGGATTTCCATGTCGATGAAACGCTCGATCCATCCGCCGTTACGCTGCGCCATATCGCTGAGACGTCACTCAGGTTGGGATACAAGGGAAAGATCGTCTGCGGTCATTGTTGTTCCCTGTCGATGCATGAGGATGTTGATGTCGATCGCACTCTGGACCTGCTTGCCGAAGCAGAGGTGGCGGTCGTCACTCTTCCGATGTGCAACATGTACCTCCAGGACCGCATGGCCGGGCGCACGCCACGCCGCAGGGGCGTTACGCTCCTTCACGAAATGCGAGCGCGAGGCATCAGGGTTGCTGTGGCGTCGGACAATACAAGGGATCCGTTTTATGCATACGGAGACCTTGATCTGATCGAAGTCTATACGCAGGCGACCCGAATTTTGCAGTTGGATCATCCGATTGATGATTGGATCCGCAGCGTAACTACAACCCCGGCAGCGCTGATGGGCGTTGAGCACGGCAGCCTGAGCCTGGGCGGCGCAGCCGACCTGATCCTCTTGCGTGCCAGAAACTGGAACGAATTGCTGTCACGCCCGGCGGGGCCGCGCGATGTTGTTCGGGGCGGATACAGTATTGATCGGACACTGCCCGACTACCGCGAATTAGATCACCTCATGCAGAAAGGGCAGGTCCAGTCATGAGTTCCATTGCCACCTTGAAATCTGAACTCGATGGTCTGCAAATTGAGGATAATCCGCAGATCGTGAAGCAGAAGAGCCGTGATTTCTTCTGGTATTCGCCGGTGCTGAAGGAAAAGCTGGAAAACGTGACCGCCGATCTGGTGGTCACTCCCAAGTCGGAAGATGAGATCGTTCAGGTGCTGAAGGCGTGTTATGCGGCCGGTGTTCCGGTGACGACACGCGGGGCAGGGACGGGCAATTACGGTCAGGCGATGCCGTTGTCGGGTGGCGTCGTGCTCAATCTGGCTGAGATGAACGCCATCAAGCAAATATCGAACGGGTCTGTTGTTGCTGAAGCCGGGGCAATCCTGTCGGACATCGACACCGCAGCGAAGTTTCATTCCGGTCAGGAACTTCGGCTGCATCCTTCAACCCATCGGACGGCAACAGTCGGTGGGTTCATTGCCGGCGGTTCAGGAGGCGTGGGATCGATCAACTGGGGCGGTTTGCGAGACCTCGGTAACGTGATCAAATTGCGCATCCTGACGATGGAAGCTGAGCCTCAGGTTCTGGAGCTGTCCGGGTATGATCTGCAGAAAGTGATGCATGCCTATGGCACCAACGGCATCATCACGGAAGTGGAGATGCCGTTGACGGCCAGCTATGAGTGGGTGGACGTTCTGGTCGGCTTTGACGACTTCATGGACGCAGCTACCTATTCCAACGAACTGGCAAATCTGGATGGTCTGCTTTTGAAGAATGTGGCGCCAATTGCGGCTCCCGTGCCGCATGACTACTTCCTCAGGCATCAGAAGTTCATCCGCAAGAATCAGTCCGTTGCTGTGCTCATGGTAGCCCCCTTTGCGATGGATGCATTTGCCGCCTTCACACAGCGCCATGGGAAGGGAGAGGTCCTGTATCGCTCGGACAAGGCCTCGGAAGAAGAAAGGAAGCGTTTGCCGCCTGCCTATGAACTTTCCTGGAACCACACGACCTTGAGAGGGTTGAGAGTCGATCCGACGATCACCTATCTGCAGGTGCTCTATCCGTTCCCGAACCAGGTGGAACTGGTGCGGAAAATGCACGAAATGTTTGGAGACGAACTGCCCGGTCACCTGGAGTTTGTACGCTTCGACGGCAACATCACCTGCTTTGGATTGCCGATTGTCCGGTATTCCACGGAAGAGCGGTTGAACGAAATCATCCGTCTTCACGAAGACAATGGATGCCCCATCTTCAATCCGCACCGCTACACGCTTGAAGAAGGAGGGATGAAGCAAACGGACGAGGTTCAACTTGCCTTCAAGAAACGCGCTGACCCTCAAGGGCTTCTCAATCCGGGCAAGATGATCGCCTGGGAGCATCCGGAATACGACTTTTCCAGCGGTCATCAATTCCTGTTTCCCGGTCTGCAGCAATCTTGAGTGTAAACCGGTTAAATTTGTTCAGGGGCAGGTGATGCTCTTTGACTTATAATAAATTCAAAGGCTTATCGAATGCGGGTACTCGTTGTTTTCAGTCATCCTTGCCAGGAGAGTTACAATGCTGCGATCTGCAAGGCCGTGGTGGAGACCCTGGAAGAGAGCGGCCATGAAGTACGTCTGACCGACCTCTATGCGAGAGAGTTTGACCCCGTCATGAGCGCTCAGGAGCGACGGAGCTACCACACACCGCAGTTGAACACCGTTCCGATTGCTGACGATCTTGCCGATATCAAATGGTGTGAAGCTCTGGTCTTCGTTTATCCGACCTGGTGGTTCAGCCAGCCGGCAATGCTCAAGGGCTGGCTGGAGCGGGTCTGGGTTCCCTATGAAACCTTTGAAATGCCAACCGAAACAGAGCCCATGCGACCGAAAATGCACAACATTTCGCGCATTGCCATCGTTACGACGTGTGGCGCCAGCTGGTGGATTTCAAAACTGATTGGTGAACCGGGCAGAAAGATCATCTTGAGAGGGATCAAATTCCTGGCAAAGCCGGGCTGTAAAACCCTGTTTCTGGCGCACTACAAGATGGACACCTCGACCCAGTCCAGCAGGGAGAGGTATCTGGCAAAAGTCAGGAGTCGAATTGCCGCTTTTACGGGAAAGTGAGTCAGTTCAAATTTCCAAGTACCTAATAGTTTATTCAAATTTTCGAATATTCATTACCAATTTTTAATGTCTCGAGTGGCTGATATCTAAAATTTTAGATGTATTTTACATAAATATTTCTATAAATTTTGCTTTTGCTTGTAAGTCTTTTGGTGCGGTTTTTTTGTTTCCATCCATATTGATCGAATTGTTTTCGAAATTGTTTCAAATTTTATTTTGGTTTTATTTGTCCTTAGTGCCGTTATCCGAAAAACCTCAATTTTAGATCTGCGCTGTCCCGAATTGGGACAATTCATATGTGTGGATTACTCAGCATTTGCAGGCGATTCGTTGCTATGGGTAAGGCGAATACCCTAATCCCATCAGGCGTTTACCTTTAATAAAGTTAATGAAAGTTTGAGTTTTATCGAAGGTGAAAAATCTGTAAATCTAAGAGGAAGATTTTATGTAAATGTGACCGAAACCTACCAAGTGGTTTGATATGAATGATCTCGTTCGGATTGCGCAGGCTATCACTCCAGCAAATTCTGGAACCGGAGGAGGCGGTGAAAATGCCGCTCTGCCAATAGAGCTATTGCAACCGGCTGCGGGGACCAGTGTTACGGCAACGAGACTTCCCGGTCAGTTGGTGGACTTCCGACAAATCCTTAACGAGGATATTTCGTTCATTCGCATCGGTGGCGATCTGCAGATGATTTTCGCCAATGGCGGTGATGTCATCGTGCAGGACTTCTTCGCTGGCGAGGGAGCAGACCAGGTCGCTGTGGTGTTCGATGGCGAAACGATTTCCATCGACCAGTTCATCTCCGTTGCGAACTTGCAGGTCGCTGATGAGGTTCAAACCGCCGCAGGCGAAACCAGCAATTTGGCAACGGCGCTCGGCGGCCCTCAAGGCTCCGGCCAGGACTTCCAGGACGCAAGCATCGGAGAGCTTGGCCCGGGGCTTGATGTCTTTGACCTGCTGATCGGCGAAGGGCCCGGAACCCGTGGCGGATCGATTGACGAGTTCACTGACGGCGAAGTCAATACAGTTCCAACAGTTGTATCGGCAGCAGATGCCGGGGCGATTGATGAAGGAAACCTCGCCGACGGCAATGAGGCCGGTCAGGGTCCGCTTGTGGCGACAGGAAGCCTCGGCATCAATTTCGGAGAAAATGCAGGGCAGTCTCCAACCCTGACTTTCGATACGAATGGAGCGGGAGTCCCTCTCGATTCTGCCGGAAATCCGCTTGATCTGTCTTCCGATGGAGTTGCACTTACATACGCGATCGTCTCCAACGCCGACGGCGGGCAGACGCTGACTGCGACCAAGCAAGGAACCGGTGAAACTGTTTTCACCGTGACGCTCGACATCGTTCCGAATGTGTTCGCAGGTGGCGCGTCTGGCGCCGAATATGTCTTCACGCTCGAAGGCAATCTCGACCATTTGGGTGCTGATTTTGATGAATCCCTTCCGGTTTCCTTCAGCATAACGGCGACCGATACGGATGGAGATTCCGTTGGTACCAGCTTCCTCGTCAGTGTTGCCGATGACGATGTTGAAATCGGTGCTTCCGATGCATCATCTGTCGATGAAGACGGGCTGACTGATGGAAACGTTGATACTGGCTATGACGGCGATCTGAGCGGTTCTGCGGTCACGTCCAGTGGAGGTCTGGGGATCAGTTGGGGATCGGACAACGGCAACCCGACTTCCGGAGGTGGAACCGGTGACCGGTCAGTGGCATTCTCCGTCGCACAGCCAGGTTTGAGCGGGCTGACTTCAAACGGAAACTCCGTTTCGATCGCTGTTCTCGCCGATGGAACGCTCGTTGGATACACAGGTGATGCCGAGCCCGCGTCCAGCGCCGATGGCAGCGTTGTTTTCTTAGCAACTCTGTCGGATGCCGACAGCGGCAGCTATGAATTCACGCTTGTGGGCAATCTCGATCATTCAGAAGCCGGCACTGAAGATGACATCATCCTGTCGATTACCTACACGGCGACTGATGGTGATGGCGATGCTGCTTCCTCCACCTTTGAAGTAACCGTTGACGACGATGCTCCCGTGATTGTTGAAACGTCTTCCGCCAGGGTTGACGAAGACGACCTTGCCGGCACGCAGGGCGATCTTGCTGACGGCAATGATGATGCTCAATCCGGAGACAACACCACGGTTTCAGACGGCATTCTGGATACTGATGGCGATGCGACAACGGTCGCGGGTGACCTGGCGATCGAATGGGGTGCAGACGCGTCAAACAGTGTTGCGAATGGAGGCACAAGCTCCGGTAACGGCGATCGGTCCGTGACATTTGCAACGACTGCGATCGCAACTCTTGAAGCCCTGGCTTTGACCTCTCATGGGGAAGCGCTGAGCTACGAGCTTTCCAATGGTGACAGCGTTCTGACCGCTACATCCACTGATGGACGGGTTGTTTTCACTGTTACTTTGTCGGATGAGAATTCCGGTTCCTTTGTGCTGGACCTGAATGATGCGCTCGATCATCCGGAAGCAGATTTCGAGGATGATATTGCGCTGACTTTCGACTTCACGGCGACAGACAGCGATGGCGATTCGGCGTCTTCCTCTTTCCAGATAACCGTCGATGATGACAGCCCGGTTTTGACTGGAGACGTTCGCTTCAGCCAGGTTGACGAAGAGGGGCTTGCCGGCGGCAATGTCGGTGAGAGCTATCCGGACAATGAAGGCGATTATGCAACGGGCGGTGCGCGCGACGATGCGACGACGTCCGGCCGTTCGCTGAACATCTCCTGGGGCGCGGACGATGCCAACAGCACCGTTGATGGCGGTGCAAGCACCGGCAATGGCGACCGTTCCGTGGAGTTTGCGTCTGCGGATGTTCTTGTCAGCCGTGGCACCACTGAGCTGGATGCGCTGACGTCCCGAGGCGAGACAGTTGAATTCCGCCTGGAAGACAATGGCGCAAAGCTTGTCGGCTATGTTGCCTCGAGCACCTTCAACGGCGGCAGCGAGCGCGTAGTCTTTGAAGTGACGCTGTCCGATCAGGACAACGGATCCTACGACTTCGAGATCCTGGACGTTCTGGATCATCAGGGTGCAGGCAAGGAAGACAATATCCGTCTGACCTTCGACTTCACCGCAACGGACAGCGATGGTGACAGCGTCGACGGGACCTTCGCGGTTCGTGTTGACGATGATGCACCAGTTCTGGACGATGTGAGCTTCAGTCAGGTTGATGAAGACGGTCTTGCCGGCGGCAATGTCGGTGAGAGCTATCCGGACAATGAAGGTGATTATGCGACGGGCGGTGCACGCGATGATGCGACGACGTCCGGCCGTTCGCTGAATATCTCCTGGGGCGCGGACGATGCCAACAGCACCGTTGATGGCGGTGCAAGCACCGGCAATGGCGACCGTTCCGTGGAGTTTGCGTCTGCGGATGTTCTTGTCAGCCGTGGCACCACTGAGCTGGATGCACTGACGTCTCGTGGCGAGACGGTTGAGTTCCGTCTTGAGGACAATGGCGCGAAGCTTGTCGGCTATGTTGCCTCGAGCACCTTCAACGGTGGCAGCGAGCGCGTTGTCTTCGAAGTGACGCTGTCCGATCGGGACAACGGATCCTACGACTTCGAGATCCTGGACGTTCTGGATCACCAGGGTGCAGGCAAGGAAGACAATATCCGTCTGACGTTCGACTTCACCGCGACAGACAGTGATGGCGACAGCGTCGACGGGACCTTCGCGGTTCGCGTTGACGACGATGCACCTGTTCTGGACGATGTGAGCTTCAGCCAGGTTGACGAAGACGGTCTTGCCGGTGGCAATGTCGGTGAGAGCTATCCGGGCAATGAAGGCGATTATGCCACGGGCGGTGCGCGCGACGATGCGACGACGTCCGGCCGTTCGCTGAACATCTCCTGGGGCGCGGACGATGCCAACAGCACAGTCGATGGCGGTGCAAGCACCGGCAATGGCGACCGGTCCGTGGAGTTTGCATCAGCCGATGTTCTTGTCAGCCGTGGCACCACTGAGCTGGATGCACTGACGTCCCGAGGCGAGACAGTTGAATTCCGCCTTGAGGGCAATGGCGCGAAGCTTGTCGGCTATGTTGCCTCGAGCACCTTTAATGGCGGCAGCGAGCGCGTTGTCTTCGAAGTGACGCTGTCGGATCAGGACAACGGATCCTACGACTTCGAGATCCTGGACGTTCTGGATCATCAGGGTGCAGGCAAGGAAGACAACATCCGACTGACGTTCGACTTCACTGCAACGGACAGCGATGGTGACAGCGTCGACGGGACCTTCGCGGTTCGTGTTGACGACGATGCACCAGTTCTGGACGACGTTCGCTTCAGCCAGGTTGATGAAGACGGTCTTGCCGGTGGCAATGTCGGTGAGAGCTATCCGGACAATGAAGGTGATTATGCGACGGGTGGTGCTCGCGATGATGCGACGACGTCCGGCCGTTCGCTGAACATCTCCTGGGGCGCGGACGATGCCAACAGCACCGTTGATGGCGGTGCAAGCACCGGCAATGGCGACCGTTCCGTCGCATTTGCTTCTGCGGATGTTCTTGTCAGCCGTGGCACCACTGAGCTGGATGTGCTGACGTCCCGAGGCGAGACAGTTGAATTCCGCCTGGAAGACAATGGCGCGAAGCTTGTCGGCTATGTTGCCTCGAGCACCTTCAACGGCGGCAGTGAGCGTGTTGTCTTTGAAGTGACGCTGTCGGATCAGGACAACGGATCTTACGACTTCGAGATCCTGGACGTTCTGGATCATCAGGGTGCAGGCAAGGAAGACAATATCCGTCTGACATTCGACTTCACCGCAACGGACAGTGATGGCGACAGCGTCGATGGAGCCTTTGCGGTTCGCGTTGACGACGATGCACCTGTTGTTGATGAGGTTGTCACTGCTACGGTGGATGAGGATGACATCGTCACTCCGGAATCTGAAGGCAACGGGCCTTTTGACGGTGACGCTGACGGATCGTTGACCGGACCGTTCGACGCTCTGTTCGGCCCGGCAATTTCCAGTGGGTCAATCGCAAACACAGTGAACTTCGGTGCCGACGGCGCTGCTCAAACAGGTGCCTTTGCGTTTGCGAGCGATGCTGCAGCAACGATGGAGACACTGGGGCTGAGTTCGAACGGCGAAACCTTGTCTTTTGAAGTGATTTCCGTCGGTGGCACTTCGCTTCTGGTTGGTTTTGTCGACGATGGAGATGGCAGTTTCGATCTGGCCCTGGACCGGCCTGTTCTGGGGCTCGCATTGAGTGAAGACGGTGATTACGCTGTTCTTCTGAATGACCAGCTGGATCATGTTTCTGGTGGTGGTGAAAACTCCGAACTCGTTTCCGCGACAGGGCCGTTGGCTCAGATTGACTTCGGTGCAGTGATCGAAGCTACTGACGGTGACGGCGACACGATTGGCTTGTCGGGTCAATTCCTTGTCGACGTGACGGATGATGTGCCCGAGCCGGAGATCTGGGTGGACGACTATGTTCGCATCGACGAAACGCATGGCGAGCACAGTGACAATGTCTTCAATCCCAACACCGGACAATACAATCCACGCGTTGTGAACCTGTTCAACAATGTCTCCGTCACGGGGTCAGATGTGGATTTGGTTGGACCGATTTATGCCCGCTATGACGTTGTAGACTATTCACTGAATGGTGGAGCTGATGATCAGGCGACACGTACCCTGGAACTGAGGATCGATGATCCGGATTCCGGTCTGTTTACAACTGAGAATGAGGCAATCACCCTTTCGATGGAAGGGGATCTGGTTGTGGGACGGATCGACACTGGCGAGGCGGTCTTTGCCATTCATATCGACCTTCGTGGCCGGGTGAGCATCGTCCAGTACCAGTCTCTGAAGCATGACGACACATCGACATCGGACGAGCATATTGATCTTGCCGGCAAGATTTCGGCAGTGCTGACCGTCACGGACGCTGACGGGGATGCTGTGTCCGCCGACGTTGCCATCGGTGCCGACGTGACATTCGATGACGACGGTCCGGATGCTTTCCGTCGAGGTTCCAATGTGCGTCTTGACGAGGCGGGCGATCTGAACACGTTGATTTCCGGCCAACTGCAGTTCGACGGTGGTGCCGATGGCGCGACCGTAACCGGCATCAGCATCACGTCAAACGGCGACTACGTCAGAGGCATCGACCGGGAGGAAAGCGGTGCCGCAAGACGCGGTGATCTGACATCGGACGGGACGCCGATCACCTGGACTTCTTCCGTTAATGCCTCTGGCGAAATTACTGTCGAAGGCGTTCTGGAAGGAAGCGGCATCACAGCATTCCAGATTATTGTTCAGCCCGATGGCAGCTACACTTACCAGCAATTTGTTTCGTTCGACCATCCTGACGACGGGCAAACTGGAGCTGACGATCAGCTGGCAATCCGTATGGACTTTACGGTCACTGATGGGGATGGTGACACCGACACAGCGAGCGCGCTTGTCGTTATCGATGACGGGGGACCTGAGGCAGGTACCCCCGAAATCGAGACCGTATTCGAAGACGGTACAAAGGTTCTGAGCGATATCTCATTGGAGATTGAATGGGGCGCCGATGACGGCAACGCAACGAGTGGGGCGGGTGCTGGCGACAGATCGGTTTCGTTTGCTGATACCACTTCTGCAGCTGCCAATGTTTCGTTCAGGGACGCCAATGGCGATCTGACCGAACTCAGATCCAATGGTGAGCTCGTGCAGTTCACTTTCATTGGTGGCGTATTCGTCGGGTTTACAGGGGCGATAGAGCCGACTTCGTTAACCGACAGCACTGTTGTGCTGACTGTTGCTCTTTCGGATGCTGCCGCAGGTAGCTACAGCTTTGAACTGGTCCAGCCAGTCGACCATTTGGCGCCTGTTGGCACCGATCATTACATCGATCTGACCTTCAGCTTCAACGCAACCGATTCTGATCAGGATGTAAGTGAAGACAGTTCGTTTACCGTCCGTGTGGATGCGGCGGGAACGATATCCTCTATTGACTACTCCGTGCTGTCGACAGGTGTCTTTGTCAATTTGAGTGACAGCGAACAGACTGAACAGGGACAGACAGTTTCTGCAAATACCGCAACGGACCGCTCAGGTGTTTCTTCGCTGGTCGTCGGTGAAGACGATGTATCCGGCATCATCGATGCAGTTGGAGGCTCGTCCGATGACATCCTGATTGGCGACGACAGCGCCAACCATCTCCAGGGAAGCGGGGGCAACGATCTGCTGGTTGGCCTCGGCGGCAATGATGATCTTTCCGGTGATGAAGGAGACGACCGGCTGCGAGGCGGTGCCGGATTTGACCGTCTTGACGGCGGGCAGGGTACCGATACTGCCGACTATTCGGAAGACGCCGAAGGTATCTATGTTCGCATGGATCATGCCTGGGCGACCGCTCTCGCCAACAAGTCACTGGGATGGTCTGCTCTGACGCAAGGCATTGCCAACGACACTGTTGAACACGATGACCTTGTCAGCATTGAAAACATCATCGGTACCGATTACCGGGACCTGATTGTTGGCGATTCCGCAAACAACGCGATCTGGGGCGGAGGCGGAAACGATCGCCTTGCCGGTCTCGAGGGTGACGATGAGCTGTTTGGCGGAGAAGGCAATGATCTTCTGCTCGGCGGGAGCGGCACAAACCTTCTCGATGGCGGTGAGGGGATCGATACGGTCGATTATTCCGCGGACACCGAAGGTGTTTACATTCGCATGGATCACGCCTGGGCAACGTCTGTCGCCAACAATTCGTTGGGATGGATTGCGCTGACACAGGGTATCGCCAATGGAACCGTTGAACATGACGACCTGGTCAGTATCGAGAATCTGGTTGGTACTGATTACCGGGACCTGATCGTCGGCAACGATGTGTCCAATACAATCACTGGCGGCGGTGGAAATGATCGACTGGACGGCCAAGGCGGAGACGATGACCTCTTCGGTGGAGAAGGCAACGATCGTCTGCTTGGTGGTGAAGGATCGGATCTCCTGGACGGCGGTGAAGGCACCGATGCGGCGGAATACTCTGGTGACAACGAAGGTGTCTATGTCCGTCTGGACCAGGCCTGGGCAACAGACCTGAGCAACAAAGCTCTGGGATGGACAGACTTGACCCAGGGCATTGCCAACGAGACCGTCGAACACGATGATCTTGTCAGCATCGAAAATATTATCGGCAGCAACCATCGGGATCTCATCGTTGGCGACAATTCTGACAACAAACTATGGGGACGCGGTGGTGATGACCTGATTAATGGTCTGGATGGAGCGGATTCACTCTACGGTGAAGCGGGACAGGATGAACTGAACGGCGGCTCCGGAGAAGACCTGCTTGCCGGCGGTCTTGGGGCAGACACACTGACTGGTGGCGAAGACGCTGATACCTTTGTTCTGGATTCTCTCGCAGAAGCCGACATCATCACCGACTATACTTTTGATGATGGTGACAAGTTTGATCTGGGCGATCTCCTGGATGCCGCTTTCAAGTCGGGCGAGCTGACTGAAGACCTTGTCCGGGCGACTGAGAATGTCGACGGCAGCGTGAAGATCGAAGTTGACCTGGATGGAGCCGCGGCAGGCCATGACTGGCAGGAAGCAGCAACTCTGGAAGATCACGCTTCTATGGGAGATACCATTCGTATCGTCATGGACAATGATGGCTCTGAGGTGAATGTCTCGGTCGCTTGACGCGAGATGAATTGACGAAACAAAAAAGGCGGATCGTATGGTCCGCCTTTTTTGCATGCTGCCCGGCGTATCAGGTAGCACATCAACGTGGTCATGGAATACGGGGGCGTTTTTCGCCCGTCGGTTTCAGGACAATGGCCCTCGTTGCCGTTTCATCAGCACTGCGCCCAAGAGACCCAGCATAGCCGATGCAAGTCCGCCAAGAATTGCCAGCAGTCGCGTTCTGTCCGGTATGGTTGAAATGCTGGAGGCACTGCCTGCCCCGGAGGCTGAAATGCTCGAGGTGACTTCGACGCCTTCGCCAGCCTGAGGCAGCAACACGCTCATGGCGCTTTCTGGCAGGTATCCGGCGAGTTTGCCCGAAACGCTCTTCAGATCTTCAAAATCGAGGACGTCGGCTTCGAGCCTGGGAGTCTCGGTAATTGGGGCAGAGGCGGGGCTTTGCCCGGAAGCCAGCAGCTCGGTTCCATCGACCGTTTCCAGTGTAATGCGTTCCAATCCCGTCTCTTCGCTCGCAGCGTTCAAAATGGTCCGGAGATAATTCTCCAGTTCCACAGTGTCTTCGCTGTCCGGGTGCTTGCTGGCAATAGCGAGATATTCAGGAATGAGAGGCAAGGTGGCGAGTTCTTCAAGGCGCAAGCGGGGGACGGTCAGGCGTGCTTCGCTTAGCGCGGATATGAGTTGCTGGTGCACAACTGCCCTTGATGCCGCATGTTCCTCAAGCGCGGTCCTTTGACCTTCCGCCAGTGTGAAACCACCAACAACGATGCCCCCCCCCACGAGACAGCCCCCAAGGGCGAAACACAGAGCAGGAGAAAAGCTGGAACGTGTTCGAATCACGGCACTTTGAGGTTTGTCTACCATATGGTGCCTATAGCATGCCCCTGCGGGTTTTGGGGAGCTTGAAAGCGCGACCTCGCTGCAACTCAAAGAGAGCTCATGCAGTGAGCAACTGGGGTGCGGCTTTAACGAGTTGCTGATTTCAGGCGGGAAGCGAGACGGATCGGATCACCCTTTTGCGGCAAATGAGACCATTCGCCTGCAGCATTTACAGAATAAAGAGGCTGATAGTGTGGAAGATCTCTCTCAAAACGGATGCGAGAGAAACGATTGTCCAGAATGAGCCATTTGCCTTTGTGGCGGACGGAAAGGACCGCGTGATATTGCCTTGCTGCCGTATCCCGCAGGACTACGATCCGCATGTCTTCGTCCTCAACACCCAGATCTCTCAAAAGGGCGTATTTCAAAATAGCATAGTCTTCGCAGTCTCCTGCGCGATGCCGGAGAGTTTCGACCGGGCTTGCCCAGTACTCACCTGTTTTCCAAAGACTGCTGTCTTCCTGATAGGACAGCAGGCGGTTGACCATGTAATTCACCTTCGGAATCTGAAGACCCCGGCGCTTTGTTTTGACTTGATTCAGAATTGCCGAATACGCGCGAAAATCCTGACGCCGAGCATTCGCTTTCTGACTGTCCGGGGATAGATCGCTCATTGCCCGTTGCCAGCGTTTTGTTACTGGTGTCAGTGGAACAGACTTGCCCATGGACCCAAAAATGAGAGTCGGTTTCAGACCGGATCTATCGCTTGGTGGCAGGGGAGTGACGGTTTCCCTTGGCTTTGTGGTTGGTGTCAATCGGACGGCAGACAGTTTCACAGGCCTTGCAGGAGGCGAGGCTACAACTGGTGAAAAATGAAGTTCGGCAACAAGCGACTGCGCGCGAGCGGACACCAGCAAGGAGGACTGAAGCAGCTCCCGGGTCTTATCAGAACCAGTCCGTGGTTCTTCTGCATGTGCGTGTGAGATCGCCGTCTGCAAGGCAAGTGCGCAAAGCAGCGCTTGCCAGGTTTTGGGCACAACTTTCCCGTTCGCTACCGGCAATACCGGAGCGGTTGCACTCTGTTCCATCTGCCGATCGCCTCATTTATTGTCGAGACGTCAGCGCTCCCGGAGTGCTTCGTCCCGTACTTTCTTGATCGGCTTTAAGATGTAGTCCAGAACCGTTTTCTCACCGGTTAATATATCTATTGACGCCACCATTCCTGGTATTATTGGTAAAGGATCAGTATCTGAACCAAGATAGTTTTTATCTGTTCGGATCATGACGCGGAAGAAGCGATTACCTTCCTCATCTTCCGTTGTGTCTGCACTGATCCGCTCCAATTTGCCGTCAAGTCCGCCGTATACGGAAAAGTCATAGGCGGTAATCTTCACTTGGGCGTTCTGACCAGGATAAAGAAAGGCCACATCCTTCGGTCGAATTTGCGCCTCGATGAGAAGGGTGTCCTCCAAAGGAACGATCTCAACCAGGTCGGCTGCCGGTTGAACAACCGCGCCGATGGTGGTGATGTTGAGCTTGTTGATGATGCCCTTTACAGGTGAAACCAGCTCGGTCCGGCGCACACGATCTGCCGCACCTTTCATGCTTTCATTGATGACTGCCAGCTCGCCACGCGCCTCGGCAAGTTGTTGTCGCGCTTCGGAAACAAAACTTGAAACAGCATTGCGCGAGCGTTCCTTTGCTTCTTCCTTCGCCGCCAAGGCGCGTTGCACGGATGCTCTGGTGATCTGGAGTTCGCCTTCACTTTCCTTCAACTGTCGCTGCAGGCGAAGAAATTCGATTTCGGGCAGAACCTTGCGCTCATAAAGCTTTTGGTTGATTTCAACCTCGCGCTTCATGATTTCGATGACGGACTGAAGCTTGGTCTCCTTGGCCAGCAGCTCCTGATATTCCTGTTCGCGCTGGGAAGACTGGTTGCGCAAAACACTGAGCTCGTTGTTCAGGCTAGCCTTTTTGTCCCGATAGACGTTCTCTTCTTCTTCGATAAGCTCGGGAACGGCTTTGGTCAGAAGTTCCGGAAACTCCAACGGGCGTTGATCGGCTTCAGAATCGAGACGCGTGATACGTGCCATGAGGGCCCATCGCCTCTGCCGGATTTCGCCGAGCTGAGACGAAAAAGTCGTATCATCAATCTCGATAAGGGGTTGACCTTCCTCAACGATGTCACCTTCCCGGACGAAAATCTTTTCCACTATGCCGCGGTCCGGAGCCTGCACGACCTGGATTTGCCGGGACGGGACCACACGCCCATCGCCGCGGGTGACCTCTTCCAGCGTTGCAAAGTAGGCCCACGTAATCCCGACGACAAAGAGCAAAAGGCCAATTCTGACAACGTTGGTCGTGTATCTGGGTGGTTTGGTCCGGATGACGTCCCGAATATCGTTGGCGTAATTCCAATCACCTGAGCTCATGATGTTTTACCTTCCGGCTTCTGGTGATTGGCAGCGTTTGCTGCGCCCAGTTCCTGAAGCTTCTTCAGAACCTCCTGTCTTGGTCCATCCAAGGCGAGCTTACCGAAATCGAGGGTGATCAGCCGGTCGGTCAGTTCGACGAGGCTCATGCGGTGTGTGCTGATGATGACCGTTGTGTCCGGGCTGTTAAATTCCTTTAATCTGGATATCAGCTTTCGCTCCGAGGCAAGGTCAAGGTGACTGGAAGGTTCATCCAAAAACAGAACACGCGGCTTGCGAAGCAGAATTCGGGCAAGTGCCACGGCCTGTTTCTGACCACCCGACAGGAACCGACCGCCTTCGCCGACCTGGAGGTCGTATCCCAGCGGGTTCTGCGCAACAAACTCCTCAACACCGGCGATCCTTGCGGCTTCGACAAGAGCATCATCATCGGCAAACGGGTCACCAGCAGCGATGTTCTCCCGGACGGTGCCGCTGAAGAGTACGTTGTCCTGAGACAGGAAACCGACATTCGCTCTCAAGTCCGCCGGGTCGAACTGGCGCGTATCGGTTCCGTCAATCAGCACGGTTCCGTTTGACGGGTAGTAGAGGCCGGATGTGAGCCTGCCGACAGTGCTTTTGCCAGATCCGACGCGGCCAATCAGGCCAACGGTTTCGCCGGGCGCAACTTTGAACGATACGTTTTTCAGGCTGTCATCCTCAGCACCAGGATAACGGAAGCTCACGCCCTTGAACTCGACGGATCCGGAGGCAATGCGTTTGTTGATATAGGTGCGTCCTGGTTTGCGTTCCGTTTCAGTCGTCATGACTTCATTCAGAATTTTGAATGAATGCATGGTTTGTCGGAGCCGGGTCAGCGTGTTTGCAACATTTGCAAGTGGTGCCAAAACACGACCAGACAACATCATGGCGGCAATGAGCGCCCCCATGGTGATATCACCGCTGGAAATGAGATAGACGCCCCAAACGATGATGCCGATCGATACCGAGGCCTGCACCAGCCCGGTACCTGATTGCGCGATCAACGCCCAGAAGCGTCCTTTCATGATTGCAGCGCTACTGGCTGCCACCGAGCGTTCCCACTTGGTCTGCATACGGCCTTCCGCATTCAGCGCCCGGACCGTGTCCAGGTTGGCGATACTTTCCACCAGGATGGAATGACGGATGGCACTTTCCTTGTGCGATTTCTCAATCGCTCCGGAAAGGGGAGCCTGAACGAACAGGCTGATCGCAAGCACGATCGGGATGGCAATGAGGGGAACGACGGCAATCGGTCCAACTAGCAGGAAAAGCACTGCAACGAAGATGCCGATGAAGAACAGGTCGATTAACGAGACCAGAGACGACGAGGTGATGAATTCCCGAACGTTTTCAAATTCACGGATGTGGTTGGCAAATTGCCCCGAGCTGACAGGTCGTTTCTCGAAATCGATTGCCAGCGCATGTGCAAAGATCTTGCTCGCCAGTTCGTTGTCAGCCTGCTTGCCGGCAACATTGATGATCTGGCCACGGGCGATCTTCAGAACAAAATCGAATACCAGCGAGAGAATGACGCCGATCGCCAAGGCCCACAATGTGGGGATCGCGAAATTGGGAACCACGCGATCATAAACGTTCATGGTGAAAAGCGGAGAGGCGAGGGCGAGCAGGTTTATCAGGAGGGCTGCCATTGCAACGTGCGCATAGTCGCGCCAATAGCTTGAAATCGTGCTCCAGAACCAGTGACCCTGGGCGTTCAATGCGCGTTCGCTCTTGCCGCTCGTATCCGATGCGGGCTGGAAAAAGATCGCATACCCGCTGTATTCGTGCTGAAACTCGCTCAAGGGGCGATGAACCGTACCGGTATGCTCGCTCGGATTAACAAGCTCCACGGTTCCGTTCTGCATGTTGAGACCAGTCAGCACCAGCATTTCCGAAGACTTGGTTGCAACGATGCAAGGGAGCGCGGCAAGTGGAATTGCATCAAGCAATTTCTGATCCGGCAGAACCTTCAATCCGCAATTGCCAGCGGCCCTTCCGAGAATGCCAACGGTCAGGCACTCCTGAGATTGGGGCAGGCCATTCCAGATGACCGAGTCGGTCACGTGGTATCCGTGAACACGGGCGATGTATTTCAGAGCTTCCGCAAGCGGGTCTTTTTCGGCTGTTGGCCGTCGGGTGGTTCCCGCTAAAGTCTTCTGATCGGCGTCCTGATTCAGCATGTCGGGCGTAGGCTCTAAGGCTATGTCACCGCTCATTTTGGTCCTGTGACCGGGAATTCAACCTTCATGAACGAATTGTGTCCGTCCGAAACGAATTCGCCGGCAGCGGGAATTCCTGCTGCGGTGTACGTGTCTCATTTTTCAGCTTGCTGGGGTGCCAGCAAGCTTTATCCTGCCCGGAAATTGTTAGAATTTACGTAACGGCTCGATGCCAAAGCCGCCGGATTGCGGGAAAATCGAAGCGTTATCGCGCTGTCCGTCTGCCGCTTCTGCCGGCGGTGTCACATTCAGGTAAGCCAGCAGGTCGCCGGATGTTGCCCTCAACTGATAGGTCGAGAACGCATAAACGGCGCGTGAGGAAATCAATTCGATTTCGCTGTTGAATAGAGCATTTTCCGCGTTCAGCACGTCAAGAAGCGTACGCTGACCAATGTCGTATTCCTGCCGATAGCCTTCGACGACCTGGCGGTTTGCCGCCAATTGCTCGCGCAATGCCTTGATACGGTCCGTTGTTGTCGTGACGGAGGCGTAGGAACGCTCGATGCCTTCCTTCAATTCCCGGCGAACTCGATCAACCCGGATCTGCGTTTCAACGAACCGTTCGCCATATTCGTTTGTCAGCGCGGCATCCCGGCCACCATTGAAGAGATTCCAGGAAAAGACGACCTTTCCCGAATATTCGTTGTTTCGACCTTCAATTCCCCCCAGGTCATCACCAACAGTGGCTTCGCCCCGAAGGGCGACTTCAGGCATGAAATTGCCTTGAGAGGATTTGTACTCGAATTCGGCCGCATCAGCATCGGCCATGGCGGCTCGTACCGACGGGTGCGTTTGCACAGCTACATCAACGAGATGCTTGACCGAACCCGAGGGGAGGGATGCCGGCTTTGCGGGGGCGAGTGACTTTGGTTCCTGGCCGACCACGCGCTCGTATTTTGCGATGGTGTCCAGAAGGGATTTCTGGACTTCGGTCACGATGACCTCAGCTGCCGCAACCCGTTCACGGGCCTGAGATAGATCTGCAGCTCCGGTTTCACCACCTTCAAAGCGCAATTGTACGTCTGAATAGATCTTGCGGTGTTTTGCGACGTTCAGGCGGGCCTTTGAGAGGATCGCGGTATGACGCAGAACATCGATATAAGACTCAACTGCATCCAGTGCTGTTGCCTCGGAGCGTTCCATCACTCGCAGGGCTGCGCCATCCACGCGTGCACTTTGCCGATAGACTTCGTTCACGGATGTGAAGCCGTCGAACAGAAGTTGTTCTACAGCCACCGTGAATTCCTTGGAAAACCGCCACTCGTCATTTTCATTCGCGGTAAAGGAGTTCGGACGGTCCAGGCGCTCTGGTCCGAGGGCTGCGGAGACATCCAATGTCGGCAGAAACGCGCCTTGAGAACGACGATACTCATAATCGCGCGCACGCCGGTTGGCGGCCGATTCAAGAACATCCGGATTTGTTGATACTGCTTCTTGAACAACTTGCCTGAGATCGGCCGCGAACGAAAAGTCTACCAAGCACACACTCAGAAAGAGTGCAGGAATTATACGCATAGCCCAAGACGCCACTTAGATGATAAGTTGCGGCACAATATTATACGTTAGTTGCTTTCCCAAGCGTTTGTGCGGTCAGTGTAATTGTAAATTTTACAATTGTTGCCTTCCTGCAACGAAATGGTCCCTACATGCCTCTTTCGAAAGAGGAAATTAGTGTTCTGTTAATGAATATGGCGAAGTAAGCTGCCTGTGAATTAGTTACAAGGGTATCGTTTTTATGAATTTGATTCCCTTTTTTCAAAAAAACCGACTTTTTTGGCTATGCGAATAGACGAGCGATTCTATCTGAATCACCAAATAATATCTAAGGCAATGTAGCGCTCAGTACTTCTGAGGGTTGTTTGTTCAAATGCCCTTAAGGGTTGATTTTCAGCGTATTGGGCTTGGCAAGAGGTCGTGAATGTCCAGGTGAAACGGCTGAACTGGTCTATTGCCTCTTTGTTGCTATCCTTGCCCTGGATCCCGATTTGTCATGCCTTTGTATGGAAACCTTCACAATTTGGGCCGGGAACATCGGTAAAAGGCCCTGTTGCCTGAACAGGATTTTCCGACTCGGTATTGGGTTTGGGTACGAGCAGCTTTTCATTGGGAGAGCACATGACATTTGCTGACAAGGCCGCCGCAACAGGCAGCGAACTGACCGTTTTGAAAAATGCCCGGATCATACTGGGCGATGAGATCGTTACAGGTCATCTTGCATTTGCCGCCGGCAAAATCGTCACTGTTGATACCGGTGTTTCGCCGCAATCGGGCGAAGATCTGAATGGCGACTATCTGCTTCCCGGCTTGATAGACATTCATACCGATCATTTCGAAAAACATGTTTATCCACGGGCTCACGTGCGCTGGGATCCGCTGCGTGCGGCGCTTGCGCATGATGCCCAGATCATCGGCAGCGGGATCACCACGGTCTTCGACAGTATTTGTGTCGGCGCGACGGTCACTCGACCGGAACGGCGAGAGGTTTTGGCACCGATGATTGACGCGTTGGAGCTGGCGCAATCATCAGGAATGCTTCGTGCCGAGCATCTTGTTCACTTGCGCTGTGAAGTGACCGACGCGGAAACGGCCCGCTTGACGGAAGAAAATATCGGCAAGGAAATTGTTCGGATGGTTTCGGTCATGGAGCACCTGCCGGGGCGCCGGCAGAGCAAGAACATCGAAGCATACATCGAGCGAAGGATGGCGGATACGGGAGAAACGCGCGCTGAGGCGGAAAGGAACACGCAAGAGCTTCTGACCTTTTCCGACGATATCAGCGAGCAAGTCCGCCCAGCCGTGGTCGGACTAGCCCATGAGCACAAGTTGCCGCTGCTCAGTCACGACGATACCGAGTTGCATCACGTGGACGAAGCCGTTTCAGAAGGTGTCACGGTATCTGAGTTTCCCTGCACGATCGAGGCGGCGCGGAAGGCCAAGGATCATGGCATGTACGTGGTTGGAGGAGCGCCCAATGTCCTTCGCGGTGGCTCTCAGTCCGGCAACGTGGCTGTCAGAGACCTCATGCAGGAAACTCTGGTGGACATTCTTGCGTCGGATTACGTGCCGCGCTCTTTGCTCGACTGCGCATTCTCCATAGCTTGGGATGACGCCTTTAATGAAGATCTTCCTGCTGCCGTTCGCCTTGTAACCCGAATGCCCGCGGAAGTGTCTGGCCTGACCGATCGAGGTGAAATCAGGCAGGGGAAGAGGGCCGATCTTCTTCATGTTGGTGTTGCTAAAGGGCATCCATTTGTAAAGCAAGCCTGGGTCGCTGGTCGAAGAGTTCTCTAGGAACGCTTCCGTGTGGCTGCACGTTGATTGCAGCATGAGCTAGCGGGCTTCAGATGGCCGGAATTGGCAATTGCCGTCCGGTTGGCAGATGCTGGCTGAAAGCGCAAAGCCAATGAATGTTTCCAGGACTTCTCAGGTCAGGCCGGCCGCTTGCTCCGGGCAGTGAGTTCTTTGGCTGGGGCATGAGCGATTTCCAGAAGGCGGCTTGGCAGGTTTTCTGCAGGCACTGCTGCCGAAAAGTAGAAGCCCTGTACGCTGTCACACCCAAGAGCCGAGGCCAGTGCAAATTCTCCGTCGGTTTCCGCGCCTTCTGCCACCACGCGCAGGCCAAGGCTGCGGCCAAGGCCGACAATCGCGTGGAAGAGCTGTTCCTTTTGTTCGGTGCGATCCGCGCCGGAAAGAAAGGCCCTGTCGATTTTGAGTTCCTTGAAAGGCAACCGGTGAAGGTAAATGAGTGACGAATAGCCTGAGCCAAAATCGTCCAGAGACAATTGCACACCGATGTTCTGGAGTTTTGACAGGATGTCATGGACGGTTTGCTCGCTGGTGTCGACGAACACGTTCTCGGTCACCTCAAGGCAAAGTTTGTCGGCCGGCAGCCTGTACCACTCCAGAACGTTCTTTACGTTTTCGGCAAAACTTGGTTGCCGGAACTGGAGTGGCGAAACGTTGACGGAAACCTGGTTGAACTCAAACCCTGCCTTTGTCCACCGCGCCGCCTGTTTGCAGGCCTCTTCAAGAACATATTGGCCAAGGTCAAGAATGAGTCCGGTTTTCTCCGCGATGGGTATGAACTCGGAGGGAGGGATAAAACCTCGCTTTTCGCTCGGCCACCGGATCAACGCTTCCAGGCCGGTCAGAGTTCGGCTCCGCGGGCAGATCTGCGGTTGATAGTGCAGAACGAGCTTGCGAGTTTTCAGCGCTGCTCTCAGGAGCGTTTCCATGAGCATTTCGGTCTGAATGCGCTCGTTGAAATGGGATGCAAAAAACGCGTAACCGGACCCGTCGGTCGCTTTTGCCTCTCTGAGCGCCAGCCCGGCAACACGGTGGGCCGTTTCGGCGTCCTCGGCGTCACGTGGCAGAAGAGCAATGCCGATGCAGGGCTCCACCCGAATTTCCGCTTCATCGAGTTTGAAGGGAGCTGCAAGTAACTCCAAAGCCCGCTTTGCGCAGCTTTCGGCGGTAGCGCCGTCGCTGTCATAGGGAAGCAATATGCAGAAATCGTCTGCCGAAATTCTGGCGATCTGGGCACTCGGCCCAAAGACGTTTGCAAGCCGAACATAGGTCTGGAGGAGGACACGGTTGCCGACCTGTTGACCGAAAGTGTCGTTGATCTTGGAAAATCCATTGAAATCAAAATGGAGAAGGGATGCTCCGAAGGAACCTGATCGGGATCTTTTCAGTGCGTCATTGAGATCAGCGAAATAGCGGGCGCGATTTCCTGCAGTTGTCACCTGGTCGATATAGGCGAGTTTGTGCAGCTTGTCCTGAAGGTCGGTGACACGATCAAGCCCGTGGGCCAGGTCGCCAATTTCATCTTGCCTGTCAGCATGCGGAACGTGGACGGGCTGTTTTCCGTTTGCAAGTTCGTCCGCAGTGCTTGCGAGTTGCCGTAGGGGGTTCAATTCGCGGCGCAGAAACAGATAGCCTGCCAGCATGGCTCCGGCGATGATCGCGATAGCTGCGGTAAGGATTCGTGCCTGCAGGCGATTTTCCGCAGCCGTGAGATCGTCCATCCAGCCGACATCAATTTCAATCGCGCCTACGACTTGCCCTTTGTCGGAGAGAATTGGTGTCAGGTAAGCAAGGCGAAGTCGGTTCTCTACCGGAACATTGCCGACGAAAGGAGCACCTTTCTTGAGGATGGCAAAGGCAGGATGTTTGCGATTGAGCGGGGCGGCGGACGTGTCGCTGTTTTCAGCTGTGTGAGAAGAATGCACAACCTGCTCGAACGAGCGCGCGGATGGAGACCACTTGAAAAGCCTGGCAGCCCCTTGATTGGTTTCCCCGATCACCGCGATGAGCCGGTCGAGTTTCTTGCCGTCTGAAAACGGGAACTCATCTGAGTTTCCCTTCAAGGCAAGTGGATTGCCTTCCGCGTTAAAAACAGGACGCACGACATTCCCGGTGCCCGTGGACAGGATCGTGACAGCCGCATGGGCAGCACGATCGATACGGGCGACGGCGTTGTCATTCGTTGCTTTGGACAGTTCGAAATAACTGAGACCCGATACCATGAGGATGCTGCAAAGCACCATGGTGAGCAGAATGACACTAATCCGGAATACAAGCGAATGTAGACCAAACTTGTTAATCGCACCAAATCCCTGTTCTTTTCACCTTGTGGGTGAGTTTTTGTTCTTGGCACGCGAGAGTAATTGCTAATAGCTACGAAATTCTGAATGCTGTATTATAAAATGAACTTTATTAGAGGTTGTGTTGAAGTTTCTTGGCTAGAGTAGTCGAAATATAGGCCTGAAGTATCTCAAGAAACTGCGGAGAATACGTACGGGATCTGCCGTATTGACAGGGTTTATGGTTTGATTTTTCGTTCTCCATCGTATCGACGGGCGATTTATTGAATTTCTCTTTGTCGATTATTTTCGCTTTTGTCCGCTTTTGCCGAATTTCATGCGTGATGCTTTGTGTGAATTGGTTGAGAAACACGAAGAACGCGGCACGGCTTTAACGGCTTCTCTGATTAAGTGATGTTCCGAGCTGTGCGCCGGGTACCGTTTTGAGCTTTACTCTGGGGGTACGTCCTCAGAAGCCATTGGAAAACGAGCGGAAAAGCGCTAGGACGATGGTCTTGGGTCCAGAAGGGGCAATCTAACTACTGCTGCAACGGTGTTCGGGACGAGTTCTGCTTGATTTCTCTCAGACCAGTATTGAATGTTCTCGGGTTTTTGTATGTCGGTCTGGCGACCGCCATGCTCATTCCGGCCATTGTTGATGTCGCGCAGAAAAATGCCGACTGGCAGGCGTTTGTGTTTTCGGCGCTTCTGACCGGAATGATCGGCATGCTTCTTTCATTGGCGGTCGGGGGAGCGTTGCGAGAAGGGCTGGACACTCGGCAGACCTTCATTTTGACAACGCTGGCATGGGCGACCCTGCCTGCATTTGGTGCCCTGCCGTTTCTTTGGCTGGGCGTTGGCTATGCAGATGCCGTCTTTGAGGCTGTCTCCGGTTTCACAACCACCGGATCGACCATCCTGACGGGCATTGACGGCTTGCCTCCCGGGTTGCTCGTCTGGAGATCCATGCTGCAATGGATGGGCGGTGTCGGCATCATCGTTATGGCGATCGTTCTGCTGCCGTTTCTGCGGATCGGCGGTATGCAGCTTTTCCAGAGTGAGAACTCCGACCGGTCGGAAAAAATCGTCAGTCGGTCAGTTGAACTGATCAGACTTCTGGGACTTGCCTACCTGTTTCTGACCGTGTTGTGCATTGCAGCTTACCTTGCGACTGGCATGGAACTGTTTGACGCGTTCAACCACGCCCTGACAACAATCGCGACCGGCGGATATTCGACGCACGATCAGTCGTTCGGCTACTTCACCAATCCGGCTTCCGCCTGGGTTGCCATCGTGTTCATGGTGATCGGCGCGCTGCCGTTTGTACTGATCATCCAGGCTCTGCGGGGACATCCGCTTCAGCTCTGGCGGGATCCGCAGGTGAGGGCGCTGCTGGGATTTCTGGTTCTGGTGTCCCTGACACTCACCGTCTATCTCGGCATCAACATGCGCTTCCCGTTTGACGAGGCTCTGTTGCGCGCGACCTTCAACGTCGTGTCCATTGTGACAGGCACGGGATATGCGCTTGGAGATTTCTCGCAGTGGGGCGCGCCCGTTGTCGGTATCACCTTGCTGCTGATGTTTGTCGGCGGGTGTACCGGGTCGACCACCGGCGGCATCAAGATATTCCGCTTCCTGGTGTTCTTCGGAACCGTTCGCGCTCACCTGCGCCGCATGGTTCGCCCACACCGGATCGTATCGGAAGAATATGCAGGCACTCGCTTGACGCCGGAACTGTCTTTCTCGGTTCTTGCGTTCCTGGTGGTCTATATGGGCTCTGTCGGCATCATCACGGTGGCCTTGTCCTTCTTCGATCTGGATCTCGTGACCGCCATTTCGGCAGCAGCAACGTCTGTCGGCAATGTTGGCCCGGGCCTCGGCCCCGTGATCGGACCGGCCGGGCACTTCGCGCCGCTTCCCGATGGAGCAAAGTGGCTGCTGTCCTTTGCGATGCTTGTCGGGCGTCTGGAACTCTTTACGGTTCTCGTACTTCTCGATCCAGACTTCTGGTCCAAGTAACCTTCTTTTGCCGCGGCTTTTCTTTTCCCGAGGACGTCGACATGAAGTTTTCAGCTCCGCTCGTCAGCGGTCGTCTCGTAAAGCGCTACAAGCGTTTCCTTGCTGACGTGGTACTTGATGAGGACGGCAGCGAAATCACTGCGCATTGTGCCAATCCCGGGTCGATGCTGGGCTTGAAGGATCCGGATTCCAAGGTCTGGCTTTCCCGTTCGGACAACCCCAAGCGCAAGCTCAAGTTTTCCTGGGAAGTGATTGAGGCTGACGGCGCATTGGTTGGCATCAACACAGCCCACCCAAACAAGCTGGTCGAGGAAGCGCTGGAAGCAGGTCGGATCGAGGAGCTTTCAGGATATCAATCGCTTCGGCGTGAAGTGAAGTACGGCAAGAACTCCCGTATCGATATCCTTTTGGAAGGTGACGATGGCGCAAGGACCTATGTTGAAGTCAAGAATGTGCATCTGATGCGCCAGCCGGGACTTGCCGAGTTTCCGGACAGTGTTACCGCGCGCGGCGCGAAACATCTTGCTGAGCTGGCGGATATGGTTGCGGAGGGCCACCGCGCCGCAATGGTGTTTCTGGTTCAACGCCCTGATTGTCAACGTCTCAACCTGGCCGGAGATATTGATCCCAATTACGCCGAGGCTTTCAAGTCTGCGCGCGAAGCGGGCGTTGAAGTGTTTGCGATTGGTTGCGATGTCCGCCTTGACGGCATAGATGCGGTGAAGCCCGTCGAGATCGTAATCTGACGGGCTCCCCAGATCAGGCCTGCCGCACCACGATCGGCGTTCCGTCCGGAACCCTGTTGTAAAGATCGATGACGTCCTGTTGCAGCAATCTTACGCAGCCGGATGAAACCGCCTTTCCGATGGACCATGTTTCGGACGTTCCGTGCACGCGGTAGAGCGTGTCCTTGCCACCTTCAAAAATGTAAAGCGCGCGTGCTCCCAGAGGATTTTCAAGTCCAGGCGCCATGCCGTTCTTGAACTCGACGAGCTCCGGTTCGCGCGCAATCATGTCTGCCGGCGGTGTCCAGGTGGGCCAGGGGCGCTTGTAGGCAATTCGTGCTCTTCCGCCCCAATCGAACCCGGCACGCCCGATGCCGACGCCGTAGCGCATGGCCTTGCCGTTTTCCATCGTCAGGTAAAGAAACCGGTTGGGCGTGTCGACGATGATGGTGCCGGCGGGTTCGGGAGAATAATAGTCAACAAGTTGACGGTAGTAGACCGGGTCAATCTTGGTCAGATCGACGGCGGGAATGGGAAACCGTTCTTCCGGCATCGCACGGTACATTTGAAGGTACTCCGGTGCGATGTAGGCGCCCTGCGCCGTTTGGGCGCCTGTCGCAGGCAATTGTCCAGTGCGGTTGCCGGAGGCGCACGCTGCAGTCAGGGCTGCGGCGGCGGAGGCAAGAAACAGACGTCGGTTCAGCATTCCAATTCCCGTTAAAGATCTTTTGTTGTCGTCATGCCCGCCCGTGCATTCTGTCATGCAGCGGTACATGCAAATAGCCGGTCGAAAACCCATGGTTCGACCGGCCTCGCAACGCCTTATCAGGAAATTTCCGGCGGAAACGTGGCAACACCTTCACCTTGCGGTGAACCTCGCAACAGTTTGCTGCTGGTGTTGCAGTTTTGCCTTAGCCGGCGGTGTCTTTGGAAAGCGGCGGCTGGAACTGCCAGCCCATGTCCCAAGGGAAATAGATCCAGGTGTCCTGAGAAACTTCGGTGATGAAGGTATCGACCATCGGGACACCGACAGGCTTTGCATAAACCGTTGCATAATGTGCCTTCGGCAACATCTCGCGGACGACTTTCAGGGTTTTGCCGGTGTCGACGAGATCGTCGATCACCAGAACGCCGCTGCCTTCACCGTCTTCCAGGTCGACCACCTTCGGATCGATTGGCTTGATGACCTGCAGCTGACCCTGGTTGTCATAGTCGTGATAGGAGGCGATACAGACGGTTTCAATTGTCCGGATGCCGAGTTCGCGAGCGACGATGCCTGCAGGAACGAGACCGCCACGGGTAATGCAGACGATGGCCTTCCATTCCCCTTCGCTCGACAGCCGCCAGGCAAGGGCACGGGAATCTCTGTGAAACATGTCCCACGAAACCGGGAACGCTTTGTCTTGAGCTGGGTTTTCCATGATTTGTCCTTCAGATTATCCCGAGATCTCGGCAACGGCCTCAGCCACGTCGCGTGCTGCGGCTTTCAAGATGGCCTCGTCCCGTGAGCGGATAACGATCTGTGTTGTAAATTTTCCTTCGGAAGCCTGTGGATAGGATCCGATCAGTGTTTGCGGGTGAGCGTCCTGGATGGCGGCCAGCCGCTCCGCGATCCGGCTTTCAGGCATGTCGGCGGCAACGGTTTCCGAAAGCATTTTCTTGCCGGTGGCAAGCGTTGGCGCGATGGCATCCATCATAGCCTGCATGATCGACGGAATGCCCGCCATGACATGCACATTGCCAATCTTGAACCCCGGTGCTTTTGAAACCTTGTTCAGGATCAGGTCGGCGCCTTCCGGAATGCGTGCCATGCGTTGACGCGCGGGTGTGAACTGGCCCGCAGCATAGTGCTTTTCCATGATTGCGACGGCGCGCGGATCAAGATTGAGCGGCACGCCAAATGCCGCCGCAATGCTTTCCGCGGTGATATCGTCGTGCGTCGGCCCGATACCGCCGGAGGTGAACACGTAATCGTATTTCGCGCGCAGGTCGTTGACCGCGCCTACGATTTCCGCCTGTTCGTCAGGGACGATTCTGACTTCCTTCAGGTCGATACCAAGAGACGTCAGATAGTCGGCTACAAAGCCGATATTCTTGTCCTTCGTCCGCCCTGACAGAATTTCGTCGCCAATGACCAGGAATGCAGCGGTAACTATCTCATCTGCCTTCTGACCGGTCATATTCACACTCCCTGACACTTGGATGGAGATTGGCTTTATCCCAGCTTTTTGCCGAGCTCAAGCGAAAGCCGGATTACAGTTCGGGAGACCAACCATAAATGTCGTCGAAACGGGCTGCCAGTTTCTCCGGTTTTGAAAAGCGCAAAACCGTGTCGCGGGCGAATGCCGGTGCTCCAGAGAAATGGAATACCCGAGCATTCCTGCGCGCAATACCCTGTATCCGGGAAGCGCGGGGTTTGCGTTGCCGTTCGAATGATCTCAGAGCCGCAGGAATGTTTTCAACGTCTGCGGGAAGGTGTTTGGCAAGGATGGCAGCATCTTCGATCGCCATGGCTGCACCTTGAGCCATGTAGGGTAGCATGGCATGAGCCGCGTCACCCAGAAGGGTCATGTGTCCGTGCGCCCAGGGGCCGGAGGCATCCACGCTACAAAGTGCCCATTTCAGCCAGTTTGACGGCAGTCCAAGCAGATTACGGATTTCTGCCGGCCAATCCTTGAACACATGTAGAACCGTTTCCTTGTCTGCTTTGGCCGACCATGTCTGATCACTCCAGGGCTCTTCCACCAGCGCAACGATGTTAAGTTCACGTCCGCCACGGATGGGATAATGAACAAGATGCGAGTTACGGTGAAGCCAAAGTCCGGAATCGGTGGTCCACCTGGCGGGCACCTGGTCAATGGGAAGTGTGGCCCGATAGGCGACCTGACCGCTGAACTGTGCGTTTTCGTGGCTCGGAACCATCTGGCGGGTTTTTGACCAGACACCATCGGCCCCGATAAGGGCCTTGCAGTTCAACTTTCCGACACCATCGTCGTCCTGGAAGTTGCAAACCATGCTGTCATAAGGCGTGGAGATCAGGTCCAGCACTTCAGTCCCCAGGCGAACCGATATTCCGGGTGTTGCCTGAACCTGTTCCAGCAGGACGCGCTGCAGATCTGCACGGTGTATGACCCAAAACGGATTGCCGTGGCGCTGCTTGATGAAGGAGCCAAGTGCGACGTGAGAAATCTGCTCGCCGGAAACGCCGGACCAGATGCGCAGTCTTTCAGGGGCATAAGCGAAAGGTTGCAGAGCGTCGAGTACGCCCAGGTCCTTGAGCACGGCACATGCATTGGGTGAAAGTTGCAGGCCAGCACCAACTTCTGAAAGTTGGCTGACCTTGTCGAACAGGACAATTTCATGCCCCTGTCGATGCAAAGCCAAGGCGGCAGTAAGGCCACCAATTCCAGCACCTGCGATTACGACCGGGTGAGGGCTTTCACCATTTTCGCTCATGAGCAGCTTGTGACCTAGGCCGCAGCGGGCGTCCAGCTGCAGTCGGCCGGAGATGACTCTTTTGCTTCCAGCGTCGTGTCGTACTTGTAGAGTGTGGAGCAGTATGGGCAGACAACTTCGTTTTCACTGCCCATGTCGAGAAAGATATGCGGGTGATCAAAAGGCGGCTTGGCACCGATGCACATGAATTCGCGCGCGCCGATTGCAATGGAATCGTGTCCACTTGAGTTCTGAAAATGCGGGACAACCTGATCCGCCATTGTCTCGTTCCTCTGAATTTCAAAAGAGCCTTACGATCGCTTGGGTACTGTCATGCCCAAGTCAGGCTCCGATAGCAAATTTTCGCGACCATATCCATTTGTGAAGAGAAAGGGTAGAGGCGTTGAGATGCGATCCACCGCCGCACGCAGGAAAACCCCTGGAATCGGCCCGCGACCGACATTTCATCTTTGCCAATGACGGCCAATGATTTTACTGTAGGTCACAAGGTGATTTTCCGTTTACGTAAAGGTTAGTTTGGTATATGCCTCAGTTTGAGTTTGATGGAGTTCGGATTGCTTATCTGGACGAAGGGCAAGGAGATCCGATCCTGCTCATTCACGGATTTGCATCCAACAAGCAGGTGAATTGGGAATATCCCGGCTGGGTAAAGCTTCTTGTCGAGGATGGCCGGCGCGTCATCGCAATCGACAACCGGGGACATGGCGAAAGTCAGAAATTCTATGACCCTGCTGCCTATGGCGCACCGATCATGGCTGAAGATGCAAGGCGTCTTCTGGACCATCTGGAGATCGAGCGCACTGATGTGATGGGATATTCGATGGGGGCGAGGATCTCGGCGTTTCTGACCTTAAATCACCCAAATCGGGTGAAGCGCGCAATCTTCAGCGGTCTCGGCTATGGCATGGTTGCCGGTGTCGGCGATCCCGAGCCGATCGCCTCCGCGCTGGAAACAGATCGCATTCAGGATGTTGCAGACCGGACGGGCCGGGCCTTCAGGGCGTTTGCGGAACAGACAGGTTCCGACCGGCGAGCCCTGGCTGCTTGCATGCGCTCTTCAAGACAGAAGATCAGTGAAGAGGATGTCTCGCGCATCGAGCGTCCGGTTCTGGTTGCTGTCGGAACCAAGGATGACATCGCCGGCTCGCCGAAAAAACTGGCGGCCCTGATGCCGCATGCCGATGTCCTGGATATTCCTGGACGCGATCACATGGTGGCCGTCGGCGACAAGGTGCACAAGCAGGGTGTTCTGGCGTTTTTGAACAACGTTGAGGCCTAGGCTTCAGCGAGAAATCGATGAGGGTGTCCGGAGAGGCACTCCAACGGACAAGGGCAGGCATGGGAGGATTTATGGGCCCGAAACGAGTTGAATTTCAGGGAGTGGAAGCCAACAGCCTGATCGCGGATCGCTATGGCGCCGGCGAGCAGCCCGTGATCATGTTGCATGGTGGCGGTCAGACACGCCACTCCTGGGATGCCGCAGCTCAGCGTATCGCAAGCCTCGGTCACCCGGTTTACTCAGTGGACCAGCGTGGACATGGCGAAAGCAGTTGGGTCCCGTCCGGAAAATACACCTTTCCCGATTTTGCCAAGGACCTGGTTGCCGTTACGCGTCAGGTTCATGCCCTCCATAGATCAAAACCCGTCGTTGTCGGGGCCTCGCTTGGAGGCTTTGCGGGAATGCTGGCGGAAGGCCAGGAAAATCCGGGCGGCCTGGCAGCGCTGGTCCTGGTGGATATCACTCCTCGGATCGACATGGGTGGTGTCGCAAAGATCCTCGGGTTCATGGGAGATCGAGTCGAAGACGGTTTTGAAAATGTGGAAGAGGCCGCCGAGGCCATTGCCAGATACCTTCCGAACCGTGTCAGACCTGCGGACTTGTCAGGTCTCTCCAAGAATCTTCGTCTGCACGATGACGGTCGTTACCGTTGGCACTGGGATCCCGCTTTCCTGAAAGCAAAGCAAAAGAACGATCCCCGTTTGGCCGCCGAAGTGCAGGAAAACATGTTGGCTGCGGCTGGAAATCTCTCCTTGCCGGTTCTTCTGATCCGTGGACAGAATTCCGAACTCGTTTCCATGGAGCACGTGAAAGAGTTTCAGCAAAGGGTTCCGCACGCGAAATTTACGGATATTCGCGATGCAGGTCACATGGTGGCAGGTGACAAAAATGATGTCTTCGCATCGGCAGTTGAAGAGTTTCTGGTCGATCTGACATCGAATGCAGAGGTTGCCTGAAGCGGAGATACTCTCTTCATTCAATGCCTTGTCGGGAGAGATTTAGAAAGTGATTCCGGCAGCGCTGCCCGCCCACAGTTGAGTGCGTCTCAGCCTGCGAAACTTCAACGACCTTTGAATACAGGGTGTCGCTTTTCAAGAAACGCCCGGTATCCTTCCCGGTAATCTTCACTGTCGATGCAAGTCTGTGCGTCCCTGAGGGCAGTGCCAAGGTTAGTGTCGGATGAATGCGAAAGCTGGTTCACGGCATGCTTTGCGGCCTTGAGCGATAGAGGAGCGTTGGCGCAAATTGAGCTGCACAGGTTCTCAATTCGGCTTTCCAGCTTGTCTTCGTCCAGGACTTCATTGACCAGGCCCATCTGAAGTGCGCGTTCGGCGGAAAATCTTTCACCAGTGAAAAGGAGCTGCTTGGCGTCTGCGGGGGGAACAGCTGCAAGCAGATCCCCGAGCGCTTCCGGTGGATAGGCCAGACCGAGTTTCGCGGCAGGAATTCCGAAGAATGCGGAGCGTGTGGCGAGGCGAATGTCGCAAGCCAATGCGATGCCAAGACCGCCACCGAGGCAAGGGCCATGAATCGCCGCGATTACGGGTATGCTCAGCAACCGCAATGCCTTGAAAGCCGCCACATTGATATCGTCATAGCGTTTGGCTGACACGGGATTGGAGCGAACGGCTTCGAATTCGGAAATGTCGGCACCTGCACAGAAATTCTGTCCACCGGCTCCCCTGACGATGCAAACACGTGCAGATGAATGAGTTTCAATCTGTTGAACCAACGTCGGAATGCGTTCCCAGGCCGCGAGGGGAAGGGCGTTTTTGCGTGTCGGCGCGTTCAGCACAAGTTCTGCGACCTGGCCCCCTAAAATCAGCTGCGGATTGTCAGTTTCTGAAAAAACTGCATCGGGATCTGTCATAATCACTCCACATCTCAGGCTAATTGGACTAACAAGCCGCTGGAAATATCAGAAGGTGCTCCGCTCGTTTTGCGGTTCATAACGAGGGTTCATATCTGATATCAGGAAGTTTGATTTTGGAATATCAGACGACAGTCCTATTTTAAGGGCTCGTACATGACGGCTTGAAAAGGAGACAGGCCATGTCGGCACCGATCACAAAGTCCGGCTTAAAACAAGTTCCGACCCATGATCCGGTCTGGCAGCAATTGAGGGAAGAGGCGCAGGCGATGGTTGCCGCCGAGCCGGCTTTGTCCTCATTTGTCTATGAAACGGTCCTGAATCACGACAGCCTTGAAGAAGCCGTGCTGCACCGGCTTGGGGATCGGTTGGGCCGCGACGTCGTATCTGCCTCGCTGATCCGCCAGACCTACCTGGAAGCTCTGGCGGATGAGCCGGAACTCGCCAAGATCTTCCGCGTTGATATCGTTGCCGTTTTTGATCGTGACCCGGCTTGCTTCCGCTATCTGGAACCCGTTCTCTATTTCAAGGGTTTCCATGGCCTGCAAACCCATCGCCTCGCCAATTGGCTGTGGCGCAAGGGGCGTAGAGACTTTGCGCTCTACCTTCAAAGCAGGGCGTCGGAAGTTTTTCAGATCGACATTCATCCGGCGGTTCCGGTCGGGCGCGGCATCTTTATCGACCACGGAACAGGCATCGTTGTCGGTGGTACAGCCGTGATCGAGGATGATGTCTCGATCCTGCAGGGTGTCACTCTTGGCGGGACAGGCAAGGAAGACGGCGATCGTCATCCGAAGATCCGGCACGGTGTCCTGGTGGGGGCTGGCGCCAAGATACTCGGGAACCTGGAGATCGGTCATTGCTCGCGTATTGCGGCGGGCTCGGTCGTCCTGGCGGATGTTCCGGAAAACACCACCGTTGCCGGTGTTCCGGCCAAGATCGTGGGCAAGGCAGGGTGCGCAGAACCTGCCCGCAGCATGAACCAGCTGCTCGGCGAAGAGGCCGGATCGTCAATTTGACAAGAGGAAGACGGGGAAAGCTTATCGAAAGGCTTTGGCATTTGCCTTTGGTCTTGTAGTTTCCGCGCTAGAAAAATGCTGACGGCAATTGATAAGGAGAGCGCCGTGAACCCCGATGAAATCCGTAAGATTGAAGCCTACCTGCGTTCGAAATTTGAGCTGTCGAGCATTCAGGTCCGGGCACGCCCGCGTAAGGACGACTCCGCCGAAGTCTATATCGGGGAAGAGTTCATCGGCGTTATTTTCCGTGACGACGAAGACGAAGATCTGAGCTGGAACTTCCAGATGGCGATTCTCGAAATCGATCTGGACGAAGTCTGAGCCACTCGACGAAGGTTGAAATCAGCATCGGGCGGTTCCGCGAGGGGCCGCCCGAATTGCTTTCAGGATGGCATTCCAATTCAGCTGGTGCGGAAACCGGAGATCTTCTGCACAATGGAGCGATCCAGTTCCTGCCAATCCGCCAACAGGCTCTGATCAAAGCGGTATCTCAGTTCGAGACCTGAAGCCAAGGCAATGGCACGGTGGCAGATTGCGTTGCCACTGCCTGACTTTCTCGTGCAGCGGGCAATAAAGCCGTTTCGTTCCGAGGGGTCGTAAACGATCAGGTCGCTTGTGGCCGATCCTTTTGCGGACAACGTCAGAATTCTCAGCCCGCCCGGACCGCGAATTTCTCCACCTCGTGCCAGGCGCCGGTAAAATGGATCGAGACGGGCCCGTAGGCTTTCACGGCCTTGATTGCTTTCCAGTTCGATCAGAATTGTCTGCCCGGTACCAAGCTTGTCTCCAAAGCCGCTGTAGAGCCCCTGGGACGCCGAAAGAGCAGGCCATACCATAGAGAGGCGCAAAGTCTTGAAAACGGTGTCAGAGGAAAGGGACCTGTGTCGCTGACGAGGTGTTGCGATCAACTCGAGTGGCAAGTGCAATTGGGTTTTGCCGACATTCACCGACACTTGCCTCTTGCCGAATTCCACATCCGGTCCCGACATCCAGTAGCGGGACCAATAGCTGGCACGTTCGGCAATGAAGGCGGTAGCCAGAACGCACATTGCCAGCGCCAGATAGGTGAAATGGCGTGGTTTGGTCCCGATGGGATCCGGCAACGAAAGCGGCGTCACGACACGCCCCCCGAAATCGGACGTGCACTGATCTGAGACACTTTGTGCTGAAACGGAACAAATGTTCCGATCCGACATGTGTCAAAGCCCCACCATTTAAGCCATATTTGAGGGTTTCTGCCCATTTGCCTTTCCGGCACAGTCTTTGCACTTGACCCTTTACTAATTCTTAATCACTTTCTTCGCTGAAAGGTTAACAAGGGGTTAATGGGCGTGCTGTTTGATCTTCTTCTCGTTGGATATATAGCGTGCGCCGGCTTTGTTGCTGCGGGGGTGCTGGGGAGCCTTTATCAGCTCATCACCAAAGAACCGCCGCGTTTCAATTTCGCGGGCGAAAACATTCTGGTGTTCCTTGCCGGGATTTTCATGTGCCTGTTCGCGGGTCCTTTCATCATCATGAGAAATGCGATACGCGGTCGGCGAATTGAAAACAGGCCGCTTGGCTGGCTGGTTGCGTCTTCCACGATTGCTGGCATGTGGAGCATGTGTTCCGGGCTGCTGGTCATGAATGTTGCATTGGTTGTCGCAGGATTTCACTGAGGTCACATGCCTATCTACAGTCTTGATGAACGAGAGCCTGTCTTTCCGGACAGCGGAAACTATTGGGTGGCACCGACCGCAGTCCTGATCGGCGATATTCATTTGCAAGAAGATGCCAGTGTCTGGTTCGGGGCAACGCTTCGCGGAGACAATGAACCCATCAACGTCGGGGCACGCTCAAATGTTCAGGACGGCTGCGTTTTCCATACAGATATGGGATATCCGCTGACGATTGGTGCTGATTGCACAGTCGGTCACAATGCAATTCTTCATGGCTGCACCATCAAGGACAACACCCTTGTTGGAATGGGGGCAACGATACTGAATGGTGCGGTGATCGGATCAAACTGCATCATTGGGGCAAACGCGCTGATTGCCGAAGGCAAGGAAATTCCGGACAACTCCCTCGTGGTCGGAGTTCCCGGCAAAGTGGTTCGCACGCTTCCCGAACAAGCGACCGAGGACATTCGCAAGTCCGCCGAAGGCTATGTTCGCAACTGGCGGCGCTTCAAACCGGGATTGCGCGAAATCTGATCTTGTCTGCACGACCGAAAAGACAGGAACCGGCTTGCGGGGGCGCAGCCGGTTCCTTGGATCCGGTCGTGGTAGGGATGGGGAGGGTGGGGACGCGACCGGATCGTCCTGTTGCCCCAGATGGGGGCGATCCCAATCCTGTGTTGGCTCGTTGAGCCTTATCTTGAGACGCTACTCACCGTCGTTACGCGCGTGTCGGAAATGCCTGTCCACTTCGCCGCGGAGCGGGCCGACTGGCGTTTGATGTACCGATAAGGGGTCGAGTACCAGGGCAGCACTGCCTCGATCTGATTGTCGAGAATCATGTCGCCATGATCCGTGCGAACGGTCAGGACTGCGTGACCGGAATTCTGAACGTCCTTTGCGACAGTGATCAGCAAGGCACTTTGAGGCCACCCCGCTTTCAGCAGGATACGCTGCTTCTCAAGAACATACTCCTCGCAGTCTCCATATCCGTTGACCGGGTAGGACCAATGTTCCACTTTGCCGAACAGGTCTTCATCGGTCATCGGCCGTACACGGCTGTTGACTTCCTGATTGATGGCAATGAGTTGCTCCCAAAGAGCTTCATTCAGGCGCACGACTACAGGGTCGTAGCTCGATTGCGGACACGCTCCGGCATTGTCCTTGCAAAACTGCTGATAGCCTATCGGTGCCTTGACCACGGTCTTCATATCCATGAAGCGGCCAGGCTCGGCCTGTGCAGTGATGGCGCCGGCAATGGCGCTTAATGCAAAAGTGGATGCAAACAGAGTTGACTTAAGTAAATTCATCGTAACGCCCTCCCCAAGGCTGACGCAACGATGGCTGAATGCTTTTTACTTCAAGAAAATCTCTGAAGTAGAACTATAATAATACTTAAGTAAAATTCAGTCTTAATTCGATTTTTGTTTGATGTTCATTTAAGTCAAACTGTGTCTGAATTTTCGTAAAATTTGATGGATTTCACATAACTAACTGATTTTATGAAGTAAAATCGAAAATGAGGTTGAGGTGATATGAAAAGGAGATGTCCTGGAAACGTTCACAAGGGGAGAGCATCTGCAGGCTGTTTGGAGTGATCGTAGCCCGAAAAAAAATGCGTTTTTGTGCAAGAAAATGCATGCCCCGATTGGGCAGGCCCGCTTCAAGAGAACCGTGGATGCAAGAATCCGTTCTCACGCAGTGAGCGATCACTTAAATCAGAGAGGTGATGTGGAGGGCTGTCAGGCCGTGTCGGCAGACGAAATATGTTGCTCGAGCAGTTCGCGGCTTTGGACCGCAGCAAATTCAACCGCAATGCCACCTTCGATCCGGCGAACAACACGTGCCACCATCTTGCCAAGCGTGATCCTGTCACCCATTTCCGGCAGAATGTCAGTGGCAATAGCTGCGCCGGACAGTGAGACATCTATGATCCGGCAAACGTGTTCAGAACCGTCCGGCAGAACGACCTTTGTCATTGGATTCTTCGGTACGAAACGGTCGTGCCTGCGGTCTTCTGGCAGGTTCAACTCGTCGCGGTTGGCGAGCCAGGTCAGAACGTTCGCGATCTTGTCGCGCTTGCGGGCGGTGTTTCGCAGTTCAACAGCAAAACCACCATCAATTAGGCGTGAGATCCTGCCTTCGACGCGGCTCAGATGATCAAGGTAGGCGACAACACGTTCACCTACCCGCCCGGAAACTGGCGTGATCATGGCCATTCCGCCTGGTGACATGTCGATAACCTGACAAGGATATTCCTGACGGTCCTCGAGCATAAATCGGCCCAGAATATTGACCTGAACCCGTTGATGCCGACGGCGATCAGTGACTTGAAGCGATTTGCTTCCCTCTGGTGCTGTTGCCAATCCGGCGCTCATGCCTGCTCTATCCAAACCGTGTGGATTCACACTTTCCCCTGGCCGAGAAGCGAATCTCTAGACGTCTTTCCACCACTTTAGGCAGCTGGGGTTAACGATGTGTAAGAATGTACCGAACACAAGGCTCAGGTCTAGGCGTTGCATGCATAAATTTTGCGCGAAACACGCCGAAACCCCAAAAGCCCGGTTTCACGGCCGCAAAACTGAAACGACCGGGCGTATTCGACCCGGTCGTTGCTTATCTGAATTTCAGCGTGTGTCTCAATATGGACCGGTGCTGACGGTCCTGTCAGGACTTTCCGCCAGAGTAAACCGTAAGGTGTCCGACTTTACGTTCAGCGCCCTGCGGAAGGGGAGGTGTCGGCATGGCCATTCCCTCGGCCGTGAAGCGCGGCAGGACCGGGTTTATGGTCGAAGCGTTGTCGTCCATGAAGAACGGACGCTCGTCAGGCCAGACCAGTCTGAGGCTGCTGATTGACTGGTTCAAAATGGGATGCAGACCGATCCAGTATGGCTTCTCCATTGGTGTGCAGCTGCCAAGGACACGAATTCTGCCTTCACCTGGAACATTCAATGGCACCAGTAACATTTCCATCTGCAGGATCTGGCCGCGCTCTGTGTGGCCGTTTACGCCAATGACGGCAGCCGCCGCATCTTCGGTGATTGCAGCAATGAGGCTTTCCAGCGCTTCCTTGTCTTTCGTGTTCCAGCCGCGAAGGAACTTTCGTCCCTTCAGTTCACGGCAATGGGCTGAGCATAGCCGTGTTCCTGCGAGACGATAGCGGACGTCCTGAGGCCCGTTTGTCTCCAGAATGAAGGTGTCACCGAGAAGGCCGCGAATTTCACTGGGATCCACTTCACTGCGATTCGGGGCAGGGCGGGCGCCGCGCAGGTTGTCCCAATAAGAATAAAGAGTTTGCGTCACGCCGTGTTTCATCTGAACTTGCCTCTTTGCCACTTCACGTCCGGTGTTTCGTCTCAAGACAGGGCCTGTTTCAAAACGGGACGTGGTTTCCTTCCTGTATTCGTTTGACCTGAACAAAGCAGGAGGCGTGCCAAGTCGTTGCATCGGATGGGAATTTTTGCGAGCGAGGTGATTAAGGTTAATTTTGTGTTGTGCTTGTTTGGCGGCGATGTTGCTGGCAACTTTAAGATCTGTTCACGAATATGGCGGGTGGGAGGACCTGTTGTGTCAGGCCAGGCTGCGGGCCGGCCAGAACAGCCTCAAAGAGCTGTTCCGGTGAGGATAACAAGCGCCGGTCTGTTGTGAACGATTGTCCTTTTCCGGGCGTGTGGGGACGCGACCGAGTTAAAGGGGGGCACCGCAAGGCGCTGGTCATCAAAAAGATGGCTGGCGCTTTGTGTTTTTTAACCTGCTGCTTTCAGTTAAACGGTAATTGCTGGATCACCATAGTGACACCAAGACACATGGCGACACGTGCCAGGCCTTGTTTTGTCTCAGATCTTGCTTAGAAGGGTAGCTGAAAGGCTGAGGTTCCATGAACGTTTATCAATTCGACGACGAACGCGCACGGCGCGAAGAAGCAAAGAAACGCCAGGAACCGCCGCGTCCTTCCCAGCCTCCGGTGTTCAACCTTCCGAATGTGATTGTCTGGCTGGGCGGGGCGATGATTGCCGTTCACCTGCTTAGGGCGTTCATTCTTCCCGTCGGATGGGACAACCTGATCATCTTTCTGTTTGCTTTCTGGCCGGCCAAATATGCGGCCTTTTCCAGTCTGAACGCGATTGATCTTGCTTCCAGCCTATGGGGGTTCATCTCCTACAGCCTGCTGCATGGCGGTGCCATGCACATCATATTCAATCTCCTGTGGATGGCCATTTTCGGCAGCGCGCTGGCACGCAGATATGGTGCAGGGCGCTTTCTGGTGTTTTCTGCGCTTTGTTCAGTCGGTGGCGCGTTCGCTCATCTTGCAACACACTGGGGAGAAGCCGTTCCGATGATCGGAGCTTCGGCTGCTGTCTCAGGTCAAATGGCAGGGGCAATCCGTTTCATTTTCGAACTGGGGGGACCTCTGGGCGCAATAAGGCGCACTGATCGAGGTGCCTATTTCGTGCCCGCGCAACCGCTCTCTGAATGCTTCCGCAATCAACAGGTCCTTGTGTTCGTTGCCGTCTGGTTCGGACTCAACCTGTTCTTTGGATTGATGAGCGGTCCGGTTGCCGGGCAACCGGCCAGTGTCGCGTGGCAGGCACATATCGGCGGCTTCATTGCCGGTCTTGCCCTGTTTCCGATTTTCGACCCGGTGCCTCGGCGCCGACTTTAGTCGATACCCTTTTGAGGGTATGCGTCAAAGGTTTGCGCGCACTGATTTTTTTGCCATGATGCGGTTATCCCGTGAAGGACGGGCTGATTGATGCCATGGAGGTGCTCCTAGATGACCGTTGCCGCAATCTTGAGTGGGAAAGGCCACGAAACGATTACTGCCAAAAGCGACGCGCTGCTTAGCGAGATCGCTGAAACTCTGGCGAAAAACAAGATAGGTGCGGTGGTTGTGTGCGCAGGTGACAATTCCATTCAAGGGATTGTTTCCGAGCGTGATATCGTCCGTGTTGTTGGAACACAGGGCGCGTCCGCACTTTCTCTGCCTGTGTCGAGCGTCATGACCAAGGAGGTTGTGACCTGTGCAGAGGAAAACAGTGTCAACGAAGTTATGGCTCGAATGACCCAGGGCCGTTTCCGTCATATGCCTGTCGTCAAGGATGGCAAGCTTGCTGGCGTGATTTCGATCGGCGATGTGGTGAAGTTCAAAATTGCGCAGGTTGAGCTCGAAGCCGAGCAGATGCGCAGCTATATCTCGATGACCTGAAAATATGGCTGGCCACCCGGCCAGCCAGTCTGTTCGGTGACTCTAGCCGCCAAGCCGGTCTTGGAACGGATGACGCGACCTTCGTACAGGCAAGACCTCAGCTTTGCACGTTTACGGTTTGATACTGCGCGCTTGATCCCGGTCCCGTAATTTCCTGCTTTGACGGCTTCATCTCGATCAGAACAAAAAAGCTGGCGTTTCGCCAGCTTTTCTTCTGAGTATCGTTCGAGAGGGTCAGTTGGTCTCGCTTTGCTTCTGCTTCAAATACGCAGTGGCATTTTCAAGACTGCTCGCACCGCCATGTCCTGTCCATGCAGACTGTTGCGACATGTCAGGTAACTGGTGGGCAATACCCTTGTGACAATCGATGCAGGTTTTTTCACCCGTAAAGAGGAAACGCTCATGCGCTTCCGCGGCGCGCGCGCTTTGACGGGTTATGTCCATTGAATCGGAAGAATGACAGTTGCGGCATTCCAGGGAATTGTTGGCTTTCAGCCGTGCCCACTCGTGTTGTGCCAGTTCAAGCCGTTTCTCCAGAAACTTCTCCCGTGTGCTGATGGTGCCGAAGATCTTTCCCCAGACTTCCTTGGATGCCTGCATCTTCCGGGCAATCTTGTCTGTCCAGTCATGGGGGACGTGGCAATCGGAACAGATCGCCCGGACACCCGAGCGATTTGTGTAGTGGATGGTGGTCTTCAGCTCAGCGAACACGTTGTCCCGCATTTCATGACAGCCGGTGCAGAAGGTTTCCGTATTCGTGAGTTCCATGGCCGTGTTGAACGCGCCCCAGAACAGGACACCCATGATGAAACCGCCGAGCGTCAGCCCCCCAAGGCTGTAGTGAACGCTCGGCCTGCGGATCGTGCCCCACAGCCGCTTGACGAAGGCCCACATCAGTTGGCCTCCTCTTTCGACTTCACATATTCAAGCACCGTGTCGACATCGACAAAGTCATTTTCCACCAACGGCTTTGCGTCTGTCTGCACCACATGACACTGATTGCAGAAGTATCTGCGCGGGGTGACCGAGGCCAGGAACTGATTGTCCCGGTTCATGAAGTGCGTGATCGAAACCATGGGCGCCTGACTGTCGCCGATTGCAGCGCGTGAATGGCAGGTCAAGCATTTATTGGAGTTTTTGTCCACCTGATAGTTGTCGATCTTGTGCGGGATCAGCGGCGGTTGCTCCGGATAGTTCCGAACTTGCCGGATGTCGGTGTTCTCTACCTTCGGCATGGGCGCCGCCGGCCCATTCTCGGCCAAAGGTGTCGTTGGTCTCAGGGTTGAGACATTTTCCTGCGCGAATGCTGCTGCGGCCAACAGGCTGGCGACGGCAAACAGGCTCATTGCGATGCGTTTCATGGTTCACCTCACACAGCTTCGATGCGTACAGCGCATTTCTTGAAGTCGGTCTGCTTCGAAAGCGGATCGGTTGCATCGAGCGTAACCTTGTTGATCAGCTGTCGGGCATCGAACCACGGCACGAAAACCAAACCCTGTGGCGGTTTGTTTCGACCTCTGGTTTCCACACGAGTGATGATTTCACCACGGCGAGATATCACCCGGACCTCCGAGCCACGGCGCACTCCAAGTGCTTCTGCGTCGTCCGGGTGGATGTAGCAAAGAGCGTCCGGAACGGCCCTGTAGAGTTCCGGTACCCGCTGAGTCATGGACCCTGAGTGCCAATGCTCGAGGACACGGCCTGTCGTCAGCCAGAACGGATATTCACCGTCCGGACTTTCCGCCGGTGGTTCATAGGGAAGGGCAAAGGCGATGGCCTTGCCGTCAGGCTTGCCATAGAACTCGAATTCGGCCCCGTCCGTGACGTACGGGTCGTATTCGCCGTTGTAGCGCCAGCGGGTCTCGATCCCGTCGACCACCGGCCAGCGCAGACCGCGAACCTTGTGATAGGTGTCGAAGTCGGCAAGGTCGTGTCCGTGACCACGACCAAACTCAGCATATTCCTCAAACAGACCCTTCTGGATGTAGAAGCCGAAATCCTCAGCCTCGTCATTGGCATAGCTCTCGTCGAGCTCACTGTTGGGGAACGCATCCACCTGACCATTGGCAAAGAGGACATCGTAGAGCGTCTTGCCTTTGAACTCCGGATTGGCATCCAGGATTTCTGCAGGCCAGGCTTCGTCTGTCGTAAATCTCTTTGAGAATTCGACAAGCTGCCAAAGGTCGGACTTGGCGCCTTCCGGAGCATCGACGAGCTGATGCCAGAACTGGGTCCGGCGTTCCGCGTTGCCGTATGCACCTTCTTTTTCCACCCACATGGCGGTCGGCAGAATGAGATCTGCGGCTTCCGCCGTCACGGTCGGGTAGGCGTCCGACACGACGATGAAGTTTTCCGGGTTGCGATAACCGGGCAGGCCTTCCTCCATCATGTTCGGAGCGGCCTGCATGTTGTTGTTCACCTGCACCCAGTAGCAGTTGATCTCGCCGTCCTTCAGTTTCCGGTTTTGCAGAACGGCATGAGCGCCGATCCATTCCGGGACAGTTCCTTCAGGCAGCTTCCAGATCTTTTCGGCAAAGGCCCTGTGTTCCGGGTTGGCCACGAGCAGGTCCGCCGGAAGCCTGTGAGCGAAAGTGCCGACCTCGCGGGCCGTGCCGCATGCTGACGGCTGTCCGGTCAGCGAGAAGGGGGAGTTGCCCGGCTGCGCAATCTTGCCCGTCAGCAGGTGGAGATTGTAGATCAGGTTGTTCATCCACACACCGCGGGTGTGCTGATTCACGCCCATGGTCCAAAGTGTCATCACCTTGGTGTCCGGGTCGGAATAAAGCTGCGCTATCTTTTCGAGCTGTTCGGCAGGAACACCGGATTCAACGGAGGCGAACTCGAGCGTGTAGGGTTTTACAAACTCGGCAAACTCTTCAAGCGTCATCGGTTCCGAGCCGCCATCGCCAGGATTGGCCGCAGCTTCTTCGAGCGGATGATCCGGTCGCAGGCCGTAGCCGATATCCTGTACGCCCTTGCGAAGATTGACGTGTTTCTTCACGAATTCTTCGTTCACCGCACCCGACTGGATGATGTGATTGGCGATGTAGTTGGCAATGATGAGATCGGACTGCGGTGTGAAGACCGCCGGAATATCGGCCAGATCAAAACTACGGTGCTCGAATGTTGAAAGCACGGCCACTTTCACATGAGGATGGCTGAGCCGGCGATCGGTTACGCGGGTCCACAAGATCGGATGCATCTCCGACATGTTGGAGCCCCACAGCACGAAGGCATCGGCGTTTTCAAAGTCGTCGTAGCAGCCCATTGGCTCATCGATGCCGAAGGCACGGATGAAGCCGACCACGGCGGAAGCCATGCAGTGACGGGCATTTGGATCAATATTGTTGGACCGGAAACCGGCTTTCATCAGTTTGGACGCGGCATAGCCTTCCCAGACGGTCCACTGGCCCGAGCCGAACATGCCGATGGCCTTCGGACCTTTTTCTTTCAGCGTGGCTTTCCACTTCTCGGCCATGATGTCGAGGGCCTCGTCCCAGCTGACCGGGGTGAACTCACCATTCTTGTCGTATTTGCCGTCCGTCTTGCGCAGCAACGGGGTCGTCAGGCGATCCTGGCCGTACATGATTTTGGACAGGAAGTAGCCTTTGACGCAGTTGAGGCCGCGGTTGACTTCCGCCTCGGCATCACCGTGGGTCGCGACGACGCGGCCAGCCTTGGTCGCGACCATGATCGAGCAACCTGTGCCGCAGAAACGGCAGGGTGCTTTTGACCATTTCAGGTCTGTCAAATCTGCTTCAGTGATAAGGTTTTGTGCCTGGGCAGGAACCGACATGCCTGCCGCAGCAGCGGCCGCGGCGACAGCCTGCGCCTTGATGACATCACGTCTGTTAATTCCACTCATAAGGAGTCTCCTTAGATGTCAGCCTCTGCTGATTCATGTCCACTGTCTGTCTGGTGATAGACAAGAGAGGCGCTCACTACGCCCGGGAGTAATTGGATATCGGTCAGGGTTTGAACGATGTTGGCTTCGCTTGACGTTTCCACGGTGACGATCAGGCGGCCCTGACCATCACCATGAGCGACTTCCGCTCCTGCCAGTTCCTGAATTCCAGCCTCGATCGAGCCTTGCTGGTCGGGCAATGCCTGCACAAGAAGGCTCGCTATGTGGACGGTTTCGCTCATGCTGCCTCCGGTTCGAGCCTGGCGTCTTTCAGCGCAAGCACGTTTTGCGGGCAAGTGCTCAGGCAAGCGCCGCAGCCGTTACAAAGATCGGTGTCAATCTTCAAACGGCCGAATGGCCGCTTGGTCAGATCGACGCGAATTGCGGATTGCGGACAGCTATCGCGGCAAAGCTGGCAACTGATGCCCTGATCCTGCAGGCAGCCCTGCTGGATTTCGGCCTTGAGAGGCCAGGGTTCTTCGCGTGTGAGATCAAATACGTGCGCCTCGCACGATGCGGCGCACTTCTGACAGAACGTGCATTCACGTCCGTCGAAAGCCACCATTGGCCGGCCATCTGCATCAGGTTTCAGGATTGCTTCCGGACAGGCATCGATGCACGCATTGCAACTCGTGCAATCCGCCATCACCGAGGCTTCGTCAGTCCACGGTGGTCTGACGACTTCGACTTTCGGTTGGCTGCGCAGTCTCAGAAACGACCTGCGGCTTGCCGAGAATTTTGGATCTGCAGACATGATATCAGCCAGCAGGCGGTCCAAGCACGATCTGGGACATCCAGACGATGAACCCGTACCCACCGACTATTGCGACTGATAAAGCTGGGGCCAATACCACTGCTAGCAGGATAAACGCGATACGCTCGTCCCGCTTGGTCTGTGCACCGTTTTCCGTCATGACCTCTCCCTCAGCATGCGGACGGATATTTGAGGCACTGAGAAATGTTATATTTCATTGCGCCTAATTCGACTTTAGGCGAAAGGGAGAAGGGACTAAAATAAGTATAAACACGTAAAGGTGGCTAACAACCCTTTGGAACCCTTGATAATTGCCAAGGGTTCCCATGGAAAATCGTTGTTGATTTTCTCCGAAGCGAAAAGCCCGCCTCACTTTTTCCCGTAAACGTCCGCGGGGTCATAGACCTTGTCGGCTTCAACGCGTTCCAGGCGAACGGCACCGGTCTCCGGTTTCACCACCTTGCGGTAGAAGCATGAGCGATAGCCGACGTGGCAGGTCGCGCCATTACCGGCAACCGAAACCTTAAGAACAAGGGCGTCCTGATCGCAGTCAGTCAGGATCTCATGAACGGTTTGAACCTGACCCGAAGTCTCACCCTTTTTCCAGAAACTCTTGCGCGAACGGCTCCAGTACCAGGCTTCACCGGTGTCGATCGTGCGTTTCAGGGCTTCTTCGTTCATGTATCCGACCATGAGCACTTCGCCGGAAGTCACTTCGGTCACGACGGCTGCAATCAGTCCGTCCTGATCAAACTTCGGCATAAGAAAGTCGCCGTTCTCAACCGTGTTCTTGTCGCCACGGCCGGAAATCTCGGAGCTGCACATGGAAAAGCCCTTGCCTCGGGAAATTGGACGCAAGGGCCCGTTGTCAAAGACCCTTGCCGCGAACCAGTGACATGAATTTGGCCTGTTCGGCCGGATCGTCCTGGAAAACGCCAGTGAATTGAGTGGTGATCGTGGAGACGCCCGGTTTTTGAACACCCCGCATTGTCATGCACTGGTGTTCGGCTTCCAGCATCACCGCCAGACCACGCGGTGCGAGACTGTCGTCAATGACTGAAGCGATCTGCGCCGTCAAGTTTTCCTGTGTCTGCAAGCGCTTGGCATAGATGTCCACGACGCGTGCGAGCTTGGAGAGACCGACGACACCTTCTGCCGGGTAATAGGCAATATGCGCTTCGCCGATGAACGGCAGCATGTGGTGTTCGCAGTGGGAATGGAACGGTATACCGGTGACCAGAACAATATCCTTGTAGCCACCGACGTCCTCGAACATCCGTTCCAGATGTTCGGCCGGGTCTTCAAAATAGCCGCTGTAAAGCTGGCTCAGCGCTTTGACGACGCGCTTTGGGGTTTCCACCAGACCTTCGCGGTCGGGGTCGTCGCCGGTCCAGGCGAGAATGGTGCGTACGGCAGCTTCCACTTCTTCGCGGCTTGGCCGATGCAATTGGTCCGGCGTCTTTCTTTCGAATCTTTTTTCAACCGGCTTGAGGACAGCGTCCATCGGGATCCTCGCAAATTTACCCTTGTCACTCGTCATACGGCGCTCGTTTGTGCACAGATCATGAAGTCCAGGCTCCAAGACCGGGGACCTTTATCATACTCCACACAAAAAGCGAACGCGCAGTTTCTGAGAGGGTTGAGCCGGCTTCAAGCGCACATGCGGCACTCAAGAATACCAACTGCGACCACTCTGCCCCTTGCGAATTTGCCGTGGCAACTGATCTATATATATGAAAGCACCATGCCAGCAATGTGGCGGACGATCACTGGCTTTCACGAAGAGGCGAGAATGCTTGACGACATATACAACGCGAAGATCCTTGAATTCGCCGGAAACATTCCTCGAATCGGCCGTCTTGAGCAACCTGACGCAACGGCAAAGGCGCATTCCAAGCTTTGCGGTTCAACTGTTCTCGTTGACATTTGTGTGAAGGACGGTGTGGTGACCGACTTCGCGCATGACGTGAAAGCCTGTGCGTTGGGACAGGCTTCCTCTTCGATCATGGCGCAGAACGTGGTCGGCGCCAGTTTCGAGGAGCTTCGTGATGTCCAAAGAAGCATGCGTGCCATGCTGAAAGAAGGTGGCGAGCCGCCCGCGGGGAGATTCGTGGATCTCAAATTCCTGGAACCCGTGCGAGAGTACAAAGCCCGGCACGCCTCCACGATGCTGACCTTCGATGCGGTTGTCGATGCGCTCGGCCAGATCGAGGCCAAACAGAAGGAAGACGGCGCTGCTGCCTAGTCTGCAGCGCGATTTCTTTTCCTCGCACTCATGTGTTCCAAGCCAAAACAGGAGACCACGTCCGGCAAACCCGTTTCGATACTGGGGCGAGGGGCGATCGGTCTCATCTGGATCTACAGGCATTCCCTGTCCCTGATCATGGGGCGGGGCTGCCGGTATGCGCCAACATGTTCCGATTATACCGAGCAGTCGATCCGTCAGTTCGGGTTCTGGGCAGGTGGCTGGATCGGATTGGCGCGTATCTTGAGATGCAATCCATGGGGGGCTTCCGGTTTCGATCCGATTCCGGAAGAACTTCCGGAAAGTGCGCGATGGTATCTTCCCTGGCGCTACGGCCGTTGGACCGGCCGTCACATTTCAAAGGAGCATAGGCTCGACTAGGTTGTGAGCCGGATTCCTGGCCCGATTGGGCCAGGAATAGAGAGGTCTGAAGGGGCTCTGATTTAGCGTGACGCAGAGGCGGTTGACTTCACACTGATCAAGCGCCAGCCGAAGGTCATGCCCATCGCCGCCAAAATGATGGCAGCTGCTCCAAAGAGCTGGAGAGCCTGCAGCTGATGTCCAAAAGCCGCATAGTCCACGAAGATGGCAACGACCGGGTAGATGAACGAGAACGCTCCCTGAAGATATGTCGGCAGCTTCTGAACCGCGCCATACATGAGGATATACATGATCCCGGTATGCACGACACCCAGGGTGAAAAGAGCACCCCACGCGGTCGGCCCTGATGGCAACGCATTCCAGCTGACAAACGGGGCGAGCATCAAAATGCCGACGCAGACCTGAATGAGGGCAATGAGCTGGGGAGGCGTGCCTGTCAGCTTCTTGGTCAGCAGTGCTGCAACCGCCCAGAAGAATGCTGCGGCCAGGGCAAGACCGATGCCGACTGCATAATTCGCGTTCGCGTAATCGGCGCTTTGCGGTTTCGCCTGGATAATCAGCAGGACACCCACAAACGCGACTGCAAGCCAGCCCAGTTTTCCCATTGTGATACGTTCACCAAGAAAGAGCGCGCCGAACCCCACGAGGATGAATGGCTGGGTGTTGTAGACAGCCGTTGCGACGCCAATAGATGCTTCCGAATAGGCACTGAAAAGCATTGCCCAGTTCACCACGATCGCAATACCTCCGAGGGCTGCAAGGCTGAGCTTTTTCAATGTGAGTTGGCGTCTCAGGAGACCTTGTGATGCGCAGATAATGAGCAGCGCCAGTGCTCCGAATGCACAGCGCCAGAAGACAACGTCGATCGCTCCCTGACCGGACAGAATTACAAAAAGTCCGATGGTGCCGAGAATAGTCATTGCGGCGGTCATTTCTGCCGCGCCCCGCAGGGTCTTGTCCATGTTTGCCTCCATGAGGTTTGAATTGCCTCAAGTTTGGCAAAGCAGGTTGGTACGTTCCATTCGATAAATTAGGTGTTTCTAATTTTCTCTATTATATAATTAGGTTCATGATTGTTGGTTCTTTGGAAAATTAAGATGGATGACGCAGATAGGAAAATTATTGAAGCCCTGCTCGCAGATGCGCGGGTATCGCTGAAGGACCTTGCCGCGCACGCGGGATTGTCGTCCCCGGGAGTTTCCGAAAGGGTCCGCAGACTTCAGGAACGGGGCATCATTCGCGGTTTTACAGTTGATATAGACCCAAAGGTTCTGGGTTACAGTTTGCAGGCGATTGTTCGCATCCGGCCCTTGCCGGGTAAATTGCATATCGTTCAGCAGATGATCCAGGAAATTCCCGAATTCTGCGAATGCGACAAGGTCACTGGGGAAGATTGCTTCATTGCGCGCCTGGCCGTGCCTTCGATCGAGCAGCTGGACGGCATCCTCGACAAGATCGCGGACAAGGCTGAGACAAGCACATCCATTGTAAAGTCCCAGCCGATCCGTCGACGGCCGCCACCGCTGGTCGTTAGACAAAACGAGGAATGATCCAAGCACACAAGTCCCTGGACCGGGAGGACACTTGACCGAGGCAGAATTTGTGCCCTGCGTCTTGATCATGCCAGCTTTCCGTCCGATAGGGTTGCTGTTTGGCCTTGAATCCCCTATCAGCGGGCGGTTCGAATCCCTTTGAAACGCTTACCTGCCTTGTCTGCAGGAGTGAGCAGGAGAAAAATGATGATCCAACTGACTTTTCCCGACAATTCCGTGCGCGAATATGATGCCGGCACCACCGGACTGGATGTTGCCAGCGGAATTTCCAAATCGCTCGCCAAAAAGGCTGTAGCGATGACCCTTGATGGGGAACTCAAAGATCTTACCGACCCGATCAATGAAAACCATCAGATTGAGATTGTCACCCGCGATGACCCGCGTTCGCTGGAACTGATCCGTCACGATGCCGCCCACGTGATGGCCGAGGCCGTGCAGGAGCTGTGGCCCGGCACCCAGGTCACGATCGGACCGGTCATCGAGAACGGCTTTTACTACGACTTCAAGCGCGTACACCCCGACACCAACGAAGATTGGCCGTTCACGCCGGAAGAACTGCCTGTCATCGAGAAGAAGATGCGCGAGATCATCGCGCGCGGTGCGCAGTTCACCAAGGAAATCTGGAGCCGCGAAGAAGCCAAGACCTACTTTGCCGCCAAGGGCGAACATTACAAGGTCGAGCTTGTCGATGCCATTCCGGAAGATCAGGAACTCAAGATCTACAAGCAGGGGCAGTGGCTTGATCTTTGCCGTGGCCCGCACATGGTCTCCACCAAACAGATCGGCGATGCCTTCAAGCTGATGAAGGTTGCCGGTGCGTACTGGCGTGGCGATTCAAACAACGAGATGCTGACCCGCATCTACGCGACCGCCTGGCACAACGAGAAGGAGCTGAAAGGCTACCTTCACATGCTCGAAGAGGCCGAAAAGCGCGACCACCGCAAGCTTGGACGGGAAATGGACCTGTTCCACTTCCAGGAAGAAGGCCCGGGCGTCGTGTTCTGGCATCCCAAGGGCTGGGACATGTTCCAGAACCTGATCGCCTACAAGCGCCGGGTTCTCAAGGATACCTACAAGGAAGTGAACGCGCCCCAGGTGCTGCACACCTCGCTCTGGGAAACTTCCGGTCACTGGACCTGGTACAAGGAGAATATGTTCTCCGTACAGTGCGCCGACACGGAAGCCGAAGATGATCGTGTCTTTGCACTGAAACCGATGAACTGCCCGGGTCACGTTCAGATCTTCAAACACGGGCTGAAGAGCTATCGCGACCTGCCGCTGCGTTTGGCAGAGTTCGGTGTGGTTCACAGGTATGAACCTTCCGGCGCGCTGCACGGGCTGATGCGTGTGCGCGGTTTTACCCAGGACGATGCCCACGTCTTCTGCACTGAAGAGCAACTGGCTGACGAGTGCCTCAAGATCAACGACCTGATTCTGTCGGTTTACAAGGACTTCGGTTTTGATGAAATCGTGGTCAAGCTTTCCACCCGACCGGAAAAGCGCGTTGGCAGCGACGAGATGTGGGATCACGCCGAAGATGTGATGTCCAGGGTGCTGAAGCAGATCGAGGCTCAGTCCGAGGGGCGGGTGAAGACCGACATTCTGCCGGGTGAGGGGGCTTTCTACGGTCCGAAATTCGAGTACACCCTGCGCGATGCCATCGGCCGTGAGTGGCAGTGCGGAACCACCCAGGTGGACTTTGCCCTGCCGGAGCGTTTCGGCGCGTTTTATGTCGACAACAATGGCGAGAAACAAACACCCGTCATGGTCCATAGAGCGATTTGCGGCTCTATGGAGCGGTTCCTCGGCATTCTGATCGAGAACTATGCCGGACATTTCCCGCTGTGGTTTGCGCCTTTGCAGATCGTGGTCGCCACCATCACCTCCGAAGCTGATGAATACGGTCAGGAAGTGGCGGACATGCTGAAAGCCAAGGGCTTGAAGGTGGAAACAGATTTCCGCAATGAAAAGATCAACTACAAGGTCCGTGAGCATTCTCTTGCCAAGGTGCCAGTGATCGTTGTTTGCGGAATGCGCGAGGCAGAAGAGCGGACGGTGAATATCCGTCGTCTTGGCTCCAAGGACCAGAAGTCCATGGGCCTGGAAGAGGCGATTGCGGCGTTTGCTGAAGAAGCAACGCCGCCGGACTTGAAATAAGTCCGTTTGCCACGATCTACGGAAAAGTGATCGACGGCACACTGTTCAATGCAGTGTGCTGTCACACTGGTGAAACAGAACGACTGTTATTCGGTTCTGAATTTGCCAGAGTGAAACAAGGTGTGAAGCAGCCGCCGTGGACTACGCAGAATTCAGTTACGCCAATCCCGAACATCCTGCGCTGAAGCGCTGGACCATCAGGGCGATTGAAGGCATCTCCGGGCGCCGGAAGCTGGTTGACCTCTATGATGTGTGGAAACACTCGATGGTCGGCACGTCGGACAATATCTGGAACGATCTTCTCGGGCTGATCAACCTGAATGTCTCGGTTGCAGATGGTGAGTGGCCACCGAAAAATCTGCCCGAAGGCCCCCTGGTGCTGATCGCGAATCATCCCTACGGAATCGGCGATGGCCTTGCGATCCTGGCGCTGGCTGAGCAACTTGGCAGGCCGTTCAAGATCCTGATCAACAACGAGCTTCTCAAAGTGCCGGAAGTTCGGCCGTTTTCATTGCCAGTCGATTTTGAAGAGACCAAGGAAGCTCTCAAAACCAACATGCAAACCCGCAAGGAAGCCCTCCGGCTTCTTGAGGAAGGCACGACGATTATCGTGTTTCCAGGTGGTGGCGTGGCAACCGCCGCCAAGCCCTTTGGCCGTGCCGAAGAACTGCCCTGGAAAACCTTTACCGCCAAGATGATCCGCTCTTCGAAGGCGACAGTGCTGCCACTTTATTTCGACGGACAGAATTCCTGGCTGTTTCACCTGGTCAGCAAGTATTCGCTGACCTTGCGTCTGTCGCTTCTCGTGCGCGAGTTCCGCCGGATCCTTGGTTCGGTCATTACTGCACGTGCCGGGCAGCCAATTCCGTTTGAAACCTTGTCGGGCTTCGGTGATCAGAAGGAAGTCATGGATTTCCTGCAGACGAAGGTCATGGAAATGGCGCCGGTGAAGCGGGCCCGGCGATTGCTGCGCAGAGGCGCCTAGGCGATCCATTCCAAACAGTGAGTACGCCTGTAGACATTCTGCAATTTCGAGGGGCAGGGTGACCGTGCGGACGTTTAGTTGCTGGCGGTACCCTGCTGGCTCGCCAGTTCACTCATCGTCGTGACGACTTCGACCTCGTTGTCTTCTCCCGAAGCAACTTCAAACTTGTGAAGATACGTGCGGCCATTGTTTCTGGCGATGGCTTCATATTCACCTGCGGCCAGAACAAAGTCCGGGAATGCACCGGTTGCTTCCACCACCACGTCGCCACCCGGGCTGAGGACTGACCAGGTCGTGTTGGCGATGGCTTCGCCGCCACGCTCGTTGACAAGCTTCAATGTGATATCTGCCGCCTTGTGCAGCACTGTCGCTTCGGTCAGCTTTCCTGGCAAAACCTGAATGTCGGCCCGGACAACGGCATTCACATCACCATACCGGCTGACGACATGATAGGTGTCGGCACTCAGGCGGATGATCGAACCCGGCTTGACGTTGGATGCAACTTTGTCCCGCTCGCCGCGGGCATCGAATGTCATGCCGTAGATGTCGAAAGAGATCGGCTCGTGGTTGATGCTGTCGCCATCCTTGAGCGAGGCATTGAATTTGATGCCTCCAGCGTTCAGCGTCACCATCTTCGACAGGACTTCCTTGCCGATCACGATCCGGTTGGTTGCCTGCGCGAAACCATACGCGGTGTGGATCAGGTAAGTGCCGGGATCGAGACGAAACTCGGCGTCGCCACCTTCGGACGTCGCAACAAGTTCCAGGCGTCCGTCGGCATTTGTCGTTTCGGAATAAATGCGCCAGATGAGACCATCGTCCAATGGAGTGCTGTCCTGGGTCAGCTTGGCCATCAGGTAAAGGGCTCCCTGCCGGAGACCGTTTGACACACCGTGTGTTGCTGCGGTGGCTGGCGCGTAAGGAGCCAGAATGTCGGAAAACAGGGGTTCCGGTTCACGGTCAAGAAGGTTGATGATTTCTTCTTCCGGCTCTGCCACCGGCGCATTCGGATCCGGTTTGGCAGCAGGCGGCATCGGCGCATCCACAGATTGCGCAAAACCTGCAGAAGCCACCATCGCCACTGACGACACACCAATCACGATGGCGAGTGCCGCACCCTTGAGGAAACGATTGAAAATCATACCGCCCGAGACAATTCCAAAGTTCACCATGCCCACTGTATTATCATTTTGACTCGGAAAGTTTACCAGTCTTTTGAGTCTCAGTTCCGATTTTCCCCTAAAGGACCTGAAAATCGGGCAAATTCAAGACCGCGCTTGTACAAGTTGACAAATACGATCAATCAATTACGTGGATCGTTGCAATTGCGACCATCATGCAGGACTGCGCCATGCCGAGTATTAGTTCCGGATCTCCGGAAACACTGGAATTTCTCCGGAAACGCCGCTCACACCCTTCCGTCACAATGTCTGAGCCGGGCCCCGACCAGGCACAGATCGAGGATATTCTGACGATTGCGGCGCGTGTGCCCGATCACGGAAAACTGGCGCCATGGCGTTTCGTTGTTTATCGCGCCGAACAGGGGAGCAAGATCGGTGCGTGGCTTGCTGATCGATACGAACAGAAGGCCGGGCCGCTGGATGCCGATCAGCGAGAAAAGGAGCTGACCCGTTTCACCAGAGCGCCTGTGGTGATCGGCGTTGTCAGCAAAGCCGGAACGCACCCGAAGATCCCTGTGTGGGAACAACAGCTATCGGCTGGAGCGGTTTGCATGAACCTGGTGACCGCAGCTGCCGCTTCAGGCTTCGTATCCCAGTGGTTGACGGAGTGGTATAGCTTCGATGTGGAAGCAGCCGCATATCTTGGAGCAGAAGAGGGCGAGCAATTCGCCGGCTTCGTGCATATCGGCACGGCCAGCCAACCTCCGGTCGAACGTCCGCGTCCGAACCTTTCCGAACTGATCTCCAATTGGACAGAAGCAGAGTAATAGATGTTCTACGAAACCGAGAAAAACGACCATGGCCTGCCGCACAATCCATTCAAGGCCATCGTTTCTCCGCGTCCAATCGGATGGATTTCTTCGCTGGATGAGTATGGCGGGACAAATCTGGCACCTTACAGCTTCTTCAACAGTGTGAGCGACACCCCTCCGATCGTCATGTTCTCTTCCTCCGGGTTCAAGGACAGCGCCGCCAATGTCGAAAAGACCGGAGAGTTTGTGTGCAACATGGCAAGCTGGGACCTGAGGAATGAGATGAATGTCTCTTCGGCCGCGGTTCATAGTGAGGTCTGTGAGTTCGAGCTGTCGGGCCTGGAAATGGCGCCTTCACGACTGGTCAAGGTTCCCAGAGTGGCCAAGGCAGTGACTGCTCTTGAATGCAAATACCTGCAAACTCTGCGCCTGAAAGACCTGAACGGCAGGGATACGGACAGCTATGTCGTGTTTGGTCAGGTTGTCGGAATTCATATCGATGACAGCATCATCGTGGACGGCAAGGTGGACGTGACGCTCTACAAACCACTCTCCCGCCTTGGGTACATGGAATACGCGGCTGTGACCGAAGTATTTGAAATGACCAGGCCCAAAGTCTGAAGCGTCGACACACAGCGATGAAAACAAGAATGGTGCCGCTCGGTTCGGTGCCTTTTTTGCAATTTGCAACTGCCGACTCATTGCAACCGGTGGTCCATAGCCGGTGATTTCGCGGGGTTGAGAGCATAAGGTGGCACAGGCAACTCCATTGGAACTGGCGATTTTTGCTGAATATCGTAGAATCTATTGGCATAATTACGCATGGTCAGGCCGTATCTGGTGCTCGAATTGCAATAACTTCAGCGACTTGCTTCTTGTTAAGGATTTGTTAACCAATTGGGCGCGAAGGTTAACGAAGTAATAAATAGTTCCGTCGAGGAGACAGCGTCATGCATGTTGCTGACACTACCTCGATCGCGTCAAGGATCGAGCTTGCGTTTGAGTCTGCGAGTAACTCCACAGGTACTTCCTTCGAGTACCTGGTAAAGACAGCTGCGCGGGAATCGTCATTCAATCCAGCCGCCAAGGCACAGACCTCGAGTGCTACGGGATTGTTCCAGTTCATTGAATCGACCTGGCTTGAGACGATGAAGGAAGCTGGCCCCAGACACGGGCTTGACAAGTACTCAGATCAGATCCAGCGAACCAGCAACGGCAAGTATCACGTCAGTGATCCCAAAGTGCGTCAGGAAATCCTCGACCTTCGGAAGGATCCGGAAATTTCGTCGATGATGGCCGGGGCACTGACGCAAAAGAACGCCAGTTATCTTGAGCGGCGGATCGGCCGGGCACCGACCGATGGCGAACTTTATATGGCGCATTTCCTGGGTGCCAATGGTGCAAGCAGGCTGATAGACGCGGCACTGACCAATCCCGAAACGCGTGCCGACAGCTTGTTTTCGACACAGGCCAAGGCGAACAAGCCAATCTTCTATCATCCCAACGGCAATGCCCGTTCGATGGAAGAGGTCTATGAAGTCATCGTTTCCAAGCACAATGCGGTGACGATGATCGCCGAGGCCGGCGGGAAAAAGAATACGGGTCTCTCCAGTGGTATTGCGAGCGTAGCGGCATTGCCAAGCGCGAAGCCGGCGCATCCAAGCCAGCTCGTGGACCAGAACAGTTTTGACCATCTGGCAGGAGATCCTGCCGCAGCATTTGCCGTTCGCGCTAAACCACCGGCACCGGGCCAGCAATTCGCAGCGACCGGGGAAGGGGATGGCGATCGTTCGCTAGGTGAAGCGGTCGAATTGGCAAAAGTTTCCGTTCCCATTCCGAACCGCAGACCGGACGAAACGTCTGCGACCGGCAACGGTGAGGAACGGCAGGCAGATGAGAGCGTTGTCGCAAAAAGCGCACCGGCTGCGCAGCCTCCGTTGGAAGCTTCGATCAACGGATCGGATCTTGAAAGGGCGACAAACCAGGTCTTGTCCGCTTTTCAGGCAAGCGATACGGGCAATCCGTTTGAAGCCATGTTCCGCAATGACGCCGGATCTTCCGAAGCAGGTGTCAATCCACGCTTCGCATCAGCGTTTCAGGCTGTCGAGGAAGCCGCTCCTTTCAGCACATTATCCGGAGCTTCCAGTCAGGTGACCGCGCAGGAACTTGCCTTGGCGGATCAGGGCGGCCCCCTGGATCTGACGCGGTTTTTGCGGCTGAAGGCGGAAGAAGAGCAAAAGGACCTGCTGCCGCCAGCTTAGGGGTCTTGAGATCGTGGCGACCTTGTCAGAATTATGGTGAACCGATCGTTAAGCCTTTGATGTCAGAATCGATTCCGACACTTGGGAAGATTGTTTTATCGCCATGACAGTACATGACCTTCTGCAACTGAATCAGGTTGAAGAGCGCACCTTGGAGATCCAGGCCGCGCAAGAATTTGCGGAACGATATTTGGCTGCCGAACCGGGCAGTCAGGAGCGGGCGAGCATGGCGACAGCACTAACAGTTCTTCTCGATGATCCAAGCCGGGTAGTGCGCAAGGCAATCGCCAAGATACTCGCCGCGTCGTCTCACTCACCCGCACATGTTGTTCGTTGCCTGGCAAACGATGTCGATGAAGTGGCCGTGCCAATTCTCAAATCGTCTCCGATCCTTTCGGATGCTGAGTTGGTCGACCTGTTTGCCGAAGGCAGTGAGACCGCCCAAATGGCTATCGCAGCACGGTCAGCTCTCTCCGCTTCCGTTTGTGCTGCCATCTGCGAAGTGGGCAGCGAAAGCGCCTGTCGGGTGATGTTGCAAAACGCGGGTGCCAGTGTGTTGCAATCGTCGCTCTTGCGGATCGCACAGCGTTTTGAAGACCGTCCGGAAATCTGCGATCAATTGTTGAAGACCCAGGAGCTGCCTCTCAGTGCGCGGTATGAGCTGTTGATGAGACTTGCGGCGAACCTGGATGATCACCCCATTGTTCTTGAACGCGTGCCGGAGAACCAGCGGCACAATTTCCTGAGCGATGCGCAGGACAAGGTCGTGCACAGACTTGCATTGGAAGCCGGTGCTGAAGATCTGCCTGACTTTGTCGAACATCTGCGTGCAAACGGAAAACTGACCACCCGGTTGTTGCTCAGGGCGGTGTGCTGTGGCCGGCTTCGGTTCTTTGCGGCTGCCCTTGCCAATCTGGGGCAGGTTCCATTGCCACGACTTTGCAAGTTGTTGGTGACCGTTCGCCGGTCAGCTCTGCAGGCAATTCTCAGGAAAGCCGGGTTGCCGCTCAGGTCACACCAAACTTTCCTGCTGGCAATTGACATCGCACGTCAGGCGGAGGCTGATTTCACCTACGACCTCGCTCTCGATGAAGCCAGAATGCTGACCGAGACGCTTCTGGAAGAAATACAGGATGGCGCGCTCGGGGCCGATGAAGATGTGACCGCATTCTTGCGGCGTTTTGCGATAGATGTCGCCCGTCTGGAAGCACGGCTGCTGGTCAAGAACAGCATGTCCCAGATCACCAACGCTGCTTGATCCTGGCAGAAGTGGTTGCTTCTGACCTGTTCCCGACCAGTTGCACCGCTCTATAAATGTGAGTGGCGTCAGGTCGGGCACTTTGCCTGACACATGTAACCAGGAGGTGCTCGTTCATGTGGGGCCGGCTGACGAAAGTTCTTTTCCTACTTGTATGTGGTGGCCTGACTGCCGGAAATGATGCTGTCGTGGCACAGGAGAAAGTCCACAAACTGGCACTGATCTCCGATATTCACTTCAATCCCTTCGATCCGATTTCCTTGACCGGCGCTCTGATTGCTCGACCGGTTGAAGCCTGGCCGGAGATTTTTGCAACGGTCGAAAATCAGGAGATGTCGCCCTGGGGTGAAGATACCAACTTCGCGCTCTTGAATTCTTCATTGCGAGCCTACGCGGCAAACACGGCCGAGGCAGAGCTGACATTTCTGGGAGGCGATATTCTTGCGCATCGTTTTGAAAAGATAGCGCGCGAGGCTTTGGCAGGTTCCCTGAGCGAGGCAGAGATTCGCGAGTTGAAGCAGAACACAGCGATATTTGTGGGCGAGCAATTGGCGGCGCAGTTTCCAGGCAGGCCGATTATCTTTGCGCTTGGAAACAATGATTCCGATTGCGGAGACTACGAGATCACTCCAGGAGGAGGGTTCCTGTCCGGCACTCGGGAAATGGTGCGCAAACTCGTCGGGCCTCAACTTCTCTCAGACGATTTCGACAAAACCTATGGTGCTGGCGGCTACTACGTGGCGCAGCACCCTCAAGTTCCGGATACAAAGATAATCGTTCTCAATGATGTGCTTTGGTCGGACAAATATCGGGACTCGTGCGGAAAGGGCGGCGATACTGCCGGCCACGACATGTTGAACTGGCTCCGCGATCAGTTGGTCGGGCAGAAAGCGAGTGGTGGAAAGGTGTGGCTTGTGCATCATATCCCATGGGGGATTGATGCGTTCTCAACGAACCGCAGCAGCAAAACCGAGTGCACTTCGAAAGTCGTTCCTTTCCTGCGTGAGCCGTTTTCATCCGAGTTTCTCGCCATGCTGCACACTTTCTCTTCGACGATAACAACGAGCCTTGCCAGTCACACGCACATGGATGACTACCGGCTTCTGAGCGGGACGGATGCCACACCTTTGATCGCTCAAAAAATCGTACCGGCAATCAGTCCGATTTTTCATCAAAACCCAGGTTTCTCGGTCGCAAGTTTCACGTCAGGAGGAGGCGAGATCGTTGACTTTTCAACCTATGCTCTTCGAAATCTTGAGAGCGCATCGTTGAGTGTGCCGGGTGAGTGGCAAAAGGAATATACTTTCACCGCAGCTTATGGCCTTTCGGAGTATTCCACGCAGAGCGTCGGCAACTTGATCGCGGCAATAGGGCATGGAGGTGACGCGGAAACGCTTTACCGTCGATATTTTCAGGTTGGGCACGGTAGCCTGCCGAGCGAGGTCATGCCGGCTTATCTTTGCGCCATGAAGGCTCTGGAGCCCGATAATTTTAGCAAGTGTTATTGCGACGACGCCACTGCGCCAGCGAAGTGATCTCCTTGAGGTAATCACTCGGTACAAGCTTCGTCGGAGTTTTTCAGTGTCGCCAGACCTCCAGCACTTTTGTTTCTTCACCGCAGTCCTTTGACGGGCTTTGGCCTGCTGTAACTTCCGTTTTTGCTGTCGCCAGATCAGCCTTAAACTCCGCAACGCTGTGCAATTTCGCCACGACAGCGGCGCCCAGCAATCTTCCCTCGACCACATCGCTTTGCCAATGCACGTTGCAGATGACCCTGCTGTCACCAAAACTCCTGCCGCGTTCGAGCACCGCATTCGATTTGCCCGGCGAGATTTGCGCCAGGATGAGTGCCCAGGTCCAACCGATTGTTGCGTGGCCGGAAGGATAGGATCCGTTATCGCGAAGGAATGCTTCGTCATCCGGCGTGCAGGTCTTCTTGCCATTTATCTGGAACGGACGTTTCCTCTGATATTTGTCCTTGGCAAGTTTTGTCGAGTGTCCGGCATCAGTCATGGTTCTGCGCATCAGATCATAAAGCACGGGTGTTTTATCTGCGCTTATCTCGACCCCCAGGGCACAAGAGAAATTGTCTGCTGCGGCTGGGAAATCGAGATCCGCATCCTTGGTTGCCAGACGAAAGCGCGCGGTGCCCTCAAGCGCCAGGGCCTCAGCGTTCAAGGCCTCGTCCATCAGCTGGCGCGGTGTTCCCCAGGTCGGGGAGGGCGGGAGCAAGGAAAGACTGTCAGGAAGCAAAGGCTTGGCCAGATACCCTTCTGGCCAATCGTGGCCCCAGCCCGAAGCTTTTTCGGCTCCGAGGGCGGTTGAGGAAAGAATGGCAAGCGCCAAAGCAACAAAGGCAGGCTTCATTGTCATGATTTTGTCCCCACGTACGAACCGAAATAACTGATTGCCCGGGCGATGGTCAGACCCGTTTGGCCGGGCGCGCCGCTTCAACAATTTGGACGATTTTGGTGCCGACACTGGCGGCGCAGGCGAAGGCCCGGTAAAATTCAACTTTGATCTTACATTGCCCGTGGCGTTGAGCAGAAACAAGTTTCAGCTCGTCGAGACAAATTTGCATGTTTCTATCGAGATTTACCGCTCTTTTCAGAAGGTACTCGGTTAGTGAAACTGGGAGAAGGTGATGGATACGATTGAAGAAGCCAAAGATCGCTGGCTCGGGACCTGGCAAAACACCAAAGGCTCGCTGATGAGGCTCCGGCAATGCGATATTGTTCACTCGACTTCACCGGAAAGATCCGAGCATTTTTCCGTGACGGGAACGTATCAGACTGCCAAGGGCCGCGTACCGCTGGATGTCAGGTGTCCGCTTAGTGGTTATGTCACGAACGATCATATCGTGTTCTCGGTGAGTTTTCGCTTCGAAGAAAACAACAAGGAAGAGGTACACTCCCTGACGGCGTGGGCGGGGCAAGTGCTTCCGGATCCCGATGATCCGTCTAACCAGCAACTGTCAACGCTATGGCATCTGGTGCCAGACATTGAAAAGGGCGATCCGGAGGACACGTATGGCTGGGTAAAAGCCTGGTCGGGAGCAGACAATTTCAAAAGGCTGAGCAAGGACCCCGACCATAGTGTTTGAGGAAAGAGTCACATGCCAAGGCAACTCGCTGGAGCTATTCGGAAGCTGCTCCAGCGTTGAGATTGACGGCGGCTGGCCGCTTCAAAGCGACGATTGATCGACAGTCTTTACGTCCGGCAAAGGGTAGTAGTCACCCTTGGTCTCTGGATAGAGCTGCCGGTCCATAATCAATCCGGTGGTACCGTCGAGTGATCCCGCCATCACGGAGACGTTTTCGCTGCCAATCTCGTTCCAGAAGAGCTGGCTACCGCACGTGCCGCAAAAGCCTCGCCTGGCGGTTTCGGAGGATTGATACCAGGTAATTCCTGATAGACCTTCGATCCTCAAATGCTCCTTCGGTACTTGTGTGGCTGCCACGTAATGCCCCGATGATTTTCGGCACTGGTTGCAGTGACAGCCGACAACCTGTCTCGGCGTGCATTGAATTTCATACTTGATCTGACCACACAGACAACTTCCGCGCATGGGATTGCTCCTTGTTTCCTGTTGCCATTTTCTCGCGTGGTTGTGTGATCCCTTGCAGTATTGCGGTTTAGCGATGCGTAATTGCGACGTTTTCCGAATTGAAGGAATGCAGCAAATCTGCTTCGAGCTCAATGTTCCTGATCATCGCTCGAGAAGCTTGGTTGGATGCGACACGATTGGAGAAGAGTTTGTGTACGTGTCCGTGTGCTTGTAAACTGTTGCCCTACAGATTTTAGGTCGAATGACCAATGCCTGAGGTCGAACGCAAGTTAGCTACAATTCTAGCCACCGACGTTGTCGCATTTTCGGACATGATGGGTCGGGACGAGCTTGGTGCTCTGCGGTCTCTGAAAAGTTGTCTCGGATTGATAGAAGAGAGTATTAATGCTCACAACGGTCGCGTTTTCGGTGGTGCGGGAGACTCGCTGATTGCCGAATTTTCCAGCCCATCATCTGCGGTATTGTGTGCGGCCGAATTCCAGGAGCGGATTGCGGAACGCAACTGTGACCGGCCGGACCAACAGTGCATGTGGTTTCGCGTCGGAATCGAATTGGGGGAGGTCATCGTTGACGGCGAAAACCTTTATGGAGAAGGCGTCAACATCGCAGCTCGTTTGGAAGAACTGGGAAATGTTGCGGGCGTATGTATCTCGCAGAAGGTTCACGAGGAAGTGCGACACAGTCTTGCGCTGCCCTTTGAAGACAGCGGAGAACATGACTTAAAGAACATCGATCATCCGGTACGGATTTTTCACCTGAGAACGGAAGATCGGAACGACGATGAAAGACACTCTTTCCGGCCCGGAGTGGCAAGCCCTTCAAACGAGCGCTCTCACGGAAGGAGCCGTAAGCCAGATCACTCGCTGGTGTTGCGCAGCATCAGTGTTGCAGGTGACGACGAAGCGGAGTTTTTGGCAAAGGGACTGAGAGACGGACTGATCCGCAGTCTGAGCAGGCACTCCGAGATAGGGGTGGTTCACGAGCAGTCTGCGCCAAGCGCGGACGCTGATTACATTCTTGAGGGCTCCGTTCGCGGCAGATCTGGTCGTCTGCGCCTGACATTCAGCCTGATTGAAGCTTCCAGCGGGACACAGGTCTGGAGTGAGCAATTTGATCGCACGAGCAGTGACGACGTCTTTGACCTGGAAGAGCAAATATCACTGGGCGTGGCAGCAGCAATTCGCGTCAAACTGAAGATCGTAGAATTCGAACGTTTGCGAGACGCATCCAATGACGAGTTGTCCGTTGGTGAGCTGCTTAGAAAGGGGGCTGCCTACCTTGCGCGCGGCCCCGGCGAAAACGACAAGGTGGAAGCTTGCCTGCGCGCTGCTCTTTTACATGAGCCGGACAACTCGATGGGGCTGGCAATGCTCTCTTTTTGCCTGTTCCGACAGTTCGAGTATTCACCAATGGCGCTGCCCGCGGGCACAATCATGGCATTGAACCAGATGGCCGAGCAGGCGGTAAAGCAAAAGCCCGACAGCTACTTTGCTCATCTCGTGGTCGCGATCCTTTCTCAAGACCTGTCCGGTGACTTTGAGCGCGCGCGTCTTCATGCTCAGGCGGCATTGGATGCAAATCCGGATCTTCTTGCGGCCCACGGAATGCTGGCGATTGTCGAATGTCATACAGGCGATGCAGCTGCGGGAGTTACGGCCTTAAAACGCGTTCTCGATGTCAGCCGGGAAGATCCTCACCGCTTTCGCCACCAGCGTGAATTGGCTGTTGCTCATTTTGTTGCCGGTGACGTCGAGGCCGCATCGGAGGTCGTTGAGCGCCTTGTGGAGAGCGATCCGCAGATGGAGCGCAACAGACTGGTTCAAGGGGCCTTGTTATGGCTTGGTCGAGACGCCAAGGCTGCTGAGGCCGTCGGGCGACAGTTGCGGAATGAGTATCCTGACCTGTCCGGCTTGACGAAACGGCCCGTCTGGTTCGGTCGATCAAAGGATGCTGCCCGTTTCGAGGTGGCTTTCTCGGCTATCGGGCTGGGGAGTGGGCTTAGAGACGCACTGGATGGTTGAAGCAAGCGATGCGCGTTTGGGGTGTGCAGGCGACTTTCGAAGCGATGTCAGCCAGAGGTTGAAAGCTGTGCTCCCGGTCACATTCAAAAAACAAGCATGTTTCGCTTTTTGCTCAGAAACTCCTGGACATCGGTGGGGTTTCGGGGCTGCCGTCTTCAAGAACGGTCGCACGCTTCAAATGCTCCCGTTTCAGAAGCCCTGGGGAGCGGTGATGGGGTATTAGAAACGCGATTCGATAAAACCTGCCGAAAGCCAGCTTTGCTCTCATGACACTTCAGATCATCGATCGCAATTTTTGAACACGTGGCACCAGTCCGACCCATCTATTACCAATATTTCACTGGTATACGTCTCTAAGCTAACTAGATCTTGGGCACGCAAACCGAATGCTCAGGATCGTTTCCTGGCGGTCTCCGCAGTCGTCTTGCAAGACATGACAAGTGACGGGAGGACCCCATGAGAACCGTTTCAACGCTATGCATAGTGCTGTTTGCCGGATCGGCGCACGCGGATGTGCTTCACCACTGGACCCAGTTGAACGACGGTCGTTCGCAAAGTTTTCGGGCGATCGTCAGTGACGACACTTGCCCCGCAATCGAGATCGATGGTGCACTGCATCAGATGTCCGTTCGAGCTGGGGTCATGCCTGATTTTCCAAATCTTGTTTGTGAGTTCGCAACCGACAAACCGGTTGCCAGTGCACAGGTGAACACACTCCGTTTCCCGGTGCGACCGGAGCGCGCGGACAGGATGGTGGTGGTCGGTGATACGGGCTGCCGTTTGAAGGACGGGTCACCGGTCCAGGCTTGCAACGACCCGGAGGAATGGCCGTTTGCGACAATATCGGGCTCGATTGCAGAAAAAGAGGCCGATTTAGCGATACATGTCGGAGACTATTACTATCGCGAAACCGAGTGTCTGGATCCTGACATTTGTGGTGACACATACGGCGACACCTGGCGAACCTGGGAGGCCGACTTCTTTGCACCGGGGCAGGCCATGCTCAGTGCACATCCTTTCGTCTTCGTGCGTGGGAACCATGAAAACTGCAATCGCGCCTGGCTTGGTTTCGACCGGTATCTGGCCGCGGAGCCCATGCGCGACCCGCTGATGTGTGACAACTATCAAGCGCCATTTGTGGTCGAGTTTGATGATCTGCAGCTGCCTGTCATCGATAGCTCTACGCGTGACCGGGATACCTATACCTGGGACAGGCTCCGTGCCATGCAGGAGCAATTCACTGATGTGTTGCCTCGGCTCGACAGGGAGACGCTCGTCCTGACCCATACGCCCCTGTGGGGCTATGGTAGCAAGAAGCGGGAGTCCGATGAGCTGGAGACGCTTGAGTCCATTCAGCGCGATGCTTTTGGCGACATGCTGCCGCGCCTTGTTTCCGGTGTGGTTGCGGGTGATTTGCACTTTGCGCAACTCGTTTCCACTTCTGGCAATCCTGTTCAGATTACGTTCGGAAACGGCGGCGTGTGGCTCTATACGACCCCCGAGGGACGCGTTGATGACCTTCAGGTGGGCCACGGTGTGACAGGCGATATTTTCGGCTTCAATCAATTCGGCTTCGGGATGATCGAACGTGTGGCGACCGGATTGGATGTCACATTTTTCGATCAAACAGGTGAAGCAGCGGTAAAATGCACAGCGCCGGCATCCGTCGAAACCTGCGCACCTGAAGGCGTTTGAAACAACCTCTCGTCAGAAACGATAACAAACGACCATGCCGGAAGGGAACCAGCCGTTTGTGCAACGGCATTGCCATTCCGGCATGGCGTCAATGCCTCATATGCTCCAGCATCTGCGGACTTGATCTCCCACCGCAGTTCCATTTGAGATTGATCTCGTGTTCGGTTTCAATGGTCCGGGCGTAATTGCGAGGGCGTCATCACGTAGGGAGAGAAGCTAATGTCCGAAGGCAAGCGCATTTTGGTCACGGCCGGGAGGTTCATGCCTGCAACCGGTATTGTGCATGCTCTGCACAAGGTTGGCGCTGCCGTTGAGGTTGCCGATAGTTTCGATGTCGCCCCAGCTCTGCATTCCCGGTTTATCGACAAGGCCCACATTGTTCCTGCCGCTTCACAGGATCCGGTCGGATATACCAAAGAAATCGCAAGGATCGCGCGCGATCGATCCATCGACCTGATACTTCCGACATTCGAGGACGGATTTTATCTCGCTCGTTATGCTGATCTATTGCCCGTACCAAGATTTGCAGCAGATTTCGACGTGCTGTCAGAGCTTCACGACAAGGCGGCGTTCGTTGGCGTCTGCCAGAGATTGGGATTGAAAACACCGCCGACGAAAATCGCGACCAGTCACCAGGAGCTTGTCGAAGCTATCGCTGGATTTGACGACTTCTTTGCCCGGCCGGCTTTCTCGCGCGCCGGGATCGGCCATCTGACAAACCATGGCAAGGAGCTGGACAGCGAGAAACTCGAAAGATGCAATCCGACAAAGACTAATCCCTGGCTTGTTCAGGAGTTTGTCGAAGGAAGAGACACATGTGTCATGTGCATCGCGCGCGATGGAAAGCCGGCTGTCATTGCTGTTTATGAGCCTGCAATTGCCGCTGGCGGCGGTTATTCGGTTCGATTTACATCGATTGAGGACCCTGCGGCCATCGATATCGTGTCGACGGTTTGCAGCGCCTATGACTACACCGGATTTATTGGATTTGATTACCGGCGAACGGAAGATGGACCAATCTTGATGGAGTGCAATCCGCGCGTCACTGCGGGTGTGTTTCTGACGGATGAAAGCGTCATCGGCGATGCCATATTAAATGAGCGCGAAACCCTGCTTCACGCTCCGTCCGGAAAGTCCCGGCAGTATGACTCATATCTCGTTTACGGGCGTGCAACCGATCAATCCACCCGGGAAATCGTCAAAAGTTTGTTGTCTTCTAAAGACGCTCTGATCTCGCAGCGCGATTATCTGCCGTTTGTGTATTCGTTCATGGCGCGCTCGAAATACAAGCACCAGGCTTATGAGGAGCACAAATCGTTTTCCGATATCTTCCTCGGAGACATCATCTGGGATGGCTCACCGCTACCGGATGCGCATTGAATGGCCAGACTCGAAGCTCGTGTTCAGTTGTCCAATTCATCGTTCCTGGATGGGAACTGACCCAGGAAGTCGTTGGTTACGGTCTCCAGAGTTTCCAGCAGCTCCACGCCGGTCTTGTTGGCATCGTCCTTGGCGCCTTCAAGCACCATGGCCCGAATTGCCTCCACATAGCGTTCCATGAGCGGCATGGGCAGCTTCTCCGGTGAGGGAACTGTTTCGATCAGGTGGCAGAGACTGGAGGCGACCTGCCCCACGAGCGGAAAGCCGAGGGTCAAGGCTTGGCCCTTGATGTTGTGCGCGGCCTGGAACAGGGTTGCTAGCGTCTCTTCCGACATTCCCCTGGACTGAACCTCGCTCCAGGCGCTCATCAGCGCCTTGGTTTCGTTGTCCATCCAATTGCCGAAGTGAGGCGACAGCCGGCTGAGTGCTGCCTCGGCGGCTTTCACCGGATCAAACTTCTTGGCTTCGCGCGGCGTTAGCTCGCGAACCTTGCTGCGTAGATCGGAAGGTGGCGATACGATTTCGTATTCTTGTTCCTTGGCGGCGTCAGCCATGACAGCGGTTGTCCTTGTCTCGCGAGGCAGCAAAGAATTTTTGCCTGCCCGAGTATCGGCAAACATACTTAACAGGCTGTTTCCAGCCTGCGCTCTAGTACCGGAACATTTCCGTCAGAATGCGTTCGTCCCAACCATGGTCGGAATCGAACATGATAACGCCCTCGGTGGTCGTGGCTTCGCTGACGGAAACATGCTTCACACGGCGAATTTCCGTGTGATCAGCCGATGCGCTGACAGGACGTTTTTGCGGGTTGAGAATTTCAATGTCGACCTTTGCCCAGTTGGGCAGCAAAGCACCGCGCCAACGGCGGGGGCGGAAGGCGCTGATTGGCGTCAGGGCCAGCAACTGAGCCGTGATCGGCAGGATCGGGCCGTGGGCTGACAGGTTATACGCTGTGCTGCCGGCGGGGGTGGCAACCAGGCAGCCGTCGCAGATGAGTTCTTCCAATCTAACCCTGTCATCCACGGAGATCTTGAGGCGAGCTGCCTGCGAGGTCTGGCGCAACAGCGAAACCTCGTTGATGGCCAGAGCCTTGTGTTCCGTGCCATCCTCGTCCGTCGCGGTCATTTCGAGAGGCCGGATCGTCGTGATATCGGCTTTCATGAGCCGTTCTACCAGATCGTTGTTCTGGTATTCGTTCATCAGAAATCCGACCGACCCGCGGTTCATGCCGTATATGGGTTTGCCGCTGTCCATATGCGCGTGAAGCGTTTGCAGCATCAGTCCATCGCCGCCCAGGGCGACAATGACATCTGCCTCTTCTGCCGAGACATTGCCGTACCGGGTCGACAAATCCTTCAGCGCAGCCTGGGCTTCATTTGTGTCGCTGGCGACAAATGCGAGCTTCTCCGCCGCTATCGGGTGGAGGTGCGAGTGCTGAGGAGGGGGCGCAGACTGGTTCATTGTCAAACGGATCTTTGCGGCTTCAATTTCTCTGGCTGTCCAAGAACTTAATCGAAATTTCCTGGTTAGCGGGAGACGACAGATAGCACCATAACGGGCAATGTCGCCAAGGGGCAGAAAAAAATTCAACTTCCCGCGCCTTGTTGCGGCCGTTCGTCGAAAGAGAAGCCGGTTTATTGCGACTGGGTTCCGCCAGAAGGGCAAGTGGCGTTTTCCAGGAAGTCTCGCCACTCCAGAAAGGGAACGATGACCGAGCGCTGGTCATCGATCTTAGCCGAAGTCAGACCTGCAACACGCAGTCCTTCCGGTGTCTTCAGGAGGAAGGGGCCGCCGGATGCTCCGCTTTCTGTCGGGCAATCGGTAACCCAGCTGTTCTGGGCAACGCCCAGTATCTTGCACGATGGGACTACCGTCGGCAGGAAGCTGCGGCTTCGCCTGTAACCAACCGACTGAAAGCGAGTGGTCTTGTTAAACAGCGCCAGATCCTCCAGCTCCAAAGGAGGAACAGGGGCAAGTGTGCTCTCCTCCTTCAGCACTATGATGCCGAAATCGTTGCGAATGTCCTGGATCTTGATGCGTCCCTGGGGGGCATAATCTTCCGGTGTCAGGATGCAATCAGCCTCCAGTCTGGCGGCATATTCGTCCCGCCGGACACCAGCGATGAAAAGCAGTTCATCGGTTGGCAGGTGTTTCTTCTTCTTGGCGTTGTAGAGGCAATGTGCGGCGGTGAGCACAATTTTCGGTGCAACGAGTGTTCCGCTGCACATTGAAGTGGTTCGGTAGCCGGCGAAGTTTACGCGTCCAATGGAGTGCCAGGGAAATTCCGTGCTGTCGATAACCTTCAACTCAGTTTCTGCAACAGCTGCCTGCCAAGGTGGCGTCGCGACAATGAGCGTTGCCGTCAGTGCGAGGATTGCGAGCAGCAAAGCCGGTTGATTGGAGTGGTGAAAAGGTTTCAAAAATCTCATACCGACGATCTGTTGTATCTGGTTGCCAGCTGTTTTGAGGTGCAGCGGAAATTGATTTCAATTTGGAAACACACTTCATTATTGGGCAAGAAAAATGTTTCTGCCAAGTGGCGGACACATGTTCTTTGGGGCTGGTTCTCCACCGTCCGTAAGTCACGATGATCTTCGCTTTGAATTCTGTTCTCGCGATCGTGACGAGTGCTCAAGCGTCACTTATGTTGTCCGGTTAGCGAAAACTCTTCGTATCAGGTGACATTCTGAACTCGTTGGATGATCCAAGATATCCGGCTAGGCAAGTTGAGTTAAATCGCGATTTTATCGAGTGCGATATTATTTCTGGTGCGCGGAAAATGCCGAGATTAAAAGGATATGCATCCACGTAATTGAATGGGGAGCTGTCCCGGCTCCGTTGCATCGTATGCGATTAAGGCGCTCTCAAGCTTATTCTTCGGCTCGATGGTATTGCTGACTGATCGGGGGGTGGTGCGTCGATGCCGGGTTGTCGTTACGGCGCCTGCCAATGTTTGTGGGAGTGTTGGGTCTTGTGCGATTGAATCGCATCAGATCAGGCTTGCGAAATTTGCTTCCCGGGCTTTTGGTGTTGCTTTTGTCCCTGCCTGTGGAGATTGCCTTGCTGCGCTGCAGCAAATTTGTTGCGTAAAAAATAGCCTTGCGCATAATAGAGGCATGAGCGGTGGGCTGACCATACTTGTCATAGATGAAAACCGGATGCGCGCTTCGATCATCGAGCAAGGGTTGCGCGATGCCGGGCATGAGAAAGTCATTCTCGTGCACCTGATGGAAGGGCTTGTCAGACGCATCGCCGACGTCAATCCGGATGTGATCGTCATTGACCTTGAAAATCCAAATCGAGACTGTCTTGAGCATATGTTTCAGGTTTCTCGCGCGGTTCACCGACCAATTGCGATGTTTGTCGACAGCGCTGACAGTCATTCTATCGAGGCAGCAGTCGATGCTGGGGTCTCTGCCTATGTTGTTGACGGTCTGAAGCGGGAGAGGGTGAAGCCGATCCTGGAAATGGCGATCAGCCGGTTCCGAGCGTTTTCGAAACTCGCCCAGGAGCTGGAGGATGCTCGAACCGAGCTTGCAGACCGAAAGGTCATCGACAAGGCCAAGGGCATTCTCATGAGATCCAAGGCACTTTCGGAGCAGGAAGCTTACAATCTCCTGAGGCGTACGGCCATGAGTCAGAACAGGAAGATCATTGATGTCGCGCAGAGCCTGCTGATCGCCAGCGGACTGCTGGGAGACTGAAAAGCCATGGATACTGTGTTGGTTCGGAAAGTGGAGATAAATGGCTAGTCAGACAACTCAGGTTATCGCCGGCTTTATTCCTCTTCTCGATTGTGCCGTGCTTGCTGTGGCATGTGAGAAGGGCTTTGCCGAGCAGGAGGGAGTTGCACTGAAGCTCGTGCGTGAGACTTCCTGGGCCAATATCCGGGACAGGATCGCGGTTGGTCATTTCGACGTTGCGCACATGTTGGCCCCAATGCCGATTGCCGCCAGCCTGAACCTGACGAGTCTCGCGGTTCCGATGCTGGCGCCAATGTTGCTTGGCCTTGGCGGAAACGCGATCACCGTTGCCCGCTCACTCTGGATGGAGATGAAAACGGAAGGAGCCGGTATTGGTGGTGATCCTGTTTCAACAGGTAAGGCGCTGGCATCGGTCATAAGTGCCCGCCGAGTTTCCGGAAAACCGCCGCTGCATTTTGGTGTGGTGCATCCGTTTTCCGGGCATGCCTATGAACTGCGCTATTGGCTGGCTGCAGCCGGGATAGATCCTGATCGCGATGTTGAAATCACGGTTCTGGCACCGCGTTTGATGGCCGATGCGCTCGCGGCTGAACAGTTGGACGGCTATTGCGTTGGTGAACCCTGGAATACAGCGGCGGTGCTGGCAGGCACCGGCCGGATCGTCACCTACAAACAGGCGATCTGGCCCGACAGTCCGGAAAAAGTTCTTGGTGTAAGCAAAGCTTGGGCCAATGAAAATCCCGAGTTGTTATCCAGTCTTCTCAGAGCTTTGTCGGCGGCGGCCGACTGGTGTGCGCTGCCGGATAACTCGATCGAGCTGGCAGAGCTTCTTTCCAAAAGGGAATATTTGGATGTACCAGCGCAATCATGCCTTCCTGCGCTTACGGGACGCATGAAGTTCGGAAGGGAGGCCGAGAATTTGGTGCCCGACTTCCTTTCCTTTGCCGGGCGCGTGAAAGCGATGCCCTCAGTGGCTCACGGCAAATGGTTTTACGATCAGATGGTGCGGTGGGGGCAGGTTGACCCTTCCGACGAAGCTCTCATGCTTGCGCAGGAAATTTTCTCTCCTGATATTTACAGTGATGCGCTGAACTTGCCGCTCCCGAACAACAAGCGTGACGTTCGGTTGTTTGATGGTGTCGAAACTTAGCTTTCGCTTGTCACTTCGAGTGATGCTCAGTTTGAAGTCATTTCGTTGCGCTGCACAAAAAAAGATCAATTGCCTTTTGTATTAGCCGATTAAACATGCAGTTCCTGAAATGACGGGGATGACGTTTTCTTTTTTATGTCTCTGAAATTAAACGAATAAATTCGATTTTTCGAAGTTGGCACGCTTCCTGCTTTTAAAGTTCCGTGGCCAACGTTGGCCCAAATTACAAGGCGTCCACTGCAGGGCGCACAGGCAAAGCCGCCGATCTGACTTGCATGCTTCCTCCTCCCACGCGTGCAGGGCCAGTCGGCGGCTTTTTGTTTGAACTCTGCCTCGCGGGAAATGCGGGGAACAGAAGAGGGAACAGGACGTGACAATGGCAAAACCAAGGAAAATCAGTCACCGGCTTGCGCTTGGCGCCTTGATGGCAGCCTCGGCACTGGTGCCTTCAAACAGCGCATTTGCCGAAACGCTGGACGTGGAGAAGGACGAACTCACCTTCGGGTTCATCAAGTTGACGGACATGGCGCCGCTCGCGGTCGCCTACGAACTCGGGTACTTCGAGGAAGAAGGGCTGTTTGTGACGCTGGAACCGCAAGCCAACTGGAAGGTTCTGCTCGATCGCGTCATAACGGGTGAACTGGATGGTGCGCACATGCTCGCCGGTCAGCCGCTCGCAGCAACCATCGGCTTTGGGACCAAGGCGCATATCGTTACTCCATTCTCCATGGATCTGAACGGCAACGGTATTACCGTTTCCAACGACATCTGGGAAATGATGAAGCCGCATCTGGAGATGCAGGATGACGGCAAGCCTGTCCATCCGATCAAGGCAACCGCGCTTAAGCCGGTGGTTGACCAGTTCATAGACGAGGGCAAGCCCTTCAACATGGGCATGGTGTTCCCGGTCTCCACGCACAACTACGAACTGCGCTACTGGCTGGCATCCGGTGACATTCACCCGGGATTTTATTCGGACGCGGACATTTCCGGCCAGATTCAGGCCGATGCGCTTTTGTCCGTGACGCCGCCGCCGCAAATGCCTGCAACGCTCGAAGCAGGCACGATCTACGGCTATTGCGTTGGTGAACCGTGGAACCAGCAGGCGGTTTTCAAGGGCATCGGCGTGCCGGTCATCACCGACTACGAAATCTGGAAGAACAACCCGGAGAAGGTCTTCGGCCTGACCCAGGAATTCACTGAGACCTACCCGAACACCACGCTTGCTCTCACCAAGGCTCTGATCCGCGCAGCCAAGTGGCTTGACGAGAATGACAATGCCAACCGCATGGAAGCCGTCGAGATCCTTTCACGTTCGGAATATGTCGGTGCGGATGCGGAAGTGATCGCCAATTCCATGACTGGCACCTTTGAATATGAGAAGGGCGACAAGCGCGATGTTCCGGATTTCAACGTCTTCTATCGCTACTTCGCGACTTACCCCTACTACTCCGACGCCGTCTGGTACCTGACACAGATGCGTCGCTGGGGTCAGATCTCGGAGCACAAGCCGGACAGCTGGTACGACGAGGTCGCAAAGTCCGTCTATCGCCCGGATATTTACCTGAAAGCTGCCGAGATGCTGGTCGAGGAAGGCCATGTCTCCAAGGAAGACTTTCCCTGGGATTCCGACGGTTACCGCGCTCCGACACCCGCCACCGACATCATTGACGGCATTCCTTACGACGGCAAACAGCCAAATGCCTATATCGACAGCCTTCCAATCGGGTTGAAGGGCAAGCAGGTCGTCGATGGAAACGAGGTCGTGGGAGGATAACGGCCCCAAACTGGAGCGGCGTTCGAAACCTGCGCCGCTCTCTTTTTCCAAAAGAACTTGAATACCGACTACACGAGACAAGGACGCACAAAATGGCCAATGCCGATACCGCAGGCGGTCAGGATCTTGCCCGCGCCGCGCGCCGGGAAAAGCTCTTCACACGAATAAACAAGGCTGCCGGCTGGCTGGACGCCCTTGGCCTGTCCTGGACCGTGCCGCTTCTGAAGATGGCAGCGGGTGACAATCCGAAGGAGCAGCTTGGCGAGCTCAAGCGTGTGCTTGTGATCCCACTATTGGGCATCGTGGCGTTTCTCGTGCTCTGGGGGGCATTGGCGCCTCAGGTGCAAACCTCCCTTGGCGCTGTGCCAGGACCGGTGCAGGTTTGGTCGCAAGCGATCAATCTGTGGGACGATCATGTTCGTGAACGCAAAAAAGCCGATGCCTTCTATGAACGTCAGGACATCCGCAACGCCAAATTCGAAGCCGAAGGCAAGACCGACAAGATCAAGTGGCGCACCTATACGGGAAAGCCGACTTATATCGACCAGATCGGCACGTCCCTAAAGACCGTTGGTCTTGGTTTTCTGATCGCGACGATCATCGCGGTTCCACTTGGTATTGCTTCGGGACTGTCTCGAACGTTCAACGGCGCAATCAATCCATTGATCCAGATTTTCAAACCGGTGTCGCCGCTCGCCTGGTTGCCGATCGTGACCATGATCGTCTCGGCAACTTATGCAAACCCGGTTGACTGGCTTTCCAAGTCGCTGCTGATCTCGGCCGTGACCGTAACGCTCTGTTCCATGTGGCCGACCCTGATCAACACGGCGCTGGGCGTTGCCTCGGTGGACAAGGATCTGATGAATGTCGGCCGCGTTCTTCAGCTGCCGACCTGGAAGACTGTCACCAAACTGGTGCTGCCGTCTTCCTTGCCACTGATCTTCACCGGACTGCGGCTATCGCTGGGTGTTGGCTGGATGGTGCTGATCGCCGCTGAAATGCTGGCGCAGAACCCCGGTCTCGGCAAGTTCGTCTGGGATGAGTTCCAGAATGGATCTTCCCAATCGCTTGCAAAAATCATGGTTGCTGTTCTGACCATCGGCATCATCGGCTTCATGCTGGACCGGCTGATGTATGCGTTGCAGCGCGCCTTCACTTTCTCCGCAAATCGCTAAGGAGTGAAGGACCATGTCATTTCTTGAAATTTCGGCCCTGTCGAAATCCTACGGTGAAGGTGCTGCCCGGACTGACGTTTTGGAAGATATCAGTCTCAAGGTGGATGAAGGCGAGTTCATTGCGATTGTCGGCTTCTCCGGTACGGGCAAGACCACTCTCATTTCGCTGCTGGCTGGGCTGATCGAGCCGGATCAGGGCGGGGTGATCTTCAAGGGCAAGGAGATTGACGGACCGAGCCCGGATCGTGGCGTCGTCTTTCAGTCCTATTCGCTGATGCCTTGGCTGTCGGTTGCCGGCAACGTGGCGCTTGCAGTCGACAGTGTCTTCAAGAAAAAGAGTGCGACTGAGCGCAAGGCGATCTGCGACAAATACATCGAGATGGTCGGACTGGGGCACGCGAAGGACCGCAAGCCGGCGGAGCTATCCGGCGGCATGCGCCAGCGTGTTGCCGTGGCGCGGGCACTTGCGATGCAGCCCGAGCTGCTGCTTCTGGATGAGCCGCTTTCGGCGCTGGATGCACTGACCAGGTCCAAGCTTCAGGACGAGTTTGCAGCCATCTGCGAGGAAGAAAAGAAGACCATCGTTCTCATCACCAACGATGTGGACGAAGCCATTCTCTTGGCAGACCGGATCATTCCGCTGAAACCGGGAACACCGGCAACGCTCGGACCTGAATTCAAGGTGCCGTTCAAACGCCCGCGGGACCGAGGTGAACTCAACCACGACGAAGCGTTTATCCAGTTGCGCGCGGAAGTGACCGAATTCCTGATGGAAGCCGGGGCTGAGCGTGGAGCGGATCTGGAGCGGGACATCGTATTGCCGAACATCGTACCGATCACCCAAAGGCCGAAGGGTGTCGACAAGCTGCCTGCTGCCTATGAGCGTGCGTCCGAAGGGGGGCATCAGGACCGCTATCTGGAGTTTTCACAGCTCAAGAAAGTCTACCCCACACCCAAGGGGCCTTTGACCGTTGTCGACGGTTTCGAGCTGAAGATGAAGAAGGGTGAGTTCATCACCCTGATTGGACATTCCGGCTGCGGTAAATCAACGGTGCTTTCCATGGTGGCCGGGCTCAATCCGATCACGCAAGGGGCGATTGTACTGGATGGTACCCATGTCACTCAGGCCGGGCCGGACAGAGCTGTGGTGTTTCAGGCACCGAGCCTGATGCCCTGGCTGACGGCCTACGAAAATGTCGAACTGGGTGTCGACAAGGTCTATCCGGATGCCTCGAAAGCCGAGAAGCGCGACGTCATCGAGTATTACCTTTCCAAGGTCGGCCTGGCAGATGCCATGCAGAAGGCGGCTGCTGACCTTTCCAACGGCATGAAACAGCGTGTCGGAATCGCAAGGGCCTTCGCTCTTTCGCCGAAACTGCTGCTGCTGGATGAGCCTTTCGGCATGCTCGACAGTCTGACCCGCTGGGAACTTCAGGACGTTCTCATGGACGTCTGGAAGCGAACGCAGGTGACCGCGATCTGTGTGACCCACGACGTCGATGAAGCCATCTTGCTCGCTGACCGGGTGGTGATGATGTCCAACGGGCCGAATGCCCGGATCGGCAACATCATGGAAGTGGATCTTCCGCGTCCGCGTTCACGCAAGGAGCTGCTGGCGCACCCGGATTACTACGCCTATCGCGAGGAGCTTCTTGACTTCCTGGAAGCCTATGAGGGTGGTGCGGATCCGAGCGAAGAACAGTTGAAATCCATCCAGGCGAAACGGGCTGCCCGAATGGTCCGGCAGAAGGCCGCGATAGAAGCCGCCGAATGAAGCCGTGAGGGATAATATGACCAAGAAAAAACTGGTAATCGTCGGCAATGGTATGGCTCCCGGGCGGATGCTGGAATACCTGTTCGACAAGGATAAAGACGTCTATGACGTCACCATCTTCAACGCCGAACCGCGGGTGAACTACAATCGCCTGATGCTGTCTCCGGTTCTGTCCGGCGAGAAAACCTACGAAGACATCATCACGCATGGCGACGACTGGTATGCGGAAAATGATGTCACGTTGCACAAGGCGGCTCGTATCAGCAAGATTGACCGGGATAGCAAAACGGTCACCTCGGAAAACGGCATTTCCGCTTCCTACGACAAGCTGGTGATCGCTACAGGGTCCAGTCCCTTCATCATTCCACTGCCGGGCAAGGACCTGGACGGTGTTCTTACCTATCGAGACCTGGATGACGTCGACCGCATGTTGGAAGCCGCTCGGAGAGGCGGACGCGCCGTTGTCATCGGCGGCGGTCTGCTGGGTCTCGAAGCAGCCGCAGGACTGAAAATGCAGGGCATGGAGGTCACTGTTCTCCACCTCATGCCGACCCTGATGGAGCGACAGCTCGATCCGGCTGCCGGTTTCCTGTTGAAAGAAGAATTCGAGAGCCGCGGCATAAACGTTCTGACCGAGGCCAACAGTCATGAAATTGTTGATGACGGTAGGGGCAGGGTCAAGGCGATCCGGCTGAAAGACGGCACAGAGATCGAGGCCAGCATTGTTGTCATGGCTGTCGGTATCCGCCCGTCTGCCGATTTGGCGAAGTCGGTGGGCCTGGAGATCAATCGGGGCATTCTCGTCGGTGATGACATGCGCACCAGCGACAAGGATATCTTCGCGCTGGGCGAATGCGCTGAACATCGTGACATGTGTTATGGCCTTGTGGCGCCGCTTTACGAGATGGCCGAGGTCATTGCCGATAACCTGCTGGATGGTGCTGCTGAATACTCGGGATCAGTGACCGCGACCAAGCTGAAGGTGACCGGCGTCGACCTCTATTCGGCTGGTGATTTCGCCGAGGGTGACGACCGTGAGGAAATCGTTCTGCGGGATGCCTCGGCGGGTGTCTACAAGCGCCTGGTGCTGAAGGACAACAAGATCATCGGGGCTGTCCTTTACGGGGAGACCTCGGACGGTCCCTGGTTCTTCGACATGCTCAAAAAGGGGGCGGATGTCTCCGAAATGCGGGAGACACTGATCTTCGGCCAGGCGTATCAGGGGGGCGCCCCCCTGGACCCTACGGCGGCCGTTGCAGCCTTGCCGGATGATGCGGAAATCTGCGGCTGCAACGGCGTTTGCAAAGGAAATATCGTTACTGCGATCAAGGACAAGGGGTTGAACACGCTGGACGATGTGCGAGCGCATACCAAGGCGTCGGCGTCCTGCGGTACCTGCTCCGGGCTTGTCGAACAGCTCATGCAGGTGACGCTTGGCGATGCCTATAATCCGGCTGCTGTCACGCCCATGTGCGGCTGTACGCCGCTTGGTCACGACGAAGTTCGCAGGCTGATCAAATCCAAGGAACTGAAGACCATCCCGGCGGTCATGCAGGAGCTTGAATGGTCCACTTCCGGCGGGTGTGCCAAGTGCCGGCCGGCACTCAACTACTACCTGGTTTCCGACTGGCCGGACGAATATGCCGACGACTACCAGTCGCGGTTCATCAACGAGCGTGTCCACGCCAACATCCAGAAGGACGGAACATACTCGGTGGTGCCGCGTATGTGGGGTGGCATGACTTCATCAAAGGAATTGCGGGCGATCGCCGACGTTGTCGACAAGTTCAACATTCCGGCGGTCAAATGCACGGGCGGCCAGCGCATCGACATGCTCGGCATCAAAAAGGAAGACCTGCCAGCGGTCTGGGCTGATCTTGGCGAGGCCGGATTTGTGTCCGGGCAGGCCTATGCCAAGGGGCTTCGCACCGTGAAGACCTGCGTCGGCTCTGACTGGTGTCGCTTCGGAACGCAGGATTCAACTGGCCTCGGTGTCACGCTTGAGAAGTTCATGTGGGGCTCATGGACGCCTGCCAAGCTGAAGCTGGCCGTCTCTGGCTGTCCGCGAAACTGTGCCGAGGCAACCTGCAAGGACATTGGGATCATCTGCGTCGACAGCGGCTACGAGATCCACTTTGCGGGTGCGGCCGGTCTCGACATCAAGGGAACGGAAATTCTCGGGCTTGTGAAAACCGACGAAGAGGCGCTGGAGCATGTTGTGGCGCTGACCCAGATGTACCGGGAGCAGGGGCATTATCTGGAGCGGATCTACAAGTGGGCCAAACGCATCGGATGTGACGAGATCAGAAGCCAGATCATGGACGATGCCGACAAGCGCAAGGCCTATTTCGACCGGTTCGTCTTTTCCCAGAAGTTTGCGCAGGTGGACCCGTGGTCAGAACGGGTTTCAGGCAAAGACAAGCACGAATTCAAGCCCATGGCAGTGTTGCAAGCGGAGGCAGCCGAATGAACGCGGAAACCAGAAACTGGGTCGCCATTGGGAACCTGTCCGAAATACCGCGCGAAGGTGCCCGGGTGGTAAAGACGGCTGCAGGTTGCATCGCGGTCTTCCGGACAGTTGATGACGATGTCTATGCCATCGATGACAGGTGCCCGCACAAGGGCGGACCGCTCAGCCAGGGCATTGTTCATGGAACGTCGGTCACGTGTCCCTTGCACAATTGGGTTTTCGACCTGGCAACAGGTCTCGCCAAGGGGGCCGATGAGGGCTCGGTAGCAGTTACTGCAGCAAGGGTTGAGGACGGCAAGGTGTTGCTTGCCGCCGACGATCTGGCGCGGCGCGGCGGATAGGAAGCCGGTCTTCAACATGAACCCATCAAGCTACCCGGAGCGTAATTGGCTCACCCGGGTCTGGAGAGAAACAACATGGAGGGCAGGGTGACCGCCGAGAAGCAGACAAAATCGGTCAAAACCACTTGTCCATATTGCGGTGTCGGCTGCGGAGTGGTTGCAACCCCGCAGCCCGATGGCAGCGTTTCGATCAAGGGAGACCCGGATCATCCGGCAAATCTCGGGCGCCTGTGCTCGAAAGGCTCGGCACTTGGAGACACGCTCTCGCTCGACGACCGGCTGCTGTTTCCTGAAGTTGATGGCAAAAGGCGTGATTGGAACAGCGCACTTGATCTTGTCGCGGAAAAATTCTCGCTCGCAATTGAAGAGCACGGTCCGGACAGTGTTGCATTTTATGTTTCCGGCCAGATCCTGACCGAGGACTATTACGTTGCCAACAAACTGATGAAGGGTTTCATCGGTTCCGCCAACATCGATACCAATTCACGCCTGTGCATGGCTTCGTCTGTCGCAGGGCATCGCCGGGCATTCGGGTCCGACACTGTTCCCGGAACTTATGAAGACCTGGAACTGGCGGAGCTGGTTGTCCTTGTCGGGTCCAATCTGGCGTGGTGTCATCCGGTGCTGTTTCAACGTCTGGAAGCAGCCAAGGCAGCCAATCCGGCCATGCGGATCGTCGTGATCGATCCACGCCATACAGCAACCTGCGCCCTTGCCGATCTGCATCTGGCGCTGAAGCCGGACACGGATGTTGCCTTGTTCAACGGGTTGCTTGCGTTTCTGGCAGAGGCAGATGTTCTGGACCGCAATTATATCAAAAGTTTCACAGAAGGTTTTGAGAAAGCGATTCAGGAAGCTGGGCCGTGTGAAATCGGTCTGATTTCCGAAAAGACCGGGCTTTCACGCCGGGACATTGCATTGTTCTACAAAATGGTTGCACGTACGGACAAAACGGTGACCGTCTACAGTCAGGGCGTCAATCAGTCCGTTGTTGGAACCGACAAGGTCAACGCCATCATCAACACCCATCTGGCAACCGGCAGGATCGGCAAGCCAGGCATGGGCCCGTTTTCAGTTACCGGGCAACCAAATGCGATGGGTGGGCGTGAGGTTGGTGGTCTGGCGAACATGCTCGCGGGCCATATGGCTCTGGAAAACCCCCATCACCGCGAGGTCGTCAAGGAATTTTGGCAAAGCCCGGTGATTGCGGACAGGCCCGGCCTGAAGGCCGTGGATCTCTTTCAGTCGGTCAAGGCGGGCAAGATCAAGGCGCTCTGGATTATGGCGACGAGCCCGGTTGACAGTCTGCCGGATGCAGATGGTGTCGCAGAGGCGTTGGGTGTGTGTCCGTTCGTCGTGGTCTCCGAAGTTACGAAGTCAGCGGATACAGTACCGTATGCAGATGTTCTCCTTCCTTCCGCCGCCTGGGGTGAAAAGGACGGTACTGTCACCAATTCTGAACGGCGCATTTCCCGCCAACGGAAATTTCTCGATTACCCCGGAGACGTTCGACCCGACTGGTGGCAGCTTGTGGAAGTCGGCAGGCGAATGGGGCACGAGGAAGCGTTTTCGTTTTCTGGCCCGGCGGCGATTTTTCGCGAACATGCTGCACTCTCAGGGTACAGAAATGGCGGCTCCCGGGACTTCGATATTGGGGCGTACCAGAGCGTTTCCGATACGGTCTTTGGTGAGATGAAGCCATTTCAATGGCCGCAACGGGCTGAAGCTTCTCCGGAGCAAACGCGGTTCTTTGCAAATGGCAACTTCTTCACAGAAGGGCGAAAGGGGCAGTTCATTCCCGTTGCCTATCTGGCACCGCGAAAGCGGGAGCGGAACTATCCTTTTATACTGAACACCGGTCGCGTTCGCGACCAATGGCACACCATGACACGCAGCGGCAAAGCTGCCCGGTTGATGTCCCATGTTGCGGAACCGTTCGTGGAAGTCCACCCGGACGATGCCGCGGCGCATGGTATCTCGGCAACCGATGTTGTCGAAGTGAAAAGTCCCTACGGCAAGGCGGTCGTTCGCGCACTGGTCACTGACCGTGTGCGCAAAGGCAATATCTATGTTCCGATGCACTGGACACATCAGTTTGCCTCATGTGCCCGGATCGATGCCGTGGTTGCTCCCGAAACGGACCCTCACTCGGGGCAGCCTGGATCCAAATTCACGCCTGTCTCGATCCGAAAAATTGCTATGGACTGGTTCGGGTTCGCGATTCTGAAGGAGCGGCCTCAAAATCTCTCGATGGACTACTGGGCTTTGGCGCCGGTTGAAGGTGGATTTCGGCTGGAGTTTGCTGCGCAAAGCAATGCGGATTTTCAAAAGGTTGCTGCGGGTATCATGGGAGTGCCGGGCGATTTCCTGAGGGTGGAGGACACTGCAGCCGGTTGGAGCAGAATGGCTCAGTGGTCGGATGGTGCCTTGCAAGCTGCGTTCTTTTTCGCAAAAGGTCCGGTTGAAGTGTCCAGGCAATGGTCCTGCGGTCTCCTGTCCGAAACTTCCCTGTCAAAACAGCAAAGGTATCTGGTTCTGGCCGGCCGGGCGCCAGCAGACCGACCTGATCCGGGCGCGACTGTCTGTTCCTGTTTCCAAATCGGCTGCAATCAGATCATGGCAGCCGCGCGACAGGGAGCCGGAACGGTGAAGGAAATTGGAGCTTGCCTGAGGGCTGGAACCAACTGCGGCTCATGCCGGTCTGAAATTCAGGAATTGCTCGACAATTGTGTCCAGGAGGCTTTCCATGGCGAAGACCTTGCAAGAACAGGCTGACCCAAAGGGGCATCGACACGCCAAACGCATCGGAGCGCTTGCATGCCTACCGCTGTTCTTCCCGCTGGAAGGACGCAAAGTGGTTGTGATCGGTGGCACGGAAGCAGCTGCCTGGAAAGCCGAACTGCTAGCCGCCAGCGGTGCGGAAGTGCATGTTTTTGCGTCCAAACTTTCTCTGTCGTTTGAAGAACTGGTGGCAGCTCGGGGCGTCAGGGGGCGGTTCATTCTTCATAAGAAAGTATGGGTGAAGAATTGTTTTTCCGATGCCAGCCTCGTCGTCGCGGATGCAAACGATGATGACGAGGCACTGGCAATCTGGGAAGCGGCCCGTGCCGCGGGGGTGCCTGTCAATGTGATCGACAAGCCTGCTCATTGTGACTTTCAGTTCGGCTCCATCGTCAACCGCTCACCTGTGGTCATCGGAATTTCGACAAATGGAGCAGCGCCAATTCTCGGCCAGGCCATCCGCCGCCGAATAGAAGCCCTTCTACCTCGTGGTCTGAAACGTTGGGCGGATTTGGCTGGGCGGATAAGGCACACCGTCATGAAGCGTCTGAGGGCAGGTCAGGAACGACGGCTTTTCTGGGAAATGTTTTCGGATCGCGCTTTGTCGGGTGAATTGGCCCGGTCAACTGATGTGGACGAGTTTGCCTCTTCCTTGCTTGCCAAAACCAAAGCGCCCCGCGCCGGTCATGTCACTCTTGTTGGTACAGGAGATGGTGATGCGGACCTTCTCACGCTGAAAGCTGTCAGAGCATTGCAATCGGCGGATGTTATTCTTTTCGACCAGTCGGTAAGCGAAGAGATTTTGGAACTGGCGCGTAGAGAAGCGCGACGCATTCCAGTTGAAACGAACAGTTGTCGGTCAGGAGTTTCGCGCTTGGAGGTCAACAAAAGGGTATTGTCCGAGGTGCAGCAGGGAAAGCATGTCGTTTGGCTCAAATCCGGATGTCTTGGCACTGAACGCGAGCACTTCAAACAACTTGAACAGTCAGGCTTCTCAGTCAAAGTCATCCCGGGCGTGTTGCCAGACCAGGTCGGTTCAAGGGAGATCGTTATAGGGCAGGTACCGGCGACCAGATACTCAATGCTGGATCATTTTCCGGAAAAACGCGTCGGTGGATCGATGGAAGCTCCAATATGAGGGATCAGCATCTTCAAGGGTCGGGCTTTACTTCAGGAGGGGCTTTCGACCGGAAACGGATGGCGGCGAGACCAGCGAGCATTTCATGAGTATCAATGCAATTTTTACCCAAGGGTGGATTATTTTCTTACGTTAGGGAAGAATGGGGAGGAAGCCTATTAGTTTCGACCAGTTAAGGGGGACTTTGCATGTTAGGCCTCTTGCTGTTTGTCATAGGTCTTGTGGTTTCTCTCGGGATTGGTTTTCTCTATTTTCGTGACCTTGGCGACGTCAGCCAGATGGTCTTGCGTGTCAAACGCGAGAACATGCTGAGATTCATCCGCAATGAATATCGTCTGATCGCTATCGGGCTCGGTGGCGCGGCCGTCATGACGTTTGCTCATTTTGCTCTGGGGGGCGGAGCTTTCTGGGTGTGGTTGGTTGCAATACTTCTCGCGGGACTGCTGTATGGGTTTCCTTACGTTTGGGTCCATGTGGGGCTCAGAAACCAGAAAGACACCGCGCACTATTTTCCAATTTCCGAAGCTGAGCAGTGGGTCAGTCCCTCCAGTCAGGTTCTCGTTCTTGAAAACAACGGCGTTGCCCGGGCTCATCCGGACGCTGAGATCTTGCGGCCGCACCTGGCAGGAAACAGCGAGGGGCTGGACGGCGAAAATGTCATCATGACCTATTGTGCGATGGCCAATCTGGGTATCGGTTATTCGCCGGAAATCGAAGGTGAGAAACTGGAACTGGAAGTTCTGGCTCAACACGGCAACAATCTGATTCTGCGAGACAATCGAACAGGGGAACCCATCCAGCAGATTTACGGGTTCCGTGACAAGGATGCCGAGCAATCTCCTGGCAGAGCTGCCTGTCCCGTCAAACCCGGCCTTGCCATGAAACCCTGGCCTACCTTCCGGATGACATTTAGAGGTTTCAGGAAAGCGTATCCCGACGGGACGGTTTTCTTGAACAAACCCTCATCGAATCCAGTCCTGTTCCTGTTCGACAAGGCTATCGAGACGCTGTTTTCTTCGGAAATCTCACGCCAGCACCGTGTTGCCGCGCCGATCATGGACAACATGAGCCGGTCGGACAACCGGCTCCACAACAAGACGTATGTTTGGGGTGTAGAGATCAACGGTGATGCCGTTTGCTGGACTGACGACTTCGTGGTCGCAAACGGAAACATCATCAATACGCTCGTCGGCGGGAAGGCGCTCGTCATCGCCTGGGATCCCGGGTTCGAGAGCCTGGGCGTCTGGTACAATGACACCGGTGCGCCTGTTACCGAAATTGATTTCTTCGGTCGCACTCCCAATGGACAGCTCAAGCGAGTTGAAAACCTCAGACCCGGCATGTTCTGGCATGTGTGGGCCGAGTTCTTTCCAAACACCGATATCAACCGAACAAGCATGCCTCAAAAGGCAGTGGCTTGACCCAAGCCTCAGTTGAACAGCGGTAAAGCCCGCACCGCAAAAGGAATGACGCGGCATCGACATTAGCCTAAGGAGAAATTCAATGATCCGGAAGCTGTTACTGACAATTGGCCTGATGCAAGTTTCGGCGGTTCACGCTCAGGACGCTCCAATTGCTCACGATGCCGAATACTACATACTGGAAGCACAGCACGGCGAGCAGTGGGCTGAAGATGATGCTGCGGTGGACGCTCTCCTGGCTGAGTTTCAGCAGAAAAACGGCGGGAAGCCCCCCAATATCCTGAGCATCCTGGTCGATGACATGGGCTTCGGCGACATGGGTATTCCGGAACTCAATGCAGTTCGGGGGTACGCGACACCCAATATCAATCAGCTTTCCGACGAGGGAATGAGGATGGTTCGAATGTACACCGAGCCATCTTGCACACCGACGCGTGTCGCGCAGACCACCGGGCGTTTGCCCGTGCGAATGGGAATGGGTGACACGACTGTGGACATTTCCGGGTTCGGGCTGCCCGGCAATGAGGTAACACTTGCCGAAGTCCTGAAGGAAGGGGGCTATAACACCTCGCATGTCGGCAAATGGCATATGGGCGATGTTGCCGAGAGTTGGGCGATGAACCAGGGGTTTGACTACGCACAACACGCTATTCATCAACAGGGGCAGCTGACGATTTTCCACGACGACGCCATCAGGGAACAAGTCTCCGTCGGGCTGGCAGACTTCGATCCGGTCTATACGCTCGACGATCTGTTCCGGCCAGATGCCTCGGCGATGGTGACCGTTGTCGAGGGTGAGGCAGGCGGACCTGTTCGCGAAATTCGAATGCAGGCAGGTGAACGCTGGACGGCCGCCAAATACGATGAAATGAACCAGGCCTTCCAGGACAAAACCGTTGAGGAGTTGCGTCGGCTCGCGGGCGAAAGTGAGCCGTTCTTCCTGCAATACTGGCCAATGATTCCGCTCGACAACACACGGGCTGGCCGCGACGGTCCCGACAGTCCGAATGGCGGTCTTTATGCCGACAAGATGCAGTTGCTGGACACGTGGGTCGGCGATCTGATGACGGAACTCAAGACGCTTGGCATCGAGGACAATACGATTGTCATCCTTATGGGAGACAACGGACACTTTACCAAATATGCGCCCCAGTCCGGTTTCACGCCGATGATCTACAGAGGTGGCAAGGGGGACACAACCGAAGGGGGAGTGCGTGTCGACGCTTTCATTCGCTGGCCAGGAATGATCGGTGCTGACACCATGATCAACAACATCATCCATGTCTCGGATCTGTTCACGACACTTTCGCGAATAGCTGGAGCAGACCAATTCATTCCCCGTGACCGGCTTGTCGATGGCGTTGATCAGTCGGCAGCGCTGCTGTTTGCGGACGAAAGCAAAGGTCGGCGGGATCATGTGATCGTCTATTCCATCAGCACACCCAAGGCGATCGTGAAGGACAAGCTTCGCCTGAACCTTCCAGGTCCGGGTGAAAGTCCGATCCTTGCGGAGTTTTTCGATATCTTTCGCGATACACACGAGAAGTATCCGGTATCCACGGAAGTTGGAGCGTGGGGTGGACAGGAATTTGTTCGCATTCTTGGGCGCCATATGGGGCGCAAGGAAAAGTATCCGGATGGTCCGCCGGCATACGGAGTGCCTTATGAGGGGATTGAAAACCTGCGACCGGAAAGTCAGTCCGCGGTGGAGGCATTCCTTCTCAAACGGTCTTCGGTCGAGAAATAGGCTTTCCGGAACTTGCCAGCCGTCGGATCACATCTGTTGACCTGATCCCGGACACACATCATCGCGCCCATGGATCGGTTTACCAGACCATTGCTATTGTTGACGGTGTTGTAAAAGGGCCATGCGGAGCAACAATCGTTTCCCCTACGGTAGTCGCTACGTCCTTGGTGTGCTTGAATGATTTGTGCACTTCCAGTTTTGTCAGGTCAAACGACCCGAGGGGAAAACAAGATGCGGACGCTCAGGAAACTTGCAACCACCACATGCGCTCTTGGTCTGCTCACCCCGGCCGGGACGTCGTTTGTGTCCGAAGCAGGGGCAGCTGATCTTTCAACCGGTCCGGTTCAAGTGCAGGAGCCCGTCAACGAACGTGTTGATCGAACCTGGGAATTCCTCATCGCTCCTTACTTTGTCGGTGCAAACATTACCGGAACATCACAGGTCGGCAGATTGCCGGCGACCGATGTCGATATCGGAACCGGCGATATTCTTGAAAACCTGCGCTTTGGTGCAATGCTGCGTACCGAAGCGCTCTACAGGCAAAAATTCGGTGCGATGCTGGACGTTGCCTACATGAACCTGGCAACGGCCAATGACACGCCTCTCACAGGAGGGCGCGTGCGTGTAGGCGGTGATCAGCTCATTCTGGAAGGGATGCTGTTCTATCGGGCTTACAATTCACCGCAAACCACGGTCGATGTTTACGCTGGTGGGCGTTATTGGGACATTTCGCTGAATCTGGACGCCACCGGAACGATCGCAGGCAATTTTGACATAACGCGCGCTGACGACTGGCTGGACCCGGTCATTGGTCTGCGTGCCATGCATATGTTCAACGACAAATGGTCGGTGAACGGGCGAGGGGACATTGGTGGCTTTGGCGCCGGTTCCGACTTCACCTGGAACGTCCAGGGTGGTGTCGGGTATCACTTCAACAAGATCTGGTCCGCGCATTTTCAATACAAGGCGCTTGGTGTTGACTATGACAACGAAAAGTCCGGAACGTCGCGCTTTGCCTACGACACGATTACACACGGTCCCTTGATCGGGATTGCAGCCCGCTTCTGACAGTCTTCCGATCAGAGTTGTGACATTGAGGCATTGTATTGCTCCGAAGATGTCTGCTGCAACAACCACAACCAGAGCGTTTTGACAATTTCCCGCCCGGTCACCCTTTCAAACCTCAACTTGCTCGGCTAGGCTCTTGGTGAGTCTAGTATAAGTTTCAAGTGACGCACCTTCTGCGCCCGGGTTGTTCGGGCGTTAGTCTGAATTGTCTCAGTAAGTTTTTTGAGTTTGTGAGACTGCCTTTGTCCTCTTGAGGGGGAGCAATGACCGAACTGACAAACAAACGATTTTTTCATGGTGTTGCCCGGACGGTTCCCTTTGTGATGCTTCTTGCATCACTCCTGCTGCTGCAAGGCTGCGGCGTGTCCAATGCACCGGTTCTTTTTCCCAAGGGGCCGATAGCGCTGGCGGAAAGGAATCTTCTGTTCACCGCGTTCGGTCTGATGATGATCGTGGCAATCCCGGCGATTGCACTGACACTCTATTTCGTCTGGCGGTACCGGCGGGCCAATGAAGCTTCAGCTTACACCCCGGACTGGGAAGGTTCCTGGAAAGTCGAGACAGTGATCTGGCTGGTGCCGGCGATCATCATCATCGTGCTCGGCACGCTCGTCTGGGATGCGACCCACAGACTGGATCCCTACAAGCCGATTGCTTCGGACAAACCGGCATTCAAGGTGCAGGCGATCGCGCTCGATTGGAAATGGTTGTTTCTGTATCCCGAGCTTGGAACGGCGAGTGTCAACGAATTGGCTTTCCCGGCGGATCGGCCACTCAATATTGAAATCACCTCCGATACGGTCATGAACTCGCTGATGATACCGGCGCTTGGAGGACAGATTTACGCAATGGCCGGAATGCGGTCAGAACTCAATCTTCTCGCGGACGAGCCTGGGGTCTTCACCGGACGCAACACCATGTTTTCCGGCGACGGCTTTGCAGATCAGCACTTCAAGGCACATGCCATGAGCGAGGCGGATTTTACAGCCTGGAAAGGCGAGATCTCCGGCTCCGCCGATGTTCTGGATGCAAAAACCTATGTTGAGCTGCACAGGCAGAGCGTAGCGAACCCTGTGAGTTACTACTCGTCCTATGAAAAGGACCTGTTCCAACTCATTCTTCGCAAATACGCGCCAATGGTCGGGCCTTATGAGAGCGAGGCCGCTGAACTCATCTGCAGGGGGGCTGCTTGATGCTGGGACGTCTGACAATAGATGCCATTCCACTTTATTCATGGGTGGCCATGGGCGGCGCCGCGGTAACCGTCTGCGGCGGGCTCGCAGTCTTCTTGCTGATCACGTATCTGCGGGCCTGGAAGGTTCTGTGGACGGATTGGCTGACAAGCGTCGATCACAAGAAGATCGGCATCATGTATGTGGTTCTGGCGCTGGTGATGCTCGTACGGGGCTTCGTCGATGCCCTGATGATGCGTGCCCAGCAGGCGATAGCCCTCAACAGCGAAGGTTATCTGCCTCCGGAACATTTCGAGCAGATATTTTCCTCACACGGCACGATCATGATTTTTTTTGTGGCGATGCCGTTCCTGACCGGACTGATCAACATCATTGTGCCGCAACAGATCGGTGCCCGGGATGTGGCATTTCCCTTCCTCAACTCCGTCAGTTTGTGGATGACGGCAGCCGGAGCAGGGCTTGTGCTTGTTTCGCTCGTGATCGGTAAATTTTCAACTGCGGGCTGGACGGGCTATCCTCCATATTCCGGTATCGAATACAGTCCCGGTGTCGGCGTCGACTATTGGCTGTGGGCGTTGATCGTGAGTGGTGTCGGCAGCACGATGTCGGGCATCAATTTCATTGTCACCATCGTCAAGAACCGCTGTCCCGGCATGACCTATATGCGCATGCCGATGTTTACCTGGACGACGCTCTGCATCTCGATACTGATCGCCTTCGCGTTTCCCGCCCTGACTGTCGTGGCTGCACAGCTTGCGCTTGACCGGACGCTGGGATTCCACTTCTTCACCAATGGTGATGGCGGCAACATGATGATGTTCGCCAACCTGCTTTGGATCTGGGGGCACCCGGAGGTCTATATCCTGATCCTGCCGGCATTCGGCATCTTTTCCGAAGTGGTTGCGACCTTCTCCCGAAAGCGCCTGTTCGGCTACAAGTCGCTTGTTTATGCAACCGCCTGTATCGCGATCCTGTCCTTCACCGTTTGGTTGCACCATTTCTTCACAATGGGATCGTCTGCCAACGTGAACGCCGTTTTCGGGATCGCAACGATGATCATTGCGGTTCCCACCGGAGTGAAGATCTTCGACTGGATGTTCACGATTTACCGGGGACGGATCGAGTTTCATCCCTCCATGGTGTTCACCATTGGGTTCATGGTGACCTTCGTTATCGGCGGTGTCACCGGCGTGTTGCTGGCGCTGCCTCCGGCTGACTATCTGATGCACAACTCGACCTTCCTGGTCGCGCATTTTCACAACATGCTGATCCCGGGGGCACTCTTCGGTTATTTTGCCGGGCTGAATTACTGGTTCCCGAAAGCATTCGGCTTCAAGCTCGACGCCAAGTGGGGCATCCGTTCTTTCTGGTTCTGGATTATCGGCTTTTATCTTGCGTTCATGCCGCTTTACGTCCTTGGTTTCATGGGAATGAGCCGGCGCATGGAACACTATGCCGATCCGACCTGGCAACCTTATCTGGTGGTGGCTGCTCTTGGTGCCCTGTGTGTGCTGGCAGGGATCGTTTGTATTGCCGTTCAGCTTTATGTTTCGGCCAAGAACTGGGGATCTGCACGCGATACAACAGGAGACCCCTGGAATGGCCGTACCCTGGAATGGGCAACGTCCTCTCCGCCTGCGCCCTACAATTTCGCAGTGATACCCGAAGTGCGTGACCTGGATGCATTTCATGACATGAAAATCAGGGGCGCCGCTTATCAGGCCCCGGTTCAGTACGAAGACATCGTCATGCCCAAGAGTTCCGGGATCGGCCCGATACTTGGGGCACTCTCCTTTGTGCTTGGCTTTGCCATGGTCTGGTACATCTGGTGGCTCGCTGCCCTCTGCCTTGTTCTCAGCCTTGTTTGCGTTGGAATGAGGGCATGTGACGACGCTTCTGATTTCGTCATGCCGGCGGCCGAGGTCGCCCGGATCGAAAACGCGCGGCTCGCACAGATATCCATGGCGGATATGCATGACATGCGCGATTTCATGCCGCGCGGTGCTGCTTCCGGTGCGGCTCTGCCGGGGAGGGCGTGATGGGAGAGATGTCCGTGACCAGTGAGCTTCTCGAGCACGAAGAGAAAAAATCTCTCGATTCGCGGGAGTTCGGCTTCTGGATCTACCTGATGACCGACGCAGTCATTTTTGCGCTGTTGTTTGCGACTTATGTTGTGCTTGCAAAGAATTCCGCCGCCGGGCCAACGTCTAAGGAACTCTTCGATCTCGGTCATACTGCGGGCGAAACGGCGCTTCTGCTCCTGTCCAGCCTGACATTCGGCATGGCGACGATTTCGATGAGCGAGGACCGGTTAAACCGGGTCGTTCAGTGGCTCATTGTGACGCTGGTTCTCGGGCTCGGATTTCTGGCGATGGAACTGATCGAGTTTCACGGCATGATTGCGCAAGGGGCAGGGCCGGAAACCAGTGGCTTCCTGTCTGCTTTCTTCACGTTGGTCGGCACACATGGTTTGCACGTGACATTCGGATCGATCGGGATCTGCGTGATGATCGGGCAGGTTCTGGTGAAAGGACTGACGTTGCCTGTGCGCTCGCGTCTCATTCGCCTGGGCCTGTTCTGGCACTTTCTGGACATTGTCTGGATCGGGATTTTCTCGGTGGTCTATCTTCCGGGCGTCATGTGAGGGGGAAGAACATGACACATGCAAGCGAACGCTCACTCACCACCTATCTCACCGGATTTGTCCTGGCCGTCATCTTGACCGCCATACCCTTCGCCCTCGTTTGGGGTGAGCTGTTGACAGGTCCGGCTGTCTACATCGTGATCGCAGTGGCCGCTGTTCTGCAGGTGCTGGTGCATCTGGTTTTTTTCCTGCACCTGGACCTGAAGCATACACCTGGAGAAAATTTGTTCTTTCTGGGGTTTGCAGCCGTTCTTATTTTTATCATGGTGGGAGGAAGTCTCTGGATCATGATGGATCTGCACCACCGCATGATGTGACGAGACTGCTCCGGATCTGAAATTCCGGACCAGGTCTTTCGTGCCGAGGGTGGTGAACTAACTGCTTGATGGTGATGGAGGAACACATGAGACGGACACGTGAAGTTTTTCTTGCAACCGCTTTCGTTCTTGTAGCGCCTGCGAACGCACTGGCCGATTGTGCCGCTGACATCAGCAAGGTCGAATTTGCGATTGATCACGTCAACCGGAGTGGCATTGACACGGTGACCGCAGAAAAGATGCGCGCGCTTCTGGAAGATGCCAACAAGGAGCGGAAGGCCGGAAACGAGGCCAAGTGCCAGGAGCTGATCAACCAGGCCAAATATATGGGCAACGTGGAATAAGGTTTGCCCGACCGGTCCGGCGTTCTCGTTCAAGCCGGCAGTTCAGGCGGATGGGTGGATCAAGCGAGAAGCAGTACCGGACGATCGAATGGGGTTTCCATGCCGATGACACGATTTGTTGCTTGAAAGACCAGGATGGTAGGCAACATCGTTTTGCCGCCGGCAGTTCGACTGAGAGGATGAGCGTCATGCAGTATGGCAATATCGCTACGACTTGCTTCTTCTGTGTTCTGGCTACTCCGGCCGTTGCCGAAGCTCCCAAAATTCAAACGCCGACACCGGTGATTTATCTTGCCGACAATCTCGACGAAGCGGATTCTCTGGGATGGTGCATCGATACGCTTGGGCGTGGGTTCGCAGAAAACTTGCAGGTTCACTCCTGCAAACCACAGGGTGGAGATGTTCAGTTCTCCTACAGAGCCGATACCAGCCAGATCGTGTCCGTCGAATTTGAAGGAAAGTGCATGGAGCTGATTGCGCCCGATGACCCGAAGATTGCCTTCGGCCTCAGGGACTGCGCTCAGGATCAGGTGATGCAACAATTTTTGTTCGACAAGGGGACAGGACGCATTACCCCTGTCAGCATGCCTGATAGTTGTGTCGCTGCAGGAGACGTCAGTCGCACCGCAGGCCCCTTCATGTCACGTGACCTGATCGTCGCTCCTTGCTCCTCCATCGCACCAGAACTGTCGACGTGGATTGAAGACAAGTAGTCGATGCCTCAGTCATCACAACTGAGAAGGGAGCATCAGCGACTTGCTGAACCATAACGAAATTTCAAGGGAGGAATTCCGCGGACAAATCTGGCTTCCGCGAAGAGTGGGAAATGGTGCCGGCAGCAGGATTCGAACCCGCGACCCCGAGATTACAAATCACGTGCTCTACCAACTGAGCTATACCGGCGCCGGGAATGGCTTCTATCAGATTGGACGCGCTTGTCCATGCCCCGAGCAAAAATTTTCGTTTCCGCGGTCGAAAAATCTTCTAAGCCACTAAAAAGGCAGGAAAAAACACGCAGCCTCTGTGGATAATTACCTGACCTGCTGTGAGTTGCGGCGCATTAGCGAGTGACAAGTCGCGAGATTGTGCCGATTGTCGGCTTTCCCCGGATTATGAAAAGGGAATTGCCAATGCAGCTACGGGACCTGCTCAAACAAGAAAAGGTCCGCCTGGGGCCGGGCGGTAGAACCTGTAGCGATCGAATTTCGGATGAATGCTGCGCACCGGTTCCCAAACGACTTGGAAGCAGCGCCAATCAAGAAATTTCCAGAAGGTATACATGTCTCAAGCGACGCGAATCTGCCTGATATTCTTTCTCCAGCCCGTGGCTCTGGGGGCCTGGCTGCCACATATTCCCGGCGTCCAGACTTCTCTTGGCCTGACGAACAGCGAACTGGCCATCGCATTGGTCGGCGCACCGCTCGGGACACTGACGACCCTGCTGATTGCCGGACGGTTGGCACACTGGATCGGTGCGCGGCGCATCACCTTGATATTCTATCCCGTCTTCCTCCTGGTGATGCTGCTGCCCTTTCTTTCCACTTCGCAATGGTTCCTCATGGGCGTGCTTGCATGTGTCGGCAGTTCAATGTCCATTCTGGAACTGGGGCTGAACGTGTTGGCCGACGAATATGAGAAACGGACCGGCGGCAAAATCATGAGCAAGGCGCATGGCTTCTGGAGCTTCGGACTTTTGACCGGAACGTTGATCGGATCCATGGTCGCAGGTTTTGGGCTTGAACCGATTTGGGCGGGTCTGGCAATTGCCGTTGTCGTGCAGGTCACTGTCCTGCCTGTGACAGTTGGTCTGCCGGGTGAGCCGGATGCGGCTTCAAGCTCTCAAGGCCCACACGGCTTCCGGCTGCCGCATCCACTGTTGATCGGGATTTGCGTCTTTACATTCGGCACAACGCTGGTCGAGGGGGCAATCGCCGACTGGGCCGCGGTGTTTCTGCGTGACACGTTTGCAGCCAATCCGGGATTGGCCGGTCTCGGCATTTCCGTTTTCTCCCTGTGCCTTGCAACAACACGCTTGTTCGGTGACCGTCTGCGGCAGGTGGCAACGCCCGGGCGGTTGGGACAGGGGCTGGCAATCATCGGATTGTCTGGTGTCGCCGTGATCTGGTTTGCACCCGACACATTGGTTGCCCTGTTCGGGCTGGGAATTCTGGGTGTCGGAGCCGCTTTGGCGTTTCCCCTTGGAGTTACGGCCGCGGCTGCGGCACCGGGGAGAAGCTCCGCTTCGAATGTTGCGGTCTTGTCCTTTATCGCACTTCTCGGGTTTCTGGTTGGTCCGCTTTCAATTGGCGCACTGGCAGACACATACGGAATTCGTACAGGCCTGATGATCCTTGCTCCGATGATCGGCCTCAGTCTGATCCTGGCTCCGTTGCTGACTGTCGCTCACGCGAGTCAGGGAACCGAAGCTGAGGGAAATACCGAGACAAGCAGAAACGGTCGCGAAGCGGCTTGATCTGCTTTCCGGGTATGGAGATGCTGTTATGAGGCTCTGGTCAGAGCCCCATCTTCATACGCGCCACATAGAGAGACAACACGGCTGCATTCGAGACGTTGAGCGAACGGATTTCACCGGGCATGTCTAGGCGGGCAAGCAGGCCGCAAGCTTCACGGACACCCTGGCGGACACCTTTTCCCTCTGAGCCTAGAACGAGAACCGTCTTTTCCGCGAAGGCAGTGTCTTCAAGGCTCGCGGGACCATCGCTGTCCAGCGCGATGCAGCCGAAACCCTGATCCTTCATCTCCGCCACAAAGCGGGCCATGTTTTTAACCCGCACATGCTTGATCATGTCGAGGGCACCGGACGCGGATTTTGCAAGAACAGGTCCTTCTTCAGGCGCGTGTCTTTCGGTCGTCACGACCGCGTCTGCGTCAAGAGCAACCGCAGAGCGCAGGATAGCACCGACATTGTGCGGATCTGTGACCTGGTCGAGTGCAAGGATCAGCCGAGCTCCCTTCAGATGCTCCGCGCCATAAGCGGGGAGAGGATCGGCTTCCAGAATCATGCCCTGATGCACGGCATCCTTGGTCACCATGCGGTCGAGTGCCTTCGGCATTGTTGTCTCGACGGGAACGTCGATGTTCACGCCGCGCTCTTCGAGGCGTCTTTGCGCGTTCTCGGTCGCTAAAAGTTTCAGGCGCTTGCGATCCTTGTTGGCAAAAGCCGCCTCTACAGTGTGAAGGCCGTAAAGCAGCACCGGACCTTCAGGCGGCAGTCCGGGGCGGCGGGGCGCCGGCTTGCCTGAGCGCTTGTTAAAATGTTTCGCTCCCTGACCCGGACGGGAACGGGAGCGATGAGATTTGCTGTTGTCCGTCATGGGGCAGCTCTAGCGGCAAATGCTTCAAAGGAAAAGGGGGAAGCATGAGTTGCGCGAGCCTCAATTCTCAGGACGGCTTCAGAATCATGCAGCTGACGGTGCCATGGGCGATCAATTTGCCGTTGGCGTCGCGCAGTTCGCCTTCCGACGTTGCCAATCGGGAGCCCCGGTGCACGATCCGGCCTTCACATGTGACTTCGCCGCTCGTCGGCAGAAGCGGACGAACCATGTTCACGGTGAGTGATGTGGTCGTATAGAATTCACCCGGTTTAAGAGTGGTGTGAACCGCACAGGAAAGCGCCGTGTCGATCAGCGTGGAAATCCAGCCGCCATGAACGGTGCCGAGCGGGTTCAGGAATTCCTTCGCCGGTTGACCCGTAAAGACGGCGCGGCCGTCGGAAAACTCCTTCATGCGGATGTTTGAATGCATCATGATGGGTGGTGCCGGCAGTTCGCCAGCCATCATGCGCTCAAAAATATCGAGACCCGTCATTTCGTGAAAGGCCTTCTTGGGCAGGGCGCCGAGCGTATGGGTCTTGCCGTTTTCGGTGATGGTGTCACTCATTGGAAAATCCTGACAGTTAAGAGAATGGATCTAGAATCGTTTTTGGGGAGGGACGGGGCCGACTGACGTCTTCCTGTCCTCCAGAATGTGAACAGCCTTCCTGAGTGCTGACATATGCGCGCGCACTGCGGCTGCTTCTTCTGCGCCAAGAACAGAACCGAGTTCCTCTTGAGCCCGTTGCCATGCCCGGTGAATTTCGATCACCTTCTCCTGCCCGTCAGAAGTCAGTACCGGCAAGCCTTTCCGGTTACCCTTCTGCTGGCGCGCGATAAGCCCGGACGCTTCAAGCGGTTTCAGATTTCGAGCGAGCGTCGAGCGTTCTATCCCGAGATACCTGGCGATATCGGAGGCTGATGAAGCCGAGCCGTCGGCAATGACAGCAAGCAATTGTGCCTGCGTCAGCTCAAGCCCCAGTGACGACAGATGCCTGTTGTAATGGCGCGTCAGGAGATTCGCTGTTCGCCGGGCTGCGTGACCGAAACAGGTCCGGCCCATTTCAACAAAGTCGATGTCGCTCAAGGAATCTGTCATTTGTTGTAGGTACAACAAATGTGGATTCTCGGCAAGTGATTAGCCGCTAAGCCGTTCCTGCACGCGGAAAAACAAAATTTCTTCAATCACCTGAAACTCGTCGGGCTAAATTGTAGAGGCAGGAATAGTTGTCCACAGGCATGCTTTCAAAGCGGGAGTGAGTGAGAAAAAACGTCGGGAAACCGTGACATTCGCGGTTTGTGTTGGCACTCTTTGAGCATCTGTTGGCGGGGTAATCCCGAGCGCGCGAAGTACCCGTTTCGAGCGTCTCGATGATTTTGTTTGTTTCTTTTCAAAATCGTCGTTGACACGGAAGGTCCGCATCTGCATAAAACGCGCCACGGGATTGCTCGCCCCCTCCGGGCGGGCTCTTCGGTAAGCCATCCTGATCGCTTCGGCGTGAAGCAGGACGAGATGGAGGAGTGCCCGAGTGGCTAAAGGGGACGGACTGTAAATCCGTTGGCTATGCCTACGTTGGTTCGAATCCAACCTCCTCCACCATCGTTCCTGGTTCCTCGTTGTGCGGGTGTAGCTCAATGGTAGAGCAGCAGCCTTCCAAGCTGACGACGAGGGTTCGATTCCCTTCACCCGCTCCATCATGGGTGCTGATCGGAGTGTCCGGAACGGAAGGATCTTTCGCCCGGAAATCCTGAAAAAGTTCAACGGGAAGCAATTCGTCGCTTGCGGATCTGTCCAAGGCGCCGGAATGCGTTCCGCTCGAGCCTGTATCGACCGAACCGAGTATTGGACAGAGAGCGACGCCGATGGCGAAGGAAAAATTTGAGCGCAACAAGCCGCACGTTAACATTGGCACGATTGGCCACGTTGACCACGGCAAGACGACGCTGACCGCTGCAATCACCATGACGCTGGCCGAGGCTGGCGGTGCTGAAGCAAAAGCATACGATGAGATCGACGGTGCGCCTGAAGAAAAGGCCCGCGGTATCACCATCTCCACGGCGCACGTTGAGTATGAGACGGAAAACCGTCACTACGCTCACGTTGACTGCCCGGGTCACGCTGACTACGTGAAGAACATGATCACCGGTGCTGCCCAGATGGACGGCGCGATCCTGGTGTGTTCAGCAGCTGACGGCCCGATGCCGCAGACCCGTGAGCACATCCTGCTTGCGCGTCAGGTTGGCGTTCCGGCCCTTGTTGTCTTCATGAACAAGGTTGACCAGGTCGACGACGAAGAGCTTCTCGAGCTCGTCGAAATGGAAATCCGTGAGCTTCTGTCTTCCTATGAGTTCCCGGGCGACGACATTCCGATCGTCAAGGGTTCTGCGCTTGCAGCTGTCGAGAACCGCGATGCGGCTATCGGCCGTGATGCGATCCGTGAGCTGATGGCTCAGGTTGACGCCTACATCCCGACGCCGGAGCGTCCGAAGGAT